>NZ_JBBOYF010000001.1:90000-2067228 GCF_038007985.1 Streptococcus sp. FSL R7-0212
GAACTCAGACCATTTCTTTGACCTCATCGAACAGGAAATAGCCATCGTTAATCCTATTTTCCAGACGGTATTGAAGACATTTTTAAAGGATAAAGACAAGGTTGTAAACGCCATGGAATTGCCTTATTCCAACGCCAAACTGGAAGCTACCAATAATCTCATCAAAGTCATTAAGAGAAATGCCTTTGGTTTCAGGAACTTTGAAAACTTTAAAAAACGGATTTTGATTGCATTGAACATAAAGAAAGAGAGGACGAAGTTCGTCCTCTCTAGGTGTTAGCTTTTCATCTACCCACTACAGTTGACAAAGAGCCAAAAATATCTTGACAATTTTCCTTAGCATGTTGTAAAATAAAGTATAGGGTAAAGTACCCTAAAAACATATACTAGGAGGTGTGTTATGCTCTCTACAAATATTAAATTAATTTGTGATGCTGTTGTTAATGCCTGGAAGCCAGAATATGATTTTGAGGTAGAACATTTCAAGTTACCGCTTTCGAAAAATGATTTTTTCAACACAACCTACTCTACTTTAGGTAATAAAACTATTAATGAGTATCTTAAGTCATTTACTGGAGGTTCGTGTTATAGATATGCTACTTTTAAAAGAAGAGCCGAGATATTAATAAGTCACGGAAAAATTCGAAATCTATGTTTTCAGAAACTTGACAATACTACAATTATGAATGCATTATCACAGATTGATAGTGATATTCCAAAGTCTGTAACTCAGTTTATCAATGATAAAGATAATACATTTGATAGCACTGCTTGGCAGGATTACTTGCTGAGTTGTTCTCAGATTTTAGGAGCAATGGAAGCTGATGAAATTATGTTGTTTGCTGCATCTTGCTATTTGCATAACATTATAAGTCTTTATGGTGTTCTTCCCTTTTTAATAGAACTGTCAAATGAAGATGATAGCATTTACTTCCATTGTGTTGATTTCAATAATGACTTGAGCATATACTTCGTAAGCCTGACGAACCCTCTTGTCCCGCATTTTATTGAATAAGCAAAAAGGATACTTATGAGGTATCCTTTTTATATTAGTTCATCAAGTTTTTCTGCCAATTCCTTCTGCTTACTTGGATAGAGGTGAGAATAGGTGTCAATTGTAGTCGTTATAGAAGCATGTCCTAGCCTTTCTTTTACAACTAGATAATCTTCCCCTTGGTTTATCAGCAAGGAAGCGTGTGAGTGCCTTAAATCGTGTATTCGTATTTTTTTAAGTGACTTATCACGTTCAAGTATTTTCTTGTACTGTTTTTCAATAGCATTTTTTGTAATTCTGAGAGGGCTACTTTGAATCACTTGTAGGGTCAAGTTATCGTTAGTAAATTGTTCTAACAGATGTTTTTGGTGCTTTTGCCAAAGTTGTAGTTCCTGGCTTAATTTTTTATTTATAACAATTCTTCTTGTTCCTGCCTTGGTCTTAGTTGTACTAATATGGCTTACACCTCTATTGTCATAAACTGACTTTGTAATATGAATTATATTACTTGAAAAGTAGATGTCTTGCCATGTTAGTGCGAGTGCTTCTCCAAGTCTTATTCCTGTAAAGAATAGAACGGTAAAAAGTAATTTGATATTGTATTCTTCTGGTTCAAACAGTGTTAGAAACTGCTGGAATTCTTTGACCGTCCAAAACTGCATTTTAGTCTTTTCAACAGGCAATTTTTTTAGTAGCTTTACTGGGTTTGTAGAGTAATAACCTTTTCGCAAGCCGACGTCAAAAATCTTTTTAAGCAGAATCATGATTTTGTTGATAGTATTTGTGCTTAAAGGATTATCAGAATTTTTGGCAACTTTTTGCCTAAGATGTTCTCTGAACTGGTAAATATCTTCATAGGTTAGTTTTGCTACATTATCAACCTTTGAAAAATAACCTTTTATGTGTTTATTATAGTTATTTTCTTGTGTGTTGATATAGCTAATTTTTCGATGATTTATACTATCTTCTTCTTTCAGCAGTTCATAGAGCATTGAAAGGGTAATTTTAGCCCCATAGAAGCGTTCTTTGAGCTCTACACTTCTTAGGTAGTGTTCTGCTTCAGTAGCCTCTTTCTTGGTCTTGTAGCCCTTTCTGACTACTCTACGTTGCTTAAGTGTTATTGGGTCAAAACCATTGCTAATATCAACTATCCAACCGCCGTCTTTATCTTTTCTAATTGCCATATATTACCCCCTAGAAAGAGAGCTGTTTTGGACATCGAAGCCAAGTAGTTCGGTAGCGACGGTGGCTGGAATAGTTCCGATACGCTTATTTTGGTACACTCTAAAGCCCCTAGCAATTAGTAGTTCTTTTCCCTGTCTGATAATTCGTTTAGAAGTTCCCTCAGAGAAACCAAGTGCAACGAGGTCATTCTTATTCACGGTTGCTATCATGTGACTTACTCCTTTGTATCTAACTTTATCTTTTTGTAGGTAACGTGATTATTGAAATACTGTCCGTCTCTATAGATCTTGCTGGTGTATTCCGTTTCATATAGGACGGTTGAGTTATTATAGTCAAAAGTTTCATAGGTATAAAACTTATCTTCATCAGGTTTCTTCAAATTACGTGATGATAGATAGGCTTGTTTACCAAAGTTTTCCAATAGCTCCTGTCCGATACCTTTTTCAAAATATTTGGTAACATATCGACCGCGGTTTTCTTTGCTATCGACATCAACTTTATTTATCCGTACTGCTCCATATCCCCAAAGTTCCAAGAGTTGACGGTGTGGAACATAAGGAACGCTGAAAAGCAGAATATGAGCATGCCATGCCCCACGTTTTTGTTTTTCTAATACTGCTACATATCTCAATTGGCTTTTCTTAGTCTTAAATATGTGATAATTAAAGCGTTTAATAAAGGTTTTGAGTAAGTCTTTGAAATGGTTTCTATCGCTGATATTTTCTTTAGTGGTTAATGTGAGAAAAGAAGTCGTATCATCAAAATTACAATCGACTAGTCGGAGTAAATTCCACTTTGCTTCTAAGCGAGTTTTTTTCATACGTTCAAGACGTTGTTCTTGTTCTTCAGGTGTTAGTTGATCAAATGTTCTACGTTTTGATTTTTCCTTGCTTTCAGTATTAGCATCTATTGATTTTCCTTTTGAAAATATTGGCTTTTCATATTCCCAAATTTCAATATAGGAAGAAGTGCGGACTATTTTTTTATTGTACGAAGTCATAAAAAATAGTTCCTTTTAGCTTGGCTTTTCGCCAAAAGATTGTCTATATAATAAATAAACTAAGTTGGAGCAAAGCTCCAACACACTTTTATCAGTTTCCTAAGAATTGCTCCGCTAAACACGCTTCCAGCTTGCCGACAGTGTCGGCAGGTTCTCTTAGAAAACTGATAAAAGTATCATTGTATTCAGATAGTATAATAACTTTTTGTATTAGTATCATACACTAGTACTGGTATTGCCTTACTTTCTGATACATTTCCATCAATATAATAATGATTATATCCATCGTAATATACTTTTCCTAAATAGGAGTCATCATTAGCAACAATATTTGAATGTATATGACCAGAAATAATATCTTTATGAAAACTTCCTAAACTTGCAGGAAATTTATTTGTAAATATATTTGGATTTGAATATTTTTTCCAATCTTTACCTAAATCTTCATCAATTCCAGCGTGGACGAAAATTTGTTTTGGTGTTTCAAAATATCTTGAATCAGCATCTTTTTGTAATAACCAATTTATCAAATCAGAATGACGTTCGATAATAATGTCTTTTAATTTCAAATCAATCCGATGTAAGTATTCTTCATCAGGAATAGATAAATCACTAATAATAGAATTAACAATTGTCGTTTTTTCTTCAGTACTAATAAAACTGTTTATCGTACTTGCTCCGATTCCGGTTGAATAAGAAGTGTAGTTTCCAGATTGTATTTTTCCATTTATCCATGAAATAAACCACTCGTCATGATTTCCTAAAAGTGTAATAATCTGATCGGAGTATTTTTTTTCCAGCTCCATAATTAGCTCCATTACTAGTTTAGAATTTGGACCAACATCAATTAAATCTCCTAAAATCATAAGTTTATTATCCTGAACGGAAAGATCAATTTTTTTTAAGGCGGTTTGTAATTCAGAATAATAACCATGAATATCTGATAAAGCATAAAATAACATATTAGTTACCAATATAATTTATTAATTTATTTTTTGTTTCTTCTGACGCCCAATTTGTAGATTTAATCTCAAATTTTTTGGAAATATCGTCATAAATTAATATTTCTCCATTTCCATAGAAATTAAAGTTTTTATCAACTGCAAAAGTGTCTACTCCAATTACTTCAGAAGGCTTTCCAGCTAATATATGTTTTGAATGATTTATACTTTTCTGAGGTGTATGTCCAACTATTTGTTTATAGAAGTTTTCATTTGGCAGTAATTCTAATTCTCTAAAATCGGCCCAAACTGGAGATCCTCCACCGTCTCGTCCACCTCTATTAGGGCCTACAGCAATAGAAAATCTTATTAATTCATCATCATGTTGACCATCAATAAAGTCAAAATGCCAATCTTCAATATCAAATAATATGTTGAAACCTGCATGAGAAACTAAGTAATCATCTAATTTATAAGCAACTTGTAAATTAAAATCATCCAAAAAATCAGATACTGCAAGAAAAGCTTCTGGATCATGAAGAGAATAATCAGCTGGAAAGTGATTATAATAATTTATATCATGGTTACCAATTAATGTTATTACCTCATAATCTTTATTTGTTTTTTCGTCAATCCATTTTTTTAAGTACATAAGATCTTTAGCATATAATTTTGGATTTTCTTCCTGCCCCCTAAAATCTGTATAATCTCCCATAAAAATTATTCTTTTAATTTTATGGTCTACTAATAATTCATCAATTAAAGGTAAAATGAGTGCACTTTTTAAGTGGGTGTCGCCAATAAATAAAGTTTTCATAGAAATCTCCTTTTATTAAAATAATTTTAGTAATAGCTCTAGACAATATTATAACGCTATTTACTTGGTATTTTGTCAATGACTTGTTCAATACTAATAGGGGTATATCCAATAACATCAACTCCAACATTCAAAGCATTTTTTCCTAAAAGTTGAGTATTAAAGTTTGAATCATTATGAACATGACCAAATAAATGTATAGAATTTCTATGTTTTCCACACCATTCAAGAATTGGATAATGAAAAAGTATTATTTCCCGTTTATGATATTTAAAAACATGGTAGTCTTTAATCCATTCAAACTGATTTATAAAATTTTATGAAAAATATAATCATCATGGTTACCAATAATGAGATATTTTTTCCCATTTAATTTTTTTTAAAGTATCATTGACTTGATCAATATTTGCTTGATAAAACATATCACCTAGAATGTAAACTTCATCGTGCGACTGTATAGTCTTGTTCCAGTTTTCTATTATAGTATTATTCATATCCTCAATAGATTTAAAGGGACGGCTACAATTGGGGATGATATTTTTATGAAAGAAGTGAATATCGGCTACGAAGTACTGCATAAAAAACTACCCCAAATTCTTTCTGCTTATTCTATTATTGAGTGCATAGATATAACAAATGTAAGAGGCAAAGTCACCCACCAAGGTCGGATCTGGCTCTTGACCAAAATCTGAAGGTTTGAATGATTTATACCAATCTATATTATAATGTTTTTTTCTCATGCAATTTTTGAAATTTGAAAAAGACATTAATAATTGAAACTCTGAAGAATTTATTTCTTGATAATAGGTTTCAATATTCCTATTTTTAATGTTAATATTTTTAGATTTCAAATATCTGTAGCTAGCATCTACGAAACGATACCAGTAAATAGCTAACTCATCATCGTTTTTATCAGAAGAGAGAATGATGTCATCATAAATTTTTTCACATTCTATAAAATTTAATGTATTATTTAGTTCTTTAAATGACTGATATGTTAAAAACATTTTTTAATAACTCCTTTTGTTAAATAATTAACGTCCATTTATAGAATAAATGTATGCAACGTAACAAGCAAAATCTCCAATACGTTTTCTGTCATCATTAAAACTTTCAAACCAAGTGATATCATTGTCCTGTTCATTTGCTAAACCCTTTAAGAGTTTTAATTGATAAATAACCTTATTGTGAGTAACAGTTCTTGCTTCATCATTGGCAAGTTTTTCTTCTCTTGAGAGTGTGAGCCATTTGCCACGTGCAGAGGCATACTCTACGCAGAGTAGTACAAATGTTGTCCATTCTTCTTGGAATTCTTTATCAAGCTGATTAGAGGAATTAATAAGATTAGAATAGATTTGTTCCGCTTCCGAAAATGAAATAATCCCCTTTTCATTCTTAAAATCATCGTAGCTAAAAATTTGCATGATAAAACTCCTTATTATATTAAATTCAAATGTATTTTATCACAATTATTTTGCTACAGGTAAGATATCTGAGCAAGAAAACCATAAATTTCCGTTGAATTGTCCAACGTTTAAATCTTTCAAGATAACAGGACAAGTCTTATTATTTTTCATCTCTTGAACACTTAGAGTTGGTGTTAACGAATTAACTTTGACTTGTATCATTTCCATGAAAAAGTCTGAAGTTTCATCTTGAATAGAAACATTCAGTCGTAGGGCAACAGGATTTCCAGATTCACGATCTAAGACTTCTGTATAGCCTTTCACACCAAAGAAACGATTGCCTAATAGTTCGGGTTTCAAAAAGTCATTTAATTTCATGTGTACCTCATTTCTATCATCGCAGAGCGATGAGGAACAGATATTGTTGCTGAAAATCTAGCGAATTTAAGCAACAATATCCGTTGTAATTAGTTTGTTTCTGTTAAATAAAGTTGTAATTCTTTGATAAAGTCAAATTGAGCGGTATCAAGATAAGGACTTTCCCAGTATTGTGCTGTCTCCTTGCCTGAACCTTGCATATAAAGATAACCTGCACCTTTTTCTTCAATAGGTTTTAACTTATCAGGAGTTGCAGAACCAAAGACCATGCGATAGCCCTCATTAGAATTGGCACCAAGGGCTATTCTAAGAAAGAGATTGTCCCTGAGTTCAGTACTTAAAGTAGTACTAGCGTTTACTTGTTGGGCTGATACAAGGATAAATATGCCTGCTTGTCTTCCTAGTAGAATAATTTGTTTAATGCCATCCATAACTTCAACAATGATTTCTTTTGATTTTTTATCTGTTCCTGAAGCTTGGAAAGCTCCCATTTCATCGAAGATAAGCCATGCTGGCTTAAAACCATGGTCAGTAAAATTTGAGCCGTATTGAAAGTTATCACGCATATATTGATATCGTTCCTGCATTTCTTCAACTACTAAACGGACAATCCGAGCAATATTATTTGGTGTGGTTGCTACGTATTTATCTCCTAAGTAATATGCTAAACTTCCTAGGTCAGAATTTTTAGGGTCAGCTATGTAGACTGTTGATTGACGTTTTAAAAATTCTAAAATCAAGAAAGATATAAATACTGATTTCCCACTTCCTGTACCACCAGCAACTAGGATATGAGGACACTTGACAGGATTATAATTCACACCGTATCCTAAATCTATATCAAGGTTATCTATCTCTTGTTTCTGGTTACGAGATTGAAGAACTAACCTGTCAGGTTTCTTATAATAAAAGTGGTATTCTACAAAACTAGAACGGATAATTTTTTCATCTAATTCAAGTTCGAGAACGCCAGCAAGTACATCATCAAGTGACTGTACTTTTTTGCTAAATTCATCGCCTGTAATCAGAGCTTTGATAAGAATATGCCCTTTTTGTTTGTCTAGCTCGTATTGCAAGATTGCACTTCTAGAGATTTTTTCATATCCTGAGCTATCTTTATATGTTGTATAAAGGTGATTTGTATGTAATACATACAATAAGCTTTCTCTGATAATTAGGTAATAATCCAAATGATATCTAAAATATTTTAATTGACGATGAAATTTGTATATGACAAATCCTGCCAGAATAAATAAAGGGATTTTAATAAGGTCAGAGGCTCTAATATTTGCAATAATAGTAAGCATAATGTAGATAGAGAGGCCTAATATTGACCAATGAGCTATCTTTAATTTGCTACTTGAAATGATATAATTTCTTCTTAAGTCAGCAACTTGCTTTGGTTTGAACATAATTAGCACCTCATGGAGAATTATAAAGAAATAGTTGCTGATAAAATCGCATGGTCTGGGTAGCCTACTCGGCTCTTATAATCAGGATTTTTTAAGAATTCCCAAGAATAATTTTCATTTGATATAGGGATATTTGCAAAAATATGGTCTAACTTACAATACTTCCAAGAGTTTAAATCTGATGGAGTATATACAGTTAAGCCTGCCTTGTTCATTGCTGACTTAAGTAATGGATAAGAGTAAAACTCTCTAGCTTTTCCTTGATAGGAATGAATATCATCATTCTGTTTGAAAAAGCCATTATTAAAGTCACCTAGAACGATGGTATTTTCATGACTTGTAGGCAAATTTGAAATTAGATTATCTAATTGTATTTTGCGTTCTTTAAAATCTTTAATGATATCCTTTCCACCAGTTTTTATACGAGTACCGATAATATTTAACTCCTTACCAGATATATTTACTGTAACTCGTAAAAAATTAGGGTTGTTATCATCATTATCAATAGAAATGACTTTACTATCTGAAATTAAGGAATTTTTGATAGCTATTAGGATTTCATTTCCAAAATCAAGAGAACGGATATCTTCAAAAATTTTATACCCCTTATCTTGTAAACTGGAACAGAATAAACTATGATTTTCTTCCTTTACATATTCTGTTAGACACATAATATCAGCACCTAATTGACCTAGTTCATTTACTACCATATCAGGAATTTGCCTGCCAAGTCCTGAACGTTGATTGATATTCCAAGTGGAAATAGTGAGTTGCATAAAAATATCCTCCAAAATATAATTTGGCAAGAGGGGTTATTCCTCTTGCTAGTCGCCTAATCCGTCAAAGATTTCTCCTTGTTCGTCTTCATCATAATAGCTTTCTAATTCTTCATAGAAGATATCTAAAGCTTCTTGTTCTATTTCATACATAGAGCCACCTCTCTAATCATCCTAAAAGGGTAATGTACCCTAAAGTTATTTATAAGGGTAGGATATCAGAAAATAAATACTTTGTCAACGATTTTTGTGTAAAAATATATTTTTAGAGTACAGTTAGAGAAGTAAAAAAATCCAAAGAAATGTTATTTAACACTCCTTTGGATTTCATTTTTACTATCTGCTAAAATATCTTGAAGTTTATCGTAATTAACTGGTGCAACGATTTTTTTTAATTTTTCTTCTAAATGCTCAAAATGTTCGGAAACAGATAATATTTCAGTTTGTCTAAACTTTTCATCTCTCCTTAGTAAGATTGCTGCTTTACAAATTAGTTTAACTGTTACGCCAATTGTTACAGACCGAACTGGTAGATATTTAGGAAGTTCAATTTTTAAATTTCTAATTCCTCGGTCAGTTTTTTCGTTGATTTCAGCTTTAATCTTTACTCCATAGCCTTTTGAATATTCTATATTGTGTAAGGGTATTGTATGTGTATCCTCACTAATTTTTAACCAATTGTTTAGATTTTTTGTTTCTTCGAATGCTTTTGATAGAACTATTCCCCTAGTAACTGCTCCAGTTATCTCTTTGGAGTAAATTTCTTCTAATAGACTAATGTAATACATGCACTCACTAGATACTCTAGCTTGAAATTCCATGATTGCCCTCCTAAATCATTTAGTACCTTAAAATCATTATATCGTAATGATACAGATTAGTAAATCAAAATCTATTTTAGGTTTTTAAAATTCAAGTGAAAAAAATATTAATTCCTAAAAAGTTACTAAAGATAAAAAAATCCACCGTTTTTACGATAGAGGTAATTTCATAAAATGCTGGTTTGACTGGGTTCCTATTCATATGAACCCACGTGAACCAAACTCAAAATCCAGTGCCTCACGGACGTGTCGGTTCGACCCCGACCGCCGGTATAATTGAAAAGACAAGGTTTCTATACCTTGTCTTTTTTGATTTTTCAAAGTTCAATATTTGATTTACCTTTATTCACAACATCTTATCCTAAAATTTGATATACTATAGTAAAAGCGGTTACAGGAGAAAAGTTATGGAAATTAAAGAAATTATGACTATCATTGAAGACATGAAAGTCGGAGTCTTTGCTACAGTTGATAAAGATGGAAAACCACATGCACGGCATGCACACATTGTTGCTGCAAATGAAGAAGGTGTTTTCTTTATGACCAGTCCTAAAACGCATTTTTACCAACAGCTTATGGGTGATGAACGCATTGCTTTGACAGCCATGGTCGAAGATGGTTATCTGACACAGGTTATTCGAATTGAAGGAATGGCTCGCCCTATTAATAATGAAGAATTGCGAACCATTTTTGCCAATAATCCCTACTATAACTTTATCTATACTGACGAAGAAAGTAATACTATGCAAGCATTCCAAATCTATGACGGTGAAGGTTTCTATCACAGTATGACGCAAGGTCATAAGTATGTTTACTCAATTGGCACTACCAAAGAACCATACATTAAATCAATAACATAAGGCATACAAAACATTATAGGCTGGACAAGAACTGAAGTGCTCCCCAAAAGTTAGACTAAATATTTAAACTAAGGATGGAAAGTCAACGAAAAACTAGACACGGAGTTAAGAGAATTTAAGAATTATATTTTTCAAAGTCTTTTGGAGACTTGTAATCAAGACCTGAATGCATCCTTTTTGTATTGTAATAGGTCTCAATGTATTTAAATATTTCTTGAGTAGCCTCAGCTCTTGTCTCAAAATGAGCATCATTAATAAGCTCCCTCTTTAGCGTCTTATAAAAAGACTCCATCATTGCATTGTCATAGGGATTTCCTTTACGACTCATGCTAGATTGAGCACCGACTTGACGAAGAGTAGATTGATAACGAGAGCTTGTATATTGACTCCCTTGATCAGTATGGACAATCAAGCCAGGCTGAGGATGTTCTTTCCCACAAGCTTGTAATAAGCAATCCCTCACCAGTTTATCTTGCATCCGTGAAGACATTGACCAGCCTACAATCTTACGTGAAAAAACGTCGATATTCACGGCTAAGTATAAGGTGCCTTCTTTGGTAGGGATATAGGTCATGTCTCCCAGCCATACTTTATTAGGAGCTGTTGCTTTAAAGATCTGATTAATTAAATTGGGTCTTGAAAGCGAAGCTCCTTTTCTGTTGTAATGTTTATATTTATAACGGCTTCCCTTGGCATAAAGTCCCATCAAGTGCATCAGTTTCCCAACACGTTTCGTGTTGGTCATAATACCAGTATTATGAAGTACCTTGGTAATTCTAACCGCACCATAGCGTCCCTTATGCTCATGAAAGACAGCTTTTATCTTCTCTGAGAGAATTTCTCTCTCCACTTGTTGTTTTGAAGGACGACGATGCATGTATTCATAGAAACCTGAGCGAGAAACCTTAAGAACTTTTACTGCATGCTTAATTTTTATCTTCCCATGATGTTTCAAGAGAAATTCAAAACGTTTTACTTGCTTCGCTTCAAGAAGACCCGGAACTTTTTTAGAAGTTCAAGTTCCTCCTGAAGATAACGATTTTCTTTCTCTAACAATTTAATCTTATGTTGGGCATCAGCTAGGGCTGTCCCATTGCCTGGAAAAGCACTTTCTCCATATTCTTCAACTTCTTGAACCCAGCGATAAAGACTATTGGCATGAACCTCAAGCTCTTGGCTGACTTCTTTAACAGAGTAACCCTCTTCAAGAATGAGTTTTACTGCAGAATTTTTAAATTGTTTATCGAATTTTCTTCTTGCCATAATAAACCTTTCCACGATTTCTCTTAACTTTGTGTCTAGTTTATTATAACCTTTCCAGGATTGAGTTCTGTATTGCACAGGACTCAGTCCTTTTAATGTTAGTTTGATTCGTTTAGTATTGTAGTAGTTGATATATTCTGAAATAGCTTTTTTCAGTGCTTCAAGGGAAGTAAATTCTTTCTCAAACCCATAAAACATTTCTGTTTTCAGTGTTCCAAAGAAAGATTCCATCATGCCATTGTCTAAGCTATTGCCTTTACGAGACATTGAGGGTTTCATCCCATGGATTAAGAACATTTGACTGAGGATGTGGATTTGGAATTGGTAAAGAGATTAATAAACCGATAAAATAATATTAATTTAAAGAAACAGTAGAGGCTGTTTCTTTTTTCATGATTAACATCTCAGAAGACTTCTATTGTATTTTTGTTTTACAAGTATGTGTTTCTAGGCTTGAACCCCTCCCTTCATTGAGTGACGTTTGTTTTAATATTAAAAAACATTAAGTCTTTTCTAATTTTATGAAATAAGCATTGCAGAAATCGATTTCGATAGTGTATAATGTAATAAATTAAGCGAGCTTAACAAATAAAATAAACGGCGTTAAAAAATTTGCCGATTAGAAGGATAAATATGAAAGAGAAAAAAATCTGTAAAATTGCTATTTTAAGTTTAGTTTGTCCGCTAACCTTACTTTTAACTAGTCAGGCAGCAGCAGCTGAATCACAAAATGAAAACACAAGTAATTATCTCTCCAAGGTAAAAGCTGATGAGTCTCGTTCTCTAGAGGTGGAAAATGCTAGTAATTCCTCGAGTCCTATGTCAATTTATGAAGAGAAAGCAACAAATCAGTCTTCTGCTTTTGTTGAGCAAACTAATTCAGAAAATGAAAGCACTAATAAGAGTGAGCCTCTACCTACAAATCATGTTAATTTAGAACAGCCGATAAGGTCAGAAAATGCTGATGAGGCTTCTAGTCATGGAATAAAAGAATATGAAATAGAATTTGATCAGAAAACCAAGTATGTTAATGACGAGCTAATTGCAATGTTAGCAAAAAAAGAGGAAAAAGGGAAACAGAGCCTCAATGATTCCAAGGTTAATATTCAAGTCCCAGAACAATTTTCTTATTATTTAAATAAACTGGTTGGTGTCAAGAATATCAAGGAAATTGCTAATACAAATTTAGAAAAGTCAGAAAAAGAAGCTCTCACTAAATTAATTGATTCCTATATCAAATCGACAAATGATCAAAAGTTTGATGGACGGGGAATTGTCATTGCTTCTGTCGACTCTGGTGCAGACGTTAATAGTCAGGATATGACAATTGATCAAGATCCAAATGTTAAAAAGCATTTAAAATTAGCAGCTAATAAGGACTTGGGTTTTACAGAAAAAATCCCTTTTGGTTTTAATTATTTGACTGGAACATACGATATAAAAGATCGAAGTAATCGTCCGCATGGGATGCATATTGCTGGTATTTTGGCTGGGAACTCAAAAATCCCTGGAGGCTTTAAAGGTATTGCACCAAATGCACAAATTTTATCCTATCGTGTTTTTTCAACGGAACCTAAAGATGAAGATAATCCATCTTATGTCGGTCCAGATTCAAAATTCCATGCTATTGATGACGCTATTAGACGAAAAGCTGACATCATTAGCTTGAGTATCGGTGAACGAGCAAGTGGTTTATCTGATGATGACTTTTACGCCGCAGTTAAGAAAGCTACGGATGAAGGTATAATTGTAGTTGCGGCTATGGGGAATTACGCAGGTTCAGCTTCCACCAATTCTTACGATACTTATGTTGATAATGAATATAGATTAAAAGACACCTCGACAGCGGTAGGAGTTGCGGCAACAGAATCAGCAATCGGAGTTGGGTCGATCAACAATATGGTTGTTCCACTACCAAGAGTTTTGATTGATGGGAAAGAGTACCCATTCACAGAAGTTGGTGCACATTCTATTAAGCGCTTACCAAAAAACAAAGAAGACTTCGGCATTATCTATTTAGGAAAAGGGACACCGGAGGATATTGCCAAGTATAATCCAAATAATGACAGTTATAAGGATAAAGTCGTTCTTATTCAACGTGGAGATGAATCTTTAAAAATGAAAGTTGAACGATTTTTGAAAAACTCAAAAGGTGTTATTTTAGTGAATGAGATTGTTTCTTCTACACGTGGAAATTATCATAGGGCACCAGTTATGGGATATGATGACTTGGATTTAAAACAAAATTGGGTTATTTCATTATCACATGATGACGGTAAAGAGTTAATTGACAAGGTCCAAAAGCTTGGAAACAAAAAAGTAAATCTCCAATTTAAAACGGAGCTTAAGCCATATATTATTGCTGATCAAAACGGTGTTTCTGGCTTTAGTAGTTGGGGGCCAAATTTTGGTTTAGAAATGAAACCTGATCTTCTTGGACAAGGAGAATATATTTATTCTACTAGGAATGATGATGACTATTTCATTAGTTCCGGGACATCAATGGCATCGCCACACGTTGCCGCTTCAGCAGCTTTGCTATTGCCTAAAGTTAAAGAATGGATTAATCAGAACCCAGAATTAAAAAGCCGCTTTCAATTAACTAACAGTGACATCATGAAAATTTTATTGATGAACACGGCAACTCCATTAATTAATCATCAAGCTTCTGATCTAGGAAAAGAGATTGAGCATTCTCCTCGACAACAAGGGGCTGGTTTTATCAATGTGAATAAAGCTTTTAACTCTGAGGTATTAATTAGAAGTAAGCGAAGTGGTGGAGCATCATTAGGTGAGATAGGTAAGGACCACTCCTTTACTTTGACTTTACATAATATGAGTAACCAAAGCCAAACTTTTGACATTGAAATGGGAGATATTTTTACAACAAGTGTTAAAGAAGTCACTCGAGATGATGAGTATGGTCCAGTTAAAATAAAAGCTGTCATTCCGAATATCCTAAGTGATGTCAAGTTGTCTGGTCCAAAACAGCTTACTTTAGCAGCCAAGGGTAGTATGGAAATCACCTTTAATTTGCAAAGTTCGGAATTAATTAATGATTTCATTGAAGGCTATCTTTACTTCAAGTCACATGATGGAAAACATCCACATTTAAGTGTTCCATTTATGGGATTTATGGGGGATTGGAATAGTGAGGCAGTTTTAGACAAGCCAGCGTGGGATAAAGACGCTAACACACATCTTGTTGAACTTGTTAAGGAAAAATATCTGGAACATGATAAAAACGATTATGAGCCTCTAATTAAACATGAGTCTGACGAAGCAGTAAATCCGAAAGATTATGCGATGACAACGAATCTAAATCGTAAAGTTGGACCACGACTTATCTTTTTAAGAGATGCTAGTGACTACGATGTAGCCATTGTTAAAGGAGAACAGAAAGATCAGCTTGTCCGTGTTTTAAAAGTTGGACATTACCCGTTCAAGTATATGGAAAGTTCTTACCGTGAGAGTGCAGACCTTAAAGCTAAGTTAGAAAATATTGACAGCGATATCTTATGGGATGGTAAAATCCATGATGAAAATAGCTTTGGAGAATTGAAGAAAGCTGATCCGGGCCAATATTATTTTAGAATTCGTGCTAAAGCTGGGAAATTTGATGACTTTGAAACCATTTATTTACCAATTTTAATTGATAATGAGAAACCAGACTTTGACTTGAAGTATAAAAGCCAAACACTTCAAATTAGTGCGACAGATAACCATAAAGTTGAATCCGTTAAGGTATCATTAGAAAAAGGCTATAGATATGAAGCTTTAAATGTAAGCAAAGACCAAAACGACTCCTATGTTGTCGAAATTCCGAAAAAAGAAGGAGGACAAGTCACTTTAAGGATTGTAGCGACTGATATTGCAGGGAACGCCTGTGAAAAAACAGTAGTCCTTGACCAAAATGGGAAACTGACGGTTAAAGAAGAGACGCTTTCAAACTATAACTATCAGCCTAAAAAATCAGATGATGATTATGATGAGGCTGAAAATGACCTCCATAGTCTAGCTAGACACGAACTAGAAGATAGAGCAGACTCAGATGATGATGACGATGACTGGAGCGATGACGAAGAGGATGATGAAGACTCGGATATAGATGCTCATAATATAGTATTGACGCATGGAAAAGAAATTACTTTGCATACACTAGCTAGTCTTCAAGAAAATCATATTACTTATGATGATAACTCAAAAATAGCAACTTTAGACTATGCTATTTATCTTAAGAAAGGCTATCAAGCTCGTGTTAGAAATATCAATACTCAATACAACAGCCTTCAAAACAATCTTTCGGATCCATACAAAGCTATGTATGATACAACACTCAAATATGAAAACGACTCTTATAATAAGGAAAGTCAGGAGTATAATACTAAAAAAGTTCCGGATAAGCTCAAATTGGCAAATGGGAATAATCTCGTTTATGTTGATATTCTTGATGAGAAAGGTTCCACAGTCTTTCACAAAAATTATTTCATTTTTGTAGACTTAGAAACTCCGACTTTAGAGTTACTCAACAAAGAGGTCTTTAAAGACGATGAAGATATAACTCCTGTATTAGATACTTCTAACGATTCTGACGATTTGGATGATTTTGAAGATGACAACGAAAGTGATACCTCACAACTAGGATATTATAAAGGTATTATCAAAACAAATACCAACCAACTTACTATGAAATTTAGTGTAAAAGATAATCTTGATTTTTGGAAACTATACGTCAATAATGATATGATTGATTCCTTTAGTTTAGACGGCTATTATCAAAAAAATCAAAAATTTGTGTCCTATACAATGCCAGTTAAAGATAAGCAAAAAAATCTGTGTCAGATTAGAAGATAGGTATGGAAATAGCGTTGAAGACCATTATGTAGTTGTTATTGATCCGACTTACCAAGATAAAAAGAATGTGATTCAAGCAAGTACACTTGTAACGGCAAAAAGTTATTGGAATCAAACAAGTACTCTGCCTGTTAAAGTTAAACAAGGTATTCTTGAAAGAGGAAAAGAGTACTCAATTAATGACTTAATAGAAGTTGGAGAAGGCACTTCTTATAGTATTAAAGAACCATTATCAACACAGCAAGAAGGGATTCAAAAACTGAGTATTGAATTATTTAAAGGCAATACACGACAATTCCAAATCCTTACATTCACTATTACAGATCCACAATCTGATAATATTCAAAAGAAGGAAATTAAAGATTTGCCACTAACTGAAGATGAGAGCCAAAAACAGGTAGATGACTTAAATAGTCAGGAAGTAATACAGGTGCAAGACGGTTTAAATATTATTAATCCTATACCACTTAAAATAAAGGAAACTCAAAAACATCAACAAAAAGTGCAGGGTAACAGAGGACATACCTTACCAGAAACTGGAAGCCGAGATGATTGTTCTAGGCTTGGTGCACTGTTTAGTGTAGTTATGTCTCTGGCTATATTCCTAAAAAATCCAATTAAAGGTAAAAAATTTTAGTGGAACATCTCAAAACCTATGGCTGTATTAAGGTCATAGGTTTTTTAGCTAGTTAATTTTTGGTGCTAGACCTTGTCATCTGAAACTGAGATACTAGTAGTGTTTTTGTCAAAAAACTCAGTTAATCGATAAGATCACTGTTAAAAGGAGTATAATGATAAGAATAGTAGGAAAAAATTTTTTAATCATTTGATTTCTTGAAATGAAAGCAGGTTCAAAAAGTGAATAAAATTAAAAATATGATTGCTTCTTGTCCAGAAATTATGGATATATTAGCCATTATTAAAAGTGTTGGGTTAGAAGATTCATGGCTTTGTGCAGGAACCTTACGAAACTTTGTTTGGAATCAACTATCCAATAATGCAAACGAGCAAACAACTGATGTGGATTTAGTATTTTATGATCCAAACATAAGCTATCAAGATACTCTAAATTTAGAACAAGAAATCAAAGAGAAGTTCCCGCAGTATGATTGGGAAATAAAAAATGAAGTCTATATGCACGTCCATACTCCAAATGCGCAACCCTATCTAAATGCCTGTGATGCCATTGCTAAGTTTCCGGAAAAATGCACAGCCATTGCAGCAAGACTCGACCCAGAGAATTGTTTAGAAGTCTTTTTACCTTATGGGGAAAGTGATATTTTGGAATTTAAGGTAAGTCCAACTCCTTTCTACCAAGAAGATACCCAACGTCATAAAGTATATAACCAGAGGATGCTCAAAAAGAATTGGCAAAAGTCTTGGCCACAACTTGATATTTATTATTTCTCTGAATAAACTCGCAAAAGAAAGGCACTCTATGTCAGTTAATCTTGAATCATATAAAGAAATGCTTGCTCAACCCTGGGGTAAAATTCAATATGAATTAACCTTTGTCCAGCTTGCCCATATCAAAAATCAGAGGGTCCTAGATTTCGGGGCTGGTTTTGGCTTGATCAGTCAATTCTTAGCCAAAGAAAATGAGGTTGTCGCCATTGAACTCAATGAAGAGATGCTTGATCCACAGTCTCCCCAAGATTTTCAGAAAATTTTAGGGAGTATCGAAAAAATTGAGGAATTAGAAGCTCAGTCATTTGATTTGATTCTTAGCCACAATGTTTTGGAATATGTTAATCCACAGGAACGGGCAACTTATTTGCAGGCACTAAAGCGTGTTTTGAAGCCAAATGGACAACTTTCTATTATCAAACATAATCAAGTCGGAAAGGTTATGCAAGCAACTGTTTTTGAGAATCGAATTGATAAAGCTTTACGGTTACTAAATGGTGAAGAATTTGAATCCGTCTTTTTTTCTAAAGGTGCTACCTATACTTTGGAAGAATTGCTGGACGCTTCTCAGATGACGATGGTTAAATACCAAGGGATCCGTTGTTTTTATGGTCTCCAACCAAATACCTTCAAAACAAGTGACGGTTGGCTTGCAGAAATGACTCGGCTAGAATTAGCTGTATGTGACTTGAAACCTTACAAAGATATTAGCTTTTTACAGCATATTTGGTTGACCTTTTCTTGATTTTATAGAAAATACCCCGTAATTATAGTTAAATATGATATCTAAACTCCTTGCATTCCCGTTTAGTTTGGAGTATACTTCATCTCATATTAATAAATGAGAAGTTCTATGAGAATGGAAAATAGATTAGAACTTTTTTTGACTTGTTTGCTTTGCTTTTCTAGCTGCCCTTGTTTATTTCCCTTTTAAGGAAAAATAGATACTGCTAAGGCAGTTGGGGCTTTATATGTCGTTAGTTTTCACGATGTTGGCCATCCAATTGACTTAAAGGAAAATAAGAAGTTAGTGGGTAAAGTTAGAATTGTCTCTAAGACTAGTGAGGGCAATTCCTATCATGTGCAATCTAAGACATTAAGAGAATTTTTGATGCAAGAATATGGCCTCAACAAACATCAAATGGTTGTAGCTATTGGTTAAAAAGTTAAGAGATACTTCCTAAAAGGGTTGAGCTGTTGAGAATCAGCTAGCCCTTTTAATTTTTTAGAAAAAGACAATTTTTACTTGACTTAGAGTCCACTACAAGGTGTATACTTATATTAAGTTATCAGAATAATTAAAAAAGATAACTGGTAAAGGACAAGGAGAACTGATATGAAAGCAACTATTTTTCATGGCTCTTTGTCAACTGTAGTGGGTAGATGAAAAGCTAACACCTAGAGAGGACGAACTTCGTCCTCTCTTTCTTTATGTTCAATGCAATCAAAATCCGTTTTTTAAAGTTTTCAAAGTTCCTGAAACCAAAGGCATTTCTCTTAATGACTTTGATGAGATTATTGGTAGCTTCCAGTTTGGCGTTGGAATAAGGCAATTCCATGGCGTTTACAACCTTGTCTTTATCCTTTAAAAATGTCTTCAATACCGTCTGGAAAATAGGATTAACGATGGCTATTTCCTGTTCGATGAGGTCAAAGAAATGGTCTGAGTTCTTCTCTTGGAAATGAAATAAGAGAAGCTGATAGAGTACATAGTGTTGTCGTAGTTCCTCGGAGAAAGACAGGAGTTTTTCTAGGATTTCCTTGTTAGTCAAATGCATTCGAAACATAGGACGATAAAATCGTTTATCGCTGAGTTTACGGCTATCTTGTTGTATCAATTTCCAGTAACGTTTCAAGGCTCGGTATTCCTGCGATTTTCTGTCGAATTGATTCATAATTTGAATACGGACACGGTTCATAGCACGACTAAGGTGTTGCACGATATGAAAGCGATCGAGTACAATTTTTGCATTCGGAAAAAGTTGTTTAGCAAGTTGATAATAGGGACTAAACATATCCATGGTAATCACTTTGACCCGATTTCTAACCTTTCTAGGATAGCGAAGAAAGTGGTTTCGGATGGTTGCTTGAGTTCTTCCGTCGAGAATGGCGATGACATTTAGGGAGTCGAAATCTTGAGCGATGAAGCTCATTTTCCCCTTCTTGAAGGCATACTCGTCCCAACTCATCACCTCAGGTAGGGTATTCCAATCCGTTTCAAACTTGAACTCATTGAGCTTTCTCATAACTGACGATGTTGAAATTGATAGCCTGTGTGCAATATGTTTCATTGCTTGATTTTCGATGAGTAATTGTGCGATTTTCTGGTTAACAGCGACAGAGATTTGGTGGTTCTTCTTGACAAGAGGAGTTTCAGCGACCGCCATTTTTCCGCAATCTTTACACTTGAAACGACGCTTTCTAAGGCGGATAAGTAAAGGGTAGCCAGCAGTTTCTAAGTAGGGGATTTTAGAAGTTTTCTGGTAGTCGTACTTAGCCATTTGTCCCTTGCATTTTGGGCATTTAGGGGCTGTGTAGTCCAAGTGACCGTGGAGTTCTAAGTGAGTTCCCATATCATATTCATCAGTGATAGTGATATTTTTGTCTTTAATTCTGAGAAAATTTGTGATAAGATTTAGTTGTTCCATATGAGTCTTTCTAAAATGATAGTTTGAGCACTTTTCATTATAGGTCATATGGGACTTTTTGTATATACTCAAAAAGGCTCCATAATCTCTACAGTGGATTTACCCACTACAGAAATTATAGAGCCTTTTTCATAAAGCAGGCTTAGTTGAAGTTGAAGAAGTCTCAAAGCCTAGTATTCAAGAGGCTGACGATGTTATTATTAAAGTTGTCAGAGCATGTGTTTGTGGCTCGGACTTGTGGGCATATGCTCACGGTGACAACAAAGCAGCTCATTCCATTAATGACGGCCATGAGGCTCTAGGAATTGTTGAGGAAGTTGGAGCAGATATCACGACTGTTCAACCTGGAGATTTTGTTATCGTTCCTTTCACCCACGGATGTGGGCATTGCGATGCCTGTCGAGCTGGTTTTGATGGAACATGTGATAATCATCCTGGCTACAGTAATTGGTCTAATGGTTTCCAATCAGAATACATTCGTTTCCATTATGGCAATTGGGCCTTAGTAAAAGTTCCTGGTCAACCTTCAGACTTCTCTGAAGGAATGATAAAATCATTATTGACACTTGCAGATGTTATGCCAACTGGCTATCACGCTGCTCGTTGTGCACAAGTTTCGGCTGGTGATAAGGTAGTTGTCATAGGTGATGGTGCTGTTGGTCAATGTGCTGTTATTGCTGCTAAAATGATGGGGGCATCTCAAATTGTCTTAATGAGCCGTCATCAGGATCGTCAAGAAATGGCTTTAGCATCTGGTGCCACAGCGGTTGTTGCTGAACGGGGCGAAGAAGGTATTGCCAAAGTTAGAGAAATCCTTGGTGGTGGTGCGGATGCTGCTTTAGAATGTGTTGGGACAGAAGCAGCGATGGACCAAGCCTTAGGTGTTCTTCATAATGGTGGTCGTATCGGTTTTGTTGGTGTTCCTCACTACAATAACCGTCCATTAGGGTCAACCTTTGCTCAAAACATTTCAGTGGCTGGTGGTTCTGCCTCAGTGACGACTTATGATAAAAAAGTTCTTTTAAAAGCGGTCTTGGATGGTGATATTAATCCAGGACGTGTTTTCACACAGACCTATGCGCTTGAAGATGTCAACCAAGCTTATCAAGATATGCAGGATCGTAAGACCATAAAATCTATGTTAGTCATTGCTGAATAAGGCTAAATTGTCCTAGGCTAAATGGGCATAATTCTTTAAAATTCTGAGAAAAGACATTTCTTTTTCAAGGAGATGTCTTTTCTCATGTCTTTCTGTAAAAAAATGACAAAAATGACTTCAAAATGAAAAATTTCAAAATCATTTGTTTTATTCTTGAAACAAATTGGAGTATAATATAAGGGTTAAAGAATATCTAAAAGAAAGGCTTTTTATGACAATTCCTGTATTTTTGGAGCTTGTGGAAATGAAAGCTAAAACAGCGAGTGTTTTACCTTTTCTGATTGGTTTGTGCCTTAGCTATTATTACTATGATAGTCTTCATCCCTTCTTAGTTCTTTTATTCTTTATCGCCATGTTCTTTTTCAACATGTTTGTCGATATGTGGGATAATTATAACGATTATAAAAATGCTATTAACTTGGATTACCAAGCAAAGACTAATATTATAGGACGCGAAAGCTTATCGGTCAGTTTAATTGAAAAATTGATGGCTGGCTTTCTCTTCATTTCAGCTAGTATTGGTATCCTATTAACCGCAATAGTGGGTTGGCCCTTATTTGTGATGGGACTCTTTTGCTTTGGTGTCGGCATCCTTTATTCCTATGGTCCGAGACCCTTGTCTAGTTTACCTTTGGGTGAGTTTTTCTCTGGCTTTACGATGGGCTTTGTCATCTCACTGATTTGTGTTTATCTCAATACTTATCAAGATTTCAAGTGGGATTTACCTAACTTAGCAGCTGTTTTCTTGATTTCTCTACCCAACACCCTTTGGATAGCAAATCTCATGTTAGCAAATAATTTATGTGATAAAGAAGAAGATGAAAGTAATCACCGTTATACTTTGGTCCATTACACGGGCCTAAAAGGTGGACTTATGCTATTTGCATTAGGAAATATCATAGCAATTTTAGCAATTGTAGGACAATACTTACTTGGTTTAGCTCCAGTGACTGTATTATTGTGCTTATTTTTGATACCATTTATATATAAGCAAAGTCGCTTACTATGGCAAAAGCAAGTCAAAAGAGAAACCTTTATCTGCGCTGTCCGCATTTTAGCTTTAGGATCATTTACACAGGTTGTAACCTATTTTATTGGTATATTTTTAAAATAATAAATTGACGTTAATATTACAAGGAGAATATTATGCAAGAAATTTTAGTATTAGGAGCTGGTTACGCTGGCTTGAAAACGGTTCGTAGTTTACAAAAACAAGCTGGTGATTTCCATATTACGCTTGTTGATCGGAACGATTATCATTATGAAGCAACTGAATTACATGAAGTAGCATCTGGTTCACAGCCAAAAGAAAAAATTACTTTCTCAATCAAAGAAGTAATTGATGAAAAAAAAGTAACTTTCATTCAAGACAGTGTTGTTAAAGTTAATCCTGAAGAAAAGACTGCTGAATTAGCAAAATCTGGGACACTCCATTTTGACTACGTTGTAGTTGCTTTAGGTTTCTGCTCTGAAACCTTTGGTATTGTAGGTGCGGAAGAAAATGCCTTGCAAATGGTTGATATCAACACTGCAGAAAATATCCACCGTCATATCATTAAAATGATGGAAAAATACCGTGAAACTAAGGATAAAAATTATTTACGTATCTTAGTATGTGGTGCAGGTTTTACTGGAATTGAGTTAGCTGGTGCTCTTACTGACGAAAAGAAACGTTATGCTGAAATTGCTGGTGTTACTGCAGATCAAATTGAAATCATATGTATCGAAGCTGCAACACGTATCCTTCCAATGTTTGATGATGAGTTAGCTAATCATGGACTTGAATTGATTAAAAAACTTGGTATTAATTTAATGCTTGGTTCTATGATTAAAGAAATCAAACCAGGTGAAGTCGTATATGCAACTAGTCCTGATGAAAATGCTGAACGTCAATCAATCGCTGCAGAAACAATCATCTGGACAACAGGTGTAAGTGGAAGTAAGGTTATGGGAGAGTCTGGATTTGCAGAACGCCGTGGTCGTGTTATAATCAACGCTGATTTACGTGACCCTAAATATGACAATGTCTATATCATCGGTGATGTATCAGCGCTAATCGATCCTTCAAATGATCGTCCTTACCCAACAACTGCTCAAATTGCAACACAAATGGGTGCGCATGCTGCAAAAAATATTGCGCATCAATTGAACAATGAAGCTACTGAGAACTTTACTTATGAATCGAAAGGAACAGTTGCCTCTGTTGGTAATACTCATGGCTTAGGTATTGTTGGTAAATCAACTAAAGTTAAAGGTTATCCAGCATCGTTCATTAAAAAAGCAATTATGAATAAATCATTAGTTGATATGGGTGGTTTGAAAGAACTCTTAGCCAAAGGTCGTTTCGATTTATATCATTAAGATAAAGGCTACTATTTAATTATCGGTTTTTCTTAGCTGTGATGGGTTAGGAAGACACTATACAAATCGGAGGATTTATTAATGACTATTGAAACACTCGCACGTTTTCAATTTGCCATGACAACGATTTTTCACTTCTTTTTTGTGCCTTTTACAATCGGGACTTGTTTTGTTGTTGCAATCATGGAAACCTGTTATGTTGTCACTAAAAATGAAGAATATAAAAAGATGACAAAATTCTGGGGCAATATCATGCTCCTCAGTTTTGCTGTTGGTGTTGTTACAGGTATAATCCAGGAATTTCAATTTGGAATGAACTGGTCTGACTATTCTCGTTTCGTAGGGGACATCTTTGGGGCGCCTTTAGCTATTGAAGCCTTACTTGCATTCTTTATGGAATCAACTTTTTTAGGTTTATGGATATTTACTTGGGACAATAAAAAAATTAGTAAAAAGATGCATGCTAGCTTTATCTGGTTAGTTGTTTTCGGTTCATTGATGTCAGCAATGTGGATTCTTATTGCCAATGCCTTTATGCAACATCCAGTGGGCTATGAAGTAATCAATGGACGTGCTCAGATGACGGATTTCTTCGCGCTTATTAAAAACCACCAATTTCTCTATGAATTTTCTCATGTTATTACTGGTGCCATTACAATGGGTGGAACAGTTATTGCGGGTATGGCTGCCTTTAGATTATTGAAAAAAGATAGTTTATCTGAATCTACTCAAAAAATTTATCAAAAGTCATTACGATTGGGGCTACTTGTTACCTTAATTGGATCTATTTCAGTTATGGGTGCAGGAGACTTGCAAATGAAAGCTTTGCTTAATGACCAACCAATGAAATTTGCTGCTATGGAAGGTGACTATGAAGATTCTGGTGACCCTGCAGCATGGACAGTGGTTGCTTGGGCAAATGAAGCAAAAAAAGAACAAGTCTTTGGTATTAAAGTTCCTTACATGTTGAGTATCCTATCCTATGGTAAACCTTCTGGAGCTGTTAATGGGATGGAAACGGCAAACAAAGAATTAGTTGCTAAATATGGCGAAGACAATTATTACCCAATGGTCAATCTATTATTCTACGGCTTCCGTACGATGGCTGCATTTGGGACATTGATGCTTGGTGTATCAACAATTGGACTATTCTTAACACGTAAGAAAAATCCAATTCTATTTAGACAAAAATGGATGCTTTGGATTGTTGCCCTAACAACAGTTGCACCTTTCCTATCAAATACATTTGGGTGGATTATTACAGAACAAGGACGTTACCCATGGACAGTCTATGGATTGTTCAAAATCAAAGATAGTGTCTCACCAAACGTTTCAGTAACCTCGCTTTTTGTTTCTAATACTGTTTACTTTTTACTATTTAGTGGACTGGGTGCTATGATGGTCTATCTGACTATTCGTGAGTTGAAAAAAGGTCCGGAATTTGAAGAAGAACAATTGTTACTTATGAAAAATGCAGTTGTTGATCCATTTGAGAAAGGAGCCTACTAATGAGCGGTTTACAAATTTTTTGGTTCATCCTTATCGGAGTGCTTTTCTCAGGTTTCTTCTTCTTGGAAGGTTTTGACTTTGGTGTTGGTATGGCGGTTCAAACACTCGCCCATAATGAAGAAGAGAAAGATCAAATTGTTTCTACCATTGGTCCAGTTTGGGATGGTAATGAAGTTTGGTTGCTTACTGGTGGCGGTGCAATGTTTGCATCATTCCCATACTGGTATGCATCTCTATTTAGTGGTTATTACTTAATTTTATTAACAATCTTATTTGGATTAATTATTCGTGGTGTCTCCTTTGAATTTAGACATAATGTTCCTAAATCTCAAAAACAAATTTGGAATTGGACTTTATCAATTGGCTCTGCCATTGTTCCCTTTTTCTTTGGGGTTATGTTCATTAGTTTAATTCAAGGGATGCCTTTAGATGCTAAAGCAAATATGACTGCTCATTTTGGAGATTATTTCAATATCTTCTCTATCGTTGGTGGTGTTGCCATGGTCTTGTTATCTTATCTTCACGGTCTAAATTATATTGCTTTAAAAACAGAAGGACCTGTTAGAGAACGTGCAAACAACTTCGCACAATTTCTTTACTTTGTTCTCTATCTTGGATTAGTAGCATTTGCTATTCTTTTATTCTTCCAAACAGACTTCTTCAGTAATCATCCAATAGTAACAACTCTCTTAGTTTTATTAATTGTTGGGCTAACAGTTTTTGCTCATATCTCAAGCTTTAAAAAAGCTGAGATGCAAGCTTTTATTGCTAGTGGATTGACATTAGTGGCAGTTGTTGTCTTGATTTTCCAAGGATTATTCCCACGTGTAATGATTAGCTCTATCGGCTCAAAATATGATTTGCTAATTCAACATGCATCGTCATCACCATATACTTTAAAAGTGATGTCCTTTGTAGCTATCGGTTTAATACCTTTTGTACTTGCTTACACAGCTTGGGCATATTATATCTTTAGAAAACGGATTACTCTACCAGTTATTGTAACGGGGGAAAAATAATGCTAGATAAAGCAGTTATGCGCTTGTTCGGTATTCATAAAATATTAGGATTGCTTGCAGGATTAGATTTCCTTCAAGCAATCTTTATTATAGGACAAGCTTATTTCTTAAGTAGTGCCATTACAGGACTTTGGCAAGGCCAGAGCCTAAATGCTCAGTTGCTATCTATAATGTTTTTTGTTGGAGCTTATTTTTGCCGACATCTGATTAACTATATTAAGGATGAAAGTTTAGATAAATTCTCTGCTAGGCACGCAAAAGAAATTCGAACGCAACTTTTGAAAAAAGTTTTTGAATTAGGACCAAGTGTAGTGCAGGAACAAGGCTCAGGGAATATGATTACTATGGCTTTAGATGGTGTCTCACTCGTAGAAAATTACTTACATCTTGTTCTCAATAAGATGATGAATATGACAGTAATACCAGTAATCATACTTGCTTTCATTTACTATTTGGATATTGATTCAGGGATCATTTTAACTTTGGTTTTTCCTTTAATTATTCTATTTATGATAATACTAGGTTTGGCTGCTAAAGCAAAGGCTGACCGACAATATGCTTCTTATCAAGTCTTATCGAACCATTTCTTAGATTCACTACGAGGTATTGACACTTTAAAATTTTTTGGTTTAAGTAAACGTTATGCTAAAAGTATTTATAGTACCAGTGAAAACTTTCGCAAGTCGACCATGTCGGCATTACGAATTGGAATTTTGTCGACTTTTGCCTTAGATTTTTTTACTACCTTATCAATAGCTATTGTAGCTGTCTTTCTTGGGTTAAGATTAATTAATGAAGAAATCTTACTTTTCCCTGCCTTAACAGTCTTGATTCTTTCTCCAGACTATTTCACACCAGTTCGTGATTTTTCAAGTGATTATCATGCAACTCTTGACGGAAAAAATGCATTCCAAGCTATTCAGTCCATTTTAAGTAAAAATAGTTTTAAAAAAGACCAAGTTACTCTAAAAAGTTGGTCTCAAAATAGTCGGTTAGATTTAGAAAACATTGAACTAGCATATGATGGTAATCATTTTATGTCAATTCCAGGCATTAGTATTTCTGGTTTTCAAAAGATTGGTATCATCGGCATGAGTGGTTCTGGGAAATCAAGTCTGATTAATCTCCTTAGTGGATTTTTAGCGCCAAGCAAAGGACAATTTGTACTTGATGGTCAGAAACTAGAAAATATGGATCAAGATGATTGGAAGAAGCAGATGCTTTATATTCCACAAAATCCTTATGTTTTTGAAATGACATTAAGAGACAATTTGACCTTCTATACACCAAATGCAAACCAAGAGGAGATTGATCAAGCAATTGCGGTCGTTGGTCTCCAAGAATTAGTTGCGGAATTACCGCAAGGGTTAGATACAAAAATTGGTAATGGAGCGAGACCTTTGAGTGGAGGTCAGGCACAACGGATAGCTTTAGCTCGTGCTTTTCTGGATAAGGAACGCCGTATTATGCTTTTGGACGAACCCAGTGCTCACCTAGATATTGAAACAGAGCTGGAATTAAAAGAGAAAATGGTTCCACTTATGGCTAATCGTCTTGTCTTTTTTGCCACTCATCGTCTTCACTGGTTAAAAGAGATGGATCAGATTTTGGTTATGGATCAAGGAAAGGTTGTGGAAATGGGTTCTTATCAAGAGTTGTTGGCTAAAAAAGAACATCTTTATAATCTGCAACATGCGATGGGAGGTTTTGATGATTAAAATACCAATAATTCAAGCCCTAGCAAAAGATCAATGGGTCAAACCTTTTTTCAAACGCTATAAGAAATCATTAATATTGGCCTTGTTTTTAGGATTTTTAACTTTCTTTGCTGCCAGCTCACTCATGTTTAACTCAGGTTTTCTCATCAGTAAGTCGGCATCACTACCAAGCAATATCCTCTTAGTTTACATACCAATTGTTTTAACTCGCGCCTTTGGAATTGGTCGCCCTGTTTTTCGATATGTCGAACGACTAACAAGTCACAATTGGGTATTAAAAATGACTTCTAAGCTGCGCCTAAAACTTTATGAAACATTAGAGGAAGACGCAATTTTTCTCAGGAAGAATTATCGACTAGGCGATATCATGGGTCTGTTAGCTGAAGACATCAATCATATTCAAAATCTATATTTGAGAACTGTCTTCCCTACCATTATTGCCTGGGTCTTATATGTCTTTATTATTGTTGGACTGGGTTACTTTAATATCTGGTTTGCCCTATTTGTACTTCTGTATTTGGGAGTTCTTGTTTTTCTTTTTCCACTTTGGTCAGTTATTATTAATGGTGCCAGACAAGAGCAGGAAAAACAGTTAAAAAGTAAATTATATACAGATTTAACAGATAATGTGTTAGGAATTTCAGATTGGATTTTTAGTCAACGTGGTCAAGAATATGTTGCCTTACATGCAGAATCTGAAGCGAAGTTGGCAAGTGTTCAAGCCAAAATGAAGCATTTTAATAATAAACGTAATTTCATTTTTCAATTAGCCTTTGCCATCCTAGCAGTTGTCACCCTAGCTTGGGCTTCAAATCAGTTCCCAGGTGACCATGGAGGTGCGGCTAACTGGATTGCTGCCTTTGTTTTATCAGTCTTTCCACTGATTGATGCCTTTTCAGGCTTAGCTGCTGCAAGTCAAGAATCATCAAGTTACGCAGAATCTTTAAATCGTTTAAACGATTTGCCACAGATCAAAGAACAACAGGTCACTAGACAGCTTCCTGCTGCACCATTTAATTTGAGTATCAGAAATTTAGATTTCCATTATGCTGATTCGGATAAGTTAGTCCTGTCTGACTTGAATTTGGAAATAACAGCTGGCCAAAAACTAGCTATTCTTGGTAAAAGTGGTTCAGGTAAAAGTACCTTAGCCAGTTTAATACGTGGAGATTTACTAGTATCAGCGGGATCTATTTCTCTTTCTGGAATACCTGTTGGTGAGTTAGGAGAACACATTTCAGATTATATCGGTGTGATTCAACAAGCACCCTACCTCTTTAATACAAGTCTCTTGAACAATATTCGCCTTGGCAATAATCAAGCGAGTGAATCCGATGTCTGGGATGTCCTAGCACAAGTTGGTTTAAAAGGAATGGTTTCAGCACTACCCCACGGTATCCATACCATGGTTGATGAAGCAGGTTTGCGTTTTTCAGGTGGTGAAAGACATCGGATTGCCCTTGCTCGGATACTCTTGCAAGACACACCGATTGTACTTTTAGATGAACCAACTGTTGGTTTGGATCCAATTACTGAAAAAGCATTATTAGAGACAGTTTTGGAAGCCTTACAAGGTAAAACTCTTATTTGGATTACACACCATCTGAAGGGAATTGAAAAAGTTGATAAGGTCATCTTTATTGAGGATGGTCAAATTGAAATTTCAGGTGAACCTTCTGTTTTACAAGAAACGAATGACCGTTACCGTCAATTAAAAGCTATCGATGATGGTAAATAAAAGAGCAAGGGAAGAAATCCTTTGCTCTTTTTATATATCTCGTTTTAACAATTCCTTGGTTACTTTTAAGAGTTGTTTTTGGGCTTTTATTTTTGGTAGTTGTTCAATATCGGCCAGTGCTTTTTCGGTGTACTTATTAGCCAATGCTTTAGCTTCCTCAACACCACCATAAGTTAAAACTAATTCTTTGACTTGTAACCGATCTGCGGAGGTCATGTCTCGCTGCTTATCGAGTAGGGGTTTAAAGGCAGCAGGATTTTTTTTCATTGCTAGTAAAAGAGGCAGACTATAGACACCATTGCATAAGTCTTCTAATACAGGTTTGTTGAAAGTTTTAGGGTCTGCTGTGTAATCTAAGATGTCATCTAAAATCTGGAATGTCATTCCGATGTGATGGCCAATTCTACCAGCAAGGCTTACTACATCTTGACTTGCTCCGGCAAAATAAGCCCCTTCTTGACTAGCTAATTGGAAAAGCTCTGCCGTTTTCCCCGAAATAGCAGTTAGGTAACTTTCCACATCTTGTTCTTGATTGAAGTAGAGCTCCATTTGTTCCAATTCGCCAATTAGAATCTGTTTCATAGCTTTGGCATTGATGGTCATGTAAGGAGAATCTTGCATGCTTTCGAGGATTAATTCGAAGAAAATGGTGAAAAGAAAATCACCTGTATATACGGCCACATCTTTTCCGAATTGGGTTTGAATTGTTTTTTGACCTCGTCTAAGCGGAGAATCATCAATGACGTCATCATGAATTAAGGTGGCCATGTGGAGAATCTCTAGAGAGGCAGCAATTTGACGGAGTTGGTCACGATTTTTTTGTTCTTGGTCTCCGAATTGAGAAAAGAAAAAGAAAAAGGCTGGTCTCAGGTATTTTCCCCCGGCCGTACTTAAATCTACAATTGCAGCTTTTATATTCGAATTTCGAACATTGGCACGTTGACCGATTAATTCTACAACGGCATCTATTTCTTTTTGGATTTCTGGAAACTTGTTCCAATAACGTGACATCTATGGTTCTCCTTGCATACTTTTACCTCTCTATTCTACCTTAAATAGAAGGTGATTGCTAGAATAATATTCGGAGAAAAGTATTATTAGCAGGCATAAGCTATTGATAGACTTGGCTTTTGAGGAATTGACAGAGTCAGTTGACATAAAATTGGAATAACAGATAGTTGAGTTTTTTATTAATATTGTGTATATTTTAAGATATATCAAAGATTAAGTGAGGGGTCTTATGGTTTCAATAATTGAAAGAGCTCCTGCAAAAATTAATTTAGGCTTGGATGTGCTTGGTAAGCGGGATGATGGCTATCATGATTTATCAATGGTCATGGTAAGTGTTGATTTATGTGACTATATTACATTGTCAGACAGAGAAGACAATAAGATTGTGATAACTTCTAATTCTCCTAAAATGCCAGTAAATGATAAAAACGATGTCTTTAAAGCAGCTCAACTGATAAAAGCTGATTATGGTATAAAAAAAGGAGTAAGCATCAATTTGGACAAGAAAATTCCAATTTGTGCAGGTATGGGTGGTGGGTCAAGCGATGCAGCGGCGACAATTAGAGGACTCAATAAGCTTTGGCAATTAAATCTAACTAAAGAGGAAATGATTGCAATTGGCAAACGTATTGGCAGTGATGTTCCCTATTGTATTTCAGGTGGCTGTGCTCAGGTTGGCGGCATGGGAGAGCAGGTAGATTGTATAGATGGGAAATTGTCATCTTGGGTTGTTCTGGTTAAGCCTGAATTTGGGATTTCAACGCGAACGATTTTTTCTGAGGTTGATTGTCAAGAAATTTCTCGTGTTGATATTTCTGCCATAATAAATGCTTTAGAAACTAATAACTATCAGGCTTTGATTACTAGCATGGGAAATTCTTTGGAAAATATTAGTATTACAAGAAAGCCATTTATTCAGAAAATAAAAGATAAAATGATTTTTTCGGGAGCAGATGTTGCCTTGATGACTGGGAGTGGACCAACAGTGTTTGCTCTATGTCGGACAGAAAAACAGGCCAATCGGGTCGTTAATAGTCTAAAAGGATTTTGTAAGGAAGTTTATAAAGTAAGAACATTATAGAGGCAATTCATCTTGCTTCTTTGATTTCTTTTTGTTATAATTAACTGGTTAAGAAAATGAGGTGTGTTATGGGGACTTTAGAAAAGAAAATTGATAGCTTGGTTAATCGAATTTTGATGAAGGCTGAAAATCAGCACGAACTATTATTTGGCTCATGCCAAAGTGATGTTAAATTGACAAATACTCAGGAACATATTTTGATGCTCCTGTCACAGGATAAACTGACAAATACTGAATTAGCAAAAAAATTAAATATCAGTCAGGCTGCTGTTACAAAAGCAATTAAAAGTTTAATTAAGCAAGGCATGCTTGCTTCATCTAAGGATGCAGTAGATGCGCGTGTTACCTATTTTGAATTAACTGAACTGGCTATGCCAATTGCCCAAGAACATACACATCATCATGATCAAACACTAGATGTCTATAAGAGACTGCTTGAAAACTTCTCAGAGGAAGAGGAAGCAGTCGTTGAAAAATTCTTGACTGTATTTGCCAAGGAATTAGAAAGGTAAATTTTGAGATATTTAACAGTTGAAAATCTCTCCTTCTATTATGAAAGTGATCCCGTCCTAGAGGGGGTCACTTATCATTTAGACAGCGGAGAGTTTGTTACCTTAACCGGAGAAAATGGTGCCGCGAAATCAACCTTAATTAAAGCGACTCTAGGTATATTGACACCAAAGGTTGGTACAGTAACTTTTTCGAAAACGAATAAAGAAGGAAAAAAACTTCGAATCGCCTACCTACCGCAGCAAGTTGCCAGTTTTAATGCTGGGTTTCCATCAACTGTCTATGAGTTTGTGAAATCAGGACGGTACCCTCGTAATGGTTGGTTCAGACGTCTTACAAAGCATGATGAAGAACATATCAAAGCTAGCTTGGAATCAGTTGGCATGTGGGAAAGTCGTAACAAACGGATTGGTAGTTTATCTGGTGGACAAAAGCAAAGGGTTGTGATTGCACGAATGTTTGCTTCTGACCCTGATGTTTTTGTCCTCGATGAACCGACTACTGGTATGGATAGTGAAACGACTGAAACATTTTATCAGTTAATGAATCATAGTGCACATAAACATGGTAAAGCTGTTTTAATGATTACCCATGACCCTGAAGAGGTCAAAGATTATGCTGATCGTAATATTCATTTGGTTCGTAATGAAAACCTCCCATGGCGTTGTTTTAATGTCCATGACCAAGAAAGCAAGGAGGTTTAAGTATGTTAGAGATATTATCTTATGATTTTATGCAGAGAGCTGTAATGGCTGTTATCGCTATTAGTATTTTTGCTCCTATACTTGGTATCTTTTTAATTCTGCGTCGCCAAAGTCTAATGAGTGATACACTGAGTCACGTTTCCTTAGCAGGGGTGGCACTTGGCGTGGTCCTGGGTGTTAATCCAACTTGGACAACGATTATTGTCGTAGCGATTGCAGCGGTGGTTCTTGAGTATCTTCGTGTAGTTTACAAGCACTACATGGAAATTTCAACAGCCATTCTCATGTCAATGGGATTAGCAATCTCGCTCATTATTATGAGCAAATCTTCAAGCAACTCCAATGTTAGCCTAGAGCAGTATCTCTTTGGATCAATCATTACAATTAGCATGGAGCAGGTTATTGCCCTCTTCGTTATAGCTATTCTAATCCTTGTCTTGACTATGCTCTTTATTAGACCCATGTATATTTTGACCTTTGATGAGGATACCGCTTATGTCGATGGCTTACCTGTTAGATTGATGTCAGTTCTGTTTAATGTTGTAACCGGTATAGCTATCGCGTTAACAATCCCCGCGGCAGGAGCCTTACTAGTTTCGACTATCATGGTCTTGCCAGCAAGTATTGCTATGCGAATAGGTAAAAATTTCACTTCCGTGATTTTCTTAGGTATTGGCATTGGGTTTGTCGGTATGACTGCCGGAATCTTCCTGTCCTATTTCTGGGAAACACCAGCAAGTGCTACTATCACAATGATTTTTATCACAATTTTCTTGATTGTGAGTATTATCGGGATACTCAAAAAATTAGTTAAATAAAAATGTCCTACCTTGAGGTAGGACATTTTTTCTTGTGATTAATAAGTTAATACAGCGTACTTTTTCTTGCCACGACGGATAACAGTTAATTGTCCATCGATTTTATCTTCATCTTGTAATTGATAGTCTAAATCTTGAAGGCGTTCGCCATTGACATAGATTGCACCATTACTTACATCTTCGCGTGCTTGACGTTTTGATGGGGAGATACCAGCTGTAACTAACATCTCAACAATATTCATATTAGCTTCGGAAGATACATGATAGTTTGGCACATTGCTAAGACCTTGTTTTAATTCACTTGCTGATAATTCTTTGATATTTCCGGCAAAAAGTTGTTCAGTGATTTTGACAGCTTGATCGTAAGCAGCCTTACCATGGACTAGAGTAACAACTTCACAAGCTAATGTTTTTTGAGCTAGACGTTCATGTCGCGCAGCATCAAAAGTTTTTTCGATGGCATTAATTTCGTCTAAGCTTAAGAAAGTAAATATTTTCAAGAAGCGAACAGCATCATCGTCCATTACGTTTAACCAGAATTGATACATTTCATAAGGAGATGTTTTATCTGCGTCTAGCCATATTGCATTACCTTCAGACTTACCGAACTTTTTACCAGTTGCATCTGTGATTAACGGAACGGTCATAACATGACCGGTCTTGTCTGATTTTCTGCGAAGCAGCTCTGTTCCGGCAGTCATGTTTCCCCATTGGTCAGAACCACCAATTTGGAGAGTGACATTGTGTTTTGCGTTCAATTCGTAGAAGTCATATCCTTGCATGATTTGGTAGGCAAATTCAGTGTATGAAATTCCTGTTTCAATTCTTTTTTTAACAGAATCTTTACTCATCATGTAGTTAACGGTAAAGTACTTACCAACATCTCGGAGGAAGTCGATGAAGCTAATTTGAGAGAACCAATCATAGTTGTTTACAAGTTCAGCTTTGTTGTCACCATTTTCAAAATCAAGGAAATTAGATAGTTGTCCCTTAATTTTGTCACTCCATTCCAAAACAGTTTCTTTGGTTTGAAGGCTACGTTCAGCATCTTTAAATGAAGGATCACCAATTAAACCTGTTGCTCCTCCGACAAGAGCATATGGTTTGTGCCCTGCAAGCTGTAAGCGACGTGAAGTCAAAATCGCCACTAAGTGACCTAGGTGTAAGCTATCAGCTGTTGGATCATAACCTGTATAATAGGATACTTGCCCTTCTGTTAGTGCTTTGACAAGGGCTTCTTCGTCGGTCGTTTGAAAGACCAAGCCACGAGCTTTGAGTTCTTCAAAAATATTCATAGGCTTTCTCCATTTTCTTTTTAGTTACGGAAATCATTATATCAAAAAAAGCAACTGCTATGCAAGCTTTATCAAAGTTTGGTATAATAGAAGTTGAGGTATTTTATAGTGAACCAATTAAAGAAGAAAAAAACAGGTAGAAAGCAAAATCTGGATGCTAAAGATATTAGCTTTGTTGCCTTAAGAACTGCAAAATTACTAACCAATTTTATATATATTACAATCTTCCTATTTGGTATGCTTGGTGCTGGGATGGCTTTTGGCTATTTAGCTAGTCAGATTGACTCGGTTAAAGTTCCTAGTAAGGATAGTTTAGTCAAAGAAGTTAAGACTATCACGATGATTTCACAACTTAAGTATTCAGATGATAGTATGATTTCTCCGATTGATACTGATTTATTGAGAACGCCTGTAGCTAATGATGCTATTTCACCAAATATGAAGAATGCCATTATTTCAACTGAAGATGAAAACTTTAAAGAACATAAAGGTGTTGTTCCCAAGGCAGTCTTTAGGGCAACTCTAGGATCTATCCTAGGTTTAGGAGAATCTAGTGGGGGGTCAACCTTAACTCAGCAGTTAATTAAACAGCAAGTGCTTGGGGATGATCCAACCTTTAAACGTAAATCCAAAGAAATTATTTATGCTTTAGCTTTAGAAAGATATATTAATAAGGATGATATTTTATCTACTTATTTGAATGTCTCTCCTTTTGGTCGTAATAATAAAGGACAAAATATTGCTGGTATCGAAGAAGCTGCTCAAGGGATATTCGGTGTTTCAGCAAAAGATTTAACAGTACCGCAAGCAGCTTTTTTAGCTGGTTTGCCACAAAGTCCAATTGTTTATTCACCTTATTTAGCAACTGGTCAGTTAAAATCTGAAAAAGAAATGTCTTTCGGTATTACACGACAACATAATGTTCTCTATAATATGTATCGGACAGGATTCCTTTCTAAGAAAGATTATGAATCTTATAAAAACTATCAGATTAGTAAAGATTTTAAAAAACCAGAATCTATCAAAATTAATAAGCATGACTATCTTTATTATGCTGTTTTAGAAGATGCTAAAAAAGCCATGTTCACTTATCTTATTAAACGAGATAAAATTTCGCCACGAGATTTGAAAAATGATGAGATAAAAGCCTCTTATGAAGAGATTGCTATGAAAGAGCTACAACAAGGTGGTTACACTGTAAAATCAACAATCAACAAGAATGTATACAATGCTATGCAAGATGCTGTTAACCGATTTGGCGGCTTGCTTGATGATGGCTCTGGTATGGTTCAGGTCGGGAATGTCTTAACCAATAATTCTAATGGAGCAATTATTGGTTTTATTGGCGGACGTGATTATAACATGAACCAAAATAATCATGCCTTCAATACCATGCGTTCTCCAGGATCAAGTATTAAGCCAATTATCGCATATGGCCCTGCTATTGACCAAGGTTTGATGGGGAGTGAAAGTATGCTTTCTAATTACCCGACAACCTATTCTAGTGGACAAAAAATTATGCACGTTGACAGTGAAGGTACGGCAATGATGAATCTTCAGGAAGCTTTAAACACTTCTTGGAATATTCCGGCATATTGGACTGAGAAATTGCTTCGTGATCAAGGTGTTGATGTTGAAGCCTATATGTCTAAGATGGGATATCGAATCAATGATTATTCAATTGAAAGTCTTCCACTTGGCGGAGGTATCGATGTATCTGTTGGAACACAGACAAATGCTTATCAGATGATTGCTAATAATGGTGAGTTTCATGAGCAATATATGGTTGAAAAGATTACTGCTAGTGACGGAACTGTCGTTTACCAACATGAGAAAAAAGGACAACGTGTTTTTTCAGCGCCAACAGCGACAATATTACAGCAATTATTACGTGGTCCAATTGATTCTGGTGCAACTACAACTTTCAAATCACGTTTGAATGGACTTAATCCATCTTTGGGTTCAGTTGATTGGATAGGTAAAACGGGTACTACTGAGAATTATTCTGATGTTTGGCTAATGCTTGCTACTCCAAAAGTAACCTTAGGTGGTTGGGCTGGACATGATAATAATAATTCCTTAACACCGATGGCAGGCTATAATAATAATTCAAATTATATGGCAAATTTAGTAAATGCCATTAACCAAGCAGATCCAAGTTTATTTAAATCAGGAAGATTTGGATTAGACAAAGGTGTAATAAAATCTAATGTCTTGAAAACAACAGGGCTACAACCAGGAACTGTAACAGTCAATGGTCGCCGCATCACACTTGGAGGCCAAACAGTGACTAGTTTATGGGCGAAAAATGGAGCTGGTCCGATGACTTATAAATATGGTATTGGTGGTACGGATGCAGACTATCAAAAAGCTTGGGCAAGTTTCAATATTAGAAAAAAATAGCTTGAATTTTAGTGACAAATAGTGTATAATACTAATAACTATTTGTCGTCCAATCTAGTTGAAATATTGTCCAACTAGGAAGTACAGCAGTTAAATCAAACTGATTCAGTCAGATTTAGCTGCTCTTTTTGTGCCTATTTTTGCTAAATATAGTCATTTGTCATCTATATTTAAAGATTCTAAAAATTCACAATTGGGATAAATTATAAAATTAGACCTATTTGCTATCATGCAAATGTTAAAAAGAAAAAGGAGCTAAAAACTTGGCAGGACATGAAGTTCGATACGGAAAACACCGTACACGTCGTAGCTTTTCAAGAATCAAAGAAGTTCTTGATTTACCAAACTTAATTGAAATTCAAACTGACTCATTCCAAGAGTTTCTTGATGCAGGATTAAAAGAAGTTTTTGAAGATGTATTACCAATTTCAAACTTTACTGACACAATGGAACTTGAATTTGTAGGTTATGAATTTAAAGAACCAAAGTATACTTTAGAAGAAGCTCGTATCCATGATGCAAGTTATTCTGCACCAATCTTTGTTACTTTCCGTTTAGTTAACAAAGAAACTGGTGAAATTAAAACTCAGGAAGTTTTCTTTGGCGATTTCCCAATCATGACTGAAATGGGAACATTCATCATCAATGGTGGTGAACGTATTATCGTATCTCAATTAGTTCGTTCGCCTGGTGTTTACTTTAATGATAAAGTGGACAAAAATGGCAAAATTGGTTATGGTTCAACTGTAATCCCTAACCGTGGTGCATGGTTAGAATTGGAAACTGATGCTAAGGATATTGCTTATACGCGTATCGACCGTACTCGTAAAATTCCATTTACAACACTTGTTCGTGCTTTAGGATTCTCAGGTGACGATGAAATTGTTGATATCTTTGGTGAAAGTGATTTAGTTCGTAATACAATTGAAAAGGATATTCACAAAAACCCAAGTGATTCACGTACTGACGAAGCCCTTAAAGAAATTTATGAGCGCTTAAGACCGGGTGAACCTAAAACTGCTGATAGTTCACGTAGTTTATTGATTGCTCGTTTCTTCGATGCTCGTCGTTATGATTTAGCAGCTGTTGGACGTTACAAAGTCAATAAAAAATTGAACATCAAAACACGTTTGTTGAATCAGACAATTGCTGAAAACTTGATTGATGCTGAAACAGGCGAAATTCTTGTTGAGTCTGGTACAGTAATGACTCGTGAAGTGATTGAATCAATTGAAGAACATATTGATGGAGATTTGAACAAATTTGCATATACACCAAATGATTATGCAGTTGTCACTGAACCCGTAATTCTTCAAAAATTCAAAGTGGTTTCACCAATTGATCCGGATCGTGTTGTTACCTTGATTGGCAATGCCGCTCCTGATGATAAAGTTCGTGCATTGACACCTGCTGATATTCTTGCAGAAATGTCTTATTTCTTAAACCTTTCTGAAGGTATTGGTAAAGTAGATGACATCGACCACCTTGGTAACCGTCGTATTCGTGCCGTTGGTGAATTACTTGCTAACCAATTCCGTATTGGTCTTGCACGTATGGAACGTAACGTTCGCGAACGTATGTCTGTTCAAGATAACGATGTTTTAACACCACAACAAATTATTAATATTCGTCCTGTAACTGCTGCGGTTAAAGAATTCTTTGGTTCTTCTCAGTTGTCACAGTTTATGGACCAACATAATCCATTGTCTGAGCTTTCTCATAAACGTCGTTTATCAGCCTTAGGCCCTGGTGGATTGACTCGTGACCGTGCAGGGTATGAAGTACGTGACGTACATTACACTCACTATGGTCGTATGTGTCCAATTGAAACTCCTGAAGGACCAAATATCGGTTTGATTAATAACTTGTCATCATTTGGTCACTTGAATAAGTATGGCTTTATTCAAACGCCTTATCGTAAGGTTGATCGTTCTACTGGTATCGTTACTAGCGAAATCGTCTGGTTAACAGCTGATGAGGAAGATGAGTTCACAGTTGCACAGGCAAATTCAAAACTAAATGAAGATGGCACATTTGCGGAAGAAATTGTAATGGGTCGTCACCAAGGTAATAACCAAGAGTTCTCTGCAAGTATTGTTGACTTTGTTGACGTTTCTCCTAAACAGGTAGTTGCTGTTGCGACAGCATGTATTCCTTTCTTGGAAAACGATGACTCAAACCGTGCCCTTATGGGTGCCAACATGCAACGTCAGGCTGTTCCATTGATTAATCCAAAATCACCATTTGTTGGTACTGGTATGGAATATCAAGCAGCTCATGACTCAGGAGCTGCCGTTATTGCTCAATACAGTGGTAAAGTTGTTTTCTCAGATGCTGAGAAAGTAGAAGTTCGTCGTGAAGATGGCTCTCTAGATGTTTACCATATTACAAAATTCCGTCGTTCAAACTCTGGTACAGCCTATAACCAACGCACACTTGTTAAAGTTGGCGATATCATTGAAAAAGGTGACTTCATTGCTGATGGACCTTCAATGGAAAATGGAGAAATGGCACTTGGACAAAACCCAGTCGTAGCCTATATGACTTGGGAAGGTTATAACTTCGAGGATGCTGTCATCATGAGTGAACGTCTTGTTAAAGAAGATGTTTATACATCAGTTCACTTAGAAGAATTTGAATCAGAAACTAGAGATACAAAGCTCGGCCCTGAAGAAATTACACGTGAAGTACCAAACGTTGGTGAAGAAGCTCTTAGAGATCTTGACGAAATGGGGATTATCCGTATTGGTGCTGAAGTTAAAGAAGGCGATATTCTTGTAGGTAAAGTTACACCTAAAGGTGAAAAAGACTTGTCTGCTGAAGAACGTCTATTGCATGCAATCTTTGGTGATAAATCTCGTGAAGTTCGTGATACATCACTTCGTGTTCCTCACGGTGGAGATGGTATCGTTCGTGATGTTAAAATCTTTACACGTGCTAACGGAGATGAATTACAATCAGGCGTAAACATGTTAGTTCGTGTTTACATTGCCCAAAAACGTAAAATCAAAGTTGGAGATAAAATGGCTGGTCGTCACGGAAACAAAGGGGTTGTTTCTCGTATCGTTCCTGTGGAAGACATGCCTTATTTACCAGACGGAACTCCAGTTGATATCATGTTGAACCCTCTTGGGGTACCTTCACGTATGAACATTGGACAAGTTATGGAACTCCACCTTGGTATGGCTGCTCGTAATTTAGGAATTCACATTGCAACACCAGTCTTTGACGGTGCTACTGCCGATGACCTTTGGGAAACAGTTATAGAAGCTGGCATGGATTCAGATGCTAAAACAGTTCTTTATGATGGCCGTACAGGTGAACCATTTGATAACCGCGTTTCTGTTGGTGTCATGTATATGATTAAACTTCACCACATGGTTGATGATAAACTTCATGCGCGTTCTGTTGGGCCATACTCACTCGTTACACAACAGCCTCTTGGTGGTAAAGCACAATTTGGTGGACAACGTTTTGGTGAGATGGAAGTTTGGGCCCTTGAAGCCTATGGAGCTTCAAATGTTCTTCAAGAAATCTTGACTTACAAGTCAGATGATGTAACTGGACGTTTGAAAGCTTATGAAGCTATTACAAAAGGTAAACCAATTCCAAAACCAGGTGTTCCAGAATCATTCCGCGTGCTTGTAAAAGAATTACAATCTCTAGGTCTTGATATGCGTGTCCTTGATGAAGATGATAACGAAGTTGAACTTCGTGATCTTGACGAAGGTGAAGATGATGACGTGATGCACGTTGATGATCTTGAAAAAGCACGTGAAAAACAAGTTCAAGAAGCTCCAGTTCAAGAAACTCCAGTTCCAGAAACAACTGAAGTAGCTGAAACAACTGAAGACTAAGAATAATAACATTGAAGTGAATTTACTAGACTAGAGCAGGAGCTCTAGTAACTAGTAAAATGATAAAACGAAGAAAGGTAAAACTAGTGGTTGACGTAAATCGTTTTAAAAGTATGCAAATCACATTAGCTTCACCAAGTAAAGTCCGTTCATGGTCTTACGGGGAAGTTAAGAAACCTGAAACAATCAACTACCGTACGTTAAAACCAGAACGTGAAGGTCTATTTGACGAAGTCATCTTTGGCCCAACAAAAGACTGGGAATGTGCGTGTGGTAAATACAAACGTATCCGTTATAAAGGAATCGTTTGTGACCGTTGTGGTGTAGAAGTAACTCGTGCCAAAGTTCGTCGTGAACGTATGGGACATATTGAGTTGAAAGCACCTGTATCTCATATTTGGTATTTCAAAGGAATTCCATCACGTATGGGACTAACATTGGATATGAGTCCTCGTGCCTTGGAAGAAATTATTTACTTCGCAGCATATGTTGTTATTGATCCAATGGACACACCTCTTGAACCTAAATCACTTTTAACAGAACGTGAATATCGTGAAAAAGTTCAAGAATATGGTTATGGATCATTCATCGCAAAAATGGGTGCCGAAGCTATTCAAGATCTCTTGAAACGTGTTGATTTACCAGCAGAAATTGCTGAGTTAAAAGAAGAACTTAAATCAGCATCTGGTCAAAAACGGATTAAAGCTGTTCGTCGTTTAGATGTTCTTGATGCCTTTAACAAATCTGGTAATAAACCTGAGTGGATGGTTCTTAACATCTTACCAGTTATCCCACCAGATTTGCGTCCGATGGTTCAATTAGATGGTGGCCGTTTTGCTGCGTCTGACTTGAATGACTTGTATCGTCGTGTTATCAACCGTAACAACCGTCTTGCTCGTTTATTAGAACTAAATGCCCCAGGTATTATCGTTCAAAATGAAAAACGTATGTTACAAGAAGCAGTTGATGCTTTGATTGATAATGGTCGTCGTGGTCGTCCAATTACAGGACCAGGAAGTCGTCCATTGAAATCTTTAAGTCATATGCTTAAAGGTAAACAAGGTCGTTTCCGTCAAAACTTGCTTGGTAAACGTGTTGACTTCTCAGGACGTTCAGTTATCGCAGTTGGTCCAACTCTTAAAATGTACCAATGTGGTGTACCACGTGAAATGGCAATCGAACTCTTCAAACCATTTGTTATGCGTGAAATTGTTGTTCGCGAATTCGCAGGTAACGTAAAAGCTGCTAAACGTATGGTTGAACGTGGAGATGAACGCATTTGGGATATTCTTGAAGATGTTATTAAAGAACACCCAGTTCTACTTAACCGCGCACCGACTCTTCACAGACTTGGTATTCAAGCATTTGAACCAGTTCTGATTGATGGTAAGGCACTTCGTCTTCACCCACTTGTGTGTGAAGCCTACAATGCCGATTTCGATGGTGACCAAATGGCCATCCACGTACCACTTTCAGAAGAAGCGCAAGCTGAGGCTCGTCTATTGATGCTTGCAGCGGAGCATATTCTTAACCCTAAAGATGGTAAACCAGTTGTTACACCTTCACAGGATATGGTTTTAGGTAATTATTACCTTACTATGGAAGATCCAGGTCGCGAAGGCGAAGGAATGATCTTCAAGGACTTAGATGAAGCTGTTATGGCTTATCAAAATGGCTTTGCTCATTTACATAGTCGTGTAGGTATTGCAGTTGAAAGTATGCCTAACAAACCTTGGAAAGATAGTCAAAGAAATAAAATTTTAGTAACAACAGTTGGTAAAATCTTGTTCAATGCTATCATGCCTGAAGACCTTCCTTATTTAAATGAACCAAACAATGTGAATTTAACTGAAGGTACTCCAGACAAATACTTCCTTGAACCTGGTAAAGAAATTCAAGAATTAATTGATTCATTAGAAATCAATGTACCATTCAAGAAGAAAAACCTAGGAAACATTATCGCTGAAACCTTTAAACGTTTCCGTACAACAGAAACTTCAGCATTCCTTGACCGTCTTAAAGATTTAGGTTACTATCATTCAACACTCGCTGGTTTGACAGTGGGTATTGCCGATATCCCTGTAATTGATAATAAAGTTGAGATTCTTGAAGCTGCTCACCATCGCGTTGAAGAAATCAACAAAGGTTTCCGTCGTGGTTTGATGACTGATGAAGATCGTTATGTTGCCGTTACAACAACATGGCGTGAAGCAAAAGAGGCTCTTGAAAAACGCTTAATTGAAACTCAAGATCCTAAGAACCCTATCGTTATGATGATGGACTCAGGAGCCCGTGGTAATATCTCAAACTTCTCACAGCTTGCTGGTATGCGTGGTTTGATGGCTGCTCCGAATGGTCGCATTATGGAACTTCCTATCCTCTCAAACTTCCGTGAAGGTTTGACCGTTTTGGAAATGTTCTTCTCAACTCACGGTGCTCGTAAGGGGATGACCGATACAGCCCTTAAAACAGCCGATTCGGGTTACCTTACTCGTCGTTTGGTGGACGTGGCTCAGGATGTTATTATCCGTGAAGATGATTGTGGAACAGACCGTGGTCTACTTATCAAAGCTATTACAGATGGTAAAGAAGTTACAGAAACTCTTGAAGAACGTTTACAAGGTCGTTATACTCGTAAATCAGTAAAACATCCTGAAACTGGCGAAGTACTTATCGGAGCTGATCAATTAATTTCTGAAGACATCGCACGCAAAATTGTTGAAGCTGGTGTTGAAGAAGTTACAATCCGTTCAGTATTTACATGTGCAACACGTCATGGTGTATGTCGTCACTGTTATGGTATTAACCTTGCAACTGGTGATGCGGTTGAAGTTGGTGAAGCAGTTGGTACAATTGCTGCCCAATCAATCGGTGAACCTGGTACACAGCTTACAATGCGTACCTTCCATACGGGTGGTGTTGCGTCAAATACCGATATTACTCAAGGTCTTCCTCGTATCCAAGAAATCTTTGAAGCACGTAACCCTAAAGGGGAAGCTGTTATCACAGAAGTTAAAGGTAAAGTGGTTGATATTGAAGAAGATGCTTCTACACGTACTAAGAAAGTATTTGTTGAAGGCAAAACGGGTAAAGGTGAATATGTTGTACCATTTACAGCTCGTATGAAAGTTGAAATTGGTGATGAGATTAATCGTGGAGCTTCACTAACTGAAGGTTCTATTCAACCTAAACGTTTGTTAGAAGTTCGTGATACACTGTCAGTTGAAACATATCTATTGGCTGAAGTACAAAAAGTATATCGTAGCCAAGGGGTTGAAATCGGAGATAAACACGTTGAAGTAATGGTTCGCCAAATGCTTCGTAAAGTTCGTGTTATGGATCCAGGTGATACTGAATTGTTACCAGGAACACTTCTGGATATTGCTGACTTCACTACTGCTAACAAAGATATTGTTATCGCTGGTGGAATCCCTGCAACTTCTCGTCCAGTTCTTATGGGTATTACTAAAGCCTCACTTGAAACTAACTCATTCTTATCTGCTGCTTCATTCCAAGAGACAACACGTGTTCTTACAGATGCTGCAATTCGTGGTAAGAAAGACCATCTACTTGGTCTTAAAGAAAATGTTATTATTGGTAAAATCATTCCAGCTGGTACTGGTATGGCTCGTTATCGTAACATTGAACCACAAGCAATGAATGAAGTTGAAATTATTGAAGAACCTGTTTCAGAAGAAATTGTGGTTACTGAAAACTAATGAAAAAGAGTCTATTGACTCTTTTTTATTTTCTTCGTGAGCAGAAACTTTTTAAAAAGCCTACTATTTAGCTATAATATACTAAAGAGAAGGAAAAATGTATATGTATGAAGTAATAAAAATGTATGGTGACTGGGAACCTTGGTGGTTCATTGACGGTTGGAGAGATGATATTATCTATCAAAAAGAATATGAAAAATGGGAAGATGCTTTAGCTGATTTTCAAAATCAGTGGAATCACTTAAAGGAAACTTACCCAAGTATTCATAGTCAGAAAAATTTACTAGCTACTTTTTGGCAAGAAAGTGAAAAGAAATGGTGTGAAGATTGTGCTGATGATTTACAACAATACCACTCTATTTTGCTTTTAAAAAATAATGACATTATCCCACTTGAAAAAAATATTGCTTCCTTCGAACAGCGTAATGATATCCCACCAGTACCATTTATTTGTAAATTAAGACTAAAAAAAAGTTAACTTATTATTAATAAGTTAACTTTTTTTCGAATAAATTGATAAGGAGGTAAATAATGATCCAAGGTTTGGGTAAGCAAATAATAAGTGAAGCGATGGAGTTGCAAGTTCAAGATATCTATATTTTACCTGAAGAGAATGAGTATCAATTGTTTTTCCGAATTCATGATGAAAGGCAAAAATTAGAAGATTTTCAAACAAGTCAATTACAACAATTAATGAGTCATTTTAAGTTTTTGGCTGGTATGAATGTTGGCGAAAAAAGAAGGTGTCAGTTAGGTTCTTGTAATTATGATATAGATGATTCTATATCAATCTCATTAAGACTTTCTACAGTTGGTGATTATCGTGGGCGTGAAAGTATGGTTATTCGTATTCTTTATCCTTATCAAGAGAATCAAACCTATTGGGAGGATATGGATGAAAAAATTAATCAATTTATAATCGGACGTGGACTCTATCTTTTTGCTGGACCAGTTGGATCAGGTAAAACAAGTCTAATGTATAGACTTATTGAGAAAAATTTCCATGACAGGCAAGTGATTACGATTGAGGATCCAGTTGAAATAAAGAATCCCAAATTCTTACAATTACAAGTTAATGATAGTATTGGAATGACTTATGATAATCTCATAAAGTTATCTCTGCGTCATCGACCGGATATTTTAGTAATTGGTGAAATTCGAGATAGGGAGACTGCACAGGCTGTGATTAGAGCAAGTTTAACAGGAATTATGGTCTTTTCAACAGTACATGCAAAAAGTATTCCAGGGGTATATTATCGCCTTTTAGAATTAGGAATTAATCAAAATGAATTAGAAAACGCCTTAAGATTAATAGTTTATCAAAGATTAATGGGAGGGAAAGGTTTAATTGATTTTACTAACAAAAACTATATTAGTCATTCGCATGAAAAATGGAATCAAGCTATTGATCAGTTGGTTGCAAAAGGACATTTCCCTGAAGAAAAAGGGGAAAAAGAAAAGATTATCAAGTAAAAAACAATATCAACTTATCCAATTGCTACATAATCTCCAAGCAAGCGGATTTAATTTAGTTGAAATGGTATCTTTTCTGAAGAAAAGTAAATTAATATCTGAAGAACAGGTTAAAATTATGGAATTTCACATGCTCAATGGCAGTAGTTTATCAAAAATTATGCTTGATTTAGGTTACCCAGATAGTATTATAACTCAATTGAGTTTAGCAGAATTACATGGGAATATTTTGGGGAGTCTTGAAAATATAGAAACATACCTTTTGCAAGTGAATCATATTAAAAAGAAAACTTTCGAAGTGGTCATGTATCCACTTGTATTACTATTTTTTCTAACAACTATACTACTTGGTTTGAGACAATATTTATTGCCTTCGCTTAATGAGGAAGGTCCACTTATGTTCCTACTAACCTATTTTCCTCACCTTTTAATAATCCTAATTGTGATAATCCTCTTTGTCTCTATAGTAGTTATTTATAAATGGCGACGCAGTTCACCACTCAAGCTAATTAGCCAAATTAGTCGATTGCCTTTAATAGGATACGTCATCCAGTTATATATGACAGCCTTCTATGCTCGAGAATGGGGAAATTTATTAGATCAGGGGCTTGAATTAAGTACGATTTTGTCTGTTATGAGTAAGGAAAAATCACTTTTGGTACGGGAAATAGGTATAGAAATGAATAGTGCTTTTGTAGAGGGGATTCCGTTTGAGCAAAAGGTACTAGATTATCCATTTTTTAAAAATGAATTGAGTTTAATTATTTCATATGGACAAGTTAAATCAAAATTAGGGAAGGAGTTAGAAATATATTCTCAAAATACATGGGAGTCTTACTTCAGGTTCCTCATACAACTTACTCAGCTGATTCAACCAATTGTATTTTTAGCAGTTGCTCTAATTATTGTCATGATTTATGCAGCAATGCTATTGCCAATTTATCAAAATATGGGAGGAAATTTATGAAAAAATTTATTATTAATTTTAAAAACAAATCAGTACAAGCATTCACTCTTTTAGAGATGCTAATGGTTATTCTTATTATTTCTATACTGATGCTCTTATTTATTCCAAATTTAAACAAACAAAAAGAAAAAGTCTTGGATACCGGAGGAGAGGCTCTAGTTAAAATAGTTGAAAATCAAGCTGAACTCTATGCATTGAACAATGCTGGCAAAGTGCCATCATTAAATGATTTAAAGAGCAATGGAAATTTAACAGAAAAGCAAATAACCGCTTATAATGATTATTATAAAAAACACAGTGATAAAATCCCAAATGTTAAATAAGGAAGTATCAGCGTTTACCTATTTTGAATCTTTACTATGTCTAGTAATTACTTGTTTTTCAGTTATTATATTGACAACAAGTGTGGGTACAGTATTTGAAAAAGTTACAAATAATCTATTCTATATTGAATTTGAAAATTTTTATCGGCATAGTCAAAAAATTTCCATACTAAAACGGGTTGCAGGAACAATGGTATTTAAGGAAAAATCAATTTCATATCACAATGAAACAATTACCTTACCAGATACAATCAGACTTGGATTTGTTAACAAGGTAAAGATAAACCAGTTTGGTGGAAATCATTCCCTTGCTAAAATAAATTTTATTAGTTCGGATGAAACTGTTACTTATACTCTAAATTTAGGAAGTGGTACTTATAAAAAAACAAAAAATTAAAGGTTATATCCTTTTTGAAAGTCTTCTTGCTTTAGGTATTCTTGTTTATATTGTATTAGTTATTTTAGGCGCAATTGAGCAATATCAACAACTTCATAATCGGTACATACAGGAAGAAGAGGCTCTAAATGCTGCAATATCAGCTATTCAGACTCAAAAGGACAGTCTGGCTATTAATAATGTAGAAATTATTGTTCATTCAACAGCAAAGGAAATGAGAGTCAATGACAAAAGTAAAGAGTTGTTTCATGTTACAAAAATTAGTGACTAAGGGTTTTACCTTATTTGAAGCCTTAATTGCACTTTTAGTTATCTCTGGATCTCTACTGGTTTATCAAGGTTTAACTAAGTCAACGTTTGCCAATATGAACTATCTAAGTCAAAGTGATCAAGATAGTTGGCTCTTATTTGCAAATCAGTTTAGAGCTGAATTGGAAGGTTCACAATTTATTGAAATTAAAGGAAAAAAAATGCTTGTTAAAAAGGATGAAAAGGTAGTTTCTTTTAGATTAACTGAAAAAAATGACTTTAGAAAATCGGCAGCTAGTGGGAAAGGCTTAAATCCAATGTTGTTAAACTTACAGGATATTCAAATGACGACAGTAAATCACCAACTAACTCTTCATTTGATCTGGCAAAGTGGCCTGGAAAGGGATTTTATCTATGCATTTGAGAAGCCAAGTTAAAGCAGGAGTTCTCTTATATTCACTTTTGATGGCTTCAATTTTCATATTAATTGTTCAGGTTTACATTATTCAGAGCAACCGACTACAAGTTGAACATCAAGCTCATCTTGCAATTGCTAAGGCTTATGCAATGGCTGAAATGACAAAGTCTTCTCGTTCTGACAAACAAAATGGACAAATCTCATTTAATACAGGTACTGTAAAATATTCTAATAAAAATGATCAACTTCATATGCAAATTAATGTGGAAGGAGGTTTTGATTATCACTTTAGTTATGGCAATCAAAAACAAGAAAATCTAGAAAAAAACTCATTCATTGAAGATAACCAAAATCCAAATATACCAAGTAAAAAGAGAAAAGTTCGAAAAGAAAAACCATCAACAAACCAAAAGGGGAGGCAAGGTAAAGTCAAAGATCATACAGTACAATTTGAAAAATATGATGAGGATAAGATATTATCAGTTGTTGAATAATTGGTAATATGAAAAGAATAATGAAATTTATTGAAATTATAAAGCAAGATTACTAACTGAAAGAAACTTCCTTTTCAATTAAGGCTTATTTTGTTATGATAGAATTATGAATTTTGAAAAAATAGAAAAAGCCTTTGAGCTTATTTTAGAGAATAGTCAGCTTATTGAAACGGACTTACATACACATATTTATGATGCAATTATTGAACAAAATTCCTACTTATTGGGTGCAAAAGGGGCAAACAAACAAGTTGAAGGAAATATTCAAGCATTAAAAGAATTACACTTAACAAAAGAAGAATGGCGACGTGCCTTTCAATTTGTATTTATTAAGGCCTCACAGACCGAGAGATTGCAAGCCAATCATCAATTTACTCCAGACAGTCTTGGTTTTATCTTGCTCTATATGATGGAGACTTTAGTATCTAATCATTCATTTGATTTATTAGAAATTGGTAGTGGAACTGGTAATTTGGCTCAAACTATCTTAAACAATACGAGTAAGTCTATTGACTATCTTGGTATTGAGCTGGATGACTTGCTTATCGATTTATCAGCAAGTATTTCTGAAATAATGGATTCTTCTGCAAAATTTTTACAGGAAGATGCTGTGAGACCACAAATTCTTAAAGTAAGTGATGTTATCATTAGTGACTTACCAGTTGGTTATTACCCAAATGACGATATAGCAAGTCGTTATAAAGTAGCTAGTAAGGAAGAGCATACTTATGCTCACCATTTATTAATGGAACAGTCATTGAAGTATCTAAAAGAAGGTGGTTATGCTATATTTTTAGCTCCAACTAATATTTTAACTAGTCCACAAAGCGATCTGTTGAAGCAATGGTTAAAAAACTATGCCCAGGTTATGGCAGTTGTTACTTTACCTGAAACGATGTTTGGCAATCCAAATAATGCCAAGTCGATTTTTGTCTTAGGAAAAACGAAAAATCAAGCGGTTGAAACATTTGTCTTTCCAATTACTAACATTCAATCCACAGAGCTTATTCAAGATTTCATGAACAAGTTTAAAAATTGGAAACTTGCTAATGTCATTTCATAGAATTTTTGATATAATAGTAGAGCATTACAGAAAACGATTACAAGCGAGGTAAAACATGTCAAAAACAATTGCAATTAATGCTGGTAGTTCAAGTCTTAAATGGCAACTATATCAAATGCCTGAAGAAACAGTTCTTGCACAAGGAATTATTGAACGTATTGGATTAGAAAATTCAATTTCAACTGTTAAGTTTAATGGTCAAAAAGAAGAAGATATTACTGATATTCCAGATCATTCAACAGCAGTTAAAATTTTATTGAATGATTTAATTCATTTAGGGATTATTGCATCTTATGATGAAATTACAGGCGTTGGTCACCGTATTGTGGCTGGTGGTGAATATTTCACGGATTCAGTATTAGTTGATGAAAAAGTTGTCGAACGAGTTGAAGAATTAGCAGCTTTGGCACCATTACATAACCCAGGTGCAGCAGCAGGTATTCGTGCTTTCCGCGAAATCTTACCGGATATCACAAGTGTATGTGTCTTTGATAATGCTTATCATATGACAATGCAACAACATACTTACTTATATCCAATCCCACAAAAATATTATACTGAACATAAAGTTCGTAAATACGGTGCACACGGAACTAGTCATAAGTATGTTGCCAATGAAGCAGCAAAAATGTTAAACCGTCCTGTTGAAGAATTAAAAATCATTACTGCTCATATTGGTAACGGTGTTTCAATAACTGCTAATTACCATGGAGAGTCTGTTGATACATCAATGGGATTCACTCCACTAGCAGGTCCAATGATGGGAACTCGTTCAGGTGATATTGACCCTGCAATTATTCCTTATATCATTGAACGTGATCCAGAATTAAAAGATGCAGCTGATGCCGTAAATATGCTTAATAAAAAGTCTGGTTTAGGTGGCGTATCTGGTATTTCAAGTGACATGCGTGATATTGAAGCTGGACTACAAGAACATAATCCAGAGGCTGTGTTGGCTTACAATATGTTTATCGATCGTATTAAAAAATATATTGGTCAATATTTTGCAGTTTTAAATGGAGCTGATGTGCTTGTCTTTACAGCAGGTATGGGTGAAAATGCACCATTAATGCGTCAAGACGTTATTGCTGGTATGTCGTGGTTTGGTATGGAACTAGATACTGAGAAAAATGTATTTGGTTACCGTGGTGAAATCTCTACTCCGGATTCAAAAGTTAAAGTACTTGTTATTTCAACTGATGAAGAGTTATGTATTGCCCGTGACGTTGAACGTCTACGCCAAAAATAAGAAACAAGAAAATGAACAGCTCCTGGTAAAATGGACATGAAATAAAAAAACTATTTCAATCATTTTATCAAGGAGCTTTTTCATGCGTAAAAATCAGAACTACACGGGCGACTTTAAAGTAAAGGTTGCACAAGCTTATCTTTTTGACCACTTAGGTGGCTATCAATCAGTGGCAGAACATTTTGGTGTCACCAATCGCTCACAAGTACAACATTGGGTTAAATTGTACGAGAACAATCCTCAACTTCTCTATCAAGATAATCGTGGTAGACCGGCACAAGTTAAGTCAGAGACGATGACTTTAGAAGAACAAGTCAACTATCTCAAAATGGAGGTAGCTATTCTAAAAAAGCTCAGAAAGCTCTTGTAAAAATCTCTACAAGAGCTAAGTATCAAGTCGTTGATAGTTTAACAGGACAGTATGCCATTACTGCTCTTTGTCATTATCTTGGTATTTCAAGGAGTGGTTATTATAGCTGGATTAAGAAAAACCGCCCCCTTACAAAATCTTGGAATTCTCAGCTGGCAGAGAAGATTCAACTTCTCTTTGATGCCTCTTTTAAGGGCTATCGCTATATCTGGATGCAACTTAAGCGACTTTATGGTATAAGCGTCAACCCAAAGACTGTCCTTCGCTATATGCAAGTTCTCGGTTTGAAATCGCCAATACGCAAGAAACGCTTTACTTCTTGCACGAGGCAAGAAATGAACAAAAAAGCGAGAAAGGTTTCGCCAAACCTTCTCGCAAGACACTTCGTCGCCACACGACCTCATGAAAAGTTAGTGACAGATGTTTCTTATGTGTATCATAAACAGGGTAGACTGTACTTAAGTATTATCAAAGACCTGTATGATAACTCTATTTTAGCTTACAATCTATCAAAATTCAATGATAATCAGTTAGTTTTTGAGAATTTAGACCTTGTTTTCAGAAAAGATTGGGACAAATCAAAATCTTGTCTTTTACATTCAGATCAAGGATTTCAGTATACGAACAAGCAGTATCACAAAAAACTTGAAACTTTTAATGTGACGGTTTCTCATTCTCGTAAGGGAAACTGTTATGACAACGCTTGTTGTGAAAACTTTTTTTCTCATCTTAAAAGTGAATCTTTGGAATTATTTGTACCTGAAAATGAGACGGAATTGATGCAGCAGATTGACGATTTCATTACATGGTATAACTTTGATAGACCACAACTCAAACTAAAAGGCATGACTCCTATTGAATATAGGCAGACATACCTTTGAGTGGAAATGTGTTTTTTTTGAACTGTCTATTTTATTTGGGGCTTGACAAAACACATTATTCTTAATGTGTTTTTTATTTTTCTCTTGACAAAAAATGTAAAGTCAACTATACTATAAATGTAAAGTTAAGTTGACATAAAAGGGGAAATATGAAAAATAATCTTCAAGAACTCCGCAAAGAAGGTAAAATAAGTCAATCAGATTTAGCTGAACAAGTTGGAGTTACAAGGCAGACGATTATCTCACTAGAAAAAGGTCGCTACAATGCATCTTTAGAATTAGCCTTTAAATTATCAAAGTATTTTCATGTGGGTATTGAAGACATTTTTGTCTATGAAGAAGAGGGATTAGAAAATGATTAAAGGATTAGTTAATGGGTTAACAGGTAAGAAAACACTTGAAGATTATAAAAAATCAATTCAATTTTGGTCTATTCTTTTATTTTTTATTGCATCACTTACATTAATTATAAATGGAAAACTGCATCTTACTTCGTTTGGTAAAGGGGTTTTAATTGGTGTAGCATTAGCCTTGTTCGTTTTAATTGGTAGAAATTACTATTTATTAGGTAATGAAAAGAAATTAAAAGAAGCTTACTTAAGTGCCTATGATGAAAGAAATCAGCAAATTTTTTTAGTAGCCAGTGCTTTTGCCTTGAGTTTGCAAGCAATAATCGTTAGTATAGGATTAATCCTATTTGCTTTCTGGTCAATTGAATGGTCAATCATTGGTTTTCTGATCATTGATTTGTATGTCTTATTGATCAGTTTCATAGGAACTAAAATAATTTTAGATAAAGTCATATAGGAGGTTTCATGGATACAGCTCTATCAAAAATTAAGTGGTTTTTTATTGCTCTGGGGATTGTTGTTGTCGAGCAATTACCAATTCTATTGGTAAAAAAAGGCCAACCACTATGGCAAGTTATAGCCATTTCAAGTATATTATTAATTATCACTGGGCTAACTTATTATTTTGCGAAAAAAACGGAACTGCTAGAAAATAAACTCATTTCAGATGGTGATTCTGCCATCCTTTGGATAGGGCTGGGTTTTGCAGCATTAACGATCACCAAATTCATAGGTGGTATGGTTCTATTTTTAGAACACGGAGCTAATGCTAACACAGCTAACCAGGCGGCTTTAGTACAGGCTGGTCTGCATCCGATCTTGCTCTTCATTCTAGCAGCAATAGTTGCACCGGTCGTTGAAGAGACAGTCTTTCGTGGCATTATCTTTGGGAAACTCTTTGGTAGTGAATCCTATCTTGGCTTAGTTGTCAGCAGTTTGCTGTTTGGTGGTCTACATATGCCATCAGACATCGGCAGTTGGATTATTTATGCTGGTATGGGACTGGTTTTAGGCTTCGTTTATCATAAAACTAGAAATTTAAGCTATTGCATGATTATCCATTTTATCAACAATGGCTTAGCTGTTGTTCTCATGCTCTTGCTCCCTCATATAACATAAAAAAACCTTGTAAATTTTACAAGGTTTTTGCTTTTTCGATTGTTTTGTCAATTGCAGAGCTGACAGTTGAAGTCAGACCTTTTTCTTCAAGTTCCATTAGACCAGCAATTGTAGTTCCGCCGGGGCTACAAATCTTATCAATTAAGTCGTTAGGGCTATCATTGCCAACTAATAACTGTTGGGCACTGGCCTGAACAGTTTCAGCTACGATTGCTAAAGCTTTGTCCTTTGGCAATCCATGTTTAACCCCGGCCTTTGCCATGGCTTCGATGAAGAGGTAGATGTAAGCAGGGCTAGAGCCGGCTAATGCAGTAAAAGTATCAAAGTCCTTCTCATCGATAATAAAAGTCGAACCAAAACTATCAGTAATCTCTTTAGCAGTTTCTAACAGATTATCTGACACCCAATCGTTGGCTGTTAAAGCAGTTGTAGATTGCAAAATCTGAGCATTCATGTTGGGCATAATTCGAATCACAGGTAGATCAGAACCAACAAGTTGACTGATCCGCTCTAAACTTAAACCAGCAGCCATTGATAAAACAGTTTGCTTGAAATGTAAGGGGCTGAGCACTGATTCAAACATCTGGGGTTTTATGCCTAAGACAATTAAATCCACTTGATCAATTAAATCTTGATGTGAGTCGGCATAGTTTAGATTGAGCTGTCTCGCTAATTCTTTTGAGCGATCCAAGGAAGAACCAGAGATGAGGATCTCATGCTCGGTCTTTTTCAAACCTTGGATAATAGCGCTAGCCATTTTTCCGACTCCGATAAATCCAATTTTCATAGGTCTACCTTCTAGTATTTCTTAATTAAATCAACAGTTGAGCGGTCAAGTTTTTTAATAATGGCTTGTAAATAAGCTTGTGCTTCAAGGAAGTCATCCATAGCATAAAGCGTTTGATGTGAGTGGATGTAACGGGCACAAACACCAATTGTAGTTGATGGAACGCCGCCATTTTTAAGGTGTGCAGCACCAGCATCAGTACCACCTTTTGCACAGTAGTATTGGTATTTGACACCAGCTTCTTCAGCTGTTGTTAAAAGGAAATCACGCATATTTTTGAGCATGATATGGCCAGGGTCATAGAAACGTACTAATGTGCCTTCTCCAATAGCTCCTTGATTACCTGAGATATCACCTGCAGGTGAGCAGTCAACGGCAAAGAAAAGTTCAGGATCAAATTTAGTAGTGGAAACATGAGCTCCACGTAGACCAACTTCTTCTTGAACATTAGCACCCGCAATTAGGGTATTTCCTAATTCTTCTCCCTTAAGACTTTCCAGTAACTCAGAGACCATTAAGACACCATATCGGTTATCCCACGCTTTTGAAATGATATTCTTTTTATTTGCTGTTAAAATGGTTTCAGACTGTGGCACGATGATATCACCTGGTGTAATTCCGAAGCTTTCAGCCTCTTCCTTGTTAGCAAAGCCACCGTCGAATGTGATATCACTGATAGCTGGGAGACCTGCAGAGCCATTTCCTCCGCGTAAAAAGTGAGGGGGAACAGAACCAGAAATAACTGGAATGGCTTGTCCTCGGCGAGTATAGAGGGTGAAGCGTTGGGAACTCACAACTAATGGATTCCATCCACCGATCCCAACAACATTGAAAGTCCCGTTAGCATTGATTTGACTAACCATAAAGCCGACTTCATCCATGTGAGCAGCGACTAAAATACGTGGGGCATCACTTGCTTTGCTTTCTTTAATACCGAAAATTCCTCCAAGACCGTCTGTTTCGACACGATCAACCAAGGGGGTCATTTTTTGACGCAAAAAATCACGGACATTATGCTCATAGCCAGCAATGCCATCAAGTTCGGTTAATTCTTTAATTTTAGAAAATAATTCTGTCATTATTACACTTCCTTTATCTATTAAGGGATTTCCCTATTATCACTATATATTTTACCATTTTTATAGCAGAAAAGCCCTATAAATATAGATTAGTAGTGTAAGGTGAAAAGAAAATAGAGGAGAATTACTAATGAAAAAAGAAGAAAGATGGTGGCACAAAATATGGAAATTTGTGTTTCGTTTGTACAAGAAATAAGTTGACTACATAATTGGGACATTGGGCCTCCTTTTTATGACTAACTTACCTAAATTACAATTAAATGTCAACATTTTAACCAAAAACTAATATAAAGAAATTTTTCATTTATCATTCTAGACTCAGACCTATCCCAAATACTCCATTTTATGATAAAATATAGGATATGACTAATAGAAAACAAAAAGGTATTTCTGGGTTAGTAGGGCTATCAGCAGTTGCAGTGACAGCCCTAGTACTCAAGGAAAAATACCAAGAAAACAGAAGACTAAAAATCACAAATGAGATTCGTCAGTATTTTTCTGATTTAGGAGAAATTGATGTTCTTTATATCAATGACTATTCCTCAAGTTTTAGGGTTATTAATGGAGGAGTCGTCATGGCTGATAGCAGAGCTTACCAATTTACCTATAGTCGGGGCGATATTGTCTTTCAGGAGGAAAAATAATGATTATTCCAAAAAACTATGAAGAAATCGCTGAATTGCTTGAAAAGAAAGAAAAACTATTGCTTTTCTTTACTGCCGATTGGTGCCCAGATTGCCAATTTATATATCCAGTCATGCCAGAAATTGAATCAGAAAATCAAGAGTTAACCTTTGTCCGTTTAGATCGCGATGATTTTATGGATCTTGCACAAAAGTGGAATATTTTTGGCATTCCAAGCTTTTTAATCATTGAAAATGGACAAGAGAAGGCGAGACTGGTTAATAAATTAAGAAAAACTAAAGCTGAAATTAATCAGTTCATTTCAAGTAACAAGTAAGGAATAGGAAGAAAAATGATATTTGCTTATAATAAAGAACAAGTCGGTGATGTCTTGATGGTCATCTTAGAAGACACTAAAGATATCAAACGTTCTGTTGAACGTAAGGGACAAGTTGCCCGAATTACTGCTGATGAAACTGGCAAGACGCTTGCTTGGAATATCTTTGATGTCTCTAGCTTGATTAAGGTTGAAGGAAACGGCCAAGTTTTCCCAAGTCGAGAAGAACTTGATCGTTTAAATCAAGAATTAGCAAAAGAAGGATTTGAAGAAAGATTAACTGAGACAGTGTCTCCTGTGTTTGTTGTTGGACAAATTACAGAAATGGTAGCTCATCCTGACAGTGATCACCTCAATATTTGCCAAGTGGCCATCGGAGAAGATAAAACAGTCCAAATCGTAGCAGGAGCACCAAATGCAGCTCTTGGTTTGAAGACGATTGTCGCCTTACCAGGCGCAATGATGCCAAGCGGCAGCCTTATTTTCCCTGGCAAACTACGAGGACAAGACAGCTATGGGATGATGTGCTCTCCACGTGAATTGGCACTTCCAAATGCCCCGCAAAAACGTGGCATCATCGAACTTGATGATAGTGCAGTTGTTGGCGAATCATTCAATCCAGAAAAACATTGGCAAGTTTAATAAATTTGAAAGCGGGACAAAAATCAGTCATTTTGTAGAAATGACTGATTTAGTTGTTCCCCTTTTTTTGTTTAAATATAGACAAATACCTTAACTAAACATTTCGTTTACGAATAATTAGTTAAGGAGGTACAAAAATGTACAATAGAGTAATCATGATAGGACGCTTAGTTGCCGACCCACAATTAATTAAGACACCGAAAGATAAGTCGGTTTGTCGTGTTTCAGTTGCTGTTAATCGTCGTTATAAAAATGCTCAAGGTGAAAGGCAAGTGGACTTTGTCAATTTAGTTTTATGGGGGAAACTTGCTGAATCACTAGTTTCCTATGGTAGTAAAGGCAGCCTAATTTCTTTGGAAGGCGAGTTGCGAACACGTCGCTATGAAAAAGATGGGAAGAACTGTTATGTGACCGAGGTTTTGTGTCATACTTTTCAATTATTAGAAAGTCGTGCGCAGCGAGCAATGCGTGAAAATAACATGACGAATGATCTCTCTGACTTAGTTCTTGATGAGGAAGATGACCTACCCTTCTAAAATTTTTTTATTAAATTTTTGATTTTGTCTTATATGTCTGCTTAGCCCTGTCATAATAGGCTTTAGCAGTGATTCAATTGTCAGAATATTTCAACTAAAAGAGATGATTTGTATTTTTAGGTGTTGACAGGCCTAAAAAAATGGATTATAATTTAAAAAAATTAAACGAAGGAAAACAGGAGGTGCCCTATGGTAAACATTTGCACAACTCATAACATCAATAAGCGTTATTACTTTAGCTTCTTTAGATAGTGTTTGTAGTCATGGTAAGCATGGATACAAACACGTGAAACGTAAGTTTGTATCTATGAGGCTAGGGCTATTTGAGTTGTATGTCCACATAGATAAATCATATCTAAGTGGACACCACCATAGAGCAGTGTATTTTTAGCACTCTTGTATTTGTGTAAGACCATTTAGATATATCTAAATGGTCTTATTTTTGTACACAAATGAAAGAGGAGTCGAATGAAATTTAAACAATTATTTTTTACAGTCGGTGTATTAAGCTTATTGGTTATCTTATCAGCTTGTCGTAAAGAAGCGACAGAAAACAAGGGACAAGTTAAAGTAGGGATTATTCAATATGCCAAGCATCCTGCTTTAGATGCTTCACGAAAAGGCTTTATCGAGGCACTTAGAGATGGTGGTTATAAAGAAGGCAAGAACTTACAAATTACCAGTAAAAATGCTCAAGGTGAACAAGCTAATCTCCAAACCATGGTTGACCAATTAACTGGTAAGAATGATTTGAATTTTGCCATTGCAACACCGGCAGCACAGGCACTCTTGACTAGTGATCCAGATACACCCGCCGTTTTTACTGCCGTTACTGATCCCGTTGGAGCAGGTTTAGTTGATTCAATGGAAAAACCTGGTAAAAACATGACCGGTTCAATTGATGCTGGAAATGTTCCACAACAAGTCGCCTTGTTGCTAAAAGCTGTTCCGACTTCTAAAAAAGTGGGCATCTTTTATAATTCCAGTGAAGTAAATTCACAGATGCAAGCTAAAGAAGCAAAAAAAGCTCTGAAGAAAAAAGGAATTATAGCTGTTGAAAAGACAGTTACAACAAGTAATGATGTGCAACAAGTGATGACAAGTTTAGTTGGTCAAGTTGATGCTGTGTACTTACCGACTGATAATACAGTTGCATCAACAGCGATGACAATTGGTCAAATTTTAAAAGAAAATAAAACCCCGGCAATTGGCAGTGACAAAGCTTACCTTGACGCAGTACTCTTCACATCAGGCGTTGATTATGAAGCGATTGGTAGGCAAGCCGGGGAAGAAGCGGTAGCAATTCTCAATGGCAAAAAAGCTTCAACCATCGCCGTTGCCAAACCAGAAAAACCTGAACTAGCTATTAATAAAGACATGGCTAAATCACTTGGATTAAATCCTAAAGAACTTGAAAAACAATTAGTAGAAAGCAAATAGAGGACACTGACATGGAAGTTAACTATCAAAGAATCACAAAATTAAGCAAATTACTCTTCTTAGCTCTTACTAGCATTATCTTAGTTGCATGTCGGACAAGTGCAACGGAAAATGTGAGAACCTCAAAAAAAGAAATTAAAATTGGAATTCTGCAGTATATGGAACATGTCTCTTTAGATCAAGCTCGTAAAGGGTTTAAAGACGAGTTAAAAGCGCAGGGCTACACTGAAGGTGAGGATGTAACCTTTGATTACCAGAATGCGCAAGGGGATCAATCTAATTTACAGACTATATCAGAACAGTTGGTCAAAAAAAATGATTTGGTCTTAGCTATTGCAACACCGGCAGCGCAAGCAATGGCAACAGCCTCTACTGATAAACCGATTGTTTTTACAGCTGTAACAGATCCTGTTTCTGCTAAATTAGTTTCTTCTATCAAAAAACCTGGGGGGCTGTTGACCGGAGCAAGTGACCAAGCACCAATCGATAAGCAAGTTGATTTACTGGGGCAAGCACTTCCCAAGGCAAAAAAAGTCGGAATTCTCTATACAAATAGTGAGCGCAACTCAGAAGTACAAGTTAAAGAAGCTGAGAAAGATTTGAAGAAAGCTGGCTATCAAGTGGTTAAAAAAGCTATTTCTTCGACCAATGATGTGCAAGATGCGACTAATAGTCTGATGTCACAAGTGGATGCTGTTTTCGTTCCGACAGATAACACGGTTGCTTCAACCATGTCAATGATTGGTCAATTGTCAGTAGAGCACAAGGTTCCAATCATTGGTGGGTCAACAGATATGGTCGATGCGGGTGGCTTGCTGACTTATGGTACAAACTATCGTCAGTTAGGTAAACAAGTAGCAAAACAAGCTGTTAAAATCATCGAAGGTAAAAAGGCAGCTGAGATTCCGGTTGAGTATCCAAAGACACTTGAGTTGCATATCAATAAGGAGCAAGCCAAGAAATTAGGCTTAGATCTTAATCACTTATCAGTTAAATAATAAACAAGTAGTGGTAACTACTTAAGGGGGAAACATGGCATTAATATTATCAAGCTTGTCACAAGGGCTCTTATGGTCCGTGATGGCAATTGGCGTATACATCACATTTAGAATATTGGACATCGCGGACTTAACAGCAGAAGGGTCATATCCCTTAGGTGCAGCGGTTTGTGCGACAGGAATTGTATCTGGTCTCAATCCTTTACTTTCCACTCTCTTAGCTTTAGCTGCCGGGTTCATAGCCGGACTTGTATCCGGATTAATTCATACCAAGCTAAAAATTCCAGCTCTTTTGACGGGGATCATCACTTTGACAGGCCTTTACTCAATTAATCTGAAGGTGCTAGGTCGTGCTAATGTCGCCTTATTAGGACAAAAAACCTTAGTTAGCCAAGTCTATGATCTGGGCTTTACCAAAACGGCCTCAGTCATGATTCTTGGTGGCATCTTTGTTTTAATGGTTATTGCTGTCCTAACCTTACTCATGAAAACACAACTAGGATTAGCACTTCGTTCGACCGGAGATAACATTCCGATGAGTGAGTCCAACGGCATTAAAACGGACAATATGAAGATTTTAGGATACATGATTTCCAATGGCTTAATTGCTCTTTGTGGGGCACTTCTTTGTCAGAATAATGGCTACGCAGATTTGAATTCTGGGGTAGGAACCATTGTTATCGGTCTGGCATCAATTATTATTGCAGAAGTAGTGATTCGGAATTTGAGCATAGGCTGGCGCCTAACCTCAATTGTTATCGGTTCAATTATCTACCGTCTGATTATTCTAGCCATTTTATCTATTCCTGGTATGGATGCAGACTTAGTTAAACTCTTCTCAGCTATTCTTTTAGCCAGCGTTCTTTATGTTCCAGAAGTTCAAAAGAAATTACGTATTCGTCAACCCAAATTAGGTTAGGAGTTCATATGACAGCATTATTAACAATCGATTCGATTCACAAAGTATTTGAAGCAGGCACTGTTAATGAAAACCATGTCTTGCGAGGTCTATCTTTGGAAGTTGAGCAAGGTGACTTCATTTCTATTATTGGGGGCAATGGAGCCGGTAAGTCAACATTAATGAATAGCTTAGCAGGAACTCTCAGTCTTGATCAAGGAGATATTTTATTAGAAACTCAATCGATCAAAAATCAACCAGCTTCTCGTCGCGCAAAATTCATCAGCCGTGTTTTCCAAGACCCTAAGATGGGGACAGCATCACGCCTAAGTATTGAAGAAAACATGGCTATTGCTTACCGCCGTGGTAAAAAACGTGGTTTATCTTGGGGAGTTAAAGAAAACGAACGGCAGATTTTCAAGGAAGCTTTAAAAGAACTAGATTTGTCTTTAGAGAATAGGATGAAAGTGGACACACAATTCCTATCTGGTGGACAAAGACAAGCCTTAACTCTATTAATGGCTTCATTAGAAAAGCCAAAACTCTTGTTGTTGGATGAGCATACAGCGGCCCTTGACCCAAAAACCAGTGATATGGTGATGCGCTTGACTGATAAAATTGTCCAGACACATCAATTAACAGCCTTAATGATTACACACAATATGGAGAATGCCATTGCCTATGGCAATAGACTAGTGATGCTCCATCAAGGTAAAATTGTTGTAGATATTTCAGGGGAAGAAAAGCAAAAGCTCACCGTCCCACAGCTGCTAAATCTTTTCCAAGAAAGAAGTGGTCAAGAACTTAATGATGATGCCCTAGTTTTAGGCTAAATACCTACCATATCGTTTAAAACAGGAAAAATGATAAGATAAAAAAACCAGTATAGAAAATAGCTCTATACTGGTTTTTTTATTATAGTAAATCTAATTTTTTAAGTTTTTCATCGACCATTGCTAAGACGCGTTTGAGGTCATCTTCGTTTTGGACAAAATCAAGAACGTCGCCATTGATTTTCATTTTTGGTGATACATCGTAGTTTTCATACCATTCTGGATATTCACCGTGAACTTGTTGGTAGTAGTGTTCAAGACTTGGATTATCATCCACTTGCTCAAAGCTACGGCCACGTTTTTCAATGCGTTCTAGCATCCGTTCAAAGGAAACATCAATATAAATTAAGAGATCGGGACGTTTTTTTGGCATGCCTTCAAGTTCTTCAAGCATATTTGCCAATAATTCTTTATAGATTTCTAATTCAGCTTCTGTTACATTGCCATTTTTATAGTTGAGGGTTAAAAACAACTCGTCTTCAAATATAGAACGATCTAGTATATTGTTATCTGCTTTGTAAGCTTCCTTGATTGATTTAAACCGTTTGTTTAAAAAGAAAATTTGAAGTAAAAAAGCATACTTCTTAGGGTCTTCGTAATATAAATCAAGAACTGGATTATTATCCACAGCCTCATAAAAGACTTCAGTTCCGAGGTGTTCACCAAGTGCGGCTGCAAGAGAACTTTTTCCTGCACCAATTGTTCCAGCTAATACTATCAACATGATTCTCCTTCTTTATCTTAGCGGACAGTTGCAAAAATGTCCTGAACTTCACTTAATGTTTCGGCGCGTGATACTACCCCACGAACCTTTGCAGCACCTGCCGTACCGCGAAGGTAGTGCGGTGCTAAACCACGAAATTCACGAACAGCAATCATTTCACCTTTCAGTGAAATCAGCCGCGTTAAATGATCTTCAGCAATATCTAATTTTTTGGTAAATGGAAGATCTGGCAATTCTTGACCCGTTTCAAAGAAATGGTTAATTTGTGTGAAAAGGTAAGGGTTGCTCATAGCTGCGCGCCCAATCATCACGGCATCGACACCAATTTCTTCAATCATAAATTTGGCATCTTGGACATTGCGAACATCACCGTTGCCAATAAATGGAATTGTAGTGATGGCTTTTGAAACGCGTGCTAGTGTCTCATGATCACAGGTGCCCGTATACATTTGTTTCCGGGTCCGGCCATGCATGGCTAGCGCAGCGACACCTGCTGATTCAGCAGCTAATGCATTCTCAACGGCAAGAGAGCTGTCGTTCCAGCCGGTCCGCATTTTGACGGTTAAAGGTATATCAAGGACAGCTGTGACTTCTTTTATAATCTGGTAGATTTTCTCTGGGTCGCGGAGCCATTTGGCGCCAGCCTCATTTTTAACCACTTTGTTGACCGGGCAACCCATATTTATATCAACGATGTCTGCTTTTGTATTGGTCTGAATAAAATCAGCGGCTCGTTTTAAGCCTTCAATATCACCTCCAAAGAGTTGAATCGACATTGGATGCTCAGTCTCGTCAATATGAAGCATGTGCAGGGTCTTTTCGTTATTATAAAGTAGTCCCTTTTCCGAAATCATTTCCATGACAACTAAACCAGCTCCAAATTCTTTGGCGATTGTCCGAAATGCTGAGTTAGTCACACCAGACATCGGTGCTAGCACTGTACGATGAGGTATCTCAACATTCCCAATCATAAAGGAAGAATTAAGCTTTGTCATTGATGATTCCTTCCAAATTTGTTTCATCAAATGTGTAGACAGTCTGACAAAATTGGCAGACGATTTCGGCACCATGATCTTCATCGATCATGGCTTTTAAATCACTGGTCGGTAAAGAGATTAGTGCAGACTCAAACCGTTTCTTAGAACAATCACAGGTAAAGCTGAGAGGCTCTTCTGATAAACATTTGTATTCATCTTCTCCATAGATAGCTGATAAGAGAGCTTCAATATGGTCATCTGATTCTAAGAGAGTAGAAATGGCGGGCATTTCTTGAAGACGCTTTTCATAACGGGCAATTTCTTCTTCCGATGTACCAGGTAAAACTTGGAGCATGAAGCCACCAGCAACTTTGACCTGATCATTCTCGTCTAAAAGAACGTTTAAGCCGACAGCAGATGGTGTTTGTTCAGATTCAGTTAAATAGTAGGCGAAGTCTTCACCGATTTCACCAGAAATTAAAGGGGTCGTCGACGTATATGGGTTACCTGTTCCGTAATCAATGATTGATACAAAATGGCCATTACCCATAAAAGGTCCGACTAGAACTTCTCCAGTAGCAGTCTTTTTAATGTCAACGCCTCTGTTTTGGATGTAGCCCTTAACATGGCCTTTGGTATCAGCAACAGAGATAATGTGGCCAAATGAAGAGTCACCAATGACTTTGACCGTAATTTTACTATCCCCTTTTTGATTAGCTGCTAAGATTTGATTGGCAATTAAAGTGCGTCCTAAAGCAACAGTAGATGAAGAAAGAGTTTCATGTTTTTTTTGAGCAGTTCTGACTGTCTCAGTGCTGTCAAGAACAAAGGCTCTAAACGAGCCTGATTTGGCTATTGATTTAATTAGTTTATCCATAGCTAATATTATAGCATAAAGACAATTTTATAACTTATGAGATAACTGACTTCTTTCATATTTAGATTGAAATTGCAATTTTAATTGTTTTCGTAAATAGTCATTTAAACGACACAAGACTTCTGCAGGAACCAATTTATTAAAGTAAAGAACGGTCACGCTTTCCATTTCACTTAAAAGTGTGTCGGTGATGATTAGATCACAGTCATCGGTATTTAAGTGGGCTAAGTTGTAATCTGTGAAAATCGAAATTTCAAAAAATTGTCCCAAATAGACTTGAAGAAAATGACCAAGGCTCCCTTTCCCGCGTTCAACGACCATCAACTTCTGTTTCTCAATATGCTGACTTAAATGGAGGAACAGATTTTCCCAAGTCATCAGTAAAAGATAAGTTAAATGGTCAACAGTATAATCAATAATCTCACTAGGATATTTGCGGATCATCAAATTAGCATGCTTTTGGACTTCTTGCATAAAATGAGGATAATCTTGACTAAAGTAATCTAAGAATTCTTTACGATAGTCGTAAACCAAGAAATTAAGATAAAAGTCCTCATTTCCGAGTTCCAGTGCATTATGACAGCGCATGATAATCTCATCTTTGTTGGTGATAGGAAGATGAATTTCGCCTTCTAAGCAAAGCAAGAGGTGACGCCAAGTTTTGAAATGTAAAAACTTATTTTCAGACAAGGAAACTTGCTTTGGGTTGCACAGCAATTCCTCTGACAAGAAAGAGGAAAAAAGGTCTGTAAAGGTCTGATCGTCTAAAGGTTTTTTGAAGTTTTCGTGGAATCGCTGGCGCAGAAAGTGATTTTTTGGAGATTGAGCTAGTTGCTTAGACAAATTATGGTCGAGGCAAGAGAGGTTCCCCTTTTGATAACCATCCAAGTAACGAATCAAGTTAACAGTAGCATAAATCAGCAGGTGCTGATACTGTGAAAAATCCATTTGCCACTTTTGTTTCTCTGCCACAAAGGAAACCAAATCTTCAATTAAATCTTTGGGAATGTAGGGAGTAAACGGCCAATCGTCAATACTATTAATTTCTGAAAAATACTTAAGAAAAAAGAGACGAATAGCTTTCTCCTCACCAATAAAGACTAATTTTTTCAAGTCTACTTTAAAGTGATAACGAGTTGTCAGATAACTGTTGGTCTTTTTTAATAAACGTTTTAGAGTAGACAGACTAATGAAGAGTTTATCTGCTAGTTCCTCCATCGTTTCGCATTCGGAAAAAAAGATGAGCTTCAAGAGATTTAAAGAGGGAGAATCTTTAAGGATTGTCTGGTAAAACTTTTGGGTTCCATATTGTTCTTTATAGGTAATGGCTAGGTGGGAGGGCTGGTAAGACATATCTTCTATCTCAGGAAATGTTTTCAAGGTGGAAATTTCAGTCTGCAGGGTCAGAAAGGAGCAATCTAAATAGTGACAAACCTTTCTATAATCTAATAATGACTTATGTTCTTGCAAGAGGGTGATCAATTTCAATTCACGCACTTGCTGATTGGTAAAGATATCCTTATGAAATGGCATAACTACTCCTTATTAAATGTATTACAATCCCTTATGGATAAGGCTTTGAAACGGTACCATAAAAGCTTGCTTGTTCAAGATATCTCAAAATGAGATAGTTGTCAATAATTTTATAATAAAAAATTAATTGTTTTATTAGAATAGTTTTGAGTAACACATGCCAATTAATGCAAGTAATAAGCGGTTTTAAATCTTGTTTCCTATTTATTATACAAAACTGACACAACCAAAAATTATAAATTAAATAAAAAATATGAACTTTATTCTAATCAAAAACTCATATATAATTTATTAAGAGCTTTAGTGAACAGGTAGATAGATAATGCATTTTGTCTACAGCATAAAGCGATACTTAAGAAGTAAAAAGGAGAAAGAAACAAATGGCTAAAAAAATTAAAGCCCGCAAATACGCACTTAGAAAAGCGGTCACTGCTACAGTATTGGCAAGCACAGCCCTTGGAACAATGGGAGGAGCTGTAGGAACAGTAACGGCTAATGAATATCGTCATAAAATTGCAACTGATGATTATAATAAATTAATTAAAGCGATTGTTGAAAAAAATTATGATGAAGGTAAAGCACTGGATTCAATCAGAAATACTCTAAAAAATGCAGATATCGATACTCTATTTTCACTCCTAGAGGGACTCGATAATGGACACATTTTATACGGGAAAGGTACTTATAACAGATTTTCTAATCTTTTAGGAAGTTTTAATAATGATAATTCTAGAGATTATTATCATAAACAATTAAGCTTAGCTTCTCTATTAATTACTGAATTAGAAAAAAGAGTCCTTAGTAATGAGAACAGAGGGAAATTATTAGAAGAAAAAGAAGTCATAATAAAAGAAAAGCAACAAGAACTTGATAAAACAAAAAAAGCTTTACAAGACCTATTTGAAAGCAAATTGAAAATGGCAAAGCGTGAAGCTAAACATTCAGAGGATTTAAATAATAAAATTGAAGACCTCAATAAAAAACTTGCTAGTGAAAAGAAAAAGTATGAGATTGCAACCAGAGATGCTGCAAATCTATTTATTCAACGAGAGTCAATTCAAAAAGAAGCTGATAAATACAAAAACGAAGCTAAGGTCATGACCCATGCCTTAGAGCAAGCTAAGCAAGAGTTTGATCAAAAAGCTAAAGAGGCTGAAGTTGCTAACAATCGTGTTATTGTTTTAAGTAATGTTTTAAATCAAGCTAAAGAAGAATTTGATTTGAAAGCTGCTGAAGCACAAAAACTGAATAATAACGTCACTGTATTATCAAATGCCCTACAACAAGCTAAAGAAGAATTTGACAAAAAAGCCCAGGACTATCAAGCAGCTCTTGCAGAAAAAGATGCTATTGACGGACAATTAGAAACTGCTTTGACTAAAGTTTCAGACCTAGAAAGTCAATTGGCAAGTTTAAAAGAAGCTAATGAAGCTGCTAATCAAAAGATTACTCAATTAGAACAAGAAGTTGCTGATGGAGGGGTTGCCTTTAAAGACCTTAAAGGGCAAAAAGAAAAATCAGACGCACAAGTTAAAGCTCAAGCAGATAAGATTAAAGAACTGGAATCTGACTTAGAAGCGACTCAATCAGAATTAAACCAGGTGAAAGAGCAACGTGCTAATTTAGAACAAGAAGTTGCTGAGCTTGGAACTAAGGTAAAAGATTTAGAAAAAGAAAAAGCTGATTTAGAGAAAAAAGCGATAGACTTGGAAGCTGACAAAGCGGAACTTGAAGCAGAAATGGATCGTTTAAAAGCCTTACTAGCTGATAAAGACTTAGCAAATGATAAATTACTTAAAGAAATGGAAGATCTACAAAAAGACTTTGATACTAAGAAAAATCATAGTGACAGAGAAATTGCCGACTTCCAAGCTGAAATTGCACGCCTTCAAAAAGAATTGGCTGACCAATTAGCTAAGATGAACATTGCTCACCCACAGAACCAAGGTTTAGGCAAAGCGATGGCTGCTTCACCGATGACTGACAGTCACAAAGCGTCTACAGATGCTAAAAACAATTTGCCTTCAACTGGTGATGTGATGGCAAATCCTTTCTTTACAGCCTCTGCAATGGCTATTATTATTGGAGCTGGTGGTTTGGCTCTCAATCGTAAACGTAAAGAAGCTTAAGCAAGTCGTCCATTCCCCCTAGTACATTCAGTCTTGCTTAATCAAAAGAGTTGAACCTAGATGGTTCAACTCTTTTTTGTCTTCTATAAAATGGGCACTTCTGGAAATAGTTTTGCTAAGATTTTAGGAGTAATAGCTTGTCCAGGTCCATCATGACAGTATGTGTGCATGTACATTGAAGGATTGAAATTTAATTCAATACAAGAACAGTTTGGTTCTACTAGACTAGCTTGTTTACTGATATCTGGAATAATCAGATCAACGCCACAGACCCACGCCCCTATAGATTTAGCCATTTGTGCTGCTAACTCTTTATATGACGGGTCCATTTCCTCTGTTAAATCAATAGAATCTCCACCAGTTGAAATGTTGGAGTTCCGTCTTAATTCGACCTTGCGACCTTTCTCTAGAACACTGTTTTCATCTAGTCCTTCTTGAGCAAGCATTAGTTTTTCAATTTTGCCCAGTTGAATTTTTTCTAATGGAGAACGATGGTCTAATCCTCGAAGAGGATTTTGGTTCTTGATTTCAATTAATTCTTTTATAGTATGCTTACCATCGCCAACTACATTAGCCGCTAAGCGAAGCAGTACAGCCTCGCATTTGCCATCTAAGATGAAGAAGCGGTATTCTGTTCCAGAAATGAACTCTTCAACTAAGACATCGGTATCTTCAGAAAAAGCAATGTCCAATGCTTTTTCATAATCTGAAAGGCTAGCCGGTTTTTGGAAGATGGAAATGCCAAGTCCAAAATTAGTTGATTTTGGTTTGACCACAATCGATTTGTCAGCAATTAATTGATAATAACGAAGAGCCTCATCCTTAGTGGCAAATTCTCTTCCCTTTGGTGTTGGATAACCAGCCTGATCCAAAATTTTCTTGGTTACTGTCTTATTAGCCATGGCTAATGGAACAATATAATTATCTTTGGAGGTCATATTACCATTTTTGACATACTCAAAATGATCATCGTGCCAAAGCTTCAGAAATTGGTCATTTTCATCCAGAATTTCTAAATTGATTCCTTTTTGAATGGCATCAAACATTAGCATCTGAGTTGACAATTCCATGGTTTCATAACCTTTTAAAGCATAAGGAGCTTGGTTTAACTCTTCTGTGAAGTGTCTAGCTTGGTCTAATCCAAATGCTTCTAAAGAACCCTCTTGAATATGTGATGCGAGCTGTCCACCTATTGTGCGTACTGGCTGATTTACAGCCTCAGACAGGTGCTCAACTAACTGCTTAGCATAGTCCCCTAATTGGAAATGTTCAATCATGTCTGTCATCTCTTGGAGAATAGCTATTGCGTCAGCCGGGTTTGGCAATGGGTCAAGAGGAGATGCAAGGGCAATGTCCTCATTAAGTTGACGGGCGCTAGCAATTTCTCCATCAAAATCAAGCACATCGTCCATCCAAAGGAGGCTGAGGATAAAGAGATGGAAGCTATCTAGAGTCTCTTGAGAGATTCCTAGACGGTCAAAGGGGTTGATGTCGAAATTACGAAACTCAATATAGGTAATGCCCTTTTCCAGATAATCACGCGAGTGCTTGCTGCCGCGTAAGCGTACGGACGAGTAGAATTCCTTTTCAAGTGACAGAGCGCCAGAATTAATGGCAGTTTCCATATCCTTAACGTAATTTTCAAGTGAAGAAAATGAAATTTGAACAGAATCATCGTTGCTATAGCCAAATTGATGGCTGGCTCGCAATGCACGAACAGTTTGCTGAGGGGCATCTTGGTAGAAGTCTTTTTCAGCAATCGGACTAGCACCAAATAAGTAAGTTGCAAACCATTGATAACGTAAGAACTGTCTGGCAATTTTCATGTAAAGCTGATTTTTAAAGTCAGTTAGATTGTCACTTGCACTTAATTCAAAGAGGTGCTTCGTTAAGTCTTTACCTAATTCAAAGTTATAGTGAATCCCCGAAATAGATTGGAGTCTTTTGCCATAATTTTGGCCCAACTTTTCGCGGTAGTCAACTTCATCTTGATTTTCTAGTTTGGCGATTTGAATGTCATCTTCAGTAATGTAAGGTGGCATTGATAGTGGCCAAATCATTTCATCGGTGGGCATTGAAGCATGAGCAACATCAGTAATAGCATTTAATCGTCTAAGTGCTTGTTTTGTTGTCTGTGAAATTGGTGTAATTAATTCTAATTGCGCTTCACTAAAATCGGTTTGGATATAGGGGTGAGACGTTCGTGATCCTAATGATTTCGGATGGTTGGTTTGAGCAACCTGTCCTGATTCCTTGATACGTAAGCCTTCACGTTCCAAACCAAAAGTGGCTTCTAATATATTAGTTGTCGCTGGGACATTTTGTAATAGCTGATCTAATACCAAATACTTGGTCTCCTTCGTAGTCTTTTGTTCCAGTTTACATGTTTCAAGACTGAATTTCAAAAAATTGATACGTTTATCACAAAAAATGACTTGCTTTCGCAAGCCACTTTTTAAAAGGATAGTTTATTCTTAATTAGTCGTAGATGCTGACGGTTGATCAACTTCATCTTGCGTAGTTCGCCCTTCATTGAGTAATGCTTGGACAATCTTCTCATCACGCAGTTTGACCGAGTCATTAATAGTTTCAGCGGATTTAATAATAGTATGTTCCAATTGGGCCCGTTTTTGACGGCCACTATCAATAGCAGCAATAATGCCGTTATTTTGAGCAACTAAACTTTCAGTAAGGGAAGTGACAGACTTGATAGACATGGTTGGGTTTTGTGCCGAACGTTCCAAAGCAGGAATAACTTCTTTACTTGTTTCAGCTAACATTTGAAGAGCTGCATTATTAGCATTAACAATGGCATCCGCAGTAATCCCAGATTTGAGTGATTGTTGCAAAATGCCTAGTTGCGCAATTGACAACTTCATCGTAGGGATAGTGTTGCGACGCAGCATGCCAAGTTTTTGACGCATGTCAGAAGAAACTTTTACTAAGTTACGCATTTGTGGTGTTGTTGCCCAGGCAACATAGAGACGACTGAGGTACTCAGTATGTTGTTGTTCAAGCGTATTAATGACTTCAGTTGTGCGCGCTAAGAGATCACTAGCTTGTTGGTATTCAGGAGTTTGGGCATCTAGTTTAGCAAGTTCAGTCTGAATACTACTTGCACGTTTAGTAGCTTCATTTTGGCTGGCTTCAACAAAGGAGATAACACCAACTAAATTTTCAATTGATTTAGTATTGTCTTCAATTAAGAGTTCAGCTGAAACAATATTTCTAGCCAAGGTGTCTTCTTGCTTGACAACAGCAGCAGCCATCCCGTCCATTTTTTGCTCAATATTCTGTGCATCAAAATAGAATTCTTGGAGGGTATCTTTGCTTTGTTTAAAGAATTTTTGAAGCAAGTTTGGTTTCTTTTCTAATTCAACAGGACCGATGTCTTTATATTTAGCAATAAAACCGTTGAGTTCACGGTTAGTATTTTTTAACAAATCATCAACTTGTGGAATTTCAATTTTCTTTTGTTCAGCAAGGATATGATTAACAGTGTTATTTACTCCTTCGACAGCAGATTGACCAAAGTCAAGTAAGGCATTTTGGTCTGCCATAAAACTATCGACAACAGCAGGTACTTTGCTTTGAATAGCTGTTCGTTGTTCAGGACTTAATTTCTCTAAGAAGGAAATTGGCTTACTAACATCACTTGCTTCATGGCTAATGATTTCAGTTGTTTTATCATTTTTAGTAATAGCATTATTAGCTATTTGGTCAATGTCAAAATTAAAATCTGGCATGGTTTATCTCCTCTAAATTGTTGTATCTGAGTCAGGTGTCCGCTTATTAGTTTGCATCATTCGAAGACTAATATCAAAATCACTAAGATCACTTTCATTGAGTTGTCGCAATGTTTCATCCAAATCTAAGTCAAAAGCTTTGATAGCGACTAATGCATTTTCTAGCCGTTGTTCAGCGTTGTAGTAATCCTTTGGTGAAGCTTTTATTTTGAGGTAACCATCTAATATATCATAGAATTTTTGCATACCACTTTCATGAAGTGCTTCTAATTCAGCAACATTATCTGCTTTTTTGATTTTTTCAAGAATGTTATGATGATCTTTTTGGATATTTTTATAGAGATCGTTTATTTCCGGTGCTTCTTGGACAATCTGTAGATGTAAATCGGTATGCTCAGCTTGCGGACCAGATATTTGTTGCAGTTTTTCTAATTGTAAAACTGTATCTACTTTGACATCGTCAGCTTTTTGGTTCATACGACTATAAACATCTCGAGGAATATGAGATTGTAAATTGTAAGATTCATCTTTGATATATTCAATTCGGGCTAATAATTGTTCAGCTGTTACTTTGAAATTACTATAATCACTGATAGCTAGATAGTCTTTTAAGAGATTACTTTGTTTGTCAGCCAAATGAACATTGTCTTTCAGATTTTGAATGCGTTTAGCTAATTTTTGGCTAGTTAGCCATTTTTTCCGTTTGCCGACATAATTAAAACCAAGACCAAGACCAATCATAGCCGTAAAAAGAAGACCATCTGGTAGGACATCAGATAATGGTGCAATCATCAAAAAATAAATAATAAACCAAACCCACTTTGGTAGCTTTGGAAGATGCTGAATAATACCATCAAATTTTTGTAACATAGATTGTTCTCTTTCTAGGACTCTTTAGTGGGTTAAACCCATTATTATACTGTTATTTTACCTCAAATAGGACTTTTCTTAAAGAGAATACTTTAAAAATAGCGGATATTATTTAGATTACAAATAGAATAGCAAAATAGGGCATAATAAAGTGACGAAATACAAATGTTCGGATTTTGCTTAATTGAAAATAATAATTTTTCTAATGAAATGTATTTTCTTAATATTATTATAAAAGTTGGCAAATATATCCATTTTTTGCTATAATAGGGTGTAAGATAAACTGCAGGTGAGATTCCTGCCATGTTTTCAAGAAAGGTGAAGGCCCCTGCTCTACCATTCTAGAGTAAGCCTATATCGTATACATATGACATCAGTAGTAGTTGTTGGTACCCAATGGGGTGATGAAGGTAAAGGAAAAATCACTGACTTTTTATCTGCAGATGCAGAAGTGATTGCTCGTTATCAAGGTGGTGATAATGCTGGACATACAATTGTCATCGATGGAAAAAAATTCAAATTACATTTGATCCCATCAGGTATTTTCTTCCCAGAAAAATTTTCTGTTATTGGTAATGGAGTGGTTGTTAATCCTAAATCATTGGTTAAAGAACTAGCTTATCTTCATGAAGAAGGCGTTACAACAGATAATTTGCGTATTTCAGATCGTGCCCATGTTATCTTGCCTTATCACATTAAATTGGATCAATTACAAGAAGATTCAAAAGGTGATAACAAAATCGGAACAACTATTAAAGGAATTGGCCCAGCTTATATGGATAAAGCTGCGCGTGTTGGTATCCGCATTGCTGATTTATTAGACAAAGAAATCTTTGCTGACCGTTTGATGGCTAATTTGGCTGAAAAAAATCGTTTGTTTGAAAAAATGTACGATTCGACTGCACTTGACTTTGATGAGATCTTTGATGAATACTATGCTTATGGTCAAGAAATCAAAAAGTATGTAACAGATACATCAGTTATTTTGAATGATGCCCTTGATGGTGGTAAACGTGTCTTATTTGAGGGCGCACAAGGTGTTATGCTTGATATTGACCAAGGTACTTACCCATTTGTAACATCTTCAAATCCAGTAGCTGGTGGAGTAACAATTGGTTCTGGTGTTGGCCCAAGTAAAATCAATAAAGTAGTTGGTGTATGTAAAGCTTACACAAGCCGTGTTGGTGATGGACCATTCCCAACTGAATTATTTGATGAAGTTGGGAATCGTATCCGTGAAATTGGTCATGAATATGGTACAACAACTGGCCGTCCACGCCGTGTTGGTTGGTTTGACTCAGTTGTTATGCGTCATAGCCGTCGTGTGTCAGGGATTACTAACCTTTCACTCAACTCAATCGACGTTCTTTCAGGACTCGATACAGTTAAAATTTGTGTTGCTTATGACCTTGACGGAGAACGCATTGATTACTACCCAGCAAGTTTAGAAAAATTAAAACGTTGCACACCAATCTATGAAGAATTACCAGGTTGGTCTGAAGATATCACAGGTGTTCGTAGCCTTGAAGACCTTCCAGAAAATGCCCGTAACTATGTTCGCCGTGTTGGTGAATTAGTTGGTGTTCGCATCTCTACTTTCTCAGTAGGTCCAGGACGTGAACAAACAAACATTCTAGAATCAGTTTGGGCAAATATCTAATAAAATGTAAATAACAATCTTTCTTTGGAAAGATTATCAGAGTGAAGATAAGCTACTTGTCTTCACTTTTTTTGTTTGTAAATGGAAAAGTATCATAGGATGTCCAACGACTATCAATAATTCAGGCTCTTTGTCAACTGTAGTGGGTAGATGAAAAGCTAACACCTAGAGAGGACGAACTTCGTCCTCTCTTTCTTTATGTTCAATGCAATCAAAATCCGTTTTTTAAAGTTTTCAAAGTTCCTGAAACCAAAGGCATTTCTCTTAATGACTTTGATGAGATTATTGGTAGCTTCCAGTTTGGCGTTGGAATAAGGCAATTCCATGGCGTTTACAACCTTGTCTTTATCCTTTAAAAATGTCTTCAATACCGTCTGGAAAATAGGATTAACGATGGCTATTTCCTGTTCGATGAGGTCAAAGAAATGGTCTGAGTTCTTCTCTTGGAAATGAAATAAGAGAAGCTGATAGAGTACATAGTGTTGTCGTAGTTCCTCGGAGAAAGACAGGAGTTTTTCTAGGATTTCCTTGTTAGTCAAATGCATTCGAAACATAGGACGATAAAATCGTTTATCGCTGAGTTTACGGCTATCTTGTTGTATCAATTTCCAGTAACGTTTCAAGGCTCGGTATTCCTGCGATTTTCTGTCGAATTGATTCATAATTTGAATACGGACACGGTTCATAGCACGACTAAGGTGTTGCACGATATGAAAGCGATCGAGTACAATTTTTGCATTCGGAAAAAGTTGTTTAGCAAGTTGATAATAGGGACTAAACATATCCATGGTAATCACTTTGACCCGATTTCTAACCTTTCTAGGATAGCGAAGAAAGTGGTTTCGGATGGTTGCTTGAGTTCTTCCGTCGAGAATGGCGATGACATTTAGGGAGTCGAAATCTTGAGCGATGAAGCTCATTTTCCCCTTCTTGAAGGCATACTCGTCCCAACTCATCACCTCAGGTAGGGTATTCCAATCCGTTTCAAACTTGAACTCATTGAGCTTTCTCATAACTGACGATGTTGAAATTGATAGCCTGTGTGCAATATGTTTCATTGCTTGATTTTCGATGAGTAATTGTGCGATTTTCTGGTTAACAGCGACAGAGATTTGGTGGTTCTTCTTGACAAGAGGAGTTTCAGCGACCGCCATTTTTCCGCAATCTTTACACTTGAAACGACGCTTTCTAAGGCGGATAAGTAAAGGGTAGCCAGCAGTTTCTAAGTAGGGGATTTTAGAAGTTTTCTGGTAGTCGTACTTAGCCATTTGTCCCTTGCATTTTGGGCATTTAGGGGCTGTGTAGTCCAAGTGACCGTGGAGTTCTAAGTGAGTTCCCATATCATATTCATCAGTGATAGTGATATTTTTGTCTTTAATTCTGAGAAAATTTGTGATAAGATTTAGTTGTTCCATATGAGTCTTTCTAAAATGATAGTTTGAGCACTTTTCATTATAGGTCATATGGGACTTTTTGTATATACTCAAAAAGGCTCCATAATCTCTACAGTGGATTTACCCACTACAGAAATTATAGAGCCATAATTCAGCGGAATTATTCTATAAAGGGTGAAGAAAAAATTGACTTGTAAAGTTAATAAATGTTATATTTATGAAAAATAATTAAAAGGAGAAAAATATGTCTAAAATTTCGAAAGATAGATTTTCAGTTATTAATACTGATTTTGGAACACAAGTGATTGTTGATAATGAAACAGGTGTCGAATACTACAAAAATGGTAACCACATTATTCCTCTTCTTGAAGCAAATGGCAAACCTAAGTTAAATAGAGAATGGTTATCAAATCAATAATCCTATCGGAACATATGAAACATCATGAATTATCCTGTGACCATTCTGTGTTAAAATAGAAAAAAAGAGTTGGAGTTTAATGCTATGTCACATAAAGTATTTCAAATGTCATTTCAATCAATCTATAAGGCTTTAGTAGCCAAAGTCGAGCGCAAAGGTGGTCAGGCTCAGAATGTGGATGCCATTATTGAATGGTTAATGGGCTATTCGGCCGATCAAGTTGCCCAACTGAATCAATCAGATACTACTTATGGAGAATTTCTCGAGCAGGCACCTAGCTATAATCCTTTGCGTCAAAATATCACTGGTAAAATTTGTGGTGTTCAAATTGAAACCATCGAAGATGATCAGACACAAAAAATGCGCCAGTTGGATAAACTCGTTGACTGGTTAGCAAAAGGCAAGAGTCCTCAACAAGTCTTCGACAAGTATGATAAGTAAAAAAGAATAGCTGAAAAATTAGATTAAACAGATGAAAAGACAAGCCAATCTTTTAGCTTGTCTTTTTCTTTCTTAAAAGTAACAATGAATCTGATGGTCTAGGAAGACTTGTTGATAGTCTTTGAGGTCTTCGGTATGGTAAGCTGGGACATCACTCATTGTGTAGTCGCGTTCCAAGAGTTTGTATTTGTTTTCCCCAAATTGATGGAAAGGAAGTAATTGCACCTGATTAATGTCCAACTCGTTAAAGAGTTGGGCAAAGCATTGGGCATCTTCTAGGCTGTCATTGAAGTTAGGGATGACAGGGATGCGGAGAACGATTTTTTTGCCAGCTTGGAAGGCAGCATGGATATTCTTGATAATGACCTGGTTAGCTACGCCTGTCACCTTGCGGTGTTTGATTTGATCATAGTGCTTGAAGTCGGTGTAGATAAAATCGACATATTGAATCAAATCTAGGAATTGCTCGTGTTTGGTATAAGCGGTGGTCTCAATGGCGGTATGCAGTCCAGCTTTTTTGGCTGCCTTTAAGATGGCCTTTGCGAATTCAAATTGAGCAAAAATTTCACCACCTGATAAGGTTAGTCCGCCTCCAGATTCTTCATAGAAATCTTGGTCTTTGAGGACTTCTTCCATAATTTGGTCGATTGTTTTAACTTGACCGACTGTTTCATAGGATTGACCGTCTGCCTTAAGCATTTCCTCCGGTTCTCTCCGTTGAGACTCTGGGTTAGCACACCAAGGACATTTTAGAGGACATCCCTTTAAAAAAACAGTGGTCCGGATACCTGGGCCGTCATGGATACTAAAGTGTTGGATGTTAAAGACAATTCCTGATTCTGTCATAGTGCTACCCTTTCTTTTATGGACATGATAACACATAAACGTAATTTTATCAATTACGTTCGTAAGTCGTTTTTTTCTTTCAATTTTCTTGTTCAAACTGATATAATGACAAGTGAGGTGTCCAATGAATAGATTAGAAAAGATTATCCAATTAGTATCAAAACATCAAAAAATTGACGTTAATACCCTTTCTCGTAAGTTAGCTGTTTCGAAAGTAACTATAAGGAAAGATTTAGATAAATTAGAAGGCAAAGGTCTTCTGCATCGGGAGCATGGTTATGCTGTTTTGAACAGTGGCGATGACCTTAATGTTCGCCTGTCTTACAATTATAATATCAAGCGTAAGATTGCTGAAAAAGCGGCTGAATTGGTTGCGGACAACGATACTATCATGATTGAATCAGGCTCTACCTGTGCTCTTTTGGCGGAAGTCCTTTGCCAGACCAAACGCAATATTAAAATTATTACCAATTCTTGTTTTATAGCCAATTTTTTGCGTCAATATGACTCCTGTCAAATCATTCTCTTAGGGGGTAATTATCAGCATAACTCGGAGGTGACTGTTGGGCCTTTGCTCAAACAAATGATTAACCTCTTCCATGTGGATATGGTTTTTGCGGGGACGGATGGCTTTAGCCCACAAGTTGGTTTTATGTGCAAGGATATGATGCGCTGTGAAGCGGTCCAAAGCATGGCTGACGCGGCCGAAAAAACGATTATTCTTACTGATTCCAGCAAGTTTCTCAAACCAAGTTTGGTGCATCAGCTGAGCCTTGACAAGGTTAGCCGCATTATTACTGACAAGGGGATTGATCAAGAGAGCAAAGGCTTTCTAACTTCCTCTGGGATTGCCATGGACTACGTATAAGAGCAAGTGAGGGTGTCATGAAGGAAGAAAAAAAACGACTCTTGGCCAAAATCGCCTATATGCACTATATTGAGGGCAAAAGTCAAACCACCATTTCCAAGGAGTTGGATATTTATCGGACCACGGTCTGTCGCATGTTGGCCAAAGCTAAGGATGAGGGCATTGTTAAAATAGAGATTCAAGGCTATGACTCCTCCCTATTTGCCTTGGAATCCTACGTTCAAGAAAAGTATGGTCTCAAAAAAGTGACTATCTTGCCCTATCAAGCAGGGCATGACGACCAAGATAACCTCAATCATATAGCTAAAGAAGGGGCGGAAGTTCTCCGTTCCATGATTAAAGACAATGAGGTTATTGGCATTTCATGGGGTTCTAGCATTAGCGCCTTGATTGACCATATGACTCAGAAGAGTTTGAAGGGGATTTCGATTTTCCCACTTTCTGGAGGTCCAAGTGCTATCCATGCTAACTTTCATGTGAATACTTTGGTTTACCGCTTAGCTCGGTTATTTCACGGTCAAAGCTCATTTATTAATGCCACTGTCATTCAGGAAAATGCTACGATTGCTCAGGGGATTAAGAAATCCAAATACTTTGAAAAAACCTTGCTTTCCTGGGAGAAACTGGATTGGGCAGTTATTGGTATTGGAGCCGAGCCTAATGCTCAAAAAAATAGCCAATGGCGTGATCTTTTGATAGGTAGCGACTATATGAAACTGCGTCAACTTGAGGCTGTCGGTGAGATTTGCTGCCGCTTCTTTGACAAGAATGGTCAGTCAGTTGATAAAGACCTACAAGAACGCACGATCGGTATTTCCTTGCAACAATTAAGGCAAGTACCAAATGTCTTTGCCATTGCTTGTGGCCAAGAAAAAGCGGCTGCCATCTTGGCTTCTTTAAAAGTTAAGTGTATTAATTATTTGGTTACCGATGAAGAAACCATCAAAGCATTATTAGCAAAGGACGGCGATACCTATCTGCAAGATAAAATAGGATAATTTTGCACAATTGTGTAAAATTCCACTCCCTATACATTTTATTTTTAAGTATGCTTTCCATGGAATGAAATAACTTAGCATTTTCCAGCTTAAAAAAAGTCAGTTATGACTATGAAATGGTAAGAGGTAAGTATCTGAAATACTGATTAGATATTTTCATAGCTATTGCAAAGAACTTGTTTTGAAAGACAGGTTCTTTTCATTAGCAAAAATATGCATCAAGCAAAACTGGAAAATCTTGAAGTAGCCTAAAGTGCTAGCGTATGTTTTTAATTTGTCTAATGTTTATACATTTTTTTGAGAAAAACTTAAATATTGAAATGAAAAAATGAATGAAAATAAATTTAGGCATGGGAAAGGGTGATAGCCTAGGATGAGATTTTATCAGATTATTCAAAAAAATAGAGGTATATTTTTTTGCTGAAAGTAAAAATTGTTTAATTAATTATAAATATAAGACTATACAAAATGTCTAGACAAGAATGGAGTAGTCTTGATTAAGACCTCCTTTTTCGGCTTGACAGTGAGGATAGGAGCTTGTTATACTGACAAATGTAACCGCTTTCTGACAAAAGAGTTACTTGTATTTATTAGAGAAAGTGCACTAACTCTAATAAATGATTCACATCAAACACAAATCCAAAGGAGAATTTACGCATGAGCGTTAATAACGAAGTCTTAGCAAGAAATACTGAACTTGCTCCTAAAATTCTAGGATCTCACACTGTAGCTTTTTCACACTACAACAATCTATCAGCACAGTTACCAATTGATGTTTCATCTGGTCAACTGGTTGAAGGTGGGATTAAAGAACAAGCCCAACAATGTTTTCAAAACTTAAAAACAGTTGTTGAAAGCATTGATCATGTCCTAACTGACATTGTAAGACTTACTATTTTCGTTAAAGATATTCAAGATGTTGATACTATTAATTTAGTTCAAACAGATTTCTTCCCAACCTATGTACCTTCACGCACAGTTGTAGCAGTTTCTGCTCTACCAATGGATGCGAAAGTGCAAATGGATGCCATTATCTCAAATGGTGAGGGGACAATTCCAAATACTCCTCAAGCAGGTGATTTGGTTAAATTAACGAATAATACTTATAATGCTCCTGTGTCCGCAATGTCAACACAAACAGTAGCTTTTTCACACTATAATAATGTAACTGCTCAATTACCAATCGATCCTAAAACTGGACGTTTAGCAATTGGTGGCGTTAAAGAACAAGCCCAACAATTTTTGAAAACCATCAAAGTAGTGCTTGAAAGCATCGATGTCCCTCTTGATGACGTTGTTAAAATGACTGTTTACGTCACTAACTTAGCTGACCTTGATGTCGTTAACGAAGTATACAAAACTTTCTTACCAGATTCAGGAATTGCGCGTGCTGTCAACTACCTACCAGCTCGTACGGTTGTTCCAGTTGCAGCACTTGAAATGGGTGCATTAGTTCAAATGGAAGCAACGGTATCACACGGTGATGGAACTCCGCCACAAGCTATCGAAGACCGTCACGGCCTTATCATTGAACACTCAAACACTGACAAAGCTCCTAAATGTGCTTATTCTAGTCAAACAGTTGCCTTCTCACACTACAACCACATTTCAGGCCAACTTCCAGTTGATGCAAGCACTGGTGACTTAGTAGCTGGGGCTGTTAAAGAACAAGCACAATTAGCTTTTGAGCATATCCAAGCAATCATCGAAAGTGTTGATCATGTTATGGCTGATGTTGTGAAAATCAATGTTTACATGACTGATCTTAATGAAATGACTGCAGTAGAAGAAGTCTTCTCAGCAATCTTTGCTGAAACTAAACCAGCACTTCGTTTCGTAGGTGTTTCTGAATTACCAAAAGGTGCTTCTGTTCAAATTGACGCAACAGTTGGTAATGCTGAAGGAACTCCTCCAGTAGTTTAATATAAACAATGTCAAGGCACCGAGATATTGCACAATTGTGCAATATCTTTTTGCTTACGCTTTTAACGAATGAACATATCTTTTAGAATATATTTTATGTTAAAATAGTTACGAAAGAAACATAAAACTATTACGAAAGAAAAAACAAGGAGTGATAGCTATGACCCTAACTAATTCACGTTTTGGCCAATTAACTGAACGGATGAGCACTTACCGCGAGGCTGTGCTTGATAAAAAACCGTATATCGATGCTGAGCGAGCTATTCTGGTAACAGAAACTTATAAAGAGCATCAAGATAAACCAGCCAATCTTAAAAGAGCTTATATGTTGCAAAATATTTTGGAACATATGTCAATTTATATTGAAGATGAAAGCTTGATTGCTGGTAACCAAGCTTCTTCAAATAAAGATGCCCCCATTTTTCCTGAGTATACACTTGAATTCGTAATTAATGAATTGGATCTCTTTGAAAAGCGCGATGGCGATGTCTTCTATATTAAGGAAGAAACCAAAGAGCAGTTGCGTTCAATAGCACCATTCTGGGAAAACAATAATCTCCGGGCACGCGCAGGTGCGCTTCTACCAAGAGAAGTTGATGTCTATATGGAAACAGGCTTCTTTGGGATGGAAGGTAAAATGAATTCAGGTGATGCTCACTTAGCTGTCAATTACCAGAAAGTTCTTGAATTTGGCTTGAAAGACTTTGAAGCCCGTGCACATGCTGCTAAAGATGCCTTGGACCTAACTGTTCCAGAAAACATTGATAAGTATCATTTGTACGATTCCATTTTCATCGTCATCGACGCCATCAAGACTTACTCTCGCCGTTATGCAGAATTAGCACGCCAAATGGCGGAAAAGGCTTCGGCTGATCGCAAAGCTGAACTCTTGGAAATTGCCCGAATCTGTGACAAAGTACCCTATGAGCCAGCTGCGACATTTGCGGAAGCTGTCCAATCTGTTTGGTTTATCCAGTGTATTTTGCAGATAGAATCAAATGGTCACTCCCTCTCATATGGACGTTTTGACCAATACATGTATCCCTATGCCAAGGCAGATTTAGAAGCTGGACGTGAAACAGAGGAATCAATTGTTGAACGCCTAACCAATTTATGGATAAAAACCTTAACCATCAATAAAGTACGCAGTCAATCACATACCTTCTCTTCAGCAGGTAGTCCAATGTACCAAAACGTGACCATTGGTGGTCAAACCAGAGATAAAAAAGATGCTGTCAATCCAATGTCCTATATGGTTCTGCGCTCAGTAGCTCAAACTAAATTACCACAACCAAACTTGACTGTTCGTTACCATAAAGGTTTAGATAATGATTTTATGAATGAATGTATCGAAGTCATGAAACTTGGTTTTGGGATGCCAGCCATAAATAATGATGAAATTATTATTCCATCCTTTATCAAAAAAGGTGTTTTGGAAGAAGATGCTTATGATTACTCAGCTATTGGCTGTGTTGAAACAGCTGTCCCTGGTAAGTGGGGTTACCGTTGTACAGGGATGAGCTATATTAACTTCCCGAAAATCTTATTAATTACTATGAATAACGGCATTGATCCCTCATCTGGTAAACGTTTTGCTAAGGGACATGGTTACTTTACAGATATGACTTCTTATGAGGAGTTGAAAGTTGCTTGGGATAAAACTCTACGCGAAATAACCCGCATGAGTGTCGTTGTCGAAAATGCCATTGACCTTGGTTTGGAACGCGAATGCCCAGACATTCTTTGCTCTGCCTTAACTGATGACTGTATCGGCCGAGGTAAGACTTTGAAAGAAGGCGGAGCAGTTTATGACTTTATCTCTGGCCTTCAAGTAGGGATAGCCAACCTTGCTGATTCCTTAGCAGTGCTTAAGAAATTAGTCTTTGAGGAGCACAAACTGACTCCTCAAGAATTGTGGCATGCTTTGGAATCCGATTTCGCGGGGGACCGCGGCGAAGAAATTCGTCAAATGCTCATTAATGATGCCCCTAAATATGGGAATGACGACGATTATGTCGATCAGTTAGTCGTCGATGCTTATGATACTTACATTGATGAGATTGCCAAATATCCAAATACGCGTTATGGTCGTGGTCCAATTGGAGGTACGCGCTATTCAGGAACATCATCAATTTCAGCTAATGTCGGTCAAGGAAAGGGAACACTGGCAACGCCTGATGGACGTCATGCTGGTACGCCGCTAGCTGAGGGTTGTTCTCCTGAACATAGTATGGATAAAAAAGGACCAACTTCAGTACTGAAATCTGTTTCTAAATTGCGCACAGATGAAATTGTTGGTGGTGTCTTGCTTAATCAAAAAGTCAACCCACAGACTTTAGCCAAAGAAGAAGATAAGTTGAAACTGATGGCTCTTTTAAGAACATTCTTTAATCGCCTTCATGGTTATCATATCCAATATAACGTGGTCTCTCGTGAAACCTTAATTGACGCTCAACTGCATCCAGAAGAACACCGTGATTTAATTGTTCGTGTTGCTGGCTACTCAGCATTCTTCAATGTTTTATCAAAAGCAACACAAGATGACATCATTGAACGCACTGAGCATACTTTTTAAGGATTTTGTTTAGAAAAGGAAATGTAATGGAATATATGTTAGACACCCTCAATCTTGAGGCAATTAAAAAATGGTCAAAAATTTTACCTCTAGCCGGGGTTACTTCAAATCCGACAATTGCTAAAGCAGAAGGTCAGATTGATTTTTTTGAACGAATTAAAGAAGTTCGTTCCATTATTGGTGATAAAGCGTCAATCCATGTTCAAGTGGTCGCAAAAGACTATGAAGGGATATTAAAAGATGCTGCTGAAATTCGTCGTCAGGCAGGAGATAGTATTTTTGTTAAAGTTCCTGTAACTACCGATGGCCTTACTGCTATTAAAACCTTGAAAGCTGATGGTTATCATATTACAGCAACAGCTATCTATACAACTTTCCAAGGTCTGTTGGCTATTGAAGCAGGAGCAGATTATTTAGCCCCTTACTATAACCGGATGGAAAATCTCAATATTGATGCGGAAGCTGTTATTGGACAATTAGCGGAAGCAATTGACCGCGAATGTTCTGACAGTAAAATTTTAGCTGCTAGCTTTAAAAATGTTGGACAAGTTAATAAAGCATTTGCCCTTGGCGCCCAAGCAATAACAGCAGGGCCAGATGTCTTTGAAGCCGGATTTGCTATGCCATCAATCCAAAAAGCAGTTGACGATTTTGGCAAAGACTGGGAAAGTATTCATCAAAAACAAAGCATTTAGGAAAAACAATGTTTACCAAAGGTAATGAAAAAGGAATTATTACTTGGGATGATGAGCAACAAGTCCTTATCTTAAAGAAGAAAATAATCCCATTAAATGATATCAAGGCTGTAAAATTGTATACTTCAGGCATTGAAACAACTGTCGATGATTTAGTAAGGCGATTAAATCCCCAAACTAATTATCTGGACTACTTTGCAATGACTTCTCTAGAAGTAGAACTTTACTTAAAATCAAAAGCAAGACCAGAACAAATTACCTATTACAAAACACCCTTTCAAGCTTCTGAGAAAGAATAGCTTATGGAAAAGAAGTAATAAGTCTAATCAATAAGGTTAATCAGATAATACCTGGGAACTAAAAAGTAATGAATAAAAATGACAAAAGCACCCATTTTCGGCACTGCACCCCAATAGTGGGACAGAAGAAAAACACTCTTATGAAACCAATTTTCTGAATTGAACAGGAGATTGGTTTTTTAAATGACGTTGAATTCTAGTTTCATTATAAAATGTTATGTAATTTTTAACAATATTTGTTATACTAACTTTGTTGTGTTTTCTCCTATCTTGGAGATAAAAGGTTTCAGTCTTTAAAGCGGAGTGAAACCATTCAATACAGGCGTTATCTGCAGGTGTCCCTTTTCGAGACATTGAGCGGGTAATGCCTTTTTCAATACAAGCGAGATAGTAAGCATGTGATGTATAGACAGATCCTTGATCACTGTGTAATAGGACTCCTGATTCTAAATCAAGTTGATTAAGGGTATCAAGTACAAGATCATTGTCCTGTGTATCTGAAATAGTATAGGCCACAATTTCACGATTATAAAGGTCCATAATAGATGACAAGTATAAGGTAGTTTTTCCAAAGTTGAGATAAGTAATATCTGTAACTAGTTTTTGTAATGGTCTGGTTGCCTTAAAGTCACGGTCTAGCTTATTGTCTGTGACGTAGTATGGCCTACCTAATTTAGGGGACTTCTTTATTCTAGTGCGACATAGCCACCCTCTGCTCTTCATGATACGATAGACTTTCTTTACATTGGCATTAATCCCAAACTCTTTCTTTAGAAGACTTGTAATGGTTCTATAACCATATATAAACTTATATTTTAAGCAGAGCTCTTCAACTTTTTCGATAAGACTATCATGAATAGGAGGCTTGATATTAGATTTCCACCGATAATAGGTTGAGCGTGAGACCTTAAAACAGTCCAGAATAAAACCTAATGGATACTGATATCTGTAGTAATCAACAAGCTTGATGAGTGTTACTTTATCGATTTTCTCATCAAGCTTTGATACTTTTTTAAAAGTTCAACTTGTAGTTTTAATTGCTCAACTTCTGATAACTGTTCCATTCCTTGACCGTAAGTATATTGCTTACCTACAGGTTGATGAAAACGATACGTTTCTCCTTTTTGATACCAGCGCCACCATGTATATATCTGGCTTTTATTTTTAATACCAAGTCTATCCATAATAACTTTTTCGGGCTTACCTGATTTCTTCATTTCAATACAGGCTAATTTGGTTTCTAACGAGTAAGCTTTTTTGACCATAATAAAACACTCCTGATTCTATTTTACTAGAATTCTACAGGAGTGTTTTTCTTGTGTCTCATTTATTGGGTGCAGTGCCTTTCCAGGGTGTTTTTTTATTCCTAACAAAAATAGAACAAAAGTGTTAATTGTTCATCTTTGATTAATTATTTAAAAAATTTACAATACTTTTACAAAAATCATATGGGAAATTTAAAGTCTCTCGCTATACTTAGGTTAAGCTTTAGTTAAGGAGAGAAACATGGCCCTCTATTTTTTACTCTTAGCCATCATCGCAGAAGTCTTTGCAACATCAACTTTAAAGTTGACTAAGGGATTTACACTATTCTGGCCAAGTATCTTGTGCTCTTGTGTATATATGATCTGTCACTATTTTTTTGCCAAAGCTATCCAAGAATTAAATTTGGGAGTGGCATATGCCTTATGGTGTGGTCTAGGAATCCTAGTAACAGTTCTAGTATCTCTTATTTTTTATAAGGAAAGTCTATCTCTTACTGGGGTACTAGGGATTATATTAATTTTAGCTGGCTGTCTTTTAGTCAATTTAGGAAGAAACTAACCAATGACCTTAAGTCAAAGTCGTTTCAAAAATGCCTTGTTGGTAGCATTATTTGTTCTACCAGCCTTTATTCCTTTATTTATTTTCTGGGTTTATCCAATTCTTCGAACCTTTTGGTTAAGTTTTACAGACTGGAACTTCATGACACCGGAGTATCAGTTTGTACAGTTTAGCAATTATAAGAGTTTACTTGCTGATTCCAGATTCTACGAAGCCTTAAAAAATACCCTAGTCTTTACATTGGGAACTTTAGTTCCAACGATACTTGGTGGACTAACTTTAGCTATGTTATTACAAAAAAAGATGGCAGGATCAGGTTTATTCAAATTCATCCTATTCTCACCTTGGATTACACCAACAGTAGCAATATCAATTGTTTGGACTTGGATTTTTGAACCTAAAAATGGTTTTGCAAACTTAATCTTACAAGCTTTGCATTTACCAGCTTTAGAGTGGTTAAAGAGTTCTCAGACAGCAATGTTAGCAGTTGTTATTGTTACTGTTTGGAAAAGCCTCGGCTACGCAATGATTTTCTACTTGTCAGCTCTTGAAAAAGTTCCAAAAGATATCTACGAAGCAAGTTCACTGGATGGGGCAAAGCCTTTGCGTCAATTCATTGACATGACTTTACCAAGTATTTCTCCGACAACCTTCTTTCTGATGATCATTACCATGGTTAATTCTTTACAGGCCTATGACCAAATTCAGATTTTAACACAAGGTGGACCAAGCGGAAGCACCAGAACCTTACTTTATATGTATTACCAACTTGGTTTCCAAGAATACAATATGGGACAAGCAACAGCCGTTGCCGTCGTCATGGTCCTTATAACAGTGGTTCTATCTTATATGCAATTTGTTGGTTCTAAACGTTGGGTTCATTATTAAGGAGTAATCATGTCGGAAAATCAAAATATGAATGCCAAGAGCATTTTAGCCACACTTATTAAGTGGACCATCTTAATTCTCGTTAGTATCTTTACAGCATTTCCATTCTTATGGATGATTATTAGTTCTCTAAAAACTAAGGCGGAAGTAATGAATCCAGATAATTTTTGGCCAACCGTACCACAATGGTCAAATTTTTCAGAGATTTTCTTCAACTCACCTATTCCGCTTTATATCTGGAATAGTTTGTGGACATCATTAGTCATTGTTTTAATCCAAATTGTTACTGGTGCTATGTTAGCCTATGCCTTAGTTTTTTTGAGATTTAAAGGCAGAAACCTCATTTTTACCATCGTTATGGGAACATACATGTTACCAGTGGCGGCAACTTATATCCCGAGCTACATTATCTTATCTCAAAGTGGCTTACTAAATACTTTATCAGGCTTGATTGTCTCAAGTACGATTAGTATCTTTGGAATCTTCTTGTTACGTCAGGCATTCATGCAGGTTCCAAAAACCTTAGTTGAAGCCTCGCGGATGGATGGTGCTTCACATTTCCGAGCTTTATGGGAAATTGTTTGTCCGATGACCAAGTCATCATTTATTACTTTCGGTTTGATGAGTTTTATAGCAGCTTATAACAGTTATATGTGGCCATCATTAATTACTAATGATCAGCCTAAGTATCTAGTGTCACAAGGGTTGCGTAGTTTCTTCATTGAAGGTGGAGCTTATGGAACAGAGTGGGCAAAAGTAATGGCAGCAAGTGCTGTTATTGTCCTACCTTTACTCATCATCTTTGCATTCACTCAAAGATGGTTTATCAATGGTATCGGTGGTGACACTGGTGTCAAAGGTTAATATATATTGTTTTACACTTATTAAAAAAAGAGGATTTTATCATGAAAAAAAATTGGTTAGCACTTACTTCAGTTGGACTATTATCGACACTTGTACTTTCGGCATGTGGTGGTTCAAGCTCCTCAGCTCCTAAAACAAAAGATGGCAAAATTGAAGTTGAATTTTGGTTTGCAGGTGGGAAAACAGCCGTTAATGTTTGGAAAGATATTATTAAAGACTATAACAAGTCTCAAGATAAATATGAAATTAAAGCAGTAACACAAGCAGACTATGGTGAAACTTATACTAAATTACAAGCAGCAATTGCTGGTAATAAAGCACCAGACCTTGTCCTATTAGATACTGCACCATCTCGTAATCTAGATAAGAAAAAATTATTAGTTGATATCAATGAATTAGCTAAGGATGATAAAGACTTCAAAGAAGATAACTACCTTCAAGTATTCGCTGATCAAGGTAAAAATAAAGATGGCAAACGTTATGGCTTACCAGCTTATGGTACAACACAGGTTATGTACTATAACCAAGAAGCTTTCAAAACTGCAAATATTCAACCAGATTCAATTAAGACTTGGCAAGATATGGGCAAAGCAGCCCAAGCCATCAAAGATACTGGTAAATTCAAATATGGTTGGGAACCAATGTGGGGCCAATATAACCTAATTGATGCATCTTTAAGTAATGATGCAAAAATGTTCAGCGAAGATGGGAAAACAGTTACCATCAATGATAAAGAGTGGGTTGAAGTTTGGGAACAATTCAGAAGTTGGATCCATGATGATAAAACAATGACTGTTAACTCAGGTGGGCAAGGCTGGGAGTATTGGTACAAAACAATTGATGATGTACTAGATAACACTGCCGGTGGTTACATTGGATCATCTGGTGACCAAGCCGACCTTGACTTAAAAAAAGTACAAGCAATGGAACAACCTGCTTGGGATGCAGACTCTAAATCAGCACCAGCAGCAGACGCTCTCTTAATGGACGTCCTCGCGAAATCTACCAAAGACGAGCAAAAGGGTGCTTATGACTTCATGAAATACTTTACAAATGTTGAAAACCAAGTTAAGTGGACAAAAGCTGTTGGTTATGTAGCCGTAAACAAAGCAATCACAGAAAATGCTGACTACAAAGCATATGTTAAAGAAAACCCACAAGCATTAGTACCATTTGAACAAGCAAAACATGGTTCAGTATTACCAATTGACCCAACTGATGGTGCTATTTACGACGCTTTGAAGATTGCTGCTGATAAAGTTGAATTAGAAAATGTTCCTGCACAAAAAGCTTTAGATGATGCACAAAAAACAGCACAAAAAGCCTTAGATAAAGCTTTAGAAAAATAATAATAGGAGTTAAATCAGCATGGAAACTTATCACTTTCAATTAAATAAAGATACGCATAAGATATCTCCAGTCTGTTTCCAAATGCCTGAAAATTGTACAGGGATTAGTTTACAGTATGATTTAGAAGTGCCTTATACAATGCTTGTTCTCTTAATGATTAAGGATGAAAAAGGCAGACTCCGTTTTCAAAAGCAACTCAGTTATAGCAACCCAATTATTTCATTAAGTAATGACCCTAAAACCAGCACCCTTGGCGCAATTCCAGGGGAGCTCGGCCAAGGTCAATGGACAATTGAAGCTGTCTACAACCAAGAATATGGCAAGCACTTTGATAAAGACTTGATTGAATTCAAAATTGACCTTAGTTTTGAAGCTAGTTCTATTTTGGAAGCAATTGGTGGCCCAATCTGGGTTGATAAAGACTTTAACTATAGCTTTTTCGACCAAGACAAAATTTATCAAAAAGGCAAAGCCTGGTATAAAGGTGACTTCCATACACACACCCAATTATCAGATGGAAAAGAATTAATTCCTACAGTCACTGAAAAAGTTCTTGGAGAGGGATTAGATTTCTATTACGCAACTGAGCATAACTTGCTTCATACAGGATGGCAAGAAACAGAATTAATGGTTCTACCAGGAATGGAAATGACCACTAATTTTGGTCATGCTAATGTTTTTGGAATGACTAAACGACCTGAAAGCCTTGATGCCATTATCAACGATAGTGGACAAGAAAAGGTTCTTGCAGCCATTGATAAATTTATCAAAGAGTGTAATGATAATGATTGGTATTTTTCAATCAATCATCCATTTCTATACCAATGGAAATGGCAATTCGATGAATTAAGTCTAGACAAAATAAGAAGTCTAGAAATAATAAATGACCCTACTTATGAATTAGAGCCCAAAGCCCGAGGGAAATTGGCTAATCAACAAGCTGTGGATTTATCAGATTTCTTCTGGTCAGAGGGGTATCGTATTTGTGCAATTGGTGGTAGTGACTCTCACCTCCTAAAAGATGAATGTTATCCAACTGCAACGACCCCTTCTGTGCCTGGAGACCCTGCAACATGGGTACTAATGGATGACCTTACGCCCAATAATCTCAAAAAAGGATTGGCAGCTTGTCATACCTATGTGACTCGTTTTTGTCAGTTAGACAGTCAATTTACAACTGATGACAATCAAGTAATTGTTTATGGTGATAAAGTAGCTGATGACTGTCAGGAATTACACTTTGATATTTGTATTGAAATGGAAAAAAAACCATACCTTTTCTATAAACTTAACGGCCAAGAAGTTGCTCTTGATTTAGAAAAAATCGATCAAGATCAGTACCGTGCTCAAGGGAAAATTAGCTTTAGTCAAGAATCGTATGACTGGATTCGCTTTGGTGCAAATACTCAGGATGGAGATTTTCGATTTTATGGTAATCCAATCACTAGGGGTGAAAAAACGACTAGTATTAAAACATTTGGTCAAGCTAAAGAGAAGTTAGGACTGGAATAATGATAAAAGGAATATTATTTGATAAAGATGGCACTTTAATAGATTTTTTCAGCTTGTGGCAACCAGCTATTATTCCTGTATTAAATCAACTTATTAAAGATTATCACTTATATCCAAGTGACATATATCTTGAACAATTGTCTGATGCCATCGGGTTTCATAATGGTGAAGTTGATCCAGAAGGAGCAATTGCCTGGAAACCATATCAGTTGATTGCTGAAGATTTAGGTGAGATTATTGAAAAAGAAGTCAAAGACCTTGATTATAATCTCTTAACACAACGCTTACAAGATTATTTTACAGATGCCGTTCATGTTTCTATGTCGGATATTCAAACCTTTACAGATACTAGAAAACTCTTTGACAAGCTCAAAAGAATGGATATTGCAATTGGAATTGTCACAACGGATACTTTCTTATCTACCTGGAAAACGATGGAAGATTTAGGTTTAGATCATTTCATTAGTTTCGTTGGAACGTCAGACAATAGTCGGCCAATTAAACCAAATCCTGAATTGCTTTATCAAGCTGCAAGACTTTGGGGATGCGACAGCTCTGAGATTATAGTTGTAGGAGATACACCTAATGATATGCGTTTTGCTAATAATGGCAGAGCGATAGGCGTAGGCGTAACCAGTGGAACTGGCAATCTTTTCAGTCTTGCAGAATACACGTCTTATGTGATTCCTACGGTGGCAGAATTAGTGCCTCTATTGGAAGAAATTAATCAAATGAAAGAGGATCCGCGTGTCAACTATTGAATTAAAGCACATTAATAAGGTTTATGAAACTGCAACTGCAGTAAAAGATTTCAATTTAAAAATTGAAGACAAGGAATTCATCATCTTTGTTGGACCATCGGGATGTGGCAAGTCAACAACGCTTCGAATGATTGCTGGCTTGGAAGATATTTCATCTGGTGATTTACTGATTGATGGTAAGAAAATTAACCACGTCAGTCCAAGTGATCGAGATATCGCCATGGTTTTCCAAAATTATGCCTTATATCCACATATGACTGTTCGGAATAACATGGCTTATAGCTTGAAAATTCGTGGTCTAAAAAAAGCCCAAATTGATGAAAAAGTAGCAGAAGTTTCTAAATTGTTGAGAATGGATGCTTATCTTGATCGTCGTCCAGGTCAATTATCTGGTGGACAAAAACAACGTGTAGCCATGGGTAGAGCAATGGTTCGCCATCCTAAAGTGTTTTTAATGGATGAGCCTTTGTCGAACTTAGATGCTAAGTTGAGAGGGGAAATGCGCCTTGAAATTGCTAGTCTTTATCAAAAATTAGATGCAACATTTATCTATGTTACACATGATCAGACAGAAGCAATGACTTTAGGTACACGAATTGTTGTTATGAAAGATGGCGAAATTCAGCAAATTGATAGTCCAAAAAATCTCTTTGATCATCCAGTAAATCTTTTTGTTGCTGGTTTTATAGGAACTCCACCAATGAATTTCTTAGATGGTCACTTGACGCAAACGAATGGTCAACTACAGCTTGAAACAGACTATCATGAGCAAGTGATTAGTCCAGCTAAAGCATTAGAATTTGAAGATAAAGGTTGCCTAGCCAAAGAATTGGTCCTAGGAATCAGACCAAATGATATTGAAATTTTCCATGAGGAGAAAGCAAATACCATTAAAGGTCACGTTAAAGTTTATGAGATGCTTGGTGAGGATGCAATAATTCATGTCAGAATTGAAGGCTCCAAAACAAATCTTGTCATAAAAAGCATCTCTAAAGAATTATTTGAAGTTGGTGATTCATTGTACCTTGGACTTCCTGAAAAATTTCTTTACCTTTTTGATAAAGCAACTGAATTAGCTTTAGTCAATTAAAAAAAGCCCTAATGGGCTTTTTTTAATTGATCTATTTGGCTATGATGTTTTAGAGTAAATAGTCGTTTAATAGAATGAATTGATACCACCAGTGAAGGCTTGAATTAAATCATCGTAATAGTAGTTTTGATCACTATCAGATGTATCAACAGTCCATTTACCAGTATCAGTGTCTTTAGTTAAGTTAATTTCGTACCCATCACCAGACATAGAATCTGGTGTTGAAATTGATGCAGAATCATAACGTGTATGCATATTTTCAAAGATATACTTTTCAGCATCTTTGTAGACTTGGTCATAATCTGAATAGTTATTGTTTTTCAATTTCTCTTTTGCATCATTAATTAAGCTATCATAATCCATATCACCATAGTTGATAACGGATGGTTTAACAGCAATAGTAGCTGATGTTGGGAGATAATTTTTTACAGTATATTCAATTTTTGCACGTTTTGAATTAGCCGCAATATATTGTTGAGCGAATTTTTGTAAATCTGCTTCGCTTGGACTGTAATCTGAGAATGAACCTTTAATTTCTTCTTTAAATTTATTCATATAAGCAGCACGGTCTTCGTCAACTTTATTAGTTAATTGCCACTCTTTGCTTTTTTTAGATCCAAGTAGTTCAACTTGTCCACCACCAGTTGTGCTTGCAGCTTCAGCATCTGAACCAGCAATAGCCGCTTTCTCATCTAGGAAAGTTTGTGTAACAAAGGTTTCAGCAAGTTTTGTAATTTTCTCTGTGTTGTCATTGTATTTAGTTGCATTAACAGGAATTTTAAGTTCTTGAGACTTTTCGTCATCCATTGAAGCATCAATAACTAGATTGTATTTTTTCTGATCTTTATCAACTTCATATACAAGATAGCCTGTTTTTGAGCGACCTTTTGAAACTTTACCATAAGAAATAGTTTTAAAATGATCTAGCGAGTCATAAACTTGACTTGGTTCGATACTTTCTTCATCTTCATCCTTACCAGTATAAAGTGTGAAATTATCTTCACCATAAGTAACACTTTTATCACCAGTATTTTTTAATTTAACTTCTAAAGCAAGGTAACCTTTGTTACTACTAGATGTTTTTAAGTCCTCATTTGTGATATACTCGCCGTCAACAATTTTTACTTGAAGACCATCTTTAGTTGTTGTTGCATTTTTTTCATCTTTGCCACCGCAAGCAGTTAAAACAAATACTGATGACAACGTTAACAAGCCATAAATAATTTTACGTTTTTTCATAAACTTCTCCTAACCCCAAAACGATTTCTAATATATGAGCCAAAATTAGAAATTGTATTATTATTTAAATTTACTCTAAAATCCAGACAAGAACTGGATATCATATCCTCCTTTCTATTATTTTACCCCCGTTTTGTAAAAGCTGTCAAATGTTACCTTAATTTTTTCACAATTTTATGTAAATAAACAAACGTTGAAGGTCGAAAATTTTCTGAAAATATCATAATAATAATATTTTATAAAATAGTAATTTTCATTGACAAGTGAGTGATTACTCACTATAATGTATTTATAAAAAGTGAGTGAACACTCACCAAAAAGAAGGTAACTATGGAAAACATCTATATCCTAGATTCACTAGAGAAATCATATGGACAAAGTAAAATATTAGATAAGATTAGTTTTGCCCTATCTAAGGGTCAGATTGTTGGACTGATTGGTCCCTCAGGTGCCGGCAAATCTACCATGATCAAATTAAGTCTAGGGATGGAGAAAGCTGACGCAGGGCAATCCACCATACTTGGGGTAACAATGCCGAACAGACAAGTATTAGGTAAAATAGGGTATATGGCACAGGCTGATGCTCTTTATGAAAGCTTAACGGCCTATGAAAACTTGAAATTTTTTGCCCAAATGAAAGGTGTTAAAGGTAATGCTATAAAGGAAGTCATTGAACATGTGGCCAAGATTGTTGGACTTGTAAATGATTTAAGCAAATTGGTATCAGGCTTTTCAGGTGGAATGAAACGCCGTTTATCTTTGGCAATAGCCCTACTAGGTGATCCTCAAGTACTAATTTTGGATGAACCAACAGTTGGGATAGACCCATCCTTAAGATTAAAAATTTGGCAAGAATTATATCACTTAAAAGAAAAGGGTGTTGGTATCCTTGTAACAACCCATGTCATGGATGAGGCTGAGAAAACAGACAAAGTAGGCTTATTATTGGATGGACGGCTAATTGCTTTAGATACTCCGGAACAATTGAAGACTACTTATGGTGTATCAAGTATTGAAGAAGTCTTTTTGAAAGCTGAAGGTGAGTAATATGACACTTGCAATTGTAAAAAAAGTAATTACTGAATTATTAAGAGATAAGCGGACAGTCTTGATGATGTTTGTAGCACCTATATTTATACTTTTCTTGATGAATGTCATGTTTTCGGCTGAGACTAGTGTTTCTGTCAATTTGGCTGCCAATAACTTACCAACAGAACTTGTTAACGGGTTGAAGAAAGTAGATGGTATGGAAATAAAGGATGTCTCTTCAGAAGAAGAAGCTATTAGAGGTATGAAAGAAGGTAAGTATGATGCGTATCTTAATCGAGAACAAGACGGCAATTATAATTTGCTCCACGCAAATACCGACAGTTCGAAGACCAAGATGACTCGTCAGGCAATTAATACCGTTCTAGCAACAGATGGACAAAAAGAGCTCATTTCATCAATTACCAAAAAGTTATCCCAACTATCAATTCCGAAAACTACCCCACAAGCTAAACCAGCACTTAAAATTGAGGCACCCAAGCTTCCTGAAATAAGTCAAAGCTACCGATATGGTGATAAAAATACCAGCTTCTTTGCGAAGATGATTCCAGTTTTAATTGGTTTTATTACCTTCTTCTTTGTTTTTCTAATTTCGGGTATGGCTTTGCTGAAAGAAAGAACTTCAGGTACACTTGATCGCCTCTTAGCAACACCAGTCAAAAGATCACAAATAGTCTTTGGCTACATGATTTCTTATGGCATACTAGCTTTAATTCAGACAACAATTATTGTCATTGCATCAGTTTACCTTATGAAATTAGAAGTTGTCGGCAACATTTATTTATTAGTTTTGGTCAGTAATGTTTTAGCACTTGTTGCCTTAGCCTTTGGGATCTTGTTATCAACGCTTGCGAAATCAGAATTTCAAATGATGCAATTCATTCCTTTAGTTGTTCTTCCCCAATTATTCTTCTCAGGAATTATTCCGTTAGACACGATGACAAGCTGGGTTCGAAGTATTGGTAAAATTTTACCTCTCACTTATTCTGGTCATGCCATGTCAGGGATTGTCCTTCAAGGCAAAGGATTTATGGATATCTGGTCTGATATAGCAGTCTTGTTAATTATTTTAGTTATCCTCACATTTGCTAACATTTTTGGGATGAAACGCTACCGCAGAGTATAGAAAGGACTTATGATGACCGATAATCAAAAGACCACCTATCTTGAGGTTTTAGCAACGCTATCTATTCCCAAAGGAAAAAAGCAAACCATTTTAGCTGCCTTAGAATTATTTTCCAAGCAGGGGTATGATGGAACCTCAACAGCAGAGATTGCAGCAGCCGCTAGAGTTAGTCAAGCAACCGTATTTAAGTATTTTGTGACCAAAGAAAACTTATTGTTAGAAGTTATTAATCCAGTTTTACCAGCATTGTTTGGTGATTTTTTTAATCTATTAAAGGATAAAAATGATTTAGAAGAAGCGGTTGACTTCATTGTTGTCAATCGACTAATCTTTTTTGAAGTAAACTATCCACTTCTACAAATCGTATTTCAAGAAGTGATGGTTAATGCCAGTCTAAAAAAGCACATTTTGGCCTTGTCCGAGAAAAATCATATACTTTCCAAAATGGGAAGTTGGTTGGAAACCCTAAAAGAAGCTAACCCAACTGTTAATCAAGACTTAGACTTAGTATCAATAATCAGATGCATTATTGGCCCGATGTTAGCCTATTTTGGTCAACGTTACATCATGGGCATAGCAAGTCAGGACCCAGAAATGGATATTGCTATTATCAAAAAACAAATTCTAGCAGGCATAACAAATTAGATTTGGAAGTTAATTCCTTTTTTTAGGTCATATTCAGGTCATATTTCTCTTTTATTCAGGGCACTACAGTAGCTGTGTCTTTACCCAACAAACTGTAAAAGTTGAAGAGGTTGTTTTCTTCAGTTTTTTTTAATCTTTGAAAGAAAATTTACAGAAGGTTTACACAAATCGCAAACTAATTTTACAAGCGAATATTACAATAGAAGTGTAGCCAATTTGTTTAGGGGAAAAAAGGAGATTTATTGTGGCAGTAACTACACATTCGTTTAAAAAGATAGGTACACTTCTCATAGCATCATCTATTTTATTAGGAGCTTGTTCAAAACAAGCCGATGTCAAAATTGATACTGATGCAGCAAATAGCACTAAATTAGCTAAGAAAACAGCTAATGGTAAAGCTGTTCAAATGTATGATGCGAAGCGTCCAAAAACTGAGGATTACTCTAAAGTTAATGAGAACAAAGCAAAATATGTTTTCTTATTTATTGGTGACGGGATGGGTGTTACCCCAGTAACGGCAGCTGAGGATTATTTAGGATTTACTAAGACCAATAAAGATGAAGTTTATCCTACACGCATGAATTTCACTGAGATGCCAGTCATTGGCTTAAAGTCACAATATGATTGTCACTCTTTCATTCCTGATTCGGCTTCCACAGCGACAGCCTTTGCCACAGGAAATAAAACACAAACCAATACAATTGGCCTTAATGGCGACTTCTCAAAATCAAGTGACTCTGTAGCTGAAAAAGCTAAACGGGCTGGGAAATCTGTTGGGATTTTAACAACTGTTACACTTAACCATGCAACACCAGCTGCTTTCTATGCTAATGAAGAATCACGTAAATCAAATTATTCAATTGGTTTACAGATGGCAGAATCAAATTTTGACTTCTTCGCTGGGGGTTCTTTAATGGATCGTAAAGGTGAAAATGAAGATCAAAAGGACCTTTATTATGTCTTGAAAGACAAGGGCTACAATGTCGTCGAAACCAAAGATGAAGCTAAAAAAGTCAATCCTAAATCGAAGAAGACTTACATTGTTTCAGAAGATCTTCAAGATGATGGCGCAATGCCATATCAGATAGATCAGAAAAAAGGTACGCAAAATCTTAATGATATGGTCAAAAAAGGGATTGAAGTAATGGAAGATGATCCTGAAGGCTTCTTCATGATGGCTGAATCTGGTAAAATCGACTGGGCTGAGCATGCAAACGATGGAGCAACAACAGTTAATGAAGTCATTGGATTCCAAAAATCAATTCAGTCAGCTGTTGATTTTTATAACGAACATCCAGATGAAACGCTAATTGTTGTAACGGCAGACCATTCAACAGGTGGCTTTACGATTGGTAACGAATCAACTGGTTATGAAACTTACTTTGATCAATTAACTAAACAAAAAGGTTCACAGGTTGAATTTGATAATCTTGTAACCAAAGAATTAGAAGCAAATCCTGATATGTCTTTCAAAGACTTTGCATCAAAAATTGAAGACTACTTTGGTTTAACTTTGAAAGAAGATGCACCGTCTGAAAAAGTAAGCAATGCTGATGAAGATGCTTACCTTGAAGAAAAAGCTAAAGATCGTGGCTTATGTTCTAAAGAAGAATATGAGGCCTTGAGAGCAGCTTTTGAAGAGTCTAAAAAAGAATCTGATGATCAAGATACCAATTATGGTGGCTATATTCCAGTTTCAATTACAGCAACTCGTATTCTAGATAAGAAGGCTGGACTTGCTTGGTCAACAACTGACCACTCAGGTGAAAAAGTTCCTGTCTATGCTATGGGTTCAGGTGCTTTCATGTTTGACGGCGAGTATGATGATACAGATGTAGCTGTGCGCATGGGTGAAGCTATGGGCTTCAATGGAAAAGATTCAAAACCGAAAAAAGAAGTTGAGAAAAAATCCAAAAAACCAAGTGGTGTTGGCTTAAAAGCACCAAAGAAAAATTAATTAACCAATAAGGCTTCCTCCTAAAAAGTCGTTGAAAAAACCTCTATTAGAAAATAGAGGTTTTTTGCTTATTGTTGGTTAGTAATGGCACTTTTATCTGGGTCATTATGAGCTAGACGGCTAGCGGCAGCCGCAGCAATGGCTGCTACGATATCATCTAAGAAAGTATGACATTGTTTACCATCTTTTTCGTTAAGCTTGGCGATAACGCCAGGTTTAATTTTATCAAGGTAACCGTAGTTAGTGAATCCAATTGAACCATAGAGATTGACAATTGAAAGTGCCAAAATTTCATCTATCCCATACAAGCCTTCATCTTTCATCAGAATAGTTAATAGTGGCTCAGACAGAAGCTCTTGCTCAGCTAATTTGTCTAATTCAATCCCCGTTATGATAGCATTTTGAACTTCTCTTTTTTTCAAAACGGCAGCAATACTTTCTAAACACTCTTCTTTATTCAGATTTGGAATATATTTGTTTTGTAAAGATAAAACGATGTCAGCAATATCATCAAGGCTAACACCACGTTCGACTAATAATTGACTGGAAATCTCTTTTAATTGATAACTATTATTCATTTTGAATCCTCCTTGACACAATCATTATAACACAGTCTGCAAAAAAGCTTAGATAATAAGTTGGGATTGATTTTATATTTTATTGTTACAGTCATTTTAGAACTGTATTACAATTTTAAAATATATAAGTTTATATTATCCTAATCACTGAAATATATAGTATAGTAGTTGTACTATACTATATATTTCAGTGATTAGGATAGGTCTAAACAAGTGTGGACGCAAAAATTGAGGGATTGGGATGGTATGCATTGTTGCAAAATCCTAATGTCTTTTCTTTTTATTCAAGTATCATTAGTCCTTCTTTTAAAGTTTAATTTTGAACGTTAATTCAGATATTATTTTAATTGGATATCGTAAATAGACAAGTAAAGAAATTGATTCTTTTAATCATTTGCTTGATAAATAAGGTTAATTAGAAAGGTTCTAATTGGTTTATGATGAAATAATGATGTTTTCTGAAAACAATTCTTTTTAAATTACAACCTTTAAAAGTTTATGTTCAGAGAAATAGTTACTTGTGTTATTGAAAAAATAGGAAAGAAAGACCTTTAAAGGTTGAAAGGGAATAAAAATGTCATTAAAAAATCTAAAAAATTTTGTGATATATGTGTAGAATTAATGTTATGAGGTAAAAATTAATGGATAATAAAATATTACAGGAATATATTTCCAAGAGAATTCGACTTTTAAGGTTGGAACATGGGATGACCCAAGAGCAACTAGAGGAAAAAGCAGACCTCGGGACTAATTATGTGTATAAATTAGAAAATCAGTCCACAAACATAAAGGTGAAGACTCTGGAAAAGGTCATGAAGGCACTACAAGTTGATTTTGAAGGATTTTTTGATATTAGTTTAATTGAAGAAAATTCTGATCTATCAGATCTCATGATGCAAATTAAAGAACTATCTTCAGGTCAACAAGATCGTATTATAAACGCCTTGTCAGTGATTATAGGGGAAATAAAAGGGAAATAATAGCCTTTTGTGTCACCACATTAAAAGAAGTCGTATTGAGGTACGCTTTTTTTTATTGAAAAATTCAGAAAAGGTATGATTCTTCATTGGATATGATAAATAAAACTTGAAGACGGAGGAAAACAATGGAGAAAATGTGTCAATCATGTGCTATGCTTTTTATGCCAAAGGGACAAGATTTAAGAGGAAGCAATGATAAAGGAGGAAAATCTGATGAGTATTGTTATTTATGCTATGTAAATGGCAAATTTTTATCTCCAGATATCACCTTTGAACAAATGGTTGCCTTAGGACGGGAAGGTATTTCTAAAGGAGAAGGGAGTACTCTGGCAAAAGTGATTTTCAAAATGACCTATCCAATGGTCTTAAAACAGACAAAACGCTGGCGGAACGCTAAGTAGAAGGACTAGTTAAAAACTAGTCTTTTTTTGTTAGAATCATCACCATATAATAACTAAATCAGACTATAATTTACCTAAAAAGGAAAGGTATGGCGATTATGGAAAAAAAGGTATTGAAATCATTAGTAAAGCAGAAGCAATCAACATAAGAAAAGAAAATGGAACGGAAGTAGATTATTATAGTTCTAGTGAATTTGAAGTACATCATAATCTGATACCAGACCAAAGCCATCAAGATTAGCATCGCCATATAAAAATAGAGGAAGTCCTATACATCTTAACTGGACAAGGAAAAATTCAAGTATTTGAAGAAAATAGAATAGAAAGCTTTAATGTAACAACAGGTGATGTAATTAGGGTTAAAAGATCAATCCATCGATTAATTAGATAGTACAAATTCAGCTGCAACTTTCTTAGTTTTTAGGTTTGTATCAGATGGTATTAATAAAAGTACAATGATAAAAAATGATAAGGTTGATAGCCAAGATATAATTGACTGAAAGAAGTTGAAATCAATAAATCAAAATCATTAACAATTATGCTATAATAAAAAAACTAAGGAGGTGTATCTGATGATTAAAACAATTGGTATAGTTAGTTTATCCAGTGGTATCATTGGTGAACAAATCGTTAAACATGAAGTCCTACTTGGAATTCAACGACTTGAAAACATGGGCTTGAAAGTTGTTTTTCTACCCCACAGTTTAAAGGGTGTCGACTTTATTGAAGACAATCCTAAAGCACGTGCTGAGGATTTAATCCAAGCATTTGCTGATCCAGATATTGACTTGATTCTCTGCGCCATTGGTGGTGAAGATACTTACCGCCTTTTACCTTACCTCTTTGAGAATAATGAACTTGAAAAAGTCATCCAACAAAAGCCTTTTTTAGGATTCTCAGACACGACGATGAATCACCTGATGTTGCACAAACTTGGAATTCAAACTTTCTACGGGCAGGCTTTCCTACCAGATATTTGCGAGTTGGACCAGGACATGCTTCCCTACACTGAGCACTATTTCAAAGAATTGATCAGAACAGGAAAGATTTCTGAAATAAAAGCTAGCGATGTTTGGTATGATGAACGGACTGATTTTTCGGAGGACGCCCTAGGTACACCACGTATTTCCCATGATAATCAGGGTTTCCAACTGTTAAAAGGTTCTGGAAAATTTAGTGGCCCTATATTGGGAGGCTGTTTAGAATCCCTCTATGATCTCTTTAATAATGAGCGACATGGAGATAGCGTTGAGCTCTGCAAAAAATATGACTTATTCCCAAGTTTGCAAGATTGGACAGGAAAAATTTTATTGCTTGAAACTAGTGAAGAAAAACCGGAACCAGCCCTCCATAAAAAAATGTTACTAGCTCTAAAAGAAACAGGTATCTTCTCTGTCATTTCTGGACTGCTTGTTGGTAAACCGATGGACGAAACCTTCGATCAAGAATATAAGGAAAACTTACTAACAGTAGTTGATCAGGATATCCCTATAGTGGCTAATCTAAATGTTGGTCATGCGACCCCAAGGGCCATTATCCCGTTTGGTCCAGTAGCTTATGTTGATGCAGAAACAGGCTTAATCCGTTTTTCTAATGAAAAGTCCATCTAAATTATGGCTAAAATGTTTTTATAATCAAAAAATTTGAATTACTTCAAAAATCATCTATACTTGAATCAGAACATAATATTAAGGAGATTGTTGTGAAAAAATATATTTCAGAATTTTTTGGTGCATTTTTACTAGTTTTTATCGGCTCTGCGACAGCTGTTATTACAAAAGGTAGTGTTTTGGCCATTGCCATGGCATTTGGTTTAGCTATTACTATTTCAGCCTATACATTTGGTAGTATTTCGGGTGGTCATTTTAACCCAGCCGTTACAACAGCCATGTTGATTCAAAAGAAAATTTCCGGTAAAGATGCTGGATTTTACATGCTTGCCCAATTTGTTGGCGGACTCATAGCAGCAGGCCTTATTGCCTTATTTGTTAAAGCAGCAGGCTTACCAGCAAATATGCTAGCACAAAATGATTTTCCAACTATTTCAGCTGGGATGGCGATTTTAGTTGAAACTTTAGCTACTTTCTTGTTTGTAACATTAATCTTACTAGTAACTGATAATAGATTTGGTAATCCAAATTTTGCCGGCTTAATTATCGGCTTGTCACTAACGCTATTAATTCTTACAACAATTAGCTTGACAGGTGCATCATTAAATCCTGCTCGTTCATTTGGTCCAGCTTTATTAGCAGGTGGATCTAGTTTGAGTCATTTGTGGGTTTACTTCTTAGCACCTGAACTTGGTGGCGCATTAGCAGCAGTTTTTGCTAAATGGTTAACAAGCGAAGACAAGTAATTTTAAAACAGTCCTTAGGGCTGTTTTTTTATTTTCACTTGAAATAAGAAGACAATTGTATTATTATAACAAGATAAGAATGAAATGAGGATGATTATGGCTAATAAAATGTTGTCATTTAATACTGACCGCTACCAAAAATGGCCAGCTTGGCTTATCATTATCTTGGCTTGTGTGATGACACAGGTCGTTATGTTCGTAGGAGTGACTATTTATTCTTTACTTTCACTACTTGTTTTTTTAATATATAGTTTACTAAAAGATGGTCATACGGGTAATGTCTTGAATATGATGCAAAGTATGCATTTTGAATTATTGGGATTTGCTGGGGCAGCGTTGGCCTTAATGGCTTGGGTAAAGTGGTTTGAAAATCGACCAATTACCAGTCTCGGTTTTTTTAAGCAGAAATGGGCTTTCGAGATTGTCAAAGGTTGGTTCTGGGGAACAGTTCTTTTATCAAGTGCCTTTTTACTATCCTATCTATTTGGAGGTCTGACTTTTGATAAAGTTGACTTATCCAGTAAAACCATCTGGTATGTACTTTCCTTAATTCCCTTATGGTTTATTCAAGGAGGGACTGAGGAGTTGATTACCCGAGGGTGGTTCCTACCTCTCATAAATAAGCGAAGTAATTTGGCAATAGCAGTTGCAGTGTCAAGTAGTCTTTTTGGTCTTATGCATTTAGGAAATGATCATGTGACCATTGCTTCTATGCTTAGTCTCATTTTATCTGGTTTCCTAATGGCACTTTACATGCTGAAAACGGATAATATTTGGGGTGTGGCTGGTCTTCACGGAGCATGGAATTTTATGCAAGGTAATTTCTTTGGTGTTGCAGTCAGTGGTTCGCAGACGGGGGCTTCGATTCTAACATTCAAAAGCAAGGTTGGTGCACCGGACTGGCTATCAGGCGGAGCTTTTGGGACTGAAGGTAGTCTTATGGCAAGTCTTGTTCTTTTTGTTGGAATTGCTATACTAGCTTGGCAATTGAAAAAAGGAGAAATTTCATAAGATATGATAGAGGCTGAAATGGGTAAAGATAATCAAGGAAGTTTAAAAAAATAAATCATTATGAATGAGACACCTTATTTAGTCTTTGACTTGGACGGAACACTGGTTTTTGATGGGATAAGGATTGCTGATGGTCTTAACGAAATCTTGCAACTCTTAAATAGTCGTTTTAACATCATTTTTGCTTCCGCTCGTCCGATTCGTGATATGTTGCCACTTTTAAATGATTTTCCAGATAATGATTTAATCGGTGGGAATGGGAGCATGTATCGTCAGGATGGCCAAATCATTCTAATGGAATCCATTCCTGTTAAAGCTGTTGCTGCAATTAGAGTAATTATGGACAGGGAAGATTTAGATTATATTTTTGATTATGATTGGGATTATACAGCTAGAATTAGAAATTCTCAAAATCATATTTTGCAAAAACTAGACAGTGGACGATTGGCAAAGGCTCAGCCTATAAGCAATAGTAAAGTCAGTAAAATTATCCTGTTTGATGTATCTTCTGAAAGGCTTGCTCATTTTTCTGACATAAAAGGCATTTCTTATGTTTATCATCCGTAAGAAAAGGAACTTGTCATTACAGCAAAAGGAAATGATAAGTATGCCGCTCTTTCTAGATTAATCGGTGCCCAAGCATATCTTGCTTTTGGAAATGACCACAATGATATAGAAATGTTAAGACAGGCAACCTATGGCTTTGCGATTGGAAAAGAATTAGTTTCGGGTGCAAATCAATTTGTATTAACAGTTGACCACTTACAAAAATTATTAAATCAATTTGAAAAAGAGAATGCTAAATAGTTTTCTCTTTTTTTTGCCATTTTAGGAGAGGGATTCAGGCTGTCTACCATGGTATAATAGAAGAAAGATTATCTGGAGGGATTATTATGATTGACAGACAATTGTTGTGTGATTTATTGGACCGATCTGAGGAACGATTTTTAGATTCTTTTCATCAAATGACCCTGGAAGAAGCAAATACCATGCCAGATCCACTGATTAAATCAGTCTCATGGTTGATTTGGCATACTGCTAAGATGTTGGATCAACAAGTATCAGAGCTAAAGGGTGAGGAAGCACTCTATTTTTCTCAGGGATGGGTTGATCGCTTTGCATTTGATTTACCAAGAGACACTGAAGAATGGAAACATCGTCCAGAGGAAGCAAGAAAAGTCATTATTAAGGATAAGAATTTGTTGATAGATTACTTAAAGGTCACATTTAACCTAAGTAAGACTTATCTCAGTCAACTTGATTTTAACAGTCTAGATGAAATTATTGATCGTTCTTGGAATCCACCAGTCACTCGCGCAGTTCGCCTAGTCTCAACTATTGACGATGCTCTCATGCATTCAGGTCAAGCAGTTTATACAAGACGATTGGTTCTTGGTAAATAGATAGGAAAGGAAATGACAAACAATACCAAAAAAGACCTTATCATAGGGTCGCTTTGTGCCATTGGATGTGAAATTTTATTTGGTCTAAGCTACCTTTTCACTAAAGAAGCTGGCCAAACAGCATCAGCTTTAGCTCTACTTGGCTGGCGTTTTCTAGTGGCTGCACTTTTTCTCCTAATCCTATTTGTGATAGGATTAATAAGAGTCAATTTTAAAGGCAAGTCCATTAAGTATGTCCTTTTGGCAGCAATTTTTAGTCCCGTTCTCTACTTTTTAGGTGAAACATTAGGTATCAATTTAACTACAGCATCCGAAAGTGGAGCCTTTTTAGCCTCAATTCCAGTCATGGCTTTAATTGCGGCAACTTTGATATTGAAAGAAAAGCCAAGTATGCATCAGATTGTCGGTATTGCAATAACTGTTTCAGGTGTTTTGCTTAGTGTTATGGCCGTAGGCATATCAGCTAGTTTTTCGGTGCTAGGGTATGCCATGCTCTTTCTAGCAGTACTATTCTATGCCCTCTATTGTGTTTATGTAGACAAGGCTAGCCATTTTACAGGAGTAGAATTAACCGTCGTCATGATTTTGCTTGGTTTTCTGGTATTCGCTAGCCTGGCTATAGGCGAAGCAATCGTTCATCAAAACTTATCACAACTCATCATTCTGCCATTTGAAAATAAGACATTTGCGCTAGCCATTCTTTATCAAGGTATTGGTTGTTCAGTCTTGGCCTTCTTCTTATCAAATGTCGCTATTGCCAAAATTGGTGTCAATCGAACAGCTTCCTTTATTGGCGTATCGACGGCTGTGGCTATTGTGTTTGGTGTGCTTATTTTAGGCGAATCTTTTACGGGCTTGCAAATTTTTGGTGTTTTGGCTATTATGATTGGTGTTTATACTTCAAATAAAGGATAAGTAAAGGAGTTGCTTATGGACTTATATCAGCCTGTTGCAGACAAGTTAAATGAACTAGGCATTGCTTTTCAGATTGTGGGACATGAACCTGCTTTAACAACTGAACAAGCTGATTCTTTCATTGAAGGGATAGACGGCGTCCGGACAAAAACTATGTTTTTAACCAATAAGAAAAAAACACAGTTTTATCTTTTGATAATGGATGACCAAAAGATGTTAGATATGGATGCTTTTAAGGAGGTTGTCGGAGCTAATAGAATGCGCATGGCTTCAAGTGACAGTCTATATGAGAAGATGCTCTTACCACCAGGTGTCGTCTCACCTTTTGGTTTACTAAATAACAAGGACCACGACATCTCAGTTTATATTTACAAGGAGATTATTCCTGAAGAACGAATGAGTTTCCACCCCAATACGAATGAAAAAACAATTTTCTTAGCTACCAATGATTTACTGACATTCTTGGCAGCAATCGACTATCCAGCAACAATTATTGAATTGTAATGGAGATATCCAATAAAAAAGACGCCATATAAAATGGCGTCTCAGAATGAAGGACCTTGATTCATTTTTTAATCCTTATAAGAAAATAAAGTTCTAATTGAGAAATCATTTCTCAAAAAAGTTTCTAGTTAGGAAAGTTGAGTTTTCTGATATGGATACTCATCAGTGATATAATATATTTCATAAGGCATTGACATTATTGTAAAACAATAATATAATTTGCTTGTTAAATAAAGAAATTGTTGTCTATTAAGTTCTTAAAGGGGGATTTTGATTGTTGTTTAGGCAAGGTGTCAGCTATCGGAAAGAATAGAATAAAGGTGAAATAGATGAAAAATTTTATTAAAATAATAATTGTTATATTTTGTCTTGTACTTGTATTTGGTGGTGTTATTATAGCACTTCGAAAAACGAATGATGCAAAATATGGAGAGGATGATCCAAATACCCCTAAGTATTTGACCGACGTGACCAATGTGAGTTATTATCCTACTAAGATAGCTGGTGTATCGGTAACTTATGTGGATGAGGGGACTATGGAAGGCTTCCACTTGGTTCCGGATCAGAAAAAATATGAGGGAATTGTGGTTTGCTATGGCGGATCTGAAGGGAGTCCTAACTTTGGAGAAGCTGAGCGTTTAGCTAAAGAGGGATATGAGACATTGGCAGTCTTTATGTATGGCATGAACAATCAACAAAAAACATTGGCAAGAATTCCTTTAGAACAATTTGAAGATGTCCTCAATTATATTCAGAAACAGAAGGTTGAAAAAGGGCCGATAACAGTTTTAGCTGGGTCAAAAGGCGCAGAATATGCTTTGAATCTTGCCAGCAAATATGATGATATTTCAAATCTTGTAGTGACAGCCCCATCTGCGTATAATTTTGCCGGTTTGGATTTTAAGGATTACGGGTCTTCATGGACTTGGCAAGATAAAGAACTACCATATATTGATATTAAGAAGAGTTCATTTGTTGCTTTGGTAAAAAATATGCTTTGGCCGATGCTCACAAAAGGACCAATTGTATATAAGGAAACCTATGATACGGCTATCAAGAGTGACAAATCATTGGTAAAAAAAGTCATACCTGTAAAAGATGTTAAAGCTCATATTATGATTATTGCAGGGGAAGATGACCAAATGTGGAATAGTCCAGCTATGGCTAAAAAAATAAAAGAGCAAAAACCTGATACAGAAATTAATCTTTATAAAGATGCTGGTCACCTCTTTCTTGGAAATGGTGTTCTTAGTACACCTGAGATGAGGATGAGAACTGGTGGTAGCTTATCCGCAAATGAAAAAGCCAATACAGAAAGTCAAAAATCTATTAACAATTTCCTATTGGAAAAACATGGTAAATAAAAAAAGCCTTTAGAGGCACTGCACCCAATAAATGAGACACAAGAAAAACACTCCTGTAGAATTCTAGTAAAATAGAATCAGGAGTGTTTTATTATGGTCAAAAAAGCTTACTCGTTAGAAACCAAATTAGCCTGTATTGAAATGAAGAAATCAGGTAAGCCCGAAAAAGTTATTATGGATAGACTTGGTATTAAAAATAAAAGCCAGATATATACATGGTGGCGCTGGTATCAAAAAGGAGAAACGTATCGTTTTCATCAACCTGTAGGTAAGCAATATACTTACGGTCAAGGAATGGAACAGTTATCAGAAGTTGAGCAATTAAAACTACAAGTTGAACTTTTAAAAAAGTATCAAAGCTTGATGAGAAAATCGATAAAGTAACACTCATCAAGCTTGTTGATTACTACAGATATCAGTATCCATTAGGTTTTATTCTGGACTGTTTTAAGGTCTCACGCTCAACCTATTATCGGTGGAAATCTAATATCAAGCCTCCTATTCATGATAGTCTTATCGAAAAAGTTGAAGAGCTCTGCTTAAAATATAAGTTTATATATGGTTATAGAACCATTACAAGTCTTCTAAAGAAAGAGTTTGGGATTAATGCCAATGTAAAGAAAGTCTATCGTATCATGAAGAGCAGAGGGTGGCTATGTCGCACTAGAATAAAGAAGTCCCCTAAATTAGGTAGGCCATACTACGTCACAGACAATAAGCTAGACCGTGACTTTAAGGCAACCAGACCATTACAAAAACTAGTTACAGATATTACTTATCTCAACTTTGGAAAAACTACCTTATACTTGTCATCTATTATGGACCTTTATAATCGTGAAATTGTGGCCTATACTATTTCAGATACACAGGACAATGATCTTGTACTTGATACCCTTAATCAACTTGATTTAGAATCAGGAGTCCTATTACACAGTGATCAAGGATCTGTCTATACATCACATGCTTACTATCTCGCTTGTATTGAAAAAGGCATTACCCGCTCAATGTCTCGAAAAGGGACACCTGCAGATAACGCCTGTATTGAATGGTTTCACTCCGCTTTAAAGACTGAAACCTTTTATCTCCAAGATAGGAGAAAACACAACAAAGTTAGTATAACAAATATTGTTAAAAATTACATAACATTTTATAATGAAACTAGAATTCAACGTCATTTAAAAAACCAATCTCCTGTTCAATTCAGAAAATTGGTTTCATAAGAGTGTTTTTCTTCTGTCCCACTATTGGGGTGCAGTGCCAGATAAGGCTTTTCTTTTATTCTAAATATTACAGTAGACAACTCCTCGCTCTGCCATCTTTTGAATTTTAATGGTGGAGTTGTTTTGGTAAATGACACCATTAATCAGCGCTCCATGTGCAAAAAGAGTTGGCATTGCACCATATTTAGGTGACATGACTTGCATAGTCTCTGGTCTGACAGACAGCCCTCCAAGGTCATCGATTTGAGCTAGTTCTTGCTTAACGATGTTTTGCAAGAATGGAGTCGCCAGTTCAATTGTCTTTTCGGTCAGTTGGTAGCCAGTAGCATTAATAACTTGATCAACAGTGATTGCTTCGCCAACCAGGAATTTGTCGCCCTTTACGTTGATTTCCTCAACACCAGAAATGATGTTCAATCTACCTTGGGCTGCCGCTTCTAAAATAGTTTGAGCTGACTCTTCAGGCATAGGGTTTCGTAAATTCACAATGGCTTTACCATAGTTTTCTTGGTAGGAATGGCGGTCCGCAGGGGACATTAAGGGCCACAGGTCGGTTAAACAGTCGACCAGCCTTGATGCTAGTTGCTGCAAGTGATAGAGATGCTCGGCCATGTCAAGCGACAGCTTGATACCAGCAATCCCTTCTGACAAGAATTCATTTTTTGTTTTTTCCCAGTTACTAAAGCCTAGTGCCTGCAATTCCTTTTGGAATAGTTGATCAAGTTCCTGATAGCTGACGCTTTTGCTGTCAATGAGTGTTTGAATGGTTTGGTCGGTCAGGTGGTGCCAGGTGATGTCGGGGCCTTGGGTGATGCGAACAGTCGGAAAGTAGTTGCTCCGTGAGAAGGCTTTGATAGTAACAGTTGTTCTCAATAAAAGCCATTTGATCACATCAACTGCTGCTAGGCCGGTGCCAATAATTGCTACATCTTTATTATCCCAGCTCTTTGTGGCTAATTCCTTTTGAATTGGATAAGGATCTGCTATGTAGGAAGAATGCCCGGTTAGCTGATAGGGGTCAGCAACGGGAAGTGCTCCACAGGCCAAGTGAACATGGTCAAATATTTGAGGGGACCTTGTATTAGTAAGGGTTAATTGGAAGGTCTGAGTCGAAGGCGAGTAGCTAATAGACTCAACGGGTTCTTTGATAATGGTAACTGGTAGTTGTGTAATGAGCTGATGAGCACGTTCTTTCATGTATCTTCCATAGAGGGCGCGTGAGGTGTAGGTCACACTTGTATCGTACTTGTTTACTTTTAGCCAGTCCATAAAATCCATCATCTGATGGTAATCAAAAGAAATATCATCGAGTGGTGAATTAATTAAGGCTGAGTCATCATCTTCCTGAAAAGGAATACCACGGCCAAAATGTTCACTGTCATCAAAACAGCTAATTTCTATTGATTGTAAATACTCTTTTGTCTGTTGAGAGATGGCCAGTAAAACAGCTAAACCACTGACACCCATCCCAATAATTGCAATCTTCTTCGTCAAAATTAAACCTCCGCTTTAATATCATAGCATAAACAAGGAGTAGGATATAGGTTTTAGAGGAGGAGAAGCCCTATTATTTATTAATTTAGGTCATTATTTATTGTGATACATAAAAAGTTGATTATTAGAGAAATATCCAATTGAAAATCTCAATTTAGCTATTGTATCTAGTGATACTGGTATTCTTGTCGAAAAGAGAGTTTCAGATTTATAAAAGTCAGATTATTCCCATAAAAATAGCATTGACTGAATAAAAAATAAATAATAACATATTTACAAATTGGTTAAGAGAGCCATTTGAAAAGTAAGTCTTAGAGATTCTTAAAGTGACAAAACATTCTCTATAGACTAAGCTTTCTTATAAAATAATTGAATAATTTTAAAAATTGAAAGGAGAAAGATGAAGAAATTATCGAAAAAAGAAAAGAAAATGATCACAGCAGGACGATTCTGTATCGTTGGACTTCCTAAACGAAAAGGACTTTTTTGTTGGGATTAGAATATAATTGGTGAGAAAAATGAAAAAATTATCAAATAATGAAAAGAAGATGATTACAGCAGGCCGTCTTTGTGTTTTTAATATAAGAAAAATAGGATATTTCTGTTTTGATTAATTATCTATAAGATTAAATAATTAGTAATTGTTTCGTCGATAGTTTGTCACTTTACTATCGACTTTTTTATATTTTAATAAGAGATGTTGAGGTTTAGTAAATGAATCAAGCTTTAATAGATATTCAAAATATAACAAAATACTACAATAAACGTATAACATTAAATGATCTTAGTTTCACAGTTCATAAAGGAGAAATTTGTGGTCTGGTTGGTGAAAATGGTGCTGGTAAGACAACATTAATTCGGATTATTGCAGGACTAATAAAATCCGATGGTGGTGTAATAGATAAATCTAAAATTAAGAATTTAAGCTGCATTATTGAATCGCCAGCATTTTATCCCAATCTGTCAGCATATGATAATTTAAAGTATCATATGCTCAGACTAGGTTTTCCAAAAAGTAATAAAAAAATTGATGAAATTCTAAATTTAGTAGGTTTAAAATCGGTTGAAAGAAATAAGAAAGTAAAAAATTTCTCCTTAGGAATGAAGCAACGTTTGGCTATTGGACTGTCCATAATTGATTCTCCTCAGTTACTGATATTGGATGAGCCTATTAATGGACTTGACCCAGTAGGAATTAAAGAAATGCGAGAGCTTTTGTTAAACCTGAGAAAAAATTACAATATGACAATTCTTATATCCAGTCATATCTTATCTGAACTAGAACTCGTAGTGGATCGATATATTATTTTGCATAAAGGAAAAATTATTCAAAATATTACAAAGACAAGTATTCAAAGATATTTATCTTCAAAAATAATATTAGAAGTAGATAATGTTGATGATTGCTATCGACTTTTAAATAACGCCGATTGTAAAATTAAGCTAGACAAATAAAAAAGTCATTTGTGCTACACTCAAGATAGTTCCCGCAAAAGAATTATAAGGAGTGAAGACAAATGACCTATACCCATCTTACATCAAATGAACTTGCAATGATAGAGGCGTATTATAATAATCATCAATCTGTAGCTAAAACCGCAGTACTATTGAATAGATCTAGACAAACGATTCATAAAGTTTACCAATTTTTCAAAACAGGGCACAATGCTCTAGATTATTTCAATCAATACAAGAAGAATAAAACTCGCTGTGGCAGACGTCCTATTGTCTTATCAGATGAACAAACAGAATATATTCAAAAGAGGGTTGTTCAAGGTTGGACACCTGATGTGATTGTTGGCCGTGCAGAGTTTTCTATTTCTTGTTCTATGCGTACACTTTATCGTATGTTTAAACAAGGCGTATTTGAAGTGACTCACCTACCTATGAAAGGAAAACGTAAAGCCAACGGACACAAAGAAACTCGGGGAAAACAATCTTTTCGTCGATCACTTCGTGACAGAGGAAATGATTATTCTAAATTCAATCAAGAATTTGGCCACCTTGAAGGGGATACTATTGTGGGTAAAAAGCACAAAAGTGCTGTTATTACCCTCGTTGAGCGATTATCTAAAGTAATCATCACTCTTCAGCCAGAAGGCAGACGAGCTATAGATATTGAAAATCGTTTGAACCAATGGATGCAATCTGTACCTAAGCATCTATTCAAATCAATGACTTTTGATTGTGGAAAGGAATTTTCAAATTGGAAATCAATCAGTAATATAAATGATATTGATATCTATTTTGCAGATCCTGGTACACCATCACAAAGAGGGTTAAATGAAAACTCTAATGGTTTATTACGTAAAGATGGTTTACCAAAGCAAATGGATTTCAACGAAGTTGATGAATCTTTTATCCAATCTATTGCATCGAAAAGAAATAATATCCCTCGAAAATCATTAAACTATAAAACACCAATAGAAGTATTCTTGAGTCACATATGCAAAGAGGAATTGTCTAACTTAATTTGACAATTAATAGGTTTAAAAGTTGAAATAGCCAAAAGTAAAGATTGGGAACTAAAATCAGGATTACAAGTTTTGTTAGATGAAGAGTTAACAAAAAAAGATGCATACTACAGACAAAAAAGTATAAAAGAAGAAGCAGATAGACAAGAAGAGGAAAAAAGAGTTGCTAAATATCAAAAAGAGATTAAAAAAGCAAAATTAGTATCACTTATAAAAAAAATAATTTTTACAATTATAATTGGTATTGTCGCCTTAATAGCATTACTCTGGTATTTTTCAGGAAGTAATCAAGATAATACAAAAAATACTTTTGGTGAAAGTAATATTACTAAAAAGAAAAATTCTGATGCTGAGAAACAATCGACTGTGAAAAGTAGTTCTCAATCTTCAACTTCAAAAACTAAGAAGAGTGATGATAAGGTATCAAATGCTGTTACAACAAAAACTAATTTTCAAGTAGAAGTTACAAAAAATCAAATAGATGTTAGAAATTCACCAGATATTAATTCCCAGATTATATCCACTTGTCAGCTCGGAGTATATACAATTGTTGAAACACTAGAAGCTGATGGCTACAATTGGGGGAAATTGGAGTCTAATGAAGGATGGATTAATTTAGCTTCAACTAGCAGAATTTCAGAAAGTGAAGTAAAGGATGCTGTATCGACTACAACAGAGTGGGAGAAATATTACAGCTATTACTATGTACCGTCTAATACTTCTACTTTAATGATGGCTGGTTTTAAGTTGGAAGCATTTGGCTATGTTACTTTATACAGATCTGGTGCAGAAATAATGGCTTCTAACTCGGGTAACCCTGTAAAAGGAAGCTATACAATTGAAAAATACAGTTCTTCTGAACAAGTTACATCTTATGTAATAAATCAAAAAACAATAGTCAATGGAGATGCTCCTGAAACGAAACTAGTTAGTCCAAATATTATCTTGAAAATCCAAGTTCCAGTTTCAGAATTAAAAAAAGCGGATAGTAATATGTCCCAAGATGAAGATAAAGTATATTATGGTTACATTAGTAATTTAGGACAACATATATTGACAGATGGAAATAGTCCGATGCCACAAGTGTTTTTTAACAGGGGGGAGTAAAGAATTGTGGTACTGTATCAATTAAGTTTTATATTATTAAATATAATGAGGTGAATAATGAGTACTGAAAGTTTATATTTTGTTGGTGCAAACTATAGGGGTCAAAGTCAATTGTCGAGATTTCTTAGAGAAGGAATTTGGGAGTTAGGTTGGCAAGGTGATGAAAACAATAAACAATATGTAAAGATGGCTAGCTTACTAAATAAGATTGAATCTGGGGATCAAATCCTTATAAAATCAACTTTTACAAGAAAATACAATCTACCATTTAAAAATCCTAATAATAATTATTATTCTGTAATGAGATTAAGTGCTAGAGGAACAGTGACAGAGAATATTGGTGATGGACATACCTTAAAAGTTGATTGGGAAGAAGATTTCAAGCCTAAAGACTGGTACTTCTATACCAGTCGAGAAACTATTTGGCAAGTAAAACGTGATACAACATTACATGAAGTTAACGATTTAATAAATTTTGCACTTAACGATCAGGAACAGAACTATCAAATTTATCTAAAAGAACAATCTAACTATGTTGCTACGAACGAAGAAGTTAAAGAGGTCAGTTTAGATAACTTTTATGTTTGGTATGAAGAGCATAAAGATGTTTTATTACCAAAAGCTAAAGAAGGTGCAAAAGAAAATCGTAAATTACAAGAAGATTTTCTAAAAGATTGGCCACTTGAAAAATTGTCTTCAATGACACTTGATGATTATGTTATTGGAAAAGGTGCAGAGAATAACTCGTTATGCTATCAATTAGAATTTGGTAAATACAGCAACTTATTTTTAGGAATAAAAGGTGGGTCTTCTGGGAAATTTGGCATCTATTGGCATAATATTAAAGAACAATATTGTGGTCCAAATAATCAAATTATTCCTGAAACAGAAGTAGAAAAATATTTCAATAACTTAAAATCTGAATTGATTGAAATACTAAATGCTGGAATAAAAGGGGATTTTGAAAGTAAATTCTTTAATAAAGATGGGCAAGCAAACTCTTTTTATAATAGGCCTAATGTACTCACTAAGTTACTTTGTGCTTATTCCCCTAAAGGAATGTATTCAGGAATTAATATGAATAAGTTCCATAAAGAGGTTTTCGATAAGTTATATGAAGTTAAAGGCAGAGGTGGAGTGTATAAACAAAATCTTGATTTAACTAAAATAATTAGTGAGGCGATACCAGAATTAGATAGCGAATTATTAGGTTATCCCCTTTGGGAATATCGAAATTTTATAACTGGTGAAACTGAAGATGAAGTTGTAAATAACAAGTCAGAGTTTATAAATGAATACAGTAATACTTTAATCAATGAAAAAAATATTATCTTTAGAGGAGCACCAGGAACAGGAAAAACATTTTTATCAAATCAAATAGCTTCTGACATTGTATCAAATGGTCGAACTGATAAGATTGAGGAGTTAGACTCAGAAGAGAGTGAAAGAATATGTTTTGTTCAATTTCATCCTAGTTATGATTACTCTGATTTTGTTGAAGGTCTTAGACCAAAAATTGATAAACAAGGTAACATGGGTTTCAAGCTTGAAAATGGGATATTTAAACAATTTGTTTTAAAAGCGATTGAAAATTACGAAAATGGGAAAAAATCTCATGAAGAGCAACAAAAAGAAGCAAATACAAAAAATAAAATACTTAGCTACCTAGATGAAGTTAATTTGGGTGAAGATGTTTTTGAAATTAGTTCAGGGAATAAGTTCTATATTGAGTCATTTTCTGAAGAAACAATTGAAATCAATATACCTGGAAATGCAATTTCTAAAGCAGTGACTTTAAAGGTCAAAAAGTTAAAAGATATTTTAGAGGCTGGTGTGAATTTTAAAAAGGGTAAGGATATCAATGAATACTTTTCAAATCATCGTAGACAAGAGGACTCTTATTATTTTGCTCTATATAATAAAGTAAAAAATTATAATTTGAAGGATTCCAATGCAGATGCTGTGGAATCAGTAAAACCATTTATTTTTATCATTGATGAAATAAACCGTGGTGAGATTTCAAAAATATTTGGTGAGTTGTTCTTTTCAATTGATCCATCTTATCGTGGCAATAAACAAGGAGTTTATACTCAGTATGCCAACATGCATGATGAAGATGAACCAAAATTCTATATTCCCAAAAATATTTATATTATTGGAACAATGAATGATATTGATAGATCAGTTGATACATTTGATTTTGCAATGAGAAGAAGATTTACCTTTATTGAAATATCAGCAGAAGATTCAGCAAATGCTATGGGATTAAATAGTAAAGTTCATGACCAAATGCTACGCTTAAATGAAGCGATAATAACAATAGGAAACTTATCAACTGATTATCAAATTGGAGCAAGTTATTTCCGAGAAATTGATATTGAAGAAAGTAGAGATGAGTGTCCAATTTGGAATCATAAATTAAAACCATTATTGAGAGATTACTTTAGAGGTGAAGCTAATGCAATTAGCAAAGTAACTCAAATTGAATCTAGATATTTCAACGAGGGCTAATTAATGGGAATTTACACACTTAGAGATAATACTTTTGTTTCAGATGAGATATCTTCAAAACCCATTATTACTAAATTAGTCAATAAGTCTTTAAATGAACTTTATGATGAAAATATACTTATTTTTCCACCAACTTTAAAAGAATCAGATGATTTAGATGATGACAATGTTATCTTCAAAATGTCTAAAGGCAAAACCTATAGCAGCAATATCGTGGGATTGCTTTCAGATTCTAGCGATGAGGTGAAAATATTTTCTAGATTCTCAAAGAGTGAGAAACAAGATTATTTTTTAAGATACATGTTCTCAAAAGTACTTAATTTCAATGTTACAAACAACGAATTAAATAGTTCAGATGAATTATCTTATGAGAAGATTATTATCTTTTTGTTTCCTTACTATTTTAAAAATGCATTATCAAAAGGGATATACAAGGAATATATAAAGAGAAAACACAATAATCTTAATGTTAGAGGAACAATTGATATTGCAAGACATATAAAAAACAATATCCCTTTTGAAGGGAATATTGCTTATAATACAAGAGAATTTAGCTATGATAATAACCTAACCCAACTTATTAGACACACAATAGAATTCCTAGAGAGTTGTTATTCTTTTTTGCTTGATTCTGATAGTGAGATACGAGAACAAGTACTTATTCTAAAGAGGTATACATCTAATTATTCTAAAAATAGTAGAGAAAAAATATTATTTGAAAACAAACTTAATCCCGTAAAACACGGGTATTTTGAAGAATATGCTATTTTACAAAAAGTATGTATTCAAATTTTAGAAAATCAAAAGACAGGGTTTGGACAAGATAATCAAAAAATAAATGGACTTATCTTTGATGTTGCGTGGCTATGGGAGGAATATATTGCTACCATAACTAATTGGGATCATTTCGGTAGAAAAAGTCATTTAAAGACACTTCGTATGTTTGAACAAGAAGATAATATAACCAATCGATTGAGGTACCCTGATTTTGTGGTGGGAAATATCCCTATTGATACAAAATATAAGAGAAACCTAGATAATAGAAATGATTTAAATCAGATTATTACATATATGCACATACTAGAGTCAAATCAGGGTGTGTTCCTACAACCAACTGATATTGAAATTGAAAGCAATGCTGTAAAATTAGGCACTCTTAGTGGATTTGGGGGAGAAATTTTGTCTTATAGGTTCTCTATTCCACAGGATATAAGTAGTTATTCTGAATTTATCAATCAAGTAAAAAAAGAGGAATTGAAGTTATTTCAAAATTTTACGACATTTAATACCTAAAAATAAGACACAGGGCTTTTCCTACTCTGTGTTTTGTTATTATATTAACGATTTGTGTAAAAGTGCATTCTTTTTCTGTTTATCAATAACTTCAATAAAATTTCTAAACTCCTTTTTTAGTTTGGTCAGATTATTTTCAGATATATTATCTATAAAATGAAGCTCTTTAATAAATATTGGGAATGATCCTTTTTCATATAATGATCCTTTGAAAAAGAAACTTCCTGAAATAATATCAACAGATACCAAAGAAGATCTCCAACGTACCCTTCGCTTGTATGTTGGTTTCCATCTAATTTTAAGTTGATTTTCACTTATATACCAACCCATAAGTTTGATATTTATTTCTTTATTTTCTCTTTTATCTTTATATAAACATATAACTGCCAAAACATTTTCTCTATTTGATTTTATGAATGGATGGAAATCATTGTATTCAGCGTATTGAGTGATAGGAACAATATCTAGTTGTTTTTCTAAAATTACATCTTTTTCATCTTCTTTTGAAGAATACCTGAATGGGTCATAGTAATCCTCAGATATTTGAATATCTTTTAATCCTTGAGATTTAAAATTTAATTGTTCAAACCTTTCTGATAAAACCTCAGGATTATTTAGATTTAATAAGTGCTATAAAAGGTAAATTCGATTATAAGAAATCTGTTGTACCTTATATTATCTATTTCTTATTAAAAACAGGTATGAGATATGGTGAATTGATTGCTCTAACTTGGGAAGATATTGATTTTGATAGGGGAGTCTTTAAAACCTATAGAAGATTCAACTCTGAAACGAGTCAGTTTGTTCCACCAAAAAATAAAACGTCAATCCGAATGGTTCCAGTTGATAATGAATGTCTCGAAATTTTGAAAAATCTTCAGATTGAACAAAATCAATCCAATAAAGATCTTGGATTACAAAATACAAACAATATGGTATTTCAATATTTTGGTTATCCTAACAGTGTACCTAGTACAAACGGTACAAATAAGGTTCTAAGAGGCATTGTTCAAGAGTTGAATATTGAACCGATCATTACTACAAAAGGTGCTAGACACACCTATGGAAGCTTCCTATGGCATAGAGGATATGATTTAGGAATCATTGCGAAAATACTTGGACATAAAGACATATCTATGTTAATTGAAGTATACGGTCACACGCTTGAAGAAAAAATTCAAGAAGAGTACAATGATATTAAACAACTGTGGCAATAATTTAATAACAAGGGATTAATAGATGACAGATGAAGAATTTGCAGATTTGGTTGAACAAAAAAGTATTGGTAAGAGAATAAGTTCTAGAAATATAAATGACATTGAAGAATTTTTTGGCGATGAAGATTTTTCGGAATATGAAGATGTTTTTTCGTAAAAACTTTAATTAATCATGATATCATTTATGAAAATTAACATTAGAATAAGACTACAAAAAAGAAGTCATTATGACTTCTTTTTTTGTATAAGTTTTCTGCTATTTATTTGAATTTTTCAACAGCTCATTAAGATAGTCTATTGCTTCATTTTTGGTTTTAAATCTTTTTCTATATCTTTTAGAATTTATAACTTTTTCAACTAAAAATACAGATTCTTTGTATCGGCTTTCTAAGTATATATTTGGAATATCTTCAATGTTCATTTCATAAGATATGTTATTTAATTTATTATCTTTATATATATCTTTTGGAATCTTTGACTTACTAGTAATTTTTTTAAAATTCTTTTTTTTGCTTTTAGATTTTCTTTGGCTAGTTTCATACTCCAGTTTTTTCTGAGATGCAATGTTTTCACCAAGCAATTGTTTATTTATACTATAAGCTAATGGTAGGAAGGTCTCAATCGGTAACCTGTAACCATTAATAACTGGAATTTTTATAGGAACATCACCAATATCAACAGAGTTCTTTTTTCCTTGATATGAATTAATTGATTGGATATTGTTAATACTTATTTCTGGGAATTCATTAATTGTTAATAAAACCATTGATAAACGAATTATATCATATGTGGATAATGGTCTCATTTTCCATAATAAATGAGAGCAATCGTTGAATGCATAGCCAGAGACAATTAAGGCTGTAAAGAATTCAAATGGATTATTTTTATATCCAGATTCTAAGATTGGGATAGACGCTTCTAAGGCTAATTTTGCACTATATAAATGTGGACCTAATATATCAGAATATCCGCAGTTACCCACGAATTCATTACCTATTTTTTTAATTTCTCTTTTTATTTTATTGATATATTTTTTTGGATCTGAAATAAAAGCTTTTAAAACTTCTTTGTTTTCAGCATTTCCAGCTCTTCTATAACCTTGAAATTGGATAGTTTTTATTGATTGGTCTGCTACGTTTGAAATTCTTTGTTCCTCACTAATTTCTACAAGTGAGAAGTCCGTAAATTTTTTTAATGAATTTTCAATGCTTATTAGTCCATAAAGTGTTTCTGTAGGAACTAGTTTTCCAAATTGTTCAATTGATAAGTTTTCAAACCATCTTGTGTTTTGATAACCCGCATGAACTGCAATAGAGTTACCAAAATGCTCATCCTTATGAGTATGTCCCCTAATCAACCAATATTTTTCATTTTTCCAATTACCAATTAAACTATCTTGATAACTAGTGATTAATGGCAAGTTACTGTGTGATTTCCACCAAGTATCTAATGGTTTTGTTGCAATCTGATTCATTGGCCAATGTGAAATAATGAATAGTTTTTCTGAATCATTAATCGTTCTTATTTGTTTTTTTGTAAAACTTACCCATTCTTTATTCAGTTTTCTTATCTTATTTATATTAAAGCCTTTAATCTGATTTATATCATTAATATTTCCCTGAAGATCAGTAATGTTTGCATTAAAAGTAAATCTTTTGTTATCTAATAAAAATTCATCTTCTAAAATATGAAATTCAAAATTTGTAAAGCCAGAATCACCAATAAACGATAAATCATTTAGTGTCACTTTTTCACCTGTCGTAAGTAAATGACAATACTTAAAATCTCTAGTTGCATTTTTTGCTATCTTAATTGACTCTTGAATTGACTTCTTCTCACTATTGTAACTCCAAAAATCGTGATTTCCTAAAACTGTAAAAACTGTGATTTTTTTCTCCTCTAATTGAGAAAAAAAGTTAAGTGTCTGAGTTAAATCATTGAAGAAGTCTCCTGCCAAAATAAAAATACTATTATCTTTGTTTTCATTTAACAAATTAAGAAAATGATGGACATTATTTTCAATATCTTCTTTAGAATATTGAACAGATAATTGTAATTTTCGAACTGCTTCATGAAATTTGTCTTCAGTCATTTTTGAAGAAAAAATTTTTTGAAGTCGATCTTTTATATGGGGAGGAATTCTTTTAACATCAAAATGTATATCACTCATTATATAAATAATTGGTTTATCCATAATAAAGTACCTGCTTTGAAAGTTAATAAAATTATAACATAAAAAAGATAGCGTTTTCGTACACTATTAAGCTAATTTGTAATATACATGTTAAATTCTAGTTTTTTCGGGGTGGAATCCTCTTTAGATAAACGAAACAGCTATTATTTTAAAGCTTTTTTTGTGTAGTAGCGTGACTTCTAAATTATATTTCAAAGTCATAATATTAAGTATATAATATAGTTATATCTGTAAAATCCTTGGGAAATCAGATTTACTAATATCTGTTGAAGTACATTTTCTGATGGTTGAAGAAAGAAATTAAAAGAATATGATTTAATAAAAATTTTTCAATTCTTTTATACTGTGCAAGTGAAGTCAAGAATGGTATGACATAATATAATATTATAATAATTGAAAAAGCAAGGTGCGTGAGATTAGAAATGTATAATTGGAATAAGGAAATACAAATAATTATAGATGTCATTGATGAATGTATTAAGAACAAAAGTAATGAAAAATTAACACTTTCATTTCTTGCTGAAAAACTTGGTTATTCAGAGTATTATGTGTCTAGACAATTTAAAAAAATTGCAGGAATGAACCTTCGTGACTATATTGGTCAACGTAGCCTTTCTTTTTCATTAAAAGAAGTAAGAGATACCAACAGAGGATTGATAGAGATTGCTTTAGATTATGGATTTTCTTCTCATGAGGCGTATTCAAGAGCATTTAAAAAATCATATGGAGTATCACCAAATGATTTTAGAAAACATCCGATTCCTGTTGTACTTCGTACAATAATTAAACCGTTTGATTGCTATTTATTAGGTATTGGAGGGATAACTATGTAAAACACAGAAAATGATGTAAAAGTATACTTTGTAGAAATTCCAGCACATAAATTTTTACATATTAGGAATTACGAAAGTAACGGATATTGGGATTTTTGGCAGAAACAAAGAATCATTCCTGGTCAAGATTGCGAGACAATTTGTGGACTATTACAGTCTATACCAGGCAATTTAGATGACCAGGGAGAATATGAATTAAATAGTTCTAGTGGTCAAATAATGGCTTATATAAATGAACCTGAGGGAAGAGTCTGTAGCTGGGGAATACCATTGGCAGAAAGTTACGGAGTCAGATTACCTCATGATTATGCGGGAGAGGTACCAGAGCATATGCAACTCATGGATGTCGAAGAAGGTACTTATATTGTCTTTGAACACGGTCCATTTGATATGACAACTCAAAATCAAAGTGTGGAAATGAAAATTGAACAAGCCATGAAAACCTTTGATTATGAGTTGTCAGGTTATGAACTTGATAAGAGTCAAGGTAAAATTTTCTATTTTTATTATGATCCTAAGCGTTTTTGGAAATATATTAGACCAGTTAAAAAGTTAGATATATGAGAAAGCAAAAGTATAGCTATAATTACTTTTTTGTATTTTTGTAAATTTAATTTTACATATACACTATTATGTGGTGAATATGATAAGTCTGGAAATATTTTTAAATCTTCTGAAGAATGAGTTAAGAATAACAAAAACTGTGTACATCAGATCATTCCTGATGCCTATCATAATTCCAATCAAGATTAACCAGAAGTTGTTAACAAGCTGATTAATAATTATCTTAATGAAATAGATTACGGATATACGTGATAGAAGTAGGGCGTCAAGATATTAAAAAATAGGAATTTATTTTTTCGGGGACAAATGGTGGGACAAATCCCCTCCAGACAACCAAAAAAGCCTTTAAGTAAAGGCTTTTTCTCATTTATTTAGATGCCCCCTACAGGGCTCGAACCTGTGACCCATAGATTAAGAGTCTACTGCTCTACCAACTGAGCTAAGGAGGCGTAAAAAAAGAATGCTGTATTGGCACCGGTGGTCCACGTTTTGTATTGATCCCGCACGATATAAGCAGGTGGGTAACGCGTCCTCTCTTGGAAGTTGCTTCCGCGTGAAACGGCTTGCAGACTAGAGAGAAACTTTGTTTCCCGAAATACAAAGAAATAGTCGGTCAACACTTATATGTGGACTCGTATGCCACAGCAATTTTTCTTTATATATATGATACCACTTTTTGAGAATTTTTCAAGACTTTAGGGGAGTTTTTTGGAAACGGTTGCTTGCTTTCACATCTTTTCAATTGTCAGAAAGTTTGTCAATCCTTTCTTTATTGGCTCCGAGGGCCCTCTCATACTTACCAGTTTCATTTGGGTCAAAATAGTTTTTATTTTTAATCTTATCTGGCAAGTATTGTTGCTTAACCCATTTCTCGGGATAGGCATGGGGATAGAGGTAATCTTGGGCGTTGCCAAGTTCTTTGCTGCCAGAATAGTGGCCATCGCGCAGATGCCTTGGAATTGGCAGGTTACCTGATTTCCGAAGGTCGCTAAGTGCAGCATCCATGGCCACATAGGCCGAATTAGATTTGGGTGATAAGGCCAAGTCAATAACCACATTAGCGATCAGTATGCGTGCTTCTGGGAAGCCGATTTTCTGCGCAGCATCGAGTGCTGTGACGGTGTGAATTTGAGCCTCAGGATTGGCCAAGCCGATATCCTCATAAGCGATGACGGTCAAGCGGCGAGCCAAAGAAGGTAGGTCCCCGGCCTCAACTAAACGTGCGGCGTAATGGAGGCTGGCGTTGACATCAGACCCCCGAATCGATTTTTGCAGAGCAGACAGGACATCAAAGTGACCGTCCCCATTTTTATCCATGGTAATATAGCTTCGCTGCAAGCTATTTTCAACCGTATCCAGCGTCACATGACGACTTCCGTCCTTGTTAGGATGGGTGGACATAATGGCCAAGTCTAAGGAATTATAGGCAGACCGTAAATCGCCATTGGTGGCTGTTGTGATGAAGTCCAAGGCATCCTCGTCTAGTTTGACCTCAAACTCGAAACCTCGCTCATGATCGCTGATAGCAGCTTGAACAGCCTCTTTGATATCTTGATTGGAAAGTGGCTCTAGCTCGAAAATTTGAACCCTGCTGCGGATGGCAGGTGTGACTGAGAAGAATGGATTTTCAGTGGTGGCCCCAATCATGATAATGTTGCCATTTTCCAATAGTGGTAGTAAGAAATCTTGCTTGGTTTTATCTAGTCTGTGAATTTCATCAAGCAAAAGAACCAGTCCGCCGGAGAACTTAGCTTCTTCGGCGATTTCTTGGAGCCGTTTTTTGGTGTCAACCGTCGCATTAAAGGTGCGAAAGGCATACTTAGTTGTGCCAGCAATGGCACTGGCTATGGAGGTTTTACCAATTCCCGGAGGTCCAAAGAGAATCATTGAAGATAACATGTTGGCATCAACCATGCGGCGGATGATTTTGCCTTCGCCGACTAGGTGCTTTTGTCCAATGACTTCGGAAATCGTTCGTGGACGCAACCGTAAGGCTAAATTATCAGGCATCAGTTTCCTCCAATTCTTTTGTGAATAGTAAGTCGTCGTGTGGAACACCATTACTGATCAGGTGTCCTTTGAGTTGGGCTTCCAGTTTAAAGCCCATTTTTTGATAGAGTTTGATGGCAGAGCCATTGCCGCCCGTCACATGCATAGTGATTTTTTTGTAGCCAAGAGCTAGGGCGATGGGAAAGAAGTTAGACAGCATGGCTTGGCCGATTCCCTGCCCTTGATTTTGGCTAGCAATGGCTAGCCAAAAAGTTACAACGTGAGTTCCTTGCTCAAAAGGATACATGGGATTAAAAAAGAGATAGCCTAAAATAGTCCCAGTTTCTTCCTCAAACAGTATCCCAGAACGAGCTTCTTTGCTGCGTTCAAGATCTTTAGCTGTGGTGGCACGATCATAAACGGGCGAATTATAAGGGTTCCAAACCGAATTCTCGATTGCTATGACTTGCTGGGAGTCTTTTTCTTCTATTGACCGTATCAGCATGCGTTCTCCTTTGAAATATTATTCTTTCATTGTATCAAAAAATAAGCTTTCTTTCATTGAATTGCATATTCAGATAGTTAAGTGCAAGAATTAGGCAACAAAAAAACCATAACCGAAGTTATGGTTAAAATTATTATGCTAATTTTGTGATGTTTGATGCTTGAGGACCACGTTGTCCGTCAGTAACATCAAATTCAACTTTTTGACCTTCGTCTAATGATTTGTAACCATCAGATTGAATTTCAGAGAAGTGAGCGAAAACGTCTGAACCGTTTTCTTGTGTGATAAAGCCGAAGCCTTTTTCTGCGTTAAACCATTTTACTGTTCCTTGAGCCATGTTATATGTACCTCTTTTATATTATTTTGTAAAAAACTTATTAAGAGGAAAACATAAGATAAACTAACACTTTGACTCAAAAAACTTATTTACATTCCCTACTTTAACAGTATAAGTTGGAGAAGTCAATAGCAAAACTCATTTTTTTATTTTTATTAGCAGAAACATTTGCGAATAAGATTGATTCCAGCCCATACCTAGGCTCTTTAAGCAAATAAAATAAAAAATAAAATAAATTTTTAAAAAAGATCATGATTTTTGTTAAAAATGCTTGAAATGAAGATTATCTCAATAATTGGGATAATTACGATCTTCAACTGCAATGCTACGATAAAGGTCTTATAGAATTAAGACTATTTAATGAGGATGGGAGAAGTTTATCTATTTAATTATAAAAAGAAAAAAATCTTCATTATGGCGAGCAGTTTCTATTTTTATCTGAAATTAGTGATAAGATTAAAATAGATCAAAATAGGCTTTAGCCTCTATTAAGTCAGCACCAGTTAAATCAATGAGGTAATTCCCACGTATTAGTTATGTTGAGTACATTTGCATATAAGCATTGCTAGGATTTTTTCTAAGCAATTCAAAGAACTTTATATTAGCAGTTCTACTCTCTGATAAAACATAGTTATGACTTAAAATTTCGACACAAATATATTGTTCCTAAAGTGATTAATATTATTTTTACAATTAATTCAATCCATAATAAATTAATGATTATATAAACGATAAGATGAGTAAAAAAAGCACAAAGGATTATTAAGATTTCAACCATAAAATTTATATTAACCTTTAAAAGTAATATAACTGATATTATTTTCAGTTAACACTTGAGATATATTGTCCTGAATTTTTTGAAAATTTTCGTAGTTTTCTACTATTTCCTTTTAATTTGATTGATTCATTATTTTGCCTCATTTATTTTGAAAAATTTATCTCTTTAATTATTAGTTATAGATTCTACATTAGTAACACACTGTTTGTTGCTTACTTAAATATAGCTCGTTGTATGCTTTTAAAGAATTTTTAGCCTTTTTTCGATAATAGGCTTTCTTATTATTTATGTAAATAGCCAAGAACTACAATTCTAGACTCTTCATATGAAATAATAAACAAACTATAGCACAGAATATTTTATTATTCAAACCTTAATGTGGAAATTAACTCAAATGATTTTCCATCAAATTTTGAATATGGACTTTATAAGGTTTTGTTATCAACAAGGATAAGAATTGATGAAGTCTATGTACTTGAACGGTCTGACCTTGGCCTAATTAATGGTACAATAAAGATTGATAAGACTTACAGTAAAACTATTAAGTAATTAAGAACTACTAAGTCAACATCTGATATACATATATTTCATTTCATGCTCACACATGCTAGCTTATTATTATTGCTTGTATTAGCTACAAAGAATTGCAATATCGTCTAGGTCATGCTAATATATCGATGACATTAGATACATATGTTCACTTATCCAAGGACAAGGAAAAAGAAGCGGTATTCTATTTTGAAAAAGCAATAAATAGTATTTAGTACGAAAAAAGGTACACAAAAAAATATAACGTCAACTACTAAGGTCTTAGAAACCTTTATATATCAACATTTAGAAAGACTAGGTAACAACATTATGGCTAAATTTGGCTTTTTATCAGTTTTAGAAGAAGAAATGGATAAGCATTTTCAATTTGATTATGCCATGGATTGGGACAAGAAAAATCATGCAGTGGAAGTGACTTTTGTTTTGGAGGCTCAAAACTCTGCGGAAGTGGAAACGATTGACGACCGAGGGGAAGTCACTCAAGAAGATATTGTCTTTGAAGATTATGTGATTTTCTATAATCCAGAGAAAAGCTCTTTTGATAAGGATGACTATTTGGTGGCCATTCCTTACGAACCAAAAAAAGGTTTGACTCGTGAATTTTTGGCTTACTTTGCCCAATTTTTGAATGATGTGGCAACGGAAGGCTTGTCAGATTTGATGGACTTCCTTGAAGATGACACGAAAATTGACTTTGGCTTAGAGTGGAATCAAGAACTTTTCGAAGAAGGACAAAAAGGATTGGAAGAAACAGAATTCTTCGCTTATCCAAGATATTAAAAGAGGACAAGATTAATGAATGCATGGCAAGAATTGACAGTGACCGTCCATCGTGACGCTGAAGAGGCTGTCTCAAATATCTTAATTGAAGCTGGTAGCCAGGGTGTAGCCATTAGTGACACAGCTGACTACCTAGGGCAAGAGGATCGTTTTGGTGAGCTCTATCCTGAGATTGAGCAATCCGAGATGGTTGAAATTACGGGTTATTTTCCGGATACTATGGGCATTGACCAAGTCAGACAAGTGATTGACCAAGGGATTAAAGCCTTGGAAGGAACAGGTCTGGCAGTTGGTCATGTCGCTGTCGCTTCCAAAGAATTGATTGAAGAAGACTGGGCTGACAACTGGAAGAAATATTACCAGCCAGCCCGAATCACCCATGATTTGACCATTGTCCCATCATGGACTGATTATGAATCTAGACCAGAAGAAAAAGTCATCAAACTTGATCCTGGCATGGCTTTTGGAACCGGGACACACCCAACGACCAAAATGAGCCTATTTGCTTTAGAACAAGTACTTCGTGGTGGTGAAATAGTCATTGACGTGGGAACTGGTTCTGGCGTCCTTTCCATTGCTAGCTCACTACTCGGTGCAAAGGATATTTATGCTTACGACCTCGATGATGTAGCTGTTCGTGTGGCCCAAGAAAATATCGACCTCAATCCAAGCACAGAAAATATTCATGTGGCAGCAGGTGATCTTCTTCGTGGAGTGGACATTCAAGCAGAGGTTATTGTCGCCAACATCCTTGCTGATATCTTAATCCACTTAACAGAAGATGCTTACAGATTGGTTAAGGATGAAGGTTATTTAATTATGTCAGGAATTATTTCTGAGAAATGGCCAATGGTTAAAGAAGCAGCAGAAGACGCCGGTTTCTTCCTTGAAACTCACATGATTCAAGGGGAGTGGAATGCCTGTATCTTCAAGAAAACAGATGATATGTCAGGAGTGATCGGCGGCTAATGCAACAGTACTTTATATCAGGCGCAGCTCAGCCACTTGTTACTATCACAGATAAAGACACGATTAAGCACATGTTTCAGGTTATGCGCCTGGGCGATGGCGACCAAGTCGTACTAGTCTTTGATGATGGGATTAAATATTTGGCTAAGGTGGTAGATGGCGCCGCTTATCAATTAGAAATTGTTCAAGACTTGGGCGAGAATCTGGAGTTACCCGTGCAAGTAACCATAGCCAGTGGCTTTCCGAAGGGGGACAAGCTAGACTTTATCACGCAAAAAGTGACAGAATTAGGGGCAGCAGCTCTTTGGGCCTATCCGGCCGACTGGTCAGTGGTTAAGTGGGACGGCAAGAAGTTAGCTAAAAAAGAAGAAAAATTAGCAAAAATTGCCTTGGGCGCCGCTGAACAAAGCAAACGAAACAAGGTGCCAGAAATCAAACTTTTTGAGAAAAAGGCAGATTTTATCGGCCAATTAGCCGAATTTGATAAAATCCTCATCGCCTATGAAGAGTCAGCCAAAGAGGGTGAAAAGAGTGCTTTGGCGCGTGCGTTGGCGACTTGTCAAACAGGTCAAAAAGTTCTCTTCATCTTCGGACCAGAAGGTGGCATTTCACCAAAAGAAATTGAAATTTTTGAAGAAGCGGGTGGCTTCAAAATTGGCCTCGGACCACGTATCATGCGTACCGAGACCGCACCACTTTATGCCCTCAGTGCAGTTAGTTATGCTTTGGAGATGAATAATTAAAACAAGTAGTTAAATGACTGCTTGTTTTTTATATATTAAGTATTGACTTAATTTTGGAAATGCTTTATAGCTTAGTTAAGCAATTACTTAATAAAAATAAAGTGGTGATTTATGAAAAAGATATTTTCCAATAAATTATTTATGGCGACCTTTGTGTCGGACTAGATTTCCAATTTTGGAGATATTGTCTATTATCTAGCACTGATGAACTATGTTCTAATCTTACCTAATGGAAAAACGGCCATAGCCCTAGTGACTATTTCTGAGACATTCCCATTTTTAACTAATATTGTAATGGGGATACTTGGAGATAGAACAAAAAATAAAGTTGATACTATTTTAGGACTCTATTTTTCAGAGTATTATTATATGGCATTATTGGTCTGGTTATGGGATTTAAGCCTACCTTATGGATTCTTGTTATTGCTGCTATCATTAATGTTCTTTCAGACCTAGCTGGTCAATATGAAAATGCACTGTTTAAGCCTGTAACGCTGAGAATTATTAAGGAAGAAGATAGAGAAAAGTTTTTAGGTTTTCGACAAGGAACGATGACTGGTTTCCAAATGGGTTTTATGGCCAGTGGTGCTATTTTATTAATGATTTTTAACTTTCAACAATTGGCATTTGTTAATGCTTTAACTTTTTTGATGAGCTCCATAATCATTTTATCCATTCGAAAAGGGTTAAAGAAAAAAGTAGTAGATGCACCCATTCATATAAATGAGAGTGAAAAGAGTGACCCTTTAAAAAAGAAATAAAAAAATCTTTATACACCGCATATGAGTCCCTGTCAAAAGTCCCAGTCTTAAAATCTTCCATTATCATAGTCGCTGGTCTCAATGCTATTTTAGCTGTAGAGGATGCTATTCTATTATTAATTTTTAAAGAAAATCCTAATTTTGGCTTTGGCTCACTTGCGGCTACAATTGCAATTTTAGGTTTAGTTTCTAGTATTGGAATGATATTAGGTAGTTTTCTGCTTGCTAGGGATCAGTTTACAATTACAATTGAACAGTCGCTTTTAGGATCAATAATTGCTGTTGTAACCTTGTTTCTTGGTATTTTTCTTCAGAATGTTTATACAATGATATTTGCAATAGGGCTATTATCCATCAGTATAGGGATCACCAATCCAAAAGTAGAGGTGCTAATTATGAAAACCATGCCAGAGAATCAATTAGCAACTATTTCATCAGGAAACTTTACTTTTGGTACCTTTAGTATGGTTATTAGTAAAGCACTTGTTTCAGCCCTGATACTTTTTCTTTTGGCGACAATGAGGACGCAATGGAATTCACTGCCAAAGAAAAAGAAAATTTTAAAGACTATTTTGAAGTCATAGAGGACATTAAATTAAAATTAGCACCATTTAAAGAAGAAGCACGTCATTATTATTTATTTGGGTATAGTATTAGTCTTTTACACGCTGTATATTATGATGCAGAAGAAAATGGTGTTCGTTGTGAAACTGTTAAAGATGTTCATGATTATGCGTTAAGTTTATCTAAAGAAAAAATTCGGAAATGCATTGCCTATCTGCTCATAAATCATAAAAAAGACAATCAAAAAGATTTTTGGACATTGCTAGAAGAGTCGACTATAAAAGCTGAAACTAAGTGGTATTTTAGTCAGTTTTATAGAAATCCACAAGAAAGTATGAAGCAGTTGGTGGATTTATCAATTCAACTAAACAAGATTTATCGACCTTATTTTGAAAAAGGATTAACTATACGGCAATCATATGCTAAACAGTTTAGTTTAGAAAAATTTATTCAAAAATTGCCAGCAAATATTGGTGAAAATCTTCTATCTGAAGAATTTGAACGTCATATCTATATCCTCAGCCCTTGGCTTATCAGGCTTTCGATGATTGATTTTAGCATTAAGGATAAATTTAGACTTGGTTTGATAATAACGTGTCATATTGAAAACTTCTTCCACTCCGAGGATGATTTAGATGATGAAGACTTTTCAATTGTATTAAAACTTCTGAGTGATACTAGTCGTTATCAGGTATTGCTGGAAGTTTTAAAACCCAATTTTAAAAGTAAAGATATTGCTAAGCAACTAAATATTACTGCGGCTGCAGTCTCTTTCCATACTCAAAAATTAGTCAATGCTCAAATTCTGCAATTTAATACAGAGGATGAGGATGGAAAATATAACTTAAATAAAAAACTCTTAAATAATGTTCTTGAAAAAATGGTTGAGGACTTCAAATTAAATGAAAAATAAAAATGAATTCCTGAAAGGGGATTCATTTTCTTCTTGACAGGTTAGCTTAAAATGTCTATTCTATTTAAAAAAGAAGCTTTAAAGGAGAAATCGTGGTTACAATTAAAGATGTGGCAAGGTTAGCAGGGGTTTCTCCCTCTACTGCCTCGCGAGCAATGCATGATAATGATATGATTAGTCAAGCAACCAAGGACCGAGTTAAAAAGGTTATGGAAGAATTGGACTATTCGCCTAATTATTCTGCTCAAAATTTGGTCAAACGCCGAAATAATACGGTAGGGATTATTTTACCAATTAGGGAAAGTCATGAAACAATAGGTGACAACCCATTCTTTATGCAAATTATTCAAGGCATTTCAGGGATTTGCACTGACAAGCAACAGATGGTGGCTTTAGCCACTGGACGTACAGAGCAAGAATTACTTGCTAATATAACGACCATGATTCGTAGTGGAAATATCTCTAAGTTTATTTTCCTATATTCTAAAGCTGAAGATCCAGTCTACAATTTTGTCACTCGAGAAAAAGTTGACTGCGTCGTTGTCGGTCGTTCATTTACGGAAGAAGAAAGCGAAAATTCACAGTACATCGATAATGATAACAGACAAGCTGGGTATGACGCTAGTAAGTATATACTTGATAAAGGCTTCAGCAAAGTTACATATATCTATAACGATATGGATGAAATGGTTCAAGCAGAGCGTTATATCGGCTTTGCCAATGCTATGAAAGAAATAGGGCAAAAAGCTAATAGTTTTAACATTTCTTTGGCTGATTGTTTAAAATTGCAGAGCTACTTGCTAGAAAATCCAACTCAAGCTTTCGTCAGTTGTGATGATATTATGGCCATTAAACTGCAAAAATTGCTCCGAGATATCGGTCAGGGGGCTGACCAGAAAGCAATTATCAGCTTTAATAATTCAATTATTGCGCAAATCGCAAATCCTTCATTAACTTCTGTAGAGATTTTTCCTTACAAGCTAGGTGAAGCAGCAGCAGAAGCAATACTAGCAGAAAATCATAGCAAAAACGAGCTAGTTATCATTCCTCATCAAATTATTGAACGGTCATCAACACAAGAGTCCTAATGCAGATTAGGCTCTTTTTTGACAAATTTTAAGAAAACGCTTTACAAATTAATAGTGAGGGGGTATAATAAAAAAAGAAAGCGCAAACGTTTGCGTAAAACGTTTGCGTGATGCCTTAATGGGATGGTTTGTAGAAATAAGAGGAGATAATGATGAAATCACAGATTAAACAATTTTTTAGTTTCGAATTTTGGCAAAAATTTGGAAAATGTTTGATGGTTGTTATCGCAGTTATGCCTGCGGCAGGTTTGATGGTTAGTATTGGGAATTCAATTCCAATGATTAATCCTAATTTAGCAATCCTAGTAACTATTGGACACGTTGTTGCTGAACTTGGTTGGGCAGTTATTGGTAACTTGCATTTACTATTTGCACTTGCAATTGGTGGGTCATGGGCGAAAGAACGTGCTGGTGGTGCCTTCGCAGCCGGCTTAGCTTTTGTTTTAATTAATCGTTTAACAGGTGCTATCTATAATGTAAATTCAGCTATGCTTGCTGATCCTGAAGCAAAAATTAAGAGTCTTTTGGGAACTGAAATAGTTGTTAAAAACTACTTTACAAGTGTTTTGGAATCACCAGCTCTTAATACTGGGGTTTTCGTAGGGATCATCGCCGGTTTTGTTGGTGCAACAGCTTTTAACAAATATTATAACTATCGTAAACTTCCTGAAGTTTTAACTTTCTTCAATGGCAAACGTTTTGTTCCTTTTGTTGTTATCTTACGTTCAACTCTTGTTGCTTTAGTCTTAGCTCTTATCTGGCCAGTTATTCAAGCTGGAATCAATGGTTTTGGAATGTGGATTGCTTCCTCACAAGACACTGCTCCAGTTCTAGCACCATTTATCTACGGAACAATGGAACGTCTCTTGTTACCATTTGGCTTGCACCATATGCTAACAATTCCAATGAACTATACTGCTCTTGGTGGTACATATGAAGTAATGACTGGTTCTGGTGCAGGTACGAAAGTATTTGGTCAAGATCCGCTTTGGCTTGCATGGGTAACTGACTTAGTTGGTCTTAAAGGTTCTGGCGATACTGAAGCTTATAAACATTTAATGACAACTGTTACACCAGCTCGTTTTAAAGTTGGTCAAATGATTGGAGCAACTGGTACATTGATGGGTATTGCATTTGCAATGTACCGCAATGTTGATGAAGATAAAAAAACGAAATATAAAATGATGTTCATTTCTGCTGCGGCAGCTGTATTCTTAACTGGGGTTACAGAACCACTTGAGTATATGTTTATGTTTGCTGCTATGCCATTGTACATCGTTTATGCAGTAGTTCAAGGTGCTTCATTTGCCATGGCTGACTTGATTAATCTTCGTGTTCACTCATTTGGTAATATTGAGTTGCTAACACGTACGCCAATGGCTATTAAAGCTGGTCTTGGCATGGATTTATTTAACTTTGTTTGGGTTTCTATTCTCTTTGCTGTAATTATGTACTTCATAGCTGATTTCATGATTAAGAAAATGAACCTAGCGACAGCTGGCCGTTTAGGCAACTATGATGCTGATATGTTAGAAGATGCTTCACCTGAGGAATCAGGTAAGGTAGCAGATGCCAACTCACAAATTGTTCAAATTATTAATTTATTAGGTGGCCGTGATAACATTGCTGATGTTGATGCTTGTATGACGCGACTACGTGTTTCAGTTAAAAAAACTGAAAAAGTTGGGTCTGAAGATTTGTGGAAAAAAGCTGGTGCTATGGGTCTGATTGTTAAAGGCAATGGTGTTCAAGCAGTTTATGGACCAAAAGCTGATATCTTAAAATCTGATATTCAAGATTTATTAGATTCAGGTGCTACAATTCCAGCGTCAAACTTCTCCGAAAAAGAAACTGTTAAAGAAGTAACAAGTTTTAAAGGATTGACTGAAGAAATAATGACTGTCGCTGATGGCCAAGTAATACCAATTACGGAAGTTAATGACCAAGTTTTTGCAGGTAAAATGATGGGTGACGGCTTTGCTGTTGAACCTGAAAGAGGAGAAATCTATGCACCAGTTTCAGGTCTTATAACTAGTGTATTCCCAACCAAACATGCTTTTGGACTATTGACAGATAATGGTCTAGAAGTACTTGTCCATGTTGGTCTTGATACAGTTGCATTGAATGGGGTACCTTTCTCTGCAAAAATTAAAGAAGGACAAAAAGTTCAAGCAGGTGACTTACTAGTTGTAGCTGATTTAGCTGCCATCAAATCGGCTGACCATGAAACGACAATTATTGTTGCCTTTACTAATCAAGCTGATATTGAGTCTGTTGAATTAGTGGCACAAGGAAAACAAGTCGCAAAAACTGTCGTTGCTAAAGTAATGTTATAAAATAAGAGAGAGTGGCGTATACAATTGGTCACTCTTCTTGTGCTTATGAAGGAGATGAGATAATGGCAAAATGCTTAACTTTAAATACCCATTCATGGATGGAAGTAAATGCTTTGAAGAAATTAGTTGATCTTGCAGAGCATATCATGGCAGAAAAGTATGATATTATCTGTCTTCAGGAGATTAACCAATTGATTGAGAGTGAGGTTGCAAGTGAGCTCTTCAATTATCAACAGGTACCAGGAACGCCTTCAATTCATAAGGATAATTTTGCTTTGCTTTTAGTTAATTATCTAAGAAAGCACGGCCATGATTATTTTTGGTCATGGGCTTATAATCACATTGGTTATGGGATTTACAATGAAGGCGTAGCAATTCTATCAAAGGAACCACTGAAAGTTTCGGATGTCCTAATTTCGAAGGCTGATGATGAGACGGATTTTCATACGCGTCGTGCGTTGGTTGGAAAGACGAAATTAGATGGTCGTGAGGTTACGGTTGTTAGTCTGCATATGTCTTGGTATGGGAAGGGCTTTGAACGTGAGTGGAAGACGCTGGAGTCTCATCTTTTAAAATCTGTTGATGGGCCTTTGATGTTAATGGGTGATTTTAATAATCCGACGGACTTGGAAGGTTATCAAATCATCGCGAGCAGTCCCTTAGGTTTACAAGATAGCCATAAGGTTGCCCAGTTTGTTTTTGGGGATCACAGTATAATGCAAGACATCGATGGATGGGAAGGCAATCAGCATGCTTATAAAGTAGACCACATTTTTACAAGTCAGGACTTTGAGATTTCATCTTCAGAAATTACTTTTGAAGGTGGTTATGCCCCTATCGTTAGTGACCATTTTGGACTTGAAATAACAATTAGATAAATAGAAAAAGACTAGGAATCAACTTCCTAGTCTTTTATTAATGGCTCTATAATTTCTGTAGTGGGTAAATCCACTGTAGAGATTATGGAGCCTTTTTGAGTATATACAAAAAGTCCCATATGACCTATAATGAAAAGTGCTCAAACTATCATTTTAGAAAGACTCATATGGAACAACTAAATCTTATCACAAATTTTCTCAGAATTAAAGACAAAAATATCACTATCACTGATGAATATGATATGGGAACTCACTTAGAACTCCACGGTCACTTGGACTACACAGCCCCTAAATGCCCAAAATGCAAGGGACAAATGGCTAAGTACGACTACCAGAAAACTTCTAAAATCCCCTACTTAGAAACTGCTGGCTACCCTTTACTTATCCGCCTTAGAAAGCGTCGTTTCAAGTGTAAAGATTGCGGAAAAATGGCGGTCGCTGAAACTCCTCTTGTCAAGAAGAACCACCAAATCTCTGTCGCTGTTAACCAGAAAATCGCACAATTACTCATCGAAAATCAAGCAATGAAACATATTGCACACAGGCTATCAATTTCAACATCGTCAGTTATGAGAAAGCTCAATGAGTTCAAGTTTGAAACGGATTGGAATACCCTACCTGAGGTGATGAGTTGGGACGAGTATGCCTTCAAGAAGGGGAAAATGAGCTTCATCGCTCAAGATTTCGACTCCCTAAATGTCATCGCCATTCTCGACGGAAGAACTCAAGCAACCATCCGAAACCACTTTCTTCGCTATCCTAGAAAGGTTAGAAATCGGGTCAAAGTGATTACCATGGATATGTTTAGTCCCTATTATCAACTTGCTAAACAACTTTTTCCGAATGCAAAAATTGTACTCGATCGCTTTCATATCGTGCAACACCTTAGTCGTGCTATGAACCGTGTCCGTATTCAAATTATGAATCAATTCGACAGAAAATCGCAGGAATACCGAGCCTTGAAACGTTACTGGAAATTGATACAACAAGATAGCCGTAAACTCAGCGATAAACGATTTTATCGTCCTATGTTTCGAATGCATTTGACTAACAAGGAAATCCTAGAAAAACTCCTGTCTTTCTCCGAGGAACTACGACAACACTATGTACTCTATCAGCTTCTCTTATTTCATTTCCAAGAGAAGAACTCAGACCATTTCTTTGACCTCATCGAACAGGAAATAGCCATCGTTAATCCTATTTTCCAGACGGTATTGAAGACATTTTTAAAGGATAAAGACAAGGTTGTAAACGCCATGGAATTGCCTTATTCCAACGCCAAACTGGAAGCTACCAATAATCTCATCAAAGTCATTAAGAGAAATGCCTTTGGTTTCAGGAACTTTGAAAACTTTAAAAAACGGATTTTGATTGCATTGAACATAAAGAAAGAGAGGACGAAGTTCGTCCTCTCTAGGTGTTAGCTTTTCATCTACCCACTACAGTTGACAAAGAGCCTTATTAATTTGGTGAGAACTTGAAATTTGGCTTCGTCGATGGATAATTCCGATGAAAGGATTTGTTCATTGAATAAGTCGAGGAAGTCCTTATCATTCCACCATTTTTTTAAGGCATCTTGACCAAAATCATTGGACTTTGGTCGACTTGCATGACGTTTGACGGTTTCTTCAAAGGATAAATCATAGTAATAAGCTTGGCAGTCATTTTGATAGTTGTCAAGAAGATGATCCCAGATGGGTTGATACCAGTCTTTTCTAAGAATTCCTTCAATGATAATAAAGTTAAATTTAGGATAGCTAAAATCAATTAGATGAATAAGTAGCGTAATCGTTGGAGTGTCAAAGCCATCATGAGCGCCTAATAAGTCTCTCCTAATAATATCTTGAGACAAGATAATGCACTTTTCAGGAAATTGACTTTGAACGGCTTTGGCAAGACTAGTTTTACCACTGGCTGAATTGCCTCGGATAATGATTATTTTTGCCATTACTGTCCTCCAAACTAGTCAATCATATCACTCAATAAATATGCATCCACCAGTTTTTCTGTTGCTTCTACGGAATCAATGTGGGTACGTTCGTAGGAGTGGCTTGATTCGATACCTGCCCCAAGGAGGGCATGGCGAACTTCAGCACCAGAACGCATAGCTGCTGAGGCATCAGAACCATAATATGGATAGATATCAAGTTTGTAAGGGATATTATTTTCTTGGCATAGGGCAACCATTTGTTGACGCAATTCATAATGGTAAGGTCCTGAAGCGTCTTTAACACAGATGGATACAGTATACTCATCTGTTGTTTGATCGTCTCCCATAGCTCCCATATCAACTGCTAAGTATTCGACTGCTTCTGATGGAAGGCTTGAATTAGCACCGTGTCCGACTTCTTCAAAGGCTGAGAAGTAAAAGTGTGTTGTGTAAGGAAGTGTAATATCTTCTTGTTTATATTTTTTGAGTAGTTCAATCAGGATGGCTGCAGATACTTTGTCATCTAAGTGACGTGATTTAATAAAGCCGTTATCTGTTACAATGACACGTGGGTCAAAGGAAATAAAGTCTCCGACTTCGATGCCAAGTGCGCGTGTTTCGTCGGCAGTTCGAACCTTTTCATCTAAACGAACTTGCATGTTAGATTGATTACGTTCAGCAGTTCCAGCATCTTTATAAACATGAACTGAAGTTTGATGGATTAAAATTGTTCCTGAAATTTCTTTGTCATTGTGAGCAAGGTGAACGGTACAGTTTTCGCCTTCGATGGCATTATAAACAAAACCACCAACTAAATCCATTTTTAAACGACCATCAGGTTTAATGGCACGAACCATTGCTCCTAGAGTATCAAGGTGGGCAGTAACCACACGGTGTTTTTGATCGTTATCTCCTTTTACAGAGACCATTAAGCCACCTTTGTTAGTGCGAATGACTTCATAGCCAAAGGAAGAAATCTCTGCAGCAACATAATCCATAATACGTCTAGTGAATCCTGTTGGCGAAGGAATTTGAGTTAGTGTCGTAATGTAATCAACTGTCGTTTTCATAAAAGCTCCTATCAATTTTTCTTTCAACTCTCCTATTATATCATGACTGAGCAGGAGAAAGAGAAAAAGGCCCGAAAATTCTGACCTTCTTTTTATGCCTTAAATGATTCTCTGGTTTCTAAGATGACTTTCGCAAGTCGTTCAATATCAGAAATGGTTCCACGCATCTCAAAATCCCCAATCATTGGGAATCCGAAGCGTTTTGAATATTGCTTTGCGGTCAAGCAATATTGGTTATTGAAGTTGAGATTACCTGAACCAATAACCCCGAAACACTGCTTATAGTTGTCATGCGCAGCGATAAAATCCCCAAGAGGAGTGGTAAGAATTTCGACATCACCAGAATCAAGTCCGTTCCCACCTTCTAAGTAAGTTGGTAAGATAGCAACGAAAGGTTGTTCAACAGGAAAAGTTTGATGATTCTGATCTTTGATGTTAATAGGATTTGCGGTGATTTGATAGTTTTCAGCTAAATAAGTAGAGAGGCGTTTGACGAAACTTAAGGTGTTTCCACTCAAACTAATAAATACAATGGTTAACTCAGACATATGACTCCTTAACTATATGTTGTAATCTATTTATCAGTTTAACACAATATATAGTTGTAGACAAGATGAAAAATGGTGAGAATTGAGTATCAAAAAAGCGTAGACATTGCTTGTCTTCGCTCTCAGCATTTTTGTTTAGTTTTGACGACGATTTTTTCTTGTGAAGAGTGCGCCAATGCTTAGGAATGCAAAACCAAATAGAGAAATGGTTTGTGATTCCTGGCTACCAGTTGTTGGTAAGCTTTCTGTTTTAGCTGCTAACTGCCGTACCAGTTGTGATGACCATGATCAAAAAAAGCACTCTTGGAAACAAAGTGATTTTTCATTTTTTTTCATTCTTCTTAATAAATCTCCTAAATTTTCCCAAATAAGAACTTGGAGTTCTATTACATCGATAGTAAAGGCTTTCAGCAACATTAAACACGGACTTTTATTAAGGTTTTTTAATAATATCTCAGTTTTTGATAGATATAAATTATAGTAATAGAAAATAATGTATAAAAAGTTTGCCTTTAAATGACTTTAAGATAAGAATTCTTCCTTTTTCTTTTGGAATGAAAGTGTTAAAATAGGAAAAAGACTAGATTTAGAGGATAATAATGGCAAAAGAAGTGAATTTATCAGGGGAAGAAGTTGTAGCTTTGGCTCAAAAATATATGAATGACAAGGATCTTGCACTTGTTAAAAAAGCTTTAGGCTACGCGACTGATGCTCATTTTTACCAAGCTCGCAAGTCTGGAGAGCCATACATTATCCACCCGATTCAGGTGGCAGGGATCTTGGCTGACTTGCAATTAGATGCAGTTACGGTCGCTTGCGGCTTTCTTCATGATGTTGTAGAAGATACAGAGATTACTTTAGAAGATATTGAAGATGAGTTTGGTAAAGATGTTCGCGATATTGTGGATGGCGTAACCAAATTAGGTAAAGTAGAGTACAAGTCACATGAAGAACAATTAGCCGAAAATCACCGTAAAATGTTAATGGCTATGTCCCGTGATATTAGAGTTATCTTGGTCAAATTATCAGACCGCTTGCACAATATGCGAACACTAAAACATTTGCGTAAAGATAAACAAGAGCGTATCTCGCGTGAAACAATGGAGATATATGCGCCATTAGCACATCGCTTGGGAATTAGCCGAATTAAATGGGAATTAGAAGATCTCTCTTTCCGGTATTTAAATGAAATTGAATTTTATAAAATCACCCACCTCATGTCTGAAAAACGTCGTGAGCGTGAAGCCTTGGTTGATAATATCGTTGAGAAGATAATTAGCTACACCAACGAACAAGGACTATATGGGGAAGTTTACGGAAGACCAAAACATATCTATTCCATCTACCGGAAAATGCGTGACAAGAAAAAACGCTTTGACCAAATCTTTGATTTGATTGCCATTCGTTGTATCATGGAAACCCAAAGTGACGTTTATGCCATGGTTGGTTATATCCATGAATTGTGGCGTCCAATGCCTGGTCGTTTTAAGGATTATATTGCTGCGCCAAAAGCCAATGGCTATCAGTCAATCCACACAACTGTCTATGGTCCTAAAGGACCAATTGAGATTCAGATCAGGACTAAAGAAATGCATCAAGTTGCCGAGTACGGGGTTGCCGCACACTGGGCATACAAAAAAGGTCTCAAAGGTAAAGTCAGTCAATCAGATCAAAAAGTTGGGATGAATTGGATCAATGAACTGGTTGAACTGCAAGATGCCTCAAATGGTGATGCCAAAGACTTCGTTGACTCAGTCAAAGAAGAGATTTTCTCAGAACGTATTTATGTCTTCACCCCAAATGGTGCCGTTCAAGAGTTACCAAAAGAGTCTGGTCCAATTGATTTTGCCTATGCCATTCATACCCAAGTGGGTGAGAAAGCGACTGGGGCAAAGGTCAATGGCAAGATGGTTCCATTAACCTCAAGATTAAAAACAGGTGATGTGGTTGAGATTGTCACAAATCCAAATTCATTTGGTCCAAGTCGTGACTGGATTAAATTGGTCAAAACTAATAAAGCTCGCAATAAGATTCGTCAGTTTTTCAAAAATCAAGATAAAGAACTATCAATCAATAAAGGTCGTGAATTGCTAGTCTCTTACTTCCAAGAGCAAGGCTACGTGGCCAATAAATACTTGGAACGCAAACGAATCGAGGAAATCCTACCTCGCCTTAGTGTTAAAAGTGAGGAATCCTTGTATGCTGCAGTTGGCTTTGGAGATATTAGTCCCTTATCAGTTTTCAATAAATTAACTGAAAAAGAACGACGTGAAGAAGAACGTGCTAAACTTAAAGCTGAAGCCGAAGAATTGGTCAAAGGTGGCGAAGTTAAGCACGAAAATAAAGAAGTGCTTAAAGTTCGGAGTGAAAACGGTGTTATCATTCAAGGAGCTTCAGGGTTATTAATGCGAATTGCAAAATGCTGTAATCCAGTTCCAGGTGATCCTATTGAAGGCTACATTACTAAGGGCCGAGGAATTGCCATTCACCGGGCCGATTGTAACAACATCAAGGGTCAAGACGGCTATGAACAACGCCTAATTGAAGTCGAGTGGGATTTAGATAACTCAAGCAAGGATTACCAAGCAGAAATTGATATCTATGGATTGAATAGAACAGGCTTACTAAATGATGTTCTACAAATTTTGTCAAACTCAACCAAGAGTATTTCAATGGTCAATGCCCAACCAACCAAAGATATGAAGTTTGCTAATATCCATGTCAGCTTTGGGATTCCTAACCTTGTTGAATTGACGACAGTTGTTGAAAAAATAAAAGCTGTTCCAGATATTTATAACGTCAAACGTCGTAATGGTTAAGTGAGTTTAAGAAAAAGGTGTGGTAATGAAAATTATTATTCAGCGTGTATCCCAAGCGTCAGTTTCCATAGATCGGGTTGTAAAAGGGAGTATTCAGTTTGGTCTCTTGCTTTTAGTGGGGGTTGGTCCTGATGATAACCAAGAAGACTTGGATTATGCCGTTCGAAAAATTGTTAATATGCGGATTTTCTCGGATCAGGATGACAAGATGAATTTGTCGATTCAGGATATTCATGGAGCTATTTTATCCATCTCGCAATTTACCCTCTTTGCTAATACCAAAAAAGGTAATCGGCCAGCTTTCACAGGGGCAGCCAACCCTCAAATGGCCAGTCAAATGTATGATGATTTTAATCGTCAATTAGCCGGCTTTTGCCCAGTCGAGACTGGTGTTTTCGGAACCGACATGCAAGTCAGTCTGATTAACGATGGTCCGGTTACTATTACTCTTGATACAAAAAACAAATAATTATCAAAATTAATAAAAGACTTCTCATTTTAAAAGAGAAGTCTTTTTGCCTAAATATGGGATGTGTTTGTGTGAGTCGATATCTGAAAAAAATCTATTAATATTGTTTCTAGAAAAAATAAATCCGACTTATCTAAAATAAAGCTAGGATATTGTTAATTATAATCTTTTCGGTATGCTCTCGGACTTTTATTGTAGAATTTTTTAAAAATCTTACTAAACTGGAGTGGGTCGCTATACCCTATTGAATTAGCAACTTCCGATATGCTAAGCCGTGAGTCTTGAAGAAGTTCTTTACTTTTTTCTAATTTTACTTGTAAAATATAATCTTTTATGGAATATCCTGTGTAATCCTTAAATATCTTATATAGATAACTGCGATTGAGAGATAATTTATCAGCGATTTCTTGTATCTTTATTGGTAAATCATACTTTAATAAACTTTCCTTGACCATTTACAATAAAATGTAAAACGTAGTCATTTCTAATACTAGGACCAAAAGAGTAATCACCATCGCAAATTTCTGCCCCATAGTGATCGACATTTAAATCAAAGTTACTAATATTAAATTCATTGTAAGTGTTCAAGATATTCATAAATCAATCTCCTGTTCAATTCATGAAATTGGTTTCATAAGAATGATTTGGAATTGCTAGAGCGCACCAAAGAAGGTCGAAATATCAACAGACATTACTACACTAGCCAAGAAATTGCAAAAGAAGTGGAACGTCCATTAGTGAAATCACTCTTGAAACTATTTAGTTACAGGAATAATTCATATGCTTTTGATCTTGAAGGAAGTATCTCTGTACAAACACCAGATGATAATTCAATTGTCATTGTAAGAAGCGATAAAGATCAGAGTGTAACGGCTGAATTACAGCTTAACTTAAACGATGACACCTATCAAGTAATAGAAAATGGACAAACCGTATTATTTGATTAAGAATACTCCTAATTTACTAGAGTTATCTAAATAAGATGTTTTCCTAACTTTGAGATTTAGCTAACTCTTTTTATATGTTATAATTTTTATATGAAGTTTAAGAAAGGATGCTATATGGAATTGAAAGCCTATTTCCCGGAAGTCAAAAGAAGTTATTTTCCAATTTTTGATTCAGATTGGATAAGCATACAAGATGGGGAAGAATACCTTCATTTCCCAATAAGTTCCTTGACCAAGCGCGAACTTATTCTTTTGGAAGTGCTAGCCCATAAAAATAGCCCTGCTGAAAAGCACAGATCGGCCTGGCATGCTTATCTTGTTGATGGTAAGGGAGATGTTCCAGAGGAGCTAAGCGCTTATCAGTTTATTTATTTTAACCATCAGGAGCAACTGTCTCAAGAATTCAGTGATGTTTTATCTTCAATTATAGGGACTGTCATAGATCACATTGCTATCAGTCAAACAAGAACGGCTTTTTTGATCGATAATCAAACAAAAACTGATAATTTTGCTACGTTGATAGATATTCTACCGACCTTGGAAAATGATTTTGGTCAAGCATTCAGAGTATTTATTGGGAATGAATGGCCCAAGGATAGTTTGGCGCCAATATCAGCTTATTTTAAAGAAGAAAATAACCTGTTTTCATCTTACTTAGCTGACAAAAGAAGCCATCAAGTTGTTAGTTTTCCAGAACTCATGTTATGGTCCCTAATTGCAGTTATTCCTTTAAAAACTGTTGAAGCTCATTTTAACCATTGTTTAATACAAAATAAAGACATGTCAGATATGGTTGTGGCAATGTGGCAATCTCAAGGAAACTTGGTGCAATCTGCACAAAAACTATACATTCATAGAAACTCTTTACAGTACAAGCTAGACAAGCTTAAAGTACAATCTGGTTTAAACCTCAAGAATCTTGATGATCTGGCTTTCGCCTATTTATTTATAGAAAAAAAATAAAGACTGTGCAAGGTGCCCAAAGAAATTTGGGCGCTTTGTCTATGTTATGAAAACGTTATCTTTGATATACTATAGCTAATTAAGGAACTGTTTTAGTATACAGTTTAATAGAAAATCAGGAGCTACCCATGGTACAATTAAATTTAAATCACATTTATAAAAAATACCCAAACACAACTCACTATGCAGTTGAGGATTTCAATTTAGAAATCGGCGATAAAGAATTTATCGTTTTCGTTGGTCCTTCAGGATGTGGTAAATCAACAACACTTCGTATGATTGCTGGTCTTGAAGATATCTCAGAAGGTGAACTATCAATTGATGGCGAAGTAGTCAATGACAAATCACCTAAAGACCGTGATATTGCCATGGTTTTCCAAAACTATGCCCTTTATCCACATATGACTGTATATGATAACATGGCATTTGGTCTTAAACTACGTAAATATAAAAAAGATGACATTGATAAACGTGTTAAAGAAGCAGCAACTATCCTTGGTTTGACTGAATTCTTAGATCGTAAACCAGCTGACTTGTCAGGTGGACAACGTCAACGTGTTGCTATGGGACGTGCCATTGTCCGTGATCCAAAAGTGTTCTTGATGGATGAGCCGCTATCAAACTTGGATGCCAAGTTACGTGTCTCAATGCGTGCTGAAATTGCAAAAATTCACCGCCGTATCGGATCAACTACAATTTATGTAACCCATGACCAAACAGAAGCGATGACATTGGCCGACCGTATTGTTATCATGAGTGCTACTAAAAATCCAGAAGGTAATGGAACAATTGGTAAAATTGAACAAGTTGGTTCACCTCAAGAATTGTATAACTTACCAGCCAATAAATTTGTTGCCGGCTTTATTGGAAGCCCGTCCATGAACTTCTTTGAAGTAACAGTTGATAATGGTCGTTTAACTAGTGACCAAGGTTTAGATATTGCTATTCCTGAAGGACAAGAAAAAGTTCTTAATGCAGCTGGTTACAAAGGTAAAAAAATCATCTTTGGTATTCGTCCAGAAGATATTTCTGCTAATAAACTTGTTCAGGATACTTTCCCAAGTGCAAGTGTTAAAGCTGAAGTTTTAGTGTCAGAATTACTTGGTTCAGAAACAATGCTTTATGTGAAACAAGGTACTACTGAATTTGCTTCTCGCGTAGATGCGCGTGATTTCCACAACCCAGGGGAAGTTGTTGACTTAACATTTAATGTATCAAAAGGTCATTTCTTTGACTTGGAAACAGAACAAGCAATTCGTTAATTTGCTATTCCTCCTAGAATAAAACAGAGACCTCGAAAATATAATTTTGGGGTTTTTGTTTCAATAAATTATTAGAAAGTATATGGATTATGATACAAAAATGGTGGCATAAGGCGACAATCTATCAAGTTTATCCGAAATCATTTAAAGATAGTAATGCTGATGGGATTGGTGATTTAAGAGGTATCACAAGTAAACTAGACTATTTGCAAAAACTAGGCATCACTGCCCTCTGGCTATCACCTGTTTATCAGTCGCCGATGGATGATAATGGTTATGATATTGCGGATTATCAAGCCATTGCAGCTATCTTTGGGAACATGGCTGACATGGATAATTTAATTGCAGAAGCAAACAAGCGTGATATCAGAATTATCATGGATTTGGTGGTTAACCATACCTCTGATGAGCACGCTTGGTTCGTTGAAGCTAAGGAAAATCCAGATAGTCCAGAGCGTGATTATTATATTTGGCGTGATCAGCCAAATGCATTGACATCGACTTTCTCAGGGTCAGCTTGGGAATTAGATCAAGCATCAGGTCAATACTATTTACATTTATTCAGCAAAAAACAGCCAGATCTGAACTGGGAAAACCAAGAGCTTCGTCAAAAAATTTATGACATGATGAACTATTGGATTGATAAAGGAATTGGTGGTTTCCGCATGGACGTGATTGACCTGATTGGTAAACTACCTGATCAAGAAATCACAGGCAATGGACCCAAACTGCACAGCTATTTAAAAGAAATGAATCAATCTAGCTTTGGTAATCATGATTTACTGACAGTTGGTGAAACTTGGGGGGCAACACCAGAAATAGCTAAACAGTATTCACGCCCTGAAAATAATGAGCTTTCCATGGTATTCCAATTTGAACACATTGGCTTACAACATCAAGACAATCAACCAAAATGGGAATTTACTGAGAGCCTCGATGTTTTTGCTTTGAAGAAAATTTTTACCAAGTGGCAAACAGAACTAAAACTTGGTGAGGGCTGGAATTCACTTTTTTGGAACAACCATGACTTGCCACGTATCCTTTCTATTTGGGGAGATACGGGACAAAACCGTGTTAAGTCAGGAAAAGCCTTCGCTATCCTTCTCCATTTAATGCGAGGAACACCTTATATCTATCAAGGAGAAGAAATTGGCATGACCAATTATCCATTCCAAGATTTGAGCCAAGTTGATGATATTGAATCCGTCAACTATGCCCATGAGGCTTTGGAAAATGGCAAAGCGATGGAGGATATCATGGAAAGTATCCGACGGATTGGCCGTGACAATGCAAGGACCCCTATGCAATGGGATACTTCAGCCAAGGCTGGTTTTTCAGAAGCAGGAAAAACTTGGTTACCAGTAAATCCAAATTACCAAGAGATTAATGTAGAAGCAGCCTTGGCTGATAAAGATTCACTCTTCTACACCTATCAAAATCTCATTAGCTTACGCAAAACAGAAGACTGGTTGGTCGAAGCAGACTTCCAACTGTTAGAATCCGTCGACAATGTCTTCGCTTACCAACGCCAATTAGGTCAAGATAAGTATCTCGTCGTAGTCAATCTGTCTGACCAAGAACAAGCATTCAAATTACCTGAAGGAAATCACCAAGTCATTATCTCCAATACAGATTGTGACCAAGTAAAAGCATGCTCACACTTACAAGCATGGGATGCATTTTGTTTAAAGTATCATGAGAACTAAGTAGAAAAATCTAAATTTGTTACTATTTTGGCTGGTGACCCCATGACCAGTGTATTATCAGGTATATCTTTTGTTACCAAACTATTTGCGCCCACAACTACATTGTTGCCAATGGTTACACCCTGCAAAACGGTCACATTTGCTCCTAGCCAAGAATTTTCGCCTATAGAGACAGGCAGGTTATATTGATATCCCTCTTTACGAAGTTGAGTTTCTAGTGGATGTGTTCCGGCAATCAAGGTTACATTTGGTCCAATCATGGTATGAGAACCAATAGTGATTCTTGTATCATCAACCATTGTTAAATTGTAATTAATGTAGACATTATTGCCGATTTTATAAAAGTGACCGCCCCGGTTTGCGTTAAGTGGAGGTTTAATATAAACATTTTCTCCCAATTCATTAAACATTATTTTTAGAAGTTCTTCTCTTTTTTTCCTTTGACTTGGGCGTGTATGATTGAAATCATAGAGTAAATCTTGACAATTGAGTTGCTCATTTTAAATATCAGGTTCAGTCGGTAAGTATAATTCACCACTGTGCATTTGGTCAAATTGTGTCATTTTTTCCTCCGCATTTATCTTAAATACTAGATTCTCGTAGCGTTAGTTTTGTGCCTAGGCGAGTCATAGTCACGCTATTTCCAGGCTTGATCAATTGCTTATTTAAAATATCGACGGCTGTAATACCCATTTCTTCGGTATAGACTGTGATTGAACTTAAGGCTGGGAAAACTTGTTTAGTAATCGCCGTGTCATTAAAACAAATAAGGCTGACACGACTAGGAACTGAAATTTGTGCTTCCTGAAGAGCCTTCATGGCTCCAACAGCTAAGGTGTCATTGGCTACAAAGAAAGCTTGTGGCAACTTGTCTCCCAAAGTTTGAATGGCATCTTTCATCAAATTGTAGCCTGATTGAGCAGAAAATGGTCCAACAAAGATAAAATCAGAATTATAAATTCCATTTTCGTAAGCATAATTTTTAAAAGTTCTAAAGCGTTGGTCAATCAGTAATTCACTTTGATCGCTAGTCCGTTCTTCACCGGCAATCATCCCAATTTTAGTTAACTCATATTGTAAGAAATGATCAATCACCTCTTGAACAGAATGGTCAAAATCAGTTGTTACACAGTGGTGTCCATGTGGTAGCGTATCAGAATCGACAAAAACTAAGACATTACTTTTTCGTTCTAAACTTTTAATCTGTTTTTTTGAAAATTTACCAATTGCAATAATCCCAACTACAAATTCGTCTATTACTAATGTGTCATTATTGAAGAAGCGAACCACATCATAACCCAGCTCTTGAGCTCTTTTTTCAATACCGATTCGAATAGAGTAATAATATAAATCATTTAATTCCTCTTGTTGACTATACCATTGATAAATAGCAATCCGTTGTTTAATTTTAGGAGCATTGGTTATCTTTTGATGTTTAGAATAACCAAGTTGATCAGCAGCTGTTAAAATCCGGTGGCGAGTAGCCTCCCCAACTGATAAGGATTGGTCATTATTCAAAACACGTGATACAGTAGCTTGTGATATATTTGCGAGTTTTGCAATATCTTTTAATGTTGCCATAAGGCTCCTTTCTAGAAGTTTATGGTTATTATAACATAGATAAAACCAATGTGCTATATATTTAGTAAAATTTTAGTAAAACATTTGACTATCTCTCAATGATTTCTTAGAATAAAGGTAATAGAATAAAAGGAGCAAAGAAATGACTAATTTAGAACTACAAGAAGCTTTTAAAAAGGTTTTTGGAGAAGAAAGCAATGATTTGTTTTTTTCACCTGGACGTATTAATCTAATTGGTGAACACACTGATTATAATGGTGGTCATGTTTTCCCAGCGGCGATTACTTTAGGGACTTATGGTGCAGCTCGAAAAAGAGAAGATAAAAAATTGCGTTTTTACTCAGGTAACTTTGAAGAAGTTGGAATGATTGAAGTTGACTTAGACAATCTTGTCTTTGAAAAAGAAGATAACTGGACTAACTATGCTAAAGGCGTAATTAAATTCTTGCAAGAGGCTGGACATGTTATTGATTCTGGTTTTGATTTATATGTCTTTGGTAATATTCCTAATGGCTCAGGCTTGTCATCATCAGCTTCTTTAGAACTGTTGGTTGGAATTGTCTGTGAAAAATTATTTGATCTTAAATTAGAACGGTTAGACCTAGTAAAAATTGGTAAACTAACAGAGAATCAATTCATTGGTGTGAATTCAGGAATTATGGATCAATTTGCAATCGGGATGGGCGCTGATAAGCGTGCAATCTATTTGGACACAAATACCCTAGAATATGATTTAGTTCCATTAGACTTGGGCAACCATGTTATTGTCATCATGAACACTAATAAACGACGTGAGTTAGCTGATTCTAAATACAATGAACGTCGTGCAGAATGTGAAAAAGCTGTAGAAGAATTGAATGATAAATTAAACATAAAAACATTAGGTGAATTAGATGCGAATACCTTTGATCAATTTGCTTACCTCATTAAAGATGGCAACCGTATCAAACGGGCACGTCATGCTGTATTAGAAAATCAACGTACCTTAAATGCTCGTAAAGCTTTGGAAGAAGGGCGCCTAGAAGACTTTGGACGTATAGTGAATGCTTCTCATGTTTCTTTGGAACATGATTATGAAGTTACAGGTATTGAATTGGATACATTAGTTCACACAGCTTGGGAGCAAGAAGGTGTCCTTGGAGCTCGCATGACTGGTGCAGGTTTTGGTGGCTGTGCAATTGCAATAGTTGCCAAAGATAAAGTTGAAGCCTTTAAAGAAGTAGTCGGCAAACACTATACTGAGGTCATTGGTTATGCTCCAGCTTTTTATATTGCAGAAATTGCCCAAGGCTCACACGTACTTTAAAGAAAGTGATAGAAATGAAACTAATTGAACAATTTGTTAATGCAGTTATTGCTGCATCCGATTACCAAGAAGAAGACTACATCTACTTGTACAACAGAGTTTTGACACTTGTTGGAGAGGAAGGTAGTGATCAAGAATGCAATCAAACAGAGCTTATTGCACTGAAAGATCAATTAGTTGACTTGGCAGTAGCTAATGGAAAAGTTGGAGCTTTACTAGAAGAAAAAGACTGTTTGGGTGCGGAATTAATGAACTTCATTACTCCAACCCCAAGTCATTTGAACAAGCAATTTTGGGATACTTATCAAAAATCTCCTGATAAGGCTATCTCTGATTTCTATGCTTTAAGCAAGGCTAATAATTATATAAAAGTGTCAGCTATTGCCAAAAATATTGCTTTCAAAACGGCGTCTGAATATGGGGATATGGAAATTACCATTAATTTATCTAAACCTGAAAAAGACCCCAAAGCTATTGCGGCAGCAAAATTAGTTAAAAGTTCAACTTATCCAATGTGTCAGTTGTGCATGGAGAATGAAGGTTATCAGGGGAGAATTGATCATCCTGCGCGTGCTAATCACCGAATTATCCGGATGGATTTAGATGGTGAAAAATGGGGCTTCCAATATTCGCCTTATGCCTACTTCAATGAACATTGCATTTTCTTAGATACTCAACATCTTCCAATGGTGATTAGTCAAAAAACATTTGACCAATTATTAGGCATTGTTGATCAGTTCCCGGGCTACATAGCAGGCTCAAATTCCGACTTGCCAATAGTTGGAGGCTCAATTTTAACGCATAACCATTACCAAGGAGGGCGTCATGATTTTCCGATGGCTTTGGCAGAATTGGACCAAGTCTTCACAATTGAAGGTTTTGAGGATATTGAAACAGCCACTGTTAAATGGCCAATGTCTGTGATCCGTTTAAGAGGAAAAAATGCTGAGAGAATGAGTCAACTGGCAGAAAAAATTCGACTCACTTGGCGTGATTATAGTGACGCGGAACTGGACATCCTTGCATATACAGGAGAAACACGACATCATACGGTAACACCGATTGCGCGCAAGCACGGCCAACTTTTTGAATTAGACCTTGTTCTACGTGATAATCACACGACAGATCAATTTCCTGACGGAGTCTATCATCCCCATAAAGGCTTACATCACATTAAAAAAGAAAACATCGGACTAATTGAGGTAATGGGCTTAGCGATTCTTCCGCCAAGGTTAAAAGATGAACTTTTGGAAGTTGAAAAATATCTTCAAGATGAGTATAATAGCATAGCAGACTATCACAAGGAATGGGCTGATCAGATCAAAGTAGCTGGTGCATTTGACCGAGCTAGTGTGCATGATTATGTTCAAGAACAAGTGGGACAAGTTTTCGTCAAAGTTTTAGAAGATGCTGGGGTTTATAAGAACACAGCTGAAGGTAAGGTCGGTTTTGCTCGCTTTATCTCAAACTTGGGCTTAAAAGGAGAATAATAATGGCAATTTTAGTACTCGGTGGTGCTGGTTACATAGGATCACATATGGTTGATCGTTTAATTGAAGTGGAGCATGAAGAAGTTGTAGTCGTTGATAATTTGGTTACAGGGCATCGTCAAGCAGTCCATAAAGATGCTAAGTTTTATGAAGGTGATTTAGCCGACCAGGCTTTTATGCGTCAAGTTTTTTCTGAAAATCCACAAGTAGATGCAGTAATTCATTTCGCGGCTTATTCATTAGTCGGTGAATCAATGGAGAACCCCCTTAAATACTTCGATAATAACACTGTAGGAATGGTTAAATTGTTGGAAGTGATGAACGAATGTGGCGTGAATAACATTGTCTTCTCATCAACAGCAGCCACTTATGGGATTCCTGAAGAAATGCCAATCAAAGAAAGTACAGCACAAAAGCCAATTAATCCTTATGGCGAAAGCAAGTTGATGATGGAAAAAATCATGGCTTGGTGTGATCAAGCTTATGGCATCAAATTTGTGGCTCTTCGTTACTTTAATGTTGCTGGTGATAAACCAGATGGTAGCATAGGTGAAGACCACAATCCAGAAACGCACTTGGTTCCTATCGTTTTGCAAGTTGCACAAGGAAGTCGCGACAAGATTACAATCTTCGGAGATGACTATGCGACTGCAGATGGGACAAATGTCCGTGATTATGTTCATCCTTTTGATTTGGCGCAAGCGCATAGCCTTGCTGTTAAGTATTTAAAAGAAGGTAATGAATCAACTGCCTTTAACTTAGGTTCCTCTACAGGCTTCTCGAATTTGCAAATTGTAGAAGTGGCACGAAAAGTAACCGGAGAATCAATCCCATCTGAAATTGGTCCACGTAGACATGGTGATCCGGATAGCTTGATTGCTGACTCAAGTAAAGCGCGTGAGATTCTTGGTTGGAAACCAGAATTTGATGATATCGAAAAAATCATCGCAACTGCCTGGACATGGCAATCAAGCCATCCTAATGGTTACGAAAAATAAAGCTAAAAAGACTAATTTTAGTCTTTTTAGTCTCTCTTCTTGAAAAATAATTACTTTTTGCATAAAATAGCAATATAAATTTAAAAGAGAAGAGTTAATTATGAATTTTGAGGATGCTTTAAATCATTTCACTGAAATTTCCATTCAAGAGTTGATTACTAAAATAGAAAATGAAGACAAGGTTATTGCTTTTTTAGGGCGTGAAACTTGTGGTTTTTGTCGACGATTTGCACCAAAGTTGGCGCAAATCAGTCAAGAATATGATTTAACAGTTTATTATATTGCTAGTGATAACATCGATGATATGGCCTTACTTTCTCGCTTTAGAGAGTTACATAATATTCCAACCGTTCCAGCCTTAGTGGTTACTGATCAAGGAACAATTCGTCGGATATGTGATTCATCATTGAGTGAAGAAGCAATTGCTACTTTTATTGATGCATAGACAAACTTGCTATCTGATAGCAATTTTGATATAGTTAATCATGACTTTTATATAGACTTAAGGAGAAATTATGGGACTTTCAACAATATTAATGTTTGCAGTAATGATTGGTTTAATCTTTGTTATGCAACGTCAACAAAAAAAACAAGCTAGCGAACGCCAAAACCAATTAAATGCAATTGCTAAAGGTGATCAAATTGTTACCATCGGTGGCATGTATGCATTTGTCGATGATGTTGATAAAGAGGCTAACCGGGTTATTTTAGATGTCGATGGTGTCTTTCTACCATTTGAGCTATCAGCGATCAAACGCGTTATCTCAAAAGGTGATGCTGTAACTGAAACAGTTGCAAGCACTGAAGAAGAAGCTGTAGCAACTGAAGAAGCAAGTCTTCCAGTTGTGGAAGATACTGACCTAGCTGTGCAAGAAGAATCAGCAATTAGTGAAACAAAATAATATTATTTTTATTTATATAATATTGATCCAAAATGAGTTCTTGTAGCTATTTGTTTACCATTTAGCTATAGGGGCTCATTTTGGCTCTTTGTCAACTGTAGTGGGTAGATGAAAAGCTAACACCTAGAGAGGACGAACTTCGTCCTCTCTTTCTTTATGTTCAATGCAATCAAAATCCGTTTTTTAAAGTTTTCAAAGTTCCTGAAACCAAAGGCATTTCTCTTAATGACTTTGATGAGATTATTGGTAGCTTCCAGTTTGGCGTTGGAATAAGGCAATTCCATGGCGTTTACAACCTTGTCTTTATCCTTTAAAAATGTCTTCAATACCGTCTGGAAAATAGGATTAACGATGGCTATTTCCTGTTCGATGAGGTCAAAGAAATGGTCTGAGTTCTTCTCTTGGAAATGAAATAAGAGAAGCTGATAGAGTACATAGTGTTGTCGTAGTTCCTCGGAGAAAGACAGGAGTTTTTCTAGGATTTCCTTGTTAGTCAAATGCATTCGAAACATAGGACGATAAAATCGTTTATCGCTGAGTTTACGGCTATCTTGTTGTATCAATTTCCAGTAACGTTTCAAGGCTCGGTATTCCTGCGATTTTCTGTCGAATTGATTCATAATTTGAATACGGACACGGTTCATAGCACGACTAAGGTGTTGCACGATATGAAAGCGATCGAGTACAATTTTTGCATTCGGAAAAAGTTGTTTAGCAAGTTGATAATAGGGACTAAACATATCCATGGTAATCACTTTGACCCGATTTCTAACCTTTCTAGGATAGCGAAGAAAGTGGTTTCGGATGGTTGCTTGAGTTCTTCCGTCGAGAATGGCGATGACATTTAGGGAGTCGAAATCTTGAGCGATGAAGCTCATTTTCCCCTTCTTGAAGGCATACTCGTCCCAACTCATCACCTCAGGTAGGGTATTCCAATCCGTTTCAAACTTGAACTCATTGAGCTTTCTCATAACTGACGATGTTGAAATTGATAGCCTGTGTGCAATATGTTTCATTGCTTGATTTTCGATGAGTAATTGTGCGATTTTCTGGTTAACAGCGACAGAGATTTGGTGGTTCTTCTTGACAAGAGGAGTTTCAGCGACCGCCATTTTTCCGCAATCTTTACACTTGAAACGACGCTTTCTAAGGCGGATAAGTAAAGGGTAGCCAGCAGTTTCTAAGTAGGGGATTTTAGAAGTTTTCTGGTAGTCGTACTTAGCCATTTGTCCCTTGCATTTTGGGCATTTAGGGGCTGTGTAGTCCAAGTGACCGTGGAGTTCTAAGTGAGTTCCCATATCATATTCATCAGTGATAGTGATATTTTTGTCTTTAATTCTGAGAAAATTTGTGATAAGATTTAGTTGTTCCATATGAGTCTTTCTAAAATGATAGTTTGAGCACTTTTCATTATAGGTCATATGGGACTTTTTGTATATACTCAAAAAGGCTCCATAATCTCTACAGTGGATTTACCCACTACAGAAATTATAGAGCCCTCATTTTTTACATAAATCGACTATAAAAGGTAAGTAAAATAGTGGTTATTATGGTAAAATATTATGTAAGTACGCTTAAAATAAGGAAAAGACATGTTTGGACTAAAAGTAAAATCAAAAAATACAAAATTAAATAAAATTCCAAAACATATTGGAATTATCATGGACGGCAATGGCCGTTGGGCAAAGAAACGCCTAAAACCACGCATTTTTGGTCATAAAGCAGGAATGGATGCACTTCAAGAAGTAACAATCGCCGCTTCTGATTTGGGTATAAAAGTTCTCACTGTTTATGCTTTCTCGACTGAGAATTGGTCTCGCCCTGAAGACGAAGTTAATTTTATTATGAACTTACCTGTTGAATTCTTTGACAAATATGTTCCTGAATTAAATAAAAATAATGTTCGTATTCAAATGATTGGTGAAACACATCGTTTACCAGAAGCAACATTAACTGCTTTAAATAATGCTATTGAGAGAACACGACGTAATTCAGGCTTAATTCTGAATTTTGCCTTGAATTATGGAGGTCGTGCTGAAATTACTTTGGCTGTTCGCAATATTGCTCAAGATGTTTTAGATGCTAATTTGAACCCAGGTGATATTACTGAGGACATGATTGCCAATTATTTAATGACTGATCACCTTCCATATCTCTATCGAGATCCGGATTATATTATTAGGACTAGTGGTGAGTTGCGTCTTAGCAACTTTTTACCTTGGCAGTCAGCTTATAGTGAATTTTATTTTACACCAGTCCTCTGGCCTGATTTTAAACAGGAACAGCTGATTGAAGCTTTAGAAGAGTATAACCGCCGTCAACGTCGATTTGGTGGGGTTTAGTAGGAGAAATTGTTTTTATGAAAGAACGCGTTATATGGGGCTTGATTGCGGCTGTAATCTTTTTACCCTTTTTAGTGTTTGGAAGCTTGCCCTTCCAACTATTTGTCGGAGGCTTAGCCATGATTGCAGTCTCTGAAATGTTCAAGATGAAACGGTTGGAAATTTTTTCATTTGAAGGAGCTCTCGCAATGATGGCTGCATTCGTGTTGACAATTCCCATGGATTCATACTTAACTTTCTTACCAATAGACGCCAGTTTTGCATGTTATGGCTTGTTTGTCTTCTTAATTTTAGCTGGAACTGTTATTAACAGTGAACGTTATTCATTTGATGACGCAGCTTTTCCGATTGCAGCTAGTCTATATGTCGGGATTGGCTTCCAAAACCTTGTTCATGCAAGAATGGCTGGAATAGATAAAGTCTTGTTAGCTCTCTTTATTGTTTGGGCAACAGACATTGGTGCTTATTTGATTGGTCGCCAGTATGGAAAACGTAAATTATTGCCAAAAGTCTCACCTAATAAAACAATTGAAGGTAGTTTAGGCGGTATCTTATCTGCAGTTGTCGTAGCCTTAATTTTTATGTTGGTTGATAAAGCAGTCTATGCACCATTTAATTTCTTCTTAATGTTGATTTTTGTGGCATGTTTCTCAGTCTTTGCCCAATTTGGAGATTTAGTGGAAAGCTCTATTAAACGTCATTTTGGTGTTAAAGATTCAGGGAAACTAATTCCAGGACACGGTGGTATTTTAGATCGCTTTGATTCGATGATTTTTGTTTTTCCAATTATGCATTTATTTGGTTTATTCTAAAACCAATAAATAGACTGAAAGGAATGTTATGTTAGGTTTATTTACCTTTATTATCATCTTTGGAATATTAGTCATTGTCCATGAATTTGGACATTTCTATTTTGCAAAGAAGTCTGGTATTTTAGTTCGTGAGTTTGCAATAGGGATGGGTCCGAAAATCTTTTCACAAGTTGACAAAGAAGGAACCCTTTACACTATTCGTATTTTACCTTTAGGTGGTTATGTTCGCATGGCCGGCTGGGGTGATGACACAACTGAAATAAAAACTGGAACACCGGTCACTTTGACCTTGAATGAACAAGGGCTGGTTAAACGAATTAACTTATCTCAAAATAAGATTGATCCAACAAGTTTGCCTATGAATGTGACCGCTTATGACTTAGAAGATAGGCTTGAAATCACAGGATTGGTGATTGATGAACGCAAAACTTATGCGGTTGATCATGACGCAACAATTGTTGAAGAAGACGGCACAGAAATTCGCATCGCCCCCAAAGATGTTCAGTATCAAAATGCTAGCATCTGGGGAAGATTGATCACGAACTTTGCTGGCCCGATGAACAACTTCATACTTGGCTTGGTCGTCTTCATCGTCTTAGCCTTCGTTCAAGGCGGTGTTCCTGACTATAATTCAAATCAGATCCGTGTTGTGGACAATGGCCCTGCTGCCAAAGCTGGGATTAAATCTGATGATCAAATTATCAAAATCAATCAGTACCCTGTTAAAAATTGGGAAGATTTAACACAAGCTGTTCAACAGTCAACCCAAAAATTAGCAGACAACCAAAGCTTGCAAGTGACAACGCTGTCGCATGGCAAGAAAAAAATAGTTAACTTAAAACCCAAAAAGAATGGCAAACAATATATCATTGGTGTTCAGACCAAGATAAAAACAAGTCTCAAAGATAAAATTGTTGGCGGCTTTGAAATGTCTGTTCGCGGAGCTTTGTTAATTATTACAGCACTGAAAAATTTAATCACAGGTTTTAGTCTTGATAAATTAGGTGGGCCCGTGGCCATGTACCAAATGTCTAATCAGGCTGCTAATAGTGGCATTGAGTCAGTGTTATCTTTGATGGCTATGCTATCAATCAACCTTGGAATCTTTAATTTAATCCCGATTCCAGCACTTGACGGTGGTAAAATTTTCATCAACTTAATTGAAGCTATTCGTCGGAAACCACTGAAACAAGAAACTGAATCTTATATTACGCTTGCAGGTGTTGCAATTATGGTCTTATTGATGATTGCAGTAACTTGGAACGATATTATGCGTGCTTTTTTCTAATAAACTAGGAGAAATGAAATACAATGAAACAATCTAAAATGCTTATTCCAACACTTCGCGAAATGCCAAGTGATGCTCAAGTTATCAGCCACGCCTTGATGGTTCGTGCTGGTTATGTCAGACAAGTCTCGGCTGGTATCTATGCTTATTTACCACTTGCTAACCGTACAATTGAAAAATTCAAGACCATTATGCGTCAAGAATTTGACAAAATTGGGGCAGTTGAAATGTTGTCTCCGGCTTTACTAACAGCTGATTTATGGCGTGAATCTGGTCGTTATGAAACTTATGGTGATGACCTTTATAAATTGAAAAATCGTGACCAATCTGATTTTATCTTAGGTCCAACTCATGAAGAAACGTTTACAACATTAGTTCGTGATGCTGTTAAATCTTACAAACAATTACCTTTAAACCTTTATCAAATTCAGTCTAAGTACCGTGATGAAAAACGGCCACGTAATGGACTGCTTCGCACTCGTGAATTCATCATGAAAGATGGTTATAGCTTCCATCCTGATTATGAAGATCTTGATATTGCCTATGAAGACTACCGTCGTGCCTATGAAGCTATTTTTACTAGAGCTGGTCTTGATTTCAAAGGTATTATTGGTGATGGCGGAGCGATGGGTGGGAAAGATTCTCAAGAATTCATGGCAATTACGCCTGAACGTACGGATCTTGATCGTTGGTTAGTTCTTGATAAATCAATTCCATCGGTAGATGAGATTCCTGAAGATGTCTTGGACGCTATTAAGGCAGAACTAAAAGCTTGGATGATCTCTGGGGAGGACACGATTGCTTACTCAAGTGAATCAAGCTACGCTGCCAACCTTGAAATGGCCAGTGATGAGTATAAACCATCTCAAAAAGTTGAAGCACAAAATGAACTGGCTGAAGTGGAAACTCCAAATTGCAAAACAATTGATGAGGTTGCAGCATTTCTATCAATTGATGAAACAGCAACCATCAAAACACTTCTCTTTATGGCAGACCAAGAGCCTGTCATTGCTTTGTTAGTTGGTAATGACCAAGTAAATGATGTCAAATTGAAAAACTATCTTGGAGCAGATTTTCTTGAAGTAGCAACTGAAGAAGAAGCTTTCGCTGTCTTTGGTGCTCACTTTGGCTCACTTGGACCAGTTAACCTTCCTCAAACTGTTCGCATTGTGGCTGATCGGAAGGTGACCAATCTTGCTAACGCTGTTGCCGGCGCAAACAAAGATGGCTACCATTTGACTGGTATCAATCCTGAACGTGATTTCCAAGCAGAGTATGTTGATATTCGTGAAGTTAAAGAAGGTGAAATTTCTCCTGATGGACATGGGGTTCTTCAATTTGCCCGCGGTATCGAAATTGGTCACATCTTCAAATTAGGCACACGCTATTCAGATAGCTTGGGAGCAACCATACTTGATGAGAATGGCCGAGCTGTACCAATTGTTATGGGTTGTTATGGAATCGGAGTGAGCCGTATTTTATCAGCTGTCATTGAGCAGCATGCGCGCCTGTTCGTTAGTAAGACGCCTAAAGGCGACTATCGTTTTGCCTGGGGAATTAACTTCCCTAAAGAGTTGGCACCATTCGATGTTCATTTGATTACTGTTAATACCAAAGATCAAGAAGCACAGGAATTAACAAATCGTATTGAAACTGACTTAATGGCTAAAGGTTATGAAGTCTTAACGGATGACCGTAATGAACGTGTTGGTTCTAAATTCTCTGACAGTGATTTGATTGGTTTGCCAATCCGTGTCACAGTTGGTAAAAAAGCATCAGAAGGTATTGTTGAAATTAAGATTAAATCAAGTGGTGCCAGCATTGAAGTCAATGCTGAAAACTTAACTGAAACATTAGAAATTTTGACAAAAGAGAATTAAGAAGAGACCAGTCCGTCTGGTCTTTTTGTTTTTTCGAATTTTTCAATTATTAGAAGTGGATATGAGGTTTTTAATTTTTTTCAACTTGCTTTCATGGTATACTAAAAAAGAGGGAAAGGGGTTCCACCTATGAAAAGTAGATCAGAGTTAAAACGTCAAGCAAAAGATTCCCTAAAGGGCAATTGGAAGTGGGCATTGCTGACACTATCTTTACCAACAGCAATTGTAACCGTCATTTATATGGTGGCCTATATAGCAGTAATGTTAAATTATGGCTCAACTGATATGAATGGTAATACAACATTGACAACTACAGGGACAGTCTTAGCATTTCTTATCCTGGTTATATTTTCTTTGGCCATTGTTGGTGTTTATAGTGGCATCACAAAAGGATCGATGGATTTAATTCGCAATCAAAAACAAGATAGTAAAGAGACAGTTCTTTTTGGCTTTACACCAAAGCACTATACTAATTTTTTTATATTAAATATTTTAATTGCGGTCTTTACCTTTTTATGGAGATTATTGTTGGTTATTCCTGGAATCATCAAAGGACTTGCTTATTCACAAGCCCCATATGTTATGGTTGATCGCTTGGTATCAGGTTTAGACGGCAAACCACTGGAATCAATTACCCGTAGCCGTGAATTAATGGATGGTCATAAGTGGCGTTATTTTGTTCTGCAACTGAGCTTCATTGGCTGGGCTATCTTAGCTTCACTTAGTGCTGGGATTGGTTATTTCTTCTTAATTCCATATGTCATGGCTACAAATGCGGCCTTTTATGATGATGTATTAGTTGATAAAGGACTTAATAGTTTTACCAAAAAACTTGATCCAGAACCAAGTCCAAAAGATATAGTTGAATCAAAAGAAGAAATTGTTAAGGATGTTCCTTTAATGGGGCAACCAGAAGTTAAGGATGTTATCGTGAAATAATTGAAAGACTTGTTTCCCTTATGGAACAAGTCTTTTTTCTTTTCCTAATTGTCAGGGTCGAAATGTCTTGCTATTTATGGTAAAATATAGGCTAAGATATTCAGGAGAAAACTATGTCAGATTTATTCGTAAAACTAATGGAACAGATCCAAATGCCGCTTGAAATGAGAAATTCAAGTGCTTTTTCGTCTGGGGACATCATTGAAGTTAAAGTTCATTCTGTGTCACGACTCTGGGAGTTTCATTTTTCCTTTGCGGAGCTATTGCCCATTGAAATCTATCAAGAACTGGCCTATCGATTGAAGTATACCTTTGAAGTTGCGGAAATCAAGATAAAGTTTGATATTGCTGTTGAAAATCCAGAATTTTCGGATCAACTTTTACAAGCTTATTATAAAGAAGCCTTTGAACATGAGCCTTGTAATGGAGCTAGTTTTAAGTCTTCTTTTGCCAAATTAAAGGTTGCTTTTCAGGATGGTCAAGTCCAAATTTCGACCCCTGACTTTGTTAACAATGATCACTTTAGACAAAATCACATTCCAAATTTGGTCAAACAATTTAAGGATTTTGGTTTTGGGGAATTAGAGATTATCATGGTCTCTGATTCAGAAATGACCCAAACACTTCAAGAAAGTTTTGATAACAGTCGCCAGGCAATTTTGGAAAAGGCTGTTCAAGAAAATCTTGAAGCACAAAAATCACTTGAAGCGATGCAACCTGCCCCTGAGGAACAGGCAAGCAAACCATCTTATGACTTTAAAGAACGGGTTGCGCAACGCCAAGCTGGATTTGACAAGGCTCCTATTACACCGATGATTGAAGTGGAGACTGAGGAAAATCGGATTGTCTTTGAGGGAATGGTATTTGATGTGGAACGCAAAACAACGCGAACTGGTCGTCACATCATCAACTTCAAGATGACTGATTATACGTCAAGCTTTGCCATGCAAAAATGGGCAAAAGATGATGACGAACTGCGTAAATTTGACATGATTGCCAAAGGTTCGTGGCTGAGAGTCCAAGGGAATGTAGAGAATAATCAATTTACCAAAAGTTTAACTATGAATGTTCAACAGGTTAAGGAGATTGTCCATCATGAACGCAAGGATTTAATGCCAGCAGATAAGAAACGGGTCGAGTTTCATGCTCATACCAATATGTCAACCATGGATGCTTTACCAACTGTTGAATCACTGATTGATACTGCAGCTAAATGGGGGCATAAGGCGGTTGCTATCACGGACCATGGAAATGTACAAAGTTTCCCACATGGCTATCACCGTGCTCGTAAAGCAGGAATTAAAGCAATCTTTGGTCTTGAAGCTAATATTGTGGAAGATAAGGTTCCCATTTCATATGATCCAGTAGACTTGGATTTGCATGAAAGTACTTATGTTGTTTTTGACGTGGAAACAACTGGTTTATCTGCTATGAATAACGATTTGATTCAGATTGCTGCTTCAAAAATGTACAAAGGCAATATCTTGGAACAATTTGATGAATTTATTGATCCAGGGCACCCTTTGTCAGCGTTTACAACCGAACTAACAGGAATCACAGATAATCATTTAGTTGGTGCTAAGCCATTGCATCAAGTATTGGAAGAATTCCAAGCTTTTTGTAAAGATACCGTTTTAGTGGCCCATAATGCCAGCTTTGACGTAGGCTTTATGAATGCTAATTATGCTAGAGAGAATTTGCCAAAGATTACCCAGCCTGTCATTGATACATTAGAGTTTGCGCGTAATCTTTACCCAGAATATAAGCGTCATGGTCTTGGTCCTTTAACCAAACGATTTCAAGTAGCTCTTGATCACCATCATATGGCCAATTATGATGCCGAGGCTACCGGTCGTCTCCTCTTTATTTTCTTAAAAGATGCCAGAGAAAAGCATAATGTGACAAATCTTTTAGATTTAAACACAAAATTGGTGGCGGAAGATTCTTATAAGAAGGCCCGTGTTAAACATGCCACAATCTATGTTCAAAACCAAGTTGGATTAAAGAACATGTTCAAACTGGTTTCCCTGTCAAATGTCGTTTATTTTGAAGGCGTACCAAGAATACCTCGAACAATTCTCGACCAATACAGAGAAGGCTTACTACTTGGTTCGGCTTGCTCAGAGGGCGAGGTTTTTGACACTGTCTTAAATAAAGGTGTTGATGCAGCTGTTGAAGTCGGCAAATATTATGACTTTATTGAAATCATGCCCCCTGCTATTTACCAACCTTTAATTGCGCGTGAATTAATTAAAGATCAAGAAGGTATTCATCAAATAATCAGAGATTTGATAGAAGTGGGAGCTCGTCTCAATAAACCGGTACTAGTTACGGGGAATGTTCATTACATCGAGCCAGAGGATGAAATCTATCGAGAGATTATTGTCCGCAGTTTAGGACAAGGGGCTATTATTAATAGAACCATTGGACGTGGGGAAGGAGCTCAGCCTGCTCCACTACCTCAAGCTCATTTTAGAACAACAAATGAAATGCTTGATGAAATGGCCTTCCTTGGCGAAGACTTAGCTTATCAAGTTGTCGTTCAAAATACTCAAGATTTTGCTGACCGAATTGAAGAAGTCGAAGTTGTAAAGGGTGATCTTTACACACCATTCATTGAAAAAGCAGAAGAAACAGTGGCCGAATTAACTTACCAAAAAGCCTTCGAAATTTATGGCAATCCTTTACCAGATATCATTGACTTACGGATTGAAAAAGAATTGACGTCGATTTTGGGGAATGGCTTCGCGGTGATTTATCTTGCGTCACAGATGTTAGTTAACAGATCTAATGAGCGTGGCTACTTAGTAGGTTCACGGGGATCAGTTGGTTCTAGTTTCGTTGCGACCATGATTGGGATTACTGAAGTTAACCCAATGCCACCTCATTACGTTTGTCCTAAGTGTCAACGATCAGAATTCATTACCGACGGATCAGTTGGTTCAGGTTATGACTTGCCAGATAAGGACTGTCCAGACTGCGGGACTAAATATCAAAAAGATGGACAAGATATCCCATTTGAAACTTTCCTAGGTTTTGATGGGGACAAGGTTCCCGATATCGATTTGAACTTCTCTGGGGATGATCAACCAAGTGCTCACTTGGACGTCAGGGATATTTTCGGTGCAGAATATGCTTTCCGGGCCGGAACTGTAGGTACAGTTGCCGACAAAACAGCCTATGGTTTTGTTAAGGGGTATGAGCGGGACTTTGGAAAATTCTATCGTGATGCCGAAGTTGATCGACTAGCCAAAGGTGCTGCCGGCGTTAAACGAACAACTGGTCAGCACCCGGGTGGTATCGTTGTTATTCCTAACTATATGGATGTCTATGACTTTACGCCAGTTCAATTCCCAGCAGAAGATGTTTCTGCCTCTTGGCAAACAACCCACTTTAACTTCCATGATATCGACGAAAACGTCTTGAAATTAGATATTCTAGGTCATGATGATCCGACCATGATCAAAAAACTAGAGGATTTATCAGGTATCGATGCAAAAACAATTCAAGCAGATGACCCTGGAGTTATGGCTCTCTTTTCAGGGACTGAAATACTTGGCGTTACACCAGAACAAATTGGCACACCAACAGGTATGCTTGGTATTCCCGAATTCGGAACGTCATTTGTTCGTGGTATGGTTAATGAAACACGACCAACAACCTTTGCCGAACTCTTGCAGTTATCTGGACTTTCTCATGGTACCGATGTTTGGTTAGGTAATGCCCAAGATTTGATTAAAGAAGGAATTGCAACCCTAAAAACCGTTATTGGTTGTCGTGATGACATTATGGTTTACCTTATGCATGCTGGCTTAGAGCCGAAAATGGCCTTTACCATTATGGAACGGGTGCGGAAAGGGATGTGGTTGAAAATTTCTGAAGAAGAACGTAATTCTTATATCCAAGCCATGCGTAAAAATAATGTACCAGACTGGTATATTGAATCTTGTGGAAAAATCAAATACATGTTCCCGAAAGCTCACGCGGCAGCTTATGTTTTAATGGCCTTACGGGTAGCTTATTTCAAAGTTCATCACCCATTAATGTATTACTGTGCATACTTTTCCATTAGAGCCAAAGCTTTTGAATTGAAAACAATGAGTGGCGGTTTAAAAGCTGTTAAGGCGCGAATGGAAGATATTCAAATTAAACGCAAGAACAATGAAGTAACTAACGTTGAAAATGATCTTTTCACGACTCTTGAGATTGTCAATGAGATGCTTGAGCGTGGTTATAAATTCGGCAAACTCGATTTATACCGCAGTGAAGCTATAGAATTTCAAATTGATGGCGACACCTTGATTCCGCCTTTCGTTGCTATGGAAGGTTTGGGGGAAAATGTGGCCAAACAAATCGTTCGAGCACGCCAAGAAGGCGAATTCCTATCTAAAATGGAATTGCGTAAACGAGGCGGTGCTTCATCCACATTAGTTGAAAAAATGGATGATATGGGAATCCTTGGAAATATGCCAGAGGATAACCAGCTAAGTCTCTTCGAAGATTTCTTTTAAAATAAATAAAGTCAATTACTTAATCAAGTAATTGACTTTATTACTATCTAGTGGTAAAATGACAAAAATAGAAATGAAGAGAAAGGAGATACCATGAGTGAATTTAAAAATAATGCTGTAAAATCAATGGTTGTGATGCGTAAAGCTTTTCGAACAATTGATGCTAAAGTTTCAGAATCTTATAAAGAGTTTGATTTAACGCCAACTCAATTTGCTGTACTAGACTTGTTACATGCAAAAGGAACGATGAAAATTGGCGAACTAATCAACAGTATTTTGGCAACATCTGGAAACATGACAGTTGTTATTAAGAACATGGAGAAAAAGGGCTGGGTTGAACGCATTTCGTGTCCTAATGATAAGCGGTCATTCCTAGTTAGCTTAACTGAAGACGGGCAAGCAGTGATTGAAAAGGCTTTGCCAAGCCATATTGGCTATGTTGAAGAGGCATTTTCTGTCTTAACAGAAGATGAGCAAGGGCAGTTAATAGAGTTATTGAAAAAATTTAAAAACTTATAAGCATATTCCTTTACATTTACTCTGAAGATGATATAATCACTACATAGTATTAATTTATCACTATTTAGTAATAAACTAAGGAGGCAATAATGCTTTTTGTTGATACAATTAAAAACATATTCAAAGGAGAAAAAGAAATGTCATTTTTAGAAGAATTAAAAAACCGTCGCTCAATTTATGCTTTAGGTCGTAATACTGAAGTATCAGATGAAAAAATCGTTGAAGTTATCAAAGAAGCGGTTCGTCAATCCCCATCAGCTTTCAACAGCCAAACTACTCGCGTTCTTATCTTAATGAATGATGAAGCATCAGCATTTTGGAATGAATTAGTTGCTACTGATTTAGAAGCAACAATGAAAGAACAAGGTGCTCCTGAAGAAGCGATTGCTGGAACTAAAGAAAAACTTGCAAGCTTTGGAGCTTCAAAAGGAACTGCATTATTCTTTGAAGATCAAGATGTTGTAAAAGGTTTACAAGAACAATTTGCACTTTATGCTGATAATTTCCCAGTTTGGTCAGAACAAGCTTCAGGAATCACAAGTGTTAATGCTTGGACGGCACTTTCTTCAGAACTTGGCTTAGGCGCTAATTTACAACATTACAATCCTGTTATTGATGCATCAGTTATTGCTAAATACAACGTGCCAGCTAGCTGGAAACTTCGTGGACAATTAAACTTTGGCTCAATTGAAGCACCTGCTGGGGATAAAGAATTTATGAACGATGAAGATCGTTTCAAAGTAATTGGCTAATCCTAATTCCTAATAGAATGCTAGAAGCTCTCTCTGAATAATCCATAAAACACTCCTAAATTTAGGAGTGTTTTATTAATTTGAATAAACAATCATCAGCAAGCCAGCATCTTTGATGAAATAATTTATACAAAAATTTAAAAATATAATAAAGAGGAGCATATTTCTTTACATAATCTCTGAAGATGATATAATTACTACATAGTATAAATAATCACTATTTAGTGATAAAGTTAGGAGACAATAATGTCTATCATTGCTAAACTAAAAACCATCTTCAAAGGGGAAAAAGAAATGAAAAATATTTTATTTATCGACGGATCATTACGTAAAGGTTCATTCAACCACCAATTGGCAGAGACAGCTGAAACCGTATTAGCTGGTAAAGCTAATGTTTCTTTTCTTGACTGGGCTCAAGTACCTGTCTTTACTCAAGATTTAGAAGCAAATGCTCCAGAATCAGTAGTTAAAGTTCGTGAAGCTATTCAAGCTGCAGATGCTATTTGGATTTTCTCACCAGTTTATAACTTTTCTATTCCTGGTTCAGTAAAAAACCTACTTGACTGGGCTTCACGTGCTTTAGACCTCTCAGACCCAACAGGACCTTCAGCTATCGGCGGAAAAATTGTTACTGTTTCATCAGTAGCAAATGGGGGACATGATCAAATGTTCCAAATCTACAATGATTTGATGCCATTTATCCGTACATCAGTTGCCGGTGAATTCACTAAAGCCACAGTTAACCCAGAAGCTTGGGGGACTGGGGTTCTTGAAGTAACTGAAGATACTAAAGCTAGCTTGATAGCTCAAGCAGAAGCTCTATTAGCAGCAATGGAAGCGTAATTTCAAGTTAAAATTATATGGGATGCAATAAATAACCCTCTCCAAAAAGATGCTCCCACATTTAAAATTAATTGAAAGCAGTTGACACCTTAACCGAATTAACTTGCATAATTATAATAAAAAAGTTCTCAAGTTTGAAATTTGAGAACTTTTTGTCTAATTAACTTTGCAATTGTTATTCAATAATCAGCATGCCTTCTTTAATCGCAAAGGGTGTATCACTGTTAATATGGTCATAGAACATAATCCCATTAATATGGTCAATTTCATGTTGAACAACAATTGCATTGTAGCCTTTTAATTTAATTCTATGTTTTTCGCCTTCTTTGTCAAAGTATTCAACAGTCACACGAGCATGGCGAACAACGTAGCCCTCAATCAAACGGTCCACAGATAAGCAGCCTTCGCCATCAGCAAGTGCAGCATCTTGAACAGAATGAGAAACAATCTTAGGATTATACATAACTTCTTTAATACTGAATGCTTCTTTTGGAGGATTTCCTTCAGCATCTTCCATATTAGGAACGAGAACTGCGATGATACGTTTTGAAACATCTAATTGCGGTGCTGCTAAACCAACGCCACCACGTAGGCCAAGTTTTTCAGCCATTACTGGATCCTGTGAATTTTTCAGAAATTGCATCATTTTTTCTCCCAAGATAAGGTCTTGGTCTGAAAGAGGTAAGGAAACTTCCTCAGCATGTGCCCTTAAAGTAGGATTCCCTTCACGAATAATATCATCCATATCAATCAGATGACTGGCTTTAATAAGTTTATCTTGTGCAGACATTGTTACTCCTTTTAATCTTTTCAATGGCTCTACTATACCATATTTCAGGCTATTTTAAAAGTAGACAACTGGTAAGACTCTATGAAAAATGAGAAATAATAGAGCACAATCTGACTCAAAAAATAATTTTTCATAATGACTGTAAAAGTCTTGAAAGAGGGATTTGGTGGGACTATAATGAAATCATTATTTCGAAATAATAAAAAATATATAGTAAACACATAGGAAGAAAGTGTGAGATTTATGAGTGATCAATTTGAACAAATTATTGTGTTTGTTTTGATAGTTGGGATGTTTTACGGAATGTATTCAGCAGTTAAGGCAAAAATATGGGTGACTAAGAATTTAGGTTATGATTACTATATCCGTTTCAATTATCCAGGAAAGATAATTAACCTTCAAAAAGATAGTATATTACTAAAACAAATAAAGATTGTAGCTAATAGTAAAGACTTGTCTTCTTATTCAGTTCAATCTAAAATGAATGATAAAAACCTCAAAAATTATCTTATGAAACAATATCATTTAACTGACCAACAAGTCGTAGTTCAGACTGAACAGTTTTCAGGGCCTTTAGGAATGATTTAAGTGGTATATATGTCTTGTTTTTTACAGACAAGCAACTTTTAAAAGTTAAAAACAAAAAAAATTAGCATAGGCACTGCACCCAATAAATGAGACACAAGAAAAACACTCCTGTAGAATTCTAGTAAAATAGAATCAGGAGTGTTTTATTATGGTCAAAAAAGCTTACTCGTTAGAAACCAAATTAGCCTGTATTGAAATGAAGAAATCAGGTAAGCCCGAAAAAGTTATTATGGATAGACTTGGTATTAAAAATAAAAGCCAGATATATACATGGTGGCGCTGGTATCAAAAAGGAGAAACGTATCGTTTTCATCAACCTGTAGGTAAGCAATATACTTACGGTCAAGGAATGGAACAGTTATCAGAAGTTGAGCAATTAAAACTACAAGTTGAACTTTTAAAAAAGTATCAAAGCTTGATGAGAAAATCGATAAAGTAACACTCATCAAGCTTGTTGATTACTACAGATATCAGTATCCATTAGGTTTTATTCTGGACTGTTTTAAGGTCTCACGCTCAACCTATTATCGGTGGAAATCTAATATCAAGCCTCCTATTCATGATAGTCTTATCGAAAAAGTTGAAGAGCTCTGCTTAAAATATAAGTTTATATATGGTTATAGAACCATTACAAGTCTTCTAAAGAAAGAGTTTGGGATTAATGCCAATGTAAAGAAAGTCTATCGTATCATGAAGAGCAGAGGGTGGCTATGTCGCACTAGAATAAAGAAGTCCCCTAAATTAGGTAGGCCATACTACGTCACAGACAATAAGCTAGACCGTGACTTTAAGGCAACCAGACCATTACAAAAACTAGTTACAGATATTACTTATCTCAACTTTGGAAAAACTACCTTATACTTGTCATCTATTATGGACCTTTATAATCGTGAAATTGTGGCCTATACTATTTCAGATACACAGGACAATGATCTTGTACTTGATACCCTTAATCAACTTGATTTAGAATCAGGAGTCCTATTACACAGTGATCAAGGATCTGTCTATACATCACATGCTTACTATCTCGCTTGTATTGAAAAAGGCATTACCCGCTCAATGTCTCGAAAAGGGACACCTGCAGATAACGCCTGTATTGAATGGTTTCACTCCGCTTTAAAGACTGAAACCTTTTATCTCCAAGATAGGAGAAAACACAACAAAGTTAGTATAACAAATATTGTTAAAAATTACATAACATTTTATAATGAAACTAGAATTCAACGTCATTTAAAAAACCAATCTCCTGTTCAATTCAGAAAATTGGTTTCATAAGAGTGTTTTTCTTCTGTCCCACTATTGGGGTGCAGTGCCATATAGTGTTGTTTTTATCAGACAAATAAGATAAACTTAGGTAGGCTCCAAACAAGATTCTTAAAGAGAGAGAAGAATAAACTGGAAAACAATAAAAAAAGCCAATTCCTGGTGAGAGAGGAATTGGCTTTTTGTCTATCAAGACTATTTAAAAAGTTTAAATAGTCTTGAAAGGAACCCTTCTTTTGAAGGACTTGGTTGGTTCTGAATAAGTTGGAGATTTTGTTGCTTATAGTAGTTTTCTTCTGCCATTTCGATAAATTTATCTTGAGCAGAATAGGCTTCTTGACCTTTGCTTAACTTGATATTTTGATAAGCACCATCAGTGGCAACCATCCGTCCTTTAATAGCATCAGAGAACTGCATATCTAAATACTTCATGATTTGATCTTTCAAAGATTCATCGAGGATGGGAGCAGCAATTTCCACCCGCTCTTCCATATTTCGAGTCATCAAGTCAGCTGAAGAAATATAAATAGCTCTGCTTTCATCTTTACCAAAAACATAAATTCGTGGATGCTCTAAGTAACGTCCCACAATACTGTGAATTTCGATTCGTTCAGTTAGTTCCTCAACACCAGGTAGTAGACATGTAATCCCTCTAATAATTAACTTAACAGTTACGCCAGCTTGAGAGGCTTGAACTAATTTGTCAATAAAATCTTTGTCAGTCAGAGAGTTAAATTTAAAGAAGAGATACCCAGCTTTACCTTTAAGAATTTCTTCGTCAATCAATTCCAAAAAACGTTGTTTTAGACTTGAAGGTGCTTGCAGAAAATGTTTGTATTTACCATTGAGATTGCCCAGTGATAAATGATAGAAGAAGTCATTAGCATCCCAACCAAAATTTTTATTAGCTGTTAAGAGTGACAAGTCTGTATAAATCCGAGAAGTTTTCTCGTTGTAATTACCTGTTCCTATCTGCGTAATAAAGTTCAAAGTCTCATCGGGATTCTTAAAGATTGCAAGAAATACTTTTGAATGCGTTTTGTAATCCTCATAGCCATAGATAACATGACACCCCGCAGATTCAAGAATACTTGAATAGGAAATATTGCTTTCCTCATCAAATCGGGCTTTCAGTTCCATTAAGACAGTCACTTCAATGACATTTTCAGCTGCTTTAATCAATTGCTCCACTATTTGCGAATTGGAAGCTAGTCGGTAAATAGTTATCTTAATCGCCTGACAAGTTGGATCTTCGGCAATCTCTTTTAAAAGAGCAATGAAGGCATCAATGTCATCATAGGGGTAAGATAATAAATAATCTTTTTCTCTGACAGCGTTGATAATTGACGGAGTATATTTAAATGGATTATAAGCGTGAATTGGTGGGTAGAGCAAGTCATTTTTGATGGCCGTTGGTACATTATCAATCATTGGAAAAACAAACTGCATAGTCAAAGGTGTTTGGCTTACCATATAGTGATCTTGATCAAAGCCTAGTTTCTTAAAGAGGTATTCTTTTCCGAGTTCTGGTAAATTGCCTTGCGATTCTAACCGGACAGTACTCAAGCGTTTCCGTTTCTTGACAATAGATTTCATGAATTCAGCGTAGTTACTAAACATATCCTGATTTTCATAATCTGTACTCAAGTCAGTGTTCCTTGTCACACAAATGATGTTTTTATGTTTAACGGTATAACCAGCAAACAAATCATCGATATGACTCATAATGATTTCTTCAAGTAAGATAAAATCAACTTGGTGACCTGGCAAAGATACAATCGGAGAAAAGTCATCGCGGATTGGCAATAATCCAAAAGTAGGCACACCATCTTGTTCTAATTCGGTAAAAACGTAATTTCGATTATTTTCTAAAAAAGGAAGCGGATGACTTAAATCAATAATTTGTGGTGATAATAAATGATGAAGTCTCTTTTTGAAATAACGATCCGTATATTTCCTTTGTTCCTCATTTAATTCAGTATATTGTAATTGTCTAATATTATAGTTTTTTAAATCTTTCAAGATGGACTGATAAATACGATCCCGTTTTTGATATAAATCAGGCATCATTTTTAGAATCGCATCAATTTGTTGGGCTGGTGTCATGTCTGACTTGGTGTCAATTTTGTTTTTCTTCATTAACATCAAGTCATGAAGTGTACCTACACGAACCATAAAGAATTCATCTAAATTACTGGTAAAAATGGCAATGAATTTTAATTTTTCTAGTAAAGGTACTTCTTTAGCCTCAGCTTCCAATAAGACACGTTCATTAAAATGTAACCATGCAATTTCTCTGTTTTGCATGTATTTTAGTCCCATAACTTACTCCTTTGTTGAAAGTTGAAGATCTGATTTTTGCAGATAATCAACTAGGTAACCTTCTCTAAGGCCTTTATTTGAAATTAGAATTTTTTTAACTTTAAACCATTTGCAAACTTCTAAAAGGACAATGACCCCAGGGGTAATTGTATGAATCCGATCTGGGGAAACTTTAAAGATTGCAATCAGAGTGTTTTTGTCATGATTGAGCAATTTCTTACTAACACTCTTTAATTGGTCGACGGTAAACTCAGTAGCACTATCAGTGTTTTCAACTTTCTGAATAACTTTCCCAACTGCCCGGATACTACCACCTATACCAATCAAAGTATCGAGCTTATCAACCTTTTCATCTTCTTTTTTCTTTAACAGTTTTTTGACTTTTTCAGTTATCCGATTATACTCATCTAAAGTGGGTAAAATTTCATCAACATAACGTTTATATAAAGATAAACTACCTTCAGAAAAGTTGAAGTTAGCAATAACCTTTTCATCTTCAAAAATAGAGATTTCAGTTGACCCCCCACCGATGTCGATTGACAAACCATCAGTTTTACCGTATACTTCCTCAATCCCTATATGGCCAAGACGAGCCTCTTCTTCTTGGGGTAATAGGTTAATGGCAATGCCCATTTCCTTTTTCACTTGAGCAATAATCTCATCTTGATTGCTGATATTTCGTAATGAAGCTGTCGCAAAATAATGAATTGACTCTAAAGTTACAAAAGAAGTAGCGTTTTGAATTGATTTCAAAGTCTTTTTCAAGGTTTTGATCCCCTCTTCACTTAATTGCCCATCCTCAAAATAAGAGGCAAGACTAGCCGTATATTTTTTGGTAAACAGAATAGAATATTCGTTTTTTTCTACATGGTAAATATTAAGACGGATGGTGTTGGATCCGATATCGACAATTGCTATGTTCATAAGAGTCTCCTTTATATCTATTATAAATCAAACTAAAAGCGAATAAAACTCTTTGACAAAAATTTACAAAACTTTTACATTAGAGAAAGGAAAATGGCAATTGTTTCAGAAAAACTTAACATTATTTTGAAAACAAAGGAAAAATTAAGAAAAATGTTAATTGATAAAAACAGAGAAGCAGGATTATGACAAGTAAATTAAGAAATAATCTTGAATGCTATATTATTAACCAATAATCTATTATAATAATAGAGCACAGATAGAAGAAATGAGGATTTTAAATGAAACAATTGACAGAGAAAATCAGTTTGTTAGGTTTATCCCTAATGATGATCACGCCATTTTCTGTTTCCCCAGCAATCTCGATGATGTTGGATTACTACCAAGAACAAGGCTATGCCAGTAATGATGTCAATATCCTCTTTTCACTACCCTCTTTTGCGATTTTGGCAATCTTGTTAATCAATCCCTTTGTTAGCAAATTATTATCGGCAAAAAAAATAGTTATTTTAGCTCTCTTATTAATTGCATTTGGTGGAGCAACACCTGTCTTTACACAACTTTATAGACTGGTTTTTTTATCACGACTATTACTAGGGGCAGGAATTGGTTTGATTAATGCCAAGGCAATTAACATAATCAGTGAACGCTTCACTGGTAAAGAACGGATTCAAATGCTAGGACTCAGATCATCATCTGAAGTTGTCGGGGCAGCTGTCATGACTACCTTAGCGGGATTACTGATTAGCTTTGGCTGGCAGTATGCTTTCTTGATTTACCTATTCGCCATCATTATCTTAGCCATGTACCTCTTATTTGTTCCAGAAATTAAGATTGAACAGGTTGAAGAAAATCAAGAAATTCCCTTAACATCAAAACAAATGATTAGCCTGATCGCCATGGCCATTTATGCAGGATTTGTAATTTTAGTGAACACCTCAAATACACTACGTATTCCTCTTGCTATTGATCAACTCCATTTGGGAAGCCCAGCCCAAGCCAGCCTCATCCTAAGTTTAATGATGTTAATGGGCATCTTATCTGGGATCTGCTTTAGTAGTTTATTATCCTGGTTTCACTCCTATTTGATGGCAGTTGTAGCTACCTCACTAGGACTAGGCATGTTTGTTCTTTACTATGCCGATAACCTCTTCATGATCGGACTTGGTGCCCTCCTAACAGGTTTTATTTATAGTGTTGGTGTCACAGTTATTTTCCATACAGTCTCAGAAACAATCCCTGCAAATCAACTGACAGCAGCAACCACCCTTGTCCTTCTTGGTTGTAACATAGGGGGTGGTGGTGCAGCTCTGGTTCTCCAGTGGTTAACTAGCCTTACCAATTCAGTCATAGCACCTTATTTTATTTATGCCGTTCTCAGTTTAATTTTAGGTCTTGGTTTATTGATAGCAGAGCTAATCAGAAGGAAAACTGTCAGAAACTAAGTTGCTTCCAATTGCTAAATAAGTTGACCTTGCTCAGCGATTCTGCTAAAATAGAATGGTCGTAAAGACACACCAACTTTTTCTTGGTTTTAGGAGTGCCAATCCTAAGACTCGGATTAAGCAATAAAAGGAGAAAATACTATGGCAATCTCAAAAGAGAAAAAAAATGAAATCATCGCTCAATATGCACGTCATGAAGGCGATACTGGATCAGTTGAAGTTCAAGTAGCAGTACTTACTTGGGAAATCAACCACTTGAATGGTCATATCAAAGAACATAAAAAAGACCACGCAACTTACCGTGGTTTGATGAAAAAAATTGGTCACCGTCGTAACCTATTAGCTTACCTACGTCGTACTGATGTACCTCGTTACCGTGAACTTATCCAATCTCTTGGATTACGTCGTTAATTTTTTTGATAAAACTTCTTCAGGCTTCGTTAGCTTGCTTCGGCTAACTCTAGTTATGCCTTCAGCGCGCTGCCTTGCCTGAGAAAAATTCTATCTAAAAAAATAAAAAAAGTCTCCAGAAATGGAGGCTTTTTTTATTGCTTTCAATAGATTTGAGTGTTATCGTCGCTCCTCTTCTTTGCTATCAAGAAATTTTACTTAGAAAAATAATATAATTCTTCTAAAAAGAAGAATTCAATATAATGACAAAATTATTTAACTTCATTTTTGATACTTTTCTTGGTGGTCCGGCAACAAGCGATTTCCTCCGGAATTCCATTGTTAAAAAGACTGTTTATAATAAAATCACACCATGGTTCTAAATGTTTATTATCGAAATACATATTAATAAATTCGAACATCGCTATATTGAATATTTGAAATAAAAGAGATTAATAGATTGTTACATTTTTCAGACTTTGACTAAAAAATTAGGTATGGAATTTCTTGGGAAGTCGCTGCCGTCCCACACCAAAGTAAAAAGTTTCTAAATACTATTTTATTCCACAATTTTAATATAGGTCGTTCTGTCAAAAAATCTTATTCTAGTGGCGCCAAAGGCCATGAAATTTTTCACAAATTGTGGTAAAATGAACCAGATACGTCGTTTGATACAAAGAGGAGTAGATAAGCTATTATCTGTTGCTTTTTGTAGCAGAACAACGTAGACAAAAACAAGATATTTTTGAAAGGAATGGAACAGGATTATGTTGTCATAAATCTGTTTCAGGTAACGTATTTTATGTCAAAACAAACATTTACAACAACATTTGCTGGTAAACCACTTGTTGTTGAAGTTGGTCAAGTGGCAAAACAAGCTAATGGCGCAACTGTTGTCCGTTATGGTGAATCAACTGTTTTAACAGCTGCCGTTATGTCTAAGAAAATGGCGACAGGTGATTTCTTCCCACTCCAAGTCAATTATGAAGAAAAAATGTATGCGGCAGGAAAATTCCCAGGTGGATTTATGAAACGTGAAGGCCGTCCTTCAACGGATGCTACCTTAACGGCTCGCCTCATTGACCGCCCGATCCGTCCAATGTTTGCGGATGGCTTCAGAAATGAAATCCAAGTTATTAACACTGTCCTTTCTTTTGATGAAAATGCTAGCGCCCCTATGGCAGCTATGTTTGGTTCGTCATTAGCTCTTTCAATTTCAGATATCCCATTCAATGGCCCAATTGCTGGAGTACAAGTTGGTTACATCGATGGAGAGTATATCATCAACCCAAATAAAGCACAGCTTGAAGCTTCGCTATTAGAATTAACGGTTGCTGGTAGTAAAGAAGCCATCAACATGGTTGAGTCTGGTGCTAAAGAATTATCAGAAGATATCATGCTTGAAGCCTTACTTCGTGGTCACAAAGCAATTCAAGAATTGATTGCCTTCCAAGAAGAAATTGTAGCAGCTGTTGGTAAAGAAAAAGCAAAAGTTGAATTATTACAAGTCAATGCTGATTTACAAGCTGAAATTGTTGAAAAATACAATGCAGATCTTAAAAAAGCTGTTCAAGTTGAAGAGAAAAAAGCCCGTGAAGCAGCAACTGAAGCTGTTAAAGAAACAGTGAAAGCAGATTATGAAGCTAAATTTGCTGATGACGAATCTCTTTCAACAGTCATGCGTGACGTGGCTGAAATCCTTGAACAAATGGAACATGCTGAAGTTCGTCGTTTAATCACTGAAGATAAAGTTCGTCCTGATGGTCGTAAGATTGACGAAATCCGTCCTTTAGACGCCCAAATTGACTTCTTACCAAAAGTACATGGTTCAGGTTTATTTACGCGAGGACAAACTCAAGCATTGTCAGTTTTGACTCTTGCTCCAATGGGTGAAACTCAAATAATCGATGGTTTAGATGATGAATACAAAAAACGTTTCTTACACCATTATAATTTCCCACAATACTCAGTTGGTGAAACAGGGCGTTATGGAGCAGCTGGACGTCGTGAAATTGGTCATGGTGCTTTAGGTGAACGTGCCCTTGAACAAGTTCTTCCAAGTTTAGAAGACTTCCCATATGCTATCCGTTTGGTTGCTGAAGTATTAGAATCAAATGGTTCATCTTCACAAGCATCAATCTGTGCTGGAACACTTGCCCTGATGGCTGGTGGTGTGCCAATTAAAGCACCGGTTGCTGGTATTGCCATGGGTCTAATCTCTGATGGTACAAACTATACTGTCTTAACAGACATCCAAGGTTTAGAAGATCACTTTGGCGATATGGACTTTAAGGTTGCTGGTACACGTGAAGGGATTACTGCTTTACAAATGGATATCAAGATTGAAGGTATTACACCACAAATTCTTGAAGAAGCATTAGCTCAAGCTAAAAAAGCACGTTTTGAAATCTTAGACTTGATCCAAGCAACAATTGCTGAACCACGTCCAGAATTAGCACCAACAGCACCAAAAATTGACACTATTAAAATTGATGTTGATAAAATCAAGATTGTCATTGGTAAAGGTGGTGAAACAATTGATAAGATTATTGCTGAAACAGGCGTTAAGATTGATATTGATGATGAAGGTACAGTTCAAATTTTCTCAAGTGACCAAGTAGCCATTAACCGTACTAAAGAAATTATTGCTGGTTTAGTCCGCGAAGCTAAAGTTGGTGAAGTCTACCATGCTAAAGTAGTCCGTATTGAAAAATTTGGTGCCTTTGTTAACTTATTTGATAAAACAGATGCACTTGTTCATATTTCAGAAATTGCATGGACACGTACAGCTAATGTTTCAGATGTTTTAGAGTTAGGCGAAGAAGTTGACGTTAAAGTTATTAAAGTTGATGAAAAAGGCCGTGTAGATGCTTCAATGAAAGCATTATTACCAAGACCTCCAAAACCTGAAATATCTGAAAATGCTCAAGAAGGTTCGGCAGATATACCTAAAGAAAGACACCACGGTTTTAAACAACATGGTAGTAAACCACACCATGTTGATAAAGCTGAAAATGTCGAAACAAATAAAGAAGAAAAACATGACTAATAATACAAGTAATGAATTAGATAATCGTCTAAGAGCTTTTATCAATGCACCAGACAATTTTTTAGATGGTGTTGGACTGGTCAATGCTTTGCACCATTTCCCAGTTTGGGCAACAAAAGAACCTTATGCTATTGAAGTAGATGACCAGATTGTAACGCCAGTCTTTACAGATGAAGAAGATATGGCACTCTTTAAAGCAGATCAAGAAAGTGCTCAAAGTCATTATTGGCTTGAACGCTCTGCTATTGCTGTTCTTGAGGAGGTGATTAAATCAGGCGTTTCTGGTTTAGTCTTCAACCTTAAGAAAAGTGGTGATTCTAGCAATTCAACTATTTTTAAAAGTAGTGATTTAATCCGTTTTATGAATGATTACACTGCTATCTTAAATGCTATTATGGGGGACCAAAATCAAGCAGCTGATACAATGGATAAATTCTATTTAGTCCCAGCTTTTGTCTTACCACGTGAAGATAATCTTTATGATCGTCTATTCCCAACAATGGCTACTCCTGACGGGAAATCATATATTCCAGCTTTTTCAAATTTAGAGAGTTTTGCTAAATGGTATAATCACGAAAAATTTGGCGGAGCCTTTCGTGAGAGTCATGGTGTTATATTAACTTGGAAAATTGAGGATATCTATCAACCGCGTAATGGGGAAAATGAAATTGACCAAACTGTAGGTGTCGCTATCAATCCATTTGATGACCAACAGATTTTGCTCAATTGGACAGATATTGAAAAGTAAGAAGGAGTTTGCATGGGTTGGTGGAAAAAAAGTATTGATATTATTAAAGAAAAAGACCCTGCAGCACGTAGTTCACTTGAAATTATATTAACCTATCCTGGGCTCAAAGCATTGGCAGCCCACCAATTATCACATTGGATGTGGCAGAAAAATTTAAAACTATTGGCAAGAATGCACAGTCAAAGCTGGCGTTTTTGGACTGGAATTGAAATCCATCCAGGTGCTTGCATTGCGCCCGGTGTCTTTATTGACCATGGGGCAGGTTTAGTAATTGGAGAGACAGCTATTGTAGAAGAAGGCGTTATGCTCTACCATGGAGTTACCCTTGGCGGAACTGGTAAGGATAAAGGTAAACGCCATCCAACTATCCGTCGTGGCGCCCTTATTTCTGCACATTCCCAAGTTATTGGCCCAATTGAGGTCGGTGAGAATGCTAAGGTTGGAGCTGCAGCTGTTGTCTTATCAGATGTACCGGGTGATGTGACCGTTGTAGGAGTACCTGCTAAAGTGGTCCGTGTACACGGGGAAAAAGACGAAATAAAAATAAAAACAATAGAACACAAACGTGAAGAATCTTATTATTCTTCTAAACTATAAGTGAGACAAAGGAAAAAAGCGATGATAAAAATATATGATAGTATGACACGCAGTTTACGTGACTTTTACCCTATAAAAGAAAATCAGGTAAATATGTATGTCTGTGGACCAACCGTCTACAATTATATTCATATTGGTAATGCACGGTCGGCTGTAGCATTTGATACCATTCGTCGCTATTTTGAGTACAGGGGCTATCAAGTTAACTATATCTCCAATTTTACGGATGTTGATGATAAAATCATTAATGCCGCAGCGCAAGCTAAGATGACACCAAAAGAACTGGCAGATAAGTTCATTGCAGCCTTTATGGAAGATACTGCACAGCTTGGTATTAAACCAGCAAGCCAAAACCCACGGGTAATGGACTACATGGATCAAATTATTGATTTTGTAGCTGCCTTAATTGAAAAAGGCTTTGCTTATCAATCAGAAGGAGATGTCTACTTCCGTGTTGACAAGTCTAGTAATTATGGCAAATTAGCTAATAAAACACTTGAAGATTTAGAAATTGGGGCTTCTGGTCGAACGGATACAGAAACTGATTTGAAGGAAAATCCGTTGGACTTTGCCCTTTGGAAGTCAGCTAAAGCTGGTGAAATTTCATGGGAAAGCCCTTGGGGAGCCGGTCGCCCAGGTTGGCACATTGAATGTTCTGTCATGGCGACGGAAATTCTCGGTGATACCATTGATATTCATGGTGGCGGTGCGGACCTTGAGTTCCCTCACCATACTAATGAAATTGCCCAGTCGGAAGCTAAAACGGGTCAAACCTTTGCCAATTACTGGATGCACAATGGTTTTGTTAATGTCGACAATGAAAAGATGTCTAAATCATTGGGCAACTTTGTGACAGTTCACGACATGCTTCAGACTGTTGATGGCCAAGTCTTGCGTTTCTTCCTAGCGACGCAACAGTACCGTAAGCCGATTAATTTCACAGAAAAGGCCATTCATGATGCCGAAGTTAACCTCAAGTATTTAAAAAACACCCAAAGTCAACCATTGACAGGGGATGCTTCTGCAGAAGAATTGCAAAGCTACGTCACAGCCTTTACAGATGCCATGGATGATGACTTCAATGCAGCCAATGGGATTACTGTAGTCTTCGACTTTGCCAAATGGATAAACTCAGGTCACTACACAGAAGCTGTTAAGGCAGCCTTTGAAAGTATGTTAGATGTCTTTGGAATTATTTTCCAAGAGGACGTGCTGAATGCTGATATTGAAGCTTTGATTGCCGATAGACAAGCTGCGCGTGCTAGCCGTGATTTTGCTAAAGCCGATGCCATTCGTGACCAATTAGCGGCTCAGGGTATTAAATTGCTGGATACAAAAGATGGTGTGAGGTGGACACGTGACTAAAGTCGATGTCAACTTGATCAACGGGATTGCACTGGCCTTTGAAGGGGATGCTGTATATTCTTATTATATCCGTCGTCACTTGATTTTTTCAGGTCAAACTAAACCTAGTCAGTTGCACCATAAATCAACTCGCTATGTCTCTGCTAATGCTCAAGCTATGCTGATTACAGCTCTCTTAGAGGCGCAGCTATTGACCGAAAAAGAAGAAGATATTTTTAGACGGGGTCGCAATACTAATAGTCATACCAAGGCTAAAAATGCCGACATCATCACCTATCGGATGTCGACCGGCTTTGAGGCTTTGATGGGCTACTTGGATATGACTGAGCAAAAGGAACGCCTTGAGGAGTTGATTGCTTGGTGTATCAATTATGTTGAAAATCACTAACAAGAGTAAGGAAACTTTCTCTTGTTTTTTTGTTATCTATAGGGAAGACAGTAAAATATTGAATAATTAAAAATAACCTTTATAATAAAAGATAATCATTAAGAAAATGGAGGATTTCCTATGATCAAAATGAGAAAATTACTAATTTCTGGAGCAGCATTAACAACTAGTCTTGGTTTGATGCTAATTTCCGACACACAAACGGTTGTCGCGGAAGGGCAAACGCCAGCTGTCGCTGCACCTGGACCAGTCACAGGGCGCCAAGTTATTGTGACTAGCAACTACAGAAAAGATACAACGATTATGGATATTGGTATCCAGCTTGGGGCAGACTTACAAGGTGGTAGTCAAGCTAAAATCAATTTGCTAGATGCTAACAAACAGGTGATTAACACCATTGATTATACCCTTGCCTCTGGCCAGGGGAAAATGACTGCTTGGTTTGATATGAAAGGTTATCCAGCCGGTCAATATAGTATACAGGTCACGATTTCCGACAAGAAAGGGAATGAAACAGTTGAAGCAGATCCCTTCACATACCCACTCAACTAATAAAGCCTTAAGTAATCAAGACTAGTCAAATGACTGGTCTTTTTATTGCAGAAAACGAGAAGTCTAGAAGCCAAGTGACAGCTTTCATGCTATAATAAGAATTATGAAAGATAACCAATTAATAGAAGAAAACAACGATATGGTCTATGGCGTCCATGCCGTAGTTGAAAGTTTAACAGCTAACACAGGGAACAAACTCTACATCCAAGATGATTTGCGCGGCAAAAATGTTGATAAGATTAAGGCCTTAGCAACTGAGAAAAAAGTGTCAATCTCTTGGACACCAAAGAAAAGCTTGTCTGAAATGACCGACGGCGCTGTTCATCAGGGCTTTGTTTTGCGTGTTGCGGAATATGCTTACGCAGAATTAGACGAAATTATCAGCAAAGCTGACGCAGAGGATAATCCACTGATTCTGATTTTGGATGGGATTACAGACCCTCACAATTTTGGTTCGATTTTGCGGACTGCTGATGCTACAAAAGTTGCTGGTGTAATCATTCCTAAGCATCGTGCTGTTGGTGTAACACCAGTTGTTGCCAAGACTTCAACAGGTGCTATTCAGCACATGCCAATTGCTCGAGTAACCAATTTGAGCCAAACCTTGGATAAGCTGAAAGAAAAAGGCTATTGGATTTTTGGAACAGACATGGACGGCACACCATCACCTAAATGGAATACTTCAGGCAAATTAGCCTTGATTATTGGTAGTGAAGGTAAAGGCGTTTCGCACAACATCAAGAAACAAGTCGATGAAATGATTACTATCCCAATGGATGGTCATGTTCAGAGTCTGAACGCTGGTGTCGCTGCTGCCGTCCTCATGTATGAAGTCTACAGAAATAAGTTGTAGGATTTGCCTATGAAACGGAAAATCATGTTGGTCGACGGCTATAATATGATTGCTTTTTGGCAGGAGACAAAACAACTCTTCAAAACCAATCAGTTGGACCAAGCACGGACTATTTTATTAAATAAATTGAACAACTATGCCCATTTTGAGAAAATTGAGATTGTCTGTGTTTTTGATGCCCAATTTGTGCCGGGTGTGCGACAACGTTATGACCAATACATGATCTCGGTTGTTTTCACTGAGGAAGATGAGACAGCTGATAGCTATATTGAACGGACAGCAGCTGAACTGAACACGGTTAGAAACTTAGTTGAAGTGGCCACCAGTGACCTCAATGAACAATGGACCATCTTTTCCCAAGGTGCCCTCAGAGTACCTGCCAGAGAACTAGAACGCCGTGTCAATACGGTCAAATCAGACCTAGACAAAATGTCCCAAACCATAGATCTCAAAAAACCAAAACTTGGCCCATGGGACCCTAAGCAAATGGACAAGTTGCAACAATTGTTAGAGGATTTATAAAGAAAAGAAGACAGAGATATCTGAGAATAGAGTAAAGGCAACTATTTGTTTTTACTTTTTTTCTAGATTCTTGGTGGTCCGGCTATAGTATGCTCTTTTTTTAGTTTCAAGGAGAGCAGATCAAAAGGTCCACTGGACCTTTTGATTCTATGAGATTTCATTTTTAATATTTTTGCCTCTGGTCAAAAATATGCCGGGAGTGGCTGATTTTTTAAAGTTTTTCAGCCGCTTTTACCAAATAGAAAAGTAGCATAGAATCTAATCCTATCTCAACAAAAATTAGATAATCTTATGTAATATCTTGAGTATATTTACTCATAGAAATAGACTATTCTTATTAAAATAGAAAGTAGAAATATTTTTGAATACTCTTTATGGCATTTTTGGTTTTCTTGTTTTAGCTCTATTTGTAACGTTTATTTTTATTATTACAGCTAAGGAAATTGTCAAGAAAGAAGGATTTGATGAGGCCAGAAGCTTGCTGACGATACGCTTTTACAAGTTGGACCAAGAGATTTATTTGCTGGAAAATCCTCGAGTCACGGATATTATCTCAATTGTTTTACTAAGACCGGATAAGTCAATCTACACTGTCAATTCTATGCTTAACGATGTAAACTTACGTCAGTTTTTTTATGAAAGAGTATCGCCTAAATAAAGGGCAAGTTGTCGTAACTCGAAAAAAGATAGGAATTTCCTAACTTTTTTGTCAAAAATTCTGACCTTGCTATTCAATTTCATTTTTGGTAAAATATTTCAATAATACTTTGACTATCAAATTAATTTTTAAGGGGAAAACATGACCTTCACTATATTAACAGACTCAACCTGTGACTTAAGCCAGGAATGGTCGCAGGCTAATAACATTGATATCCTAGGACTTACAGTTGAGCTCAATGATCAATCCTATCAAACCGTCGGCGACCAAGCCCTAGACTCTAACCTACTGCTTGAACAAATGAAAAAAGGGGCTAAACCCAAAACCAGTCAAATCAATGTCGGTACTTTTGAGGTTTACTTTAAGGAAAGAGCAGAGCTTAAGGAACCAGTCCTCTATCTAGCTTTTTCATCTGTCTTATCAGGAACCTACCAAAGTGCTGTGATGGCGCGTGAGATAGTTTTGGAAGAGCATCCAGAGGCGGTGATTGAAATCATTGACACCCTGGCTGCCGCTGGCGGTGAAGCTCTCTTGGTCCTCAAGGCAGACCAAGCCCGTAAGAGTGGTAAGAATCTGCAAGAAACCAAAACGTTAATTGAAGGCTTAGCCCCACGCATCACCTCCTATTTCTTAGTCGATGATCTTTATCACCTCATGCGAGGCGGACGCCTCTCTAAAAGCTCTGCCATTCTCGGAAGCATCGCCTCAATTAAACCGATTCTAACCATTGCAAGTGAAGGTACCTTGGTACCAATTTCCAAGGTTCGCGGTCGCAAAAAGGCTATTCGGGAATTGCTGGCCTTGGCCTTGGCAGATGTAGCTGAGGAGCCATTGGTTATCTCCTACACGGGTGGCAGTGAGCAAGCTGAGAAGTTGAAGGCTACTATTGAAGCTGAATCACAAGTGTCAGAAATTATTTTGATCCCAATTGGCCCAGTTATTGGGGCACACGTTGGTCCAGACACACTTGCAATTTTTAGCATTGGACAGTATGAACGCTAATGAAAAAGCTTACAGATAAATTGAAAAAATATTCCTTAAATCAAGTAGAAAGCACTTGACTTGAGGGGTGTTTTTTTGGTATGATATAAGACGGTATTGTTTACCCCATTTGAGAGGCCCCGGAACCTTCCAAATACCTTTGCGTGGGACGGAACACCCACCACAACTGTAAACAAATATTACGAATTCGTATAGGAGAAATCATGAACAAAACAACTTTTATGGCTAAAACTGGCCAAGTTGAACGCAAATGGTACGTTGTTGACGCAACTGATGTGCCACTTGGACGTCTTTCTGCAGTAGTTGCTAGCGTACTTCGCGGAAAAAACAAACCAACATTCACACCTCACACTGATACAGGTGATTTTGTAATTGTTATCAATGCTGAAAAAATCAAATTAACTGGTAAAAAAGCAACTGATAAAATCTACTACACTCACTCAATGTACCCAGGTGGTTTGAAACAAATCTCAGCAGGTGAACTACGTTCTAAAAATGCTGTACGTTTGATTGAAAAATCTGTTAAAGGCATGCTTCCACATAACACTCTTGGACGCGCGCAAGGCATGAAATTGAAAGTATTCGTTGGAGCTGAGCATACACATGCTGCACAACAACCAGAAGTACTTGACATTTCAGGACTTATCTAAGAGGAAAGGAGCATTAAATAATGGCACAAGCACAATATTTAGGTACTGGCCGTCGTAAAAACGCTGTTGCACGCGTACGTTTGGTTCCAGGTACTGGTAAAATCACTGTTAACAAAAAAGATGTTGAAGAATACATCCCACACGCAGACTTACGTCTTGTTATCAACCAACCTTTCGCAGTAACTTCTACAGAAGGTTCATACGACGTTATGGTTAACGTTGTAGGTGGTGGATACGGTGGACAATCAGGAGCTATCCGTCATGGTATCGCTCGCGCATTGCTACAAGTAGACCCAGACTTCCGCGATTCATTGAAACGCGCTGGACTTCTTACACGTGACGCACGTATGGTTGAACGTAAAAAACCAGGTCTTAAAAAAGCCCGTAAAGCATCACAATTCTCAAAACGTTAATATACACTGGTATATCAATATTTCAAAGCACTCAAAGGTTTGCCCTATGGGTGCTTTTTTTGATACAATTTTTGAGAATTTGCCCTAAAAATTGCCTAAAATGATGCTTGTGATGTTGTGTTTCCAAAAGAAAGATTCTAAACTAAAGTAAAAAACACCCAAAAATGAAAAAAATCATTTTTGGGTGTTAGAGTTTTGCAATAGCTAATTATACTTAATGATAAATAAGAAAATAAGACAGTAGTTGCAATCTGGAAAGGGAAGTGATGCCTATGAGCATAATCTAAAAAATCCTAATAGAAAGTAACAACAAAGATTTGTCTAGATTTGAAATATTGATGATAATACTTGTGATGGGAAATATCATCCTCTCACTCGGGAAAATAATGCTTGATTTTTATAATACTCAAAATTATATAATTATATTTGGCAAGGTCTACGGTTATTTTTTTAATAGATTGCAACCACGGTCTTAATTATTTCTGATATAAGCACTTTATAACTTATTTATAATTAAATTTCAACATATTATAATTATTATTGCAATCGTTAAGACGTGTGTTGTAAAAAATATTTAAAGTAATAATAAATACTATAAAAAAATTGAAAATACTTTGCCTCGATACAACTGCTACGATACAATAATGGACAAACAAATCTTAAGGAATTTTCTGATATTGATTGGGATTTAATAATTATTGATGAAGCTCATGAAGGAACTCAAACTGAACTCAGTGATACTGTGATGAAAGAGCTTGTAAAAACCAAGACTAAGATATTAGAATTATCAGGGACACCATTCAATCTTTTAGATCAATTTGACGATGAACAAGTTTACACTTGGGATTACGTTATGGAACAAACTTCGAAGAAAAAATGGGAACTTGAACGTCCTAATGAACCTAACCCTTATGAAACGTTACCAAAAGTATCCATGTATACTTTTGAAATGAAAAACAAAAATCGTTTTACAGATGAAAGTAAATCGTTCAACTTTAGGGAATTCTTCCGTGTAGGTGAAGATGGAAAACTTGTTCATAAACATGACGTTCGACAATTTTTAGATAATATTACTAATCCTAATAGTAGTACTAACTATCCCTTTTCAACGAAATCTTATAGAGATGAATTACGTCATACGCTCTGGCTCATGCCGGGTATCAAGGAAGCAAATGCATTTGAAGATTTACTTAAAGAACACCCAGTTTTTGGTATGGATTATAAGATTGTTAATGTTGTAAAAGGTTCAAGTTCAGATGACGGTATCACTAATGAGGCTGATATTGAAAAAGTAAGAACAGCCATAACAAAAGACCCATCACAAACAAAAACAATTACTTTGACAGTTCGTAAATTAACGACAGGTGTCAATATTCCCGAGTGGACTGCAGTTTTATTTCTTTCCAATACAAATAGTGCAATGAATTATCTCCAAGCTGCTTTTCGTGCTCAAACTCCATTTTCACACGAAAAATTAGGAATGAAAACAAACTGCTATGTTTTTGACTTTGCTCCAGATAGAGCATTGACTGTTATGGCCGAAAGTGCCCAAATCAATTCAGGAGTAGGTAAGAAGAATACTCAAGAGCAAAAACAAGCTATGGCACGGCTTCTCAATTTTATGCCAATATTAGGCTCTACAGATAATGGTATGAAAACTTTTGATGTAGACAGAATGCTTACACAACTCAAAAAAGTATATGCAGAAAAAGCTGTTCGCTCTGGATTTGAAGATGACAGTCTATAATGATAATCTTCTTACATTGACCGCTGAAGATGCGACTATGTTTAGCAAACTTAATACTATTGTTGAAAAGTCACAAAACCAAAAAGCACCTAAAAAAGTTGTCGTTAATGATAATGGCTTTACCGATGAAGAGTATGAACAAGCCGAAAAAGCAAAGAAAAAACCTAAGGACAAACGGACACCAGAAGAGCTTGAAGCTATAGAAAAACAAAAAGAAGCCAAAAAACAACGTAAAAGCATGATTTCTATATTACGTGGAGTTTCTATCCGTATTCCAATGATGATTTACGGGATGGCAGTTGATTTATCAAAAGATATCACAATTCAAGAATTTATCCAACAAGTGGATGATGAGTCTTGGAAAGAGTTTATGCCAAAAGGGTTTACCAAGGGGATGTTTAGTGACATCACAAAATATTATGATTCAGAAGTATTTATTGAAGCAGGACGTATCATTCGTCAAAGAGCAAAATCTTTTGATGATATGGATTTTATTGAACGGGCAGAAAACATTGCTGCGCTGTTTAGTATCTTTAAAAATCCTGACAAAGAAACAGTACTGACACCGTGGCGTGTTGTGAATCTTCAGGTCACGAAATCTGTCGGTGGATTGAACTTTTATGATGATAACTTTGAGTCTGTGACAGACGGTGCTACGTCAAATCTTCATTGGGTGGAAAATGAGGTAACACCTTCAATCTATCAAAAAGAGACGAAAATCTTAGAAATCAATTCGAAGACTGGACTTTATCCACTTCATAGTGCCATCAGTCTGTATTATCAAAGAGTTGCACAAAATGATGATAATCATTTTGAAGCTGACCAAGTTTATAAAGAGATTTTGGCAAATAATATTTACGCCATTGCAAAAACCCCTATGGCTAAAACAATTACCGAACGCACATTGATAGGCTATCGGAAATACAAAACTAATGTGATTTATATCGAAAATCTGACCGATATACTAAAAACAGACCTAGAAAAAGGAAAAACTCAAGTGGAGGAGGCATTTAGTAACGTGAAATTTGATGTAGTGATTGGAAATCCCCCGTATCAGGAGGAAACAATTGGTGAAAATTCAACCTTTGCTCCACCGATTTATCATAGGTTTATGGATTTGTCATATGAACTTGCTGATAAAACAGTTTTAATTACCCCTGCTCGCTTTTTGTTTAATGCTGGTAGTACACCAAAAGCTTGGAATAAAAAAATGTTAGAAGATGAGCACTTAAAGGTTATTTACTTTGAGCAAAATTCTGCAAAAATTTTTCCAAATACTGATATAAAAGGTGGTGTTGTGGTAACTTATAGAGACGCTAATGAAAAATTTGGAGCAATTGAGACATTCACAGCGTTTGAAAGTCTTAATAGTATTCTTCATAAGGTGATTCCTATGACGAAAGCTACTTTGGATTGTATTATCAGCGGGCGTGGAGTTTATAAGTTATCTGATAAAGCACTTGCTGATTATCCAGAAATAGAAAATATTCAGTCTAAAGGGCATAAGTTTGATGTGGGTTCAGGTGCTTTTAAAATATTGTCAGAGATCCTCTATTTTGATGAACAACAATCTGAAAATGATGTGCAAATTCTTGGATTGGAAAATCTAAACCGTACTTATAAATGGATTAATAAGGATTATCTCAATCCGCCAGAAAGTTTTTATAGATATAAGGTATTCTTTCCACAGGCTAACGGAAGCGGAGCGATTGGAGAAGTAATTTCCACCCCTCTAATCGGGGCCACAGAAACTTTTTTATCGATAGGTGGATTTGATTCTAAAGAAGAAGCAGAAGCATGTCTCAAGTACATGAAAACAAAATTTGCTCGAACTATGTTGGGGGTTTTAAAGATTACTCAGGCTACTACTAAAGACAAATGGGCAAAAGTTCCTATTCAAGATTTTACGTCTAACTCGGATATTGATTGGACACAATCAATTGCTGAGTTAGACGCGCAATTTTACCGGAAATATAGACTTTCGGATGATGAGATTGAATTTATTGAGAGTAAAGTGAAGGTTATGGAGTAAAATATCAGAATTTAAGGATTAATTTCTACAAATAGTATAATAAAACAAAAGAAAAAAAGAGTTAAGTTAAATAAATTTACACAGTATTATGAGTAGAAAAAATTACAAATAACCATTTTGAAACTGTCTAGAAATATGCACTAAATAATAAAGAAAGTAAATATGTGGCTATATGGAGATTAGTGGCGAGTAAGAGTAGTAGTGAAGGGAATACACCGCTTCGAGCGAACTACCTTCGAGAAATAAAAGTTACTAATTTCTTTTGATAAGTTAGTTATGAAGAAATACTAACCATCGTAAGAGGCTAAAGAATCTATTAGCTATTATCTCTTTTATTAGATTTTCAACCAAGCATTATTAAATAAAAATGACTCAGTAAATTGGAAAAAACTGAGTCTTTTTTTTCTTCGTATAGTCAAAAAAATATAAGTTTAAAAGGTTAGAAAACAATTTGGAAGCGCTTAATAAATGGTATAATTGAAACAATAGTGTTAATCTATTCGATACTATATGAATAGATAGAATTAATAAATGATTGAGGTAAAATATGGAAGCTATTCAAGGGGTTTTAAAAATTACTGAAGAAGCAAGTAAACTTATTGATGATGGACTTGCAAGAATTGAAGGGGGAAATGTAGTTTGGAATAAGGGATCTGGTCATACCGGTGTAGTTGAGTGGGGAAAATTTGTTCCAATTGATAGTAATAATTCATCAGAAGTTACAAATCTAGTTTTGGGGGCTTCTATGGCTATAGCAACAATTTCAAGTTTTGGATTAATAATTGTAAATAATAGAAATAGACGTCAAACAGAATATGAGAAAAAGACAAATAATTTAGTAACTTGTTTAACTCTATTAAGGGCACCTCTAATAACTACCAATTAATTCACCTCTAAATGAAATTAGAAAAAAACACAGAAAACTAAGCATAGTCTACTGTGTTTTTCTTTATGTTACAGACGCCACTTGACTGTTTATTCTTATTTTAGACAGATTACCGCCATGTTTTGAGATTTAAACGTTTAACTTGTTCGTACCTCAATAAGTTATAAGTCAGATTTGTAAGGTCAGTATTTAAAACAGCTCGATCGAATCCAATAGAACGTAAACTAGAACCATGCATTGAATTTTCAACAAAGCCAAATACATGTTCAATACGGACACGTATTTTCGAAATGATTTTATTAAACATTTTATCGTCTACCTTAAGAGATTTAGAACGTGTGTTTTTAAGACAGGTAAAAAGTTCAGCACCTTTAGGTGTTGCTTGATTTTGATAAGCTGAGTCTGCTAAGGTGATCTCATCGGGATCAACAAGAACGCCTATTACTTGAGAATCATGCACATTTGCAGGCGTTGTTTGATAATTCTTTACGAATTTTGATTTGGTATCTATAGCAATATGATTTTTGTAGCCATAGTGTCTCTCATTACCTTTAATTGTCCAGCGAGCAGCTGTATCCTTCTGTGCTCTTTTGTTCTTCGTCCAATTCACTGGTACCCTATTTGCTTTAATCAATTCATTTTCGTCTTTTGGATTACGTTGTTTAGGCGCCTCTATGAATGTTGCATCAACAATCTGTCCTTTATGAGCGATCATCCCTTGTGATTCAAGTTTTTCTTGAAAGGCAGAAAAAAGCCAGTTTCCTCTATTAGATTTTGATAGCTGATTTCTAAAGTTCCAGATAGTCTTTGCGTCTGGTATCTTGTCATCAATCTTAAGGAATCTTCTAAACGAAATCCGGTCAATCATTTGATATTCCATTGCATCATCAGATAGATTGTATAAGCGTTGTAAAATTAAAATTTTCAACATTAAAACAAGGTCATAGGGCGGTCTACCACCATGAGATTTGTTTTTTAAATCATACTTAAAAATCCGGTTAAGAGTTGGGCGAAAACACTCGAAATCAACCACTTTTTCTAGCCGCTCAAGAGGGTCTCCTTTTAAACTTAATTTTTCAAGATAGTCGCTATCTCCAAATAAATTCATCTTCAATACCTCGTTAGCTTATTTTTAATCTATTATACCTCTTTTCATACGTTTTTAGAGGTGCCCTTAATATTAGAATCTGAATCAAATAATGTTCATCCTTCTACTTTACTAGATTTAAAAATAGCAATTAGAGAGTATATTGAGAATAAAAAAATTATTAAACATGGGATTGACTCTGACTTACTGAATAATTTAGAAAGAGTCATTAAGAAAATTGATAACGATGAATTTATTGATATTAAAGATAATATTATACAGTTAGATGAATATATAAAAGTGGCTAAGCTAAAAAAAGCAAAATAATCAGATGATAATGTAGAAAATTTCGAATGATAAAGGATATACAAATGAGTGACGAGAAAATAGTAGATGAATTAGCATCACTGTTAAGGGTAGTAAAAGAATACGAAGATGATGTTCTGAAGATAAAAAATATCAACTCTAAAATTGAGGAGATAAACAGTGAAAAATTAAATGAATTGAAAAAATTTGATGAAGAGTATTTAAATAAATACATCCGTGAGAATCTTGGGGAAGCGCCAAAACCATTAAAAAAAATAAATCCCAAAAAGCTAATAAAAAAGTATTCAGAAAAAAATGAAAAAGATATTATTGATTATAACCAGAACAAAGAACAAGTTATTAAGCAATATTATAATGTTTTTAATAGCCAACGCATGGAAATTGAGGAACAGGCAAGGCAAGAAAGATTAGCAATATTAGACCAATTGAATACGGAAATTAAAATATTAGATCAAAAAATTGAAGAAATTGAATTAGAATTAAGTAAGATTGATTATATACCTGAGCAGTTATTAAAAAGTGATGTCATTTCTCAATTAATTACTTATTTTGAATTAAAAAGAGTAGACAGTATAAAAGAAGCAATAAACATATTCTTCTACGAATTTGAGATGAAAAAAATATCTGAGGATTTTGAAGAAAGAATCAATAGTTTAGAAGAAAAAATTGATGACTATTACGATCTGATAAGTGAACAAACTGATGATAATTTTAATCAAATTGTTGAAGTAGTAGAAGATTTGAGAAATGAAAGTAACACATAAAATCTCAAATAAGTTTAGAATTGAAATAATTTTGAAATGAATTAAATTTCCAAATATTGTTATTTAATAACTTTATAGAAAGCAGTAAAGAAATGGATGAAATTATTAAGAAATTAGCAGCATTAGGAGTGCCAGGTATTGTATTACTTACAGCAATGAAGTGCGACTGGTTTAGCTGGTGGAGCAGCAATGACTAGTGCCTTAGCGGCTCTGGGTCCGTTTGGAATGGCTGGTGGAATTGTGATGCTAGGAACTATTGCACTATTATCAGATAAAATTACTGAGATTGGATTTGAGAAAGTTACAATTATGGTGATAAAAGAACAGCTGAAAACTATTTCAAAAAGCGAGATGAAAAATAAAGTGAAAAAGATGCCAATTACAAAAGGGATGAAATTAAAAGTTATTGATTTCATTGAAAAATCTGACGATTTATAATTAATATTAAAAAGGTATTCAACAAATGAATACCTTTTTAGTATTTAAATGTAATTTTTTAACCATTCAGGTATATTTGGATCATCTATGTTCCAACTTTGGACCTTTTTTTCACTCTCTTCCCAATTATTTTCTCTACCATCAAAAAATTTTTGCTTGTTACATTTAAATTTAATAATTATTAATTGTCAAATTAAGTTAGACAATTCCTCTTTGCATATGTGACTCAAGAATACTTCTATTGGTGTTTTATAGTTTAATGATTTTCGAGGGATATTATTTCTTTTCGATGCAATAGATTGGATAAAAGATTCATCAACTTCGTTGAAATCCATTTGCTTTGGTAAACCATCTTTACGTAATAAACCATTAGAGTTTTCATTTAACCCTCTTTGTGATGGTGTACCAGGATCTGCAAAATAGATATCAATATCATTTATATTACTGATTGATTTCCAATTTGAAAATTCCTTTCCACAATCAAAAGTCATTGATTTGAATAGATGCTTAGGTACAGATTGCATCCATTGGTTCAAACGATTTTCAATATCTATAGCTCGTCTGCCTTCTGGCTGAAGAGTGATGATTACTTTAGATAATCGCTCAACGAGGGTAATAACAGCACTTTTGTGCTTTTTACCCACAATAGTATCCCCTTCAAGGTGGCCAAATTCTTGATTGAATTTAGAATAATCATTTCCTCTGTCACGAAGTGATCGACGAAAAGATTGTTTTCCCCGAGTTTCTTTGTGTCCGTTGGCTTTACGTTTTCCTTTCATAGGTAGGTGAGTCACTTCAAATACGCCTTGTTTAAACATACGATAAAGTGTACGCATAGAACAAGAAATAGAAAACTCTGCACGGCCAACAATCACATCAGGTGTCCAACCTTGAACAACCCTCTTTTGAATATATTCTGTTTGTTCATCTGATAAGACAATAGGACGTCTGCCACAGCGAGTTTTATTCTTCTTGTATTGATTGAAATAATCTAGAGCATTGTGCCCTGTTTTGAAAAATTGGTAAACTTTATGAATCGTTTGTCTAGATCTATTCAGTAGTACTGCGGTTTTGGCTACAGATTGATGATTATTATAATACGCCTCTATCATTGCAAGTTCATTTGATGTAAGATGGGTATAGGTCATTTGTCTTCACTCCTTATAATTCTTTTGCGGGAACTATCTTGAGTGTAGCACAAATGACTTTTTTATTTGTCTAGCTTAATTTTACAATCGGCGAATTTCATTTCTGTCTTGTCTGTACTCATTCCAATAATAATTGTGTTTTCCATAACCATCATATTGTTGTGTTCTGTAAATTAATTTCATCAGAATTCTCCTTTTTTGATTTAAGCATATTAAATGGAATATGAATTGTCAATTTGATTTTTCTTCCGCATGATATAAAAATAAGAAATGAAAATTTTTGTTTTAAAATTGTCAACAACTTAATTATCATTTCTTTTCAACCGTCATTACATTCCTTGATGAGAAAATCCTCCCAAGAGCTAATTTTAGCTCTTTTTTTTTGATTTTTCTTTTCTTGATGGAAATCAATTTTTTGGGGGCTGGGCTTGGATATACTGGAGTCAGTTAGGAGGTAGTTGTGATGCAAAAATGGTTATCGTCGTATCGGAATTGGTTGACTGCTGTGACTGGAGTTCTTATTGTGGGGGCTTTTGCTCAGGAGTGGTTGTTTGGGAATGAGGGGTTGTCGGCTTTCTTGCTTTTATTGGCGTCCTTGGTTGGAGGTTTTCCGATTCTTGTTCAGGCTTTTCAGGCTCTGAGGGTTGGGGTGGTTAGTATTGATTTGCTGGTGACACTTGCGATTCTTGGGGCTTTTGTTATTCAGGAGTTTGAGGAGTCGGCGATTGTAGCTTTTCTCTTCTTGTTCGGGGCTTTTTTGGAGCAGCGGACCTTGGCCAAGACGCGTTCGGCCATTAAGAATTTGGTCAACTTGGTGCCTGAGACTAGCTTTCGGCAGACCGAAAATGGTGATTTCCAGGAAGTTGGTGTGGATGAGATTGTTGAGGGTGATCTTCTTTTGGTCAAAACCGGAGGTAAAATACCGGTTGATGGTGTGATTACGTTTGGTTCTGGTAATGTGAATGAGGCTAGTATTACGGGAGAATCCATTCTGGTTGCTAAAACAATTGGGTCCAGTGTTTTTGCTGGGACTATTCTCGAAAATGGGACTTTGCAGCTTCGGACGGAGAAAATTGGTGATGAGACGACTTTTGGGAAAATTATCGAGTTGGTTGAAGAGGCCCAAGATTCCAAGTCCAAAGCGGAACGGTTTATTGATCGCTTTTCGAAATACTATACGCCTGCTGTTCTTGTCCTTGCCATTTTTGTTTGGCTTTGGACCCAGAATATGCAATTGGCAGTCACTATTCTTGTCCTAGGCTGTCCCGGTGCCCTTGTTATCGGAGTACCTGTTTCCAATGTTTCAGGTATTGGTAATGGTGCTAAAAATGGCATTTTGTTCAAAGGAAGTGATGTCATTAATCACTTTAGTAAAGTTGATACTATTCTCTTTGATAAGACAGGAACTCTAACTTATGGGAACCCTCAGGTGTCCCAAGTCATTCACTATAGTCATAACAGGAACTATGTGGAACGCTTGTTGGTGAGTGTTGAGAAAGAATCTGATCATCCTTTGGCTAAGGCCATTACCAATTATTATGAAACTCCCTTTGTTGACGTCGTTGATTCAACAGAGGTGGTAACTGGTGGTGGTATTGCTGCCCAGATTGGACAAAATCAGGTCCTTGTTGGCAATCGCTATTTGATGGAGCAATACAAAATTCAGCTCAATCAGCAGATGAAAAGCGATATCGAAAAATTGGAAGTCCAAGGTAATTCCTTGGTTTTAACGGCGGTCAATGGGCAATTAGTACTTGTGCTTGGTATTAGGGATCAGGTTCGTAAAGGGGTTAAAGAAGATTTAAAAATACTGAAAAAAATGGGAGTTAAGAACCTAATCCTCTTATCTGGTGATAATCAAGGGACAGTTGATTTAGTTGCCAAAGAATTAGCTTTAACGGAAGCTTACGGACAATTGCTTCCGGAAGAAAAGGCGGAATTTGTGAAGCAACGTCAAGCAAAGGGTGAAATGGTTGCCTTTGTTGGTGACGGTATTAATGATAGTCCCTCTTTAGCCCTAGCTGATATTGGTATCGCAATGGGTGGTGGAACCGATGTCGCTATTGAAACCTCTAATGTGGTCTTGATGCATTCTGATTTCCATAAGATTCCGCATGCCATTGCTCTTGCCCGAGCTACGCGATACAACATGATTGAAAATATTGCCATCGCTTTATTCGTAGTAGTGACACTTTTGGTCAGTGTTCTCACCAGTTCTTGGATGAATATGGCGATTGGTATGTTTGTTCATGAGGGTAGCATTCTGGTAGTTATTTTAAATGCAATGAGGCTATTAACCTATAAAAAATAAAAAAACTTGACCCTTATCAATTTTATTTAAATGGCATAGTTCTATACTAGAGCTATCATTAAGAGAGGAATTTAGAAAAATGAAAAAGACAATTTTACAACTTGAAACTTTGGCCTGCCCAAGCTGTATGCAAAAAATTGAAGCAGCCATTAAATCGGTTGCTGGTGTTGATAAGAAGACTGTCAAAGTCCTCTTTAATGCTAGTAAAGCCAAGCTAAGTTTTGATGACAATTTGACAAGTAGTGCTGAGATTGCAAAAGCAGTGGAGGCTATTGGTTACACTGTCTTAAATGTTTCAGAAAGATAGTATGGAGGATGCTTATGTTAAAAGAATTTTTTGAAAAAAATGATGAGATGCTTGATTTATACACCAATGCCATTACCAAGGCCCATGGGAATAATCATCCCGAGGTTTTTGAGGTCCGTCGTAGTTATAAAGCTATTCAAGCAAAGATGCAGCAAAACCAACTTGATTTAGCACCTGAATTTGGGGAAATCCGTCTGCTAACAAATAACTATACCATTCCAAATGATGCCTGCCCAACGCTTACTAAAACCTATCAAGTCTTAGAAAAATTTGATATACTATCACAAAAGTAGCTTATAGAATTAGAAAAGAGGATTGCCATGGATCAACATATGTGTGTGACACTTGTTCCCTTATTCAACCATTTATCGGTGGAAGAGCAAGCCGAAATTAACAAACTAGCTAGCCATAAACACTATCAAAAAAATGAGACCATTTTCCAACCAGGTGATGAACAATTGGATATAGTCGCGCGTGGTTCCATCAAGGTCTATCAGTTATCAGCTAATGGGAAAGAGCAACTCTTACGTGTCGTTGAACCTGGTGGTTATGAAGGTGAGAATCAGCTTTTCGGCATTGAAAATGAAACACTGTTTGCGGAAGCTTTAGAGGGAACGGAAATCTGCACCATTAGCAAGCAGGCTTTTAATCAAGTCATGCTCAAAAATCCCCAAATTGCCATTAAACTCTTTGAATTGAGTGCCCAAAAAATGGTTCAACTGGAAAAGCAATCACAACTTTTATCAATGGAACGGGTTGAAGAACGTCTAGCAAGCTACTTGCTCGATTTAGCCAAAGTAACAGAAACAAATCAAGTGACTCTGCCTATGAAAATGAAAGATATTTCCCAATTTTTGGGCACCACTCCGGAGACACTTTCGCGAAAATTTTCTTTATTTGAGAGTCAAGGCTATATCAGCAGGTCAGGGAAAAGCGTAACCGTTCTTGATCCAGATGGATTGCAAGATATGTGAGTGAAATAGAATCGGACTCAATTTGTAAATGAGCCGATTGCTGTAATATTTTTTCTGTTCCCCCGAACTTTTTGTCCATCTTTCCCCCACATTTTTCCATCAATTTGTGACCTTTTGACCGCTTTGGGGTTGAGGGGTCTTTTTGGTCTTGGGCTGTGGTAAAATTGAGCTAGTTAAATAAGAAGAAGTGAGGTTTTAGCATGGAATTTAAGTCTTTGATGCATATTGCTTTCTACACGGATCAGCTGGATCAGATGTTGGATTTTTACGTTAACAAACTGGGTATGACAAAGAAGTCTGAGGTTAACTATTCGATTTATTTGGATCGGGATGATCGGCCGGCTTTACAGAAGATTGCGCGTGAGGAGCCTGACAGAATTTTTAATATTTACCTTGAGGCTGATCCGGGGCAGTTTATTGAGCTTTTTACGACCCATGCGACTTAGAAAGAGCACACTCAGTGGGACCAGCATAAGGTCTATTCTCATTTTGCCCTTTCGGTGGATGATATTTTCAAGACGCGCGATCAGCTTTTGGCGGGCCGGTTCACGATATTTCTAAGGGTCCGTCTGAGACCTACCAGATGTGTCTTCATGATCCGGATGGTAACTATTTTGAAGTGATGCAGTATACGGAAAAATCCATTCAGCTTGTTGGCAACTGCTAGTTGGTTTTGACGTCTAAAATAGATTCTGCCTGATGAAGGCTCTGGCAGAATTCAAGGGGGTAAATAAGAATGTCTCAAGATTTAATGGTATTGGCGCAGCAATTCTCCGAGGAAGATAAGGCAATTTTGGCGGCGATTGAGCAGCGTTTGGTTTTTCAGGTTTTTGATAGTCAGGCGGCTCTGGCTTTGGGGGCACTTTTGGTGGAAGAAGCGGTGGCCTTTGGTGAGGAACCGGCTATTCGGATGGAACGTTTGTCTGATGGGGCGGCGATTTTCCAATACATTGGCAACTCTGGTGGGGAGCGCAACATTGGTTTTGCTCAGCGTAAGATGGCAGCTGTACGCGCGACAGGTTTTTCTAGTCTCTATTCGCTAGCTTTGTTGGCTGACAATCCGCAACTTCTAGATTTAGAGTCTACTTTGCCTGTGGCTGGGGCCTTTCCTATTAGAGTGGCTGGGGAAATGGTGGCTATTTTAGGGATTTCCGGTTTGCATCATGGCAATGACCACCGGCTCTTAATGGTGGCTCTGTCCAAATATTTGGGAGTGGATTTACCGGAATATGAGGGATTGATTATTTAAGATAAAGCATCCAAGGATGCTTTTTTTTGTGCAAAAAACCTTTGATCATCAAGTGGTTGACGGTGCTCCAGCAGCGGAATTCTTGGCAACCATTATTGACTACTTAGAAGATCCTTTCCAACTGTTATTTTAATCAATATGAATGGCTGCTTGTAATAATGACAATGAGATTTAGTTTAGAATATTGGGCAAATAAATAAAAGTAGTTATTAAAGTTAAACAATGAATCGAGGAAATTTTTTATGAATGAAGTTTCTATTGTTACAGGTGCTGGTCAAACATTGGTAGTTAACGGGGAGTTGTTTTCCATTAAGTCTAGAGAACATAAAAATTAATAATCTTTTCTATAAAAATCACTGCATTAACTAGCAGTGATTTTTGGTTATGATATATTTAAAATTTATTATGATTAATTTACTTCTCAAGTGCATTTATTAATTTCATTATTTTTTATCTGGAAAATAGTATTTAAGTTTTGGAATTAGCAATTTGGGTACAAAGAACTAAAAATAACTACTTTGAAAATATATTTCTCCATTTTATAAGCTCCGAAAACCGCATTTTTGATAACCCCTCCGCGAACATATTGTAATACATAGTGCACTTTTGGGATGTAAATTGTTGATTTTTAGCTAGTTTATACTATATAACACCATATATATTTCAGTTGTCAGAGAAAGCCAGGTCTTAAAAAAGCCTGTAAAGCATCACAATTCCCAACACGTTAATCTGTTTCGAATATACAAAAATCATTCTCCGTTGGAGGATGTTTTTTTGTGTTGCAAATTTAGTGATAACTTATGTCTAATATTTGTTATAATTGGGTTTACATATATTTTCCAAAATATTTTAGTTGATATAGAAAAGGAAGTAATTTCATGTTTATATTTAATGATAAAGAAAATACTATTGAAACAGACCGTTTGTTATTGAGGAGATTTACTCTTGATGATAGTCAAGCTGTTGCACACATTTGTAATTCAGCAGCTATTCAAAAGAACACGCTGACTTTGCCTGATCCTTATACAGAGGAGTCTGCTATTGAGTGGATATCTAATCAAGAACAAAACAACAAACAAGATAAGTGCTATGATTATGCTATCACTGATAAAGTTACTGATCGTATTCTTGGATGTATCAGTTTAGCTGTTTTTAAAAATGGCTATATTGCTGAGCTAGGTTATTGGATTAGTCCTGATGTGTGGAATAAAGGGATAGCTACAGAGGCTGCGAGAGCACTTATTAAATATGGCTTTGAAATTAAAGAATTTCATAAAATAGTGGCCAAGCATTTCAAGTATAACGGTGCATCTGGCAGAGTGATGGAAAAAACGGGCATGAAAAAAGAAGGTACTCAGGAAAAGCATGTTTTGAAGAATGATCTGTACGAGGACATTGTTTTATATGGCATTATCAATCCTCAGGAATCCTAATTTTATATGTCAATCAATCTTAAGTGTTTTCTCTCTTTGGCTTATTGCTTTAATATCATCGAAGCTAATGAAAAAGAAAGAATCAAAATAAAAAATAAGGCGTCCATTTAAAGGGATGCCTTATTTTTTTATTAACTTAAATCTGGTTAGTAAACATATACTTTACGCCTTCATATGATTGACAAAATCATAAAAGTCGTCTATGTTTTTCAAGTTCTGGTTACAGATGGCACTATCTCGGCAGATGTAGTCGCCTTTTTTGGTGTAGGTACCGTCGCCTGAGGTTTTTGATTTTAAAAGGAATAAAGAGGTTTCAGTTTCTTCTTTACAGATTTTACAGAAGCCTTTGACTTTGTCTGTTGAGAGGTCTCCATAGAAAGCAGCGCTTTTGTTGTTATCTTCATAAATGACATATTTTCGGTTAGAGGATTGCTCATTCCAAGCTAGATAAATAATTTCTTTTTTATCATAAGTTTCAAAATCGGGAACTTTTAATTTCTTTACCTTTCGGAGTAGTTTAGTGATTTCTTTATTTGATGGAATGGTAAAGGGTTCCACCCGCACTTTTAAATCTTCTAATAAGTTATCTACTTGGCGGTGAGATATTCTTTTATCTGCTAAGTTTGTCATAAACATTTGAGAATCAATCTCATGTTCAATCAGGATTGCACCAATTTCGAGTAATGTTTCTTTAATTAATAAAGCATAGTTTAAATAATCGTTTGTTTTATAATAGTTTATTAGCTCTTTAATCAACCCCTTGATTTGATTAAATTCATAGACTTTTAAATGTGACAGCTTTCTTTCCCCCCATTAGCAATTTGTATGGCATATTATAACAGTTAAAAAGGAGTTTATCTAGCAAGAAGACAGATAAATTCTGTTTTTCTTTCAACTATTTAGCGTAAAGTGTTATGATAGAAAAAATAGGCAAGGAGCTTGGTTAATGAAAGAAAAACTGATAACATGTTTATTTGTGGGTGAGGTATTACTAATTTTTGTAGGGATGGGTTTTGACTTATATAGTTTAAAGCTTGGTATCAAAGATATCTTTTACAACACTTGGATATCTGATCCAATTACCAATGAGACCAATACGGTTGGGACTTTCTCAGCAATGGCCCTAATGGTTGGGACAATCTTCTTTATCTTCATTCCATTTATGATAAAAGATGATATTGAACATAAAAAGTTTCATCCCTTTACCTACTTGATGTCATTAGCCAGTCTAAGCTATTGCCTATATATTTTAAGCAAAGGTATTCCTTATATATTCAAATATTTTGTAAATAGTTAGTAGAAACATGTTGTGTTAGCACCACATGTTTTTTATATGTCAAATCATTTTTCAATGTTAATTTTCTCTAAATATTTAACTATAATTGTAGTATACTAGTCTTAAAAGGAGAAAATGAAAGGGGTTTTATGGGATATTCACGTGTGGCAAAAAAGTTAAATGAGGCAAAAAAACCCAAGAAACAACAATTCAGTTTAAGAAAATCATCAGTGGTTGGTGTTGCCTCGGTAATTGTCGGTACAGTTGGCTTTTTATCAGGAACAGTGCAGGCGGATGACTTAACTGATTCAACTACAACCAGGTCAATGGAGGTTGTTACGAATGATTCGAGCAATAGTGAAACGACAAATATTGCTGAACAGGTTACTTCTTCAAGTCAACCAGTTTTATCAACTGAAGTCATTGACCAACCAGTAGTCGCTGAAGTTGGAACGAACCCTCAAACTGAGGCTAGTAATGAATCTACAAGACCCTCGAAGGAATCTGACGCTACTTTGGTAACATCGAGTGAAGCAATTGCTATTGATGCATCTACTCAAAAGTCAGAACTAAATAGTAATACAGAAAGTTCAACTCCCGAAATAGAATCAGTTCCAAGTGCTCCAACTGAAGTCACAAATCAGGTTCAAACTCAAACTGCTATCCAGTCAAAAAGTGTCGCACCAGTCGAAACAGTCGAAACAGTCTCAGCTGATGTGAGTGGTCATGTTTTAAAAATTGTCTATAATGGGCAACTAGAACCAACTAAGAAGATAAAGTATGCAGTTTGGACAGATAATGCTGGCCAAGATGATTTAGTTTGGTATACTGCTGATCAAGTTGGTGCGGCATATATTGATTTATCTAAAAAACATAGAGCATATGGGCTATATAATATTCATACCTATTCACAAGATGTAACAGGTAAAATGTCTGGCTTAAATGCGAGACAATTTACTATTCTTAAACCAACAGTAAGTACATCGTTTAACGTACAAACTAATGGTATTGTTGATATTGTCGTTTCAAATGTGAGAGGTGATATTAGCTCAATTAAAGTTCCTGTTTGGTCAGATTTAGGTGGCCAAAATGATATTAAATGGTATCAAGCTACTCAATCAACTGATGGAACATACAAAGTTTCAGTAAAGATTTCAGATCACTCAAATGATACTGGCCATTTTGCTGTTCATGTTTATGGGAATAGTACAATCACGAATAGTCAAATCGGATTAGGGACAACAGAAGGTTTTACAATTGCTACCCCAGACCCAAAAAATGTAGTGTCAGCCGTAATAGCTAATGATGGCTTCCGCCTAGCATTAAATTCGAATGTTGTTAAAGAATTTACCAAAGTGAAATTTGCTGTTTGGTCGGATCAAGCTGGTCAAGATGACCTTCATTGGTACACAGCCAATGCTCAGGGTCAAGTCATTGTTCCTTATGTTAATCATAGTAATTATGGTCTATACAACATCCATACCTATAGTTTTGAGTCGGGAAGTGCTAAAGGTCTAAATACAAGAACAATTACAGTACCAAATCCAACTGCTAGCGCAGCCATTACACAGAAATCAGATCTTGAATTTTTAGTATCAGTTACGAATGTCCCAGCTTATATCACAAAAGTTATGTTACCAAGTTGGAGTGAAATTAATGGCCAAGATGATATCAAGTGGGTGACGGCAAGTAAGCTAGCTGATAATAGTTACCAAGCCATTATTAATATTGGAGATCATAAGTATAATTTAGGTCATTATTTAGTTCATATATATGGCTATAGTCAAATTGGTTCTAAAACAGTTGGATTAGCCGGGACATCGGGATTTGATGTCAAATCACTACCAGCTCAAACTGGTCAACTTACTATTTCACCTTTAAACAATTCTAACTTTACCTTCACTGCCACAGTATCAAATGTCTATAGTGCAAAAGGGGTAAAATATGTTAAATTTGCTATATGGTCTGATAAAAATGGACAAGATGAGTTGCAGTGGCTGTCAGCTCAAAAAAATTCAGCTAGTACATACAGTGCCGTCATTGATCTTGAAAAGCATAAATTTGATAGCGGACTTTATCATGTTCATGTTTATTATGATTTAATGTCTGGTGAATTTGTAGGACAAACAAGTGGGACAACTACTTTTTCATTGCCGGCTGTTAGTGGTGTTGCTGCTAAAATTGATGGGACTAATGGTTTTGTTCCAAGTGTTTCAATTCGTAACTTATTAGCTAGTGCTATAAAAGTTATCACTGATCAAGGTTATCAGGTCGGATTTACAATGTTTGACGCAATATCTAAACAAGGTCTATCCTACAATAGTAATCAGAAATTTTATGTAGCAAGTTCAATTAAGGGAATTTATGTAGCAAGCCTAGTAGCTCAAAATCCATTAGCATTCAATACTAACTACACTGCAATTAAAAATATCCTTTATTATTCTGACAATGATGCTTACGCCAACTTACGAGCTACTTACGGAGCAGGTTATATTGCGAACTGGATGGCCAAAGCTGGCGTAGATACAAGTTTATCTGTACCAGGTTATCCTTATGTTACGTCAAATGAATTGGCCAAAATGTGGGGACAAAATTACTCATTTTTTAATACAACAACCAAAGGGAAAGAATTATCAAAACTCTATGAAAACCCTAATTTATCACCAATTCATGCTGTTTTAGGATCATCATATAGGACAATGAGTAAAGCTGGTTGGATTGGCATGACAGGTTATCATGCTGCAAACGATGCTGGTATTGTTTCGACTGGAAATGGAGACTACATTATCTCAATCACAACAAATGCGGATGGCAAATTAGGGTTACTGAACAACCTTGTTTCTGCATTGAACACTGCTTATAAAGAAATTTGAGTAAAGTGAAAAAAGACTAGTTCCTGCTAGTCTTTTTTTGCCATAGCTCCATCCTATTATCTTGATAAAAAATATATAATACCTTCTAACCTTGTCTTATGCTAAACTATAACTTATAGAAAAGACAGGAGGACAGCCGGTGAAACGACCAATAATTGGAATAACAGGAAATGAGAGTCAAAGTAGACAGCTGGAATCTTGGGATAATGGTATTCAACGGACTTTTGCCTCAAAGATATTTTCAGATATTATTATGGAATCGGGAGGCCTGCCTCTAGTCTTGCCCATCGCCCACGGGGAAATGGTCAAAGATTATGTGGCGACCATTGATAAGCTTTTAATTACGGGTGGTCAACATGTCCTTCCTCATTTTTATGGAGAAAAGAAGATCATCACAAGTGACGATTACCATGAAGCAAGAGATCGCTTTGAATTACAACTTGTCAGAGAGGCTTTTCATCAAGGTAAGCCTGTATTTGCAATTTGCCGGGGGACACAATTAGTTAATGTCCTTCTTGGTGGTACTTTAAATCAAACAGTCTCCAATCATTGGCAAGACTTGGCACCAACTCAAGTTACTCAGGAGGTTGATTTTAAGAAGAATAGTATTCTCTATGATATTTATGGCGAAAAGAACCGGGTCAATAGTCTGCACATGCAAGCCATTAAAGAAGTAGCCCCTGATTTGAGAGTACTTGCTCGTGATACTGATGACCAAACGATAGAAGCTGTCGAAGGCAAATCGTTCTCATTTCTCGGCTTACAATGGCACCCAGAGTTCTTAGTAAAAAGCCATCCAGAAAGTAAACAAGTCTTTCAATACTTTGTCAATGAAATGAGTTAATTAAATAAAAATACCCTAGACGGCACTGCACCCCAATAGTGGGACAGAAGAAAAACACTCTTATGAAACCAATTTTCTGAATTGAACAGGAGATTGGTTTTTTAAATGACGTTGAATTCTAGTTTCATTATAAAATGTTATGTAATTTTTAACAATATTTGTTATACTAACTTTGTTGTGTTTTCTCCTATCTTGGAGATAAAAGGTTTCAGTCTTTAAAGCGGAGTGAAACCATTCAATACAGGCGTTATCTGCAGGTGTCCCTTTTCGAGACATTGAGCGGGTAATGCCTTTTTCAATACAAGCGAGATAGTAAGCATGTGATGTATAGACAGATCCTTGATCACTGTGTAATAGGACTCCTGATTCTAAATCAAGTTGATTAAGGGTATCAAGTACAAGATCATTGTCCTGTGTATCTGAAATAGTATAGGCCACAATTTCACGATTATAAAGGTCCATAATAGATGACAAGTATAAGGTAGTTTTTCCAAAGTTGAGATAAGTAATATCTGTAACTAGTTTTTGTAATGGTCTGGTTGCCTTAAAGTCACGGTCTAGCTTATTGTCTGTGACGTAGTATGGCCTACCTAATTTAGGGGACTTCTTTATTCTAGTGCGACATAGCCACCCTCTGCTCTTCATGATACGATAGACTTTCTTTACATTGGCATTAATCCCAAACTCTTTCTTTAGAAGACTTGTAATGGTTCTATAACCATATATAAACTTATATTTTAAGCAGAGCTCTTCAACTTTTTCGATAAGACTATCATGAATAGGAGGCTTGATATTAGATTTCCACCGATAATAGGTTGAGCGTGAGACCTTAAAACAGTCCAGAATAAAACCTAATGGATACTGATATCTGTAGTAATCAACAAGCTTGATGAGTGTTACTTTATCGATTTTCTCATCAAGCTTTGATACTTTTTTAAAAGTTCAACTTGTAGTTTTAATTGCTCAACTTCTGATAACTGTTCCATTCCTTGACCGTAAGTATATTGCTTACCTACAGGTTGATGAAAACGATACGTTTCTCCTTTTTGATACCAGCGCCACCATGTATATATCTGGCTTTTATTTTTAATACCAAGTCTATCCATAATAACTTTTTCGGGCTTACCTGATTTCTTCATTTCAATACAGGCTAATTTGGTTTCTAACGAGTAAGCTTTTTTGACCATAATAAAACACTCCTGATTCTATTTTACTAGAATTCTACAGGAGTGTTTTTCTTGTGTCTCATTTATTGGGTGCAGTGCCGACCCTAGGGTATTTTTTTGAGGTTGTTTCGCGTTAAAAATACGCAATTTATCACCTTTGATGATACAATATGATTAAGTGGCTAAGGAATGAAGGAGGACAAAATTTTACTTCATAAAATCAAGTTAGCTTGACCAAGGAGGAAAGATTGTGTCTGTTCCATTATATAAAAAAGCAGTATTAAATTATGATTTTGTGGGAGCAAATAACCGGTCAAACTACTTTGAAGGCTGGTATCTTAAGTGTGCCCTTAAAGACAAAACAATTGCTTTAATTCCCTCCTTGCATGTTGAAAAAGGCCTAATGACTGGGCATCTACAGTGGATTGTCTCACAAGGTGACCGACTCTTTTCTGGTAGTCAATCTTATAGCAATGAAGAAACAATTCTTTCTAGTAATCCTTTCTACCTCAGATTAGGTGAAAATAGTTTCTCTGAAACGGGCTTTAATGTCAATGAAGAAAACCTAATTATTTCAGCACAATTCCAAGAAATCACCCCCTATCCAAAAAATATCATGGGACCATTTAGTATCTTTAAGAATTTACCTTGTATCCATGGGTTACAGGCTATTGATGGTCGGGTTGATTTTACCACAGAGAATCCATTTTTCAACGGAAGCTTCAGTAGCTCTTTTTATTGTGAAAAAGACCGAGGGACGACCTTCCCAGAACGCTATATCTGGTTGCACAGCGATTTTTCAAAAGAAAAAGCTTCGATTTTCTTCACTATTGCCTTAATTCCATTAGGACCAATCAAATTTGATGGTTATATCGCCAATCTAAATATCGATGGGGTCAACGAAACCTTTACCACTTATGACTTTAGTCAGGTATTGATTTCGCAGAATTCCAAAGGGCAAGAGCTCATTTCCATTTCAAATAGAAAAAAAGCGATTGAAATCACACTCACCCAAGGTAAGGTGGAGTCCCTTATTAGTCCGCGAGAGGGATCAATGGTGGATACAGTGGAAGAATCCATGGACTCTAAGATTGAAATGATGGTCACGGACAAACGGACAGGAGAGGTTAAAAACTTCAAATCTAATCGTTGTAGCTATGAAATCAGTGGTTGGTTTAAACCAAATCCAAAAAGTTAAAGGCTTTCTTTGTGAGAAAGCCTTTTTTTGATGACCGGATTCATAGTAAGCTGATTATTCATTATTGAGATGTGAATTGTTAGAAAATATATCTATAAATTTTATGATAAAACGTTAGTAAAATATGCGTTTTTTTTATTATTCATCAACTTTATTAGATATTTTAAGCTAAATTACGAATTTTATCGCATATTCAACATTTTATTTTAGACTGATTTTTATCAAAATTTTAAATTTTATTAAAAAGTAAATTTTTGATTGGAAATTTTTTTCTGACAAAATTGTGGTATAGTAATACTAGATTATGAAAAGAGGAAAGCTTTATGTATCATACTAAAGATAGGCAACAACGCTTCTCACTACGCAAATTTAAGTTAGGTTTAGGAGCTGCTATTATTGGACTTGCTTTTGCTAGCCAAATAAGTATTTTTGCAGATACACCTTCGACTACTACTGATCCAATTTCTTCAGCAGCTGTAACACCAGTAGAGCAACCTACAGCACCAGTTGAAACAACTAGCACATCTACAAATGATGTCTACTTGACTGACCAATCTGCTACTGATCTGGCTGATGCAGAGATTTCAGCAAAAGAAAACTTATCAGTTGAAGCAGCTGATCAAGCGCAAATCGGTGATGTGATTGATGTATCTGTTGATGAAGGTGAAACCACTGAAACAGAATACGACGATGGAGTTGTAACTGAAGTAGGAACTGTTACTGTTAAAACAACAAGTGTTGCGGATCCTAGTCAGGTACAGATGGCGCCTCAAACAGAAACAAAAACATATATTTCAGATGGGCAATATCTTGATGGGCAAGATTGGATTAATTCTTATGAAGAAATTGCTAAAACAACAACTATTGAGTATGTATTAGCTTCTAATACTACAGAGTGGACTGCACTTGGCGACAAATGGTTAAAAATCGTCACTGAATCTTATGATTATTATGTAGAATTATCAGCTGATGGCGATATTAAAGATGTTAAGAAAATTAATCCATCTGCTTACAAACCAAAACAAATCAGCCCAACATCTTCTACTAGAACACAAGCATCGGATGAAAAATTCACCAAATCAGAATTACCAGAAACTGGAGACCACTCACAAGCTAGCTTAGCCTTTATGGGCATAATGATGTCAGCTATAGCTTTAGTCTTGGCAAAAAAGTATAAACATGAATAAGACAGAAAAAAGCCGAGCAATTGTTGCTTGGCTTTTTTAGTCTTTTTTATTTTGGCGATAAATCAGTAAACCTACCATTATTGCTCCAACTGTGAAGAGGGCAAGCATACTTGCTTGATGACCGATTTCACCGTTCAATGAGAGGGCTTGGCGTAGTCCTGATACAGAGTAGGACATTGGTAAAAATGGATGAATCTTGGTGAAGAATCTTGGAATAATTTGTAATGGGTATGTTCCTTCACTTGAGCCTAATTGGAGTAAAAGAAGGATTAATGCACCAAAAGCACCAAATCGTTTATCCCAACCAAGAAGGGCTGTGACAATGGCCATTGACGCCCATGATGATAAGAGGATCATCACAAAAGTTGCCACCGGATAACTTGGATCCATTCCTAAAATTCGTACCAGAGCATAGAGCATGATTGCTGCCAATGTTGAAATTAAACCATTGATAAAGAGTTTTGATTTGGCCCATTCCATACGTGTTTCATGTTTTTTACCAGCTAGTGAATCAGCAAAGATAACGTTGGCTGATAAAGCAGCGACAAGTAGAGATACGGAAATCATGTAAGGAGCCATGCCTACACCATTGGTTTTGACATTGTCTTTATCAACATGTTTAGTGGCGATAGGGTTCGCTAATTCTTTGGAGTTACTTTTCTTGAATGACAATGTCGCAAGTTTTTGATCAGTCAGTGCCAACTTATCGGATAAAGTGCCTGCCCCGTCCGAAAGGGCTGAAATACCAGTTGATAATTGGTTACCGCCTTGGGCGATTTTTCCAGAACCTTGTGCAAGTTGACTAGCGCCATCACTAAGTTTTCCGGCACCAGCAGTCAAGTCTCCTGATTTACTATCGAGTGTTGAAGCACCGCTACTTAAGCCAGCAACGCCTGAAGTTAACTGAGCATTGTTCCCAGATAATTGATTAGCACCAGACGCCAATTGGCCAACGCCATCGGTGTACTGAGTTATGCCATTTGCTAGTTTACTACCGTTTGTGGCAAGCGTTGTTTGTAAACCTTGGACACCACCTAGAATTCGAGAACTAGCAGCGACCATTTTACTTGAGTTGGAATTTACTTCAGCGAGGCCACCTGATAAGGTGTTGAGAGCTGTAACTGCACCGGGAAGGACAACATTTGCGTTGTTGTTCAGAGTTGCAACACTTGTTTGTAATTGACCAAGGCTAGCAGATGGGTTTGTAGTAGTGGTTGATGATTGACCAGTTACTTGATCTAAGGTCGTTTGTAATTCACCGGCAGCAGATTTGATTGCTTGGGCAGCTGTTGCGTTGCTTGATTGTGGTGTTGCCGAAATAGCATTAGAAATTTCAGCTTGTTGAGCCGGTGTTAGTGATTGATAGGCAGAAGTACCTTGCACAGAAGCAGTAATTGTTGCTTTATCTGATGTAGTAGCAGAGATGATTGTATCTGCTTGGCTAATAATTGAAGTTAAATCTACTTTAGCTTGGCTCAGACTTGGAGATGTTGTGGTAGTTGTCGTAGCTGATTGGTTACCCAGTTCTGCAACGGTTTTATTCAATTGATTAATACCTTGTTGAATAGCTGGTAGGCCTGTTTGTAGGGCTTGGATACTAGCTGTTTGTTCCGGAGATAGGCTAGTTTCTGTTTGTAATTGAACCAGTCCTGCATTTAATTTGCTTGCACCGTCAACTAATTCTTGCATCTGGCTTGCACCACCAGCAATCTGATTAGCGCCATCTTTTAAGTTTTGTGAATTGGCGTTGAGTTGATTAGCTCCTTGGGATAATTGACTAACGCCATTGGTATAAGTTGTTAAGCCAGTTGATAATTTGCCAATACCAGTATTTAATTGACCAACACCACTTGTGTATTGACCAATCCCGTCATTAAGTTGGCTTGCACCAGAAGAAAGTTGATTTCCAGCATTGGCAAGTAATAATAAGTTATTGGTAATTTGTTGGCTACCATCCAAAGCCTCATTAGCTCCATTTGCTAGATCTTTACTACCTTTTGCTGCTTTTCCAAGACCTTTTTGAAGTTGAACAAGGTTGGTAAAGAGGTTTTTATTATATGCTTTTGTTACTTCTTCAGAAACTTTTGCTTCTAATTTAAGCATGGCTGATTGGCCCATCTTAGACGAAACAAAGTTATGCCCTTTTGAGGTTTGATATGTGATAATTGGTTTTTCAGGATTGTCAGTTAAGATGCTGCTTGACTTTTCTGATAAATCTTTGGGAAAAGTCACAACCATATAGTACTTACCATCTTTCAAGCCTTTGTTAGCTGTTTTGGCTGTTACAAAATGATAATCTAAATCTTTACTTTTGGACATCTTGTCCACAATCTTATCTCCAGCATTGATTTTCTTGTGGTTGAAATCAGCTGACTTGTCTTGATTCACAATGGCAACGGGCAACTGATTAAGATTACCATAAGGATTCCAAAGTGACGTTAGAAAAACTAAGTTATATAATGTTGGGACTAGAGCAACCCCCAATATGGTTACCCATAAGTGAGGATTCCGCCATAAATTTTTTACTTCTTTTGTCATTGTCTTACCTCCATACGATCTGTAGATTGTTAGTATAATAGACTATTATACAAACTTGAATTCTGTTTTCAAGACTTATGTTTGGTTTTTGGACAAAGTGTACAATAGTGTACAAAAAAAGATACAATGTAAACCATTGCATCTAAATATCCTCTTTTAGGACGGATGAACTAGCTAAGCGACTCGCTTCAATTTTCTGAGAGGCTGTTTTTCGAAGTTTTACATTTTTATCATAGCTTTGGGCAAAAACGCAAGAATAGAGAACGTCTAGGAGATATGTGATTGCTGCATCAGTTGAAAAAGTGGAAATCTTTGAATAGAGTTTTTCTTTGGTGGACAAGTGTAATTCAACGTCAGCAAGCTGACTAATTGGATTAACCCCTAAACTAGTAATTGAGATGATTGGTACTCTTTTTTCTTTCAGTAATTGACAGATATCAATTAAATTGGCTGTACCCCCTGAGTAGCTAATGATAATAGCACAAGCATCCTTCTCAACTAAATAGGCATTAAAAATCGTTTCCCCTTGGAGTTGATGAATCCGCAGATCCTATCAAAATACTATGATAGAATGACAATTTTGAGAATAAATCAGTTGAGAGGTGAATGAGATGAAAAGAATCAGAGGGATTCTTGCTTATAGTTTTGCGGCCATTTGGGTCACACAGATTTGGCGTCTTTTTGCTGCTCCCGTTGCTCCATATGCTGGATTCGTAGTAGCTATTATTGCTATCACTCCAGCTTGGTATATCTGTCACTATCGAGGTTTTATACCACAAAGTCAGGAAGAAATTGCCATTGATATGGGGGGCATTGGCTCTGCTGTTTTTGTAAGTAATAGTCTTAAGTATGGCTTGGGAGTGAGTTTAAAATCTTTTCCAACTTTACTCTGTTTAGTGATTGGAGCTTGTTTAGCCGGTTGCCTCTACGAAAAAATTGAAATAAAGGGATATTAATATGCAATACCTAATGATTACCTTAGGGGGGCTTTATTCTACCTTTTTCCATTCTCTGTATCTGGGGAAAATTGGACAATCGTTTTGGTGCAATTGGTGGTTGGGTTGCAGCCTTTATTATTATTGAACCAGTTTGGTTTATTAACCACGGCATGCCAGTACCTTTCATTCATCAAAGTAGTAGAGTTTTTATTGATATGGGATTTTCTACAGCTATTGGTGTTTGTGTAGATGGCATAAGGTGAGGAATTTCCCTTGCTCACCACCGCTCAAATATCTTAGCTGCAATCTTCGGTGGATAGTTGTAGGAGTAGTTATTGCAACGGTAATCTTATAAAAGAACTCAAAAAGGTTGACCCGAGGTCAACCTTTTTGAGTAAATGGATTGTAAAATCTTCCTTTATTAATGACGAATAAGATAAATGATGTCAGCAGGATTGCAATTGCTAGGAAAATCGTCATGATATCATTTTTATCTAATTGTTTTGAGGTATACCAAGTCCGTCCCTTATTCTTACCGAACCTTCTCAGTTCCATTGCTGTAGCGACTAGATCGATGCGATCTAAGGAACTGAAAATTAATGGGATAATGATTTGCAAGTTACCTTTGATGCGATCAAATAGCTTTGCTTTCTTAGACAACTCCAAACCTCTTGCTTCTTGCGAGGTTTTTATCATGTAAAATTCTTCTTGGACATCGGGAATATAGCGAAGGGTTAAGCTGACCGCATATGCCACTTTATAAGGTAAGCCGATTTGGTTGAGACTTGACGCGAATTGACTCGGGTTGGTCGTTAATAAGAAGAGAAGGGCTAAAGGAACAGTTGAAAAGTACTTCAAACTAAGATTAAAGAGGTAAAACAATTCTTCTTTTGTTAGATAAAAGGGACCCCAGGCATTTGCAATGACTGTTTTGGAATGATAAATTTGCTCGCCATATGCGGGTGCAAAAAGATAGACCATTAAGACGTTTAAAATAGCAAAGAAAGTCACAAACTTAATGACAAATGAAACACTTTTCCAAGGTACTCTAGCACTTGCAAACAGAGTAAGTGATAAGCAACCAATGAAAATGATCAAACGCGTATCATAAGTTGTCATACAGGCAACTGAAACCAGAATGAAAAAAATTAGTTTGCTTGCCCCAGTTAAGTGATGGAGGAAATTATCTTCCTTCTGATAGCCGATTAATTTCTGAGGCATGTCTATCCCTTTCTTTAGTAATATAGTAGTGTGTTAATGCTAGTGGTGAACACCCAAGATAAGGTGCCAGATGGAAAAGACTGGTTTTTTTCAAACAAGCCTGTTCCAAAATAGGAGCATTGGATAGAATTTCTTCAGGACTAGCGTCAGCAATGATCTTCCCTTTGCTCATTACAATTGTCCGATCAGAGTACTCCATCATCAACTGCATATCATGCGTAATCATAATAATTGTATGCCCTTCACGATTTAGTTTATCCAAAAAGTTCATGATTTCAGAATAATTTTTCTTATCCTGACCAGCAGTTGGTTCATCTAGAACGATGATTTCTGGATCAAGAATCAAAATTGAGGCAATCGTCACCCGTTTCTTTTGACCAAAGGATAAAGCTGAAATTGGCCAATTTCTAAACGGATATAGCCCACATATTTTCAGGGTTTCTTCAACTTTAACTCTGATTTCATCCTCATTCACACCTCGCAAACGCAAACCCTGAGCAACTTCATCAAAAATCTGAGCCTGACTAATCATCTGATTAGGGTTTTGTAAAACATAACCGATGCGGTCAGCTCTTTCTTTGATAGAGTCGGTAGAAATGTCTTGCCCCTTGTAGAATAGCGGCGCATCAGACTCTTGGAAAGCACACAGTAGTTTTGCAAGAGTTGATTTACCAGCTCCGTTCTGACCCACTAAAGAAATCTTTTCCCCTTGGAAAATAGTCAAATTAACATCTTTGAGAATTGGTTTATTGGCTTGGTAAGCAAAGTTAAGATTTTTCCATTCTAATAGAACAGGTCTATCAGTTCGTGCAATCGGCTCGTCTTGTAAGTGACAAGATAGATTCGAAAAATCAAGATGATCTAGTTGAGTTAATTTCAAGTTATCAGCAAAAGAAAATCCTAAATCTCGTAAACATGTGATGTAGAGTGGCTCACGAATTCCATTTTGATTTAATAAATCGGTTAAGAGTAACTGATCAGGTGTTCCATCAAAGAGAATCCGACCGTCATTGATTAAGATTACTTTATCAACTGGTCGATATAGGACATCCTCAAGGCGATGTTCAATGATAATAGTAGTAGCTTTTGTTGATTGATGAATGCGATCTATCAAGTCAATTGTATCAAGCCCAGACTTAGGGTCAAGATTTGCTAAGGGTTCATCAAAGAGAAGGATAGGGCTTTCATCAACTAAGACACCGGCTAAACTGACCCGTTGCTTTTGACCGCCGGATAGATCTTGTGGACGGTTATCTAAGAGGTCTTCTAGTTCTAACTGTTTGGCCCAATAATTAATAGCACTAATCATTTCAGGCTTATCAAAACAATCATTTTCTAAGGCAAAGGCAATGTCTTCAGCGACAGAGAGCCCAATAAATTGGCCATCTGGATCTTGAAGAACGGTTGAAATTAGTTTTGACTTGTCATAAATTGACAAATCAAAAGCATCTTTATCTTCTATAGTAAGGAAACCTTGGTGTTGTCCATGGAAATGATTGGGAATAATTCCGTTTAAACAATTGCCTAAAGTAGACTTACCACTTCCGGAAGGACCAACAATAAGTACTTTTTGTCCTTTTTCAATACTAAGGTTTATATTATTTAAAGTTGGGCTTGACTGGGCATCATATTGAAATGTAAAGTCTTTAAATGTAATTAGGTTACTCATGTATCTTCCTGAATCCTAGTCTTTTGAAAGACTACCAGATTTTGTTCTTGTCTTAGTGTAAGCAATTAACAAAATAGTTCCACCCACACCGACTGTAACAATATTTGCGATTCCGGCAAATAATCCTTGGGTAAACACTTTATTAGCAGGCTCTTGATAAATTAAGATATCACCAATTGGTGCAACAATTGCCCAAGCAATAATATTAACGATAACTTGAGTAACGTTGAATACAATAATGTCTTTTTTAGAAAAAATTCCTTTAGTGACTTGTAATTTATTTTTCAATAGACCAATTCCAAGACCAACTAGTCCACTAGGAAGAACCCAAGACCACCAAACACCGTAGCCAGCTAACATATCTTTTAACATGTGCCCCAGAAAACCAATTAAGAAACCAGCTAGAGGGCCAAATATAACCGCGAACAATGCTTGTAAAGCATATTGTAGTGAAATAGTTGTATTGGTAAAGATAGTAATAGGTACAAACATCCCAATGATAACAAATAATGCAGCTCCGATACCTGTTGCAACAACAGTTTTAATAGATGTGTTTTTCATGATTTCTCCAGTTCACTTAGATTCTTTTTAGTTCGATGTGCCAGTTTTGACCGACACCTACGTTATAAGCTTTAGCAAAAGATCCTTGATTAATCGCCAAGCCAACACGGTATAAGGAATTAATATAGATAATAGGTTGGCCAATTCTTACGTCCGCAAAAGACTTACCATAAGTTACCTGATTTTGGTATACTAACATGTCATTGTTGAAGATTGTAATTTCAAATCTGTCGCTAAATTGTGGATTAAAATGGTAAAATTCTTCGCGCGTTATTGACGTCCAAAGAGATCCGAAGCGAACGTCAAGGACATCGATGACCCCTCTGATAGTATCTTCAGTAATTTGAGTTTCGACAACAGGAACTTCAACAATCGCATTAACAGAAAGTTCAGGTCCAACATCTTCGAAATCAATGTGCCCACTGGCAAGTTTAGCACCAGTATAAGCATAGACATCACGGCCATGGAAAGTGTAAGAAAGTTCAGTGTTTTGACGACGGTTTGATGCTTCCAGAATTTCACGAATAGCTTTAATTCCGATATGTTTCTTAATATAGGAAAGTGTTCCATTATCTGGTGTAACAATATATTGATTGTTTTCTGTTAAAGCAACAACGCTTTTACGTTTTGAACCAACACCTGGGTCAACAACAGAAACAAAAGTGGTACCTTCTGGCCAATAGTTGACTGTCTGAAACAATCTGTAAGATGCTTCGAAAATATTATAGGGTGTAATATCATGGGTTAAATGATGGATACCTAAGGTAGCATCTTCTTGTAAAGCAACTCCGATCATCGCCGATACAGCACCATCGACAAGACCAAAATCCGATTGAAGCACCAATAATTTGTTTTGCATGGTCATTTTTCCTTATCTATTAGTGATTAATCTTATTTTATCATAAAAAATGCTTAAAAAAGCAGATATTTTTAGAAGAAATAAAGTCAATCATGTATGCTTTCTACTATAAAATAGGTAACATCATCACAAATTTTGAATAAGATAATTCTACATCGATATATTAAGCAAATAAAAATGATAAAACCAAGTAAAAGCTATTGACAATCCCTTCAAAAGCATATATACTAATAAAGTTGTCAGAAAGCGAGCTAGTAGTCGAAAACAAAAAACGAAAAATTTTAAAAAAGTTATTGACAAAGGGGTTGTGACCTGATAGAATATAATAGTTGTCTCGTAAGAGATAAGAAGACCTTTGAGAACTGAATAAGACAAAAACCAAACGTGCAGGGTGATATGTTTATGCATATTACCTGTCAATTAAGTAACAAAAAAACAATAAATCTGTCAGCGACAGATAAGAATGAGTTAAACATCAAATTAACATATAAATGAGAGTTTGATCCTGGCTCAGGACGAACGCTGGCGGCGTGCCTAATACATGCAAGTAGAACGCTGAAGACTGGTGCTTGCACTAGTCAGATGAGTTGCGAACGGGTGAGTAACGCGTAGGTAACCTACCTCATAGCGGGGGATAACTATTGGAAACGATAGCTAATACCGCATGACAATTAAGTACTCATGTACTAAATTTAAAAGGAGCAATTGCTTCACTATGAGATGGACCTGCGTTGTATTAGCTAGTTGGTGAGGTAACGGCTCACCAAGGCCACGATACATAGCCGACCTGAGAGGGTGATCGGCCACACTGGGACTGAGACACGGCCCAGACTCCTACGGGAGGCAGCAGTAGGGAATCTTCGGCAATGGGGGCAACCCTGACCGAGCAACGCCGCGTGAGTGAAGAAGGTTTTCGGATCGTAAAGCTCTGTTGTTAGAGAAGAACGGTAATGGGAGTGGAAAATCCATTACGTGACGGTAACTAACCAGAAAGGGACGGCTAACTACGTGCCAGCAGCCGCGGTAATACGTAGGTCTCGAGCGTTGTCCGGATTTATTGGGCGTAAAGCGAGCGCAGGCGGTTATTTAAGTCTGAAGTTAAAGGCCGTGGCTCAACCATGGTTCGCTTTGGAAACTGGATAACTTGAGTGCAGAAGGGGAGAGTGGAATTCCATGTGTAGCGGTGAAATGCGTAGATATATGGAGGAACACCGGTGGCGAAAGCGGCTCTCTGGTCTGTAACTGACGCTGAGGCTCGAAAGCGTGGGGAGCAAACAGGATTAGATACCCTGGTAGTCCACGCCGTAAACGATGAGTGCTAGGTGTTAGGCCCTTTCCGGGGCTTAGTGCCGCAGCTAACGCATTAAGCACTCCGCCTGGGGAGTACGACCGCAAGGTTGAAACTCAAAGGAATTGACGGGGGCCCGCACAAGCGGTGGAGCATGTGGTTTAATTCGAAGCAACGCGAAGAACCTTACCAGGTCTTGACATCCCTCTGACCGTCCTAGAGATAGGACTTTCCTTCGGGACAGAGGTGACAGGTGGTGCATGGTTGTCGTCAGCTCGTGTCGTGAGATGTTGGGTTAAGTCCCGCAACGAGCGCAACCCCTATTGTTAGTTGCCATCATTAAGTTGGGCACTCTAGCGAGACTGCCGGTAATAAACCGGAGGAAGGTGGGGATGACGTCAAATCATCATGCCCCTTATGACCTGGGCTACACACGTGCTACAATGGTTGGTACAACGAGTCGCAAGCCGGTGACGGCAAGCTAATCTCTTAAAGCCAATCTCAGTTCGGATTGTAGGCTGCAACTCGCCTACATGAAGTCGGAATCGCTAGTAATCGCGGATCAGCACGCCGCGGTGAATACGTTCCCGGGCCTTGTACACACCGCCCGTCACACCACGAGAGTTTGTAACACCCGAAGTCGGTGAGGTAACCTAATAGGAGCCAGCCGCCTAAGGTGGGATAGATGATTGGGGTGAAGTCGTAACAAGGTAGCCGTATCGGAAGGTGCGGCTGGATCACCTCCTTTCTAAGGAAATGGAAGCACGTTAGGAAAAGTCTTATTTAGTTTTGAGAGGTCTTATTAAAGTAATGAGATAGAAACACCACTAATAATGTAACAACCAGTTTATTAGTCGGGGCCTTAGCTCAGCTGGGAGAGCGCCTGCTTTGCACGCAGGAGGTCAGCGGTTCGATCCCGCTAGGCTCCATTATCTAGGATACAAAGAGATGTTCGGCTTGCCGAAATTTCTTAAGAAATTAATCTCGTGTTCAACTAGATAAGTAGGATAAAAATCCTAACATAGTCCATTGAAAATTGAATATCTATATCAAATTCCACAATTAAGAAATTAATTGTAGAAAAAAGTAACAAGAAATAAACCGAAAAAAAGATAAACGCGAACATATTAAAAAAAATTAAAAGAAGGTCGAAAGACTGGAAATAAGGTTAAGTTAATAAGGGCGCACGGTGGATGCCTTGGCACTAGAAGCCGATGAAGGACGTGACTAACGACGAAATGCTTTGGGGAGCTGTAAGTAAGCTTTGATCCAGAGATGTCCGAATGGGGGAACCCGGCATGTAATGCATGTCATCCATGACTGTTAAGGTCATGAGAAGGAAGACGCAGTGAACTGAAACATCTAAGTAGCTGCAGGAAGAGAAAGCAAACGCGATTGCCTTAGTAGCGGCGAGCGAAACGGCAGAAGGGCAAACCGAGGAGTTTACTCCTCGGGGTTGTAGGACTGCGACGTGGGATCAAATACTATAGAAGAATTACCTGGGAAGGTAAGCCAAAGAGAGTAATAGCCTCGTATTTAAAATAGTAAATGACTCTAGCAGTATCCTGAGTACGGCGAGACACGCGAAATCTCGTCGGAATCTGGGAGGACCATCTCCCAACCCTAAATACTCTCTAGTGACCGATAGTGAACCAGTACCGTGAGGGAAAGGTGAAAAGCACCCCGGAAGGGGAGTGAAATAGAACCTGAAACCGTGTGCCTACAACAAGTTCGAGCCCGTTAATGGGTGAGAGCGTGCCTTTTGTAGAATGAACCGGCGAGTTACGATATGATGCGAGGTTAAGTTGAAGAGACGGAGCCGTAGGGAAACCGAGTCTTAATAGGGCGACTTAGTATCATGTTGTAGACCCGAAACCATGTGACCTACCCATGAGCAGGTTGAAGGTGAGGTAAAACTCACTGGAGGACCGAACCAGGGCACGTTGAAAAGTGCTTGGATGACTTGTGGGTAGCGGAGAAATTCCAAACGAACTTGGAGATAGCTGGTTCTCTCCGAAATAGCTTTAGGGCTAGCGTCGATGTTAAGTCTCTTGGAGGTAGAGCACTGTTTGGGTGAGGGGTCCATCCCGGATTACCAATCTCAGATAAACTCCGAATGCCAACGAGATATAATCGGCAGTCAGACTGCGAGTGCTAAGATCCGTAGTCGAAAGGGAAACAGCCCAGACCACCAGCTAAGGTCCCAAAATAATTGTTAAGTGGAAAAGGATGTGGGGTTGCACAGACAACTAGGATGTTAGCTTAGAAGCAGCTATTCATTCAAAGAGTGCGTAATAGCTCACTAGTCGAGTGACCCTGCGCCGAAAATGTACCGGGGCTAAAACAATTTACCGAAGCTGTGGATTACCTTTAGAGGTAATGGTAGGAGAGCGTTCTATGTGTGAAGAAGGTATACCGTGAGGAGTGCTGGAACGCATAGAAGTGAGAATGCCGGTATGAGTAGCGAAAGACAGGTGAGAATCCTGTCCACCGTAAGACTAAGGTTTCCAGGGGAAGGCTCGTCCGCCCTGGGTTAGTCGGGACCTAAGGAGAGACCGAAAGGTGTATTCGATGGCCAACAGGTTGATATTCCTGTACTAGTATGTAAAGTGATGGAGGGACGCAGTAGGCTAACTAAAGCGTGCGAATGGAAGAGCACGTTCAAGCAGTGAGGTGTGGTATGAGTCAAATGCTTATACCTAATACATTGAGCTGTGATGAGGAGCGAAATTAAGTAGCGAAGTTAGTGATGTCACACTGCCAAGAAAAGCTTCTAGCGTTTAATTACATACTACCCGTACCGCAAACCGACACAGGTAGTCGAGGCGAGTAGCCTCAGGTGATCGAGAGAACTCTCGTTAAGGAACTCGGCAAAATGACCCCGTAACTTCGGGAGAAGGGGTGCTGGCGTTAGCGTCAGCCGCAGTGAATAGGCCCAAGCAACTGTTTATCAAAAACACAGCTCTCTGCTAAATCGTAAGATGATGTATAGGGGGTGACGCCTGCCCGGTGCTGGAAGGTTAAGAGGAGTGCTTAGCGTAAGCGAAGGTATGAATTGAAGCCCCAGTAAACGGCGGCCGTAACTATAACGGTCCTAAGGTAGCGAAATTCCTTGTCGGGTAAGTTCCGACCCGCACGAAAGGCGTAATGATTTGGGCACTGTCTCAACGAGAGACTCGGTGAAATTTTAGTACCTGTGAAGATGCAGGTTACCCGCGACAGGACGGAAAGACCCCATGGAGCTTTACTGCAGTTTGATATTGAGTATCTGTACCACATGTACAGGATAGGTAGGAGCCATTGAAGACGGGACGCCAGTTTCGTCTGAGGCAATGTTGGGATACTACCCTTGTGTTATGGCTACTCTAACCCAGATAGGTTAACCCTATCGGAGACAGTGTCTGACGGGCAGTTTGACTGGGGCGGTCGCCTCCTAAAAGGTAACGGAGGCGCCCAAAGGTTCCCTCAGATTGGTTGGAAATCAATCGTAGAGTGTAAAGGTATAAGGGAGCTTGACTGCGAGAGTTACAACTCGAGCAGGGACGAAAGTCGGGCTTAGTGATCCGGTGGTTCCGCATGGAAGGGCCATCGCTCAACGGATAAAAGCTACCCTGGGGATAACAGGCTTATCTCCCCCAAGAGTTCACATCGACGGGGAGGTTTGGCACCTCGATGTCGGCTCGTCGCATCCTGGGGCTGTAGTCGGTCCCAAGGGTTGGGCTGTTCGCCCATTAAAGCGGCACGCGAGCTGGGTTCAGAACGTCGTGAGACAGTTCGGTCCCTATCCGTCGCGGGCGTAGGAAATTTGAGAGGATCTGCTCCTAGTACGAGAGGACCAGAGTGGACTTACCGCTGGTGTACCAGTTGTCTTGCCAAAGGCATCGCTGGGTAGCTATGTAGGGAAGGGATAAGCGCTGAAAGCATCTAAGTGCGAAGCCCCCCTCAAGATGAGATTTCCCATGATTTTATATCAGTAAGAGCCCTGAGAGATGATCAGGTAGATAGGTTAGAAGTGGAAGTATAGCGATATATGAAGCGGACTAATACTAATAGCTCGAGGACTTATCCTAAGATAAGTATGAACAAATAGTTTATTGACAGTTTTGGTCAAACTTGTTAGAATATAGATATTCAATTTTGAGTGGACTCAAAGTTAAGTGACGATAGCCTAGGAGATACACCTGTACCCATGCCGAACACAGTAGTTAAGCCCTAGAACGCCTGAAGTAGTTGGGGGTTGCCCCCTGTTAGATACGGAAGTCGCTTAGCATTGATCCGCCATAGCTCAGTTGGTAGTAGCGCATGACTGTTAATCATGATGTCGTAGGTTCGAGTCCTACTGGCGGAGTAAATTGAGATAGGCTAGCCTATTTTTTTTTATTGATTGGCTTGCATTTTTAGCGATAAAGGTGTAAGATATTTCTAGATAATTAAGTAGCACCCTTAGCTCAACTGGATAGAGTACCTGACTACGAATCAGGCGGTTAGAGGTTCGACTCCTCTAGGGTGCATCATAATTTAAACAACATGACATGGATGTCATGTTGTTTTTGTTTATTCTAATAGGTAAAGTAAAAAAACATACCTAATAAGATATGTCTGTTGAATTATTCAAAGAAGGCATGATACAATGCTTTAATGGCTTTCTTTTCATCTTTAGTGTTGACTACAAACATAACCGAAAATTCACTTGAACCTTGAGAAATCATTGCTAGGTTTATTTTATTTTCAGAAAGTGCTTTTGTTGCTGTTGCTGTTACCCCAACATGGCTTTTCATTTGTTCACCAACAATCATAATGATGGATAAGTCTTTAGTTATAGTTACTTCATCAACTTCTAGTTTTTGGATAAGGTATTTAAGGATTTCTTGTTCTTTTATGGGAGTTAATTCTCTTTCACGGACAACAATTGATAAATCATCAATTCCGGTTGGCATATGTTCCCATCTTATATTTAAATCTTCTAGAATTTGAAGTACTTTTCTACCAAAACCGACTTCTCTATTCATTAAATACTTGGACATATTAATTGAGACAAATTTATCATCTCCTGAAATACCAACGACTGGCGCATGTTCTCCTTTATGTTCTAATACAATCTGAGTCCCGGGGTGCTCCGGATTATTTGTATTCTTGATAACTAGGGGTATTTTACCACGATAGGCTGGAATCAATGCTTCATCATGCAATACAGAGAATCCAGCATAGGCCAACTCACGCATTTCCTTATAGGTAAGAACTTCAATGGAGTGTGGGTTATTAATTATTCCTGGATGTGCTGCAAAAATACCATCTACATCAGTAAAATTTTCATAAAGTTCTGCACCGACACCGGCAGCAATCAATGAACCAGTGATATCAGATCCACCACGGGAAAAAGTACAGATATTATTTTCTTTTGTTACACCAAAGAATCCAGGGATTACAAGGACACCTTCTAACTCTGTAAGTTTTTCAATTTTATCGTAACTTGAAGGGAGGATTCTAGCATTTTGTGGCTCATCAGTGACTATTAAACCAACCTGTTTTGGATGAATATATCTAGCCTTGATTCCATTTGCTCTAAAAAAAGATGCAATTAGTTTTGCATTGTTATTTTCCCCAGCTGCTAAAAAGGTATCGTAAAGATATGGATTATTCTCACTTGGTAATGTAGCTAATTCGAGAATTGACTGTTCAATATCTTTAGCTATCTTAGGATTTAGATTGAGTTCTTCACAGACGGTGTTAAAACGGTTGATAATCCAATTTTGTTGCTGAGTAAAATTATCACCAGTTACAAAAGCATCATGATAAGCAATTAAAGCATCAGTAATTTTGGTATCACCATCATTTCTTTTTCCTGGTGCAGAAACAACCACAATTTTTCGATTCTTATCAGACTTAATTATGTTTAAAACCTTTTTTAGTTGTTGAGCAGATGCTAAAGAACTACCACCAAATTTAGTAACTTTCATATGTTTATCCCTTTTTTTATATTAGGGACAATTATAACAAAATAGAAAGCAAATGTCAGTAAGATTTTAAAATCAGTTCACGCATTTTTTTGTATGGGGACAGTTTGAAAAAAAAACTATTTCTCTTTTTATCAATCATGATAAAATATACTCATGACAAGATATAAAGCAACTATTTCTTATGATGGATCAGGTTTTTCTGGCTTTCAAAGGCAACCGCATGCAAGATCAGTTCAGGAAGAAATCGAAAAAACACTCTTAAAATTGTATAAAGGCCAAGTTATTAAAATTCATGGTGCTGGTAGAACTGATGCAGGCGTGCATGCTTATGGACAAGTGATACACTTTGATTTGCCACTGGAGCGAGACATTGAAAAAATTAGATTTGCCCTTGATACACAGACACCAGATGATATTGATTTTATTAAAGTTGAAAAAGTAGCAGATGATTATCACTGTAGGTATTTGAAACATAAAAAAACTTATGAATTCTTAGTTGATATTGGCAGACCCAAAAATCCGATGATGCGGAATTATGCGACACATTATCCTTATCCACTTGATATTAGCTTAATGGATGAAGCAATAAAAGATTTAGTTGGGACCCATGATTTTACAGGATTCACAGCATCTGGAACGAGTATAGAAAATAAGGTTAGGACTATTTCGGAAGCGAAAATTACTTATGATGCTAAACGAAATTTTATAATATTTTCTTTTACCGGAAATGGTTTTTTATACAAGCAAGTTCGCAACATGGTTGGAACACTATTGAAAATAGGTAATCAGCGTATGCCTGTTAGTCAGGTTCAACGTATTTTAGAAGAAAAAAATCGTCAATTAGCTGGGCCAACTGCGGCAGGAAATGGCCTTTATTTAAAGGAGATTATCTATGAAGACTAATCAACTAACTATTGCCGGCAGTGATATCTTAAGTGGAGGAGGACTTCAAGCAGATTTGCTTACATTCCATCAGTTAGATGGCTTCTCATTTTTAGCAACAACTTGTTTAACTAGTATTAAGGATGGACAATTTGAAATTCATCCAACTGAAATTGAGATTTTCCGCAAACAATTAGCTTCACTTATGGATGTGCCTTTTGCGGCAATCAAAATCGGATTATTACCAAATTCGGAAATTGCTGAAGCAACTAAAAATTTTATCAAAGCAAAGCAAGAGTCAAAAATTGTTCTTGATCCGGTTCTGGTTTTTAAAGAGAATAATGATGCGACTGTTGTGACAATGGCAGAGCAAATCAAAGGAATGTTTCCTTACGTTGATATTATTACACCAAATCTTAAGGAAGCTGAGTTGTTGTCAGGGGTGCCCATTATAGATGAAAAATCGATGCTTGAAGCGGCTAAAGTACTGAAAGCATTAGGGGCAAAAAGTCTCGTCATTAAAGGTGGGAACCGTCTAGTAAGTGATAAAGCCATTGACTTATATATGGATCCATCAAAGTGGTTTATGCTTGAGAAACCTGTTCTTTCTCGAAATAACAATGGTGCAGGATGTACCTTTGCTTCTGCTATAGCTTCCTATTTATCAAAAGGAAATGAAATGGAAAAAGCAGTCGAATTGGCCAAAGATTTTGTTTATCAAGCCATTGAAAAATCAAATGAATATGGAGTTGTAATCGAATGAATAAATTAACGACTAAAGAATTAACCTTATTGTCAATTTTAACAGCCTTAACTATTATTTTAGGGAAATTTATCAGTATTGGAACACCAACAGGCTTTTTAACTTTGTTGGATGCGGGTATCTATTTTACAGCTTTTTATTTAGGAGCTAAGGAGGGCATGATAGTTGGTGGTTTTTCAGGTTTCTTAATTGATTTAGTTTCTGGTTACCCTAATTGGATGTTCTTTAGTTTGCTTGCTCATGGCTCACAAGGCTTTTTTGCAGGCTTAGAAGGTAAAAAAAGACCACTTGGACTTGTTTTGGCATCAATTATGATGGTGGGTATTTATTTCCTTGTATCTATTCCGATGTATGGATTCGGTGCGGCCCTAGGGGGTGTCATGGGTAACATTGGACAGAACTTTTTGGGGATGATAGTTGGTTATATTATTTATATCTCATTTTCAAAAGTTCAGGCAAAATAATTCTTAGATTGGGGCAAAAATGGAACTTAAGCAAATTGAAGAAGAAACACGGGCAATAATAACTGATGTAATTGAAAGAAGTGCTATTAAGAAGGGACAAGTCTTTGTTTTAGGTCTATCTTCAAGTGAAGTCAGTGGTGGCAGAATTGGTAAGAATTCTAGTTTAGAAATTGGTGACTGTATTGTCAAAGTGATCTTGGATGTTCTAAAATCAAAAGGGATTCATTTGGCTGTTCAAGGCTGTGAGCATGTCAATCGTGCGTTGGTAATAGAAGAATCCGTTGCGGAAGAAAAGGGCTATGAAATTGTTAATGTTCTTCCAACACTTCACGCAGGTGGTAGTGGTCAATTGGCAGCTTTTAAGTGGATGTCTTCTCCTGTGGAAATTGAAGAAGTGATTGCTCATGCCGGTTTAGATATTGGTGATACTTTTATTGGTATGCATGTTAAACGTGTACAAGTTCCTCTAATTCCTATCCAGCGGGAATTAGGAGGTGCACATGTTACTGCTTTGGCTAGTCGACCTAAGTTGATTGGTGGGGCTCGAGCAGAATATAAGACAGATACAATCAGAAAAAATTAATATAATAAGAGGCAATTTTTAAAATTGCCTCTTATTTTCTTATCTGTGGATATGCTTGAGTAGTTGGTAGGGTAATTCCTCTAGCCAGCAATGCTTCTTGATATAACTTGTAGAAGGTTGAATAAATTTGGAACTGTTGTCCATTCTCAGTAAAAATTGCAACACGGTAAATAAATTGACCGTTGGCATTGACTTGAGGTCCTAAAATATTTGGATAATCGACAATCTGTGGGTAATCTTTGACATGGAGTTCATTGACTTGGGTGATTACTTGATTAACATCCTCAAGATTTGTTGTTGAGTATAATGGTATTTCAATTAGAGCTCGCATATTGCCACGCGATTTATTTGATACTACAATGATACTACGATTAGGGATGAAATGGAGTGTCCCATCAAAACCTCTGATTTGAGTTGTCCGGATACCGACACTTGCTATTGTTCCCTCAACGGATGCAATAGATATGGAGTCACCGACTTCAAATTGATTTTCAAAGAGGATGAAAAAGCCATTGACGACATCAGATAAGAAGCCTTGAGCACCTAAACCGATAGCAACTCCAGCAATCCCTGCACCTGCGAGCAAACTAGAAACTGGAATATCTAATAAACTAAGCACCCAGTAAATTAAGAGAAAATAAAGAGTATAGTTTAATAAGTTATGCGTAAGTTTTGATAAGGTTTTTTTACGAGCCTCACTTTGTCTAGAAAATGAAAAGGATTTATCGGCAATTTTTTCGAATAGTCGATTAGCAACCTCTTTTAAAATAAAAAAGAAAATTAATAATAAAACTAGAGAAATTATTTTTGTTAAAAGGGTAAATAGGAGTTCTTCGAGGTGAAGGTGATCCAAATATCTAAGAATAAATGTCATGCGCAATCCTTTCTGTCCTAGTTAGTTTATCAAAAAATAGGAAAAAATCAAACAATGAGAAAAAATAATTAATAATGGTTGAAAGTATCACTTGTTCCTGCACAAAACACTTTAAAATAGCGTTGAAATGTGATAGAATGAACTGTATCTAAATTATTTTAAGGAGAAATGACTTAATGTCTACATCATTTGAAAACAAAGCTACTAACCGTGGCGTTATTACATTTACAATTGGTCAAGAACAAATTAAACCAGCTCTTGATCAAGCATTTAATAAAATTAAAAAAGACCTAAATGTACCAGGATTCCGTAAAGGTCACATGCCTCGTCCAGTATTCAACCAAAAATTTGGTGAAGAAGTTCTTTATGAAGATGCTTTGAATATTGTTTTACCAGCTACTTATGAAGCTGCTGTAACTGAATTAGGACTTGAAGTTGTAGCTCAACCAAAAATTGACGTTGTTTCTATGGAAAAAGGTCAAGATTGGAAAATTAACGCTGAAGTAGTTACAAAACCAGAAGTTAAACTTGGTGATTATAAAAATCTTGCAGTAGAAGTTGAAGCTTCAAAAGAAGTTAGTGACGAAGAAATCGACGAAAAAATCGAACGCGAACGTAAAAACCTTGCTGAACTTGTTGTTAAAGAAGACGCAGCAGCAGAAGGCGATACAGTTGTAATTGACTTCTTAGGTTCAGTTGATGGCGTTGAATTTGACGGTGGTAAAGGTGATAACTTCTCACTTGAACTTGGTTCAGGTCAATTCATCCCAGGCTTTGAAGAACAATTAGTTGGTGTTAAAGCTGGTGAAACTGTTGACGTTAATGTTACTTTCCCTGAAGAATATCAAGCAGAAGATTTAGCTGGTAAAGATGCTAAATTCGTAACAACTGTTCATGAAGTAAAAACTAAAGAAGTTCCAGAATTAGATGATGAATTAGCTAAAGACATCGATGAAGAAGTTGAAACACTAGATGAATTAAAAGCTAAATATCGTAAAGAACTTGAAGCAGCTAAAGAAATTGCTTATGATGATGCCGTTGAAGGGGCTGCAATTGAATTAGCAGTTGAAAATGCTGAAATCGTTGAATTACCAGAAGAAATGGTTCATGATGAAGTACATCGTGCTATGAATGAATTTATGGGTAACATGCAACGTCAAGGTATTTCTCCAGAAATGTACTACCAATTAACTGGAACTTCTGAAGATGACCTTCATAAACAATATGAGTCTGAAGCTGACAAACGTGTTAAAACTAACCTTGTTATTGAAGCAATTGCTAAAGCAGAAGGATTTGAAGCAAGCGACGAAGAAATTGAAAAAGAAATCAATGATCTTGCAACTGAGTACAATATGCCAGTTGAGCAAGTTCGCACTCTTCTTTCAGCTGATATGCTTAAACATGATATTGCAATGAAAAAAGCAGTTGAAGTTATCACAGAATCAGCAAAAGTAAAATAATAAGTATTGGATTGTAAAACAATCAAATTGACAATTGGACTGAAATTTATTTCAGTCCTTTTTTATAGGAGGAAAGTTATATGATATCTGCAATTGTGTTTGATATGGATGGTGTCATCGTTGATACTGAGTATCTTGATTACCAACTGCAAAGTGAATATATTTTATCAATTTCTAAAAACTCCACACCTTTGACTAAGGAAGACTTTTCGTCACTCGTTGGTCGTTCAGGATTTGACTTGCAAAAGAGGATAAATCAGCTTGCCTGCACAAATCTTAGTAGTGAAGATTTTGAAGTGGCCTTCCAACAAATTGAACGGCATAAATATCATCCAGAGACTGTGGTGCCAATCTTTAGAAAAGATATGGTCGCCATTCTGGAATGGGCTAAAAGTCAAGATATCAAATTAGCAGTAGCTTCTTCCAGTCCACTTGATGCCATTCTAACAGTTCTTGATGTCTGCCAGATTCGTCACTATTTCGACCGTGTCACCTCAGGTGAGTCCTTTAAGGAGAGCAAGCCTAATCCTGAGATCTATTTACATACCCTGCAAAGCCTTTCCGTAGAGGCAAATGAGGCAATAGCTATCGAAGACTCCCCTTCGGGAATTGCTGCCGCTAAAGCAGCCGGTATGAGGGTCTTAGCTTATAAAGAAGAGCGGATGCTGATTGACCAGTCTGGTGCTGACCACATTTTGGATGGAATGTCAGAAATTTATAGTTGGTTAAAAAAAGAGGTCAATAAAGCTGGGATTAACTGATAAAAGCTTTGACGAATGGGGAAATTTAGCGTAAAATAGTAAGGAATGATAAAATAAGGAGAATTGCCTTGAAATTAGACGTATTTGCGGGACAAGAAAAAAGCGAACTCTCAATGATTGAGGTTGCACGCGCCATTTTAGAAGAACGTGGCCGCGATAATGGAATGTATTTTAGTGATCTTGTAAATGATATCCAAATATACTTAGGAAAATCAGATGCCGATATCCGTGAAGCTTTACCATTTTTCTATACAGATTTAAACATCGATGGATCTTTTATTCCATTAGGTGAAAACAAATGGGGACTTCGCTCATGGTATGGTATCGACGAAATTGATGAAGAAATCATCACTCTTGAAGATGAGGAAGACGGCGCTCCAAAACGTAAGAAAAAACGTGTTAACGCCTTTATGGATGGTGATGAAGACGCTATTGATTATAGTGATGATGATCCAGAAGATGAAGACTTCGAAGAAGAAACTGAAGATGCTGAATACGATGAAGAAGACCCAGAAGACGAAAAATCGGAAGTGGAATCTTATGATTCAGAATTGAACGAAATCATCCCAGAAGATGAGATTGAAGAAGTTGAAATCAATGAAGAAGATGAAGACGAAGAAGACGAAGAGTAATCTTTTGAAATTTCTCCTTTGAAAATTTTCAAGAAAATCTATTTGACAAATGAGATGATATAGTTTATATTATTATTCGGGCACCTCTTTATGAGGTCGATAAAAGCTCCCTATTTATTAGGGGGCTATTTTTATTTTTTAAAAATGGTGTATTTAGTTGTTAATGAGGTAATAACTACTCTCGAACCCCAAGATTATAGATAGCAAAGCTGTCGCGAAAAGGAGTTTTTAAAATTATGACAAAGTATATTTTTGTTACAGGTGGAGTTGTTTCTTCAATTGGTAAAGGTATCGTTGCAGCTAGCCTAGGCCGTTTGTTAAAAAACCGTGGCTTGAAAGTAACGATTCAAAAATTTGATCCTTATATTAATATTGACCCAGGAACAATGAGTCCTTATCAACATGGTGAAGTTTATGTTACAGATGATGGTGCCGAAACTGACTTAGACCTTGGGCACTATGAACGTTTCATTGATATCAATCTTAATAAATTTTCGAACGTAACAACGGGTAAAATTTATAGTGAAGTTCTGCGTAAAGAACGTAAAGGTGAATACCTTGGAGCAACTGTACAGGTCATTCCTCATATTACTGATGCGCTTAAGGATAAAATTAAGCGTGCTGCTGTGACCACTGACTCAGATGTGATTATTACAGAAGTTGGCGGAACTGTTGGGGATATTGAAAGTCTGCCATTCTTAGAAGCCCTTCGACAAATGAAGGCTGATGTTGGTTCAGATAATGTTATGTATATCCATACAACATTATTACCATATTTAAAAGCAGCTGGTGAGATGAAAACAAAACCAACCCAGCATTCTGTAAAAGAATTACGTGGTTTAGGGATTCAACCGAATATGCTTGTTATCCGTACGGAAGAACCAGTTGAACAAGGGATAAAAAATAAATTGGCTCAATTCTGTGATGTCGAACCGGAAGCTGTTATTGAATCTATGGATGTTGATCATCTTTACCAAATTCCATTAAATCTTCAAGCTCAAAATATGGACCAGATTGTTTGTGATCATTTGAAATTAGATGCACCGCAAGCTGATATGGCAGAATGGTCTGAGATGGTTGATAAGGTAATGAACCTTAAGAAAATAACTAAAATTGCCCTAGTTGGTAAATATGTTGAATTACCTGATGCTTACCTATCAGTTGTTGAAGCATTAAAACACTCAGGATTTGTTAATGATACAGCTATTGATTTAAATTGGGTTAATGCTAATGATTTAACTGCCGAAAATGCTCAAGAATTATTAGGTCGTGCTGACGGAATCATCGTTCCTGGAGGCTTTGGTCAACGTGGTACTGAAGGTAAAATTGAAGCTATTCGTTTTGCTCGTGAAAATGATGTTCCAATGCTTGGTATTTGTCTTGGTATGCAATTAACCTGTGTTGAGTTTGCCAGAAATGTTCTTAATATGGAAGGTGCAAATTCAGCTGAATTAAATCCAGATACAGAGTTCCCAATCATTGATATTATGCGTGATCAAATTGATGTGGAAGATATGGGGGGAACACTACGTCTTGGACTTTACCCATGTAAATTAAAAACCGGTTCACGCGCAGCTGCGGCTTATAACAACCAAGAAGTTGTTCAACGTCGTCATCGTCACCGGTATGAATTCAATACCAAATTCCGTAAGGATTTTGAAAATGCTGGATTTGTTTTCTCGGGTGTGTCGCCTGATAACCGTTTGATGGAAATTGTTGAACTGCCAGACAAAAAATTCTTTGTAGCAGCCCAATATCATCCAGAATACCAAAGTCGTCCAAATAAAGCAGAAGAACTCTATACTGCCTTTATTACTGCTGCAGTAGAAAACAGTCTCTAAGGCTTGTGCCCGATTGTCCAAAAGGCAGATGCTTTTCCAAGTAATTTAGTACGTGATATAATAAACCAATGAGGTTACCATATGCTATCACTATTTTTACCACTCCTAGAGCGAGTTGGTCTAATTATATTGTTGGCTAATCTATTAATGATTAGCCCTTTTTATAAGAAAATGATGTATGAAAGAGATAAACCGCAGGTTCGCTGGGTTTTGATTATCACTTTCAGCATCTTCGCTATTATTAGTAATTTTACGGGTGTCTTAGTCTCATCTTCTGCTAACAGTGGAATTGGTGGCTTAGTGGCTTTGCCTGCCCATAATTCAATTGCTAATACCAGAACCTTAACAATTGGGATGTCCGGTCTGATTGGAGGTCCTTTTGTTGGGATTTTTGTCGGACTTATCTCAGGTACTGTTCGACTCCTACAAGGAGGTACAGCTCCGTATACCTATTTCATTTCCTCACTTCTTATTGGTCTGTTTTCCGGCTTAGTTGGTCAGGTTTCTCTCAAGAAAAAGACCTATCCAGAAATTTGGCAAGGTAGTTTATGTGGTGCCCTGATGGAAGTAATTCAGATGCTTTGTATCTTTATCTTCCATCCTGATAAAGCACAAGCATTGGCCTTGATTCATACAATCACTTTGCCTATGTTAGTGGTTAATGCCTTAGGAACGGGGATATTCCTCTCGATTATCCTGGGAACACTCAAACAAGAAGAAAGCATGAAAGCCATCCAAACTCATGATGTTTTGGAACTTGCCAACACCACTCTACCTTTTTTTCGTCAAGGTTTGACTTTAGAATCGGCCGAGCAGGCAGCTAAAGTGATTATGAAATACATGCGCGTGTCAGCTGTCAGTATTACCAATCGGCAGTCGATTTTAGCCCATGTTGGATTAGCTAGTGATCATCATATTCCCACAAAAAAAATTATCACTGACCTCTCTAAAGAAGTGATAGAAACTGGGAAAATCCATATTGTCCGCAGTAAGAATGAAATTGGTTGTCATTACCCAGACTGCCCCTTAGCGGCAGCCATTGTTGTACCCTTATATGTAAAAGGTAAAGTGGCAGGGACTTTTAAATTATACTTTTCAGACCCTGATGACTTAACTTACGTTGAAGAACAACTAGCAAATGGTTTAGGAGATATCTTCTCTTCTCAACTGGAACTTGGCCAAATGGCCTTGGAACAAGGTTTACTCAAGGATGCTGAAATCAAGTCCTTACAAGCTCAAGTTAACCCCCATTTCCTCTTTAATGCTATTAATACTATTTCGGCCTTGATGCGGATTGATAGTGAAAAGGCTCGTTATCTGTTGCTTCAATTAGGTCAGTATTTCAGGTCTAATATTACCTCTACACGTAAGAATGTTATTACGGTTGAAGAAGAACTGAATCACTTGAATGCTTATTTAACGATTGAACAAGCCCGCTTTCCAAATCGTTATCAAGTTGATATAAATATGCCAGATTCACTCAAGAAAGCTAGCATTCCTCCATTTATTATTCAAATCTTAGTCGAAAATGCTTTGAAACACGCTTTTCCAGGCCGCAAAGCCAATAATAAAGTTTGGGTAAAATTGACCCAAATGACTGCTAATATCTTGGAACTAGAAGTTAAAGATAATGGTGAAGGGATTGCAAAAGAATTATTAAGTAGGCTTGGTCGTGAGATTGTTCCTTCAAATCGCGGAACAGGTTCAGCACTTGAAAATCTGAATCGACGATTAATCAGTCTTTATGGGACTAGTGCCCACTTACAAATTGACTCAAGTAAAGAGGGAGCATCTTTTAAAGTTCTCATCCCACTAAAACTAATAGAAGAGGAGCAATAATGAAAGTAGCAATAATTGATGATGAGCCTTTGGCGCGGATGGAACTTACTTATCTTTTGGAACAAACCAATGAAGTAGCTAGTATCGTTCAAGGTGAATCGATTGAAGAAGCTTTTCAAATTCTTTTAACTGATCAACCTGACCTTTTGTTTTTAGATATTCATTTGACAGATGAAAGCGGGATTGATTTAGCCAGAAAGTTAACAATGGTGGCCAATCCGCCACTAATTATCTTTGCGACAGCTTATGATAATCATGCTTTAGAGGCTTTCGAAGTTAATGCCTTAGACTATATTTTAAAGCCCTTCGAAGAAGAGCGTGTCCGCAAAGCGATTGCCAAAGCAAAAGATGCCTTAATGGCTAAGGAAATTAAGGTTAATGGAATTAGTCATGAAAAGAACGTGTCTCGTTTGACTATTGAGACGGATGAACGGATTTACCTGGTTGACTTTGAGGATGTCTACTACTGTGAGGTTCAGGGTAAGGAAACGACTATTTACACACGTAAGGGGACTTATACCAGTCATACAACACTTGCTGCTATTGAACGGACTTTGTCGCCTGAGCAATTTATTAAAGTTCATCGGAGTTATATTATCAATCTTGAGGCAATCAAGGAAATACAACCTTGGTTTAATCAAACTTACCAGATAACAATGGCTAATGGTGGGAAAGTCCCGGTTAGTCGTTCTTACATCAAGAGCTTCAAGCAACAAGTTGGACTATAATTTAGCATTTCATAACTGATAAAATGCATTTCATACCAAGAAGAAAGCGTTTTATTCCAAAAAGAACCCAAGGGTTCTTTTTTTATTTATAATAAAACCATAAAACAAGTCGAAAAAATCAATAACATAACTAAAAAGGAGTGACTATCATGAAAAAAACATATACTACTATTTATCAAAGCGTACTTATTGGAACAATAGTATTGATTTCAAAATTAATTGAACATGCTCTTCCTTTTGGTATGCCTGCCTCAGTTATTGGATTGGTCTTAATGTTTTTAGCTTTAAGCTTAAATGTTATCAAGTTAGAACAAGTTGAAAAAGTCGGCGACGGATTAGTCAATAATATTGGTTTATTCTTCGTTCCAGCCGGTGTCTCAGTAATTAATTCTCTCGGCTTATTACAAAAACACTTTCTTTCAGATATTTTCTTAATTTTTGCTTCAACATTAATTTTACTTGTATCAACTGGTTGGATGACACAACTTGTCATGCAACTTGAACCAAGTCATTTCTTTAAATCATCAAAAAAGACTACAGATGCCACTTCAATGGCTAGTCAAAAATCCTACGCTAAATAAGAAGGAGTTCAATCATGTTAGAAATCATTAATTTATTTAAAACTAGCCCGATCTTCGGTGTCTTATTATCAGTTGGAACTTTCTTTTTAGGTCAAATTTTATTTAAAAAATCAAAAGGATTCTTCTTATTTGCACCTTTGTTCGTGGCAATGATTCTAGGAATTGCAACTTTAAAAGCCACTGGCATTACCTTTGAGGAATATAACAAAGGTGGACAAATTATCAGTTTCTTCCTTGAACCAGCAACAATCTGCTTTGCGATTCCACTTTACAAGAAACGCGATGTTTTGAAAAAATACTGGTTACAAATTCTTGGTGGTTTATCTCTAGGTAGTATCGTGGCAGTTTACGGCATTTACTTTATTTCTAGTCTCCTACAATTAGGTAAAGTCGTAACCGCATCAATGCTTCCACAAGCTGCAACAACAGCTATTGCTATGCCAACATCTGTGGCACTTGGTGGTTCAGCAGAGTTAACTTCACTTGCTTGCATTCTAAATGGTGTCATTATCTATGCCCTAGCCAAACCACTTATCAATTTATTTAAGATTGATGACCCAATTGCTCGTGGTTTAGCCCTAGGTACAGCGGGACATGCACTTGGTGTTTCAGCTTCAAAAGACTTTGGTCAAGTTGAAGAATCAATGGGGTCAATTGCATTGGTAGTTGTCGGTGTGATTGTTTCAGTAGTTGTTCCTCTATTAAGTACAGTACTTCTCTAAAAACAAAAAAGAAAGAAAATAGTCTTTCTTTTTTTGTTGTTTTAGTGTAAACTGTTTGATATGAGAATGATTCGACTATCAAAGTATTTTGCAGTATTATTAGTACTTGCAACGCTCATTTCAGTAGGAGCAAGTTTTTATTTTTTCCATGTTGCACAAGTTAGAGAAGATAAGTCATTCATCAATGACGGACCTCGGCCAAAGTTAAATCCCCTTCATCAATCAGAAATAGCTTTTGATAAATTAAAAGTTGAAAAACGTTGGATGACTAATCGTGGGAAGAGACAAGTTGCTTTTTATTTACCGGCTAATCAGAAAACAAATAAGACAGTTATTGTTGTTCATGGGTTTACAACCAATAAAGAAAACATGAAGCCTTATGCCATGCTTTTTCATGATTTAGGCTATAATGTCTTGGTACCAGACAACGAGTCTCATGGTGAAAGTCAAGGCAAATTAATTGGTTTTGGTTGGAATGATCGTAAAAATGTGATTGCTTGGTCCAATATGCTAATTAAAGATAATCAGGAAAGTCAAATTACTCTTTTTGGTCTCTCGATGGGAGCAGCAACAGTCATGATGGCAAGTGGTGAGCAATTACCAACTCAAATTCACCAAATTATTGAAGACTGCGGCTACTCTAGTGTTTGGGATGAGTTGAAATTTCAAGCTAAAGATATGTATGGATTACCCGCTTTTCCAATTCTCTATGAGGTCTCAGCCATATCAAAAGTGAGGGCTGGCTTTACTTATGGAGAAGCAAGTGCTGTGAAACAGTTAGAGAAGAATAAGTTACCTGTTCTCTTTATTCACGGGTCTAAAGATGATTTCGTACCTACTAATATGGTCTATGATTTATACAAGGCAACAAGGGGACCTAAAGAACTCTTAATCATCAATGGGGCTAAACATGCTCAAGCCTATGAAACGGATATGAAAAAATATAAGGAAAGCGTCAGCAATTTTTTGAAAGAAAATCAGTAAAGACAGTTGACACAGAAACTCATAGTTGATATAATAATTAATGTTGCTAATGAGTAGCGGAAATGGCGGAATTGGCAGACGCGCAGGACTAAGGATCCTGTGACCGCTTTAGGTCGTGAGGGTTCAAGTCCCTCTTTCCGCATTATGTAAAGAGCTTTTGTGGCTCTTTTTTTGTGTTTCAAAAGATTTTCAAGAAATGTGAAAAGTATAACATAAAGAAAACGCTTTACATTAGCCAACTAGTGGAAATTTGTTCATAATTATGCTAAAATGTACTTTGTAAACGGGTCAAAAGACTCGAAAAATAAGAGGAGGCCTAACAAATGGCAATCGTTTCAGCAGAAAAATTTGTACAAGCAGCTCGTGAAAACGGCTACGCTGTTGGTGGATTTAACACTAACAACTTAGAATGGACTCAAGCTATCTTGCGTGCAGCAGAAGCTAAAAAAGCTCCAGTTCTTATCCAAACATCAATGGGTGCTGCGAAATACATGGGTGGTTACAAAGTATGTCAATCACTTATTTCTAACCTTGTAGAATCAATGGGGATCACTGTTCCTGTAGCTATTCACCTTGACCACGGTCATTATGAAGACGCTTTGGAATGTATCGAAGTTGGCTACTCTTCAATCATGTTTGACGGTTCACACCTTCCAGTTGAAGAAAACCTTGCTAAAACTAAAGAAGTTGTTGCTTTAGCTCATGCTAAAGGTATTTCTGTAGAAGCTGAAGTTGGTACTATCGGTGGTGAAGAAGATGGTATCATCGGTAAAGGTGAACTTGCTCCAATCGAAGACGCTAAAGCTATGGTTGAAACTGGAATTGATTTCCTTGCTGCTGGTATTGGTAACATCCATGGTCCATACCCTGCAAACTGGGAAGGTCTTGCTCTTGACCACTTAGAAAAATTAGCAGCAGCAGTACCAGGATTCCCAATCGTATTACACGGTGGATCAGGTATTCCTGACGATCAAATTCGTGCAGCTATCAAACTTGGCGTTGCTAAAATCAACGTTAACACTGAAAGCCAAATCGCATTTACTGAAGCTACTCGTGAATTTGCTCGTAACTACGAAGCAAACGAAGCTGAGTACACTGCTAAAAAATTATTTGACCCACGTAAATTCTTGGCTCCAGGTATGAAAGCAGTTCAAGCAGCAGTTGAAGAACGTATCGATGTATTCGGTTCAGCTAATAAAGCATAATAAATTAAAAATTGCATAACAATAAGGTCTATCCGAAAGGATTGATCTTTTTTTAATTTTTGGGTTTCGATTAATATTTCCTAGGCTTCGTGTAAGACGAAGCCTAGGAAATATTAAGGAACAAAAAGTTATCTACCGTCAAAAAAGTTATTTTTAGTGGAAAAGGGCCAGGTGGTGGGGTTTCAACTTGTGCTGATTTAATGATTTTCATTAAGGTATTCTTCGAAGAAGAGTTCATCAATAGTCATCATTGGTCTGAAATAAAAGATAATTACTTTCTACGATGTAATTATACCTCTGTTATGTATGGCGGGGACACATGATGGTTTTAATTGGTAATGATGATAAAGTTAATCGTCCAAAATTTTATGGTAATTCTGGAACATCTGGTACTTTTGCCTTCTATTGTCCTCACCAATTGATGGCGCGTAAAAAGAGCCTCTAACGATTTTATTCACACATAATCCTGCTTTAATAATGGGCGTTTAAAATCCTTCTGGATTGACTTATACCTTTGAGTTTATTAATGAAATTGAAGATAATATTACGGAAGTTACTTATGATGGAACTCAAAAAAACTTATTTAACCTTATTTATGAGCATCTTAATCAACAATGAAATGTTCAGAAAAAAGCCTTGCCAAACCTATGTCCTTATGATAAAATAGTTAAGTATGTGGTGCTAGCACATCCGTAAACATATTCTACGTAGGAGGAAACAAACAAAATGGCTAAAGTATGTTATTTTACAGGTCGTAAAACTGTATCTGGTAACAACCGTTCACACGCTATGAACCAAACTAAACGTACTGTAAAACCAAATCTTCAAAAAGTTACTGTTCTTATTGATGGTAAACCAAAGAAAGTTTGGGTTTCAGCTCGTGCGCTTAAATCTGGCAAAGTAGAACGCGTTTAATAGAGGCTCTTTGTCAACTGTAGTGGGTAGATGAAAAGCTAACACCTAGAGAGGACGAACTTCGTCCTCTCTTTCTTTATGTTCAATGCAATCAAAATCCGTTTTTTAAAGTTTTCAAAGTTCCTGAAACCAAAGGCATTTCTCTTAATGACTTTGATGAGATTATTGGTAGCTTCCAGTTTGGCGTTGGAATAAGGCAATTCCATGGCGTTTACAACCTTGTCTTTATCCTTTAAAAATGTCTTCAATACCGTCTGGAAAATAGGATTAACGATGGCTATTTCCTGTTCGATGAGGTCAAAGAAATGGTCTGAGTTCTTCTCTTGGAAATGAAATAAGAGAAGCTGATAGAGTACATAGTGTTGTCGTAGTTCCTCGGAGAAAGACAGGAGTTTTTCTAGGATTTCCTTGTTAGTCAAATGCATTCGAAACATAGGACGATAAAATCGTTTATCGCTGAGTTTACGGCTATCTTGTTGTATCAATTTCCAGTAACGTTTCAAGGCTCGGTATTCCTGCGATTTTCTGTCGAATTGATTCATAATTTGAATACGGACACGGTTCATAGCACGACTAAGGTGTTGCACGATATGAAAGCGATCGAGTACAATTTTTGCATTCGGAAAAAGTTGTTTAGCAAGTTGATAATAGGGACTAAACATATCCATGGTAATCACTTTGACCCGATTTCTAACCTTTCTAGGATAGCGAAGAAAGTGGTTTCGGATGGTTGCTTGAGTTCTTCCGTCGAGAATGGCGATGACATTTAGGGAGTCGAAATCTTGAGCGATGAAGCTCATTTTCCCCTTCTTGAAGGCATACTCGTCCCAACTCATCACCTCAGGTAGGGTATTCCAATCCGTTTCAAACTTGAACTCATTGAGCTTTCTCATAACTGACGATGTTGAAATTGATAGCCTGTGTGCAATATGTTTCATTGCTTGATTTTCGATGAGTAATTGTGCGATTTTCTGGTTAACAGCGACAGAGATTTGGTGGTTCTTCTTGACAAGAGGAGTTTCAGCGACCGCCATTTTTCCGCAATCTTTACACTTGAAACGACGCTTTCTAAGGCGGATAAGTAAAGGGTAGCCAGCAGTTTCTAAGTAGGGGATTTTAGAAGTTTTCTGGTAGTCGTACTTAGCCATTTGTCCCTTGCATTTTGGGCATTTAGGGGCTGTGTAGTCCAAGTGACCGTGGAGTTCTAAGTGAGTTCCCATATCATATTCATCAGTGATAGTGATATTTTTGTCTTTAATTCTGAGAAAATTTGTGATAAGATTTAGTTGTTCCATATGAGTCTTTCTAAAATGATAGTTTGAGCACTTTTCATTATAGGTCATATGGGACTTTTTGTATATACTCAAAAAGTCTCCATAATCTCTACAGTGGATTTACCCACTACAGAAATTATAGAGCCTTAATAGAAATGAGCCTTAGGGCTTTTTTTCTTGTTCATTTTAGGGGATAAAGGGTCTTTGAAATCCCTTATCACCTACATCTTTTACATTGCTTCCATTTTATGGTAAAATAAACTGGTTTTTTATTTGCAATCAATACATGTAAATGCTATCATTAAGAAAAATATAGGAGAACATTAACATGTCAGAAAAAAATTTCGAAGCAAAATTAGATCAAGTTAAAGGTAGCGTTAAAGAAAGCGCTGGAAAATTAACTGGCGATAAAGAATTAGAGGCTGAAGGTAAAGCTGATAAAGTTATCGGAAAAGGTAAAGAGTTAGTTGATGCTGCTAAAGATGCAGTAAAAGGCGCTATCAATTCTCTAAAAAATAAGTAAGCGAAAACAATTCCCTTAATTGAGAGTTGTTTTTTAATAGTTATAATTTGAAAATTATGATACAGTTATTAAAAAAGTGATTGATTTTCTCTTGTTCCCTCTCTCTCCTAAGAATTGTGGGTCACTTTCCAGCTTTTCTCCCCGATTGCTGGTTTTTTTATGTCCAATATAACGGAAATAGAAAAAGTTGCCGAAAAAGTCCCAAAAACAATGCAAAACTACGTAATTTCACGTAAATTATATATTTTTACTACTAGATAAAAAGCGTATTTCGTGCGCATTCGGTGGATTACGTGACAAAACGGATAATGTTTAGTATAATAAACTGATAAAAACTTTTTGAGGTAGTAAATATGACTGTAAAAATTAATACAAATGATGGTCTCATTGAACTATCCGATGACGTTATTGCAACTGTCGTTGGTGGTTCAGCAACAGAAATCTTTGGCGTTGTTGGTATGGCTAGTAAAAGTGCTCTAAAAGACAATTTTCAATCACTACTTCGCAAAGAAAACTACGCAAAAGGTGTCGTAGTTAAATCAACAGATGCAGGTATTACTGTTGATGTTTATACTGTAATGAGTTACGGTGTAAAAATTAGTGAAGTATCAAAGAATATCCAAGAGCGTGTGAAATTTAACTTAGAAAGTCAATTGGGTCTTTCTGCTGATAAGGTAAATGTCTACGTTACAAATATTAAGGTTGTGGGAGAAAATTAGTGTCTAAAATAACAACAAGCTTATTCCAAGAAATGGTCCAAGCAGCAGCAACTCGTTTAGGAAATCAAGCAGAATATGTCAATTCTTTAAATGTCTTTCCTGTACCAGATGGTGATACAGGTACTAATATGGGCATGACTATGGATAATGGCGCAAAAGAAGTAGCTGATAAACCTGCTTCAACAGTAGGTGAAGTAGGTCAAATTTTGTCTAAGGGTCTACTTATGGGTGCACGTGGTAACTCAGGAGTTATTACATCGCAATTATTCCGTGGTTTTGGTCAAAGTATCAAAGGTAAAGTAGAACTAGATGGTAAAGATTTAGCACTCGCTTTTCAATCTGGTGTTGAAGTTGCCTATAAAGCTGTAATGAAACCCGTAGAAGGAACGATTCTTACTGTTTCTCGTGGTGCAGCCTCTGCCGCATTGAAAAAATCAGAATCAACTGATGATGTTGTTGAAGTCATGGCTTCAGCTTTAAAAGGAGCTAAACGTGCTTTAGCTAAAACACCGGACATGCTTCCTGTTCTTAAAGAAGTTGGTGTTGTTGATTCAGGTGGTCAAGGTTTGGTCTATATTTATGAAGGCTTTATGTCAGCCCTAAATGGTGACTATGTTGCTTCTGAGGACTATGTTGCAACTCCAGCAAACATGTCTGAAATGATTAATACAGAGCATCATAAAGCAGTAATCGGTCATGTTGCCACTGAAGATATCACTTATGGCTACTGTACTGAAATTATGGTTGCTCTTAAACAAGGCCCAACTTATGTAAAAGAATTTAACTATGAAGAATTCCAAGGTTATTTAAGCCAATTGGGTGATTCGTTATTAGTTGTTAACGATGATGAGATTGTTAAAGTCCATGTTCATACAGAAGATCCTGGTTTAGTAATGCAAGAAGGATTGAAGTATGGTGCCCTTGTGAAAATTAAAGTTGATAACATGCGTAGTCAACATGATGCACAGGTTGTCAAAACGGATCAAGAAAGCAAAAAAGCTGAAGCTAAAGAGTTAGCAATTATCTCAGTAGTAGCAGGTGATGGTTTAGCTGACATTTTTAAAGCGCAAGGCGTAGACTATATTATCTCAGGTGGTCAAACTATGAACCCGTCTACTGAGGATATAGTTAAAGCAATTGAAGCTGTAAATGCTAAGCAAGTTATTATCTTACCAAATAACAAAAATATCTTTATGGCTGCTCAATCTGCTGCAGAAGTTGTTGATATACCAGCTGCTGTCGTTGAAACAAAAACTGTTCCTCAAGGCTTTACAAGTCTATTAGCTTTTGACCCTAGTCAATCCTTAGACGAGAATGTAGCAGCTATGACAGCAAGTCTTTCAGAAGTTGTTTCAGGCAGTCTAACTTTAGCAGTTCGTGACACAAGTATTGATGGCTTAGAAATTCATGAAAATGACTTCCTGGGTATGGTTGACGGTAAAATTGTAGTTTCTGTTAATGATATGGAAGAAGCAATGAAAGCTACTTTTGAACATATGATTGATGAAGATAGCGAAATTGTAACTATTTTTGTTGGTGAAGATGGAAAACAAGAGTTAGCTGAGGAACTTGCCAGTTACCTAGAAGATAAGCATGAAGATGTAGAAGTTGAAATCCATCGAGGGGATCAACCAGTATACCCGTACCTGATGAGTGCCGAATAAAAGAAGCAAAAGAGTAAAATATTTATTTTACTCTTTTTTTAAAATATTAAAATAATATGTTGACTTTACTAAAGAAATGATTATAATATGTATCATAACAATAAGTCAATATACTTCTTGTTATGAAATTGTCCAGATATAATCTGGCAGAGGAGGAGATTTTATGTTGTTCACTTTGATATTTACTATTATTTTAGTAATCATTATATTGTCAGTTATTGTTAGTACTCTTTATGTGGTCAAGCAACAAACAGTTGCTATTGTTGAACGGTTTGGGAAGTATCAAAAAACATCAACAAGTGGTATTCATATTCGCTTACCTTTTGGGATTGATAAAATTGCTGCGCGTGTCCAATTACGTCTCCTACAAACAGAAATTATTGTTGAAACTAAGACTAAGGATAACGTGTTCGTTACCTTGAATATTGCAACACAATACCGTGTTAATGAACATAATGTAACTGATGCCTACTATAAATTGATGAAACCTGAAGCACAGATTAAGTCTTATATAGAAGATGCCCTTCGTTCATCAGTTCCCAAATTAACTTTGGATGAATTGTTCGAGAAAAAAGATGAAATTGCCTTAGAAGTTCAACACCAAGTGGCAGAAGAAATGTCAACTTACGGTTATATTATTGTTAAAACGTTGATTACTAAAGTTGAACCAGATGCTGAAGTTAAACAATCAATGAATGAAATCAATGCTGCTCAACGTAAACGTGTTGCAGCACAAGAATTAGCTGAAGCAGATAAAATTAAAATTGTTACAGCAGCCTCTGCAGAGGCTGAAAAAGATCGCTTGCACGGTGTTGGTATTGCCCAACAACGTAAAGCGATTGTTGATGGGCTAGCTGAGTCTATCCAAGAATTAAAAGAAGCAAATATTAGTCTAAATGAAGAACAAATCATGTCAATTCTGTTGACTAACCAATATTTAGACACATTAAATACCTTTGCTGCAAAAGGTAACCAAACCTTGTTCTTACCAAATACTCCAAATGGTGTAGATGATATTCGTACACAAATTTTATCAGCACTTAAAACAAAATAAAAAAAAACAAGTAAGACGGAGGGATTTGTCTTACTTGTTTTTTTGTCTGACTAAATGATCTGCTTATTTTTTACCAGATCGTTTGTGCTCATGAATGATTTTAAGAGCACGTTTTTTAGTTTTAATATTTGGACTTTTTAGCCTACGATATGCAGACGCCAAGTCAGTTTTTTCTGCCATTGAAACCTCCTATAATATAGTTTATTAACGTTAATAGTAATAGTTTAACACAATATACTTAACCAGTAAAGTATATTGTGAAGAAAAAGAGAATCGTAATGATTCTCTTATTTTAAGAAGCGTTGTAAAAACTCTTTTGTTCGGCCTTGTTGAGGATTTTCAAAGATCTGTTCTGGTGTCCCTTCTTCAGCAATGACACCTTTATCCATGAAGATAACACGGTCAGAAACATCTCTGGCAAAATCCATTTCATGTGTTACAATTATCATTGTTAAACCAGATTTTGCTAACTCTTGCATGGTTACTAAAACTTCACCAACCATTTCAGGGTCGAGTGCTGAAGTTGGTTCATCAAATAGCATAGCTTCAGGATCAACAGATAGTGCACGAGCAATCGCAACACGCTGCTTTTGACCACCAGATAACTGCTTTGGTTTTGCTTTCCAGTATTGTTCAGTTAAACCAACAGTGATTAAATTTTCTTTAGCAATTTTTTCAGCTTCACTACGGCTACGTTTTAATACAGTAGTTTGAGCGATAATAGCATTCTCAAGGACATTAAGATTTTCAAAAAGGTTAAATGATTGAAAAACCATTCCCAATTTTTCACGGTAATGCGTAAGATTATAATTATCAGATAGAACATTTTTTCCATGATAGAGTACTTCTCCGTCAGTTGGTTCTTCTAATAGATTGATTGAACGTAATAAAGTAGATTTACCCGAACCAGATGAACCGATGATAGAAATTACTTCACCTTTGTTAACAGTTAGGGAGATATCTTTGAGGACTTCATTGTTACCATAAGATTTCTTTAAATGTTTAATTTCAATAATTGGATCTGACATCTTAGGCCTCCTCTACGTGGATTTGATTAGCAGCTGTCGTATAAGTATCTTCATCAAATCGACGTTCAATATAACGTAAAATACGTGTTACAGTGAATGTTAAGATAAAGTAAATGACTGCGATAACTGAGAATGTTTGGAAGTATTGATAATTTTGTGTAGCAACTGTGTTACCAGAGAAGTAAAGTTCAACTACTGAGATAACATTCAATACAGAAGTATCCTTGATGTTGATGACAAACTCATTCCCTGTGGCTGGTAAGATATTACGCATGACTTGCGGAATGACAATTTTACGCATTGTTTGACCATGTGTGAATCCAAGAGCTGTCGCGGCTTCGAATTGTCCATTATCAACAGATAAGATACCACCACGAACGATTTCGGTCATATAAGCACCAGTATTGATAGAAACGATAAAAATAGCGGCTAGGGTCCGGTCAAGTGATATACCAAATGCTTGAGCCGTACCATAATAGATAACCATTGCTTGTACAATCATTGGCGTACCACGGAAAATTTCAATGTAGATATTCAAGAGGACTGAGAAAATCTTTTGGAGAATAGCTAGTGCTTTATTTTTCGCAATAGGAGCCGTCCGATAGATACCAATTAAAAGTCCAATGATTAGACCAACAACAGTACCAATAGTTGAAATGAGTATAGTTAAACCAGTCCCACGGAGAAATTGTTTCCAATTTTTCTGAGTAATAGCCCACATTTGTTCGAAGAAATTAGGTTTAGCATTGTCAGTTGATTTCTTTTCTTTTGGTTGAAGTGTAACCATTCTATCCATCAAGCCAATACGTTCTTTTTCGTTCATTCCTGCTAAAACAGTATTTACTTCATTAATGCGTGCATCATCTTTACGCATACCAACAGCGATAGCAGCATCTGATTCTGACACGGTAAAGCCATTTCCTTTTTTAAGTGTAATCATTTTAAAGGAAGCGTTAGCGTTTTCGGCGGTCATTGCTTCAGGACGCTCGGAAATGTAGCCATCAATTACGCCTGATGATAAGGCCTGCCTCATTTGTGAAAAGTCTCCCATGGGCGTTTGAGCTTTAACCCCTTTAATTTGAGGGATCAAGTTTACGTGCCAAACCCCTTGTTGGGCAGTGATTTTTGCTCCAGAGAAATCTGATAATGATTTTGCTTTTGCGAATTTACTGTTTGACTTAACCACTAGAACGGGCTCACTTGTATAGTAGCTGTTTGAGAATGAAATTTCTTTTTTACGTTCTTCAGTTGGGCTCATCCCCGCTGCAATCATGTCAATTTTACCAGATGTCAATGCAGGAATTAAACCTGTCCATGATGTCTTAACAACTAGTAATTTTTTATTCATTTGCTTGGCAACTTTTTGTGCAACTTGCACATCATAGCCATTTGCATACTGATTTGTTCCTTCAATTGGAGCAGCACCTTTTGCATTTGTATCTTGTGTCCAGTTGAATGGCGCATAGGCGGCTTCCATTCCGACCCGTAGATATTGGTCTGCCTGTGCACTATTAACTCCTCCTAATAGAAGAAATAAGGTAAACAAGCAACTATATAGTAGCTTTTTCATAAAAAAGACTCCTGTCTTATAAATTGTAATACCCATTATTTTACAGCAAATACCTTTGCTTTTCAATCTAAAAATGTCACATTTTTGGAAAATTATACGTATAATTTAACTTTTTTTGAGTAAAAATAAGGGAGCACCCCTTAGGGTTAAAGCTTATCTTTTATGAGAATATGTGGTAAAATAATTTCAGAAAGCAGGATATAAAGTGAAAAAATTAATTTTTGTTTTTTGTTTCATTGTCTCATTTCTTTCCATTCAAGTTAGTGCAAACGATATTCGCTATCGAATTCCATCATATAAAGGTGAATTAACAATAAATGAGGATAATTCTGCCCAATTTAAAGAAGAAGTAGACTTTATCTTTAGTTCGGAATTTGGAGGACAATATGTCAGTTTAGGAAGTTCAGGAAGAGTTCCTAATGGTTTCATAATTGATAATAACCCCAAAGTAAATGTCTATAAAAATGGTAAACCAGTTCAAGTAAATACACAAATGTTTGAATTGGGTGATGGACTAAAGCTTAAAGTTTATAATCCTGGTCAAGAGACAGATCGGGTAAAAATAATAATCGTTTGGCATTTAAATCAGATTCTATATAAATATGATGACGTTGCTGTTTTAAATTGGATACCAATCTCGGATTGGGACCAACCAATAAAAAAAGCAACTTTCACAGTAAAAACACAAAAAGATAGTAAATTTCATCAATTAAATGTTCATCGCGGATATTTTGATTCAAATACTGTTGAACAAGAAGGAGATGTTTTTAAAACTGTTTCTTATGATGTCAAAAATCAGTTAGAGTTGCATGGTGCATGGGATTCTTCAATTGTTAATGCGCCTGTCATTCATCAAAATTATAAGGATAACTTTCTCAAAATAGAAGATAATATCAGTGCTTACACCAGAAAAGTACAAAATTTCTTCCGCTATCAGTTATTCTTGATTATTTCAGGATTATTAGCACTATCTCTTCTCATCAGATCATTGATTAATCGTTCCTTGTTTCGTTACAAAACGGATAGTGATGCACAATTCTATGGTTTACCTGGAGATATGACTCCTTTAATGGTTGCTGACAGTATTTACAATTTGAATTTAAATAAGTTGAGTCCTCTCAACAGAGAGCGTTTTACAGATGATGTTAGTTTTGAGAATTTACTTCAAGCTACTTTACTAGACTTAGTAGATCGAAAAGTACTTAAGATTAAAGAGGAAGGTGCAAATCCGACAATTAGTATCTCATCAAGAAATAACGTGTCTGATTATGAAGAAAAATTTTTACAGATGGCTTTTGGTACTGAAACTAAATTAAAGATTCAGGATTTGTTTAGCCGTTACCTCTTTGATACAAATATCTCTGAAAAGCTCAAAGGAACATATTCAGGGAAAGAGTTAGAAAATCAGGTAAGAAATAGAGGAAACAGACAGGTTCAATTACTAAAAAATGCCCTAAATGACATAACTGAATCAGTCAAAAAAAGTTCTGGACCCTTAGCTAAAGAGCATTATAGAGATATGTCGACTACAGAATCTTTCTGGTTAGTGATTAGTAAAACAATCTTATTTGTTAGTATTTTTATTTTACTGCTCAGTATTTATTATTTAATGAATTTAACCCAGTACAATTTAGCAATGTTTTATTTGATTGCAATTCTTGTCTTGGTTGTAGTAGCTTACTTTTTCCACAAAAAGGATCGCCATTTTAAACTTCAGGGAATTTTAACTGAAAAAGGAAAGATGGACCGTGAGGTTTGGGATGATTTCAGAAGAATGTTAAAAGATATCAATCGTTTTGATCAAGCTGAAGTTGAAAGTCTAATTGTATGGAATCGGATTTTAGTTTATGCTACTTTGTTTGGCTATGCTGATCAAGTCGAAAAATACATGAACTTACATGATATTAATATTCAAAATACTGAATTAGGTCAACATTATTATACTTTTGCTCCATACAGTTTTGGCGCCATAAATAATATTGGTAGTTCTGGTTTAGCTGCAACGCAAGCAAGCAATTTCAGCGTTTCAAATGGCACAAGTAATGGTGGTGGATTTTCAAGTGGTGGCTTCTCTGGCGGCGGAGGCGGCGGAGGCGGCGGAGCTTTCTAATAAGTGAAACTATTTTAAGCTAATCTTAAGAAAATTTGTTACAATGGATAATAGCAAAAAGGCAAGGAGAAAGCATGTTGTTTGTTGAATTATTAAAAGCCATTTTCTATGGTATTGTAGAAGGTATCACAGAATGGTTACCAATTTCTAGTACAGGTCATTTAATTTTAGTTGAAGAGTTTGTCAAACTAAATCAAAGTGCTGCCTTTATGGAAATGTTTAATGTTGTTATCCAATTGGGAGCAATTTTAGCCGTTATTGTTATATACTTTAATCGCCTTAATCCTTTCCAACCAGGAAAAAGTAAACAAGAAGTTCAGTTAACTTGGCAATTGTGGGCAAAAGTAATAGTTGCTATTTTGCCAGTTGTGATTATTGGTTTGCCTTTTGATAATTGGTTTAATGCTCATTTTTATAATTTTATTACTGTAGCTTTAATGTTAATTGTTTATGGGGTAGCCTTTATTTGGGTTGAAAAACAACATAAAAATGTTGAACCTGAAGTAACAAGTTTGGCTAAAATGTCATATAAAACAGCACTCTTCATTGGCCTCTTTCAAGTCTTGAGTATAATCCCAGGAACAAGTCGATCAGGGGCAACTATTCTTGGTGGTATAATAATGGGGACGAGTCGTACTGTTGCCACAGAATTTACCTTTTTCTTAGGAATCCCGGTAATGTTTGGTGCTAGTTTATTAAAAGTCTTGAAGTTTTTCTTAAAAGGGAATGTCCTTGGATTCGGTTCAATTTTAATCCTTTTAGTTGCTAGTCTAACAGCTTTTCTAGTCAGTCTCCTTGCTATTAAATTTTTGACTGACTATGTTAAGAAACATGACTTTACAGCCTTTGGAAAATACCGAATTGGTTTAGGTATCATACTAGTTATTTATTTTATTTTTACATTAATTTTTTAATTAAGACCAGTTAAGCTGGTCTTTTCTTTTATTTGGGATGAAAAATTGCTTAATAGTACCATTTCTAGTATAATAGAATGACTACGCGTGCGAGGTATATACTATGGAAATGAAACAAATCAGCGAAACAACGCTAAAAATAACGATCAGCATGGATGATTTAGAAGAAAGAGGTATGGAATTAAAAGATTTCTTGATTCCACAAGAAAAGACCGAAGAATTTTTCTATTCAGTTATGGATGAACTTGATTTACCAGAAAACTTTAAAGATAGTGGTATGCTTAGTTTCAGAGTGACACCTCGAAAAGACCGATTAGATGTCTTTGTTACAAAATCAGAATTAAGTAAAGACATCAATTTTGAAGATTTAGCTGAACTAGGTGATATTTCACAAATGACGCCTGAAGATTTTTTCAAAACGATTGAAAAAAACATGATGGAAAAAGGTGATGTCGATGCTCACCAAAAATTAGAGAAAATTGAAGAAATGCTTGAGGATGCCTCTGCTCAGGCGCAGGAGCAAGCAAAAGTTGCTGAACAAGAAGAGTATGAAGCAGAAGTTCTTGATTATGTTCACTTCGTATTGAGTTTTGCTTCTATTGAAGATGCAATTAATTTTTCAAAAACAATTGATTTCCCAATTGAAGCATCTGAGTTATATAAGGAAAGCAAAAGTTATCACATGACTATTTTATTAGATGTTCAAAATCAACCTTCATATTATGCAAATGTTAGCTATGCACGTTTAATTGAACATGCTAATCCTGGGATTAGGACCAGAGCTTATTTACAAGAGCATGGCATTCAATTAATTGAAGATAATGCTGTTGAAGAATTGAAAAAAATTGAGATGGTGTAATGTTGTATGTTTCCTTTTACTTTTAATCATATACTTGTCCTGATTGGTGCCCTATTAATATCTTTACTTATTACTCCAATTTTCCGCTTAGTAGCTTTCAAAATTGGGACAGTCGACAATCCTAATGCTAGGCGAATCAATAAAATTCCAATGCCTAGTGGGGGTGGAATTGCAATCTTTATTTCATTTATGATTGTAACTTTGGTGTTTATGCCTAAGGTTACACCGGATTTATCCAAAGAGCAAATAAGTTATTTTAGTTATATTTTTCCAGTCGTCATGGGGTCCTTGATGGTTACAGTGACTGGCTTTATTGATGATTTATTTGAAATTGCACCCCGAGTAAAAATGCTTGGTATAATTTTTGGTGCATCAATTATTTGGGCTTTTACAACCTTTCGATTCGATTCTTTTAAGATTCCATTTGGTGGCCCACTTTTAGAATTTGGTCCCATTGTAACTTATATCCTTACTGTTCTATGGATTGCATCAATTACTAATGCTATCAATTTAATTGATGGTTTGGATGGTTTGGTTTCTGGTGTGTCGATAATTAGTTTGTTGACAATGGCTGTTGTGTCATTTTTCTTCTTACCACAAGCAGATTTTTATTTGACCTTAACCATTCTTATATTAGTTGCTGCAATTGTGGGCTTTTTCCCTTACAATTACTATCCCGCAATTATTTATTTAGGGGACACAGGAGCCTTATTCATCGGCTTTATGATTGGTGTTCTATCTTTGCAAGGATTAAAGAATGCTACAGCTGTCGTAGTGGTGACACCAGTTATAATCCTTGGTGTACCAATTATGGATACTGCGGTAGCGATTATCCGAAGAAGTCTATCGGGCAAGAAATTCTACGAGCCGGATAAAATGCATTTGCACCACCGTCTTTTGTCGATGGGTTTCACCCATCGCGGAGCAGTCTTGGTTGTTTATGCTATAGCCATGTTGTTTTCACTGGTTTCTTTGCTACTCAATGTCTCTAGTAGAATTGGTGGGGTTCTGTTAATGTTTGGTCTTTTGTTTGGACTGGAAGTTTTAATTGAAGGACTAGAAATTTGGGGTGAGAAAAGGACACCACTTTTTGATCTCTTAAAATTCATTGGGAACAGTGACTATCGACAAAAGGTATTGGAAAAACGAAAAGAAAAACACTGATTTTATAATCTATTGAAAAGCCTTTCAAGGCTTTTTTTGCTATAATAAAAGTATTGGTTTAAAAATGATTAGAATCCTTAAATTTTTAGAAAAAAGGATTACTATAGAATATATGAGGTAAATAATGTCTACTCTAGAAATTAAAAACTTGCACGTCTCAATTGAAGACAAAGAGATTCTTAAAGGTGTGAATTTGACATTAAAAACAGGTGAAATTGCGGCAATTATGGGTCCAAATGGTACTGGTAAATCAACTTTATCGGCAGCCATTATGGGTAATCCGAATTATGAGGTTACTGAAGGACAAATTCTCTTAGATGGTCAAGATATCTTAGAACTTGAAGTAGATGAAAGAGCCCGTCTAGGACTATTTCTAGCTATGCAATACCCATCTGAAATTCCAGGTATTACTAATGCTGAATTTATTCGTGCAGCAATGAATGCTGGTAAAGCAGATGAGGATAAAATTTCAGTCAGAAACTTTATTACTAAGTTAGACCAAAAAATGGAATTACTTGGAATGAAAGAAGAAATGGCTGAACGTTACCTCAACGAAGGTTTCTCAGGTGGTGAAAAAAAACGTAATGAGATTTTACAATTGTTGATGTTAGAACCTAGGTTTGCCTTATTAGATGAAATTGACTCTGGTCTTGATATTGATGCATTGAAAGTTGTTTCCAAAGGGGTTAATGAAATGCGAGGAAACAACTTTGGCGCAATGATTATTACTCATTACCAACGCCTTTTGAATTACATTACTCCTGATCGTGTTCACGTGATGATGGAAGGTCGCATTGTCCTATCAGGCGGAGCAGAATTAGCAGAGCGTCTTGAAAAAGAAGGTTATATGACAATCGCTCAAGAACTTGGAATTGAATATAAAGAAGAAATTTAATGATGTTTTTTGATTTGTGAGTGATTAGTGACATACTAAAACGAACAAGATTTAAGACAAGAAAAACAAAAGAAAAGGAAACATCATTATGACAATAGAAACAATTAAAGCATTTTCACAGTCAAAAGCTGAGCCTAATTGGTTACAAGAGCTACGTCTAGCAGCTTTTGATAAAATTGAAGAATTACCTTTGCCTTCTATTGAAAGGGTAAAATTTCACAGATGGAATTTTGGGGATGGTACTATTTCTGAAAGTACAGAAATAGCTGCAGTACCAGATTTTATGGCAATTGGAGACAATCCTAAATTGGTTCAAGTTGGGACACAAACGGTTGTTGAACAAGTACCCTATGAATTAGTTGAAAAAGGCCTTATTTTTACTGATTTTTATTCGGCTTTGGAAGAAATTCCAGAGGTAATAGAAAAACATTTTGGATCAGCTGTTCAGTTTGACCAAGATAAATTATCTGCCTACCACACAGCATACTTTAATAGTGCGGCTGTCCTTTATGTTCCAGATTTTATGGAAATTGCGGAGCCAATCGAAGGTGTATTCTTACAGGATAGCGATAGCGATGTGCCACTTAACAAGCATATCTTGATTATTGCAGGGAAAGAAAGTAAGTTTTCTTACCTGGAACAATTGGAAAGCATTGGTGGACAGACTGCTAAAGCGACAGCTAATATTACCGTCGAAGTCATCGCCCAAGCAGGCAGCCAAGTTAAGTTCTCAGCAATCGACAAACTAGGTGCAAATGTCACAACTTACATTAGTCGACGAGGAAAATTAGAGTCCAACGCTACAATCAATTGGTCACTAAGTATCATGAATGACGGGAATGTTATTGCGGATTTTGATAGTGATTTGTTAGGTGAAGGCAGTCACGCTGACTTGAAAGTAGTTGCTGTCTCTGCAGGTCGTCAAGTTCAAGGGATTGATACCCGTGTGACTAACTATGGTCGAAATTCTGTGGGGCACATTTTACAACATGGAGTTATTTTAGACCGTGGGACATTAACTTTTAATGGGATTGGCCATATTATTAAGGGTGCAAAAGGGGCTGATGCCCAACAAGAAAGTCGTGTCCTTATGCTTTCAGATAAGGCAAGAAGTGACGCTAATCCAATTTTGCTAATTGATGAGAATGAAGTTACTGCAGGACATGCAGCGTCTATTGGGCAAGTGGATCCAGAGGATATGTATTACCTAATGAGTCGCGGACTTGATAAGGATACGGCTGAGAAATTGGTTATCCGTGGCTTCTTGGGGACTGTTATCACAGAAATCCCGGTCAAAGAAGTACGAGACCGTATTATCAAAGTATTAGATGAAAAATTACAAACTAACTAACCATGTCAGAGAAAAGGAGTTTTAATGTTTGACCCAGTTGAAATAAAAAAAGATTTTCCAATCTTAAATCAGGTCGTTAATGATGAAGCCCTTGTATATCTTGACAATGCTGCAACAACCCAAAAGCCACAACAAGTTTTAGACAAATTGCAGGCTTACTATCTTGAAGATAATGCTAATGTCCATCGTGGTGTGCATACCCTTGCCGAACGAGCAACACGTTCATATGAAGCTAGTCGTGAAAAAGTGACTTGCTTTATTAATGCCAACTCAAGCAAAGAAGTTCTCTTTACGAGAGGCACAACAACTAGTCTAAACTGGGTTGCACAGTTTGCAAAATCGATTTTACAGCCTGAGGATCAGGTGCTTATTTCTGTCATGGAGCACCATTCAAACATCATTCCTTGGCAGCAAGCCTGTCAGGCAACTGGTGCAGAACTAGTTTATGTCTATTTAAAAGATGGTCAACTAGATATGGATGACCTAAAAAGTAATTTGACTGAGAGGACTAAATTTGTCTCTTTAGCACATGCGTCAAATATTCTTGGAACGGTTAATCCTATAAAAGAAATTGCCCAATTAGTCCACCAGGTCGATGCATTTTTAGTAGTCGATGGCGCACAATCTGTGCCACACATGGCAATTGATGTCCAAGATTTGGATTGTGATTTCTTTGCCTTTTCAGGACATAAGATGCTTGGACCAACGGGGATAGGTGTTCTTTACGGAAAAGAAGTTCTTTTAAACCAAATGGAACCAGTTGAGTTTGGGGGAGAGATGATTGATTTTGTCTTAGAGCAAGATGCTTCCTGGAAAGAATTACCCTGGAAATTTGAAGCCGGCACACCAAATATAGCAGGTGCTATTGGCCTTAGTGCAGCAATTGATTACCTGGAACATTTAGGCATGGACCAGATTGAAAAACATGAAGCAGAGCTTGTTGCCTATATCATGCCAAAACTTTCTGCTATTGAGGGTTTAACCATTTACGGTCCAGCCAATCCAGCAGACCACACGGGAGTAATTGCCTTTAATATTGATGGCTTACACCCTCATGATGTCGCAACAGCTTTGGATTATGAAGGCATTGCAGTTAGGGCTGGACATCATTGTGCACAGCCACTTTTGAGACACCTCCAAGTGTCTTCAACAGCTCGGGCAAGTTTTTATATCTATAATACAAAAGAGGATTGTGACAAGTTAGTTGAAGCAATCATTAAAACAAAGGAGTTCTTTAATGGCACTCTCTAAACTAAATAGTTTATATATGGCAGTCGTTGCTGATCACTCAAAAAGTCCACATCACCGAGGAATATTGGAAGGTGTTGAAGCTGTTTTACTAAATAACCCAACCTGTGGTGATGTGATTAGTTTAACTGTCGATTTCGATGGTGAAATAATTAAGAATATTGCCTTCGCAGGGGATGGCTGTACTATTTCAACAGCGTCATCAAGTATGATGACGGATGCCGTGATTGGCAAGACTAAGGACCAAGCCTTGGAGTTAGCTCAGCTATTCTCCGAAATGGTCCAAGGAAAAGAAAATCCTAAGCAAGAATTGCTGGGAGAGGCTGAATTGTTAGCAGGTGTTGCAAAATTTCCGCAACGCATTAAATGCTCAACTTTGGCATGGCATGCACTTGAAAAAGCGATTGAGCGTAGTCGCCAAAATTAGAAGCCGCAATTAGAAAAAGGAAAGTATATATGTCTGAAATCAATGAAAAAATAGAACCCAAACCTATTGATTTGGGAGACTATCAATTTGGCTTTCACGATGACTTCGAGCCGATTTATTCTACCGGAAAAGGTTTGAGTGAGGCAGTAGTTAGAGAATTATCGAAAGCTAAAGATGAACCTGAGTGGATGTTAGATTTTCGTCTCAAATCTTTAGAGACTTTTAATAAAATGCCCATGCAAACTTGGGGAGCTGATTTATCTGATATTAACTTTGATGATATTATTTATTACCAAAAAGCATCAGACAAACCGGCTAGATCTTGGGATGATGTTCCAGAAAAAATCAAAGATACCTTTGAAAAAATTGGGATCCCGCAGGCTGAACGCGCTTATTTAGCAGGAGCATCAGCCCAGTATGAATCTGAAGTTGTTTATCATAATATGAAAGATGAGTATGACAAACTAGGTATTGTCTTTACAGATACTGACACAGCCTTAAAAGAATACCCAGATCTTTTTAAACAATACTTTGCAAAATTAGTACCACCAACTGATAATAAATTAGCTGCTCTAAATTCAGCAGTGTGGTCAGGAGGGACATTCATCTATGTACCAAAAGGTGTAAAAGTTGATATTCCACTCCAAACTTATTTCCGAATTAATAATGAAAATACAGGTCAGTTTGAACGAACTTTAATTATTGTTGATGAAGGAGCAAGTGTTCATTACGTTGAAGGCTGTACAGCACCAACCTATTCAAGTAATAGCTTGCATGCTGCCATTGTTGAGATTTACGCTCTTGATGGCGCCTATATGCGTTACACAACCATTCAAAACTGGTCTGATAATGTTTACAACTTAGTTACAAAACGAGCTAAAGCGCAAAAAGATGCGACAGTAGAATGGATCGATGGAAACCTTGGTGCAAAAACAACCATGAAATATCCATCAGTTTATCTCGATGGACCTGGTGCGCGTGGAACCATGTTGTCAATAGCTTTTGCTAACGCAGGACAACACCAAGACACCGGTGCAAAAATGATACATAATGCACCACACACTTCGTCTTCAATTGTTTCTAAGTCAATCGCCAAAGGCGGAGGCAAAGTTGACTACAGAGGACAAGTTACCTTTAATAAAAATTCTAAGAAATCAGTTTCCCATATTGAATGTGATACGATTTTAATGGATGATTTATCAAAATCAGATACCATCCCATTTAATGAAATTCATAATTCGCAAGTAGCTCTAGAACATGAAGCCAAAGTCTCAAAAATCTCAGAAGAACAACTTTATTACCTAATGAGCCGAGGCTTATCTGAAAACGAAGCAACCGAAATGATTGTCATGGGCTTCGTCGAACCATTCACTAAAGAACTACCAATGGAATACGCAGTCGAACTGAATAGATTGATATCGTATGAAATGGAGGGTTCAGTTGGTTAAAACGACTAGAGTAAAATAGCCGATAGCTATTTTACACAATCGTTTATCAACTGAAGTTGTGGATAAGGAAAATGCAGTTTTGTACATTCTTAAGGCAGATAAATCTAAAATGGAGTAGCTTTTTGGCTACTCCATTTTAGATTTTAATCGTTGCTTGTAGAAATTGATGTTTGTCTCGTTTTTGCTACTAGCTTCACTATGTTTAAACCTGACTATAATTTTTTAGCCAAGAGTATACATTATGACTTTGTCACTTTTACCTGTTTTTATACAGTCTAATTTTGTTTTTTCGCAATGGTTTTTTTTTGTCTTATTTATAAATTGCTATGAGACTGGTGATTAAAACAGATATAATAAAAAGACTTAAACAAAGAAAAACAAAATGATGGTGTCGGTCTACAAATTTTTCGAATTTATCATAAAATGTTTTTGGTTCATTCTTGTTTTTATAATGCCGGCTATGATTCTCATTAGTTTTATGGGTATCTGCAAGGATAATATTTGGATGATTATTTTGATGCAATGCATCATCGGTAAACCCATATTCAGTAATAGCATTAATAAATGGGTGTCTATGAAACTCTCCTTCTTGATCTGACCAATCACCGACACCCATGACAATCGAAATGAGTCGCGTATCATCTCTTTTTGCAGTAATAACAGCATTAAAAGCAGCGCTAGGGCTAGATCCTGTTTTTAAGCCATCCACACCTTTTATTCCGAATTTATCTCCAGGAAGGGAGTAGTTGTAGGAATGGAATTCTTCTTCGTAAGGTGTCCGATCCATAGTTTTGACTGAAGACTTACACGTAAATTCCAGAATTTCGGGGTAATTTTTTAAAAAATGATAACACAGAATGGCTAGATCACGAGCAGACGTTTTATTAGGTTGGTTGCTATCATAACCTTCCGGGGAATAGTGACCTTCAAAGGCGCTGGCTACAGCTCCGCTAGCGTTTGTAAAAAAGGTGTTTTTCATGCCTAGTTTCTGAGCTGTCGCGTTAATCCGATTGATAAATGCACCGGCATCATTATCAGACATATAATTAGCTAACATTAGAGTAGCAGCATTAGAAGAAGGAACGGCAGTCATGGTTATCAGGTCCCTAATCGGATAGTCGACCCCGGCAACAATTTTATTATTGCTAATGGCATAAATCTGACTAATATCCTGATCGGTCTGGCTACCTCTTATATGATCAGAAAGAGAAAGTTTACCAGCTTTAATATCTTCAAATAGAAGATAAAGGGTGAAAAGTTTACTCATGCTTGCTGGATCACGACTAGCATCAATATTATCTTGCCAAATAATGTCCCCATTCTTTGCATTAACAACAATAGAAGAAACAGGTTTGTCGGCTGGTTTAACTGAATAACCATAACGTCGCGTCAGAGATAAGATATCATCTTGTTCTTCTCCCTTAACAGAAAATAATGGAATGAGAGCAACGAAAAAACACAATAACAACATTATTTTTTTAATCAAACGACAACTCCTTATCATAAATGATAGGATAATTATATCATTAGACTAATACAATTACAAAGTGTTTTTTTAGATTTAATAATAAAGAATAATATTAGAAATTTTTAAATAATCGGTAGATTTTATCAAAAACTGTTAATTTATCAACAGTGGTGCTTGCGTAGACTTTTGTTTTAGTCTTACCAAAGAGGTATCCCTCCCCAATTGTATCCTGATCATTAAATTCATAAGTTCCAATAAATTGATTTTTCTTAATAGGTGCAACTAGTTTATTTTTTGACTTGAAAGATAATTTAGGAGCAGTATTTATTTTATGAATAGCATAGATATTGGTTTTAGTTTTGATACTAATTTTGTCTTTTTTTCCGTTTTCTACAGCAATTCGGTTAGGCAAAGGTTGATCCTTTTTTACCATCAATTTCTTCTGATAGTTCTGAAAGCAATAATCTAAGAGTTGATTGGTTTGAGTGAAACGAGCATAGTGATCTTCTTTTGTATGATTAGCATGAAGCAGAACCGTTATCAAACGCATATTGTTTTCAGTGGCTGTAGCAATATAAGTTTGTCCTGCTAAATTGGTCGTACCAGTTTTTAAACCATCTACGCCAGCTCGGCCCATTTCTTGACCAGGAAGAAGGTAATTTGAGCTATAAAGTGTTTCATAACCCCATATCATCTGCGGCTGTGATGTGATTTGAAGAACTTCCGGAAAATCATGAATCAGATGATAAGCTATTATAGCTAATGATTTGGCGCTGAGCATGTTTTCGTCTTTTGGGGATGAACCGGGATAGGTATGACCTTTAAGGAGACTGTTTGGAAGACCAGAGGAATCGACTAGTAAATAATCTGTGATCCCCCATTGTTCGACTTGCTTTTTCATCATGTCGACAAATTTTGGCTCACTTCCAGCAATATATTCAGCCAATGCGATAGCTGAGCTATTAGCCGAGACAATTAAACTTGAGTCAACCAATTCTTTAACAGAATAGGTATCACTGGTAAGCGGAGGGTTACTTATTTCAGGATCAGTCGCAAGGCTTTGTGCATATTCTGAAAGCTTAACTTGATCATTCCAAGAAATCTTTCCAGCTTTTATTTCCTTTAAAGTGATATAGATTGTTAAAAGCTTGGTGAGAGAAGCAATCGGTGCTTTTTTATTACCACTTTTTTCATAAAGAATTTTACCAGTGTCAGATTCAACAGCAATAGCATGGCGACTATCCGCTGAAAAGTCAGCCGCGAAAACTGTTTGAGCAGAAAACGTAACTAATAATGACATGGTTAATATGAGTATTACAATAAACTTTTTCATACTTTAATTTTATCAGGCTTTCCACTCTAGGTCAAAGAAGTTAAATAGAGAGTTGCACATATATCACTGCGTATCGATTATAAGACTAAAAAAGCTGAAAATTTTCTTCCCAGCTTTTTGGTTTTATAAATTAGTATTAACATAATCAACGAAGTGATTCCACCAAACTTTTAAGAAGAAACTGCGCTTAACTTCTTGATTGGCTTGAATAGTGACAACTGGTGATTTACCAATGTACCCCATTCCAATGATGTTTGGATCCTTATATTTTGCAGTCGCCAGTGTGTCACCATTGGCTAGTGGAGCATAGAAAGGATTTTCGTTCTTGTTATAAATGATTTCATTTTGATGTGTTGTACCAATTTTTTTGATAATCGTCATGTCTTCTTTTGGAGAAATTGAAACAGACTGATCCGGACTATCTTTAATAGCGAAGGATTTATCTTTGATGACTTGATTTTTCTTAAGTAAAGTGACGCGTTCAAAATTTTGGTAGAGGTAATCTAACAAGAGAGAAGTTGTCTTAAATGGCTCAGTCACATCGTTATCTTCTTGATGCGCTCCAATAACAATAGAGATGACTTTCATTTTATTAATTTTGCTACTGGCGATGAAAGTCGGACCACTTTTTTCCGGGCTTCCTAAGAAGAGTCCATTGATGCCAACTCTTTCATAAGGGTAGCCTTCTAACATATAATTATAAGAGTAGATATCTTGACCATCAAAAGTTGCCTTTGGCAGACTAGTATACTTAAGGACCTCGGGATATTCCGTCAATAAGTGATGGGTAATGATGGCTAAATCTTTAGCACTCAGTTTATTTTCTGCGGATTGCTTAGACTTGGGATAGATGTTATCACCAAGAATAGAGTTGGGTAAACCAGTTGCATTATAGAGCTTTGCATCATTGATGCCCCATACCTCCAGTTGCTTTTTCATCTTATCGACAAAAATGGGTTCTGTTCCGCCAATTTTTTCAGCTAAAGCAATGGCTGCGCTGTTAGCATTAGTCACTAACATGGCCTTCATCAATTGCTTTACAGTATATTTCCTTGCATCAAGTGGCACGTTACTAATTGTGTAGTTTGTAGTTAATTGAAAAGGATAGTCAGAAATAGTGACCGGTGAAGACCATTCTAGTTTACCTTGTTCGATTTCTTTATAGACCATATAAGTTGTCAAAACTTTGGTGGCAGATGCGACTGGTAAAATCTTTTTTGCATTTTTTTCATAGAGGACTTTCCCTGATTCTATATCAAAGGCAATTGCACTGTCTGTTTTTAACTCTATATCTTCAGCGGAGGTAGTCGTAATAGTTATCGTTGATACTAGCAATGATAGTATCATTATTATTTTTTTCATTATTTAGTCCCGTTCTTGTCGTATGTTACCATTATATCATAGTATGACATCTCATTTTGGTCAAGATTTGTGTTTTATTCTAAGTTAGTAAAGCGTTAACATGAGAATAAAACTAAAATCATTAAAAGTACACAAAATCGCACTAAATAGGAGAAAAAAACGTTTCCAATATGATAAACAGTCACTAATGTTATTTGTAGATATAAAATATTCAGATAACTTTGTCTTCAATATTCTTTTTAAATAAAAATTATGATATAATATTTTTAATTAACACATAACTTTTGTGTTTTGTGTATAGAAATGAAGAAAAATTTTAGGAGTGTCTCTTATGAAAAATGGGAAATGGTTAGCGGCAGCGGGGATTGCTGTTTTGTCAGTTTCAGCTTTGACTGCCTGTGGTAATGGTTCAAGTAAAGATAGCAAAAGTAAAACCTATAGCTATGTTTATACAACTGATCCTGATACCTTGGATTACTTAGTTTCAGGGCGTTCAACAACCAGTGAAATCACCCAAAATGGTGTTGATGGCTTGATGGAATATGACAACGAAGGGAATTTGGTTCCTTCTGTAGCTAAAAGCTGGACAGTATCAAAAGACGGTTTAACTTATACCTATAAAATACGTAAAGATTCAAAATGGTATACAGCTGATGGTGAAGAATACGCTAAGGTAACAGCGGAAGACTTTGTGACTGGCATGAAACATGCTGCAGATAGCAATTCTGATGCCCTTTACCTAGTTCAAGATTCAATTAAAGGTTTAAGTGATTATATCGATGGGAAAACAAAAGATTTCTCAACTGTTGGTGTTAAAGCCATTGACAAAAACACAGTTCAATATACATTGAAACAACCAGAAAGTTTCTGGAATTCTAAATTAACTTATGGTATCTTATCTCCAGTTAATGCAGATTTTCTAAAATCACAAGGTAAAGATTTTGGTAAAGCATCTGATGCTTCATCGATTCTTTATAACGGACCATTCCTTATCTCCGCATTAACAAGTAAATCATCAATTGAATTTACAAAAAATGAAAACTATTGGGATAAAGAAGATGTTCACTTAGATGCTGTTCAATTAACTTACTATGATGGACAAGATCAAGAGTCTCTATTTAGAAACTTTGATAAAGGTGCTTATTCGGCTGCACGTTTATTCCCAACAACTCCATCTTACAAGACAGCTAAGAAAAAATATGGCGAAAACATCACTTATGCACCTCAAAAATCAAATATTTATTATGCAACATTTAATTTAAACCGTACGGCTTATGACCATACTAAAAAGACAGACGATAAACAAAAAGAGGATACTCGTAAAGCAGTTCTAAATAAAGATTTCCGTCAAGCTTTAACATTTGGTTTTAACCGTAAATCCTATACAGCTCAATCAGCTGGTGAAGAAGCAGCAAGCAAATCACTTCGTAATATGCTAATTCCACCAGCATTTGTTCAAATTAAGGGTGAAGACTTTGGCAAGACTGTTGAAAAAGATTTAGCGACATACGGAGATCAATGGAAAGATGTTAGCCTAGCTGATGCCCAAGATGGTCTTTACAATAAAGACAAAGCTAAGGCTCAAATGGATAAAGCTAAAGAAGCCTTGGAAGCTGAAGGTGTTCAATTCCCAATTCACATTGATATGCCTCAAGATCAGACTGCTACCGTAAATATGCAACAAGCCCAATCCATGAAGCAATCAATGGAAGACTCACTTGGTAAAGAAAATGTTGTAATTGACATTATTGAGCTCAATGCTGATACCTATAACAATGTTACTTATATGGCAGAAACACCAACTCAACAAGATTGGGATATTTCTACAGCTTCTGGATGGAGTCCTGACTACTTAGACCCAAGCTCATATCTTGATATCTTTAATCCAAGCTTGGCTAATGCACAAACTAAATTTATTGGACTTGAACCAATTAAAGATAATACTATAGCATCTGAAGCTGGTTTAGATGAATTTACTAAATTAGCAAATGAAGCAAGTAAGATTACTGATGACAAGGATGCTCGTTATGAAAAATATGCAAAAGCACAAGCTGCTCTTGCGGATTCAGCAGTCTACATTCCAACATACTCACTTGGAGGAACGCCTGCAGTAACAAAAGTTGTTCCATTCTCAGCTGCATTTGGTTGGGCAGGTAACAAATCAGATAATACATATTTCAAATATGTACAATTACAAGATAAACCTGTAACGGCTAAACAATTCAACAAAGCAATGAAGGATTGGAAAAAGTCAAAAGAAAAATCAAATAAAAAATATGAAGAGTCATTAGAAAAGCATATTGAAAAATAAGGCTAGTTCAATTAAGAACTTTCTCTAAATCTGAGAAAGTTCTTTTGAACTTATTATGAGGATTGGAATGAAAAAGTATATATTCGAGCGCATTTTGAGGTCTTTGATTTCAATTTTGTTGGTAACGACATTAACTTATGTCATTGTTTTTACATTGGTACCAACAAACTTGATTTTTAAACAGGACCCCAACTATAATAAGATGGTGACTACACCAGATAAGAAAGATAACTACCGTAATACCATTTTTGAACGCATGGGTTATGTTAATTACTATAATAGTAAAGAACTTCAAAGCAAAGCTGAAAAAATGGATAAGACCGTGACGATTGAACCAACTGCTAAAAATAAAGCGGTCTACAAAAAATTCATCAAGCAACAAGGTAAAGGTTGGACGCTGAAAGAATTCGAAGAAAGCAAAGAATTTTATGCGGTTAGAAATATTCCAATCTATGAACGTGTTTGGAACTTCTTTAGTCATATCCTTGTTATTGATCATCCTTGGACGATACAAGATCCAAAGAATCCTAATTTGGAACGCTATATTAGACCCGAAATGGATCCAGCAGTCGGACCTGCCTTAGTTGGTTCTGGAACTAAGCATAAATACTTGCTCTTCTTTGATGGGAATTTCCCATTCATTCACCAAAACTTTGTTTCCTTTGACTTAGGAACTTCTTATCCAACCTATGCTAATATTCCTGTAATTCAGGTTATCACACAAGGACAAGGTAGAAGTCTATCAGAACAAACTAAATTCCCGTCTGGAGTTACTAAGTTTTCACCAATTGATATCACAAGTAGAACTTATAAATCACCTAAAGCTGCAGATGCTCGTGACCGAGCTAATTTCGGCCCGAAAGATCCTTATACAGCAACTAAGAATAAACATGCTGAGCCATCAATGATTGCAAATTCATTTAAAATTGGAATCATTGGTGTTGCCTTGTCATATATTATTGGGCTACCTATTGGTATGCTTATGGCCTATTATAAAGATGGAATTTTTGATCGATTTTCTACAGCAGCTACAACATTTATGTTGGCTTTGCCAAGTATTGCCTTGATTTATATTGTTCGCTTCTTGGGTTCGAAAATTGGTTTACCAGATACTTTTCCATTGTTAGGAGCCAGTGATCCAAGATCTTATGTATTGCCTGCATTAATTTTAGGTATTTTAGGAACGCCAGGAACCGTTGTATGGTTCCGTCGTTATATCGTTGACTTACAAGGAAGCGATTTTGTTCGATTTGCGCGTGCAAAAGGATTAACAGAAGCTGAAATTTCAAAAAATCACCTATTTAAGCAAGCGATGGTACCAATTGTTAATGGTATTCCCCAAGCAATTGTTGCAACTATCGCAGGTGCGACACTGACTGAAACAGTCTTTGCCTTCCCAGGTATGGGTAAAATGTTAATTGATGCTATTAAAGCAGCAAATAACTCAATGGTCGTTGGACTAGTCTTTATCTTTGCAGTCTTATCAATTCTTGCTTTATTAGCAGGGGACATTTTAATGACTATCTTAGATCCACGGATTAAATTATCAAGTAAAGGAGGGAAATAATGGCATCTATAGATAAAAGCAAGTTCGAATTTGTCGAACTAGATAGTTATGCATCAGAAGTCATTGATGCCCCTTCCTATTCATACTGGAAATCAGTATTTAGACAATTCTTTTCACGTAAATCTACTATTGTAATGTTAGTTATTTTAATTGCAATCATCCTAATGAGTTTTGTATATCCGATGTTTGCTAACTATGACTTTGGTGATGTGTCAAACATTAATGATTTCTCTAAACGCTATATCTCTCCAAATGGGGAATATTGGTTTGGTACAGACAAAAATGGTCAGTCACTCTTTGATGGTGTTTGGTATGGTGCTAGAAACTCGATCCTAATTTCCGTTATTGCTACAGCAATCAATATGATTGTTGGGGTAGTTGTTGGTGGCCTTTGGGGAGTTTCAAAAGCAGTTGATAAGGTAATGATTGAAGTCTACAATGTTATTTCTAACTTACCTCAAATGCTTATCATTATTGTCTTAACTTATTCAATTGGTGCTGGTTTCTGGAACCTTATCTTTGCCTTCTGTGTAACTGGATGGATAGGGATTGCTTATGCTGTCCGTGTCCAAGTACTCCGTTACCGTGATTTAGAGTATAACTTAGCCAGTCAAACACTAGGAACACCAACTTACAAAATTGTATCCAAAAATTTATTACCACAGTTAGTTTCTGTTATTGTATCAATGGTTTCTCTTTTGTTACCAGCCTACATTTCATCAGAAGCCTTCTTATCATTTTTTGGTTTAGGATTACCATTGTCAGAACCAAGTTTAGGCCGTTTGATTTCAAATTATTCATCATATTTGACAACAAACGCTTACCTATTCTGGATTCCATTAACTACTCTTATTCTAGTATCTCTTCCACTTTATATAGTTGGACAAAACTTAGCAGATGCTAGTGACCCAAGAACACATAGATAGGAGTAGTCATGACTGAAAATAAAGAAGTAATTTTAAGTGCAAAGAATGTTGTTGTTGAATTTGACGTACGTGACCGTGTTTTGACTGCCATCCGTGATATCTCTATCGATTTACATGAAGGAGAAGTCCTTGCGGTTGTTGGCGAGTCAGGTAGTGGTAAGTCAGTACTAACAAAAACATTTACCGGAATGTTAGAATCTAATGGTCGCGTTGCCTCAGGGTCGATTGATTACCGCGGACAAGAACTAACAAAACTAAAAAATCATAAAGATTGGGAAGGAATACGTGGTGCAAAAATTGCGACCATCTTCCAAGACCCGATGACCAGTTTAGACCCAATTCAAACCATTGGGAAACAAATTACGGAAGTAATAGTTAAACATCAGAAAAAACCTAGATCAGAAGCTAAAAAACTTGCGATTGATTATATGAATAAAGTTGGTATTCCAGAAGCTGAAAAACGTTTTGATGAATATCCTTTCCAATACTCTGGTGGGATGAGACAACGTATCGTTATTGCCATTGCTCTTGCATGTCGTCCAGATATCCTTATCTGTGATGAGCCAACAACAGCTTTAGACGTTACTATCCAAGCTCAAATTATTGACTTATTAAAAACACTTCAAAAAGAATACGAATTTACAATCATCTTCATCACTCATGATTTGGGCGTTGTTGCAAGTATTGCAACCAACGTTGCAGTAATGTATGCTGGCGAAGTTGTTGAGTATGGAACGGTTGAGGATGTTTTCTATGATCCTCGTCATCCATATACATGGAGTTTATTATCAAGTCTACCTCAATTAGCAGATGACAAGGGGATTCTCTTTTCAATTCCCGGAACGCCTCCATCTTTATACAAACCAATTATTGGCGACGCCTTTGCTCCAAGATCTCAGTATGCTATGAAGATTGATTTTGAAGAAGCTGTTCCAAAATTTGATATTAGCGACAGCCATTGGGCTAAAACATGGTTACTCCATCCGGAGGCACCAAAAGTTCAAAAACCAGTAGTTATACAAAATTTACATGAGAAAATCTCAAGTAAGCAAATTTATCGGGAGGAAGGAAATGTCTGAGAAGCTAGTTGAAGTCAAAGACTTAGAAATTTCCTTCGGTGAAGGAAAGAAAAAATTTGTTGCTGTTAAAAATGCCAATTTCTTTATTAATCGAGGGGAAACTTTTTCTTTGGTTGGTGAGTCAGGAAGTGGGAAAACAACAATTGGGCGTGCTATCATTGGTTTAAATGATACGAGTTCAGGTGAAATCATTTATGATGGTAAACAAATCAATAAGAAAAAAAGTAATTCAGAACGTGAAGAATTAATTAAAAAGATTCAAATGATCTTTCAAGATCCAGCAGCAAGTTTGAATGAACGTGCAACTGTTGACTATATTATTTCTGAAGGACTATACAATCATAAACTGTTCAAAAGTGAAGAAGACCGTAAAGATAAAATCAAAAACATGATGACAGAAGTTGGACTTTTGTCTGAACATTTAACACGTTATCCTCATGAATTTTCAGGTGGACAACGTCAGCGTATCGGGATTGCGCGTGCTTTAGTTATGGATCCAGAATTTATTATTGCTGATGAGCCTATCTCGGCTCTAGACGTTTCGGTTCGAGCTCAAGTGCTAAATCTTCTAAAACGGATGCAAAGAGAAAAAGGTTTAACTTATCTCTTTATTGCCCATGATTTATCAGTAGTTCGGTTCATATCTGATCGAATCGCAGTTATTCATAAAGGTGTTATTGTAGAAGTAGCTGAAACTGAAGAATTATTTATCAATCCAGTTCATCCATATACTAAATCTCTATTATCCGCTGTACCGATTCCGGATCCAATTTTGGAAAGACAGAAAAAACTTCTTGTCTATAACGTTGATCAGCATGACTATACAGTTGACAAACCAGAAATGGTAGAAATCCAACCAGGTCACTTCGTTTGGGCGAATAAATTAGAAACAGAGAAATATAAAAAGGAAATTGCTGATAGACAGCAGTCCAACTAAAAAAACTCCTTAAAGGCACTGCACCCAATAAATGAGACACAAGAAAAACACTCCTGTTGGAAAGTCAACGAAAAACTAGACACGGAGTTAAGAGAATTTAAGAATTATATTTTTCAAAGTCTTTTGGAGACTTGTAATCAAGACCTGAATGCATCCTTTTTGTATTGTAATAGGTCTCAATGTATTTAAATATTTCTTGAGTAGCCTCAGCTCTTGTCTCAAAATGAGCATCATTAATAAGCTCCCTCTTTAGCGTCTTATAAAAAGACTCCATCATTGCATTGTCATAGGGATTTCCTTTACGACTCATGCTAGATTGAGCACCGACTTGACGAAGAGTAGATTGATAACGAGAGCTTGTATATTGACTCCCTTGATCAGTATGGACAATCAAGCCAGGCTGAGGATGTTCTTTCCCACAAGCTTGTAATAAGCAATCCCTCACCAGTTTATCTTGCATCCGTGAAGACATTGACCAGCCTACAATCTTACGTGAAAAAACGTCGATATTCACGGCTAAGTATAAGGTGCCTTCTTTGGTAGGGATATAGGTCATGTCTCCCAGCCATACTTTATTAGGAGCTGTTGCTTTAAAGATCTGATTAATTAAATTGGGTCTTGAAAGCGAAGCTCCTTTTCTGTTGTAATGTTTATATTTATAACGGCTTCCCTTGGCATAAAGTCCCATCAAGTGCATCAGTTTCCCAACACGTTTCGTGTTGGTCATAATACCAGTATTATGAAGTACCTTGGTAATTCTAACCGCACCATAGCGTCCCTTATGCTCATGAAAGACAGCTTTTATCTTCTCTGAGAGAATTTCTCTCTCCACTTGTTGTTTTGAAGGACGACGATGCATGTATTCATAGAAACCTGAGCGAGAAACCTTAAGAACTTTTACTGCATGCTTAATTTTTATCTTCCCATGATGTTTCAAGAGAAATTCAAAACGTTTTACTTGCTTCGCTTCAAGAAGACCCGGAACTTTTTTAGAAGTTCAAGTTCCTCCTGAAGATAACGATTTTCTTTCTCTAACAATTTAATCTTATGTTGGGCATCAGCCAGGGCTGTCCCATTGCCTGGAAAAGCACTTTCTCCATATTCTTCAACTTCTTGAACCCAGCGATAAAGACTATTGGCATGAACCTCAAGCTCTTGGCTGACTTCTTTAACAGAGTAACCCTCTTCAAGAATGAGTTTTACTGCAGAATTTTTAAATTGTTTATCGAATTTTCTTCTTGCCATAATAAACCTTTCCACGATTTCTCTTAACTTTGTGTCTAGTTTATTATAACCTTTCCATGTAGAATTCTAGTAAAATAGAATCAGGAGTGTTTTATTATGGTCAAAAAAGCTTACTCGTTAGAAACCAAATTAGCCTGTATTGAAATGAAGAAATCAGGTAAGCCCGAAAAAGTTATTATGGATAGACTTGGTATTAAAAATAAAAGCCAGATATATACATGGTGGCGCTGGTATCAAAAAGGAGAAACGTATCGTTTTCATCAACCTGTAGGTAAGCAATATACTTACGGTCAAGGAATGGAACAGTTATCAGAAGTTGAGCAATTAAAACTACAAGTTGAACTTTTAAAAAAGTATCAAAGCTTGATGAGAAAATCGATAAAGTAACACTCATCAAGCTTGTTGATTACTACAGATATCAGTATCCATTAGGTTTTATTCTGGACTGTTTTAAGGTCTCACGCTCAACCTATTATCGGTGGAAATCTAATATCAAGCCTCCTATTCATGATAGTCTTATCGAAAAAGTTGAAGAGCTCTGCTTAAAATATAAGTTTATATATGGTTATAGAACCATTACAAGTCTTCTAAAGAAAGAGTTTGGGATTAATGCCAATGTAAAGAAAGTCTATCGTATCATGAAGAGCAGAGGGTGGCTATGTCGCACTAGAATAAAGAAGTCCCCTAAATTAGGTAGGCCATACTACGTCACAGACAATAAGCTAGACCGTGACTTTAAGGCAACCAGACCATTACAAAAACTAGTTACAGATATTACTTATCTCAACTTTGGAAAAACTACCTTATACTTGTCATCTATTATGGACCTTTATAATCGTGAAATTGTGGCCTATACTATTTCAGATACACAGGACAATGATCTTGTACTTGATACCCTTAATCAACTTGATTTAGAATCAGGAGTCCTATTACACAGTGATCAAGGATCTGTCTATACATCACATGCTTACTATCTCGCTTGTATTGAAAAAGGCATTACCCGCTCAATGTCTCGAAAAGGGACACCTGCAGATAACGCCTGTATTGAATGGTTTCACTCCGCTTTAAAGACTGAAACCTTTTATCTCCAAGATAGGAGAAAACACAACAAAGTTAGTATAACAAATATTGTTAAAAATTACATAACATTTTATAATGAAACTAGAATTCAACGTCATTTAAAAAACCAATCTCCTGTTCAATTCAGAAAATTGGTTTCATAAGAGTGTTTTTCTTCTGTCCCACTATTGGGGTGCAGTGCCAAAAGGAGTTTTTTTAGTTGGAATTGAAGGTATTGTTTGAATATATTAGATGTTATATTTTTGAAGAAAACACTCAACTTAATATAAAATAATATTATATAAGATAATATTGTTTTGGATATTGAAAAAAGTTGGATAATAATGGGAATATTGTTGATTTATTATGAATCAATCACACCTTCCGATATTAAGATCAGCCCCATTGCTATGACAGAAGTTATTTTACAGTAATTCAACAAACGATCTAAAAAAACATTCCATTTTTGACAAAGCCAAATAATGTAACTTTCGGAATGTCAAATAAACGACTACTAGCTTTCAATGACGGTTGATACTATTTGATGAACTTCGGATATGACAGTGTGGGCCGGAATTTAAATAGCTTAGCTGTGGTTTTAGATTAAGGCATACTAAATTTTAGTATTATTTTTACTGATGATACTTTTACTGTAGAAGAGGTCGATGATCGTGAAGTACTTGCATTTAAACAATTAGGTTTTGAACCACCCATATTAATATTAACTAAAGATCAAGAAAAACATCCATGAGTTAATGGATGAGGATGGGTAAGTAGCAAATCAAAGATAAAGATGTGAAGTCTAAAAATGTTATTGGAAATCCTGAAATAATTTAGAAACTCTATTGACAATCCCTTCAAAAGCATATATACTAATAAAGTTGTCAGAAAGCGAGCTAGTAGTCGAAAACAAAAAACGAAAAAGTTTAAAAAAGTTATTGACAAAGGCGTTGTGACCTGATAGAATATAATAGTTGTCTCGTAAGAGATAAGAAGACCTTTGAGAACTGAATAAGACAAAAACCAAACGTGCAGGGTGATATGTTTATGCATATTACCTGTCAATTAAGTAACAAAAAAACAATAAATCTGTCAGCGACAGATAAGAATGAGTTAAACATCAAATTAACATATAAATGAGAGTTTGATCCTGGCTCAGGACGAACGCTGGCGGCGTGCCTAATACATGCAAGTAGAACGCTGAAGACTGGTGCTTGCACTAGTCAGATGAGTTGCGAACGGGTGAGTAACGCGTAGGTAACCTACCTCATAGCGGGGGATAACTATTGGAAACGATAGCTAATACCGCATGACAATTAAGTACTCATGTACTAAATTTAAAAGGAGCAATTGCTTCACTATGAGATGGACCTGCGTTGTATTAGCTAGTTGGTGAGGTAACGGCTCACCAAGGCCACGATACATAGCCGACCTGAGAGGGTGATCGGCCACACTGGGACTGAGACACGGCCCAGACTCCTACGGGAGGCAGCAGTAGGGAATCTTCGGCAATGGGGGCAACCCTGACCGAGCAACGCCGCGTGAGTGAAGAAGGTTTTCGGATCGTAAAGCTCTGTTGTTAGAGAAGAACGGTAATGGGAGTGGAAAATCCATTACGTGACGGTAACTAACCAGAAAGGGACGGCTAACTACGTGCCAGCAGCCGCGGTAATACGTAGGTCTCGAGCGTTGTCCGGATTTATTGGGCGTAAAGCGAGCGCAGGCGGTTATTTAAGTCTGAAGTTAAAGGCCGTGGCTCAACCATGGTTCGCTTTGGAAACTGGATAACTTGAGTGCAGAAGGGGAGAGTGGAATTCCATGTGTAGCGGTGAAATGCGTAGATATATGGAGGAACACCGGTGGCGAAAGCGGCTCTCTGGTCTGTAACTGACGCTGAGGCTCGAAAGCGTGGGGAGCAAACAGGATTAGATACCCTGGTAGTCCACGCCGTAAACGATGAGTGCTAGGTGTTAGGCCCTTTCCGGGGCTTAGTGCCGCAGCTAACGCATTAAGCACTCCGCCTGGGGAGTACGACCGCAAGGTTGAAACTCAAAGGAATTGACGGGGGCCCGCACAAGCGGTGGAGCATGTGGTTTAATTCGAAGCAACGCGAAGAACCTTACCAGGTCTTGACATCCCTCTGACCGTCCTAGAGATAGGACTTTCCTTCGGGACAGAGGTGACAGGTGGTGCATGGTTGTCGTCAGCTCGTGTCGTGAGATGTTGGGTTAAGTCCCGCAACGAGCGCAACCCCTATTGTTAGTTGCCATCATTAAGTTGGGCACTCTAGCGAGACTGCCGGTAATAAACCGGAGGAAGGTGGGGATGACGTCAAATCATCATGCCCCTTATGACCTGGGCTACACACGTGCTACAATGGTTGGTACAACGAGTCGCAAGCCGGTGACGGCAAGCTAATCTCTTAAAGCCAATCTCAGTTCGGATTGTAGGCTGCAACTCGCCTACATGAAGTCGGAATCGCTAGTAATCGCGGATCAGCACGCCGCGGTGAATACGTTCCCGGGCCTTGTACACACCGCCCGTCACACCACGAGAGTTTGTAACACCCGAAGTCGGTGAGGTAACCTAATAGGAGCCAGCCGCCTAAGGTGGGATAGATGATTGGGGTGAAGTCGTAACAAGGTAGCCGTATCGGAAGGTGCGGCTGGATCACCTCCTTTCTAAGGAAATGGAAGCACGTTAGGAAAAGTCTTATTTAGTTTTGAGAGGTCTTATTAAAGTAATGAGATAGAAACACCACTAATAATGTAACAACCAGTTTATTAGTCGGGGCCTTAGCTCAGCTGGGAGAGCGCCTGCTTTGCACGCAGGAGGTCAGCGGTTCGATCCCGCTAGGCTCCATTATCTAGGATACAAAGAGATGTTCGGCTTGCCGAAATTTCTTAAGAAATTAATCTCGTGTTCAACTAGATAAGTAGGATAAAAATCCTAACATAGTCCATTGAAAATTGAATATCTATATCAAATTCCACAATTAAGAAATTAATTGTAGAAAAAAGTAACAAGAAATAAACCGAAAAAAAGATAAACGCGAACATATTAAAAAAAATTAAAAGAAGGTCGAAAGACTGGAAATAAGGTTAAGTTAATAAGGGCGCACGGTGGATGCCTTGGCACTAGAAGCCGATGAAGGACGTGACTAACGACGAAATGCTTTGGGGAGCTGTAAGTAAGCTTTGATCCAGAGATGTCCGAATGGGGGAACCCGGCATGTAATGCATGTCATCCATGACTGTTAAGGTCATGAGAAGGAAGACGCAGTGAACTGAAACATCTAAGTAGCTGCAGGAAGAGAAAGCAAACGCGATTGCCTTAGTAGCGGCGAGCGAAACGGCAGAAGGGCAAACCGAGGAGTTTACTCCTCGGGGTTGTAGGACTGCGACGTGGGATCAAATACTATAGAAGAATTACCTGGGAAGGTAAGCCAAAGAGAGTAATAGCCTCGTATTTAAAATAGTAAATGACTCTAGCAGTATCCTGAGTACGGCGAGACACGCGAAATCTCGTCGGAATCTGGGAGGACCATCTCCCAACCCTAAATACTCTCTAGTGACCGATAGTGAACCAGTACCGTGAGGGAAAGGTGAAAAGCACCCCGGAAGGGGAGTGAAATAGAACCTGAAACCGTGTGCCTACAACAAGTTCGAGCCCGTTAATGGGTGAGAGCGTGCCTTTTGTAGAATGAACCGGCGAGTTACGATATGATGCGAGGTTAAGTTGAAGAGACGGAGCCGTAGGGAAACCGAGTCTTAATAGGGCGACTTAGTATCATGTTGTAGACCCGAAACCATGTGACCTACCCATGAGCAGGTTGAAGGTGAGGTAAAACTCACTGGAGGACCGAACCAGGGCACGTTGAAAAGTGCTTGGATGACTTGTGGGTAGCGGAGAAATTCCAAACGAACTTGGAGATAGCTGGTTCTCTCCGAAATAGCTTTAGGGCTAGCGTCGATGTTAAGTCTCTTGGAGGTAGAGCACTGTTTGGGTGAGGGGTCCATCCCGGATTACCAATCTCAGATAAACTCCGAATGCCAACGAGATATAATCGGCAGTCAGACTGCGAGTGCTAAGATCCGTAGTCGAAAGGGAAACAGCCCAGACCACCAGCTAAGGTCCCAAAATAATTGTTAAGTGGAAAAGGATGTGGGGTTGCACAGACAACTAGGATGTTAGCTTAGAAGCAGCTATTCATTCAAAGAGTGCGTAATAGCTCACTAGTCGAGTGACCCTGCGCCGAAAATGTACCGGGGCTAAAACAATTTACCGAAGCTGTGGATTACCTTTAGAGGTAATGGTAGGAGAGCGTTCTATGTGTGAAGAAGGTATACCGTGAGGAGTGCTGGAACGCATAGAAGTGAGAATGCCGGTATGAGTAGCGAAAGACAGGTGAGAATCCTGTCCACCGTAAGACTAAGGTTTCCAGGGGAAGGCTCGTCCGCCCTGGGTTAGTCGGGACCTAAGGAGAGACCGAAAGGTGTATTCGATGGCCAACAGGTTGATATTCCTGTACTAGTATGTAAAGTGATGGAGGGACGCAGTAGGCTAACTAAAGCGTGCGAATGGAAGAGCACGTTCAAGCAGTGAGGTGTGGTATGAGTCAAATGCTTATACCTAATACATTGAGCTGTGATGAGGAGCGAAATTAAGTAGCGAAGTTAGTGATGTCACACTGCCAAGAAAAGCTTCTAGCGTTTAATTACATACTACCCGTACCGCAAACCGACACAGGTAGTCGAGGCGAGTAGCCTCAGGTGATCGAGAGAACTCTCGTTAAGGAACTCGGCAAAATGACCCCGTAACTTCGGGAGAAGGGGTGCTGGCGTTAGCGTCAGCCGCAGTGAATAGGCCCAAGCAACTGTTTATCAAAAACACAGCTCTCTGCTAAATCGTAAGATGATGTATAGGGGGTGACGCCTGCCCGGTGCTGGAAGGTTAAGAGGAGTGCTTAGCGTAAGCGAAGGTATGAATTGAAGCCCCAGTAAACGGCGGCCGTAACTATAACGGTCCTAAGGTAGCGAAATTCCTTGTCGGGTAAGTTCCGACCCGCACGAAAGGCGTAATGATTTGGGCACTGTCTCAACGAGAGACTCGGTGAAATTTTAGTACCTGTGAAGATGCAGGTTACCCGCGACAGGACGGAAAGACCCCATGGAGCTTTACTGCAGTTTGATATTGAGTATCTGTACCACATGTACAGGATAGGTAGGAGCCATTGAAGACGGGACGCCAGTTTCGTCTGAGGCAATGTTGGGATACTACCCTTGTGTTATGGCTACTCTAACCCAGATAGGTTAACCCTATCGGAGACAGTGTCTGACGGGCAGTTTGACTGGGGCGGTCGCCTCCTAAAAGGTAACGGAGGCGCCCAAAGGTTCCCTCAGATTGGTTGGAAATCAATCGTAGAGTGTAAAGGTATAAGGGAGCTTGACTGCGAGAGTTACAACTCGAGCAGGGACGAAAGTCGGGCTTAGTGATCCGGTGGTTCCGCATGGAAGGGCCATCGCTCAACGGATAAAAGCTACCCTGGGGATAACAGGCTTATCTCCCCCAAGAGTTCACATCGACGGGGAGGTTTGGCACCTCGATGTCGGCTCGTCGCATCCTGGGGCTGTAGTCGGTCCCAAGGGTTGGGCTGTTCGCCCATTAAAGCGGCACGCGAGCTGGGTTCAGAACGTCGTGAGACAGTTCGGTCCCTATCCGTCGCGGGCGTAGGAAATTTGAGAGGATCTGCTCCTAGTACGAGAGGACCAGAGTGGACTTACCGCTGGTGTACCAGTTGTCTTGCCAAAGGCATCGCTGGGTAGCTATGTAGGGAAGGGATAAGCGCTGAAAGCATCTAAGTGCGAAGCCCCCCTCAAGATGAGATTTCCCATGATTTTATATCAGTAAGAGCCCTGAGAGATGATCAGGTAGATAGGTTAGAAGTGGAAGTATAGCGATATATGAAGCGGACTAATACTAATAGCTCGAGGACTTATCCTAAGATAAGTATGAACAAATAGTTTATTGACAGTTTTGGTCAAACTTGTTAGAATATAGATATTCAATTTTGAGTGGACTCAAAGTTAAGTGACGATAGCCTAGGAGATACACCTGTACCCATGCCGAACACAGTAGTTAAGCCCTAGAACGCCTGAAGTAGTTGGGGGTTGCCCCCTGTTAGATACGGAAGTCGCTTAGCATTGATCCGCCATAGCTCAGTTGGTAGTAGCGCATGACTGTTAATCATGATGTCGTAGGTTCGAGTCCTACTGGCGGAGTAAATTGAGATAGGCTAGCCTATTTTTTTTTATTGATTGGCTTGCATTTTTAGCGATAAAGGTGTAAGATATTTCTAGATAATTAAGTAGCACCCTTAGCTCAACTGGATAGAGTACCTGACTACGAATCAGGCGGTTAGAGGTTCGACTCCTCTAGGGTGCATCATAATTTAAACAACATGACATGGATGTCATGTTGTTTTTGTTTTGGTTCTTTTATAATAATGGCTCTTTGTCAACTGTAGTGGGTAGATGAAAAGCTAACACCTAGAGAGGACGAACTTCGTCCTCTCTTTCTTTATGTTCAATGCAATCAAAATCCGTTTTTTAAAGTTTTCAAAGTTCCTGAAACCAAAGGCATTTCTCTTAATGACTTTGATGAGATTATTGGTAGCTTCCAGTTTGGCGTTGGAATAAGGCAATTCCATGGCGTTTACAACCTTGTCTTTATCCTTTAAAAATGTCTTCAATACCGTCTGGAAAATAGGATTAACGATGGCTATTTCCTGTTCGATGAGGTCAAAGAAATGGTCTGAGTTCTTCTCTTGGAAATGAAATAAGAGAAGCTGATAGAGTACATAGTGTTGTCGTAGTTCCTCGGAGAAAGACAGGAGTTTTTCTAGGATTTCCTTGTTAGTCAAATGCATTCGAAACATAGGACGATAAAATCGTTTATCGCTGAGTTTACGGCTATCTTGTTGTATCAATTTCCAGTAACGTTTCAAGGCTCGGTATTCCTGCGATTTTCTGTCGAATTGATTCATAATTTGAATACGGACACGGTTCATAGCACGACTAAGGTGTTGCACGATATGAAAGCGATCGAGTACAATTTTTGCATTCGGAAAAAGTTGTTTAGCAAGTTGATAATAGGGACTAAACATATCCATGGTAATCACTTTGACCCGATTTCTAACCTTTCTAGGATAGCGAAGAAAGTGGTTTCGGATGGTTGCTTGAGTTCTTCCGTCGAGAATGGCGATGACATTTAGGGAGTCGAAATCTTGAGCGATGAAGCTCATTTTCCCCTTCTTGAAGGCATACTCGTCCCAACTCATCACCTCAGGTAGGGTATTCCAATCCGTTTCAAACTTGAACTCATTGAGCTTTCTCATAACTGACGATGTTGAAATTGATAGCCTGTGTGCAATATGTTTCATTGCTTGATTTTCGATGAGTAATTGTGCGATTTTCTGGTTAACAGCGACAGAGATTTGGTGGTTCTTCTTGACAAGAGGAGTTTCAGCGACCGCCATTTTTCCGCAATCTTTACACTTGAAACGACGCTTTCTAAGGCGGATAAGTAAAGGGTAGCCAGCAGTTTCTAAGTAGGGGATTTTAGAAGTTTTCTGGTAGTCGTACTTAGCCATTTGTCCCTTGCATTTTGGGCATTTAGGGGCTGTGTAGTCCAAGTGACCGTGGAGTTCTAAGTGAGTTCCCATATCATATTCATCAGTGATAGTGATATTTTTGTCTTTAATTCTGAGAAAATTTGTGATAAGATTTAGTTGTTCCATATGAGTCTTTCTAAAATGATAGTTTGAGCACTTTTCATTATAGGTCATATGGGACTTTTTGTATATACTCAAAAAGGCTCCATAATCTCTACAGTGGATTTACCCACTACAGAAATTATAGAGCCATAATAATTTCAATACTATTATAAGGAGTAAGAATGGATCAATTTGATAAATGTTTTAAAACTGTCAAACCAACTATTTATAAATTTATGCGGTCTTATTATATTCACTTATGGGAAAAGGATGATTGGTTTCAAGAAGGTCGACTCATTTTGCATGATTTACTTCATCGAAATCCAGACTTGTATAAGAATGAGCAACAACTATTAGTATATTTTAAAACTAAATTTTCTTCACACTTAAAGGATGTTATCCGTTTCCAAGAGAGTCAGAAGAGACGATTTAATAGAATGCCATATGAAGAAATTGGAGAAATAGCTCATAAAATTCCAAGTCAAGGATTGGTATTGGATGAGTTTATTGCATACCAATCAATTATTGAACAGATTTCTGGTATCTTAACAAAAGAAGAGCAGTCTCAATTATATGCATTGATGAGAGGCGAGAGGTTTATTGGTAGAAGAGCACTATTAAGAAAAATTAAACCATTTTTTATCGATTTCTTGGATGAATAATATAAATTTTAAAATTTACATTGTTATAACTTAGCCTACGTATAAGCGATAGTTTGATTACTTTTCATTTTAAATATGGTATAATTAAGGTACTAACGACTTTTGGAGAAAAAATGAGTATAGACGATTATAGGCCGACCTATATGGTTGGAGCTGTTTACGATTTAAGAGCAAATGATTTATTAAGAAATGGCATAACTGCTGTATTAGTTGATTTAGATAATACTTTAATTGCATGGAATAATCCAGATGGTACGCCTGAAGTTAGAGCATGGTTGGATGAAATGACGATTGCTGATATAACTGTAGTTGTTGTTTCAAATAATAATTATAAACGTGTTGAACGAGCTGTATCACGCTTTGGTGTTGATTTTATTAGTAGAGCAATGAAACCTTTTGCAAGGGGAATTAACATTGCCATTAAACGTTATGGTTTTGACCGCGATGAAGTTATTATGGTTGGTGATCAGTTAATGACAGATATTCGAGCGAGCCATAGAGCTGGAATTAAGTCAGTTTTAGTTAAACCATTAGTAGCTTCTGATGCATGGAATACTAAAATCAACCGTGCACGCGAGAAACGAGTTTTTGCAAAATTAGAAGATAAATATGGAAAATTAACATATAAAAAAGGAATTTAATGGAAGAATTAATTTGTATTGGATGTGGTATAAACATTCAAACTGAAAATAAAGAACAAGCTGGTTATACACCAACTGGAGCACTTAAAAAAGGACTTGAAACTGGTGAATTGTATTGTCAGCGTTGCTTTAGATTACGACACTATAATGAAATAACAGATGTCAATATTTCTGACGAAGAGTTTTTGAAATTACTTCATGAAGTTGGAGATAGTGATGCTTTAGTCATTAACGTTATTGATATTTTTGATTTTAATGGGTCAGTTATTCCAGGCTTATCACGCTTTGTTTCTGGTAACGATGTTCTTTTGGTTGGTAACAAAATGGATATTTTGCCTAAATCTGTAAAAGAAGGCAAAGTTACCCAATGGCTGACTGAGAGAGCACATGAAGAGGGGCTAAGACCACTCGATGTAATTTTAACTAGTGCTCAAAATAATAATGCAATAAAAGAATTAATTGAAAAAATTAATCAACTTCGCAAAGGGCGAGATGTCTATGTTGTTGGCGTTACCAATGTTGGTAAATCAACCTTAATTAATGCTATTATTCAGGAAATTACTGGTGACAAGGATATAATTACAACATCTCGATTTCCTGGAACAACCCTTGATAAAATTGAAATTCCACTTGATGATGGGACTTTCATCTTTGATACACCTGGGATTATTCATCGCCATCAAATGGCCCACTTTTTGACTGCTAAAGATCTTAAATATATCAGTCCTAAAAAAGAAATTAAACCAAAGACTTATCAGCTTAATTCCGAACAGACACTATTTTTAGGTGGATTAGGACGTTTTGATTTTATCTCTGGTGATAAGCAGGGCTTTACAGCGTATTTTGATAATAATTTAACGGTTCATAGAACCAAGTTAGAGGGTGCAAGCGAATTTTATCAGAAGCACCTAGGTTTATTATTGACGCCACCAGGACCTGCTGATAAGGAAGATTTTCCTAAGCTAGTGCCATATGAATTCACTATTTCTGACAAGACAGATTTAGTCTTTTCAGGACTAGGCTGGCTAAGAATTAATGGCAGCAAAGATGCTCCTGTAAGAATTGCAGGATGGGCTCCTAAAGGAGTTAGCGTTCTAACCCGCAAAGCGATTATCTAAAGATAATCTAAGAAAAAGGATATTACATGTTAACAAGTAAACAACGTGCTTTTTTGAAATCAGAAGCACATAGTCTTAAACCAATTGTTCAGATTGGTAAAAATGGCTTAAATAATCAAATTAAAACAAGCATTAGACAAGCACTCGATGCCCGTGAATTAATCAAAGTAACATTGTTACAAAATACTGATGAAGACATTCATGACGTTGCTGAAACTTTAGAAGAAGAAATTGGTTGTGATTCAGTTTTAAAAATTGGTCGCATTATTATCTTGTACAAAGTTTCTGCAAAAAAAGAAAATCGCAAATTGTCAGTCAAAGTTAAAGCAATTCAATAATAGTAAAATATACAGCTGGAGAAGGTATGTCTTTAGAACTCGTTACACCATTTACAAAAGTAGAATTAAAAACAGAAGAAAAAGATACAAATCGCAAACAAGTTGGAATTTTGGGTGGAAATTTCAACCCTATTCATAATGCCCATTTAGTGGTTGCAGATCAAGTTAGACAACAACTAGGTCTTGACCATGTCTTTTTGATGCCTGAATTTAAACCGCCGCATGTTGATACTAAGGAAACGATTGAGGAATCACATCGTCTTAACATGCTTAAATTAGCTATTGAAGAAGTTGATGGACTAGAGATTGAGACCTGTGAACTTGAGCGTAAAGGGAAATCTTATACTTTTGATACGATGAAAGCCTTAACTGAGCAAAATCCAAATGTTGATTATTACTTTATTATTGGTGCAGATATGGTTGCTTATTTACCAAAATGGTATCGTATTGACGAGCTTGTGGAAATGGTTCAGTTTGTTGGAGTTCAAAGACCAAAATTTAAAGCAGGTACTTCTTATCCAGTTATTTGGGTAGATATTCCGTTAATGGATATTTCTTCAAGTATGATTCGTGACTTTATCAAAAAGGGCCGCAAACCAAATTACTTGCTTCCACAATCAGTATTAACTTATATTGAAAACGAAGGTCTTTACAAATGACATATCAAGCTTATCTTCCCTATAAACGTAAGGAATTACTTGAAAAAATTGCTACGCAGATGAGTCCACGGAGATATCAACATGTCCTAGGTGTCGAAAAAGCTGCAAAAGCCTTAGCTAAAAAGAATCAATATGATCCTGAAAAAGCTGGTCTCGCTGCTTTATTACATGATTATGCTAAAGAATGTGATAATCAGGTTTTTATTGATTTAATCAAAAAGTATCAATTAGATCCCGATTTGTTAAATTGGAATAATAATGTATGGCATGGTAAAGTGGGTATCTATAAGATACAAGAAGATTTAGGTTTAAAAGACCCAGAAATCTTACGTGCAATTGAGATTCACACTGTCGGTGCAGCAGAAATGACGCTCTTAGATAAAATTTTATACGTTGCTGATTACATTGAAGAAGGTAGGATTTTCCCATTAGTGAATGATGCACGAATAATTGCAAATGAGAGTCTAGATAAAGCAGTTGCATTTGAAACAGTAAATACTGTTGCTTACTTAGCTAAGAAGTCGGTACCTATTTATCCGCAAACGATTGAAACTTATAATGCATTTTGTCACTATTTGAGGGATTGAAAATGAAAGAAGCATTACTAGTAGTTGATATGCAAAATCAATTGATTGAGGAAGGACCTTATCAATTGATACAAATGGTTGAAGGTATTCAAAAATTAATTGCTAATTTTCGAGAAACAAAGCAACCAGTTATTTTTGTTAGGCATAATGGTTTAGGATACCACTTGGTAGTCGAGATTGGGAAATTTACCCAAGCTTGTCTCCACAAAAGGGTGAAAAAATTATTGATAAAACCTTTAATAGTGCCTTTAAAAAGACTGACTTGAAAGAGTACATCGATAACCAAGCAATCACACAATTGGTAATTGTTGGCATGCAAACTGAGTATTGTATAGATGCAACTGTTAAGTCTGCATTTGATTTGGATATACCTGTTATCCTACCAATTGGCTTAACCTCAACTTTTGATAATTTACTAATGTCGGCTCAAACACTGATTGCCTATTATTCTGATATATGGCAAGGTCGCTTTGCTCAACTACTGTCTCTTGAAGACCTTATAAAATAGAAAGAAATAAACATTTAATGAAAAAAGAAGAACTTTTAGAACTTGCTGCTAAGGCAGCTGACGAAAAACGGGCTGAAGATATTTTAGCATTAGACCTTGAAGGCTTAACTAGCTTAACTGACTATTTCCTAATTGCTAGTGCAACAAACACTCGTCAACTGGAAGCACTTGCTGAAAATATTCGTGAGAAAGTTAAAGAAGCTGGCGGAGAGGCAAGTCATGTTGAAGGTGACAGTGCAACTGGCTGGGTATTGTTAGACTTAAATGATGTTGTTGTTCATATTTTTACAGAAGATCAACGTTTCCATTATAATATTGAAAAACTCTGGCATGAAGCGCCATCAGTTAACTTAGAAAATTTATTAGCATAAAAAAAACAGTCAATTCGACTGTTTTTTCAGAATAGAGGATATATGACAATTTATGAAACATTTGCATCAGTTTATGATGCTGTTATGGATGATAGTTTATATGACTTGTGGACCGATTTTACTCTTCGTCACTTGCCGAAGAGTAAAGACCACAAAAAATTATTGGAATTAGCTTGTGGAACAGGTATTCAGTCAATTCGTTTTGCTCAAGCGGGGTTTGATGTCACTGGTTTAGATCTTAGTCAAGATATGTTGGATATTGCAGAAAAAAGATCTAAGACAGCTAAACAAAACATAAAATTCTTACAAGGGAATATGCTTTACTTAAAGCAAGCTGGTAAGTATGATTTTGTAACTTGTTATTCAGATTCAATTTGTTATATGCAAGATGAAGTAGAAGTTGGAGATGTCTTCAAAGAAGTTTATAATGCTTTAAATGAAGGTGGTGTCTTTATCTTTGATGTCCACTCAACATACCAAACGGATACAGTTTTCCCAGGCTATTCTTACCATGAAAATGCTGATGAGTTTGCTATGATATGGGACACCTATGAGGATGATGCTCCCCACTCGGTCGTTCATGAATTAACATTCTTTATTCAGGAAGAGGATGGCACCTTCACTCGTCATGATGAAGTTCATGAAGAACGAACTTATGAAATTTTAACCTATGATATCTTACTTGAACAAGCAGGCTTTAAATCATTTAAAATCTATGCTGATTTTGTAGATAAGGAACCAAATGAAACTAGTAAACGATGGTTTTTTGTAGCACAAAAATAAAGAAAGAAATGTTATGACAATTACTGGTATTGTAGCTGAGTTCAATCCTTTTCATAATGGACATGCCTATCTTCTCAACCAGCTTGGGGGACTAAAAATAGTTGTGATGTCTGGAAACTTTGTACAAAGAGGAGAACCAGCTATTGTTGATAAATGGACACGAACTCAAATGGCACTTAATCAAGGAGCAGACTTAGTTGTTGAAATGCCATTTTTGGTCTCTGTTCAATCAGCAGATTACTTCGCTCAAGGTGCGCTTGAAATTTTATCAAAATTGGGCATTGAAAAGCTGGTCTTTGGATCAGAAGAAATAATTGATTATCAAAGAGTTTCTGATATTTATGGAAAAAAAGCTGAGCTGATGGAAGCTTATATAAGGCAACTTGATGATTCCCTCACTTATCCTCAAAAAACACAGAAAATGTGGCAAGCCTTTGCCGGTTTAGACTTTGCAGGAGATACTCCCAATCATATTTTGGGACTTGCCTACGCCAAAGCTTGCGCTGCAAAAAACATTCAACTTGAAGCCATCAAGCGTGAGGGGGCTAATTATCATTCCACTGATAAGACTGGTCAGATGGCCTCTGCAACAGCTATTCGTCGCCATTTAGATGATAAGGAATTTCTGGAACGCGTTATGCCTGATTCTGATTTATTCTTACAGGCTAGTCATGTGTCTTGGGCTGACTATTTTCCTCTATTGAGATACCAGATTATGACCCATCGGGACTTGACCAGTATTTTTCAAGTTAATGAGGAGTTAGCAAGTCGTATTCGCACAGCTATTAGGAGCGTTGCGACTATTGACCAATTAGTGGAAAAAGTTGCAACCAAACGATACACGAAAGCTCGAGTTCGTAGAGTACTAACTTACATCTTGGTTAATGCTAGTGAAGCACCATTGCCAGACGCTGTTCATATTTTGGGCTTTTCAGCAGCTGGTCAAGCACACTTGAAGTCGATTAAGACACAAGTTGACATGATTAGTCGAATTGGTGCCAAGGCATGGGACCTAATGTCACAACAGGCTGATAAAGTTTATCAAATGGGTAACCCTAAGCTAATTGAACAGAACTATGGCCGTGTACCTGTGAGAGAGAAAAAATAAAAAACACTTGACTCTAACATTAGGTAATAGTTTATACTTTGTTTAAAGAGGTTATGATGAGAACAGTAAATGAAATGAGTAAGTTGACAGGTATCAGTGTGCGTACCCTACATTATTATGATGCAATTGGTTTGCTGAATCCGACTTATGTGGGTGCTAATGGTTATCGTTATTATGATGAAGCTTGTCTATCTAGGTTGCAAACTATTTTATTGTATAGAGAACTTGAATTTCCTCTTAAAAAAATTAATGAAATATTGGATAGCCCAGCATTTGTCAGAGATGAGGCGCTGCTAGAACAAATTAAGCTTCTAGAAAACAAACGACTACATTTGAAAAAATTAATTTTACATGCAACAGCTATCCATGGGGGAAAAAATATGTCAGAATTTGATGTATATGACCAAGAAGTAAAAGAACGTTGGGGTGATTCAGAAGCTTTTCAAGAGTATCAAAGCAAGGCAGGAAAAATTAATCATGAACAAGTTGCTGAGCAGATGCAAGTTATTTTTGCAGAGTTTGGGAACTTGCAAAACGAAGCATTTGATAGTCCACTTGTTCAAGGGCAAGTTAAAAAATTGAAAGACTACATTACTGCTAACTTTTATACTTGTACAAATGAGATTTTAGCTGGTCTTGGGCAGATGTATACTGTAGATGACCTTTTTAAAACCAATATTGATCAAATGGGTGGTCAAGGCACAGCAGCATTTGCTAGTCAGGCCATTATCTATTATACAAATCAATAAAGCCTCCATGAGGCTTTTTTGCTAGCCGATTTCTGACAGATTAATTATGATCGTGCTATAATGTGGCAAAGGAGTTATTACATGAAAAAATTAGCAATTACAGGTGTAACTGGTAAATTAGGAGGCTTTTTAGCCAAGGGCTTGTCTGATCAAGGCTTAGAAGTTCGTCATTTGGCTAGACGACCTGAGGTGGCACCACAATTGATGGGAGCGAGCATCATGAAAACTACTTATGATAAGAGTCCAGAAACACTTGAAGCACTTGAAGGGATTGATGTTCTATTTATGGTTTCTGGTCATGAAAGTCTAACTCGCCTACAAGAGCACAAAGACTTTATTAAAACGGCCCAAAAGGCTGGTGTCCGTCATATTATTTACACCTCTTTTATGAACCCGACTCCCCAAGCGACCTTCACCTTGGCTCATGACCACGGGCATACGGAAAGCTTTATCAAGGAACTTGGCATGACCTACACTTTCCTCCGTGATAATTTTTATAGTGATTTGTTTTTGGAAATTGCTGAGCAGTCAGGTCAATTACGAGGCCCAGCTGGCAACGGCCGTGTATCATCAGTCACGCGCACTGACGTTGCTGAGGTAGCCCTCACTATCCTAGAGAATCCCCAAGCATGGGAAAACCAGGTCTTAGAATTAACGGGCCCAGAAGCCCTGTCGATGGAACAAATGGCTAAAATCTTATCTAAACATTTTGAAAAAGAGATTAGTTATTATCCAGAGGAACTAAGTGAAGCTTATGAATGGCGTAAACAATGGCCAGCAGAAGATTGGCAATATGATGCCTGGGTCACAACCTATACAGCTATAGCTAAGGATGAACTGAGTAAAGTTTCTGGTGATGTTGAACGTGTCTTAGGAAGGCCTGCTAAATCCTTTGAGGATTTACTCAAATCTAGATAAGGTCTTCAGTCTTCTGTGCGTACTTGTCGTCATTAGTTGTCCACAAGCGAAAGACTTAATTTTCATTTTACCAAATGCTCGCAAAGTGCTATAATAATAGAGTTAAATGATAAGATAGCTCTGCAATTCAACAGAGACTACATAAAAAAATTGTTAATTTAGAGGAGATTCCAATGGGACGTAAATGGGCCAATATTGTTGCCAAGAAAACTGCTAAAGACGGTGCTACTTCAAAAGTTTATGCTAAATTCGGTGTAGAAATCTATGTAGCTGCAAAACAAGGGGATCCAGACCCAGAAACTAACGCAGCCCTTCGATTCGTTGTTGATCGTGCTAAACAAGCGCAAGTTCCAAAACACGTTATTGATAAAGCAATTGATAAGGCTAAAGGGAATACTGATGAAACTTTCGTTGAAGGCCGTTACGAAGGATTTGGTCCTAATGGTTCAATGATTATTGTTGATACTTTGACGTCAAATGTTAACCGTACTGCAGCCAACGTTCGTACTGCTTATGGTAAAAATGGCGGAAACATGGGAGCTTCTGGTTCAGTGTCTTACATGTTTGATAAAAAAGGTGTTATTGTTTTTGCAGGTGATGATTCAGATACTGTTTTTGAACAATTATTAGAAGCTGATGTAGATGTAGATGATGTAGAAGCAGAAGAAGGAACAATTACCGTTTACACTGCCCCAACAGGTCTTCACAAAGGGATTCAAGTGCTTCGTGATAATGGCATTGAAGAGTTCCAAGTGACTGAACTTGAAATGATTCCACAGTCAGAAGTGACACTTGAAGGCGAAGATCTTGAAAAATTCGAAAAATTAGTTGAGGCACTTGAAGCAGATGACGATGTGCAAAAGGTTTACCATAACGTTTCAGATTTTTAATGAAACCTTCTCTATTAGAGGATGAGCCAAATGGCTTGTCCACTTTTTTGTTGTGATAAGGAAAGCATATCACAGTGATACCTTATTGGTATTAGTGCTAGTTAGTGAATCATGCTAAAATACTACTATTATAACTAAGGAGATTATTTAATGGCTTTAAAAAAAATAGTAGCAGTCAGTGCTTTAGGTTTGGCAACAGTCAGTCTATTAGCAGCATGTGCTAATGATAAAAATGCTAATTCAGATAAAAAAGAAAAAGTGAACTTTGCGACAGTTGGAACAACAGCTCCCTTTTCTTATCAAAAAGATGGGAAATTGACAGGCTATGATATTGAGGTTGCTAAAGCTGTTTTTAAAGATTCTGAAGACTATAAAGTTAACTTTAAGAAAACAGAATGGTCATCTATTTTTACTGGTTTAGATGCTAGCAAATTCCAAATGGGTGCCAACAATATTTCTTATACCAAAGAACGTGCCAATAAGTATCTTTTCTCTTATCCAACAGGAACTACACCTTCAGTTTTAGTCGTTCCTAAAGATAGTAATATTAAATCATATGCTGATATTAAGGGACATTCAACTCAAGTCGTCCAAGGGACTACAACAGCTGCTCAGTTAGAAGACTACAAGAAAAAAGAAGGCGATAAAAGCTTAAACTTGAAATACACTAACGAAAATATTACACAAATTTTAAGTAACTTAAGTCAAGGAAAAGCTGACTTCAAAATTTTTGATGCCCCAACTGTAAATTCAATTATCAAAGAGCAAGGCTTGGATAATTTAAAAACAATTCCCTTGGAAAGTAAGGACCAACCATATATTTACTTCATTTTTGGTCAAGACCAAGAAGAATTGCAAAGCTTTGTTAATAAACGTCTAAAAACTTTAGAAAAAGACGGAACCTTGACTAAGTTAGCAAAAGAATATCTCGGTGGATCATATGCACCTCAGCAAGATCAAATGAAATTACCAAAATAATAATAAATTTCAATTGTGAAGACGATATCAATGTCTTCACATTTTTTTAAAATTTAATATAGTTTTAAACTATATTAAATACTATGTTTTATCTATTTGAAAACTATAACAAAAAAAGGTAGAATAATAACATGCTTAAGAAATGAGGAATAATATAGATGAAATTACATAAAATTATAGGAATTACTGGTATTGCATTACTTTCAACAGTTTTAGTTGCATGTGGCAGTCCCAAAAACGACAAAAATACTATTACAGTTGGCGTAATGACAAAGACTGAATCTGATCAGGCTCGTTGGGATAAGATTGAAGAGCTCTTGAAAAAAGAAAATGTTACGCTCAAGTATAAAGAGTTTACTGATTACAATCAACCTAATAAAGCTGTTGATAATGGTGAGGTAGATATTAATGCTTTCCAACATTATAATTTCTTGTCTAACTGGAATAAAGAAAACAAAGGTGATTTAGTTGCTATTGCCGATACTTATATTAGTCCAATTCATTTATTCTCAGGAACCAATCAAAAAGGTAAAGCTAAGTATTCAAGTATCAAAGATTTACCAAATGGGGCACAAATTGCCATTCCAAATGATGCGACAAATGAATCACGTGCTCTTTATCTCTTAGAATCTGCTGGTTTGATTAAATTAGATGTTTCAGGTGAAAAATTAGCAACAATTGCTAATGTCACAAGTAACAGCAAAAAATTAGATATTAAAGAACTAGATGCTAGTCAAACAGCTCGTTCATTAACATCCGCAGATGCAGCAATTGTTAATAATAGTTTCGCCGTACCTGCTAAAATTGACTTCAAGACATCTCTTTACAAAGAGAAAGTTGATAAAAATACTAAACAGTGGGTTAATATCTTAACTGCTAAAAAAGATTGGAAGAAATCTGATAAAGCAGTAGCTATTAAAAAATTAATCAAAGCTTATCATACAGATGAGGTTAAAAAAGTTGTTGATAAAACATCTGATGGTGTTGATATTACAGTTTGGTAATGGTCAGAAATAAGTGATATTGAAAGGTTGATGACAAAAGTCCCAACCTTTTCTTGATAGGAGGATAGTGATGACAAGTTTAAATAACAATGATATTATTGATCGCTTTTGGCAAGACCAATTAACCCAGTCATATTTTGAAGATTTAAAGAGCCTAATAGCTAGAAAGTCGATATTCGCTCAAGATATAGGTCTTATGGAAGTCGCAACCTTTCTAGAATTACTATTTCAAAAGGCTGGTGCTCAGGTTATTTTAGACACAACCTACAAAGCTCCCTTTGTACTAGCAACTTTTACTAGTCCTAAGAAGGATGCCAAAACACTTATTTTTTATAATCACTATGATACTGTCCCAGCTGATGCTGATCAAGAATGGCAAAGTGACCCTTTTGAATTGACTATTCGAGATAATTTTATTTATGGAAGAGGTGTTGATGATGACAAAGGTCACATTATCGCCCGTTTGACGGCTGTTCAAAAGTATTTAGCAGAATATGGGTCGCTGCCAATTAACATAATTTTTATGATGGAAGGTGCTGAGGAATCAGCATCAGTCGACTTAGAGCATTATCTAAAAAAATACCAGTCACAATTGCAAGATTCAGAGCTTTTGATATGGGAGCAGGGAATTCGTAATGAACTCAATCAGCTGGAGGTAACTGGTGGTAATAAAGGAATTGTTACCTTTAATGCAGAGATTAAAAGTGCTAAGTTGGATAGCCACTCCAAATTAGGTGGCAGTATTGAATCTGCTACTTGGTATTTGATTAATGCCTTGACTAGTTTAAGAGGAAATAATGGTCAGATATTAATTGATGGTTTGACTGATACCATTCAAGCACCAAGTCAAAAAGAATTAGAACTTGTTGCACAATATGCATTAGAAGATGAAGATAAGATCAAAGACCTTTACGGCCTACAATTACCTATGTTACAATCAGATAGATTAGAATTTCTGAAGACCTATTATTTTCAGCCTGCCTTAACGATTCAAGGCATTTGGTCTGGCTATTTAGGCCAAGGTGTCAAAACGATTATTCCATCCCAGGCACAAGCTAAATTAGAAATAAGATTGGTGCCTGGCATGGACCCCAAAGTTGTCTTTAAACAAGTTCAGCATCAACTACAAAAAAATGGTTTCGGTCATGTTGAATTAACTTATACGCTTGGGGAAAAAGGCTACCGCAGTGATTTAAGTCATCCAGCTATTCAACACTTGATTTCTGTTTTAGATAAGCACTATCCAGGAGGGCTAAGCCTTTTGCCAACATCGGCCGGAACTGGACCAATGCATACAGTCTTCGAAGAATTAGCTGTACCTATGGCTTCCTTTGGATTAGGAAGCAAAGATAGTCGAGATCATGCTGGAGATGAAAATATTAGTATTGCAGATTATTATACCCATATAATATTGGTAGAGGAGTTAATTAAAAGTTATGAGTGAAACAATGATTCAACTAGATCATATTGATATTACTTTTGAACAAAAGAATCGAAGAATTGAAGCTGTTAAAGATGTTTCAATTGATATCCAAAAAGGTGATATCTATGGGATTGTTGGTTATTCTGGTGCTGGGAAATCAACACTGGTCCGTGTGATCAACCTCTTACAAAAGCCTACTGCAGGAAGAATTACTATTGATCAGGACCTGACTTTCGATCAGGGCAAAATCCAATTATCATCTCAAGCCTTGCGTGAAAAACGTCGTGAGATTGGAATGATCTTCCAACACTTTAATTTGATGGCTCAAAAAACGGCTAAGGAGAATGTGGCATTTGCACTACGTCATTCAGGCTTAGCCAAAACGGACATTGACAAAAAAGTTGAGGACTTACTGGAATTAGTTGGGTTGGCTGATCGTGCCAACAATTACCCATCACAATTATCAGGTGGGCAAAAACAAAGGGTGGCAATTGCACGTGCTTTGGCTAATGATCCGAAAATTTTAATTTCCGATGAAGCAACTTCAGCACTGGATCCGAAGACGACGAAACAGATTTTGAGTCTCTTACAGGATTTAAATAAGAAGCTGGGCTTAACGATTGTCATGATTACCCACGAGATGCAAATTGTCAAAGATATCTGTAATCGAGTGGCGGTTATGCAAAATGGGCATTTGATTGAAGAAGGAACTGTTCTGGAGATTTTTTCTAATCCCAAAGAGGCCTTAACTCAGGAATTTATCTTAACAGCAACTGGTATTGACGAAGCCTTATTGAAAATAAATCAGCAAGACATCGTCCAAAATCTGCCCCAAAATGCACTCTTGGTCCAGTTAAATTATGTCGGTAGTTCGACTGATGAACCAATTCTCAATCAAATTTACCGTGACTTTGAAGTAACGGCCAACATTTTATATGGGAATATTGAAATTCTTGACCAAACGCCAGTTGGTGAAATGATTCTCGTCTTGGAAGGCAATCAAGACAATATCTTAGCTGCTGAGAAAGCACTCAATGCAGCAGACGTTCAAGTTCAAATTTTAAAAAGGGGAGAATAAATGACTGATCTTTTACAAAATTATTTACCTAATGTTGTTCAATTGGGTTGGTCAGGTGATGCCGGCTGGGGCATGGGTATTTGGAATACCTTATTTATGACCATTATTCCTTTTATTATAGGTGGGACAATTGGACTTTTCCTTGGCCTAATGCTTGTTCTAATGGGGCCTGGTGGGGTTATTGAGAATAAACAAGTGTCTTGGTTTTTGGACAAAGTAACTTCAATTTTCAGAGCAATTCCCTTCATCATTTTAATTGCTATTCTTGCAAGTCTGACTTATTTATTAATGGGGACTATCTTGGGTGCTAAGGCTGCTTTGGTTCCTCTAACCTTTGCGACTTTTCCTTTTTTTGCTCGCCAAGTTCAAGTTGTCTTTTCTGAACTGGACAAAGGGGTTATAGAAGCCGCCCAAGCATCAGGAGCGACTTTCTGGGACATTATTATGGTTTACCTAACTGAAGGCCTACCAGACTTAATCAGAGTCTCTACGGTGACCCTTATCTCACTTGTTGGTGAAACGGCGATGGCCGGGGCAATTGGTGCTGGTGGTCTTGGGAATATAGCTATTTCTTATGGTTATAACCGTTTTAACAATGATGTTACCTGGGTAGCCACTTTGTTAATTTTATTACTGATCTTTTTGATTCAATTCTTAGGCGACAGCTTAACACGTCGTGTCAGCCACAAGTAAAAAAAGTTGACCTTAGTCAACTTTTTTTTACTTGTCTTAAATTTTCTGTTTGTAAGAATTAACTGACAGCAGAGCTATTCATCAAAAATCTAAGAGATTTAGTTAAAATAGCCTAGGTAGTCAAACTTTTCAATGGAATTATCATTTGCGATGGCGACAATGATTGTATCTTTTGATAATGATTTGTTTGGATCAACATTGGGAATTAATTTTTTATCTGGTAAGTGACGGACCCCAATAACATTTAGGTCATAATTTTGACGGACATCGAGTTCTGTAAGGCTTTTCCCAACCCATTTTTTAGGTATATGGAAATTGATCATTGATACCCCCTGTTCTAGATAAATGATATTCTCAATATGATTTTTCATTATATTGGAAGCTAATTGCTTACCAGAGTCGCGTTCTGGTGTAATAACTTTGGTAGCCCCAATGCCTAATAGAACCTCTTCAAAGACTCTATTTTTTGCTTTAGCAATAATCACAGGAACACCTAATTTTTTACAGTTCATAATGGCCAGAACGGATGATTCTAAGTTCTTTCCTGAGGCGATAACTACTGTATCACAGTTATCTATACCCACGCCTAATAAGAATTCTTGGTCTGTCATATCGCCAACGGCAGCTTTTGTCACCAAATCAGCAACCTGATTAACCAGTAATTCATTGCTATCTATGGCAATGACATCTTGATCAAATTCACTTAAGCGTCTAGCCACAGTTCGACCAAATATTCCGAGTCCTAGTACTCCAACGGTTTTTCGTTTATACATAATAATCTCCTTATCCAATTAGAATTTTTGCTTCTGCAAAGTTTACTTTCTTTTCATGACCTTTAATCAAGCTGAGAAGGAAGGTTATTGGGCCAACTCGTCCCATAAACATTAATATCATAATAATGATTTTACCCATTGATGATAATTTTGGTGTGACGTCCATTGATACACCGACTGTACCTATTGCAGAAACTGACTCAAACATTAATGCGATTGGCTCTATTTCTGGTTCAACCCAAATTAATAATAAGAAGCCAATAAATAATACAGTGAAGAAGAAAATAGCAACAGTTGTTGTTTGTTTAATCGTTTTAGTTGAAATAGTCCTAAAATGGTAGGTGACTTTTGAGAGCCCTGAAAATTCAGCTTTGAAAAGTAAAAAAATGATTGCTGCTGTTGTTACCTTGATACCACCAGCAGTACCGCCTGGTGCCCCGCCAATGATCATTTGAAACATGTATAAGAAGTTGGTTGGGGCAAGTGTATCTGTATAGGAAATGGTAGCAAAACCGGCAGTACGCATGGTTACAGTTTGGAAAAATGAAATCATAATTTGCTGCAGAAAGTGATAGTTTCCGATTGTTTTAGGATTATCTTTTTCTAAAAACCAAGTAATCAGTGTACCTGCAACAAGGATAATTGTAGTTGTTTGTAATACAAGACGGGTGTGATGTGAGATCTTTCTAAAAAAAGATTTAAAATGGCGTGGACGGTCAGTAAGTGTATTACGAATGATGGTATAGATATCATTCCATACAGTAAAGCCAATCCCACCAGAAATAATTAAGGTGCAGATAACTAAATTTATGGTGGGATTAACAATAAATGCCTTCAAACTACTTGATGAAAAATTATCAAATCCCGCATTACAAAACGCAGAAACGGCTAAAAAAATGCTATTAAAAATGCCGTTCTTCCAACCAAAACGAGGCACAAAGTCGCTAGCTATAATGCAAGCAGCTGTAGTTTCAATAAAAAATGTAAGCTTATAAGCAAAGAAAAGATAGCTTTTCAAACCTATGTTATCTTCTCGGTTTAAGGCGGATTGTAACAGACTACTATTGGCAACATCTAACTTTTTATTGATAAAAAAAGTACTAATTGCAATTAAGGTAACAAGTCCCAAACCACCAATTTGCATTAAAAAGATGGAGATTGTTTGTCCAATCCCATTATAGGCGTCAGCTACAGGGACAACAGAAAGACCTGTCACACAGACCATTGACACTGCTGTAAATAGATGATTAATATATGCAACATCAGGACTGTTAGCATAATGTGAAAAAGGCATTGCTAAAAGAATACTACCAACTAAAATAACAATAGCAAAACTTAATGTTAATCGTTGTGTAATAGACCATGATCTTGGCTTCGTAATTTTCATCATTTCTCCTTTACCAATCAAAACTATCATATCAAAAAAAAGACAAAACTGCATGGAAACTGTCAAGTTTTTGTCTTTCAATTGTTATAATGGTTTTTTGTTTGGTAAACCTGCTTTTCGGGGGTATTTATTTGGAGTTTCTTTTTTCTTCTCTACAATTGTTATATATCTAGAGTCACCATTTGGCAATTGGTAATGTAGGTTTAAGTCGACTTGTGAAAAAAGAGTAGCTAATGCTTTTTTTGCATCACTTAATTCTTGATCAGCTGCTTGTGCTTTCAAAGCAATCAGTTGACCTTTAATTCTTAAGAAGGGAATAGTCAATTCTGATAAGACTTGCATGCGAGCAACTGCTCTGGCCGTTACAATGTCAAACTGTCCTCGAAAATTTTTATCTTGTCCAAAATCTTCTGCTCTGCCATGATAAAAATGAACATTGGTCAAGTTAAGTTTGTCAGCTAACAAATTCAAGAAATTAATTCGTTTATTTAAGGAGTCAATAATCGTCACATCAAGTTCTGGGCAGATGATTTTCATTGGAATACTGGGGAACCCGGCTCCAGCCCCAATATCTAAGAGTTTAATCGGCTGATTAGTGATATGGCCTTGTAAGATTGGAGCAATTGAATCATAAAAGTGTTTTAAATAGACTTCATCAAGATCTGTAATTGCAGTTAAGTTAATTTTTTGATTCCACTCGATAAGTGTTTCAAGATAGGTTTTAAATTGGTCTTTTTGATAATCAGTCAAAAATATTTGATGGCTTTCTAGAGCCAGGTAAAATTCTTCAGGGGTCATGGTAATCCTCAATATCTCATTTTTACCATTTTACCACAAATTGATTAATAAAAAAATCAAGTAGAATAGCATATCTTGCCTAATTAGTATCAAAATGATATAAAAGTTGTTATAATAAAATTAAACAATAAAGGAGAATTCAGATGCCAACATTTTTAATAATACTTATCATCGTGGGACTTGTAGCCCTATGGTTAATGACAACATATAATAGTTTAGTGAAAGCTAGAATGCATACAAAAGAAGCTTGGAGTCAAATTGATGTTCAACTAAAGCGTCGTAATGATTTAATTCCAAACTTAATCGAGACAGTAAAAGGTTATGCAAACTATGAAGAAAAAACCTTTGAAAAAATTACTAATCTTCGTGCTAAAGTAAATCAAGCCTCAACACCAGCTGAAACAATGGAGGCATCAAATGAATTAACTAAACAAGTTACACAGTTGATTGCCGTTGCTGAAAACTATCCAGATTTAAAAGCAAATCAAAATTTCCTAAAATTACAGGATGAATTGACAAATACTGAAAATAAAATTTCTTATTCACGTCAATTATTCAACAGTACAACAGCAAACTATAATACAAAATTAGAAACATTCCCAAGCAGTTTTGTTGGAAAAATGTTTGGTTTTAAACCAAGTGAATTTTTACAAGTTCCAGAAGCTGAAAAGGAAGTTCCAAAAGTTAATTTTGAATTTTAATATTCGTTACGAATTCAAGAAGGGAGGCTAAATGTTATATCAACAAATTTCACAAAATAAACGACGGACTGTCATTTTAGTTATTGCATTTTTTATCCTCCTGACAGTAATTGGTGCCGCGGCCGGTTATATGTTGTTTGAAAACTATCAGCTAGGAATAGCAATTGCTGTGATTATTGGTTCAATTTATGCTTTTAGTATGATTTTTCAATCAACTGCCGTCGTTATGAGTATGAATAATGCGCGTGAAATAACAGTTGACCAAGCTCCTGAATTTTTTCATATCGTCGAGGATATGGCAATGGTTGCACAGATACCAATGCCAAAGGTTTATATTATTGATGACCCTTCCTTAAATGCATTTGCAACTGGCTCCAGCCCTAAAAACGCTGCAGTAGCAGCGACAAGTGGTTTATTGCAAATTATGAATCGGGAAGAATTAGAAGGGGTTATTGGTCACGAAGTAAGTCATATCCGTAACTATGACATACGAATCTCAACTATAGCAGTTGCATTAGCTTCTGCTATTACCTTAATCTCGTCAATTGGTGGGAGAATGATGTGGTATGGTGGTGGTCGTCGAAGTAGTAATGACCGCGACAGTAACAGCGGATTAGGAATAGTGATGCTTGTTGTTTCGATTTTGTCACTCATACTAGCACCGCTTTTAGCGACCTTAGTCCAACTAGCTATTTCTCGGCAACGAGAATTCTTAGCAGATGCTAGTTCAGTTGAACTAACTCGTAATCCGGAAGGTATGATTAAAGCTCTAGAAAAATTGGATAATTCACAAGCCATGGATAATCCTGTTGATGATGCCAGTGCTGCTTTATATATTAATGAGCCTAGAGATAGAGAAAAAATCTCGTCATTATTTAGTACTCATCCACCAATTGAGGAAAGAATCAATCGATTAAGACACATGTAAAAAAATTGAAATATTTTATTTTTTTAACAAGTGTTTAATTATTGATTATTCTATTTTTTAGTATTCTATTGACAAGGACTAAAATTAATAGTAAAAAAATAATTAGATATTTATTAGGAGAAACAATGTTACAAGTTTCAGAACTCAAAAAAAGACAAGAACCGAAACACTTTGCTGTCAATTTAGAAATTGGTTCAATTTTAAAAGATCGCAACCCAGAAATTATTGATATCAAGGATGTCCTTGCTGAAGGCACAGTTGTTTATGAACAGGGATTGTTTATCTTAGACTATAGTTTAGATTATACAATTATCTTACCTTCTAGCCGTTCAATGAAAGAAGTTAGCTTGACTGAACATCAATTAATTCAGGAGTTGTTCATTGAGGAATCTGAAGTATCAAATAAGAAGGATTTGGTTGAAGAAAATCTTGTTCTTGTACTAAATGAACCGGTTATTAATCTGGAAGAAAGTGTAATTGATAACATATTATTAAACATTCCTTTACAGGTTTTAACAGAAGATGAAAAGTCGTCTGAAGATTTCCCAACTGGACAAAATTGGGAAGTTTTAACAGAAGAACAATATTTGCAACTTAAAGCAGATCAGAAAAAAGAAACTAACCCATTTGCAAGTTTACAAGGGTTGTTTGATGAATAAACCTGTGAATTATGAATAAAACTGAATCTTTAAGATTTTTGTAATTTTCTGTTGAAAAAATGACTTGACTTTGGTATACTCTATACAGTATCTAATCACTTTCTTTAAATTTCTCTTAACACCTTACGTAGAAAGAAGTTAGCGGTGTTTTTTATCAGAAATTTAATGGCAATGTCGTAGAGACGAAAAAAATATAAAAGATGTCCTTTTAAGTTCAAAATCTAATAGAACTTAAAAGATTAAGGATTGGTGTAAATGACTAAGAAAATTTTAATTGTTGAAGACGAAAAGAATCTAGCAAGATTTGTTTCTCTTGAATTACAACATGAAGGCTATGAAGTTAGTGTTGAAGTAAACGGTAGAGAAGGACTTGAAACTGCATTAGAAAAAGATTTTGATTTAATTCTGCTTGACTTAATGCTTCCTGAGATGGATGGTTTTGAAGTTACTCGCCGCTTACAAACAGAAAAAACAACTTATATCATGATGATGACTGCGCGTGATTCAATCATGGATGTTGTTGCAGGTCTTGACCGTGGTGCGGATGACTATATCGTAAAACCTTTTGCGATTGAAGAATTGTTGGCACGTATTCGTGCAATCTTCCGTCGACAAGATATCGAAACTGAGAAGAAAGCGCCAAATCAAGGCGTTTACCGCGATTTAGTGTTAAATCCTCAAAATCGTTCAGTTAATCGTGGAGATGAAGAAATTTCATTAACAAAACGTGAATATGATTTATTAAATATTTTGATGACTAATATGAACCGTGTTATGACTCGTGAAGAGTTATTATCAAGTGTATGGAAGTATGATGAAGCTGTTGAAACAAACGTAGTTGATGTTTATATTCGTTATCTTCGTGGCAAAATTGATATGCCAGGAAGAGAATCTTACATCCAAACAGTTCGTGGAATGGGATATGTAATTCGCGAGAAATAAGATGCAAATAAAAATTCGGAAAACAGGTCAGTATAAGAAATCTTTACCAAAAAGTTTATCTAATTTATTCTTTGTACTATTTTTCTGTATTTTTTCTGCATTTACTTTGATTGCATACTATTCAACAAATTATTTTTTATTGAAAAAAGAAAAACAGGCTGTTAATCAGACTGTTGATATGGTTAGAGTTCGTCTGTCACAGGTGAACTCTAATTTTTCGATTAATAATTTATCAGATGTTTTATATCAAAATAGCAAAGAAAATCTAAAGATTGACAGTTATAGTGGTCAAGAATTAATACGGAGTCGTAGAGATTTAACAAATATTTTAGATTCAAAACAAGATATTTATATCTATAACATTGATAAACGAATGATTTTTACGACTGATGAGGAAGAAAATTCGTTTAATTTAGAAGGTCCCATTAATAAAGTTTTTGAAGATCAGTTACCTGATGAATATCGAGGGCTTTCAATAATTCAAAAAGTTTATTCAAAAGAAACTGGCCATTTGTTAGGATATGTTCAAATCTTTCAAGACTTAGAAAACTATTATATTATTCGAGCACGGCTGTTAATCTGGTTGCTTTTTGTTGAATTATTTGGGACAAGTTTGGCTTATTTCATCATATATTTCTCAACAAGACACTTCTTAGAACCCCTGCAAAATTTACATGATGTGATGCGGATGATCTCTGAAAATCCAAATAATTTAGCTCTGCGATCAAACATAAAATCAGGTGATGAAATTGAAGAGCTGTCATCGATTTTTGATACCATGCTAGACAAGGTTGAAAACTATACTAATTTACAGTCTCGCTTTATAAGTGATGTTAGTCATGAGTTACGAACACCAGTGGCAATCATTAAAGGCCATATCGGTCTTTTACAACGGTGGGGTAAAGATGATAGTGAGATTTTAGAAGAAAGTCTGAATGCGACGGCTCATGAAGCTGATCGGATGGCTATTATAATCAATGATATGCTTGATATGATTAGGGTACAAGGTAGTTTTGATGGGCATCAAAATGATATAACTAATCTAGAAAGTTCAATTGAAACAGTCATTGGCAATTTCAAGGTTTTACGTGAAGATTTTATTTTCAATTGGACCAATCCTAAACTTGATTTAGAGGGCAAAATATACAAGAATCATTTTGAACAAGCATTAATGATATTAATTGATAATGCTATTAAGTACTCGCAAAAAGAAAAAGAAATAACAATTGATTTGCGACTTCAAAGTACCAACCAGGCCATTGTCACAGTTACTGATAAAGGTGAAGGAATTTCGCAAGAGGATATTGAACATATTTTTGAGCGTTTCTACCGATCTGATAAATCACGCAACAGGACAAGCACGCAAGCCGGACTAGGTATCGGATTATCTATTTTACATCAAATTGTCGAGGGATATAATCTCAGTATGGAGGTTAAGAGTCAGTTACATGGAGGATCGACTTTTATATTATATATTCCACTAGTGGACCCCTTACAATTAATCAATTAGCTAATCTGTAGATTAGCTAATTTTTTCTTTGAGTTGGGTTTCGAGAGTCGTTTATACAAAGGGGAATATTCTTTTTTTTAAGTGAAAAATATGATAGAATAGAGTACTAAATTAATTTGATAGAATTGGGGTGTTTGCGTGCGTTGTCCAAAATGTAATTATAATAAATCTAGTGTCGTTGATAGTAGACAGGCTGAAGATGGCAATACCATCAGACGTCGAAGAGAGTGTGAGAAGTGTCATACACGATTTACTACATTTGAACGACTCGAAGAGCTCCCATTGTTAGTCATCAAAAAAGATGGTACCAGAGAACAATTTTCTAGAGATAAAATTCTGAATGGTGTTGTTCAAAGCGCCCAAAAGCGTCCAGTTTCTAGTACTGATATTGAAAATCTTATTTCAAGAATAGAGCAAAAAGTAAGAGCTGACTATGAGAATGAAGTTTCTAGTACGGCTATTGGTAATTTAGTGATGGAAGAATTGGCAGAATTAGACGAAATTACTTATGTCCGTTTTGCAAGTGTTTATAAAAGCTTTAAAGATGTTGATGAAATTGAAGAATTGCTTCAGCAAATCACTAATCGTGTTCGTGGAAAAAAGAAAAGTAGTGTAAATGATGAAACCCATTGATGAATTTTATTATGTAAAAAATAATAAAATTTTATACAATTCAAATAGTTTAATCCAAGTTTATGCCCCAATTATTGGGAATGATGCTGTTCTCCTATATCAATATTTTATTGAATTTTTTGATGATGCAAGAAGAAGTCATAAATTTTCAGAAATTTTAAATCAACTTCAGTTTGGGATGAGTCGATTTGAAGATGCCATGGTTCTATTGACAGCAATGAATTTGGTCACTTTTTATCAACTCCCAGACGGATATGCGGTTAAATTGCAAACGGCTTTAGATGTGGAAGAGTTTTTATCAAGTCCAGTCTACAAACGCCTCTTAGAACAAAAAATTGGTGATTTAGCAGTCTCAGAAATGCAACCAAGTGTACCTAAGTATGCACAAGATATCTCTAAAAAATTCTCAGATGTTTTTTCTACAGATGTCAAAGGTCAAGTTGCAGCCCCTTCTACCAAAAAACGTCAAGTACAATTTGATTTAGAAAGCTTTAAACGATTGATGACCAGAGATGGTTTGCAGTTTAAAAATGAAAATGAAGCAGTAGTTGGACTCTATAGTTTTTCTGAACAATATGGATTAACTTGGTTTGATACTTATCAAGTTGCCAAGGCGACAGCAATCAACGGGAAAATTTCACCCAGTCGAATGCACTTGAAGCAGTCCCAATCTGCTGTGGCAGACACTGATGCTACATTTTCGGAACCAGAAAAAGTAATCATTACTGCTGCTAAAAATGATACAGCTCTGCAATTCCTGGAAAAAATCAAGAAAGCTCGTCGGGCTACCGTAACCCAAGGTGAGCGTGATTTACTTTTGCAACTAGCTGAAATGAATTTCTTGGATGAGGTAATCAATGTCATGGTCCTTTATACTTTTAACAAGACTAATTCTGCTAACTTGCAAAAAAATTATCTCTTGAAAATCGCAAATGATTTTTCTTATCAGAATATCGCTAGCGCGAATCAGGCCGTTTTGAAAATGCGTAGTTTTGAAGAACGCAAGCAACAAGCGACAAGTAAGGCTAAACCTAAGAAATCAAACGTTCCTGAATGGAGCAATCCAGACTATCAAGAATCAACCAGTCAGGCAGAGCAAGAAGAACTAAATCATTTTAAAGAAGAAGCGTTATTTCGTTTAAAAAATCTCAGAAAAGGTGGTGACTAGATGGAAAAAATTGGTCAAACAATCAATAAAAAAGGTCAACTTGTACGCAACAATGCAAACGAGCTAATTCAAGTGATTTTGGCTGATCCTGAAGTTGCTGAATTTATTTCTAGCCATCAGTTAAGTCAAGATGAAATTAATTTAAGTTTGTCAAAGTTCAATCAATTTTTGGTTGAACGTGCTAAATTCAAAACTGGTGATCCGTCTTATATAGCAAAAGGCTATTCACCGATTTTAGTGATGAATGAAGGTTATGCTGATGTTTCTTATCAAGAGACTAGAGAATTAATTGATGCTAAAACGAAGGCTGCCATCTCTGACAGAATAAATTTAGTCAATCTACCAAAGTCATATCGCAATATTCGCATGTCTGATTTTGATATCAATAATGCTAGTCGAATGAAAGCTTTATCAGAGTTATTGGATTTTGTTGAACAATATCCTTCACCTGACCAAAAGGGACTGTACTTATTTGGTGACATGGGAATTGGGAAATCATATTTGATGGCTGCTATGGCTAGAGAATTATCTGAGCAAAAAGGAATTTCAACTACCTTGCTCCATTTTCCTAGTTTTACAATTGATGTCAAAAATGCTATCTCAACAGGTTCAGTTAAAGAAGAAATTGATGCTGTTAAATCTGTACCCGTTCTAATTTTAGATGATGTTGGTGCAGAACAAGCAACCTCTTGGGTACGTGATGAAATTTTACAAGTTATTTTACAATACCGAATGTTAGAAGATTTACCAACTTTCTTCACATCCAATTATAGTTTCAACGATTTGGAGAAGAAGTGGGCAAATATTAAAGGAAATGATGAAACTTGGCAAGCTAAAAGAGTGATGGAACGCGTACGCTATTTAGCTAAAGAATTCCACCTCGAAGGTGCCAATCGTCGTTAATGAATCTTGTCATAGAAGATGACAAAAGAAGGAGAATCATGGTTTTACCTACAGTTGCCATAGTTGGGCGCCCTAATGTCGGCAAGTCCACATTATTTAATCGAATTGCAGGAGAACGTATTTCTATCGTCGAAGACGTTGAAGGCGTGACACGTGACCGGATTTATACCACTGGTGAGTGGTTAAATAGAAAATTTTCACTAATTGATACAGGTGGGATTGACGATGTCGATGCCCCATTTATGGAACAAATTAAACACCAAGCACAAATTGCTATGGATGAAGCAGACGTTATTGTCTTTGTTGTATCAGGTAAAGAAGGGGTAACTGATGCGGATGAGTATGTATCAAAAATTCTATACCGCACAAATAAACCGGTTATTCTTGCCGTAAATAAAGTCGATAACCCAGAAATGCGTAATGATATTTATGATTTCTACGCTCTTGGCTTAGGCGATCCATACCCAGTTTCATCAGTCCATGGTATTGGTACAGGTGATGTGCTCGATGCCATTGTTGAAAATCTACCAATTGAAGTTACAGAAGAAAATGATGATGTTATTCGTTTTAGTTTAATTGGGCGTCCAAATGTTGGAAAATCAAGTCTAATCAATGCTATACTTGGTGAAGACCGAGTAATTGCCAGCCCAGTTGCGGGGACTACCCGTGATGCTATCGATACATCATTTAAAGATGAAGATGGTCAAGAATTTACAATGATTGATACAGCTGGTATGCGTAAATCAGGTAAAGTCTATGAAAATACTGAAAAGTATTCTGTTATGCGCGCTATGCGCGCCATTGATCGCTCTGATGTCGTATTAATGGTAATCAATGCAGAAGAAGGTATCCGCGAGTATGACAAACGGATAGCTGGTTTTGCTCATGAAGCCGGAAAAGGGATGATCATTGTCGTCAACAAGTGGGATACCCTTGAAAAAGACAATCATACCGTTTCGAAATGGGAAGCTGATATTAGAGACCAATTCCAGTTCCTATCTTACGCACCAATTATCTTTGTTTCAGCAGAAACAGGGCAAAGACTGAATAAATTGCCAGAAATGATCAAACGAATCAGTGATAGTCAAAGTCGCCGTATTCCATCAGCTGTCCTAAATGATGTCATTATGGATGCGATTGCTATTAACCCTACCCCAACAGATAAAGGAAAACGTCTTAAAATTTTCTATGCGACACAAGTTTCCGTTAAACCTCCAACTTTTGTCGTCTTTGTTAATGAAGAAGAGTTAATGCATTTCTCTTATCTACGCTTCTTAGAAAATCAAATTCGTGCCGCCTTTACATTTGAAGGAACACCAATTCACTTAATTGCTCGTAAACGTAAATAAGAGTGGGACAGAAATCGATAAATTCGTAGAAATATGACTTTGTTATATCACCACTTACTCAACTGAACATAAACTCTATAAAAAGAAGCTGAAACTTTTTGTCCCAGTTTCTTTTTTGTTGGAAAAAATATTCTAATTCTCTATTTTATTAGAGAAATTTTTTCTGTTAATGGGTTATTAAGAGGCATTCTCAATAGAATTTTGATATAATTAAGGGATAATGACAGAGGTGGGGTAAAGATGGCGAGATTAATTCCAGGAAGAATTAGAAATCAAGGAATAGCCTTGTATGATCAAGGATTAGTTAAAATTGTTAAAGAAGAAAAAAGCCAAATTGAGGCACAAGTTGATTGTCAAAAAGTTACCTATGGAGTAGATGATGATGCCATAACCTGTCAATGTGATTTTTTTGCGCGGAAAAAATATTGCCAGCATATTGCTGCTCTGGAATATTTTTTGAAAAATGATCCAAACGGGAAAGTTATTTCTGAGCAATTTACCAACCAGTCTGAATCAAAAGAAGAAACCAAAAAAATGACATCCTTTGGTAGTCTATTTTTAGATAATTTAAAAATGAATGAGGATGATACCACAGTCTACCGACTATCGGCAACCGGTAGTCGTAGTCCTTATTCTTCAGAATTTTGGTGGAGTTTAAAGATTAATCGACTTCCTGATGATCGGACTTATGTCATCAGAGATATCCGAGGATTTATTAACTTAATCAAAAAAGAAGGTTTTTATCAGATTGGAAAAAACTATTATGAACAATTATCACTCTTGAAATTCGATCAAGCTAGCCAAGATTTAATCTCATTTTTATGGCGACAAGCTCCTGACTCTGATAAAAGTGATCATAGTTTTGTTTTTCCAAATCACGCCAGACATTTACATCTACCAAGTGGCTTTTTTGAAGAGGGCATATTTTTACTGAGAGATTTATATGAATTCACTTTTGAAGGGGCATATCAGAACTATTCAACTGTTTTTGTTAAACCACTAGACGCAGAGGCTGAATTGTTTAAATTTACAATTGAAGTTCATCGTAAATCAATTGAATTAAAAATCAGTGAAAAGTCAGTTAGTTATTTATTTGATAATGTCTACCTATTACATAATGACACCTTCTATTACAATACTTTAAGACAACAGAAAATGATTTCTGCTCTACGCAGTCTACCAATTGAATCAGATTTGCAAAAGCATATTTACTTTGATTTAGATGACCAAGCTAAATTGGCTGCAAGTCTTTTAGATTTCAAAGAGATTGGTCTAGTAAAGGCACCTAAAAGTTTTGACATTAGAGATTTTGATGTTACTTTTAACTTTGATACCAACAAAAATCAAATTTTGCTTGAACTAGTCTTTGATTATGGTGATTTGCTGGTCTCTGATAAGATGACATTAGATCAATTGCCTTTTGCAAGTAACTATAAAAAAGAAGAAAAAATATACAGAGCAATGAGCTTCTATGATTTTTCTCCTCAGTTTCAGTCTATAAAAGAAATTGAATCACCACATGACTTATATCGATTTTTCACTCAAGCTCTTCCTTATTTTAATAAATTAGGTAAAGTTAATTTATCTGAATCTGTTAGTCAATTGAGATTCTCAGAAGCACCACAAATTGTTATTGAAAGACAACAAGGCGGTTTATTAGATGTCTCATTTGATTTTTCTCAAATTCTTGAAAATGATATTGATGATGCTTTGACGGCATTATTTACCAATAGTCCATATTTTGTAACTGAAAGTGGTAAATTAGTTGTTTTTGATGATCAGACTCAAAAAATCAGTCAATCATTGCTTAAACTACGGGCACAACAAAAAGAAAATGGCCACCTACAATTAGACGGAATTGCGGCAGTTCAATTATCACAACTTTTTGAAGGGCAAGAAAACGTCCATTTTTCTCAAGAATTGGAAGAGTTAATTTCTGACTTGAGACATCCAGAGCGTTTAGTTTTACCTGACTTAGCTGTGAATGCTTCAATTAGGGATTACCAATTTCAAGGAATAAAATGGATGACGATGCTTGATAAGTATGGTTTTGGTGGCATTCTAGCAGATGATATGGGATTGGGTAAAACCCTTCAAACAATTGCTTTTTTAAATAGTAAGTTATCTACTGGCAAAAAGGTTCTGATTCTATCACCTTCAAGTTTACTCTATAATTGGTTAGATGAATTTGAAAAATTTGTGCCTGATTTAGATGTTGTTGTCTCTTATGGGCATAAACAAGTCAGAGACCAACTTATTTCAGAAGAACACCAAGTTACTATTACCTCATACTCATCTTTCAGACAGGACTTTACAAGCTACAAAAATTATAACTATGATTACTTGATTCTTGATGAAGCACAAGTTATAAAGAACTCCCAGACTAAGATTGCTAAAAGTTTACGGGAATTTAATGTTAGTAATTGCTTTGCCTTATCTGGGACACCAATTGAAAATAAACTTCTTGAAATTTGGTCTATCTTTCAAATTGTCCTACCGGGATTGCTTCCCAATAAAAAAGACTTTTTAAAAATGGATGCTAAGCAGGTGTCACGTTATATTAAGCCATTTGTTATGCGTCGTCGTAAGGATGATGTATTACCTGAATTACCAGAACTAATCGAAATGAACTACCAAAACGAAATGTCAGATCAGCAAAAGGCAATTTACTTAGCTCAGTTACGTCAAATGCAAGACAGGATTCGAAATTCTAGTGATGCTGATATTAATCGTCGTAAAATCGAAATTTTGTCAGGTATTACGAGATTGAGACAAATTTGTGATACACCAAGTTTATTTATGGATTATGATGGAGATAGTGGTAAATTAGATAGTTTAAAAACCCTACTTGTTCAAATCAAAGAAAATGGACATCGTGCACTGATTTTTTCACAATTCCGTGGAATGTTAGATATTGCTGAAAAAGAAATGGAAGCTTTAGGTTTGACCCATTATAAAATCACCGGTTCAACTCCGGCTAATGATCGCCAGGAGATGACCAGAGCATTTAATAATGGCTCAAAAGATGCCTTCCTAATTTCCCTTAAAGCAGGTGGTGTCGGATTGAATTTGACTGGGGCTGATACTGTTGTTCTAATTGATTTATGGTGGAATCCTGCTGTCGAAATGCAAGCTATTAGCCGAGCTCATCGTCTTGGCCAAAAAGAAAATGTGGAAGTCTTTCGTTTAATCACCAGAGGAACCATTGAAGAAAAAATTCTGGAAATGCAAGAAGGAAAACGGAATTTAGTAACAACAGTTCTTGACGGTAATGAAAGTAGAGCTAGCATGACCATTGAGGAAATTAAAGAAATTTTAGGTCTCGATAGTTATTGAAGTCAGCTTTTCTAATAAAACTGACTTTCGCTAGGGGAATACTTTGAAAAATAGCCCTAATTAGTTTATAATAGTGAATGCTACAGGAAGAAAGAGGACTATAGTATGACTAAGCATCAATTTCCATTGGTTGCCGATGGTCAGCCGATAATCGAAGCAGGTCGTCAAATGTATTTGTATGAAAATACGGACTTGATAACAAACATTCATGGCTACTATCAGGATAAAAATTACGAAGATATCAGACACGAAAATGAACTTGCTTTTGAAAATCAATCAGAGTCGTATCAGGAATCAAACCGTAAGAAAATCATTGACGAAGGTCGTAATTATGCAGAAATGGCACGAAAAAGAGCTAAGCGCGATATTAAAGCAAAACGCCAAGACTATATTGCTAAAGAAATGATCTATTCTCCAAAACCAAAATATAAATCAGAGAAGTCAGCAGTCAGTGGAAAAAATAGTCAAATGACTAGTCATCCTGCGACAGCATTAAGTCATTTGAGTGAAAAGTTAAGCCAGGAATCCTATATCTTAGCTGAAATTTCCACTCATTATAATGAACCAAAAGAAACTAACCAGCCAGTGGCTAAAAAAAATAATTATGATTTTCTGAAGAGAAGCCAGATTTATAATAATGAAGAGGCTCGTATTCATAGAGAGAAAACAATCGCACAAGAACTGAATCTAACACGTTTAGAAGATGTCAAAAATTAATGGGTTATCTATTAGAAGGAGTTAACATGTCAACAACCTATCATTTTATTGGAATTAAAGGATCTGGAATGAGTGCTTTAGCACTAATGCTACATCAAATGGGCCACAAGGTTCAAGGGAGCGATGTGGAGAAATATTACTTTACACAACGTGGCTTAGAAAAAGCGGGTATTGAAATCCGATCTTTTAGTAAAGATAATTTGAATGGAGATATGGAAGTTATTGCTGGTAATGCCTTCAGAGAAGATAATAACGAAGAAATAGCCTACGCAATTCAAGAAAATATTCCTTTTAAACGATACCATGAGTTTCTTGGCGATTTCATGAAACAATTTACAAGTTTTGGTGTTGCAGGTGCCCATGGCAAAACATCAACAACAGGACTTTTATCACATGTATTGAAAAATATTACTGATACCTCTTATTTGATTGGTGATGGAACTGGTCGTGGATCAGCTAATGCTCAGTACTTTGTTTTTGAATCAGATGAATATGAACGTCATTTCATGCCTTATCATCCTGAATACTCAATCATTACCAATATTGACTTTGACCATCCAGATTACTTTACAGGGATCGAAGATGTTTTTGCTGCCTTCAATGACTATGCTAAACAAGTTAAAAAAGCTTTATTTGTATACGGTGAAGACCCTGAGTTGAAAAAGATTTCTGCTAATGCACCAATTTATTATTATGGTTTTAGTGATGAGGATAACTTTACTGCTTATGATATTCGTCGTACGACAAATGGTTCAGACTTTAAAGTCAAACATGATGGCCAAGAAATTGGTGATTTCCATGTTCCTGCCTATGGTAAACACAATATCTTAAATGCAACAGCTGTTATTGCCAACTTATTTATTGCCGGTTTTGACATGGACTTGGTTGCTAAACACATGGTAAGTTTCAATGGAGTTAAACGTCGTTTTACCGAAAAAATTATCAATGATACAATCATTATTGATGACTTTGCTCACCATCCAACAGAAATTGTGGCAACCATCGATGCAGCTAGACAGAAATACCCAAGTAAAGAAATTGTTGCGATTTTCCAACCTCATACTTTCACAAGGACAATTGCTTTGCTTGATGAGTTTGCACTTGCATTAAATGAAGCAGACAGTGTCTACTTAGCAAAAATCTATGGCTCAGCGCGTGAAGTCGACCACGGTGATGTAAAAGTTGAAGATTTAGAAGTGAAAATAAACAAGCCATCAAAAATTATCACAGTTGAGAATGTTTCACCATTACTTGATCATAACAATGCAGTGTATGTTTTTATGGGAGCTGGTGATATTCAGCTATATGAACGTTCATTCGAAGAACTATTGGCTAACTTAACACACAATAATCAATAAAACTAACCTGCCTAGTGCAGGTTTTCTGTTAGAAGAGGTAGCATATGATTATTAGAAATGTCCGACCTGAAGATTGGGTGAAAATATCAGAAATCGAAGCAAACAATTTTTCCGAACAAGAAGCGTCTACTAAAGAAGTTATCAAAGAACGCTGTCACCTCATTCAAGACACTTTTTTGGTAGCAGAGATAGATGATCAAATTGTAGGATACATCGAAGGACCAGTCGTATCACAACCTATCTTAGAAGATTATCTTTTCCAAGGTGTCAGTAAAAATCCAGTAATTGGTGGCTATATTGCAGTGACCAGCCTATCGATTGATAGTCATCATCAGCAAGAAGGCATAGGGATTGCATTATTAGCAGCTTTAAAAGATTTAGCTATTGCCCAGGAAAGATTAGGTATCATTTTAACTTGTCACGAAGAATTAATTTCTTATTATGAGATGAATGGCTTTACTAGTTTAGGCTTGTCCGACTCAAAACATGGCGGTTCTATATGGTATTTGATGGAGTGGAAAGCTTGAAACTAGCTTAAAATACCTATTTTTATTAAGAATGAGTAACATTGTTAGGAATTAATTGCATTTATAGCTATATTGGGTTATAATTGCGGTTGATTACATTTAGGAGGATCCGCATTGACAGATCACAAAGATGATAAGCAAAAGACTCCATCTAAGATGAGCTTTAAGGAGCAAATTCTTGCAGAGTTGGAAAAAGCTAATCAAATCAGAAAAGAAAAAGAAGAAGAACTGCATCAGCAGGGCTTAAGAGAAGATGAACTTCGACAGAAGGAAATTGAAGTTCAAAAAGCTACTCAAAGAACAGCCGAGCTATATCATGAGTATCAAAAAGAAGCAGAATCTCAAACAGTTAAAGATAGTGAAAGTTTAACAATTGGGGAAACTCAACCCCAAATAGTGCCACTTTCAGCCAATCATCTAGTAGCTGAAGCAATTGAAGTATCTGAAATTGAAAGTACGGAAAGTTTCTCAGAGAATAATAGTCTTGAGGAAGATTCAGGTTCAGAATCCTATGCTGTTTATTCAGAATCTGAAACAAGTCCTTTAGAAAAACAGACTACAAGTGATCGTTCAAACACAAATCAAACTGATTTTTCTGAGAGTCAAGAGGAAAGTCTTGAAAAATCTGACGAGAATTTCAAAGAAGATGAAAGTGATTTATCTAAAACAATTCCTTTTACACCATTAATGGCCAATGATCTCGATCCTACAGGGTTGACTACTGAAAGTCAGGCAACAATCCTTAGCAACGATGATATTGTTCATTATAATCACTCAGAAAATGATAAAGAGACTTTGACCGAAAAGCAAAATGAGACTTCTACTGATGAAGGAGGCCTTGTGAAGAAAAGGGCAAAACGTCAACATGTCAATCGACTAGCAAATAAAATTTCATTAATGATTATTGCTGGTATCCTAGCTCTAATGTTATTAGTTGCTGTAATTGGTACAACTTATGTTTATAGTGCAGTGAATCCGATTGATAAAACTGATAAAAAATATGTTCAAGTTGAAATTCCAGTTGGATCTGGTAATAAATTAATTGGACAAATTCTTGAAGAAAAAGGATTAATCAAAAATAGTACGGTTTTTAATTTCTATACTAAATTTAAAAACTATGGAAACTTCCAAAGTGGCTATTACAATCTTCAAAAGAGCATGTCGATGGGTGAAATTGCTAAATCCTTGCAAATAGGTGGAACTGCAGAACCAACAAAACCTGTTTTGGGGAAAGTTCTCATTCCAGAAGGTTATTCAATCCGACAAATGGCTAAAGCTATGGAAAATAACGTCAATACTAAGTCGACAAAAGATAAATCACCATTTAGTTCGGAAACCTTCTTAAAAGTAATTTCAGATGATGTTTTTATTAAAGAAATGGTAAAAAAATATCCTCGTCTTTTATCAAGTATTCCTAAAAAATCTGATGCTATTTATCAATTAGAAGGTTATTTATTCCCAGCTACTTACAATTACTATAAAGGTAGTAGTGAGAAGGAAATGATTGACCAAATGTTAGCAACAACTGATGCAACAATGGCTAATTATTATGATCAGATTGAAAATGATGGTAAAACGGTTAATGAAGTGTTAACACTGGCATCTTTAGTGGAAAAAGAAGGTTCTACGGATGAAGATCGTAGAGATATTGCTAGTGTCTTCTATAATCGTCTGAATAATGGTATGGCTTTACAATCTAATATTGCTATTTTATATGCAATGGGTAAATTAGGAGATAAAACTTCACTTGCTGAAGATGCTTCTATTGACACAACCATTAAATCACCTTATAATATTTACACGAACACAGGTCTTATGCCTGGACCGGTAGATAGTCCTGGGGTATCTGCAATTGAAGCAACTGTAAAACCTGCAAATACAGATTACCTATACTTTGTTGCGAATGTTAAGACTGGTGAAGTGTTTTACGCTAAGACTTATGAGCAACATTCCGCGAACGTTGAAAAATACGTCAATAGTCAAATTCAGTAAAATGAGACATGATGCTTAGGCATCATGTTTCTATTTCTGATAACATAACATGAAAAGAGAGAAAAATTATGGCTGAAAAAACTTATCCAATGACACAAGGTGAAAAAGATCAACTTGAACTAGAATTAGAAGAATTAAAATTAGTTCGTCGTCCAGAAGTAGTTGAACGTATTAAAATTGCTCGTTCATATGGTGATTTGTCAGAAAACTCTGAGTATGATGCAGCAAAAGATGAACAAGCTTTCGTTGAAGGTCAGATATCGACTTTGGAAACTAAAATCCGTTTTGCAGAAATCATTAATAGTGATGACGTGGCAAAAGATGAGGTTGCAATTGGAAAAACAGTTGTCGTTAAAGAAGTTGGCACAAATGATAAAGATACATATCATATTGTTGGTGCAGCTGGAGCAGATATCTTCTCAGGTAAAATATCTAATGAGAGCCCAATCGCGCATGCCTTAATTGGGAAAAAGAAAGGTGATATCGTAAAAATCGAAACACCAGCTGCAACTTATGACGTTGAAATTATTAGTGTTGCAAAAACAAAATAAGAGGGTTGCTGAATTTTCAGCGCTTTTTTATTTTACACAAAAAGTTCCACTAATTATTAGTGGAACTTTTTGTGTTGTTATTTACGTTTTTTTTGTTTACCAGCATTACGATTTGTTTTTGTATGGCCAGTATTTGATAAGCTTTTTGAAGTTTGAGGTTTACTTGCAGTCACATCCTTGCGAGGATTGTTTGATTTGTATGCTTTTGGAGGGTTATTTTTGTATTCTTCTTCAATTTTTTGACGAAGTTTAGGTTTAATTATATATGTTGTAATCAATTGTTGAATTATACTGAAGAAACCACCAACTAACCAATAAAGACCAACACCAGCAGGAAGACTCAATGTCATGAATATCATCATGATTGGCATTGTGTACATCATTGTTTTCATTTGAGCACGTTGCTCTTCAGCAACAGCTTGCATTGACAACCATGATTGGAAGAAATAAAGAATAGCAATTATTCCTGTTAAGGCTAAGCTACGGCTTCCTAAGTCAATCCCCATGAAAGTACTTGTTGAAATGCCCTTAGTGTACATAGCTGCAAAGTACATTGCAGAGAAGAAAGGCATTTGGATAAGTAAAGGAAGACATCCCATACCACCAAGCATGTTAATGCCATTTGCTTTTTGAGCTGCCATCAAGTCTGACTGGGCAGCAAATTTCTCTTCTTGTGTACTTGCATTTTTCATGCGTTGATTAATTGGATCAAAAATTGGTTTTAAGTAAGCCATTTTTTCTGATTGATAGCTTGCTTTCCAAGATTGATACAAACCGAGTGGGAGGATTATTGTTCTAACAATAATGGTTACTATAATAATAGATAAACCAAATCCAAGCCCCATATGGTTAGCGAAGTAGTCGATGAAGTATGACATGGGTTTACCAATTGTATCCCAAATCATCCCTTTGGGATTACCATGAGAATCTCTACCAACACAGCCTGATAAGCTTACTAATACTGACAAGGCAAGTCCTGATAAGAGAATACGATTTAATTTAATTTTCAATGTATTTTTCCTTTAAATTTTAATATACCTATCTATTTTACTTTTTTTCTTTAAATAGCACAATACTTCTGTAGCCTGATTTTTAATTTGACATCTTAAAGTCATGATAATCAGGAGAATTATCCAAAGCAACATCTAAATAAGTCACATTTGACCACCGAGAGGGACCTTTTCTAATTTCTTGAATAAATTTAGCTACCTTACTTGGATCTTCAGATTGGGCTATAATTCCAACCGTACCGTCATCGTTGTTCCAAACCCGCCCATAAATATTGCCCATTTCAAGAGCAAGTGAATAGGTCGAATATCGAAAACCAACTCCTTGTACCTTTCCAGATACCGTCAAACGTACTTTTTTCATAGTAGTCCTCCTTATCCACTTATTATAGCATAAGTAAGACTTTTCTTATTTTTTTAGGATTAATTATAGGGTTGATATTCTTATTAGCAATAGTGCCTAGATATGGTATAATATGGGCATGATTATTACTTCAAAAGCAAATCCATTAATTAAACAAACAAAAAAATTATTGACAAAAAAACATCGCAAGGGAAGCTATCTAATTGAAGGCTGGCATTTATTTGATGAAGCCCAAAAAGCACATCAGGAATTTGTCCATATTTTCTTACAAGAAGACATGGCTGATAAGCTGCGCTCTTTAGAAGGTGTCATACTAGTCACTAACGAAGTGCTGAAAGAATTAACGGACTCGCCGAATCCCCAAGGAATTATTGCCGAGATTAAGATGCCATCACCGACAGTCCTTGAAGATATGCAAGGCAAATACCTCTTATTAGAAGATGTTCAAGATCCTGGAAATTTAGGAACATTGATTCGTACAGCAGATGCAGCAGGCTTTACAGGTGTCTTTCTTTCTGACAAATCTGCAGATTTATATAACCCAAAAACACTTCGGTCCATGCAAGGATCTCACTTTCATTTACCAGTTTGGAGAGACAATGTCTTGCAGTTTTGTCAACAAGCAAAAGAAGTTGGCGTTCCAGTTATCGCAAGTACCTTATCTGATCAGTCCGTTGATTACCAGTCGATTGAAACACCTGAATCATTTATTTTGGTAATGGGTAATGAAGGGGCTGGTATTAGCAGTCAGATGACTGAAATAGCCGATACTCTAGTTCATATTACGATGCCTGGGCAAGCTGAGAGTTTAAATGTTGCTGTTGCAGCAGGGATACTTATTTTCAGTCTGATTTAAGCTCATATGTTATAATAGTCCCATGAGAGGTGATAGTATATGGACTATAAAAAAGATATAGAATTTATGGAGCTAGTCGGTGAAATGATTGATCATCCTCGATTCCAAAAACTAGAAAAAATCGTGCAGCACCATCATTCAACCCGACTAGAACACTCAATTAATGTCGCATACAGTAGTTTTAAAATGGCCAAAAGATTTGGCTGGGACGCAGCAAGTACAGCTCGTGGAGGTTTACTTCATGACTTCTTTTATTATGACTGGCGCGTAACTAAATTTAATAAAAGTCATGCATGGGTTCATCCAAGAATTGCCATCCGTAATGCCAGAAAATTGACTACACTTAATAAAAAAGAAGAGGATATCATCCTTAAACATATGTGGGGTGCAACAATTGCATTTCCACGTTACAAAGAATCCTATATTGTAACCATGGTCGACAAATATTGGGCTGTCAAAGAAGCTGCAACACCAATGCGTAATCGTTGGGAAAATCGTCGCTTCTTTAATAAAAAAGCAATAATTAGAAAGACTTTAAATAGTCATAATCGATAGGAGAGAAAATGAACGAAAATATTATTTATACAGAGACTGACTCAGGTCTCAATCAGTTTTTTGCCAAAATTTATAGTTTAGTCGGTATGGGAATTGGCTTATCAGCTTTTGTTTCCTACTTAATGCTTTATCCCTTTAAAGATAACTTACTAAATATTGTTGCCAATCATCCTTTTGTTTATTATGGAGCAATTATTTTTGAATTGTTATTAGTCTTTTTTGCTAGTGGTGCAGCTCGCAAAAATACACCAGCTGCTTTGCCATTATTCTTAATATATTCTGCTTTAAATGGATTTACTTTGAGCTTTATCATTATGGCTTACACTACATCGACAGTAATGCAGGCTTTTGTCTCATCCGCAGGCGTCTTCTTCGTTATGGCTATGATTGGTGCTCGTATCAAGCGTGACCTTTCAGGCATGAGAAAAGCTCTATTTGCTGCTTTGATAGGTATTATCTTAGCCAGTGTGGTAAATATCTTTCTTGGTAGTGGTGCTATGAGTTATATCATTTCTATTATTTCAGTTCTGATTTTCTCTGGCTTAATTGCTGCCGATAATCAAATGATTAAGCAAGTTTATCAATCAACCAATGGTCAAGTCAATGACGGTTGGGCAATTGCTATGGCACTAAGCTTGTACTTAGACTTTATCAACTTATTTATTAGTCTACTTCGTATTTTTGGACGAAATGATTAATTCACATTAATAGTCAGTCGAAATAGACTGGCTATTTTTCTGTCATTCTGTACCAACTTATGTTATACTGTTTCTAATATTTTTGAAGATTCGGAGAATTGTCATGAAAGAACCCTTTGTCAGTAAAGAAACCCTAGAAAAAATTATCACGACCTATCCAACTCCTTTTCATCTTTATGATGAAAAAGGAATCAGAGAAAAAGCGCGAGCTCTTAACAAAGCGTTTTCATGGAACAAAGGTTTTAAAGAGTATTTTGCGGTCAAGGCAACACCCACGCCTGCCATCTTAAAAATATTACAAGAAGAAAAATGTGGCGTTGATTGTGCAACTGATGTTGAACTATTAATGAGTCATGAATTAGGCTTTACAGATGTTATGTTCTCTTCTAACAATACAAAGGCCAGTGAATATCAATATGCTAGACAGATTAATGCGACAATCAATTTAGATTCCTATGATCAAATTGGATTCTTGAAAGCGATAACTAGCCTTCCTGAGACTATTTCACTCCGTTACAATCCAGGTGGTACTTTTACTTTAGGCACAGCGATTATGGACCATCCGCAAGAGTCAAAATTTGGGATGACCAAAGAGCAACTTTTTCAAGGAATTCGTGATCTTAAAGCTGATGGTGTTCAGTCATTTGGAATCCACTCTTTCTTGGCTTCAAATACTGTAACCAATGATTATTATCCAGAATTGGCAAGAGACTTATTTAACTTAGCTGTAGAAATAAAAGACCAGCTAGGTGTGAAACTTGATTTTATTAATTTATCAGGGGGAATTGGGGTCAACTACAGGCCAGAAGAAAAGGCTAATGATATTGCAGTAATTGGTGAGGGAGTCAGAAAGGTTTATCAGGAAGTTTTAGAACCTCATAATTTAGGAGACTTGAAAATTTTCACTGAATTAGGTCGTTTTATGCTTGCACCGCATGGTCATCTCATTACGACTGTTTTACACCGGAAAGAAAGCTATAAAAAATATGTGGGTGTAGATGCTTCAGCGGTTAATTTGCTACGTCCGGCAATGTATGGATCTTATCACCATATCACTAATAGTAGTCATCCGCTAGCAGATTTTGAAACTGTTGATGTCGTCGGCTCTTTGTGTGAAAATAATGATAAATTTGCCAAAGACCGTCAGTTGCCAAAGGCTGAAATTGGGGACATTCTGGTTATCCATGATACTGGTGCTCATGGCTTTTCAATGGGCTATCAATATAATGGAAGACTCAGATCAGCTGAGATTCTATTGAAAGAAAATGGAGATACTCGACTTATTAGAAGAGCAGAAACTCCGGAAGATTATTTTGCAACTATTCGAGGTTTTGATTTTTAATAATCATGGTATTTGAATAAGTTTTGAGAAGAAGACTAATTTGTAAAAAGAAGGTAAATTTGATATAATGAGTGGAATAAAAAACTAGGAGAATTTATATACATATGTCTACAGCTATTTGGATTTTATTAATTATTGTTGCCCTTGCAGGTGGTTTATTTGGTGGCGTTTTTCTTGCCCGTAAACAAATTGAAAAAGAACTTGGTGAGCACCCACGTTTGACACCAGAAGCAATCCGTGAAATGATGAGTCAAACAGGACAAAAACCTAGTGAAGCTAAGGTTCAACAAACTTACCGTAACATTGTCAGACAATCTAAAGCAGCTTCAAACAAAGGTAAAAAATAAGAAATTGTAATTAGAATTACTTTCGATTCTAAGAAGAATTTCTGACAAGGAACAGTCATCGATAGTCAAAGTTTGAAATAGCTTTTGTAATTGATTTCATTGTCAACTGTTCAGGGTTCAAAATCAACTCAGTTGGCAAAACCGACTGAGTTTTTTACCGTATTGATTAGGAAGAGACATAATGGATAATAGACCAATTGGATTTCTAGATTCAGGTGTAGGAGGCTTAACAGTCGTTCGGGAACTTAGAAGACAATTACCACATGAAAACATTGTTTATATAGGAGATTCAGCAAGAGCACCTTATGGCCCAAGACCAGCGGAGCAAATTCGTGAATTCACTTGGGACTTAGTTAATTTTTTATTGACCAAAGATGTGAAGATGATTGTATTTGCCTGTAATACTGCAACTGCAGTCGCTTGGGAAGAAGTCAAAGAGGCCTTATCAATCCCAGTTCTTGGTGTGATATTACCTGGATCAAGCGCAGCAATCAAATCAACGACAAATCGTAAAGTTGGCGTGATTGGGACGCCAATGACAGTTTCGTCCAATATCTATCAAGAGAAAATTCAACTCTTGGCACCAATGTTAAGCGTGATTAGTTTAGCATGTCCTAAATTTGTCCCCATTGTTGAGTCTAATGAGATTAAGTCGAGTGTAGCTAAAAAGGTTGTTTATGATACGTTGAGCCCATTGGTTGGGAAAGTGGATACACTTGTTTTGGGATGCACACATTACCCATTACTGCGTCCGATTATTCAAAATGTTATGGGACCAGGAGTGAAATTGATTGATAGTGGGGCAGAATGTGTCCGTGATATCTCTGTTTTATTAAACTATTTTCAAATAAATGCTAGTCCAAAAGAAATTGAAAAAAATCATCGTTTTTATACAACAGCTGGTGTTGAAAGTTTTCAAGAAATTGCAACGGACTGGTTAGAAGAGAATGTAAATGTGGAGCATGTAACCTTATGACAAACAAAATTTACCAAATGAAAGATGATGATAACTGGTTTATCGGAAAATGGAATGGCTACAATTCAATTGAATTGCTAGGTGGAGTCCTTGATGAAGATCTAAACAGTCTAAATCAAATGTTAGCCCCATTAAATAATCAAGATTATGATGAAGAAAATTGGCAAGAATTTGGCTATGCGATTACCGTTATTGAAAAAAATTCTGATTATAAATTAGTTTCCTTTGTCTTAAATATGATTAATGAAGAGACTGGACGTCATCTTGTTGCAATCGAAGAAGCAGGGGCAATCATTATTTTAGAAGACGAAACTATTTATGCGATTAAAGTTCCAAGACAAGGCGTCAGTAAACAAGCCTTCTTTGGTAAATCAACACAAAGTTTTGGTGATACTATTTTAATTGCGACACATAACCAAGGCAAAACAAAGGAATTTCGTCAGTTATTTGGTAAAATTGGATATAAAGTGGAAGACTTAAGTAACTATCCAGAGTTACCAGAAGTTGAAGAAACAGGTGTTACTTTTGAAGAAAATGCAAGATTAAAAGCTGAAACGATTGCTAACCTAACTGGGAAGATGGTCTTAGCTGATGATTCAGGTTTGAAAGTGGATATTCTTGGTGGATTACCTGGCGTTTGGTCAGCACGATTTTCTGGTCCAGAAGCAACTGATTTAAGTAATAATGCCAAATTATTGCATGAACTAGCAATGGTTTTTGAAAAAAAAGATCGATCAGCACAATTTCACACGACATTAGTTGTGGCTGCACCAGGTAAAGACAGTTTAGTCGTAGAAGCAGATTGGCTAGGCTATATTGCGACAGAACCAAAAGGTCAAGAAGGATTTGGTTATGATCCTCTTTTTATTGTTGGAGAGAGCGACAAACACGCAGCAGAATTATCTGCCGAAGAAAAAAATGAGATTTCACATAGAGGGCAAGCTGTTAAGAAGTTAATGGAGGTATTTCCATCATGGCAGGCAAAACTTTCATAGTTATGAGTGATACTCACGGTGATCGTGGGATTATTGAATCTATAAAAAGCCGTTATTTAGGACAGGTAGACGCCATATTTCATAATGGGGATTCTGAACTTAAAAGTTCGGATAATATATGGCAAGGTATTTACGTTGTAGCCGGAAACTGTGACTATGACCCTGGCTACCCAGAAAAGAATATCATTAAAATTGGTCCATTTACTATTGCACAGACACATGGACATCTATATCAAATTAATTTTACATGGGATAAATTAGATTATTTTGCCCAGGAAGCCCAAGCAGACATCTGTCTATATGGGCATTTGCACCGAGCTGATGCTTGGAAGGCAGGGGGAATTGTATTTATTAATCCAGGAAGTTTATTACAACCGAGGGGTGAAATTAATGAAAAACTATATGCTTATGTGCAACTCACAGATGATTTGATAAAAGTTGAATACTTTAATCGAAATCATCAACTTTATCCCCTATTAACTAAGGAATTTAATCGATGATTGCAAAAGAATTTGAAAGCTTTTTACTTCAACACCTAGATAGTTATTTGATTCCAGCGGATGATTTAGCTATCTTTATTGATACACATAATTCAGATCATGTCATGCTTTTATTAGTAAGTAATGGCTTCTCTAGAGTACCTGTTTTATCTAAGGATAAAATCTATAAAGGGACAATTAGTATTTCGGATATAATGAATTATCAACGTAAGAAACAATTGACTGACTGGGAAATGAATCAAATTGATATTGGCAAAATGGTTAATACAAAAATTGAACCACTCTCAGTTCATGCAAAGCTAGCAACTATTATGCATCAATTGGTAGAATATCCATTTTTACCAGTTGTCGATGATCAGAAAAAATTTGTTGGTATTATTACAAGAAAATCGATTTTAAAAGCTGTAAATTCTCTTTTACATGATTTTACTGAAGGATATGACATTGTCAAAAAGCATAATTGATCAAATTGACCCATTTCTAAATCAAAAACGTATTGCTGAAAATACTAAACTGTCTTACCGTTATGACTTATTACAATTTATTGAGATTATTGGTGAGCGCCTTTCTCAAGATAAGCTGAAATTATATCAAATGTGTTTAGCCTCTTTAAGTTTATCTGCTAAAAAAAGGAAGTATTCGACAGTTAACCAGTTTTTGTTTTATTTATACCAACAAAAATTTGTTCCAGACTATTACTTATTAGATGAAAAAATTAGGTTAGAAATAGATTCTAACAGTCCCAAATCAGTGATTAAGTATGAAGCTTTTTACAAAGCTAGTGCTTTTGAACAAGGTCGACTAATTGCACTTCTCATTTTAGAGATGGGCTTACTGCCTAATGAAATTGCTCGGTTAACTGTAAAAGATATTGATTTGTCATTTGAAGTAATTCGTATCAACCAGAATCATCGGGTGAGAGTGCTAACAATTCCCAAACATATAATGCATTCAGTTAAAGAACAACTAAGATTTGAACAGACTTTTTTGTTTGAGCATGGTGGCAAGGCATTTTCAAGGCAGTGGTATTTTAGTCAATTGAAAGGCTACTTGGAGTCGATTGGCTATGGACAACTTTCAGCTCAAGATCTTCGTCAGGAATTTATTTTGAATCAAAAGGAAAAAGGTAAGTCGATGATGGAATTAAGTAAGGAACTTGGCTTGAAAAGTCCAATTACCCTAGAAAAGTATTATAAAAATTAATGGATATTAAATTAAAAGATTTTGAGGGGCCCCTCGATTTATTACTTCACCTTGTTTCTAAATATCAAGTGGATATCTACGACGTGCCAATTGTTGAAGTTATTGAGCAATATTTAGCCTATCTTAATACCCTACAAGCTATGAAATTGGATGTTGCAGGGGAATATATGGTTATGGCCAGTCAACTGATGCTAATAAAGAGTCGTCGGTTGCTGCCGAAAATTGTTGAAGCTGACCCTGAAGAAGATGATCCTGAAATGGACTTGTTAAGCAAAATTGAAGAGTATAGTCGCTTTAAAGAACTGAGTCAAGAATTAGGTAAGCAACATGACAGGCGGGCAAAACTCTACTCGAAAGCAAAGCAAGAGCTGATTTTTGAAGATGCTGTTCTCAATCAAGACAGGAGCATTACAGACCTCTTTTTGGCCTTCTCGAAGATAATGACAGTTAAACAAGAGGAATTTAAAAATAACCATACCGTTATTGACCGCGATGACTTTAGAATTGAAGACCTGATGAACCACTTGGAAGAAAAATTAAAGCAGAAAAGTACAATTAAGCTAGCTAGTGTCTTTCAGGAATGTTCCGGTTTGAATGAAGTGATCACATTATTTTTAGCTACCTTAGAATTAGTGAAGATTCAACATGCCTTTATCCAACAAGAACACAATTTTGGAGAAATTATTTTAAGAAAGGGAAATTAATGACTTATTTGTCTCAAATAGAAGCACTTCTATTTGTTGCTGGTGAAGAAGGATTGAGTATTAGAAACTTAGCAACAATGGTTAATCTAACACCGACAGCCTTGCAACAACAATTAGAAAAATTGTCAGATAAATATAAGAATGATAAAGATTCAAGTTTGTCATTAATAGAATCTGCTAACACTTATAAATTGGTTACTAAAGATGAGTACTGGGAATTACTTAGAGCTTTTGCGAAAGCGCCGATGAATCAGAGTTTATCAAGAGCTAGCTTGGAAGTCCTATCAATTATTGCATACAAGCAGCCTATTACCAGAATTGAAATTGATGAAATTAGAGGAGTTAATTCTTCTGGGGCTTTAAGTAAGCTATTGGCTTTTGAGTTAATCAAGGAGGCTGGTAAGAAAGAAGTAATTGGTCGTCCCAACCTTTACGTCACATCAGACTATTTCCTTGATTTCATGGGAATTAATGATTTAAATGAATTAATTGATATATCAGAAGTTGATATACAAGAACAAGAAACTGAGCTTTTTCATAATAATGATTAATTGGTTGGTTTGAACGCAATAGAAAAGAGAAAAAATGAGAATTAACAAATTTATCGCCCATGCTGGGGTTGCCAGTAGACGGAAAGCTGAAGAACTAATTAAACAAGGACTAGTTACTATCAATGGTCAAGTCGTTACTGAATTAGCAACGACTGTTAAATCAGGTGATCAAGTAGAGATTGAAGGTAGTCCAATCTACAATGAAGAAAAAGTCTATTATCTTTTAAATAAACCTCGTGGTGTGATTTCTTCCGTTTCAGATGATAAAGGAAGAAAAACCGTAATTGATTTACTACCACAAGTTAAAGAAAGAATTTATCCAGTAGGTCGTCTAGACTGGGATACATCTGGTTTACTTCTTTTAACCAATGATGGTGATTTCACAGACATGATGATTCACCCAAGAAATGAGATTGATAAAGTCTATCTGGCGCGTGTTAAAGGAATTGCTACAAAAGATAACTTGCGTCCATTGACTCGTGGAGTGGTTATTGATGGTAAGAAAACTAAACCAGCTCGTTATAATATCATTCGAGTTGAAGCTGATAAGAATCGTTCGATTGTTGAGTTAACTATTCATGAAGGTCGCAACCACCAAGTTAAGAAAATGTTTGAATCAGTAGGCTTGATTGTTGATAAACTATCTCGGACTCAATTTGGTACGTTAGATTTGACTGGCTTACGTCCAGGCGAAGCTCGTCGATTAAATAAGAAAGAAATCAGTCAGTTGCATAATGCAGCAGTAACAAATAACAAATGAAAAAACTATTAATAGCACCAGTGAAAGTCTACCAAAAGTGGATTTCTCCACTCTTTCCACCTTCTTGTCGATACCGTCCCACCTGTTCCACATATATGATTGTGGCGATTGAAAAACATGGTATATTAGGTGTAGTAATGGGGGTTGGACGCATTTTGCGTTGCCATCCATTTGTTGAAGGTGGGAATGATCCTGTCCCTGACTATTTCACTTTAAGACGTAATAAAAATATTTGAAAAAAACGACTTTATAAAGATAAATTGTTGACAATCTTTGATAGAGTGTTATAATAAGTAATAAGTTTTCGTTGATTTAAATCAAACCTGTTATGATTTAAGTTTGCGAAGCACCACAACCACATTGTTTGCTGAGCATGACTCCGAGCAGTGTGGTTTTTTTATGAGTGAAAAGGTAGAATAATATAATGGGAAACAAACTAGAAGACATAGACTATAGAGAAAACAATAGTAGAAACCATGTGGTTTTATTTCAACCACAAATTCCACAAAATACAGGTAATATAGCAAGAACATGTGCGGCAACCAACGCACCCCTTCATATTATCAAACCAATGGGATTTCCAATTGATGATCGAAAGATGAAACGTGCAGGACTAGATTATTGGGATAAATTAGATGTTCGATTCTATGATTCCTTGGATGATTTTTTGGGAAAAGTGGACGGACAAATTCATTTAATCAGTAAATTTGCAGAAAAGGTCTATTCAGATCACAATTATGATGATGGACAAGCCCATTACTTTATTTTTGGTCGAGAAGATAAAGGACTACCCGAAGAATTCATGCGAGAATATTCTGAGAAGGCTTTACGCATCCCAATGAACGATGAACATGTCAGAAGTCTAAATCTATCTAATACGGTTTGTATGATAGTATATGAAGCCTTAAAGCAACAATCATTCCAGGGTCTGGAATTAAGCCATAGATATGAACATGATAAATTGAAGTAGTAATATATAAAAAAGCATCTTTTTTTGAAAAGGTGCTTTTTTATATAAACAAAATTCTAAAATAGAGTCAGTTTGCATATTATTTATAATTTTAATCAAATGTCTTGCTATATAGTGAGATATTTGCTATTCTATTAGTGTCTTCAGGGCAGGGTGTAATTCCCGACCGGCGGTGACTAGGTAACTAGAAGTCCGCGAGCGAAAGCTGACGTGGTGTGATTCCACGACCGACAGTAAAGTCTGGATGAGAGAAGACCGGGTTTTTTGGCTACTACTTTTTTGGTACCCAAATACGAAGGAACTTCTTTCAATTTGAAAAAATTGGAGGAACTTTTTTATGTCAAAAACACAACGTATGGTAATGATTGCTGCACTTTCAGCGGTATCATTTGTCTTGATGTTTTTTAGCTTTTCAATCATACCAGGAGCTAGTTTCCTAAAGATTGAATTTTCAATTATACCGGTGTTAATTGGTATGGCTTTATTAGATTTAAAGAGTGCTTATGTCATTCTGATTTTGAGATCACTATTGAAGTTATTACTGAATAATAGTGGAGTCAATGATTTTATTGGTTTACCCATGAATATTGTTGCATTAGGATTATTTGTGACTGTGTTTGCCTTGATTTGGAAATCAAAACAAACAGTAAAACAGTACCTTGGAGCTAGTCTTATTGGAACAATTGTTTTAACACTTTCAATGGTCATATTAAATTACTTTTATGCCATTCCACTTTATGCTAAATTTGCTAATTTTGATATTGGATCTTTTATTGGTATTGGTAAATATATGATGGCAATGGTGGTACCTTTTAATATTGTAGAAAGTATAATATTTGCTATTTCATTTTATTTTGTGTATATTGCTTGTAAACCAATTTTAGAAAGATATACACAATAGATGAAAAATAAGCAACAACATTGGTTAATTGCTTCCTTTGCTTTATTGATATTCGTTATGATTGGCTACATTGTTAAATTTTTCCCGGAAAGTTTAGTCCAGTTTGATCAGACGTTTCAATCAGCAGTTAGAGGCAGTTTACCAGAAAATCTAACTGAATTTTTTAGAACCATTACTATCGCCGGTAATGTGATTACACAAATAATGATTGTCATTGTTTCTGTAGTTCTTTTAGCATTAAAAAAATGGAAGTCAGAAGCATACTTTATGTTGATTATTGGTATCATTGCAGCCATTTTAATCACAGTATTAAAACTGATTTACCAGCGTGGACGGCCTTCCCTTATTCATATAGTTGTGGCTGATGGCTATTCATTCCCTTCTGGACATGCAATGGGAAGTATGTTGATTTTTGGAGCTTTATTGATTATTGCCTATCAAAGGATTAGTAATAAGCCTCTTCAAATGCTAACAGTCGGCTTACTTGGGTTATTAATTCTTATCATAGGGACTTCTCGAATCTATCTTGGTGTTCACTATCCAAGTGATGTATTGGGCGGATTTATCCTAGGATTTGGAGTACTCCAGTTTTTATATCCAATATATGATAAAAAACGGTTCGAGTGGCGCTTTCAATCAAAACAAAAATAATGTCTAAACAACTCAATCGAGTTGTTTTTTTCTGTCTATTTAATGCTATAATATGAATATGAAAAAGAGATATCAAACCCTCAATGATTACTATCGACGGATATTTGGAGAAAAGATTTTTAAAGTTCCCATAGATGCTGGTTTTGATTGTCCAAATAGGGATGGAACAGTGGCCCATGGGGGCTGTACATTTTGCACTGTCTCAGGTTCAGGTGATGCTATTGTCGCACCAGATGCACCAATTCGTGAGCAATTTTATAAGGAAATTGATTTTATGCATGCCAAGTGGCCAGAAGTGAAAAAATATCTGGTCTATTTTCAAAATTTCACAAATACTCATGCCCCCTTGGCAACCATTAAAGAACGTTATGAACAAGCTATTTTCGAACCAGGCGTAGTAGGAGTAAATATTGGTACACGACCAGACTGCTTACCAGATGATGTGATTGCTTATCTGGGCGAGCTGGCGGAAACCATGCATGTTACTGTAGAGTTAGGTTTGCAAACAACATATGAAGTAACTTCACAGTTAATAAATCGTGCCCATTCTTACGCTTTATACAAGGAAACAGTTAAGCGCCTTCGCAAATATCCTAAGATTGAGATTGTTTCGCACTTAATTAACGGGCTCCCTGGTGAGACCCATGAGATGATGATTGAAAATGTTCGACGTTGTGTCACTGATAATGATATTCAAGGGATAAAGCTCCATTTACTCCATCTAATGACAAATACCCGGATGCAACGAGATTACCATCAAGGTAGACTTCAATTAATGTCACAAGAGGACTATATATCTGTTATCTGTGATCAATTGGAGATCATACCAGAGGATATTGTTATCCACCGCATTACTGGCGATGCTCCAAGAGAGATGTTAATTGGTCCCATGTGGAGTTTAAATAAGTGGGAAGTTCTTAATGCAATTGATTTTGAAATGGAAAGAAGAGATTCTTACCAAGGATGTCGTAGTTCAAAAGAACTAAATGACAGGAGGAGAGAAGATGTCTGATACAATTTTAAAAATTGACAAATTATCTAAGTCTTATGGAAGATACTTAGCATTGGATAATTTAAATTTATCAGTTGAAAAAGGCGAAATTTTTGGCTTTTTAGGTTCAAATGGTGCTGGAAAGTCAACGACTATTCGTTGTATTTTGGAATTAATTGGGCATAGAAAAGGGACTATTACGCTTTTCAACAACCGTCATAAAACTATGGAAGATTTATTAGAGCATATTGGATACATGCCATCTGAGGCAATGTTTTACCCAACAATGACTGCTAAACAAGTTATCCGTTTTGCAGCTAAAGCACATGATAAAGATTGTACGAAAGAAGCAGACCGCATATGCAAATTGTTAGATGTACCGATGAACAAACGAATTCAAGATTTATCACTCGGAAATCGTAAAAAGGTCAGCATTGTTTGTGCTTTACAGCACCAGCCAGACTTGTTAATTCTTGATGAACCGACATCTGGTTTAGACCCTCTCATGCAGGAACGATTCTTCCAATTACTCCTGGAAGCCAAAGAGGCTGGAAGGACAACCTTCCTTTCCTCACATGTTTTATCAGAAGTAAAAGACTATTGCGACCGGGTCGGTATTCTCAAAAAAGGAAAACTGTTAGCAGTTGATACTGTAGAAAACTTGATGCGCAGTCAGAAGAAAATTGTCACTACTTGGAAAGATGGCGAATCAAATACCTTCACTTTTGAAGGGAAAGTTGATCAGCTTTTGGCCGACTTGAGCCAATTAAATCCTGATGATGTCTTGATTGAGGAACCTAGTTTAGAAGAACTGTTTATGCATTATTATCAGGAGGATGGCAAATGATTATCAGACATGAATTACGTCAAAACACAAAAAGTCTTTTGATATGGGCCATCACAGTTGGCTTAAGTAGTGCCCTTTGTATCCTGCTCTATGAGAGTGTCGCAGATAGTATGAAGAACATTTCAAATATCTATCAAGATATGGGTGGTGTCTCTAAGGCCTTGGGAATGGACAAAGTCTCTATAGCTTCTCTTGGGGGCTATTATGCGGTAGAAATTGCACTAATCTTTTCATTAGGCGCTGCCATGTATGGTGCTTTACTTGGTGTTTCAATTGTTGCCAAGGAAGAAGAAGCTCACACGGCAGAGTTCCTCTATAGTTTACCTTTGAGCAGACAAAAGGTTCTTAATGGTAAATATGTTGGCATGTTAATTTGCTTAGTTATTTTCAATATTATTGGCATCGGGCTAGAATACCTTGCTTTATGGAAAGTTAATATGGATTTTGATTATGCAGCGTTTTGGCAATACCATGGTCTGGTGCTTTTGTTACAAATTGAAATTGCCAGCCTTTGTTTTATGATTTCTGCTTTTACTAGAAAACGACTTATTGGACTTGGGATGGGAATCGTTCTATTGGCATACTTTATGGATATTATTTGTCGCCTAGTAGAAAAAGTTGACTACCTCAAGTTTGTCACACCATTTTATTTTACTAATGCGACAGATCGCTTTGCTGGTCAAAATTTAGACTGGAAAATGTTGGTTGTTGCTGCAGCAGTGATATTAATTTCATTAGCAATGGCAAGCTTAGTGTATAACCATCGTGATTTAGCAAGTTAGGAAGTAATAGTGAAAAAACCAATTCAATTATCACATGAATTTTTAAAAGAAGTTTTAACCCAAGATAGTTTGTTTGTTGATGCGACAATGGGAAATGGTAATGATACGCTTTATTTTGCACCCTTGGTAAAAGAAGTCATTGCCTTTGATATCCAAGAAGAAGCCCTTTTAGCGACTAGAAAAAAATTAGATGCTATTCATGTAAATAATGTTCAACTAATTCTTGATGGTCATCAACATGTGGATAAGTATACGGATAAGATTGATGGAGCGATTTTTAACCTTGGTTATTTACCAAGTGCAAATAAAGATTTAGTGACTAAACCAGATACAACAATACTAGCGCTTGAAAAAATTATAGAACGTTTAGTCGTCGGTGGTCGGATAGCAATTATGGTTTATTATGGCCATGAAGGTGGTCAAGAAGAGCGCAAAGCTTTGATGGCCTACCTGTCCAAATTGAATCAAAAAGAAATAACCGTGATGACTTATCAGGCGATTAATCAAGTCAATAATCCTCCATATCTGGTTATGATTGAAAAAAATAATTAGAAGTTAGCTTTGGCTAGCTTCTTTTTTTGTAGAGACATTTACTGAAAAATATATATATGAGATTTTACGGAAAATTTTAGGATAATAAAAACAAAATAAATGCCAAGTAGTAAATATGTGCTATAATGAATGTACTATATATATTTTTAGGAGTTATTATTAATGGAAGACCCTGTGAGTCAGCCCTTATATTTACAAATTTTATTACTACTTGCCTTGACCTTATTAAATGCCTTTTTCTCAGCAAGTGAGATGGCTTTAGTTTCTCTTAACCGCTCGCGTGTTGAACAAAAAGCAGCAGACGGTGACAAACGATACATTCGCTTATTGACAGTTTTAGACCAACCAAATAATTTCTTATCAACTATTCAGGTTGGTATTACCTTTATTGGTCTCTTATCTGGGGCAAGCTTATCTGCTTCGCTTGGAAAAGTATTTTCACAATGGATGGGTGGTTCTGAAACAGCCCAGACAGCAGGAAGTGTTATTTCACTTGTTTTCTTAACCTATATCTCGATTGTGCTTGGTGAACTTTATCCAAAACGGATTGCCATGAATTTAAAAGATAAATTGGCAGTTATTTCTGCACCCGTGATTATTGTCTTAGGAAAAATGGTTAGTCCTTTCGTTTGGTTTTTATCAGCTTCGACTAATTTACTTAGTCGCATAACACCAATGACCTTTGATGACGCTGATGAACAAATGACGCGTGATGAAATAGAGTACATGCTTTCAAATAGTGAAGCAACTCTAGATGCTGAAGAAATTGAAATGCTACAAGGAATTTTCTCTCTTGATCAATTGATGGCGCGTGAAGTCATGGTCCCACGGACTGACGCATTTATGATTGATGTCAATGACGATGCAATGGAAAATATTAAAGAAATACTGAGTCAAAATTTTTCAAGGATTCCTGTTTATGATGATGACAAGGATAAAGTCATTGGCTTAGTTCATACCAAACGTCTGCTTGAAGCTGGCTTTAAAAACGGATTTGAGAATATACATATGAAACGTATTCTCCAAGAACCACTTTTTGTTCCAGAAACAATTTTTGTTGATGATCTTTTGAGACAATTTCGAAATACGCAAAATCAAATGGCTATTCTTTTAGATGAATATGGTGGAGTTGCTGGTTTAGTAACTTTAGAAGATTTGTTAGAAGAAATTGTTGGTGAAATTGATGATGAGTCAGATAAGGCTGAAAAGTTTGTTCATGATATCGGTGATAGAACTTATATTGTCGTTGGGACAATGACTTTGAATGATTTTAATGAATTCTTTGAAACAGAACTTGAAAGTGATGATGTGGATACCATTGCTGGTTTCTATATAACAGGAATTGGAAATATTCCAAGTCAAGAAGAAAAAGAAACTTATGAGTGTGAAAGTAACGGTAAACACTTAATTCTGATCAATGATAAGGTTAAAGATGGCCGTATTACTAAGCTAAAATTAATTGTTTCTAATATAGAACAGAATATTGAAGAAGACTAGGCCATGGCCTAGTCTTTTTGGCTAAAAATGATATAATGAAATTGTTAACCGTTTTCATGAAAAGGAGTAAAAATGACAATTATAGATTATGGTCAAGTAACTGGTATGATACATTCTACAGAGAGCTTTGGGTCAGTTGATGGACCTGGAATTCGTTTTATTATTTTTATGCAAGGCTGTAAAATGCGTTGTCAGTATTGCCATAATCCTGATACTTGGGAGATGGAAACGAATAAATCACAAGAACGGACTGTTAAAGATGTCTTAAATGAAGCTTTGCAATATAAACATTTTTGGGGTAAAAACGGAGGGATTACCGTCTCTGGTGGTGAAGCCATGCTTCAAATTGATTTTATTACTGCCCTCTTCACGGAAGCAAAAGCTTTAGGTATTCATACGACGCTTGACACCTGTGGATTTGCCTATCGTGCAACACCTGAATACCATGAAAAATTAGATACTTTATTAGCTGTAACTGACTTAATTTTACTGGATCTTAAAGAAATTGATGAAGAACAGCATAAAATTGTTACCAGACAACCAAACAAAAATATTTTATTATTTGCCCAGTATTTGTCAGAAAAAGGGATTCCAGTCTGGATTAGACACGTTTTAGTGCCCGGTCTGACAGATATTGATGACCACTTAGAACGATTGGGTGCATTTGTAGCCACATTGAAAAACGTTGATAAATTCGAAATCCTACCATACCATACAATGGGAGAATTTAAATGGCGTGAACTTGGGATCCCTTATCAATTGGAAGGCGTCAAACCACCAACAAGAGAACGTGTTCAACATGCCAAAGAAGTGATGAAAACTGAGACATATACTGAATATCTCAATCGTGTTCATCAAAGTTAATGAGATTAGCAAATTTGCTAGTCTTTTTCTTGTTTTGTAAGGCTTTAAAGAAGGATACTTTGATTTTGAAAGGTAAATTTGCTAAAATAGAGTGAATAAATAGAATGAGGTATAAACATGTCTAAAATTTTTGTTTTTGGTCACCAAAATCCAGACTCTGATGCCATTGGTTCATCGTATGCATTTGCTTATTTAGCAAAACAAGCTTATGGTTTAGATACTGAAGTAGTCGCTTTAGGTCAACCAAACGAAGAAACTGCTTTTGCTCTTGATTACTTCTCAGTTACAGCACCACGTGTTGTGGAATCAGCTAAAGCTGAAGGAGTGGATACGGTTATCCTAACAGACCATAACGAATTCCAACAATCTATCTCAGATATCCAAGAATTAAACATTTATGGCGTTGTTGACCACCACCGTGTAGCCAACTTTGAAACAGCTAACCCTTTATTTATGCGTGTAGAACCAGTTGGATCAGCATCATCAATTGTTTACCGTATGTTTAAAGAAAACAATCTTGAAGTACCAAAAGAAATTGCTGGGCTTATGCTTTCAGGCTTGATTTCAGATACACTTTTACTTAAATCACCAACAACTCATATGACAGACCCTAAATTGGCTGAAGAATTGGCAGAGCTTGCAGGTGTTAATTTAGAAGAGTACGGAATGGCCCTTCTTAAAGCAGGAACAAACCTCTCAAGTAAAACAGAAGAAGAATTAATTGACATCGACGCAAAAACATTTGAATTGAATGGTAATGCTGTTCGTGTCGCACAAGTTAACACTGTTGATATCAATGAAGTTCTAGAACGTCAAGATGCCATTGAAGCTGCAATCAAAACTGCAATTGCAACTGAAGGTTATTCAGACTTCGTGCTTATGATTACAGATATTGTTAATTCAAATTCAGAAATTTTAGCAATTGGTAGCAATATGGATAAAGTAGAAGCAGCATTTAAATTCACTCTTGAAAATAACCATGCTTTCTTAGCTGGTGCTGTATCACGTAAAAAACAAGTTGTACCTCAATTAACAGAGAGCTTCGGTATTTAATGTCATATATTGTAAATTTTAAAGAAGTTGAAACAACTTTATTAGAGGATTCTCCAGTAAAAGAAGTTTTAGCTGGTCTTCGCGCAAACGAAGCACGTTATTTCTGGAATAAATATAAGATTGACTATGAAGTCTTTACACCAGAAGAAAAACCAGAAATCCTCCCTTTCATTGAAAAAGTACTGGAAGAACGTGACATGGTTTTCCCCTATAAAGCACTTTGTGTCTCACAGATGGAAGTTGATGGTATTTTATGGTCACATGTCTATTATGTCAATGGACTTGCAGTAAATGTCTTATATACACTTGCTGAAGGTGGCAAACGCGCAGTTGGGTTTAAATTATCCAACGGCATTGACATTCCAAAAGAATTTGAAGGCAAATTTAAATTTGCCCGCCAACGTTCAAAATTAGCCGGTGAAATTCGTGGAACATTCTTTGTCGTCAAAAAAGAATACTTGTAAGAAGAAGGAGCAATCCTTCTTTTTTTGCTATAATAAGAACATGATTAAAATAATAAATCCGGATAAATTAACAGGCCAGCCATTTTTTAAAGAACTAATTAATTATTTGGCTGAAAATAACGATGTCATTTTAAGACAAATCAAAAAAGACTTTCCAGACCAAATAAACTTGGATCGACACATAGAAGATTATATACAGGCTGGTTATATCGTAAGAGCTGACAAACGCTATCACTTGGCTTTGCCAATGCTTGAATCACTTGATAAACTACAATTAGATCAAATGGTTTTTATTGATGATTGCTCTGCTATTTACCAAGCCTTACAAGAGCTGCGCTTTGAAACCAAGCTAATAAATGAAACCAATGCTTGTGTTATCATAGAATCAACGGACTTTGAACGCCAGCAGTTGACCTTGTCTAATTATTTCTACAAGTTAAGTCATAAATATTCCTTATCTGACTCACACTTATCCCTTTATGAGCTAATTGGTGATGTAAATCAAAATTATGCCATGAAGTATGTTTCGACATTTCTTCTGAAGTTTACCCGTCGTCCAGTGGTCAAACAAAAAGTTGATGATATTTTTTGTCAAAGTTTGGTATTATTGGGCTATATTCAAATAGTTGGGGAAAATGCCTATGGTCTCCAAATGGCAGTTGATAGTGACCAATTAACTTTTATAGCAAAAAAAGCTTAGACACCATTGTCTAAGCTTTTATTTTGATTTTGACATCAGATAAAGGAAATAGGGTGCTCCAATAATTGAAATAACAATTCCTGTTGGGATATTTGTGCCAACTAAGAAAACGCGCACCAAGGTATCTGACAGGAGGAGAAAAATCATTCCAAGTAAAGCTGCAAAAGGTAATTTTAGGCGATGGTCTGCTCCGACAAATTGACTTGCAATATGTCCACAAATCAGACCAACAAAGGAAATGTTCCCAAGTAATAAGACACTTAAGGCTGCTAAACTTGTTGAAAGGATAAGCGTAATTAACCTTTCTTTTTTTAGTGATAAACCTAGAGATGTCGCCGTTTCTTCATTAAAACTCAAAATATTTAGAGGATAACTGTGCCAGAAAGCTAAGGCTAGTAAAATAATCATGACTGGCAGGACCAAACTTAGACTTTTCCAATCATCACCAATAATTTGTCCACTTAGCCAACTAATAATATAATCAAGTTTAAAGGGGTTAACACGTCCTGTAATGGCAATCATCAGACTAGAAAGCATTAGTGACAAACCTACTCCGGTAATAATCAGTGTTTGACTTTTGAGACGGCCAGTAGGACTTAAGGACATCCAATATACAAGGGCGACAGTTAGTAGGGCACTAGATATTACAATTAAGGGGAGAAAGGTCATGAGACCGGGCACTTCACCTGCATATACCGTTACCAAAGCTATTGCTAAGCCAGCCCCAGCATTGATGCCCAGGATACCAGAATCGGCTAATGGATTCTTACTGAGTGTCTGGAGTAATAGGCCCGAGATGGCTAAACTGGCACCGCCAAAGATGGCAGCTAAAATACGGGGTAGTCGAATGCTTGTAATAATAAAGGTCGTTGAAGCGTCAGCTTTTCCCATTAAAGACTTAAGGACAGCCAGAAGAGACATTTGAGAATCGCCAATGGATAAGCTTAGGAAAAATAAGAAAGCGAGGAAGCTGATCAGAATAGCTAGAGAAAATGCAAATTTTTGTTTAGTCATCAATTTTCCGCCTTTCTAACCAGCCATAATAAAACTGGGAATCCGAGTAGACTCACCACAGCTGTTATAGGTGTTTCATAGGGTGGATTAATGACGCGACAAAGCAAGTCGACCCAGACGATAAAAGCTGCTCCTAGGATACCGATAATTGGTAAGGACTGCTTGTAATTGTGAGGGATGAAAGCTTTAGTGAGATGGGGTACAATCAGTCCGACAAAGGCTATATTACCAGCTAAAGAAACGGAAGTTGATGAGAGTACAAGGACTAAAGCTAAGAATAGTAGGGTTAGAGTAAAAGTTGATTGACCTAATGATTTTGCTTTTTCTTCTGCTAAACTCAAAATACTTAATTGATAAGCAAAGACTTGCAGAATAATGAGGGCTAGGATAATCACTGGTCCGACCATAGTAACCATTTTCCAATTGACGCCAACCAAGCCACCTGCTTGCCAGCCAATAATGGCGGTTGCTAAGTGAAAATAGTTAATCAACGCTTGTCCGATGGCTGAAAGGAGCATGGCTACCATTGCCCCAGATAAGATAAGGCGCATTTGCTGATACCCTCGGCCTTTTTGATAGGAAAGGCCAAAGACTAATAGGCATGCAAGTGTAGAGCCAACCATAGAAATTACAATAATTAAGGAATAGTGAAGCTGGGGCCAAATGGTATAGGCAATAGCCAGAGCTAAGGCAGCACCAGCATTAATTCCTAAAAGTCCAGGATCAGCAATTGGATTTCTGGTCACAGCTTGCATAATAGATCCAGATAACGATAAAGCAGTACCAACTAAGATAGCCGCAACAATTCTTGGTAAGCGAACATCAACCAGTATTGTTCTGATTTTCGATGGCTGACTAGATTTTAAGGCTATAAGTAATTCTTGAAATGAAAATGATTTTGCCCCATAGATTAAACTGAAATAGATTCCAATAAGTAGGATAAGGCAACTTATGAAAAGAATAAGCCAAAAATTTCTTGGCTTATTCTTAACTTTATCTTTTGTTTGTCCAAATAACATGGATTGTATAGTCCTTTTATTTTTGTGCCAAAATTGCCTCTTTGAGTGTTTTTAATTCATACTCTAAGGAAATTGGATCAGTGAAGTAGAAGGTATTTGCATTGACTTTAATGACATGCTTATTCTTTACAGCTGGAATATCTTTCCATAACTGGCTTTCGTATAAAGCAGCGCCAGTTTTGTCATCCTCGGCAGCAACGACAACATAATCTCCAATGTAATCAGGCAAGACTTCTTGTGAGAGTGAAAGATAGCCTTTTGGAAAGACCTCTTTTTCTACCTTTTCTGGTGCATCATAATGGAAGGCCTGATGGATAATTTCACCGCCTCGGCCCCAATCTTTACCAAACAAATAAATATCTTTTTGATAAAGTCCCATAATGGTGAAGGTTGCTTTGTCTCCGGTGACAGCTTTGACTTTCTTCTCAAATTGTGCGGTATCTTTATTCCATTTTTTTAACCAAGCTTCTGTTTTATCTTCTTGATTAAAGACTTTTCCAAAATCTGAAAAAACTTGGAGATAGTCATGTTTACGGTATTGAACGCATAAAGTTGGTGCGATTTTTGCTAATTGAGGCAAATTCTCTTCAGTTGAACCAGCCACAATTAAATCTGGTTTTAAGGCAGCAATACTTTCTAAATCCGCTGCTGAAACAATCTTCGCATCTTTTAAAGCATCTTTTAGGAGTGGATTCTTTTGATCATAAGTTGTTGCTCCTACTAAAGGCAAATCTAATTTTGCAAGATAGCCTGTATAAGTTGAAGTTAAACTAACGACACGCTTTGGATGTTCTGGTATCGTTCCTTTATATGTGAAGCCTGTTATTTTAGGCATTTTAGATGGTTTTATAGTTGTTTTTTTTGGAGAATTGCTTGCGCAAGCAACCAAGATAAAAACAGATAAAGCTAAAGTAAGCAGTGACAGTAATTTTTTCATGAATTCTATTCTCCTAGAATAAATTTATAGTAAATCATAACTCAATAAAGTTGGGCAATGATGTTTAGGGTCTTCAATAATATCCGCTTGAATATTAAAGATATCTTTAATAATTGCAGGTGACATCACTTCAGTGACGGTCCCTTGGTATTGAATTTGACCATTTTTCATAGCAATTAATTGGTCAGAAAAGCGAGATGATAAGTTGAGGTCGTGCAAGACCATAATAATAGTTTTACCTTCATTTTCATTTAGACTTTTTAGTAATTGTAATATTTCTAACTGATGATTCATATCTAGATATGTCGTTGGTTCATCAAGAAAAATCGTATCCGTATCTTGTGCCAAGGCCATTGCAATCCAAACTCTTTGACGTTGACCACCAGACAAAGAATCAATAGCAAGGTCAGCCAGTTCACTGGTATTTGTGGCAGTAAGGGCCCAATTTATGATAGCAATATCTTTGTCTTTTAATCGACCAAGTCTGTCTTGATGTGGGTAGCGACCATAAGAAACTAGGTCATAAACTTTGATGCCTTGACTGGCTTCTTGAACTTGAGGTAATAAAGCAATTTTTTTAGCAATTGTTTTGGTCGGCATAGTTGCAATGGATTGACCATCGATGATGATTTGTCCTTGATTAATAGGGAGGATACGGGTTAATGCTTTCAGCAAAGTCGATTTGCCACAACCATTTGCGCCAATAATAGTAGTCATTTTATTATCCAATAATTCAAGTGACAAGTCATTCAATACAATAGTTTGATCATATGCAACTTCAATTTTTTCTGCTGAAATAATTGACATTATCCCCTCCCTTTTTCTTATAGTATATTTTAAGAGCTTTCTCATTATAGCATAGAAAAAAGACAGGACAAAGCCTTTTATATTGCATTTCTGTAAAAATTGACTTGTTTGTAATGGTTAAAAAGAGTAGTAAGAATGGTTATAAAAATCACTAATAATGATTATAAATAATGCTCTTTTACCAATTGAGCAGTAAAAAAAAAGACACCAGAGAGGCGTCTTAATCATTTATTAATGATTGAGCAACTGCTAAGTCACCAGGATAATCTGTTTTTTGGCCATTAACAATTTGATAGGCGTCGGCTCCTTTACCAGCAATGATTAAGGCGTCGCCTTCTTTTTGGCAATCTTTGATGGCCGTTGAAATGGCTTTTGTACGATCAGCAATGATCGAGACAGATCTATTGACGTGATTTGCAATTTCTTGGCAAATATCTTGTGGGTCTTCGAAGTTTGGATCATCAGCAGTTAAATATACTTTTAAGGTTGGGTGATTATTAATTACCTGACCAAAATCTGCTCGACGGCTTTCACCCTTGTTACCTGTTGCACCAATGATTAAGCTGATATTTCCTTTTTGGTGTTCTTCAACAACTGTAACTAATTTTTCTAGACTATCTCCATTATGAGCATAATCAACGAAAACTTTTGCACCACTTGGATGTGAGATAACTTCCATTCGTCCAGGGACGCTAGTCCTAGCAATTCCTTGCTTAATGTCTGTCAAATCAGCACCTAGACGTAGACAAGCTAGTCCAGCAGCAGTAGCATTTTCTTGATTGAATTTCCCAATTAATTGGATATCATAATCTCCAGCCATTTTACCATTAGCACTAAAAGTAAAGGCTTGACTGTTTAATATCTGATTTTCTGACTGACTACCATAGAAGTCGTGCTCCTGATTGGCAACTTGTTCAGCTAAGATATCAAAATGATCCATATCACTATTAATGATAACTGCTCGGCTATTCTCCATTAAAAGTCTCTTATGATAGAAGTAGTCCTCGAAAGTTGGGTGCTCAATTGGACCAATGTGATCTGGGCTGATATTGAGAAATACACCGACATCAAAGGTTAAACCATAAACACGTTCGACCAAGTAAGCCTGACTTGAGACTTCCATAATCAAATGAGTCATTCCATTATCAACAATAGTTGACATCATTTGGAAAAGGTCCAAAGATTCTGGTGTAGTTAATTGAGATTTGAAGAAAGTTTTGCCATCAAGAGTGGTGTTCATTGTTGATAACATGGCTGGCTTATGGGATTCTTGCAAGATATTGTAAGCGAAGTAAGCAGCAGTCGTTTTGCCCTTAGTTCCGGTAAAGGCTAATAGCTTAAGCTTATCTTGCGGATTACCATAAAAATCTTTAGCAATAATAGCCATTGCCTTTTTGATATCAGTAACGATGATTGCCGGAATACCAACTTGATAGTCAACTTCTGAAACATAGGCAGTTAATCCCAATTTAATTGCAGATTCTAAGTATTCTGCCTTAAATGCTGCGCCTTTAGCAAAAAAAAGCGTACTCATATCAACTTTTCGGCTATCATAAGTAAGGTTAGAGAAGGTTAGGGCAGAATAATTAAAATAATAATTTTCTTTGTCTAACACTTCCCTAAAGTTTTTATCTTCCTTAAGAAGTTCAATAGTTTTTTCAATTGTAATCATATAACTTATTTTATCTCTAAAGTTCTAGATTTACAAGTATCATGCAAAAGTTTATAATATAGCTACTACATCTTAGAAAGAATAGATATGGAAACAAACAACAACGAAATAACCCAAAAGGAACTGATGTTGCGTGGAACAGCATGGTCCACAGCTAGTAATTTTATCAGTCGACTCTTAGGCGTGATCTATGTCATCCCATGGTTTATCTGGATGGGCAAATATGCGACACAGGCCAATGCCTTATTTAACATGGGCTATAATGTATATGCCTATTTTTTATTGATTTCTACTACAGGCCTCAATGTCGCAATTGCAAAACAGATTGCCAAATATAATTCCCTTGGACAAACTGAGCATAGCTACCAGTTGATTCGTTCAACTATGAAATTGATGCTGGGTCTAGGACTCTTCTTTTCATTTGTTATGTATATCACTTCCCCTATTTTTGCATCAATGTCGGGTAGTGATCAACAGTTAATTCCAGTCATGCACAGTTTATCATTAGCTGTCCTTATTTTCCCTATCATGAGTATCATTAGGGGAATTTTTCAGGGACATAACAATATTAAACCATATGCATTGAGTCAGATTGCTGAACAAATTGTTCGGGTCATTTGGATGCTAATCGCAACTTACATGGTTATGAAACTGGGATCTGGTAATTATGTTGAAGCAGTAATCCATTCGACATTTGCAGCATTTATTGGGATGATTGCCAGTATGTTAGTCTTGGTTTTTTATCTCAATAAAGAAGGATTGTTAAAGAAAATTTTTGCAAAACCTGTTATGGATATTAAAATTGATGCCAAAGGTTTATTGTGGGAAACAATAAAAGAATCAATTCCTTTTATTGTTACTGGTAGTGCCATCCAAGCCTTTCAATTAATTGACCAATGGACTTTCATTAATAGTATGTTGCTCTTTACCAAGCTTCCTAAGGCACAACTAATGGAGCTATTTGGATACTTTAATGCCAATCCAGCAAAAATTACGATGATTCTTATTGCTGTTGCAGCTTCAATTGGTGGCGTTGGAATTGCTTTATTGACAGAGAATTATGTCAAGAAAGATATGCATGCAGCAGCTAAATTAATCATCAATAATATTACCATGTTATTCATGTTTTTATTACCAGCATTGACAGGGGCAATTATTTTAGCCAAACCTCTCTATGTGGTCTTTTATGGAGTGACAGTACCAACAGCAATCAGTTTGTTTAGAGTTGTATTATTACAAGTTATTTTACTAGCACTCTATTCCTTACTTGCACCAATGCTCCAAGCCTTATTTGAAAATAAAAGAGCCATGCTCTACTTTGCTTATGGGGTTATTGTAAAACTTGTCTTACAGATTCCATCGATTTATTTATTCCATGCTTATGGACCCTTGCTTGCAACGACTTTTGGTTTACTCTTACCAATCGTGTTAATGATCCGTCGCTTACATCAAGTAACTAAATTTAATAGAAATTTGTTATTCCGTCAAATTCTATTATTAGCAATTCTAACAGCAGTAATGGGAATTGTGGTGGTTCTTGGAAATTGGATATTAGGTTACTTCTTATCGACTGATGGCCGAATCGCCAGTCTCCTTTATTTATTAATTATTGGTGGTCTTGGCTTTAGTATCTATGGCTATTTAACATTAGTGACACATCAATTGGATAAATTGATTGGTGATCGCAGAGCTGAAAATCTTCGTCGAAAATTTAAAATTGCTTAAATTGACAACCTAGTGAAACTAGGTTGTTTTTTTTATTCTAGTGGATCGAGTAGAATCTATTTACTCTGTTAAGGTTAGAATAACTTAGGCTTTAAAAAAATCTGCAAAAGTTGAAGATTTCTGCTATAATGTTACAAGTGAAAAAAATAAGAAGGAAGTAAACGACCATGGGAAAATTTCAAGTTATTTCGCATCCACTAATTCAACACAAATTATCAATTTTGCGTCGTCAAACGACGTCAACTAAAGATTTTCGTGAATTAGTCAACGAAATTGCAATGTTAATGGGATATGAAGTATCTCGAGACCTTCCAGTTGAAGATGTTGAAATCACAACTCCAGTTTCAAAAACTGTTCAAAAACAATTAGCTGGTAAGAAATTAGCAATTGTTCCAATCTTAAGAGCTGGTATTGGTATGGTTGATGGATTTTTAAGTCTCGTTCCAGCTGCAAAAGTTGGACACATCGGTATGTACCGTGATGAAGAAACATTAGAACCAGTTGAGTACTTAGTCAAACTTCCAGAAGATATTGATCAACGCCAAATCTTTGTTGTAGATCCAATGTTAGCGACAGGTGGATCAGCTATTTTAGCAGTTGATTCATTGAAAAAACGTGGTGCTGCAAACATCAAATTTGTATGTTTAGTAGCAGCTCCAGAAGGGGTTAAAAAATTACAAGATGCTCATCCTGACGTTGATATCTTCACAGCCGCTTTAGATGAAAAATTAAACGAACATGGTTATATAGTCCCAGGACTCGGCGATGCAGGTGACCGCTTGTTTGGTACTAAGTAAAAGTCCGGTGGACTTTTACTTAGACGAGCCTTGAAATAAAGACGCGAGTCCTTAGACTCCGGTGGACTTTTACTTAGACGAGCCTTGAGAAACAGATTAGAGTAAACAGCTCTTTTCAAAATATTGTTCTAAATGGACTTTCTAGTTTAAGTGCTAGAAAGTTTTTTTAAAAGTAAGTTTATTATTTGACCTATTTTGACCAATAGATTATAATAAGGTCATCATAAAAGATTACCTGGCGCAAGAGTTGATTTCACTCTACAGGTAAATTAGATTGGAGAATTATATGATTCCTGTTGTTATTGAACAAACAAGTCGTGGTGAACGATCTTATGATATTTACTCACGTTTATTAAAAGATCGTATTATTATGTTAACTGGTCCTGTTGAGGATAACATGGCTAATTCTATCATTGCTCAATTGTTATTCTTAGATGCACAAGATAATACTAAAGATATTTACCTTTATGTTAATACACCTGGTGGTTCTGTATCTGCTGGTTTAGCAATCGTTGATACAATGAACTTCATTAAATCTGATGTCCAAACAATTGTTATGGGGATGGCAGCTTCAATGGGTACAATTATTGCATCATCTGGAACCAAGGGTAAACGGTTCATGTTACCAAATGCTGAGTATCTAATTCACCAACCAATGGGCGGTGCTGGAAATGGTACACAGCAGTCGGATATGGCAATCGTTGCGGAGCAATTATTAAAAACCCGTAAACGCTTAGAAAAAATTCTTGCTGATAACAGTGGAAAAACAATTAAAGTAATCCATAGAGATGCTGAAAGAGATTATTGGATGGATGCTAAAGAAACTTTAGCTTATGGGTTCATCGATGAAATCATGGAAAACAATAGCTTGAAGTAAAAAAGCCTAGACATCTTGTCTAGCTTTTTTTGTACTATAATTATATCCAAATAATCAGGATACTGAGATAAAAGACATATCTGTGGAGAGTGATGTCTTTTTATTTTAAACATGCTATAATTGAAGAAAGCCAATAATAAATAAAAATCGACTAGAATAACTGATTCTGAGACATTATGATATAATCAAGTTATGTTAGTCATAAATGAAGACTTAATAGTAATTGATGATGCCATTGACCAATTGGTCAATGATTTGCTTGAGAGAGATGAGTTTCTTAATTATCAAGAAAAGTTAAATGCACTTGATCAAGATAGTGAGGTCCAAGTTGCTATTCAAGAACTAAGTCAATTAACTGATAGCTATACAAAAGAGATTGATTTTGTAAAGTTTCGACCAGAATTGAGAGAGTTGAGGAGGACGATTCTGGCAAACAAGAAGAAACTTGATATGAATTCAAAAGTGATCGAATTGAGATATGCGGAAGTAGCATGTCAAGAAATTCTAGCTGAAATCAGTCAGCAGATTGCAAATGTGGTGTCTCCCACAATTTTTGTTGATGAAGGTTTACCTCTATCATCAAGTAAAGAGCACCCAGAAATTGGTATCTATCAAAATATCAAAGAAAAGGATTAAACATGTATTCAAAACAAGATAGAATAGGCATCGTTGTTTATTTATATTACAATCGTGATGCAAGAAAAGTTACTAAGTTTGGTGACTTATATTATCATTCTAAACGCTCTCGTTATTTAGTATTGTATGTCAATAAAGAAGATGCAGAGTCGAAAATACAAGAAATTGAAAAATTTAAGTTTATTAAAGAGGTAAAACTATCTGCATTTGATGATATCAATCATGAATTTGTGGGAAATTTACACCGTAAAGAAGAGGAGAAATCTAAAATTATCTGACAATTAAAGTGACCTTTAAAAAGCCTAGAAGTATTGCTTCTTGGTTTTTTCTTTATTTTTTAAAAAGTAATCTTAAATTATTGACAATTTTCAGATAATTCTGTATTCTTATCTACATATCAATTTTATTAAATGAGGAAATGCATATGAAAAAGAGACTTGTACTTTGGTCAATGGCAACAATATCACTAATGTCTTTAGCAGCTTGCGATGCTGCGCCGCCAAGTAGTACTTCTAATGCCAAAGGAACAGAAATAAAAAAAACCATTAAGTTAGGCTTAAATTTAGAGTTGACTGGTCCAGTCTCAGCCTATGGTGGTGCTGAAAAGGTCGGTGCTCAAATGGCAGTTAACGAAATCAATCATGCAGGTGGAGTCAATGGTAAAAAAATTGAGTTGGTAACTAAAGACAATAAATCAGAGAATGCTGAATCCGCAACTGTAACAACCAGTCTTGCTACTCAAAATAATGTTAATGTTATCGTCGGACCAGCTACTTCAGGTGCAGCAGCTGCTGCCTCACCAAATGCTACGGCAGCCGCAGTTCCATTAATTACCCCTTCGGGAACACAAGATGACTTAACTATTGCTCGTGATGGGAAAACCTATGATTACATCTTTCGAACTACCTTTATTGATTCCTATCAAGGGGATGTCATGTCAACCTTTGCGACTGACCAATTAAAAGCTAAAAAAGTTTTCCTATTTTATGACAATTCAAGTGATTATGCAAAAGGAATAGCTAAACAATTCAAAAAGGTCTATAAGGGTAAAATTGTTGCCGAAGCAACCTACCAATCTGGAGATACAGATTTTCAATCTGCTCTTACCAAATATAAAAATAAATCATTTGATGCGGTGATTATGCCAGGTTATTATCAAGAAACTGGAACAATTATTAAACAGGCTCGAGAAATGGGTATTACTGCACCAATCGTTGGTCCTGATGGCTTTGCTGATGATAAGCTTGTTGAACTTGGTGGCAAAGAGAATGTTACCAATGTTTACTACCTATCAGGATATTCAGAAAAGACTTCCAAGAAAGCCGCTAAATTTGCCAAAACATTCAAAGCAAAATATGGCTCAAATCCTTCAATGTTTGCAGCCTTAGGCTATGATTCAGTTTATATGGCAGCAAAAGCCTCTGAAAATGCAAAATCTTCAAAGGATATTTCTAAAGCTCTCGCCAAATTGAAAGATTTTAAAGGTGTTACAGGAACAATGACCATTGATAAGCATCACAATCCTATTAAATCTGTATCTGTGATTGGCTTAACAAAAGGTAAAGAAACCTCGACAACAGTTATCCAAGCAAAAAAATAATGCTTGTACCAGATTATTATGAAAGAACGGTAACAAATATGCTCCAACAACTTGTAAATGGCCTAATCTTAGGTAGTGTCTACGCCTTGTTGGCCCTAGGCTATACAATGGTCTACGGGATCATCAAACTCATCAACTTTGCTCACGGCGATATTTATATGATGGGTGCCTTCATTGGCTATTATTTAATTAATACACTTCATTTAAACTTTTTTGTAACCCTATTGTTAACAATGGTTATCACAGCAACCTTGGGGGTGTTAATTGAATTTTTAGCCTATCGACCCCTAAGGAATTCGACGAGAATTGCTGCGCTGATAACAGCAATTGGTGTCTCATTCTTGCTAGAATATGGCATGGTCTATTTTGTGGGTGCAGAAGCGCGTGCTTTTCCACAAGCTCTCAAAATCATCAAGTACAACTTTGGACCAATTAGCGTGACCAATGTCCAATTAACCATCTTGTTGGTTTCTCTTATGCTGATGCTTGCTCTGCAATTCATCGTCAAACAAACCAAAATGGGTAAAGCCATGCGTGCAGTTTCGGTTGATAGTGATGCTGCTCAACTAATGGGAATTAATGTCAATTCAACAATAAGCTTCACCTTTGCTTTAGGTTCTGCCTTAGCAGGTGCGGGTGGGGTCTTAATTGGTTTATACTATAATTCAATCAATCCATTAATGGGTATGACACCAGGGATTAAAGCTTTCGTAGCTGCCGTTCTCGGAGGAATAGGGATTATTCCTGGTGCAGCCCTAGGTGGCTTTATCATCGGTCTCTTGGAAACATTTTCAACTTCTATTGGTTTATCAAGTTACCGTGATGCTATTGTGTATGCTGTCTTAATTATTATCTTACTAATTAGACCAGCCGGACTTCTAGGAAAAAATGTAAAGGAGAAGGTATAGTCATGAAAAAAAATATGTCATCCATTTTATCATGGGCAGTCTTAGTTACTGTTATTTTCCTTGTTCTTAGTTTTCTTATTGGTCAAGGTATTTTAGGTCCCTATTATGTGCAGATTTTAATGGGGATTGGAATTTCAATTATTATGGCGATGGGAACTAACCTTGTACTTGGTTTCTCTGGTCAGTTTCCTTTAGGACAGGCTGGCTTTATGGCCATCGGGGCATATACTACAGCCATTATTACACAAAATATTCCAACTTATTTAGGATTTTATGTTTCAATGCTAGTTGGAATATTAGTTGCAGGCTTAGTAGCGGTAATAGTTGGATTTCCGACCTTACGTTTGAAAGGGGATTACTTAGCTATTGCAACTTTGGGTGTTGCTGAGATAATTCGAATCGCTATTGTCAATGGTGGAGAAGTAACCAATGGCGCAGCTGGTTTAACAGGGATTCTTCGTTACACATCATGGCCAGTAGTTTTTGCCTTTGTTGTCCTCATCATTGTTTTAACCATGAATTTCTTACAGAGTTCAATTGGTCGTCAAGTCATTTCTGTTCGTGAAGATGAAATTGCGGCTGAATCAATGGGAGTTAATACAACTAAAATCAAAGTAGCAACCTTTGCTTTTGCTGCCATGACAGCAAGTGTTGCTGGTTCACTTTATGTCGGTTATATTGGCACTGTTGTACCAAAAGACTTTACAATTATGCGTTCGATTGATTATTTAATTATTGCTGTATTAGGTGGCTTAGGTTCAATGACTGGAACCATCCTTGCGGCTATTGTACTTGGAGGACTAAATATGTATCTCCAGAGCTTTTCAGAAGTTCGAATGATTGTTTACTCATTAGCATTAATCCTCGTCATGGTTTTCAAACCAGGTGGATTATTAGGGACAAAGGAATTTCAATTTTCTAAATTATTTTCAAATAAGACAGAGGAGGGCAGATAGATGGCGCTTCTTGAAGTGAAAAATTTAAGTAAACACTTTGGCGGTCTAACAGCTGTTGGAGATGTCACGATGGAATTACATGAAGGGGAATTAGTTGGTTTAATTGGGCCAAATGGTGCTGGTAAAACAACCCTCTTTAACTTATTAACTGGTGTTTATGTACCTAGTGAAGGGACTGTAAGCCTTGATGGTACTGTCTTAAATGGTAAATCCCCATACAAAATTGCATCTTTAGGTTTATCTCGGACTTTCCAGAATATTCGTCTCTTTAAAGATATGACTGTTCTCGAAAATGTCTTAATTGGTCTTGCTAATCAATCAAAATCTCATACTTTAGCTAGTTTGCTTCGTTTACCAGCTTATTACAAATCAGAAGCAGAACTTAAAGAAAAAGCTTTAGAATTACTGGCTATCTTTAATTTGGAAAAAGAAGCTGATACACTTGCTAAAAATTTACCTTATGGTCAACAACGACGCTTAGAAATTGTCCGTGCCTTGGCAACCAGGCCAAAGATTCTTTTTTTAGATGAGCCTGCTGCAGGGATGAATCCACAGGAGACAGCAGAGCTGACGGCATTAATTCGTCAGATCAAGAATGACTTTGGGGTTACAATTATCCTTATCGAGCACGACATGAGTCTTGTTATGGAAGTTACTGAGCGGATCTATGTTTTAGAATATGGTCGCTTAATCGCCCATGGCAATCCTGAAGAAATAAAAAATAATAAGCGCGTTATCGAAGCTTATCTTGGAGGTGATCTATAATGTCAATGTTATCAGTTGAAAACTTATCCATTAATTATGGAGCTATTGAAGCTGTTAAGGATGTTTCATTTCACGTTGAAGAGGGCGAGGTTGTAACCTTAATTGGGGCTAACGGTGCTGGAAAAACTTCCATTTTAAGAACAATCTCGGGTTTAAATCGTCCCAAAAGTGGAAAAATTAGTTTTTTAGGTAAAGAGATTCAAAAAATGCCAGCGAGAAAAATTGTAGCTGAAGGTTTATCTCAGGTGCCAGAAGGACGCCATGTTTTTCCTGGCTTAACAGTTATGGAAAACTTGGAGATGGGTGCCTTTTTGAGCAAAGATCGTGAAGAAAATCAAAAAAATCTTAAAATGATTTTTGATCGTTTCCCACGACTTGAAGAGCGTAAGGTTCAAGATGCCGCAACTCTTTCGGGTGGTGAACAGCAGATGCTTGCAATGGGTCGAGCCTTAATGAGTAAACCCAAATTACTCCTTTTGGATGAACCATCGATGGGATTAGCGCCAATTTTTATTCAAGAAATTTTCGATATCATTCAGGATATTCAAAAGCAAGGGACAACGGTCTTGTTAATTGAACAAAATGCCAATAAAGCATTATCTATTGCTAATAGAGCCTATGTTCTAGAAACTGGGAAAGTAGTTTTATCCGGTTCTGGTGTGGAACTATTAGCTTCTGATCAAGTTAAAAAGGCTTACTTGGGTGGCTAATTTAGGTAAAGTCGCTTGCAAGATGCATATAAATTATGGACCATGCTATAATAAATTATCAAGATAAATGAGGATAAAAATATGTCAGTAAAAGATTATATGACTAAAAACGTTGTTACCATTACACCTGACACAAGAGTAGCCAAAGCTGCCGATTTACTAAGAGAAGAAGACTTGCGTCGTCTACCAGTTGTCGAAAATGGACATTTAGTAGGTTTAGTGACTGCTGAGACAATGGCCGATGCCACTCCCTCAAAAGCAACCAGCCTGTCTATCTATGAAATGAATTACTTATTAAACAAAACGAAAATTAAAGACATTATGATTAAAAAGGTCATAACTGTTGAACCAAATGCTAGTTTAGAAGATGCAATCTACCTCATGCTTACACATAAAGTGGGTGTTTTGCCTGTTCTCGATGGCGAAGAACTTGTTGGTATCATTACTGACCGTGATGTTTATAAAGCCTTTCTCCACATCTCAGGATATGGTTTAGAAGGTATTCGTGTTGTAATTAATACAGATAATGCTGTAGGTATATTAGCGCGTGTTGCGTCAACTATTTCAGAGGAAAATTTAAATATTAGACGTACTGTTGTTGATACGCGTGCCAATGGTAAGACAGTTGTTGAACTTCAAATTGATGGCGATATCTCACCTGAAATTCTGAAAGAAAAATTGCATAATACTGGTGTTGAAGTCGAGTCAGTAATGAAAACACATGAAAAACCAGAAGTAAATTGAGGAATAAAGCACTGCTAATAATTGGCAGTGTTTTTTCTTCCAAAATTTTGGTAAAATAGATGTATGAATAATAAAGTAAACGACCTATCAAAGGGATTAATTATAACATTTGAAGGCCCTGATGGGGCGGGCAAAACTAGTGTTTTAGAGGCCCTCTTGCCTCTTTTAAAGGCTGAGTTTGATAAAGAATTGATTACGACAAGAGAACCAGGTGGCGTTGCTATTGCCGAAGAAATCAGAGAGGTCATTCTTGATGTTAACAATACAGCCATGGATTATAAAACGGAATTATTACTTTATATTGCAGCTAGACGCCAACATTTGGTAGAAAAAGTTTTACCAGCCAAAGAAGCGGGCAAGATTGTTCTGATGGATAGGTTTATTGATAGTTCAGTGGCTTATCAAGGAAGTGGCAGAGGTTTAGACAAAGCTGATATCCAGTGGCTAAATGATTTTGCAACAGATGGAGTTGATCCTGATTTGACCCTCTATTTTGATGTTCCTTCCTCAGTTGGCTTGGCTAGAATTGCTAAAAATAGGACACATGAAGTTAATCGCCTTGATCTTGAAAAGTTAGAAATGCATCAAGCTGTGCGAAATGGCTATTTAGAGTTGGCCAAGGAAAATCCTAATCGGATTGTCACTATTGATGCTTCAAATGTTTTAGAACAAGTCATTTCAGATGCCTTTAATGCAATAAAAGCAAAACTAAATGTCTGAGGGGGAAATGGTATGCAAATAGAGCAACAAGCACCAAAAGCATTCCAAGAATTCAAACAGATATTAAAAAAAGATCGCCTTAATCATGCATATCTCTTTTCTGGTGATTATGCCAATTTTGAGATGGCCATTTTTTTGGCCAAGGCTATTTTTTGTAACAACAAAATTGATTTTTTGCCTTGCGGCGATTGTCGAACTTGTCAGTTAATCGACAAAAATGAATTTTCAGATTTAACAATTTTAGAGCCAACTGGTCAAGTTATCAAAACAGAAGCTGTGAGAGAAATGATGCGTAACTTTTCTCAAACTGGATATGAGAGTCAAAAGCAAGTTTTCATCATTAAAGATTGTGAAAAAATGCATACAAATGCAGCTAATAGTCTTTTAAAATTTATAGAAGAACCACAGAGTACTTCTTATATATTCCTCTTAACTAATGATGATAATCAGGTCTTACCGACAATCAAAAGTCGGACACAAATTTTTCACTTCTCTAAAGATATTGAATTTCTATCTAGGGAAGCTCAAAAATTAGGATTATTAAAGAATCAATCTGATTTAATTGCACAACTTGCCAAGAATCCACAAGATTTAAAACTTTTAGCAAAAGATAATAGGCTTTTAGATTTAATCAATAAGAGTCAACAATTTGCTAATATTTTATTGACGGATAAAGACAAAGCATATCTTGAAGCAAGCAGACTGAGTCTTCTTGCGAGTGAAAAAGCAGAACAGGATACGGTCCTAAAATTATTAACACTTATTCTTGCAAAAGATTATTCACAAAAAAATAGCCTACATTATCTTCAAGCTTTATATCAAGCACGATTAATGTGGCAAAGTAATGTTAATTTTTTAAATGTTATAGAATTTATGGTGATGGCATGACTAAGGTAATTGGTGTCAAGTACGGACAAGCAAACTTGGCGAAATTTGTAAAAACAGATAAAGAATTTCCGGAAACAAGTCTGCTTGTTATAAAAGATGGCAAAGGTAGTTATTTAGCTAAAGTTTCACATAAGATGAGAGAAATTGCTGACGAAAAATTACCCAAAGATCTTCCAGAGATTGTTCGAGAAGCCTCTGAAATGGACACCAAAGCCCATGAAAACAATGCTAGTTATGCCCAATCTTCTCGAAAACTTGTTAAAGAGCTCATTGAAGCTAACAAGTTACAAATGAAGATTGTTGATATTATCTTTCCTTTAGAAAGAAGTTTCGTTTTGATAACATTTACAGCTGAGGACCGTGTTGATTTCAGACAACTATTAAAGGACTTAGCTACGCTGTTCAAAACAAGAATTGAATTAAGACAAATTAATAGCCGAGAAGAAGCAAAAATCCATGGGGCAATTGGGCCTTGTGGTCGTCCCTTATGCTGTACGAGCTTTTTAGGCGAGTTTCCCCCTGTTTCGATAAAAATGTTAAAAAATCAAGGATTATCATTAAATTCTGGCAAAAGTCAGGGTTATTGTGGACGTTTGCTGTGTTGTTTAAAATATGAAGACGATTTCTATAAAGAAAGTAAGCAAAAATTTCCTGATTATGGCACAATTGTTGAAACAAAAGATGGTTTAGGACGAGTTGTCTCTATTGACCTCTTTAAAGAAATTCTTAAAATTAAACTAGAAGAAAATGATACAGTTGTTCCTTACCCACTAGAGGAGGTAAAATTTGGTCAATAAAAGAGAGCTCTTTGACGCATTTGATGGTTTTTCACAAAATCTAATGGTTACATTAGCTGATGTAGAAGCTATGAAAAAACAAGTCCAAGGCTTAGTTGAAGAAAATACAGTATTACGAATTGAAAATACAAAATTACGTGATCGTTTAAGTCAAGTAGAACATGAAACGGTTCATAAAACCCTAAAACAAGGGAAAGAACACTTAGAAAGCATATATGACGAAGGTTTCCATATCTGTAATTTATTTTACGGACAACGCCGTGAATATGATGAAGAGTGTATGTTTTGTAGAGAATTATTAGACAGAAAGTAGCCCATGCAAATTCAAAAAAGTTTCAAAGATAAAAAAACGTCAGGAATTCTTTATTTAGTTCCGACCCCGATTGGTAATCTGCAAGATATGACGTTCAGAGCCGTTGAAACGCTTAAGTCTGTCGATTTGATTTGCGCAGAAGATACTAGGAATACCGGATTACTACTTAAGCAATTTGAAATTCCAACCAAACAGTTTTCATTTCACGAGCATAATGCATTTGAAAAAATTCCTTATTTAATTGATTTATTATTATCTGGGCAATCGCTGGCGCAGGTCTCAGATGCTGGGATGCCATCTATTTCTGACCCTGGTCATGATTTGGTCAAATCAGCTATCGCAAATGACATTAACGTTGTTGCCTTGCCAGGAGCATCCGCAGGAATAACAGCTTTGATTGCAAGTGGTTTAGCACCGCAACCCCATATATTTTATGGCTTTTTGCCAAGAAAAGCAGGCCAACAAAAAGAATTCTTTAGAGAAAAAGAAGTTTATCCAGAAACCCAAATTTTTTATGAATCACCATACCGTGTAGCAGATACTTTAGAAAATATGCTGACAATCTATGGTGATCGTCAAGTAGTGCTGGTCAGAGAATTAACAAAAATATTTGAAGAATATCAACGCGGTCAAATTTCTGAACTCCTTACCTCTATTAAAGAAACCCCATTAAAAGGGGAATGTTTATTGATTGTCTCAGGACAAAGTGAACAAAAGCAAGATATTAACCCTGAAGATCTGGAAAGAAGTTTACCAGACTTAGTTCAAGAATTGATTAATCAAGGGATAAAACCAAATCAGGCGATCAAAACAGTTGCAAAAGATTATCAATTAAATCGACAAGATGTCTATAATGCATATCATGGTCTATAAATGAGTTGAAAAAATTTCAACTTTTTTATTTTATCTTCTTCAATCTATTGGTTTAAGGTTAGAAATATGTTAAATTTTATATACGCCGATTGTAAAATTAAGCTAGACAAATAAAAAAGTCATTTGTGCTACACTCAAGATAGTTCCCGCAAAAGAATTATAAGGAGTGAAGACAAATGACCTATACCCATCTTACATCAAATGAACTTGCAATGATAGAGGCGTATTATAATAATCATCAATCTGTAGCTAAAACCGCAGTACTATTGAATAGATCTAGACAAACGATTCATAAAGTTTACCAATTTTTCAAAACAGGGCACAATGCTCTAGATTATTTCAATCAATACAAGAAGAATAAAACTCGCTGTGGCAGACGTCCTATTGTCTTATCAGATGAACAAACAGAATATATTCAAAAGAGGGTTGTTCAAGGTTGGACACCTGATGTGATTGTTGGCCGTGCAGAGTTTTCTATTTCTTGTTCTATGCGTACACTTTATCGTATGTTTAAACAAGGCGTATTTGAAGTGACTCACCTACCTATGAAAGGAAAACGTAAAGCCAACGGACACAAAGAAACTCGGGGAAAACAATCTTTTCGTCGATCACTTCGTGACAGAGGAAATGATTATTCTAAATTCAATCAAGAATTTGGCCACCTTGAAGGGGATACTATTGTGGGTAAAAAGCACAAAAGTGCTGTTATTACCCTCGTTGAGCGATTATCTAAAGTAATCATCACTCTTCAGCCAGAAGGCAGACGAGCTATAGATATTGAAAATCGTTTGAACCAATGGATGCAATCTGTACCTAAGCATCTATTCAAATCAATGACTTTTGATTGTGGAAAGGAATTTTCAAATTGGAAATCAATCAGTAATATAAATGATATTGATATCTATTTTGCAGATCCTGGTACACCATCACAAAGAGGGTTAAATGAAAACTCTAATGGTTTATTACGTAAAGATGGTTTACCAAAGCAAATGGATTTCAACGAAGTTGATGAATCTTTTATCCAATCTATTGCATCGAAAAGAAATAATATCCCTCGAAAATCATTAAACTATAAAACACCAATAGAAGTATTCTTGAGTCACATATGCAAAGAGGAATTGTCTAACTTAATTTGACAATTAATAATATTAGAATGTTATTATGACAATTTCGTCAGATTATTGTCATATGTTTTTTTCAGAAAGAGGAGATTTATGACTGAAGATGAATATGCATTAGTTGCCATTGTGGGCATCTATGGAATTATTTTTATTATTGCTTTAATTTCAATACTTTTAATGGTAATTGGGAATTGGCGTCTATTCAAAAAGGCTGGCCAAGAAGGTTGGAAATCAATCATTCCAATCTATGCTGATTTTGTCAAACATGAAATTACATTTGGGCCTGAAAATAAATGGCTTTACTTTATTGGATGGGTTTTCCCGATTTATTATTCTTATACACATTTTTGCTATTTAAGAGCATTTGGTGCATCAAAAGGCTTAGCAGTACTTGGTTTATTTTTCCCAGGAATTGTGACCTTAGTTGTAGCTTTTGGTAAACTATATCAAGAAGATAACTACCATATTGTTAAACACCTTATGGGCTAAAAAGATCAACTCATTGAGTTGATCTTTTTAGATTATTTTTGTGCCGTGAACAACTTTTGTTCCAGTCATTTGACTGAGTTCTTCTGCATTCGCGGCAGTGACACCTCCACCGATCATTAACTCAATGCGTCCGTCAGCATAGTCTACTAATTCTTTGATGTGATCGACATTATCATAAATACTCTGACTAGCTTCACTGCCGTGCAATAAAATACGGACAAAACCATAGTCAATTAAAGCATCAATTGTTGATTTTTGCTCTTCTTCAGGGATGGCATCAAAAGCCATATGAAAGACAAGTGGTAAACCTTGGCTAGCTGGTAAAAGCTGTTCAATGGCATCTGTATCTAAGAGATTATCTGAAGTTAGACAACCTAGAACTAAAGTATCTGATCCAGCTTCAATAGCTTTGATGATGTCTTCTTCCATGGCTCTGAGTTCAAGGTCATTGTAGACAAAGTTTCCACCTCGTGGACGAATCATTGTAGCTACAGTGATTGCCTTTTCATGTAATAGCTGACAGGCTTCTTTAATGACACCGTACGAAGGTGTCGTTCCCCCGACAGCTAAGTTGTCACATAATTCAACACGTGCAATAACAGGAGCTTGCAAGTTGCTTAAATGAGTTAGATTTTCTGCACAAAATTCTTTGATTAACATATCTTCTCCTTTACCTTTCTATTATACCATGATTATGGCCAGGAAATTTTCTAAAAATCTTTGTAAAATTCTGAAAATTATGATATACTCTGAATAATAATTTTGGAGGTGTACCTATGACAATTTATAATTTCTCTGCAGGACCTGCTGTCTTGCCAAAACCTGTCCTTGAAAAAGCACAAGCAGAAATGCTTGACTATCAATCAAGTGGCATGAGTGTATTAGAAATGTCCCACCGATCCAAAGAATTCGATAAAATCATCAAAGATGCTGAATACCTTTTAAGAGAATTAATGGCAATTCCTGATAACTACCGTGTCCTCTTTTTACAAGGGGGAGCATCAACGCAATTTACCATGCTCCCATTAAACTTAGCTCGTGGCAAAAAAGCCTACTATTTGGTGGCAGGTTCATGGGGGAAAAAAGCATATACAGAAGCATTGAAACTTGCTAAAACAGTGCCCTTTGAACCAATCTTGCTAGCATCATCAGAAGATAGCAACTTTGACCAGATTCCAACTTACGATGCGACGCAAATTGACCCAGATGCCGCTTATGTCCACCTAACAACCAACAATACTATTGAAGGAACAGCTATCTATGATTTGCCGAACACCAACGGTGTCCCCATTGTGGCCGATATGTCATCAAACATTCTAGCAGTTCGCTACCAAGTGGAAAAATTTGGTATGATTTATGCTGGCGCTCAGAAGAATATTGGGCCAGCTGGAGTAACTGTTGTCATTGTCAGAAATGATTTTCTCAACGAACAACCAACGCCGTCAAGTATGTTAGATTATAAGATTCAAGCAGATGCACAATCTTTATATAATACGCCACCAGCTTATAGTATTTATATTGCTAAGATGGTCTTTGAATGGGTCAAAAAACTTGGTGGCTTAGATCAAATGGAAACTTTGAACAGAGATAAATCAGGTTTATTATATAACTATATTGATCAATCTGAGTTTTATTCAAGCCCTGTCAAAAATTCAAAAGACCGTTCAGTGGCAAATATTCCCTTTACAACACCAAGTAAAGAATTAGATGATGCTTTTGTCAAAGAAGCAGATGCTCGTGGCTTTAAAAATATTAAGGGTCACCGTAGTGTTGGAGGTATGCGTGCCAGCTTATACAATGCCTTTCCAGCTGAAGGTGTTGTTGCTTTAGTTGATTTTATGAAAGAATTTGAAGCTAAAAATAAGTAATAGAAATGTGAGTTTTATAGGTATGGAAATTAGATTGGCTTTTCCTAATGAAGTAAAGCAAATTATGGACCTCATTGATGGGGCAAAAGAAATCATTGCTGCTTATGGCAGTGACCAATGGCAAGATGGTTATCCAGATGCCTCAATAATTATTGATGACATTTTGGCTGGTCAGGGTTATGTTGCCTTGGAAGATGGTGAGATTGTGGCTTATACGGCTGCCATTTTTGGCAATGAGGAAGCCTATAATGCTATTTTTGATGGTAATTGGTTAACAGATAATAAAGACTATATTACTTTTCACCGAATTGCTGTTGCTAAAGACAAACAAGGACAAGCTATCGGACAAACCTTCTTACAAGGACTCATTGAAGGATTTGATCAAGTTGATTTCCGTGGCGATACGCATGAAATGAACTTGGGTATGCAACATATTTTTGAAAAGTTGGGCTATACCTACTGTGGTAAAGTACCATTAGCAGGAGAAAGACTAGCCTATCAAAAAATCAAAGGAGACCATGAAAAGGCAGATTATCAACAAATTGATGAAGATAGTCGTTATGGTTTATAAAAATTAATAAGGAGTGCTGAGATAATCATCTCAGCTTTTAACAAATTATGGTATTTAGTGTAAAAACATTTAATAATATTAATCAAATTGGACTTAAAGAACTAGGGAATACTTTCCAGATTGATGGTGATTTGGCTGACAATCCAGATGCCTATATTTTAAGAAGTAAAAATTTGCATGGACAAATATTTCCAGATAATTTAAAAGCTATTGCGCGTGCAGGTGCAGGTACAAACAATATTCCAATTCAAGAGGCCACACAAGCTGGAGTAGTTGTTTTTAATACACCAGGTGCAAATGCCAATGCAGTAAAAGAAGCAATTTTGACATCTATCTTATTATCAGCTAGAGATTATATTTCTGCTAATCTATGGACAAATGGTCTAGTTGGAAATGATGTTCCAAAACAAGTAGAAGCTGGGAAAAAGCAATTTGCAGGTAGTGAAATAAGCGGAAAAACACTAGGTGTTATTGGACTTGGTGCTATCGGAGCAAGAATTGCTAATGATGCTTATCGACTAGGGATGCATGTATTTGGTTATGACCCATATGTATCAATTGAGACAGCTTGGAATATCTCAAGTCATGTCAAACGGGTTAATGATCTCAAAGATATTTTTAGGCAATGTGACTATATTACGATTCATGTTCCTTTAAATGAAGATACTCAAAATACTTTTAACAAAGATAACTTTGGAATTATGAAGAAAGGAACAACTGTTATCAACTTTGCACGCGCCGAACTGGTTGATAATCAAGCCCTCTTTGAAGCTATTGAAACAGGTGTGATTAAACGTTATATCACAGACTTTGGAACGGAGGAACTCTTAAACAAAGAAAAAGTAACTGTCTTTCCACACGTTGGAGGATCAACAGAAGAAGCTGAACTAAACTGTGCTATTATGGCTGGCCAAACCATTCGCCGTTTTATGGAAACAGGTGAGATTACTAATTCAGTCAATTTTCCAAATGTACACCAAGTATTGACAGCCCCTTACAGGATTACTCTAATTAATAAAAATGTCCCGAATATTGTTGCTAAGATCTCAACAGCTGTTTCGGATATGAATATCAACATTACCAATATCATTAACCGTTCAAAAGGTGATTATGCCTACACACTACTAGATTTGGATGAATGTGATGCTAATAAAATTGACCAATTAGTCCAAGACTTCAAAAACAATGACAACATCATCAAAGTGAGATTAATTACTAAATAAAAGAGACCTCCAGAAATTTGCTTTCGGGAGGCCTTTTGATTATACTAATGATTATAGAGGTGATGATTATGACATTATACCATGCAAGCTATCAATCACCATTAGGACCTATGTCCCTAGTGGCCGATAATTCTTACTTACTTGGAGCATGGTTTATAGACCAAAAGTACTTTCAAGCAGGGCTTGAGCAAGACCTTTTTTTAGAAAAAACTACACCTGTTCTCAAGCAAGCCATAGACTGGTTGGACACCTATTTTTCCGGAGAAATCCCAGCCAAACCACAATTTATAAAAGCTAATGCCAGCCCCTTCCAAGCCAAAGTTTGGACTCAATTGCTGACAATCCCTTTGGGACAGACCAGTAGCTATGGTGTCATTGCTAAAGCAATTGACTGCGCCTCAGCCCAGGCTGTCGGTGGTGCAGTGGGTCGTAATCCTTTAAGCATTTTTGTTCCTTGCCACCGCGTCCTAGCAAGTGACGGTCGCTTAAGCAACTATGCAGGCGGAATTGACAAGAAAGAATGGCTCCTCAATCACGAAAAAACAATTTTAGAAAAGGAAAGAAAATGATTATTTTTTATGAATACCCTAAATGTTCAACCTGTCAAAGAGCTAAAAAAGAATTGAAAGTCTTGGTTGATCAGTTTGAATCCGTAGATATTAAGACCAATCCACCAAAAGCAGAGCTAATCAAAGGCTGGATGGAAAATTCAGATTTTGCCATGAAGAATTTTTTCAATACCAATGGGAGTAGTTATAAAGCAATGGGTTTGAAAGATAAGATTAGCAGTTTAACAATTGATCAAGCAGCAGAACTCTTGTCAAAAGATGGTATGTTAATCAAACGTCCAATTCTAGTTCAAGATGATAAGGTATTACAAATAGGTGCTAGAAAACTTTATGATGAAGACTTGTTAAAAAAATGAAAAAGAAGATAAGTAGCTTATCTTCTTTCAGAATGAAGACAAAGTCACTTGTCTTCATTTTTTGATACTTTTCTTGTTAATTCGGCTCTAGTATGCTCTCCTTTAGTTTTAAGGAGAGCAGATCAAAGGGTTCACTGGAACCTTTTGATTCTTCGGAATTCCATTATTAAAATTTTAGTCCCCTCGCTTTTTTCTTTCAAGGGTCACGCAGAATTAGTACATTGGACTAATTCTCCAAAAATATTCCGAAAATGGCTGGTAATAATGTACTTCAGCCATTTTTACCACGTAGAAAAGTATCTTTTAATTTTGTATTGAAATTGATTTTAATGCTTAAAAAATCAAAATTTTATTCGTTGAAAGAAAATAAAATTTTGATGTAGATAATTTGTCTATAACCTCAAAGTAGATAAGTGATTTATCTTCTTTTTCATCTTCTATTAAAAAGTAAATTCTAAACTAATTTGTTCAAATTCTTTACGTAAGTGATTTAAGAGATTGGCTTTTTCCAAAGCTAGTTCTTCAATGGTATCAGTGTTATCAATACCAATAATAAAAACGCGAATATTTATTTGCATGCCTTGTTTATAAATTGTAATATCTAAATTTTCAAGGTGATTAGGTAATTCTGCTTTAAAGACGGAAATAATACTTGCTTTGATTTCTTGATCCTGGACAGTAGAGTAAGCAAATTCTTTAAAAGAATGAATAAGTACCATTAAAGGTTCTTTGAAGGATATGGCTACTAGCATAATAGTGATAAAAAAGTCACCAGTATAGTGTAAGAAACCTAATTTACCATCAATAGCAATAAAATACAGCATTAGTAAAGTTAAACCAATTCCATAAGAAATGATACCATCCACAAAGTTGGCCTTAATCTCCGCCTGTAACATGGTACTTAGATTGTTTATACTTTTATTTTTTTTATGGTTATAATATGCCAATAATAGACACATTGTCCCAGTTATGATTGCGTAAGGAAAAGCAGGCCCAATAGTTATTGGACTTCCTTGATTTTTAAAAAAATAAGCATAGGCAACTGTTGCAGATTCAAGACTTGCAATAATGAGAAGCATAAGAGTTGCAATTGACTTTAAGATTCCAAATAGTGGTTCCAGAAAGTACATGCCATTTGGAAAGTTTTTAGTTTTTCGGTGACTATTTTTAGTAATATAGAACCCGGCTAGGGTAGACGCACAACCGATAGCAGAAAATACACTATCTAAAAGCAATGCATTTAGTCCAGTAATGATATATATGATTATACCTGCAATCGCGGTAATAAAGTTTACAATTGTTGAAACAGCTAGTGCTTTCCTCTCGATAGATTTATTATTTATTTTTTTTTTGATCATGTATCCCCCTTTTTAATTTTTCTCTATATAATGGTAACATGAATAATAGGATAAATCAAAAATGGTCAGATATTACAAACTATATCACCTGTTATTGAATGATATGGTTTTATGCTTGATGTTACTTTAGTCAAAAAAATTTAGTAATCATTCATCAAGTTTGTATTGATAATACACAGCAAAAAAGACAAGAAATCTTGTCTTCATTTTGAGAGATGGAATTTCTCTCGATTATTTTGCTAATTCTGTGTTAATTTGCCACATGATACCATATTGGTCAATAAAGTTAGCATAGGCTGGGCTCCAGAAGATTTCTTGAAGTTCCATTAGAATGTTTTGAGCATTTACTGTTAATTTCTTGTAGAGGTCATGAGCTTCTTCAACACTATCAACGATAATAGCAGCTGACATGTTACCACCAGCTCTGTATTCAAAATCAGGGTTTTCATCTGATAATTGAAGACGAAGGCCATTAAATTCAAGTTGAGCATTCATTACTAAATCTTCACGTTCTTTTGGACAATCAGGAACGCCATCTTTCCAGAACATTAAGTTTGTGATTTCAGCATTGAAAACATCCTTGTAAAATTGAACAGCTTCTTTTCCATTGCCATTAGTAATTAGATAAACATTAATTGATGCGACCATGAAATTCTCCTTTGAGTCTTAGTTAGTCTGACGAATGGCAATATAATTGCCTTCGCTATCAGTGAAAGTAAAGTGAACAATTCCTTGATATTCCATGATTGGATTAGTAGTGACACCAGCAGCCGTCATACGTTCATATTCAGCTTCTAAATTATCAGTTTCAAACATTAATGAAGGAAAGCCAACATTCATTTCAGGATTTGCCGCAGCAACTAAGCCTTTATTAAATAAACCAAATTTAACATTTGATTCTTGAGAAGGTGCAATCTCGTAAGACATATGTCCTTCACCTTCAGCTTGCTCAATAATGACAAAGCCCATTTTTTCAGTCCAAAATTCCATTGCAGCCTTAGTGTCATCAACATAAAGCATTGTAGTAGATTTAATAATCATTGTTCTCTCCATTTAGTAATAAATTATTTTAAGTAATTATAGCTTGACTGGAAAAAATAGACAAGCTTTTTGGCTTAAATATATTTACTAGCTTCTCTAAAGGATAGTGGGGCTAAATCCTCCTGATATGTAATGACAAAATCTCTAACCCAATCGGGATTAACTTTGGAATAGTCACGTAAACTCCATCCAATAGCTTTGTTAATGAAAAATTCCTTAGAGCCAAAATTATTGGTAATAATTTCTTCCAATAAAGCAGTATCCGTTTTATCTTTACGACCTAGTTGGTGGTCAATAGCTATGCGTCGCAACCAGAAATCCTCAGATTGAGAAAGCTCCAGCATCAACGAAGGGATTCTATCATCGGAGATGTTTCCTAGAATCCGGTCAAAGTGATCAATGGAGTCCCACCATTGATTACTTTTAGCAAATGTTAGAATAAGCGGCACATCATCGTAACTTAAAAACTTATGTAGTCCCTTTAAATAATCACAGACAAAGTAGTGGAGTTCCCGTTTTTCTTGAGACCAAACTAAATTTAGCAAATCCCAATCAATCTTTCCATTCTTTTTATCAGCAATAATAATATCTTTATAAAGAGTCCTGCGGATTGGCGTTTGTACCCCATAAAAAGGAAAATGATTTTTCATATATGCAGCCATTCTACTAGCTTGCTCAGCATTAGCTTGCTCTTCAAAACGCACAAGCAATTCCTGATATTTTTCTCTTGCGTCAGTCATTTTATAAATCAATTTCTAATAAAATTGGGGTATGGTCTTGTCTTGCACCTGAGTTAATCATTTCTGATTTAGTGACTTTATCAGCAACTCGGTTTGATGTTAACCAGTAGTCAATTCTCCAACCTGTATTATTAATTTTACTGGTTTTACTGCGTTGTGCCCACCAAGTATATACATTTGGTATGTCACCGTGCAAATGGCGGAAGGTATCTGTGAAACCTTTGGCTAATAAGTTAGTGAAGCCTAAACGTTCTTCATCAGTGAAACCAGCGGAACGACGATTGCTGGCTGGGTTAGCAAGGTCGATTTCATGGTGAGCTACATTATAGTCGCCTGTGGCCAGAACTGGTTTAGTTTTATCTAATTCAGCTAGGTAATCAGCGTACTGAATGTCCCAAGCTTGGCGATCCTCAAGACGCTTCAAACCATCGCCAGCATTAGGGGTATAGACTTGTGTTACATAGAAGTCTTCAAATTCCAAGGTGATAATCCGGCCTTCCGCATCCATCGTTGTAGGAGCGCCAATTTCGGGGAAAGTTACTGTTGGGTTAAGCTCTTTTTTATAGAGGAACATAGTTCCAGCATAACCTTTACGGGCAGGCTCTACAGATGAACGCCAAACATGAAGGTATTCTGGAAAGTAGCTAAGAATAGCTTCCAAATGCTTTTTAGTTGGACCAGTTGCTGATAATTTTGTTTCTTGGATGGCAATAATATCAGCATCCTGATTAACAATGGTATCAATAACAGCACGAGATAAAAGGGCGCGTGGCGACTCGCCAGTAAGTGCAGCATTAAGGGAATCAATATTCCATGAGATTAATTTCATTTGATGGTCTCTTTCTTTATTTCTATCGTCTTTATTCTATCAAAAAAGGTCAAAGCAAGCGAGGTTTTAAGCTCTATGTAACTATTTAGAATTTTATCTAAATAGGTCTTGCATTCTGCATATATGATGCTATAATCTATTTAGAAATATTTCTAAATAGATGAGGGGTGATGAAATGAGTTTTGCTAATACTTTTAAAGCTTTATCAGATCCTATTAGGAGAGAGATTTTAACACTTCTAAAAAATGGTCAGTTATCTGCCGGAGACATTGCTAGTCAGTTTGATATGGCGCAAGCCAGTGTGTCCTATCATTTGAATATCTTAAAGAAAGCAGATTTGATAACAGAGGAGAAAGTCAAAAACTTTATTTATTATGATATCAATACCTCAGTTTTGGAGGATATAATGGTCTGGATTTCAGATTTAAAAGGAGACAATGACAATGAAAATCAATAAAAAATTATTACTAATAACATCTTTACTAACCTTGCTACCTTTGTTATTTGGGCTACTTTTATGGAATCAGTTACCTGAACAAGTTGCAACCCATTTTGGAATGAATGGTCAGGCTGATGACTATTCAGGAAAAGCTTTTACAGTTTTCTTTATGCCACTATTTATGATGGTCATGCATTTATTTGTCGTTTTTACCACAAGTTTAGATCCAAAGGCAAAGAAAATTGGAAAAATTTACAAATTAACTTATTGGATTATACCTCCTATTTCGATTTGGGTTCAAACAGCTGTTTTGTTAAATGCAGTAAAAATAGTTACTTTCTCTGGTAACTCAGTTTTATGTCTATTAGGAGCTCTCATTCTGATTCTTGGAAATTACCTTCCAAAAATTGGACAAAATTACACAGTCGGAATCAAACTACGCTGGACACTTAACGACGAAGGTAACTGGAAACAAACCCATCGCTTTGCCAGCAAAAATTGGGTTATTGGGGGTCTTCTCTTAATTGTTAGTGGGCTATTCAATATTTATCCAGTTGTCATCTTAATCATTGATTTGATTCTGATGATACTAGTACCAACTATCTACTCATATCTTATTTATAAAAAGAAGTTAGACATAACTAAAAACTAGGTCAAGAGAATTCTTTTGCTAATTTTATACCGTAAGTCTTTTCGAAGTTATGTTATAATATGGAAAAGTTTGATAGAAATCTATGAGGAAAAGAATGAAAAAAATGATGACCAGTGGACAAGTGATAGTCTCAATCTTAATTATTGTTGGCTATTACTGGAATAACCTACCGCCAATTAATATCTTCAGTGGTGATTTTTGGCTATTTTTAATTTTCATCCTATTTATTATTGCCGTTAATATTGTCCTATCATCCTATAGCCAAGGCTTTTCAATGCTTTTTTCAAGCAAGAACCCAGGTACTGCAAAGCCACTCAATGGCAAAAAAGATGTCACAGCTTACTTTAATCCTTTCTTAGGGAAAGTAAAATGGATAGTCATTACTATTATTGCAATAGCAATGGGATTAGGTCTATTATCGTTTTTTAACACGCGTGTTTTTCGTGCTAAAAGCTACGCCAATGTAATCAAAGTTAAAAATGCTGACTTTAAAAAAGATTTCCCTGAAACAAATATCTCAACCTTAGCCTTGCTAGACCGTGAGTCAGCAGAAAAAATTGGTGATACTTATTTAGGGACAATTGACAAAGTCTCACAGTTTGGTATCTCTGATGACTACCGCCAAATTACAATTGGGAAACAGCCTTATCGTGTGTCTCCATTACAATACAAGAGCTTTTGGAAATGGTTGACAAATAGAACTGAAGGCATTAATTATTATGTTAAGGTTAATCAAACAACAGGTAAAGCTGAGTTAGAAAAATTACAAAAACCAATGAAGTACTCTGATTCTGAATTCATGTTCAGAGATACGATGAGACATTTACGTTTCCTTCATCCCTTTACAATTTTTGCAGATCCGTCCTTTGAGGTTGATGACCAAGGTAATCCATACTATGTAGCCACGACTTATAAACCCAAATTTGGTTTATCTTCACCAGACCCAACAGGTGTCATCTTATTAGATGCTGTAACTGGTAAAACTAAACATTATAAATTGGGTCATATTCCTGAATGGGTTGACCGTGTTTATTCAGCAGAAAATGTAATTCAACGGGTTGATGACCATTATACTTATCATAATGGTTATTGGAATACGGTTTTTAGCCAAGCAGGGGTTAAAAACACAACAGATTCTTATAACTACATTACCATTGGATCAGATATTTACTTATATACTGGACTTACTTCAGCAACTGCTGATTCCTCAAATTTAGGTTTTATCTTAGTCAATATGAGAACCAGAGAAATCACTAATTACAAACTTGCTTCAGCAACTGAAACATCAGCAATGAAATCAGCAGAAGGAGAGGTTCAAGAAAAAAACTATACAGCTACTGCACCAACTTTAGTTAAGTTAAATAATAAAGCATTCTATTTAGTTTCACTTAAAGATGAAGCCAGTTTAGTTAAATCCTATGCCTTAGTTGATGCAGAAGATTATCAACAAGTTACAGTTAATAATGATATTGAAACATTAATTTCTCAGTTTACAGATCGTGATACAAGTGGACTGACAACGCTCAGTCCCTCAAATAAAAAAGTAGAAAAAGTTTCAGGCACTATTGAACAAGTTGCTAGTCAGACAATTTTAGGAACAACCATTTATTATATAATGACTGAAGGCAAGGTCTATAAAATCAGAGCCAGTCGTGAGACAAGTGACTATTTACCATTTGTCAAAGCAGGAGACCAATTTACTGCTGAACTTGGTGAGGCTAATTATTTACAAAACTTCAAATTGACCCTAGAAAAATCAACTACTTCTAATCAAACCAACTAAAAAGAGCGTTAGCTCTTTTTTCTTATGAAAACTTCTAAATGTTATTGTTTATTTGTAAATGCTATGCTATAATTTTAGATAGTTTTCGGAGGATTACCCAAGTCCGGCTGAAGGGAACGGTCTTGAAAACCGTCAGGCGTGTAAAAGCGTGCGTGGGTTCGAATCCCACATCCTCCTTATACTAGATAAAAATACTGACGTCAGTATTTTTTTTCGTGTAAAGACAAGAATGGAAGGACACAATGTCAAAAAGAAGTCGTAAAAAATATTATATTCACGAGGGTTTAAGATGTGCTATGACCCTTACTTTTATCTCTGGTTATGTCAATGCCTTTACTTTTATGACACAAGGAAGACGTTTCGCAGGAGTACAATCAGGAAATGTCGTTTCATTTGCGATGAGCTTAGCAGAAGGAAATATATCTAGGGCTTTAGATTTCTTACTTCCAATAATTGTCTTTATGTTAGGGCAATCTTTTACCTATTTTATGCATCGTTGGGCTAACAAGCATAATATTCACTGGTATTTCTTTTCGAGCTTTATTTTGACTTTAATTGCAGCAGTAACAGCTGTTTTAACACCACTATTACCAGCTTTCTTTACTGTATCAGGATTAGCATTTTTTGCATCAATCCAAGTGGATACTTTTAAATCACTTAGAGGGGCAGGTTATGCTAATGTTATGATGACTGGTAATGTTAAAAATGCTGCTTATCAATTAACAAAAGGCATTTATGAAGGCAATAAAGAATTGATATTAATTGGTCGAAATACGCTATTTGTCATTATTAGTTTTATCATCGGTGCCTCTACCTCAACAATTCTCTCGCTAAAAATCAATGAACTAGCTCTTATCCCAGTCTTACTACCTCTGTTTTACGTTAATTATTTATTGGGAAAAGAATTCAATCGCATTCAAGCAAAAGTTAAACCCTTTCAGACTGGCTATTCTGCGGAATAAACAGTTTTTTTGTTTTTTTACTTATGCTATAATAGTTTGTAGACTGTTCATTTTTTAGATGAACATAAAAATTCACAAAGGTTTCATTAGCCTTGAAAGGAATCAAAATGACTGAGAAAAAATCATTTTACATTACGACACCCATTTATTATCCATCAGGGAAATTACATATTGGGTCATCTTATACAACCATAGCATGTGATGTACTAGCACGTTACAAACGACTAATGAATCATGACGTCTTCTATTTAACTGGATTAGATGAACATGGTCAAAAAATTCAAACAAAAGCTGAAGAAGCAGGAATAACTCCGCAAGCCTATGTTGATGGGATGGCCAAAGATGTCAAAGAATTATGGTCACTTCTTGATATTTCATATGATAAATTTATTCGTACAACTGATGATTTTCATGAAAAAGTGGTCGCAGATGTTTTTGAACGATTGCTTGCCCAAGATGATATTTATTTAGGTGAATATTCAGGTTGGTATTCGGTTTCAGATGAAGAGTTCTTTACTGAAAGCCAATTGGAGGAAGTTTTCCGTGACGAATCAGGCAATGTTACTGGTGGTATTGCACCATCTGGACATGAAGTTGAATGGGTCTCAGAAGAATCTTATTTCCTTCGTCTTGGAAAATATGCGGACAGATTGGTTGCATTCTTTAATGAACATCCTGAATTCATCCAACCAGACGGTCGGATGAATGAAATGTTGAAGAACTTTATTGAGCCGGGTTTAGAAGATTTGGCTGTTTCTCGTACGACATTTACATGGGGTGTGCAAGTTCCTTCAAATCCTAAACATGTTGTTTATGTTTGGATTGATGCCCTCCTTAACTATGCTACTGCACTTGGTTACGGTCAAGAAAATCATGCTAACTTTGATAAATTCTGGAATGGCACAGTCTTCCATATGGTTGGTAAGGACATTTTACGATTCCATTCTATTTACTGGCCAATTTTGTTGATGATGTTAGATATGCCTTTACCAGAAAGATTGATTGCTCATGGCTGGTTTGTCATGAAAGATGGCAAAATGTCTAAGTCAAAAGGCAATGTCGTTTACCCTGAAATGCTAGTTGAACGTTTTGGTTTGGATCCATTACGTTATTATCTGATGAGAAGTTTACCGGTTGGATCTGATGGAACATTCACTCCAGAGGACTATGTAGGCCGTATCAATTATGAACTTGCTAACGATTTAGGAAATCTCTTGAATCGTACAATTGCCATGATTAACAAATATTTTGGTGGACAAGTTCCTTCCTATGTAGAAAATGTAACAGAGTTTGACCTTGACTTAGCTTATCTAGTTGAAGAAAAAATTGCTGATTACCATAAACAAATGGATGCAGTTGATTATCCACGTGCACTTGATGCCGTTTGGTCAATCATTTCACGTGCAAATAAATATATTGATGAGACAGCTCCATGGGTTCTTGCCAAAGAAGATGGTGATAAAGAACAACTAGCCTCAGTAATGGCTCATTTAGCAGCTAGCTTGCGTGTGGTTGCCCACTTAATCCAACCATTTATGATAGAAACGTCAAATGCAATCATGACTCAGCTTGGTTTGTCGATAGACTTTGACCTAGAAAATTTAACCCTCGCTAATATGCCTGAAAATATTCAAGTTATTACAAAAGGGCAACCTATTTTCCCACGTTTAGATATGGAAGAAGAAATCGCCTTTATCAAGAAACAGATGGAAGCTAGCCCCGCCAATTCTACACAGGAAAAAGAGTGGATTCCTGAAGAAGTTGAGCTAAAATCAGAAAAAGAAGAGATTAAATTTGAGACCTTTGATGCAGTCGAAATCCGTGTTGCCGAAGTAAAAGAAGTTTCTAAGGTCGAAGGCTCTGATAAATTGCTGCGCTTTAGACTTGATGCCGGAGATGGTGAAGATCGTCAAATCCTGTCAGGAATTGCTAAGTTCTATCCCAACGAACAAGAGTTAGTTGGCAAGAAATTGCAGATCGTCGCGAATCTAAAACCACGTAAAATGATGAAAAAATATGTCAGTCAAGGGATGATTTTATCTGCTGAATTTGATGGTCAATTGTCAGTCCTAACGGTTGATTATTCAGTTCCAAATGGTTCAGTTATTGGTTAAAAAATGATAAGAGTTACTGTAGTTGCAGTAACTCTTTATTAAATGTTTGAATTGTTAGAAAATTTCGAAAAAAGACTAGATTATTCAAAAATTTCTGTTATAATAGATAACAATCTATTCATTTTAGGACATTTGTCCGCTATTATGGATGAAACGAAAAAGAAAGGTGTAAGCAAAGGTTTACATAACTGGTGTTTTATGGTTAAAAAAGGTTTTCTAACAGGGTTACTTTTATTTGGAATATTTTTTGGAGCAGGTAACCTGATTTTCCCTCCTGCCTTAGGTGTTGATTCAGGTACCAATTTCTGGCCAGCAATTTTAGGATTCTGTCTATCAGGAGTAGGACTTGCCATTATTACCTTGCTTGTCGGAACCCTCACAAATGGAGGTTACAAGCATGAGATGGATTTAAAGTTTAGTCCATGGTTTTCATTAGGATTCCTTGTTTTACTTTATTTAACCATTGGCCCGCTATTTGCCATTCCTAGAACAGCAACTGTCTCTTTCGAAGTTGGACTAACGCCGCTTGTAGGACACAGTCAACTTGCCCTTTTCATCTTTACCCTAATCTATTTCTTGGCGGCATTTGCCTTGGCATTCCGACCAAACAACATTCTTAATAGTGTCGGTAAAATTTTAACACCCCTTTTTGCTTTATTAATTCTTTTATTAGTGACAATAGGTGCCCTGAAGTATGGTCATGAAACGAGTTCTGTAGCTAACGCGGCCTATACAGCCAGTGCATTTGGATCAGGAATCCTTGCTGGTTATAATACACTTGACGCTTTAGCCTCTGTCGCTTTCTGTTTGGTAGCAATTGAAACCCTCAAACAATTTGGTTTTAAGAGTAAACAAGAATATTTATCAACCATTTGGGTAGTTGGAATTGTAACCAGTTTGGCCTTCAGTATCCTATATATTGGACTAGGCTTCCTAGGTAACAAATTCCATATACCAGCTGATGTTTTAGCTGATCCAAATGTTAACAAAGGAGCATATGTTTTAGCCCAAGCCTCATATAGTTTATTTGGTCCTTTTGGACGTATCTTTTTAAGTTTGATGGTTGTGCTCACTTGTTTTACAACAACTGTTGGCTTAATTGTCTCTGTATCAGAGTTTTTTGATAAGCATTTCTCATTTGCTAATTATAAAGTATTTGCAGTTGCCTTTACGATTATTGGCTTCTTGATTGCAAATTTAGGCTTGAATACTGTGATTCAATTCTCTGTACCTGTTTTGACCTTACTTTACCCAATTGTGATTGTAATGGTCATCATTATTTTAATCAACAAATGGTTGCCTTTATCTAAAAAAGGGATGTCGGTGACTATTGGTTTGGTCAGCTTTGTTTCACTTCTAGAGGTTTTAGCAGGTTTAATTAAATCACAATTCTTATCAAACATAGTAAATGCTATTCCTTTCCATGCTCTGTCAATGGGCTGGTTGGTGCCAACAGTGATTGGTTTAGTGATTGCTTTGATTCTGCCAGATAAGCAATTGGGTCAAGCATTTAATCTTTCTCGTTTCCAAGCGGAAGCTAATGAAGAACTATCATAATTATCAAAAAGAGCTTCTGAGCTCTTTTTTTGGTATACTGGTTTTACCAATTCAAAGGAGAAAAAGCATTTGAAAGAAGTTACACAAGATTTATTTACAGTTGTTATGGCAAATGCTGATAACCCTGAGGATATCCTCTTTTTAAAAAATAAGTTACAAGTTGATGAAGAGATTTTGACTTATGCCTCTGACAAAAATGAGTTATCCCATTTAGAGTACAATAAGGACGAGCATAGTCTTCTCTTAATTTATAATGTTTTGGATGTATCCAAACAGGGTCATTATTATCAAACAGTTCCCATTACCTTTTATGTTCACCAAAATCGTTTGATTACGATTTATAAGGATCGCAGTGCTTACATTGTCAATCAAATGGCGACATTCTTGAAAAAAACGGATGGTCAAAGTCTTTATAAATTTCTATTTACCATGTTATATGTCATTTCAAAGAACTATTTTCCAACTGTTGAGAAGATGAACCATGAGCGCAATCGACTTAATCTATTGTTAAGGGAACGGACTAGTAAACGTGAATTACTGGAGTTGTCAGATTTAGAGACTGGTTTAGTCTATATGGTTTCGTCAAGTAAGCAAAACGTTTTGTTGCTTCAACAAGTCAAGAGCTTGGGTGCTCATCTGAAGTTGACTGATATTGAAGCAGAAGAGTTAGATGATGCCATCATTGAGGCCAAGCAGTTATTGGAAATGACCCAACTATCTGCTCAAGTCTTGAACCAGCTTGAAGGTACTTATAATAATGTCTTAAACAATGAGTTAAATGATACGATGAAAATCTTGACCTTATTGTCAATCCTTCTAACCATTCCAAGTATTGTAACTGGTTTCTTTGGGATTAATGTCCCACTTCCAAGAGGATTGACCCACAATCCGATTGGTTGGGTCATGGTTATTCTCATTTCAGTCGTTCTTTGGTTTGTGATGGCATTAATTTTAAGAGTCATGATGAAATATCGAAAAAAATGAGTAAAATTTTAATAGGGGTCACAAAACGAAAGCAGAGCTTTTTGTCTTCGTTTTGTGATATTTTTCTATAGTGGTGAAGGACGGCAGCGAATTCCGAAAGAATTCCATGCCTAATATTTTAACTTTGGTCTAAAATATTTCCCGCTCACTATATCTTATAAAAAAGGGAAACTAGTAATATCTGATTAGCTCCCTTTTTTTATGTTTTGCCTATTAGATGGTATAATAGACAGAGAATTAAGAAAAGGAGTCATTGACATGACATTTGAAGAAATTTTACCTGGATTAAAAGCTAAGAAAAAATATGTGAGAACTGGTTGGGGCGGTGCTGAAAATTATGTTCAGTTATTCGATTCTATAGAACAAAATGGACATGCTTTAGAGGTGACACCTTATTTCCTAATCAATGTATCAGGAGATGGTGAAGGTTTCTCAATGTGGGCGCCAACGCCGTGTGATGTCTTAGCCGAAGATTGGATTGAAGTGAATGACTAAATCTGTTTTAGTAACGGGTGTCTCGTCTGGTATTGGACTTGCCCAAGCTCAGGCTTTTTTAAAGCTTGGTTATACTGTTTATGGTCTTGATCTAGCTGATGAACCTAAATTGATAGGTAATTTTCATTTTTATCAGGCTGACATTAGTCAGGATTGCCAGGCAATTTTTGAAGAGATTGGGACAATTGATATCCTGTGCAACACAGCTGGTGTTTTGGATGCATACTTGCCCTTGCTTGATATCAGTCAAGACCAGTTTACAAGGGTCATGAACGTCAACTTTTTTGGGGCTGTTCGAACCACTTCCTTTTTTCTTGGCAAAATGCGAGCGCAGCAATCCGGCATAATCATAAACATGTGTTCCATTGCTAGTTTTATGGCTGGTGGTGGCGGTGCTGCTTATACAGCTAGTAAACATGCTCTTGCTGGGTTCACGAGACAATTAGCTTTGGACTATGCCAAGGCAGGTATTTCCGTTTTTGGGATTGCACCTGGGGCAGTTAAAACAGAAATGACAGCCATTGATTTTGAGCCAGGAGGCATGGCTGATTGGGTTGCTCAAGAAACACCAATTGGCCGCTGGTTGGAGGCTGATGAAGTGGCAAATTTAACTCTCTACTTAGCAAGTGGAAATGCATCAGGCTTACAAGGTGAAATTGTCAAAATTGACGGTGGATGGAGTTTGAAGTAAATGCAAATTAGACCAGAAAGAAAAAGTGATGAACAAGCTATTCAGACTTTAATTAATGAATCGTTTGCGACTGCTGAACATGCTGATGGCAATGAGGCAGAATTAGTCCGGGCTTTGAGAGCTGGTTCATCTTATGTTCCAGAGTTAACACTTATTTTGGAATGATTGATTAAGAAGGAGAAATAATGAAATTAGCTATATTAGGTACAGGTAAAATTGTTGAAGAAGCCTTACCTGTATTACAAGAAACAAAAGGTATTGTTCTCAAAGCCATCCTTTCTACGCCAAGAAGTATTGAGAAGGCTGAGCAACTAGCGGAAGACTGTGGAATAGAAGAAGCTACTAGTGATTTTCAGGAGTTGCTAAATAATTCTTCAATAGATACTGTCTATGTCGCAACACCAAACCATTTGCATTATGACATGGCTAAGAAGGCTTTGCTTGCAGGCAAACATGTTATTTGTGAAAAACCGTTTACCTTAACGATGTCTGAGTTTGAGGATCTTCGTCAGATTGCTCAGGATAAAAAATTGATTTTGTTGGAAGCAATTACTAACCAGTACTTGGAAAATTTTGCTTACATTAAAGAAAATTTAGACCAACTTGGGGAAATCAAGATTGTTGAATGTAATTATTCTCAATATTCCTCACGTTATGATGCTTTCAAAGTTGGAAAAATTGCGCCAGCATTTGACCCTGAAAAAGGGGGAGGAGCCTTGCGTGATTTGAATGTCTATAATATCCATATTGTGGTCGGGTTATTTGGACAGCCCAAAAATGTAAATTACATGCCAAATATTGAACGAAATATTGATACCTCTGGGATACTTCTGTTAGACTATGGACACTTTAAGGTAGCTTGTATTGGTGCTAAAGATTGTAGTGCTGAAATCAAGTCAACAATCCAAGGAAATAAAGGTTCAATAAGTATTTTAGGAGCAACAAATACAGTTCCCAAAGTAGCGTTGACGTTGAATGGTCAGGAAGAAGAAATCATTGATCAGAACCAAGGTAATCACCGTATGGTAGCTGAGTTTAAAGCTTTTGAAGAGATTATTAGTGGTAAAGACTTTGATAGAGCAAATCAAGCTTTAGAGCACAGTCAAATAGTTATGGCAGTCTTAGATCAAGCAGCAAAACAAATCTAAAAAAGAGGGAGTTAGTTAGTCTAACTTCCTCTTTATGCAGTCTTTCCCATTTTATGCTATAATGAGATGATATTTGAATAAAAAAATAAGGAAAATATATGACAAACTACGCAATTATTTTAGCTGCGGGTAAAGGTACTCGCATGAAGTCTGACCTCCCAAAAGTACTCCACAAAGTATCTGGATTAAGCATGTTAGAACATGTTTACCGCAGTGTTTCAGCAATTAATCCTGAAAAATATGTGACTGTCATTGGGCATAAAGCAGAACTAGTTCAAGAAGTTCTAGTAGACCAATCCGAATTTGTGCTTCAAGCAGAACAACTAGGAACTGGTCACGCAGTTATGATGGCTGAAGAGCAACTAGCTGGATTAGAAGGTAATACTTTGGTTATTGCTGGTGATACACCGCTGATTACTGGTGATAGCTTGAAAAATTTAATTGACTTCCATGTTAACCATAAAAATGTTGCTACAATTTTGACTGCGCGTGCTGAAGATCCATTTGGTTATGGTCGAATCATTAGAAATTCTGATGACGAAGTTATCAAAATTGTTGAACAAAAAGATGCAAACTCCTATGAGCAAGCAGTTAAAGAGATTAATACTGGAACTTACTTATTTGATAATAAACGTTTATTTGAAGCATTGAAAAATATTAACACTAATAATGCTCAAGGTGAATATTACTTAACAGATGTTATCTCAATTTTTAGAGAAAATCGTGAAAAAGTAGGTGCATATGTTCTTCGTAACTTCAATGAAAGTCTTGGTGTAAATGACCGTGTTGCTTTATCAACAGCAGAAAGTGTTATGCATCGTCGTATCAATAAGGTTCACATGGTTAATGGGGTAACATTCCAAAATCCAGATGCTACTTACATCGAGCGCGATGTTCAAATTGATCCAGATGTGGTGATTGAAGCTAATGTTACCTTAAAAGGCAAAACTAAAATTGGATCTGGAACTGTTTTAACTAATGGAACTTATATTGTTAATTCTGAAATTGGACAATCAGCAGTTATTACCAATTCAATGATTGAAGATTCAAAGCTTGCTGATGGAGTCACAATAGGTCCTTATGCCCACATCCGTCCAGGTTCAACCTTAGAAAAAGATGTACATGTTGGAAACTTTGTGGAAGTCAAAGGTTCAAAAATTGGTCAAGGTACAAAAGCAGGTCATTTAACTTACATTGGTAATGCCCAAGTTGGCTCTGATGTTAACTTTGGTGCAGGAACAATTACAGTTAATTACGATGGTCAAAACAAGTACAAAACGATTATTGGCAACAATGTCTTTCTTGGCAGCAATTCAACCCTAATCGCACCTTTGGAAATAGGCGACAACTCGCTGACAGCTGCTGGATCAACAATTACCAAAAATGTTTCCTCTGACAGCATTGCAATTGGGCGAAGCCGCCAAGAGACTAAAGAAGGCTATGCTAAACACTTGCCTCATCATCCATCAAATAAAAAATAAGTAAACTACTTGTGAAAAGGAGAAGAAGGATGGAATTTGAAGAAAAGACTATTCGTCGACAAACCATATATGAGGGAGCTATCTTTAATGTCGCAGTAGATGACGTGGAGCTTCCTAATGGCCTTGGACAAGCAAAAAGAGAACTGGTCTTTCACCGTGGAGCCGTTTCAGTTCTAGCTATTACGGATGACCAGAAGATTCTTTTGGTTAAGCAATATCGCAAAGCAATCGAGCAAATTTCCTATGAAATTCCAGCTGGTAAGTTGGAAGTTGGCGAAAATGGCTCTGAGCTTGACGCTGCAGCAAGAGAACTTGAGGAAGAGACAGGTTATCAAGGTCAATTAGAATTCATTTATGAATTCTATACAGCTATTGGATTTTGTAATGAAAAAATCAAACTTTATTTAGCTAAACAATTAGAAAAAGTTCCTAATCCTCGTCCACAAGATGATGATGAAGTGATTGAATTGTTAGAAGTGACTTATCAAGAGGCACTTGAAATGATAAGTAATGGCAAAATTGTTGATGCAAAAACAATTTTAGCTATTCAATACTATGGATTGACTGTTGGAGGTGAGATGTGATGGGAAAATCATTACTAACCGATGATGTCATTGAGCGGGCTAGGCGTGGTGAGACTTTTGAAGAAGATCCTTATTTAGACTCAGACACCAAAATTATCACATTTGCAGAAAATCAAATTAATGATGATCTTGATGATAATGTTGATAATCGAATTTATAAAAGTCGACGAATCGAGAATGCTAGAAGAGGGCAGTTTCAAGCTAAATTAAATTTAATGTTATTTGCCCTTTTAGTTCTGATAGCCATTCTTATCTTTGCCGTATTTAGACTTTAGGAGTATTATCAAAATGAAAATTGGAATAATTGCTGCTATGGAAGAGGAATTAAATTCTCTTTTAGAAGCATTAACCTCTAAAACGGAGTCATCTGTTTTAGGAAACACATATTATAGTGGTCGATTCGGTAAACACGAGCTTGTTCTTGTTCAATCTGGAATTGGTAAAGTCATGTCAGCTATGACGGTGGCTATCCTAGTTGAAAATTTTAATGTTCAAGCTATCATTAACACTGGTTCAGCAGGCGCTGTAGCCTCTGACTTATCTATTGGAGATATTGTTGTAGCTGATAAACTTGTTTATCACGATGTTGATTTAACAGCATTTGATTATGATTTTGGGCAAATGGCTCAACAACCACTTTTTTTTGAAAGCGATCAAGAGTTTGTTGAAACCTTCCAAGCTGTTTTAGAAGAGGCTGACAACCACAGTAAAATTGGCTTGATTGCTACTGGAGACTCCTTTATTGCAGGACAAGACAAGATAGACTTGATTGTCTCGCATTTTCCTGAAGTTTTGGCAGTTGAAATGGAAGGGGCAGCAATTGCCCAAGCAGCTCACACCTCTGGTGTTCCGTTTATTGTTGTAAGGGCAATGAGTGACACAGCTGCACATGATGCTAATATAACTTTTGATCAATTTATTATCGAGGCTGGTAAACAGTCCGCATTCACCTTATTAGCATTTTTAAACAAATTAAACTAAAAAAAAGATTGGATTCATATCCAGTCTTTTTATAGTTCAGAAACATATATCTCTTTTGCAATATTTTCGGGGATTATCAAACTTTTATCTTGATATGTAATTAAATAGGTTTTGGCATAGCTGTCAATACTTTGTAATTCGAAAACTGTTTGGATACTAAGCTGATGGGATTCCAGATATTGAATCAAATGATACTGGTCATGAATACGGCTCAATTGGTATTTGCCAGGCTCCGTAATTTGATTTAAGGTTCTTGTATTTATTTCATTTAGAGGTTGATCCTTACGAGGAATAGTTCCTCCATGCGGACAAAAAACGGGGAAACCAAGACGTTCATCTAGACGATCGATAAAGTTATCAGAAACAGTGTGTTCCAAAACTTCAGCTTCTTGGTGAACTTCCTGAGAGGTGTAAGATAGTTGATTAATTAGAAAAACCTCGATCAAGCGATGCTTACGATAGAGATTAGCAATTAATTTTAAGCCTTTATCAGTTAAATAATAACCAACTACTTTATCTTTAATAATCCATTCCTGGTTCAGCATTTTTTTTATCATTTCTGATACTGCTGGGGCAGATACTTGCATACCCTGAGCAATCATTTTATTAGAAATTTTTGCATTTTCTTGTCCCAGTTCATAGATGCACTTAAGGTAATCTTCTTTATTAGGCGTCATTTCTCTCTGCCTTTCTCTTATTTATAACCATTATTATAACAAATTTTTTGAGAAAAATCTTGACAAATGTTGATAAATAATGTAGATTAATATCATAATTAACTATACTTAATTAATTATATAACTTAAATTAAGGAGAAAAAATGAAGAAGAAATTTACTTTTGCTTTGACTGCTGCTTTGTCATTATTCATGCTATCTGCTTGCTCGACTAGTGGTCAACAGGCAAAAAAAGAAGAAAAATTAAATGTTGTTGCAACTAATTCTGTTATTGCAGATATGACAAAAAATATAGCCGGTAATAAGGTTAATTTGCATAGTATTGTTCCAGTTGGTCAAGACCCCCATGAGTATGAACCATTACCTGAAGATGTTGAAAAAACAAGTTCGGCGGATTTGATTTTTTACAATGGAATTAACTTAGAAGATGGTGGACATGCTTGGTTTACTAAATTGATTAAGAATGCCAAAAAAGAAAAAAATAAAGATTATTTTGCGGTATCAGATGGTATTGATGTTATCTATTTAGAGGGGCAAAATGAAAAAGGTAAAGAAGATCCTCATGCTTGGTTAAATCTTGAAAATGGTATGATTTATTCAAAAAATATTGCTAAGCAATTAATCAAGAAAGATCCTAAAAATAAAACTTACTATCAATCTCATTTAAAAAGTTATTTGGCAAAACTGGATAATTTAGATAAAGAAGCTAAATCTAAGTTTGATAAGATACCAGCAGATAAAAAAATGATTGTAACAAGTGAAGGCTGCTTCAAATATTTCTCTAAAGCCTATGATGTTCCATCAGCATATATTTGGGAAATTAATACAGAAGAAGAAGGAACACCGAGTCAAATTTCAACTCTCATTGAGAAATTAAAAAAGAAAAAATTATCAGCTATATTTGTTGAATCTAGTGTTGATAGTCGACCTATGAAATCTGTTTCTAAGGATAGTGGAATTCCAATTTATTCTGAAATTTTTACAGATTCTGTTGCCAAAAAAGGGAAACCTGGTGATAGTTACTATGCCATGATGAAATGGAATTTAGATAAGATTTCAGAAGGTTTATCGAAATAATAGCCATAAAGCACAGGAGCTCAAGGGCCATGTGCTTTATTTATTTTTAAGGAGTTTTATATGATTACAGTTAACAATTTATCAGTTTCTTATCCTGGCAAAATCGAGGCCTTGCAAGATATTAGCTTATCACTTCCTGGTGGGGGGATAACTGGCATAATTGGACCAAACGGAGCAGGCAAATCAACATTAATGAAGGCAATATTGGGTCTAATTAATTATTCAGGTCAAGTAAAAATTGATACAGCGGATGCTAACTCTAAAGCGACAGCTATTGCCTATGTAGAACAAAGAAGTAGTATCGATCTCAATTTCCCAATTACGGTATCTGAGTGTGTCTTATTGGGAACCTATGGGAAACTTGGATTTTTTAAAAAAATAAGTAAAGAGGATAGAGAAAAGGTTAGCCATTATTTGGAAAAAGTTGGTTTATTAGAGTTTGAACACCGCCCAATCAAAAGTTTATCTGGTGGCCAATTCCAACGGATGCTCTTAGCCAGATGTTTAATTCAAGAAAAAGATTATTTATTTTTGGATGAGCCATTTGCCGGGATTGATTCTTTAAGTGAATCAATTATTATTGATCTGTTAAAAAAATTGGCTAGTAAAGGGAAAACAATCTTAATTGTCCACCATGATCTTAGTAAGGTGGATTATTACTTTGATCGAGTTATTCTCCTAAATAAGAAATTAGTTACTTATGGGAAGGTAACAGATGTTTTTAATCCCAAATATTTAGAAGAAGCCTATGGTCATATGATGGTGGGAGGAGCACTATGATTTTTGAAAAATTTTTTAACGGCCTATGCCAATATCATTTTTTGCAAAATGCCTTTATCACGGCCTTAATTATTGGTATTGTTTCTGGAGTAGTTGGCTGTTTTATTATCCTTCGGTCAATGTCATTAATGGGAGATGCCATTTCTCATGCGGTCTTGCCTGGTGTAGCAATTTCTTATATTTTAGGGATAAATTTCTTTATTGGCGCGATTGTGTTTGGCCTATTATCCTCATTATTTATTACTTATATTAAAGAAAATAGTATTATCAAAGGAGATACAGCCATTGGAATTACATTTAGTTCTTTTTTAGCCTTAGGTGTTATCTTAATTGGAATTGCTCAAAGCACAACTAATCTTTTTAGCATACTATTTGGAAATATCCTAGCAGTTCAAGATAGCGACAAATGGATTACGATTGGCGTATCTTGCTTAGTTCTTTTGACAATTGTGTTGTTTTTCAAAGAACTTCAATTAACGTCTTTTGACCCAGTTCTTGCACAAACAATGGGTATCAATGTTTGTGCCTATCATTACTTGTTGATGGTTCTATTAACTTTAGTAGCTGTTACAGCAATGCAAAGTGTGGGAACAATATTGATTGTAGCTCTATTAATTACACCAGCAGCAACTGCCTATTTATATGTCAATAGCTTGAAAGAGATGTTACTACTATCAGCCACTCTTGGTGCAGTCTCTTCTGTATTAGGATTATTTATTGGTTACACCTTTAATATAGCTGCAGGATCAACAATCGTTTTGACAGCTGCTTTCCTATTTGCCATTAGTTTTTTTATTTCCCCTAAACAAGGGATTTTAAAAAACGCCGATTGTAAAATTAAGCTAGACAAATAAAAAAGTCATTTGTGCTACACTCAAGATAGTTCCCGCAAAAGAATTATAAGGAGTGAAGACAAATGACCTATACCCATCTTACATCAAATGAACTTGCAATGATAGAGGCGTATTATAATAATCATCAATCTGTAGCCAAAACCGCAGTACTACTGAATAGATCTAGACAAACGATTCATAAAGTTTACCAATTTTTCAAAACAGGGCACAATGCTCTAGATTATTTCAATCAATACAAGAAGAATAAAACTCGCTGTGGCAGACGTCCTATTGTCTTATCAGATGAACAAACAGAATATATTCAAAAGAGGGTTGTTCAAGGTTGGACACCTGATGTGATTGTTGGCCGTGCAGAGTTTTCTATTTCTTGTTCTATGCGTACACTTTATCGTATGTTTAAACAAGGCGTATTTGAAGTGACTCACCTACCTATGAAAGGAAAACGTAAAGCCAACGGACACAAAGAAACTCGGGGAAAACAATCTTTTCGTCGATCACTTCGTGACAGAGGAAATGATTATTCTAAATTCAATCAAGAATTTGGCCACCTTGAAGGGGATACTATTGTGGGTAAAAAGCACAAAAGTGCTGTTATTACCCTCGTTGAGCGATTATCTAAAGTAATCATCACTCTTCAGCCAGAAGGCAGACGAGCTATAGATATTGAAAATCGTTTGAACCAATGGATGCAATCTGTACCTAAGCATCTATTCAAATCAATGACTTTTGATTGTGGAAAGGAATTTTCAAATTGGAAATCAATCAGTAATATAAATGATATTGATATCTATTTTGCAGATCCTGGTACACCATCACAAAGAGGGTTAAATGAAAACTCTAATGGTTTATTACGTAAAGATGGTTTACCAAAGCAAATGGATTTCAACGAAGTTGATGAATCTTTTATCCAATCTATTGCATCGAAAAGAAATAATATCCCTCGAAAATCATTAAACTATAAAACACCAATAGAAGTATTCTTGAGTCACATATGCAAAGAGGAATTGTCTAACTTAATTTGACAATTAATAAAAATAGAAAAAGATGATAAGTTACCACATAACTTATCATCTTTTTCATCAATATTTAAAAGTATAATCTTTGTTGATTTTGATTTCTTTAATAAGAATTTTTTCTTTTGGTTTATCCTTTTCATCGACCTCTGTTTTGGCAATCTTGTCTACAACATCCATTCCTGTGATGACCTGTCCAAATACAGTATAGCCACCATCTAGACTGGGATTACCTCCCTTATTATAAGCATCAATAATAGGTTGGGGGTAGTTGTCACTCGAAAGGGATTTTCCTTGATTGGCTGTATTTTGATTGATGAAAAATTGACTTCCATTGGTATCTGGCCCCGCATTAGCCATGGCTAGGGCACCACGGATATTATAAAGGTAAGGTGAGATTTCGTTTGGGAACCCTTGTCCATTATCTTTATCAGGATCTTTGTCATACCAGATTGATTGACCACCGGAACCATCGCCCTTGGGATCACCGGTTTGAATCATGAAATCCGAAATGACGCGGTGAAAGCTTAATCCATTGTAATAGCCTTCTTTAGCATGCGTTAAAAAATTTTCAACCGCTAAAGGCGCTAATTTTGGAAAAAGCTTAATTGTAATGTCACCTTGACTAGTAATTAATATTACCTCTGCTTGATTTTTATCAACTTTCTCCGAAAGTTGGGGGAATTTATCAGGGCTAGCTTTTAAAGCTTCCTTGAATTTTTTTTGATAAACTTTTTCTGCACTTTCTCTACTTTTTTGAGCAATTTTATCATCAACATATTTATCGCCTTTTATAGCTCTATCAAGATATTGACATCCAGTCAAGGTAGAAATAAATATAATAAATAAGCCAATTGATAGCAGTTTTTTCATAGAAACTCCTTAGAAATGTTTTCTTTTATTTTACCATATAAAACATAAAGAAAACTAAAATCATTCGTCATTTAAGTTGAAATTATGCGTTTTATCTCATGTTTTTTTTAATATTATTAATTGTCAAATTAAGTTAGACAATTCCTCTTTGCATATGTGACTCAAGAATACTTCTATTGGTGTTTTATAGTTTAATGATTTTCGAGGGATATTATTTCTTTTCGATGCAATAGATTGGATAAAAGATTCATCAACTTCGTTGAAATCCATTTGCTTTGGTAAACCATCTTTACGTAATAAACCATTAGAGTTTTCATTTAACCCTCTTTGTGATGGTGTACCAGGATCTGCAAAATAGATATCAATATCATTTATATTACTGATTGATTTCCAATTTGAAAATTCCTTTCCACAATCAAAAGTCATTGATTTGAATAGATGCTTAGGTACAGATTGCATCCATTGGTTCAAACGATTTTCAATATCTATAGCTCGTCTGCCTTCTGGCTGAAGAGTGATGATTACTTTAGATAATCGCTCAACGAGGGTAATAACAGCACTTTTGTGCTTTTTACCCACAATAGTATCCCCTTCAAGGTGGCCAAATTCTTGATTGAATTTAGAATAATCATTTCCTCTGTCACGAAGTGATCGACGAAAAGATTGTTTTCCCCGAGTTTCTTTGTGTCCGTTGGCTTTACGTTTTCCTTTCATAGGTAGGTGAGTCACTTCAAATACGCCTTGTTTAAACATACGATAAAGTGTACGCATAGAACAAGAAATAGAAAACTCTGCACGGCCAACAATCACATCAGGTGTCCAACCTTGAACAACCCTCTTTTGAATATATTCTGTTTGTTCATCTGATAAGACAATAGGACGTCTGCCACAGCGAGTTTTATTCTTCTTGTATTGATTGAAATAATCTAGAGCATTGTGCCCTGTTTTGAAAAATTGGTAAACTTTATGAATCGTTTGTCTAGATCTATTCAATAGTACTGCGGTTTTAGCTACAGATTGATGATTATTATAATACGCCTCTATCATTGCAAGTTCATTTGATGTAAGATGGGTATAGGTCATTTGTCTTCACTCCTTATAATTCTTTTGCGGGAACTATCTTGAGTGTAGCACAAATGACTTTTTTATTTGTCTAGCTTAATTTTACAATCGGCGTATTAATAAGTAGTTGCAAGAAAATACAATTAAGGGTATCAGTATATTCTCAAAATTAATTGAATCTTGTTCGTATTTCATAATTATTGAAAAATGGTATAATGATTTTATGACTAAACGAAATACACAAAGAAAAGGCGCAAAACCTAAGCGTCTAACCAAAGCAGAAATCGAAAAACAACGAGCCATTAAACGGATGATATTCTCCGTTTTAACTGGACTAGTCTTAATTTTTGCTGCTATTAGATTAGGAATTTTTGGTGTTACAGCTTATAATGTTATCCGTTTTATGGTAGGTAGCTTAGCTTATCTCTTTATTGGTGCACTTTTTATTTACTTATTTTTTTTCAAATGGTTACAAAAGCAAGAGGGCTTAATTGCTGGTTTTGTCATTCTTTTTTTGGGACTTTTAATTGAATGGCATGCTTACCTCTTCACATTTAGTCTTATGAAGGGCAAAGAAATTTTTTCAAGAACAGCCCGGTTAATTATGAGCGACCTCTTACAGTTTAAAGTTCATTCTTTCCTAGGTGGAGGTATGATTGGAGCCCTTCTATACAAACCAGTTTCCTTTTTATTTTCTAATATTGGCTCATTTTTCATTGGTGGCTTGGTTATCCTTTTAGGGCTCTTTTTGATGACTCCTTGGGACGTTTATGACATCAGCAATTTTGTGAAGTTACAAATGCAAAACTTACTTGAAAAGCATCATGCAGCTAAAGAGCTCCGCTATATCAAAAAAGAAGAAGAAAAAGCGAGAGCTGAAGAATTACGTTTGCAAGAGGAGGCTTTACTTGAGAATAATCCAAATCAAAGAGCTGTAGATATAGAGACTGGTGAAATTCTAGATGGTCAGATGGCTGGAATGATGGATCCATTGGCGGTCGAGCAAATGCCACTGGCTGAGCCAGAGATAATTGCTTATGAGTCGCATCCAGAAGATTTGGGTGTAATTGAAATGGATCAATTTGATGAGCAAGATTCGATGTTAGAATCTTATCCCATTCCTGAAGCTACTGATCAAATGACCATTGATGATGAGCTATTTGACGATGAGCCAGTCGAAGTTGACTTTACTCCGAAAGCTAATTTACTTTATAAATTACCAACAATTGACCTGTTTGCACCTGATAAACCAAAAAATCAGTCTAAAGAAAAGAATTTGGTTCGCAAAAACATCACTGTTTTAGAAGAAACTTTCAAAAGTTTTGGAATTGATGTGAAAGTGGAACGTGCTGAAATTGGACCATCTGTAACAAAATATGAAATTAAACCAGCAGTCGGTGTTCGAGTTAACCGTATTTCAAACTTAGCGGATGACTTGGCTTTAGCTTTAGCTGCTAAAGATGTCCGTATTGAAGCTCCTATTCCAGGGAAATCTTTAGTCGGAATTGAAGTACCTAATTCAGAAATTGCCACAGTTTCCTTCCGTGAGCTTTGGGAACAATCTAATACTAGTGATGATAAATTACTTGAAGTACCACTTGGTAAAGCTGTTAATGGTATGGCTCGCTCCTTTGACTTAACAAAAATGCCTCATCTTCTGGTAGCAGGGTCAACTGGATCTGGTAAATCTGTTGCTGTTAATGGGATTATTTCAAGTATTTTGATGAAAGCTCGACCTGATCAAGTAAAATTCTTAATGGTCGATCCAAAAATGGTTGAATTATCAGTTTATAATGATATTCCTCATCTACTAATTCCTGTTGTTACTAACCCCCGCAAAGCAAGTAAAGCTTTACAAAAGGTTGTTGATGAAATGGAAAATCGTTATGAACTCTTTAGTAAAGTTGGTGTCAGAAATATTGCTGGTTATAATGGAAAAGTTGAAGATTATAATGCACAATCTGAACAAAAGCAAATTCCCTTACCATTGATTGTGGTTATTGTTGATGAGTTGGCTGACTTAATGATGGTAGCAAGTAAAGAAGTTGAAGATGCTATTATTCGATTAGGACAAAAAGCTCGTGCTGCTGGTATTCACATGATATTAGCAACTCAAAGACCATCAGTTGACGTTATTTCTGGTTTAATTAAAGCTAACGTTCCTTCGCGTATTGCCTTTGCAGTTTCCTCTGGGACAGATAGTCGGACTATTCTTGATGAGAATGGTGCAGAAAAACTTTTAGGTCGAGGAGACATGCTCTTTAAACCAATTGATGAGAACCATCCGGTTCGTCTTCAAGGTTCATTTATTTCAGATGATGATGTTGAACGAATTGTTGGCTTCATCAAAGATCAAGCTGAAGCAGATTATGATGATGCCTTTGATCCTGGAGAAGTGACAGAAAATGACATGGGTAATGGCTCATCTGGTGATTCCAATGAGGGCGATCCGTTATTTGAAGATGCAAAAGCATTAGTCCTTGAAACCCAAAAAGCTTCGGCCTCTATGATTCAACGACGTTTGTCAGTTGGATTTAACCGAGCAACCCGTTTGATGGATGAATTAGAAGAAGCAGGCGTTATTGGACCTGCAGAAGGAACTAAACCAAGAAAAGTTCTGCAAACAAATTAAAAACCTTGAGTTATGCTCAAGGTTTTTTTAGATGATAAAGACTGCAATAACTAGTAAAAAATAAGTAAAAAAAGTGACTAAAAAACCAATACGCCAAAAAAGTTTAATAAATCTTGGATAGGTGAACCTTTGAACTTTAATTACTAATACTAAGCAAATGACGATAGATAAAATAGCCATCAAAATTAAGTAGTAGGGAAGGAAGGTGTGAGTGAAAAATTTTCCTGAAACTAAAGCAATCTCCAGAATAAATAATAATAGAGCTAAATCAGGAAATTTTAATCCATACCGTCCTAATTTAAAGGTAGAAACGATAATGTATGAAAAAATTGGTGTTAAAAAAATGAAGGCTAAGGCCACTAATTTATATGTTATCATAAAATAATTTTATACTCTTTCGTTGTGATTGTAAACTATTTCTTCCATCTTAAAATATGATAGCAAGATAATGATGACCACTCGAAATTAAAAATGTAAGGTCACTTATGTTTTTTGTTAGGAAAAAGATGTTTCATATGTTACGATTATTATATAACAAAAATAAGTAAAGGAGAAATATATGGAACAGTTAAATCAATTTCCGCATCCTGACTTACTCGTTGAGGATCGCCAGTTTATTACAATTACTATCGATTTAGATCCCTTATCTGCTTATTCTGAAAAGGATAGTCTTATTTTAGACAATTATCTGAAAGAAGCCAGTCAATTAACTGACAAATTGGAAAAAGAATGGCAAAAACAAGTTGCAGAGGTAAAAAATAATGCTCGAACTATTCTAACAGGCAGTGGGAGTCTAGTTCTATACATTACTAAAGATAATTCTTTTTACTATCAAATTGATAACCCAGTAGTTAACGGAATTGTTTTAGGTCCTGCGCCTTATCTTAAACCATTGATTGAGCAATTCCAATTTGCATATGAATTCCATTTACTTGTCTTAAATCAAGAACAAGCACGTTTGTTTAAACTTGGAATGAGCTCACTGAAAGAAATCAAAGATAAACCATGGCCAATAAGTTTAACGCAAGCTTTAGGTGAGGAAATCGTTGGTGGAGAATTAAACCACAGTAGCTTTGGTGGCCAAGGTGGAAATGGACAACACAGTTTCCATGGACATAATGATACAAGTAGTGAAAAAGAAATTGACCGTAATAATTTCTTCCGCTTTGTGGATAAATCTTTAATTGATTATTTTGGTCAAGAAGAAAATAATCAGACTATCTTATATGCACTTCCAGAAAATCAGGCTGCTTACCGTGCTATTAATAAATATAAGGGATTAATGGATTTCGGCATTGAACAATCAGCAGCCAAAATTTCTGATGAAGATATTGCAAAACAAGGTCAAGCATTTATAACTGACTTAAATACAAATTATTATTCTGATCTTGTCAATCGTTTTAATGAAACAAGCCCAAAAAATAAAGTAGATAATGACTTAGCAGAAATCAAAACGTTAGCATTTGAAAACCGAATCGCTGAGTTATTGATTGTAAAAGATGACCAAGGGAACTATTTGGTGGTCGGAAATGATAATGATAAAGCTATTGACCTACGACTTATTGTAGTAGAAGTGCTAAAATCTTCAGGAAAAATTTATGTCATTACTGAGGATGAAGCTGCAGAAGGCTTGACAATTAGTGCACGCACTCGTTATTAAGTCTGATATTTTGAAGCATTAATCAGGCCAATCTTTAGAGTATACCAAGTCTAAGCTTAGACTTGGTATACTCCTTTTTTTATGTAAGTAATGATAAATTTCGTAAACAATTTTTTATATTATTCCGTGTAAATGTCTTGATTTTTTTCTCAAAGTAGGTATAATAGTAAGGTATGCTATAAGCATATCTGTGGGAGGTAAAAATCTTAGTTACCGCCAAAACCACAACAGGAGGATTTTTAAAAATGGCTAAAAAAGTCGAAAAACTTGTAAAACTTCAAATCCCTGCTGGTAAAGCTACACCAGCTCCACCAGTTGGACCAGCTCTTGGTCAAGCAGGTATTAACATCATGGGATTCACTAAAGAATTTAATGCTCGTACAGCTGACCAAGCTGGCATGATCATCCCAGTTGTTATCTCAGTTTATGAAGATAAATCATTTGATTTCATCACTAAAACACCACCAGCTGCTATTCTTTTGAAAAAAGCTGCAGGTGTTGAAAAAGGATCAGGTACACCTAACTCAACTAAAGTTGCAACAGTAACTCGTGCACAAGTACAAGAAATTGCTGAAACTAAGATGCCAGATTTAAACGCTGCAAACATCGAGTCTGCAATGCGTATGATCGAAGGTACTGCTCGTTCTATGGGATTCACAATCGCTGAATAATCAGTAACTGTCCCTATTACCCGCACGACTTCATCATAATTTGATGAGTGACGTGGGAGATTTTAAATCAAATCGATATGACCACATTACAAGGAGAATTTTAAAATGGCTAAAAAAAGCAAACAAATGCGTGCAGCACTTGAAAAAGTTGACAGCACAAAAGCATACAGCGTAGAAGAAGCTGTAGCATTAATTAAAGAAACTAACTTCGCTAAATTTGATGCATCTGTAGAAGTTGCATATAACTTGAACATTGATGTTCGTAAAGCTGACCAACAAATCCGTGGTGCAATGGTATTGCCAAACGGAACTGGTAAAACTCAACGTGTACTTGTTTTTGCACGTGGTGCCAAAGCTGAAGAAGCAAAAGCTGCTGGAGCAGACTTCGTTGGTGAAGATGACCTAGTTGCTAAAATCAATGGTGGATGGCTTGATTTTGATGTTGTTATTGCAACACCAGATATGATGGCTATCGTTGGACGTCTTGGACGTGTCCTTGGACCTCGTAACTTGATGCCAAACCCTAAAACTGGTACTGTAACTATGGATGTTACTAAAGCAGTTGAAGAATCAAAAGGTGGTAAAATTACTTACCGTGCTGACAAAGCTGGTAACGTACAAGCTATCATCGGTAAAGTATCATTTGACGCTGATAAATTAGTTGAAAACTTTAAAGCATTTAACGATATTATGGTTAAATCTAAACCATCAACAGCTAAAGGTACTTACATGACAAATCTTGCTATCACATCTACTCAAGGTGTTGGTATCAAAGTTGACCCATCAACAATGTAATAAAACAAGCTATCTTCGGATAGCTTTTTTTAGTCTAGTAAATTTAGAAATTTAGTCAAGTAATTTTGTTATATCGGACTGAGATTGAACTGTCAAAAACTAAATAATTATGGTAGAATAGTAAGGACAAAATAAGGAGATAAGTAAATTGGAACCAAAATATCAACGTATTTTAATAAAGCTTTCAGGGGAAGCTCTTGCAGGTGATAAAGGTGTTGGAATTGATATCTCAACTGTTCAACTTATTGCTAAAGAAATTGCAGAAGTTCATTCATCAGGAGTCGAAATTGCTTTAGTTATTGGCGGAGGTAACCTCTGGAGAGGTGAGCCTGCAGCAGAAGCGGGAATGGATCGCGTTCAAGCAGACTACACAGGTATGTTAGGAACAGTAATGAATGCCTTAGTTATGGCAGACAGTTTACAACATTTTGGTGTTGATACTCGTGTTCAAACTGCTATTCCAATGCAAAATGTTGCGGAGCCTTATATTAGAGGCCGTGCACTTAGACACTTGGAAAAAGGGCGCATTGTAGTATTTGGTGCTGGAATAGGTTCACCATATTTCTCAACAGATACGACAGCAGCTCTTCGTGCAGCTGAAATAGAAGCGGATGCAATTCTAATGGCCAAAAATGGTGTTGATGGGGTTTATAATGCTGACCCAAGAAAAGATGCTAATGCCGTTAAATTTGATGAATTGACCCATGGTGAAGTTATCAAACGTGGCTTAAAAATTATGGATGCAACAGCATCAACATTATCAATGGATAATGATATTGATTTAGTTGTCTTTAATATGAATGAAGCAGGAAATATTAAACGTGTTGTCTTTGGTGAACATATAGGTACAACAGTTTCAAATAAATCAGCAGAATAAGAAGAGTTTAGAAATATATAAGGAGTTTTAAAAATGGCAAACGCTATAATTGAGAAAGCAAATGAACGCTTTCAACAATCACATCAATCATTATCTCGTGAATATGCAAGTATCCGTGCAGGTCGTGCTAATGCAAGTCTTTTAGACCGTATCCAAGTTGAGTATTATGGAGCACCTACACCATTAAATCAACTAGCATCAATTACTGTTCCAGAAGCACGAGTTTTAATGATATCACCATTTGATAAATCATCAATCAAAGATATTGAGCGTGCAATTAATGCATCAGATTTAGGAATTACACCTGCTAATGATGGTTCTATCATTCGTCTTGTTATCCCTGCTTTAACTGAAGAAACACGTAAAGAGTTAGCTAAAGAAGTGAAAAAAGTCGGTGAAAGTTCAAAAATTGCTATCCGTAATATCCGTCGTGATGCAATGGATGATGCTAAGAAACAAGAAAAAGCTAAAGAAATAACTGAAGATGAATTGAAATCATTAGAAAAAGATATTCAAAAAGCAACAGATGATGCTATCAAGCACATTGATCAAATGACAGCTAATAAAGAAAAAGAACTATTAGAAGTCTAAGTTTAAATAAAGATATGGAGGTAGGTAACAATTTCAGAAGCAGTTGTTTTTGACTTGTGCCTACTTTTTTAAAGGTATAAATTATGAATGAATTATTAGCAACACAAATTACGGGCTTGGTAAGAGAAGAAAATGATAACTCTTATTTCATCCAAAAAGATGGCTTTATCTTCTCTTTGTCAAAAGAAGAGGGTGAACATCAGATTGGGGAAATGGTAACTGGGTTTGCATACACAGATATGAAACAAAAACTTCGCTTAACTACTAAAGATATCCAATCTCGTAAGGATTCATATGGATGGGGTGAAGTAACTGATGTCCGCCGTGACCTAGGAGTCTTTGTCGATACAGGTATTCCCAATAAAGAAATTGCTGTTTCCTTAGACCTTTTGCCAGACATGAAAGAATTGTGGCCTAAAAAAGGGGATAAGCTCTACATTACGGTGACCGTTGATAACAAAGATCGTCTCTGGGGTGTCCCTGCTCAACCAGAAGTCTTCCAAGAAATGGCAGATCCAGCCTTCGATAATATGCAAAATCAAAGTTGGCCAGCTATTGTCTACAGACTAAAACTTTCTGGAACATTTGTTTACTTACCAGAAAACAATATGTTAGGTTTTATCCACCCAAATGAACGTTATTCTGAACCACGGTTAGGTCAGGTATTAGATACACGTGTTATTGGCTTTAGAGAAGTTGACCGCACGCTAAATTTATCAGTTAAACCACGTTCATTTGAAATGTTAGAAAATGATGCTCAAATGATTGTTACTTACTTGGAATCAAATGGTGGATTTATGACATTAAATGATAAATCAGCACCTGAAGATATTCAAGCTACTTTTGGTATTTCCAAAGGTCAGTTTAAAAAAGCTCTTGGTGGTTTGATGAAAGCAAAACGAATCAAACAAGATGCAACAGGAACAGAACTAATTTAAGAAAAAAGCTTTGCCTCTGGCAAGCTTTTTTGTTACAATGAGAACAATAAAATTTGAGGAAGTAAACTATGGAAGAAAAATTAGAGCGTGCCATCTTCGCAGGCGGATGCTTTTGGTGTATGGTTGAACCTTTTGAAGAGATGTCTGGTATAAAATCAGTAATCAGTGGGTACACTGGAGGCCACATGCCTAATCCAACTTATGAAGATGTCTGTCAGGGACAGACTGGACATACAGAAGCAGTTGAAGTTATTTTCGATGACAATCAAATCAGCTACCCAGACCTACTAGATATATATTGGGCTCAAACTGATCCGACTGATGCTATGGGCCAGTTCCAAGACCGAGGAGATAATTATCGGCCCGTCATTTTTTATACGTCAGAGACGCAAAAGGAAATGGCAGAGCAATCTAAGGAAAAACTAGCTCAATCAGGACGTTTTGATCAGCCTATCGTAACGACAATTGAAAAGGCCCAACCTTTTTACCCAGCCGAGGAATACCATCAGGCCTTTTACAGAAAGAACCCAGGACGCTATGCTTTAAGTGCCCAGATTCGACATGACTTTTTAGAAGAAAATTGGAATTAGGACAATAAGGAGAGAATTGTTTGAGAAAATCATTTTATACCTGGTTAATGACCCAGAGAAATCCTAAATCAAATGCACCAGTAGCTATTTTAGCGGACTTAGCTTTTGAGGATACGACTTTTCCAAAGCACACAGATGATTTTGATTTGATTAGTCGTTATTTAGAGGATCAAGCAACTTTCACCTTTAATTTAGGTCAATTTGATAGTATTTGGGATGACTATCTAGCGCATTAAAATACACTTTTTATTAGAAGTGTATTTTTTTTTCGGACATTTTTTCAAAATAGTCTAAAATAATTCCATTTTTTATTAGCATCTCTTATTTTAATAAGAGTAATGTGTAGGTAATTAAAGCAATATGATTATTCTCGAGAAGGGGACTACGGATGTATTATAGTAGTGGTAATTTTGAAGCATTTGCACGACCATGAAAACCTGAGGGTGTTGATGATAAATCAGCTTATTTTGTTGATTCAGGCCTTGTTGGACTTGTAGCAGCTGAGATGGTCAAATGGCTGGCAAACAGATTCATATTTTAGAAGAACTGCCTTAGGATGGTGGTTCTTTTGATGGGACTGATTAGTCTGATATTGGTTTTGTGACCCGTGGAGGGCGTGGAATGGAAAACTATTTTGAATGTATGTGGGATATGAATTGTTCGATTCCGTCATTAAAATTCCAGGGGCTTCCTATCTGGATGAATTCTACTGGTTAGATATAGATAATCCAAATTCATCAACAAGGGACTCGACTCTCTGATGATATATGTATACCTTGGAAAACACTCCAAAGAGATTGTAAGAATGATAATGAAAACTGAAGAATCCCTTGGCAATCAAACAATCGACGGATTTTTTGACAGTAATTTCTGGGCTTATTGGGCTACTATGTTTGCCAATGAGAAATGGCATTCAGTTGCGTATATGCGTCGCTATGCAATGCGTTTTATCTACCACATTGATGGACTACCAGACTTCACGGCCTTGAAATTTAATAAATATAACCAATATGACTCAATGGTTAAACCAATCATTGCCTATCTAGAGGATCATGGTGTGGATGTCAATTTGATACTGCAGTTCGCAATATCAAAATGGATATAAAAGGTAATAAAAAGTTGCCAAGAAATTACTATTAACGGTTTCAGGAGAAAGTAAATCTCTAGATTTGGCAGAAAATGATTTGGTCTTAGTGACAAATGGCTCAATTACTGAAAGTACAAGTTATGGTAGCCATGATCAAATTGCTAAATCTAATAAAAATCTAGGTGGATCATGGGATTTCTGGGAGAATCTAGCTGCTCAATCTGATGATTTTGGTCATCCCAAAGTTTTCTATAAAGATTTACCAGCTGAATCATGGTTTGTTTCTGCGAGAGCTACGATATCAAATTTATTAGTAGAGCCATACATCGAACACCTTATCAAACGAAGCATGAATAACGGTAAAGTCAATATTGTTAGGATTATCACTGTTGTTGATTCTAACTGGCTCATGAGCTTTGCAATTCACCGCTAGCCACACTTCAAGAAACAAAAAAACAAAAAGAAAACGAAACAACTGTTTGGCTTTATGCCCTTTATTCTAAAAAAGAGGGTGACTATGTTTATAAAAAGATTGAAGATTGTACTGGTCAGGAAATCACAAAGGAATGACTTTATCATTTAGGAGTTCCAGTTGATTGGATTGCTGAGCTAGCGTAAAAAGAATCGATTAATTCCGTGCCAGTTTATGTGCCTTATATTGCAAGTTACTTCATGCCGCGTCTTGAAAATGATCGGCCAAAAGTTATCCCAAATGGGTCTGTAAACTAAGCTTTTATTGGTAACTTTGCAGAGTCTCCATCACTTGTCACCGACTTTACCACTGAATATTCAATTCGGACAGTCATGGAAGCAGTTTAGATGTTCTTGAATGTTGAACGAGGCATTCTGAAGTCTTTAATTCTATCTGCGACATCCGATCCGAGAACTCCTAAAATCACTTTATTACCTAGGAGATAAGAAACCATTGACCGACCAAGATTTACCAATAGTAAAATTAATTGAAAAAATCAGTCGTAAAAAAAATCAAAGATACTTTTGTTGAAGACTTATTAAAAGAAGCACATTTGATATAAGCTAAAAAAGTTAAGGATTTCCTTGCCTTTTTAACTTAGATTATAGGGGTAAATTTGACAAGTATCTCTAATAATCTGATATAATAAAGTTACATATATGAAGAAAAGGAAGTCTAATTTGCAAGAATATTCTACTGAAATCACCCTTAATCATCCGGATGATTTATTAGCGCTGTTTGGATCTAATGAGCGTCATTTAAAACGGATTGAAGATTACTTTAACGTCATCATTCATGCACGCACGGAACGTGTTCAGATTGTTGCAGATAGTCAAGCTAATTTAGACCTTGCCCAGATAACTATACAAGCCCTGATGGTTCTTGTTGGTCGTGGTATGCTTATTAACACTTCTGATGTAGTAACAGCAATGTCGATGGCTGAGAATGCGACGATTGATAAGTTTGTAGCCCTCTATGAAGAAGAAATTATTAAAGATAACAATGGTAAGCCGATTCGGGTTAAAACCTTAGGACAAAAAGTCTATGTTGATAGTGTCAAAAAACATGATGTCGTCTTTGGAATAGGTCCTGCAGGTACTGGAAAAACCTTCCTTGCCGTGACTCTTGCTGTAACAGCACTTAAAAGAGGACTAGTGAAACGGATTATTTTAACCAGACCGGCTGTTGAAGCTGGTGAAAGCTTAGGTTTCTTACCTGGTGACTTAAAAGAAAAGGTTGATCCCTATTTAAGACCTGTCTATGATGCTCTCTACCAAATTCTTGGCAAAGAGCAAACAAGTCGCCTAATGGAAAGAGAAACCATTGAGATTGCCCCCTTAGCTTACATGCGTGGTCGTACCTTGGATGATGCCTTTGTCATACTTGATGAAGCGCAAAATACAACCATCATGCAGATGAAAATGTTCTTAACACGTCTTGGATTTAACTCTAAGATGATCGTTAATGGCGATATTAGTCAGATTGATTTGCCTCGAAATGTTAAGTCAGGTTTGATAGATGCCAGTCAAAAGTTAGGTCATATTAAAGCCATCGATTTTGTTCATTTCACTGCTAAAGATGTCGTTCGTCACCCAGTTGTTGCTGATATCATTAAGGCTTATGAAACTGATCGCGCAAGCGATTCACCAAAAGAAGAAGAAAAAATAGAGAAGAAGTCCGGTCTTACCTCTTATGATGTAATTGGACAAGTAGCCTCAGATAAAGATGAAAAGTAAAGGTTTGGCCCATCGAAACAGGACTGTTTTAAGCCGGCCTTTTTTGCTAGGAGGATCTATGGATAAAATTTTTAAAGAAATTATGGATGATGAGGAGAATAAAACCTATACAGACAAGGGGATTGAGCCTTTATATGCAGCTCCCAAAACAGCCAAAATTGTCATTGTCGGACAGGCTCCAGGAATCATTGCTCAAGAAACGAAAATTTACTGGAATGACCGAAGTGGTATTCGTCTCCGTGAGTGGCTGGATGTTGATAATGACACCTTTTATAACTCCGGTCTTTTCGGTATTATTCCTATGGATTTCTATTATCCGGGTAAGGGCAAGTCGGGCGATCTTCCACCGCGGAATGGCTTCGCTGATAAGTGGCATCAAAAAATCCTAAAAACTATGCCAAATGTGGAATTAATCATTTTAGTTGGGCAGTATGCTCAAAAACATTATTTAGGTAAAGAATCCAAGAAAACACTGACAGAAACAGTTAGGTCATTTGAGGAATACCTACCAAACTATTTTCCTCTGGTTCATCCGTCACCTCGTAATCAAATTTGGATAAAGAAGAACTCTTGGTTTCAAGATCAGGTTATTCCGACATTACAAAAACGAGTAGCTGAAATTCTTAAAAACTAGGAAAAACAGTCTTTGAAATCGTTTTAATTCGTCGAACTGATGGAGAAGACACAAAAAAATTGGCTTCTATGATATAATAATATAATTAGTAGAATTAAAAGCTATTGAAAGGGTAAGGATTTTCTTTATTCATATTTATATGAAAGTAGTGGAAAACCTTGATAACAAAGATATGTATATTGAGATGATTGATGAAACCGGCCAAGTTCCTCAAGAGATTATGAAGCAAACAAAAGATTTGCTTAACTTTGCAGCAACCAAAACTGGAAAAGACCAAAAAGAAATGTCAGTCACTTTTGTGACAAATGAGCGAAGTCATGAATTGAATTTAGAATATCGTGATACAGATCGTCCGACTGATGTCATTTCACTTGAATACAAACCTGAAATACCGATTCTTTTTGATCAAGGTGATATGGAAGCTGACCCAGATTTAGCAGAAATGATGGCAGAATTTGATGCTTATATTGGCGAATTATTTATTTCAATTGATAAAGCTAAGGAACAAGCCGAAGAATATGGACATTCATTTGAACGAGAAATGGGCTTTTTAGCTGTTCATGGCTTCTTACATATCAATGGTTATGATCATTACACCCCTGCAGAAGAAAAAGAAATGTTTACATTACAGGAAGAGATATTGACTGCTTATGGCCTCACACGACAATAAATCCCAGCGAAAATGGAAAAACAGAACAGTAACATCCAGTCTGGAATTTGCCTTCACAGGTATCTTAACAGCACTGAGTGAAGAAAGAAACCTGAAAAGTCATCTTGTATCAGCTTTCTTAGCAATCGTTGCTGGACTAATTTTTAATATTTCTGCGACAGAGTGGTTATTTTTAACCCTATCTATTTTTTTAGTAATCGCATTTGAAATTGTCAATTCAGCAATTGAAAACGTTGTAGATTTGGCAAGTGACTATCACTTTTATATGTTAGCCAAAAAAGCTAAAGATATGGCTGCTGGAGCAGTTCTCGTTATTTCAATATATGCTGTCATTAGTGGCTTAATTATTTTTCTTCCAAAAATCTGGCATTTAATTTTTGGAAACTAGACAAAGGAGAAACATGGCTTTTAAATCAGGCTTCGTGGCGATTTTAGGTCGTCCAAATGTTGGTAAATCAACATTCTTAAATTATGTAATGGGGCAAAAAATTGCCATCATGAGTGATAAAGCTCAAACTACTCGTAACAAAATTATGGGTATCTATACAACTGAAACAGAACAAATCGTTTTCATTGATACACCTGGGATTCATAAACCTAAAACAGCCTTAGGTGACTTTATGGTTGAATCAGCTTATAGTACCCTTCGTGAAGTTGAAACAGTTATCTTCATGGTTCCTGCTGACGAAAAACGTGGTAAAGGTGATGATATGATAATTGAGCGCCTTAAAAATGCAAAAATCCCTGTTATCTTAGTTATCAACAAAATTGATAAGGTTCATCCTGATCAACTCCTTGAACAAATTGATGACTTCAGAAATCAAATGGACTTTAAAGAAGTCGTTCCAATCTCAGCTTTACAAGGTAATAATGTTAACCCATTGATGGAAATTCTCAAGGATAATTTGGAAGAAGGCTTTCAATATTTCCCAGAAGACCAAATTACAGACCACCCAGAACGCTTCTTAGTGTCAGAAATGATTCGTGAAAAAGTCTTACACTTAACACAACAAGAAATTCCTCACTCAGTTGCAGTCGTGATAGAATCAATGAAACGTGATGAAGAAACTGACAAAGTTCACATCCGTGCGACAATCATGGTTGAACGTGATAGCCAAAAAGGAATCATCATAGGTAAACAAGGAGCAATGCTGAAAAAAATCGGTAAAATGGCTAGACGCGACATCGAAGTCATGTTAGGTGATAAAGTTTACTTAGAAACATGGGTCAAAGTTAAAAAGAATTGGCGCGACAAAAAACTAGACCTCGCCGACTTTGGATATAACCAGAAAGAGTACTAAAACAGTCTGGGAATAGACTGTTTTAGGTCCGAGCTCAGAAACAGGAAAGCGTGGAAAGGTCCGGGGGATGTTTTTAAACCGAGCCTAAACTTTGTTTTGTCCTACTCAGACCAAAAATTCAAAATAAAATAAAAAATTGAAAAGCTGAGTAAATACTCGGTTTTTCTGCATTAAGGAGATAAAAATGAAAGAAGATTATATTTCATATATCCGTTCAAAAGTCGGTCATGGTAAGATCATTTTAAATTTTGCAGGTGGCATAATGACTGATAATCAAAACCGTGTACTCTTACAATTACGAGCTGATAAAGAAACATGGGCGATACCAGGTGGGACAGTAGAACTTGGAGAAAGTACTCTCGATACCTGTCTTCGGGAGTTTTATGAAGAAACAGGTATTGAAGTCAGTGCAAAACGCTTCCTCAATCTCTATAGTAACTTTGATGAATCTTATCCAAATGGTGATCAGGTGCAAACCATAGTTGCCATGTATGAAGTTGAAGCTATCAATGAGTTTACCATAGTAAACTTTCATAATGAGGAAACCAAGCGTCTTCAATTCTTTTCAGAGAAGGAAATTCAAGCCCTTGGGTCAGTTTCTAAAAAGCACTGCTTAATGCTAAATGAATTTTTTACTAACAGCTTTGCAATAGGACACTAAAAGAACTGGCAACAGTTCTTTTTTCGTGTCATCCATGACATTCTAAAAATAAAAATAAAATGATAAAATATGTAACACTTAGACTAACGAAGCTGTTTTACGAATAAATAAATAGGAATAATGAAACAATAGAAATGAGGTTTTATGAAAAAATGTCAAATTAGTATGTTGGTTTTAATAATTAGTTTATTTACATCTTCAATTAGCGTATTTGCAGGGGCTAGACAGATTGAACAATTATCGAATTTTCGAATTACGCCATCCTATACAGCGACAGGTTATTTGCAGAAAATGAATGATAGTTATTATGTTGTCAATTTGGATGCCAAAAATCCACAAATTAAGGTCAAACATTATTTAGCAAATTCTAATGGTGCTAAAAGAAGTGATATTGATATGATTTGGACAGGTCAAAGGGGTATTTATACTAATGATGCTAAGAGAAATCACATCTACAACTTAAATCTAGCAAGAGAAAATTTTTGGGATGGTGGCTTCTTCATCGATGGTAGTTGGTCGCCAGATTCTAAATAATAAATCCTAGCTTTAAATAAATTTTGTTTGTTATTCCCGTTATTTAAAGGAGAGGAAATGATTCCATTAAAAATTATACCTTATAAAAAATGGTACCTTTTTGCTGTCTTAATTTTTTTATTGTCAATATATCACCAAGCGATTTTTCATGTTTTATTCTTCGATGCTCAGGCTAGTGATTTAGAAGGATTAAACGGGGAAGTCATCAAGTTTAAATATCTAAAAGGCTTACTTTCCTTAAATAATAGTCTCTTCGAGTTTAATTTTTTTCAAGCATTTTTTATTCCGCTATTTATTATGTTTTTAGGATATATTTATTATTACGCCGATTGTAAAATTAAGCTAGACAAATAAAAAAGTCATTTGTGCTACACTCAAGATAGTTCCCGCAAAAGAATTATAAGGAGTGAAGACAAATGACCTATACCCATCTTACATCAAATGAACTTGCAATGATAGAGGCGTATTATAATAATCATCAATCTGTAGCCAAAACCGCAGTACTACTGAATAGATCTAGACAAACGATTCATAAAGTTTACCAATTTTTCAAAACAGGGCACAATGCTCTAGATTATTTCAATCAATACAAGAAGAATAAAACTCGCTGTGGCAGACGTCCTATTGTCTTATCAGATGAACAAACAGAATATATTCAAAAGAGGGTTGTTCAAGGTTGGACACCTGATGTGATTGTTGGCCGTGCAGAGTTTTCTATTTCTTGTTCTATGCGTACACTTTATCGTATGTTTAAACAAGGCGTATTTGAAGTGACTCACCTACCTATGAAAGGAAAACGTAAAGCCAACGGACACAAAGAAACTCGGGGAAAACAATCTTTTCGTCGATCACTTCGTGACAGAGGAAATGATTATTCTAAATTCAATCAAGAATTTGGCCACCTTGAAGGGGATACTATTGTGGGTAAAAAGCACAAAAGTGCTGTTATTACCCTCGTTGAGCGATTATCTAAAGTAATCATCACTCTTCAGCCAGAAGGCAGACGAGCTATAGATATTGAAAATCGTTTGAACCAATGGATGCAATCTGTACCTAAGCATCTATTCAAATCAATGACTTTTGATTGTGGAAAGGAATTTTCAAATTGGAAATCAATCAGTAATATAAATGATATTGATATCTATTTTGCAGATCCTGGTACACCATCACAAAGAGGGTTAAATGAAAACTCTAATGGTTTATTACGTAAAGATGGTTTACCAAAGCAAATGGATTTCAACGAAGTTGATGAATCTTTTATCCAATCTATTGCATCGAAAAGAAATAATATCCCTCGAAAATCATTAAACTATAAAACACCAATAGAAGTATTCTTGAGTCACATATGCAAAGAGGAATTGTCTAACTTAATTTGACAATTAATATTATTTAAAGAATAGATATTGTCGCTATTACTTAGGACGAACCAACTTATATTACAAGACTATCAAAAAGCTTAAACTGCAATTATCGGCAATATATATATTTACTTTTATTATATTATTAGTAATTATCATTATTACTGCAATTCTAGTTGGTAGATTTGAATTTGATGGATTAGAATTTTGTTTTAGTTCCATCTCAATTTTTAATTATTTTTCAACTAGCCTATGGCATTACGTGCAATATTATGTTCTAGTTAAATCGGTTGCCATTTGGACTGAGACCACTTTATTTTTTTATCTGATCGATTATTTTAATCATTTTTCAAAGTCTGCTTTTGCTTATATTTTATACCTTTGGGGAACAGCGCCGATTTTATATTGTTTCTTGCCTTTTTATCTGGTGCCGATGACTCATATTATGATTACTTCTTATGGGGATATTTCCTTATGGCAAATTCTAGCATCAAACTTATCATCTTTTGCTTTTCTTATTATCTTGAAAGTAAGACATTTACATGAAATTATCTAAAATATTATACAACATATCTAAGTTAATCCTTTCCTGGACAATATGTTTTATTTTACTGACATATTACAATGAATTCAATATTTTAGACCTTAAGGAGCTTGTTACTAATCAATTAATTAGTCCATTTCCCTCGGAAAATGAGCAGCAGTTAAGTTTTATTAAATTGATTATGATTCTTGGTTTTTCATTTGTTAGTTTCTTATCGACTTATAAAATGATGGCTGAAATATCTGTGGACATGAAAATGATGATTAAAAGTCATTGTAAAAATGAAAGATGTTATCAGATTTCAATAATGAAAATAATTATTAACATTTTCGTTAAAGAATTTTTGTGGCAAGCATTATTTATCTTATATTTTTTATCTATAAAATACCAGAGTATAGTGGTGGTAGTTGATGTCCTTTGCCTTTTATTTGTTTGGTTTTTAGTAGATTCTATAACTTATTTTTTAATCACATATTTCTGTTCTGATAGTGTACTTACCATTGTTTTAATCAGTATTGAAATAATTTTTAGAATCTTTTTCATAAATCATATTACTTATCTTTTGATGATTTTTTGCTTATTTTATTGTTTCGTTGCTATTAGGAGGTTAAAATGTGTTAGAAATAAAAAATGGATACATAACTAAAAATAGGAGAATATTATTAAATCAGATTAATTTAAAGTTTTTAAAACAGCATATTTATGGCTTAGTGGGAATAAACGGTTCCGGTAAAACCATGATTTTACGAACTTTGGCTGGCTTTTCTAAATTGACTAAAGGTAATGTTCTCCAAGATGGTCAAATCATTGGGCTAGGTGATAAAACAATTACAAATGCTGGATTAGTACTTGGAGACCAAGAATTTATTTCTTTTTTAACTCTAGAAGAAAACTTAAGGTTAATAAAAAACATCTGTCGGAACAAAGAGAAAATTGATTTAAATTATTGGATAAACCTATATCATCTTTCAGATTTTAAGGATATTTTGTTTAAAAACTTATCCTTGGGAACAAAGAAAAAAATGGTTTTGATTCAAGCTTTTATGGATTATCCTGAGATATTACTATTAGACGAGCCAATGAATGGGCTGGATGAAAAAAGTGTTAATATTACCAAACAATTGATAATGAAACACAAACAAAATGGTCTTGTTATTATGATATCGCATAATAAAAATGATATTGAGGATTTATGCGATTATATTTTTCACGTTAAGGAAGGAACAATAGTATCAGAAAAGTATTAATTTAATGTAGAAGTCGAAAAAGTTAATAATGGAAGGAAAAATTTGTAATGTGATTATTTTTACATTCTTATGTAGATAGTTGGGTACATAACTCAACTTTTTTTTGTTAATCAACGATTATAATTAATTGAAAAAGTTGAACAAAACTTTATTGTAACAATCTCCCAAAAGCATTCATTTTATATTAAACTAGTAAATTATAAGATAAATATTCTCATTTACTTTAACTTTATAAATAGCCTTTCGAATAAATAAATATAGCAGTACTTTGTCAGAAAGGAAATCAATGAATATATTCGTATTAGAAGATGTCATTCGTCAGCAGTTACATATGGAGACAGTAATCGAAAAAGTTCTCAATCAAAATAATTGGTTTTGTAACCAATTAGAATTTTTTGGACGAGGTGAGCAACTATTAGATCATGTCAATGAAAAAGGTAGTCATCAATTATTTTTTCTTGACATTGAAATTCATCAAAACAAGATAAAAGGAATAGGTTCATTTGGTGTAGTAAGGTAAACCTACATAAGTTAGATGAACGAAGAAAAATTTTTTTTGATAAAATTTAGAGTTAAAAAACATTAACAACTCACAAATAATTTGGAATTTTTATTTCGATAGAACTTAAGGACCAGATAGAAAACTGGGCCTGAAATTCTTTTAGGAGTAAAAGATAGTATAGTTAGAGTGAATAATAATTTAGAAATTATTATGTCCATATGATAAAAATTTAGAAAAAATAGAGGTCGATATGAAATGGTTTGCAGGTGGTTCGGAGCGTTCTGTGAAAGCTTTAGAACTTATTCAAAATTTACAAAATTCAATTGAAGGGAATAGTGAGCAGAAAGAAATAAGTCAGCTTTTTCAACGGTATCAGAGTGAATTAGAATCTAATGCGTCATCAGTACCTTTTATTCTGAGTCGTATGAATGTTGAACTATTTGAAGTGCTAACAAAACATAAAATCAATCTATCGAGTGAGCAATTGGGGTTGTTAAAAGAACTTCAGAAACTTTCTCAAATCAGATATGGGTATTAATGCTAGGAAATATTAAGTAAGAGGAATATATATTTGCTTGCAATGCTTTATGCCACAATGATTGGAATTACATATCGCTTTTGTAATAAAAATACTTTCAAAGCTATTAACATCATCCTAATTGTAAATTTCTTGATAAAACTGTATCATTTTCTTTTGAACTAACCTAGAGATATGTTATAGCTATTGAAGCTTTGAAATCAAAAGAAATCTTAGAATCATGGTATAATAATCATACATTTATGTCGCTTATAAAAACATATTTTGCTTGTCTAAATATGATTGTTGAATGATTTCATAGAAAGGTTAGAGGTCACAAACTCGAAATGAAGTTTGCCCTTGAATGGTAAGATTGATGCCAGAATTGCCAGAAGTTGAAACTGTCCGTCGTGGTTTAGAGCAGCTGGTCCGTGGGAAAGTTATTAGTCAAGTTACTGTCAAAGTACCAAATATGGTTAAGTATGATTGTCTTGCTTTCGAACTTGCTTTAAAAGGTCAAACGATAGAAGCTGTTTCACGGCGAGGTAAATATTTAATATTTGATTTAGGCCAATTAGTAATGATTTCTCATCTACGGATGGAAGGTAAATACTTACTCTTTAATGATTTTGTTCCCGTAAATAAACATTTTCATGTCTTTTTTACTTTTACTGATGGGTCTACCTTAGTCTACCAAGATGTGCGGAAGTTTGGTACATTTAATTTAATTGAGAAAAGTCAATTGGACCGATTCTTCTTAGAGAAAAAGATTGGTCCGGAACCAACTAAAGCTGACTTTAAGCTAAAGCCTTTTGAAAGAGCTCTGCTATCCTCCCAAAAGATTATTAAACCATGGCTTTTGGATCAAAGTTTAGTAGCTGGACTAGGGAATATCTATGTCGATGAGGTTTTGTGGGCTGCTAAAGTGCATCCTATGAAGCTTAGTAATAGTCTTAAGAAGGCCGAAATTAAAAGAATTCATGATCAAGCAATTGCTATTTTAGCTTTAGGGGTTGAAATGGGTGGGTCGACCGTTCGTACCTACCAAAATACTTTAGGCATGAACGGGTCGATGCAGGATTATCTTATGGTTTATGGGCAAAAGGATAAACCATGTCCTAGGTGTGGAACAGCTATTCAGAAAATAAAAGTTGCAGGAAGAGGGACGCATTTCTGTCCACGGTGCCAAAAATATGACTAAGATTATCGGTTTAACAGGAGGCATTGCCTCAGGTAAGTCAACAGTTGTCAAGGAAATTAGACAAGCTGGCTATGAGGTTATCGATGCTGATCAGGTAGTTCATGAATTACAAAGAAAAGGTGGTCGACTTTATCAAGCTTTGCTGAATTTTTTTGGTCCCTCTATTTTACAAGAAGATGGTGAGATTGACCGGCCAAAATTGTCAAAAATGATTTTTTCTAGTCTGGAAAATAGAGATCATTCTTCTAGGTTGCAAAATCAGATTATTCAAGAAGAATTGATGTCTCGGAAAGAGAAACTTGAAGCCAAGGGGAAGCCCTTTTTTATGGACATTCCTTTACTTATTGAATTAGATATGAGACACTGGTTTAATGAGATTTGGTTAGTTTATGTTGATCAAGACACGCAAAAACAACGGCTAATGAATCGCAATCACTATAGTGAGCAAGAGGCGCGTGACCGAATTGCTTCACAAATGCCATTACAAGAAAAGTTGAAATTTGCTGATATAGTGATTGATAATAATGGAAGCTTGCAAGAATTGACTGATCAGATAGGACAAATTCTTAGTAAGTTAGATTAGGAGAATCATGACAAAATCAATTATACCGAGAACACCTTGGATGGGAAAAACTTATTGGAGCTTAGAACCGGTCTCGGTTTCCGTGCTAATTTTGGGTTTAGTCTTATTTGGTGTAGGAGAGTCCTGCCTAGTATTAGCTAATCTAGGGTCGGCGCCCTGGACAGTCCTATCACAAGGGGTAAGTCATCTTTCGGGAATTAATATTGGTTGGGTAACTTTTTTAGTCAGTTTGACAGTTCTTATCCTCTGGCTACCACTAAAAATTAAGCCGGGTTTGGGAACAATTCTTAATGTCATCATCATTGCTCTAGTTATTGGTTTGATTGTTTCAAATGTGACGCCTCCTACAAGTATCATTGCGAGAATCTTTTTAACCATTTTGGGGGTTGTTTTGGTCGGAATTGCTTCCGCGATTTATCTAACTAGTCATAAAGGAGCAGGTCCACGTGATGGCTTGCTGGTGGGGCTCTGTTTCTTAACAGGCTGGCGAGTGGGGCTAGTTCGTACTATGATAGAAGGAACAGTCTGCCTATTAGGTTGGTTCCTAGGTGGAAGTTTAGGGATTGGAACCTTGCTCTTTGCTTTCGGAGTTGGTTGGGTGATGCAATTTTGCTTAGCATTTTTAGAAAAGCTTTACGGTCCGCTTGAAGTTCACAAAAAATGATAGAATCAAAGGGAGTTGATTATCAAATCAGGTCTCTTTTGTGTTATAATTGGGATAATTAGAGACCAATAAATAAGAATAATTCATTTAGGAAATTTATAGATGGAGAAAGAGGATTATATGGGCACAGTTACAATTGCTAAAGGGACAAACCCCGTTGAATTACAATTAAATATGCTCAACCGTCATGGTTTGATTGCAGGAGCCACTGGTACGGGGAAAACAGTGACTTTAAAAGTGTTAGCAGAACAATTAAGTTTGTCAGGTATTCCTGTATTCTTAGCAGATATCAAAGGTGATCTTGTCAACTTGGCTAAACCTGGACAGGTGACTGAAAAATTATCAGCCCGTCTAGACAAATTAAGTATTACAGACTACAGCCCACAATCATTTCCTGTGCGCCTCTGGGATGTTTTTGCAGAAAATGGTCAAGCTGTTAGAACAACAATTTCTGAAATGGGTCCATTAATGTTAGCCCGTCTCCTTAATTTAAATGATACTCAGACTGGGGTTTTGAACATTGTTTTTAAAATCGCAGATGAAAATGGTTGGTTATTAATTGATCTTAAAGACTTACAAGCTATTCTAAAAGAAGTAGCTGATCATGCTACTGATTATTCAGGTCAATATGGAAACATTGCGAAGCAGTCAGTTGGAGCTATTCAAAGGGACTTATTAACTTTGGAACAAGAAGGAGCAGAACTCTTCTTTGGAGAGCCGGCACTTGATATTACGGATTTTATGCAATTGGATACGGCAACCGGTTTGGGAGCAATTAACGTTTTAAATGCAACGAAACTCTTTAATTCTCCAACACTTTATACAACTTTTCTTCTGTGGATGTTGTCTGAATTATATGAATCACTTCCAGAAGTGGGAGATCTTGAAAAACCAAAGATGGTCTTCTTCTTTGATGAAGCACATTTATTATTCAATGATGCACCAAAAGTCTTTTTAGATAAAGTTGAGCAGATTGTCCGCCTCATTCGCTCAAAAGGGGTAGGAATCTTCTTCATCACTCAAAATCCGCTAGACTTGCCTGAATCAGTTTTGGCACAGTTGGGGAATCGTATTCAACATGCCCTACGTGCTTACACACCAAAAGAGCAAAAAGCAGTTCGCGTTGCTGCGGATACTTTTAGACAGAATCCAGACATTGACGTTGCGACAGCTATTACGGAGCTTGAAGTCGGCGAAGCTCTTATTTCCGTTCTTAACGAAAAAGGACAACCATCAATCGTGGAGCGTGCTTATGTTATGCCTCCTAAGTCTTCTTTTGACCAAATGGCTCCCGCTGAAATTCAAGCTATCGTTCAATCATCGCCGTTTGCGAGTAAATATGACCAAGCTATTGACCGTGAATCAGCTTATGAATTATTAGCAAAAAAAGTTATTGGAGAAGAAGCGGCCACTAAAGCTGCACAGGAAGAAAAAGACAAAGCTTTTGCTGACAAAGAAGCGGCAAAAGAAGCTGAGCGTGTTCAAAGACAAGCTAATCGTTCTGCTGGCAGACCTCGTAAAACAGTTGTTGAGAAAGCAACAGATGCTTTCATTAGTACGGCAGTAAGAACAATTGGTCGCGAATTAGTTCGTGGTTTAATGGGCTCATTACGTAAACGCTAAAACGTTTACTGGGACTTTCAATTAAATCTTTCTTGAATTTATGTTATAATGTAGGATATCGATTTTGGAAAGAAGATGATGACTTATTGATCAACAAGCAATTTCAACTGTAAATTGGCAACAAAATTTAAAAGTAGCTTGGCTTGGTAACTTTTTTACTGGGGCAAGCTTTTCACTTGTCATGCCTTTTATGGCGCTCTATGTCGAGGATTTAGGAGCACCAAAAAATAAGGTAGAGTGGTACGCTGGCTTAGCCGTAGCCATTTCAGCTTTAGCTTCTGCGGTATTTGCTCCTGTCTGGGGTAGACTAGCAGATCGCTATGGGCGTAAACCAATGATGGTTAGGGCTAGTTTTGTGATGACCTTTACAATGGGGGGATTAGCCTTCATTCCCAATGTTCATTGGCTACTCTTTTTGAGACTTTTAAATGGTATTTTTGCTGGCTATGTGCCAAATTCTACAGCTTTAATTGCTAGTCAGGCACCGAATGACAAATCAGGTTATGCACTTGGAACTTTAGCAACAGGGGTTACGGCAGGTATGCTGATTGGTCCTTTAATTGGTGGAGTTCTAGCAGAGATGACTGGTATTAGAATGGTCTTCTTGCTTGTTGGACTCATCTTATTTGTCTCAACGATTATGACCGTCTTCTTTGTCAAAGAGGACTTCGAACCGGTAAATCGAGCTCAAGTAGTGCCAACAAAAATTATTATTAAGAGGGTTAAAAGCAAACAAATCATGCTTGGCCTTTTTGTCACTAGTATGATTATCCAGATATCTGCTCAATCGGTAGCTCCTATATTATCCTTATATATCAGACATTTAGGACAAAAGGAGAACTTACTCTTTGTATCAGGTTTAATTGTCTCTTCAATGGGCTTTTCCAGTTTAATGAGTAGTTCGACTCTGGGGAAAATTGGTGACCGAATAGGTAATCATCGATTATTACTAATGGCATTATTTTATAGTTTTGTCATGTATTTTTTCAGTGCATTAGCACAAACCAGTCTCCAATTAGGATTATTACGTTTTGCTTATGGTTTTGGTGTTGGTGCATTAATGCCAAGTATTAATTCATTATTGACAAGAATAACACCACGTGAAGGAATATCTCGGATATTCGCTTTCAATCAAATGTTTACAAATCTCGGCCAAGTTATTGGACCTTTCATTGGTTCTAATGTAGCAATTATTCTTGGCTATCGATCTGTATTTTATGTAACCAGTTTAATTGTCCTAATTAATTTTCTGTGGAGTTTAATTAATTTTAGGAAATATCTAAAAATTAAGGATATTGTGTGAGAATAAAGATAAATTTAAAATGTAGTGAGTGTGGCAGTAAGAATTACTTAACTAGTAAAAATAAGACCACACATCCGGATAAGATTAAGGTTCCTAAGTATTGTCCTAAAGAGAGAAAAGTAACCTTGCATGTTGAATCTTAAGGTTATTTGTGTTAAAATTATTTAGACTATAGTGGAGGAAAGAAGATGTACAACTTACTACTTACAGCATTGCTTGTCTTGTCAGTGATTCTTGTGATTGCCATTTTTATGCAACCGCAAAAAAATCCTAGCAGCAATGTATTTGATAATAGTGGTTCAGAAGCTTTGTTTGAAAGAACAAAAGCGCGTGGATTTGAAGCGTTTATGCAACGTTTTACAGCGGTTCTAGTATTTTTCTGGATAGCAATTGCACTTGTGCTTGCTGTTTTATCAAGTAAATAAGATGTGAGCTTGACAGAGTTAGTCTAGCTCATTTTTTATTAGAAAAATGTACAGCTTATTACAGGAATAGAAATTAGGTAACATGAAAAAATTAATATTAAACTATCTAAAAGAACATGGTAAATCCAATATCAATGATATTGCTGCTGCTTTGGATATGGTCGGAGCACAAAAGTTTCCAAACTTAATCAAAGAAATCTCAAAAATGGAAAGTAAGCGACTTTTACGTTTCTCAAATGATGGGACGATTTCGCTTCGTAAACCGAGAGAAGAAAAAGAAATCATTACTGTTGAAGGAGTCTTTAGAGCTAATAAGGCAGGCTTTGGTTTCCTATTTGTTGATGAAAATGAAGATGATATGTTCATTGGACGTAATGATGTTGGTTATGCTATTGATGGTGACAAGGTTGCAGTAACTATCAAAAAACCTGCAGATCGTATAAAAGGGACAGCTGCTGAAGCAAAAGTTGTCAAAGTGGTTGAACATGCCCTAACAACTGTTGTAGGTAAATTTGTTTTAGATGATGATAAGCCAAAATATGCTGGTTATATTAAATCCAAAAATCAAAAAATTCAACAACCAATTTATATCAAAAAAGAGCCAGTTGTTTTGGACGGATCAGAAATTATTAAAGTTGAGATTGAAAAATACCCAACAAGAGGACATGATTATTTTGTGGGAAATGTCCGTGATATTGTTGGTCATCAAGGGGATGTTGGGATTGATGTTTTAGAAGTTTTGGAATCAATGGATATTGTTTCAGAGTTTCCAGATGATGTCTTAGCTGAAGCAAATGCTATACCAGATGCACCAAGTGATAAGGATTTAATGGGACGTGTTGATTTACGCAAAGAAATTACCATTACCATTGATGGGGCTGATGCCAAGGACTTAGATGATGCCATTCATATCAAAAAGCTTGAAAATGGGAACTTCGAACTAGGTGTCCACATTGCTGACGTGTCATACTATGTAACTGAAGGTTCTGCCTTAAATCGTGAAGCTGCTGAACGTGGAACATCTGTTTATGTAACTGACCGCGTTGTTCCAATGTTACCAGAACGTCTTTCTAATGGCATTTGTTCATTGAATCCAAACGTGGACCGTCTGACACAGTCAGCCATTATGGAAATCGATATGCAAGGTAAAGTTGTTGATTATCAAATCTGTCAATCTGTCATTAATACTACTTTGAGAATGACTTATAGCCGTGTAAATGATATGATTGCTGGCGATGAAGAGGCCCTTGATGAATTTGCACCTATTGTTGAGGCAGTCCAAGATATGGCAGTCCTTCATAAAATCCTTGAAACCATGCGTGTCAAACGCGGAGCCCTTAACTTTGACACCTCTGAGGCCCGTATTATTGTCAATGATAAAGGTATGCCGGTTGATATTGTGGTCCGCAGTCGCGGAATCGCAGAGCGGATGATTGAATCTTTCATGTTAGCAGCCAATGAGTGTGTAGCCGAGCATTTTTCAAAAGCTAAGCTGCCATTTATATACCGTGTCCATGAAGAACCAAAATCAGAGAAGTTACAAAAATTCTTGGACTATGCAAGTATTTTTGGTGTTCAAATTAAAGGTACGGCAAATAAAATCTCACAAGAAGCTCTACAAGATTTTATGGCCAAAGTTGAAGGCCAGCCAGGGGCAGAAGTACTGAACATGATGTTACTACGTTCCATGCAACAAGCTCGCTATTCAGAAACTAATCATGGTCACTATGGACTGGCTGCTGAGTATTACACACATTTCACTAGTCCAATCAGACGTTACCCTGACTTGCTTGTTCACCGGATGATTCGTGATTATAGTCATGTGACCGAAGAGAAGAAGGAACATTTTGCACAGGTTATCCCAGAATTAGCTGCATCATCTTCACGCTTAGAACGTCGTGCCATTGACGCAGAACGTTTAGTAGAAGCTATGAAGAAAGCTGAATACATGGAAGAACACGTTGGTGAAGAATTTGATGCCATTGTTGCCAGCGTAGTTAAATTTGGAATGTTCATTGAATTACCAAATACCATTGAAGGTTTAATCCATGTTACCAGTCTTCCAGAATTCTATAATTACAATGAACGTAATATGACCTTACAAGGTGAAAAGTCAGGAATAGTCTTTAAAGTCGGTCAGCCAATTCATGTTAAATTGGTCAAAGCAAATAAAGAAACTGGAGATATTGACTTTGAATATCTTCCAAGTGAATTTGATGTGAAAGAAAAAGTCGAAAAACCTGACAGACAAAATAATCGTCGCAGAAATAACGATTCTAAGAAGGGCGACCGATTCCCAAAAAACAAATCAAATGATCAAAACAAAGAGGAAGCACCTAAGAAAAAGGGAAGAAAACCTTTCTATAAAGACGCTGCCAAAAAGAATAGTAAGAAAAGGAGTCGTTAATGGCTAAAGGCGAAGGTAATCTACTTGCACAAAATAAAAAGGCTAGGCATGACTATCATATCGTCGAAACCATTGAAGCTGGGATTGTTTTAACTGGTACAGAAATTAAAAGTGTCCGCGCAGCTCGTATCCAATTAAAAGATGGTTTTGCACAGATAAAAAATAATGAAGTTTGGCTAGTGAATGTCCATATTGCACCATTTGAACAAGGAAATATATGGAATTCTGATCCAGAGCGTACGCGTAAGCTCTTGATGAAAAAACGAGAAATTCAGCATCTAGCAAATGAACTTAAAGGAACTGGGATGACCTTGATTCCCTTAAAGATTTATTTGAAAGATGGCTTTGCTAAGGTCTTGATTGGTCTGGCAAAAGGGAAACATGATTTTGATAAACGTGAATCATTGAAACGTCGTGAACAAGATCGTGATATCAAACGTGTTATGAAAAGCGTGAATTCACGTTAAAAAGAAAGAAGCTAGGGAAATCTGTCCCAGCTTCTTTCTTTTTATTTCTTCAAATCAATGACTTCAATTTTATACCCATCTGGGTCTTGAATGAAGTAGTAGCGTGCTGATGTTTTTGACAAGCCTTTGATATCAGTCACTGGGAAGCCAGCTTTTTTATGTTTGTCATAATCATTGTCAAAGTCTTCTGTGCCTACAGCAATATGGCCATAGCCATCACCTAAATTATAGGCTGCATGGTCATAATTATAGGTTAATTCAAGTTCATAGTCTTCACCTTCAAGGGCTAAATAGACTAAGGTAAACTTATTTTCTGGGAAATCACGACGGCGTGTTTCTTTGAAAGGAAAAGCTGTGGTGTAGAAATCAATAGATTTATCTAAATCTTTAACGCGAATACAAGTATGTAATGCTTTCATATCAGTCTCCTATTTATAAAATGAAATGACTTCATCTCTATTTTTACGGTTTTGCGGATGTCTTGGGTCTCTTAGTCGGTAACCTAAGGACATCATACTAGCAATGCCTTCTTTTTCTGGATCGATGATATTGTGTTTTGCCAAAATTTCATCAACTTTTGCATATTCAAATCCTTCAATTGGGCATGAGTCGATACCTAATAAGGCTGCTGACATCATCATATTGCCAAGAGCAATATAAGTTTGTTTTGCCGTCCAGTCAAAAAGTGCGCGTGGGTTATCAGCCATATCCATATCCCGTTTTTGGAAATCTTCATAGGTTTTTAGGCGACTGATCATGCCTTCACCATCTTTAATACCACGACGGACAAGGCTTTCCCGCATTGATGGACCATCATAGCGGGCATTTTTTTCAGCAATTAACAGAATAAAATGACTAGCTGTTTCTAGTTGATATTGAGCCCCCCAGGCAAATTCTTTTAGCTCTGCTTTGACGTCTTCGTTTTCCAAGACGACAAAACGCCAGCCTTCTAGGCCCACTGATGATGGGCTCCGCCATGCCGCATCCAAAATAATATTAAGATCCTCATCGGGAATTTTTTTATCGTTGTACACGCGAACAGCTGTTCTAAAATAAAAACTTTCTTTTACTTTTTCACGCATTGTATCCATGATTTTCCTCCTTTTTGTATAGTGTTATGATAGCATAAAGCTTTTCTGATGACAAAAATTCATGATTGTTTGCTGCTTTCCTTTTCTATAAGGAAATTTTTCAAATATTAAATCATGTAATCGTTTGCTACAATGATAGTATGAAATAATAGGAGGATTAGAACATGTCGAAATTACCAGATAGCTTTTTATGGGGTGGGGCAGTTGCTGCTCACCAACTCGAAGGAGGGTGGCAAGAAGGTGGTAAAGGACCTAGTGTAGCGGATGTGATGACTTCTGGCCGCCATGGTGTTCCTCGTGAAATTACTGCCGGAGTTTTAGATGGCAAGTATTATCCAAACCATGATGCTATTGATTTTTATCATCGCTATAAAGAGGATGTTAAACTTTTTGCTGAAATGGGCTTTAAATGTTTCCGTACTTCAATTGCTTGGACTCGTATTTTCCCAAATGGAGATGAATTGGAGCCAAATGAAGAAGGACTTCAATTTTATGATGATTTATTTGATGAATGTTTAAAATATGGCATTGAACCTGTTATTACACTTTCCCATTTTGAATTGCCTTATCATTTAGTTACTGAGTATGGTGGCTTCACTAACCGTAAAGTGATTGACTTCTTTGTTCGTTTTGCAGAAACAGTATTTACTCGTTACAAAGACAAAGTTAAATATTGGATGACTTTTAATGAAATCAATAATCAAGCCAACTACATGGAGGATTTTGCACCATTTACTAACTCAGGAATTGTGTACAAAGAAGGAGATGACCGTGAAGCAATTATGTATCAGGCAGCTCATTATGAGCTTGTAGCTGCGGCGCGTGCGACAAAAATCGGTCACGAAATCAATCCTGATTTTGAAATTGGTTGTATGATTGCCATGTGTCCAATCTATCCAGCGACTTGTAAACCAGCCGATATCTTAATGGCTCAGAAAGCGATGCAAAAACGCTATTACTTTACTGATGTCCATGTCCATGGCTATTACCCAAATCACATTTTGAATTATTGGGAACGTAAAGGGATTTCGGTTGACTTCACTGAAGAAGACAAAAAGGATCTTATGGCAGGAACTGTTGACTATATTGGATTCTCTTACTACATGTCATTTGCTATTGACTCTCATCGTCCAAATAATCCACATTATGACTATATGGAAACAGAAGATTTAGTTAAAAATGATTATGTAAAAGCTTCGGACTGGGGTTGGCAAATTGACCCAGAAGGGCTCCGCTATTCATTAAACTGGTTTACAGACATGTATCACCTTCCTTTATTTATTGTTGAGAATGGCTTTGGCGCAATAGATCAATTGGAACCTGATGGCATGGTTCATGATGACTATCGGATTGATTACTTAGGTGCCCATATTAAAGAAATGATTAAAGCTGTTGATGAAGATGGCGTTGATTTAATGGGGTACACACCTTGGGGCTGTATTGACCTGGTTTCAGCTAGTACTGGTGAAATGCGTAAACGTTATGGATTTATCTATGTAGATAAAGATGATCAAGGAAACGGTACTTATGATCGTTCACCTAAATTATCATTTAATTGGTATAAAAAAGTGATTGCAAGTAACGGCGAAAGTTTGTAACTTTTAATTTACAGGCAAGGAAGTTAAATTATTTTTAAATTAATGAGATTGAGCTTCTTTTGTTAATAATTTCAATCATCAAACAACTTTAAAAGTTTATGAAATTCCATCTGATTTGCAGTCTCAGATGGAATTTTTTGTTAAAATTTTGACAACGCTTTCAAAAGAAGGTATAATTCTCTTGGAAATAATCTGAATAAGGAGATTCTTATGTTAGAAGTATCGTTGATTATTACTTCTTTTATATTATTTATTCTGTTAGTTATCATTATTGTAAAAAACCAAATCCTATTTAGTAGACGAATTGGGTATAATTATTTAATTCGTTTTGAAGAGGTCTCAACTCCAATTGACTTAGGAAAAAATCATAAGATTTTGGAAAAAGTAAAAATTATTAGTGATGATAAAGATAAAGGGATTTATTCAGTACAATCTCAATTAAGTGATATCAAATTAAAAGAGTTTCTTATGTTAGAGTATCATTTGACCTTATCTCAAGTTATCGTTTCATCTATCCAATTATCAGGACCAATAGGCGCAATCTAACAATAATCTCTGATTATTGTTAGATTTTTGGAAAAAATTTTTTTTGCCTTATTCTTTTCCGTAGTGATACGGAAATTGTAGCTATGGTCATTGAAAGCGTATACACATATAATTAAGATACAAAATAACAAAACTTTACAGGAGGCAGTCAAATGACTAAAGCGTTAATTATCTGTGCCGGAGGCATGTCATCATCACTAATTGCTAAAAAAACTCAAACTCTACTTGCTGAACAAGGAGTTGAAGTGGAAATGAATGCTGTTGGTGTTCCTGAAGGTGGGAAATTAATTTCATCATCTGCTTATGACTTATACCTAGTAAGTCCACAAACAAAAATGCACTTCAAACAATTTGCTGATGCTGGTGCTAAAGTTAACAAACCAGTTGTTCAAATTCCACCACAAGCTTACATTCCAATTCCAATGGGAATTGAAAAAATGGCAACTCTTGTAAAGGAAAATATCTAATTTCTAATATTCTGAAATTTTAGTATACTAGAGATAGTACATTTTCTAAAGGAGATAACAGATGTTAGGTCAAAAGGAAAAGCTTATCTTACAATACTTATACCAAAATCGAGGAGAGTATGTTACCAGTAAAGTGCTAGCTGAACACTTGAAATGCTCAGATCGAACTGTAAGAACATATATCAAATCTTTATTGTCTTTTGTTACTGAGGAAGAAAATATTAATATTATCTCTAAACAAGGATACGGTTATAAGTTAGACCTGACTGAAGAATCAGCTTATCTAAATTTAGTTTCTGATAATAATATTCAAGTTGGTACGGATAACATTGATATCAACGATCGTCATAATTTCATCATCAATAAATTAATTTTCGAACAAGAGGATGTTTTCTTTGAAGATTTAATGGATCAGTTATACGTTAGTCGATCGACTTTATCATCAGATTTTAAAAAAATAAGAAATGAATTCGCTCGTTATCAATTAACAATTGAAAGTCGAGCAAATAAAAGTGTCTATGTTAGTGGCGCTGAGCATAATAAGCGCCACTTTATTATGGACTATTTTTACAGTGGGCATTTCTTAAAGAATATTCATCAGTATATTGGTGATGACTTCTTTAAACTACCAATTAGTTTTGAAGAATTAACCATTATTGTACTTGACGAATGTCGGAGCAAATATTTAAAATTGTCTGATTTTGTAATCCAGAATCTGATAGTCCATATTGCTTTAGCCATTTCCAGAGTAAAAGATGGATTCCAAATTTCTGAATTAATTATTGACAATAAAAAATTCAAAAAGGAAATTGGTGTTGCTACAAATATTATTAATCGAATAAATCGAGTGACTGGAACTGATTTTCCAGATGAAGAAATAAATTACATTGCTCTTCATTTAATTTCAGAAAGTATTAATTCATCACATTCAGATGATTTAGAAATAATTAGTTTAAGACAAGATTTGGTAGACGCAGCAAATGATATTGATTTGCACTATGGTTATCAATTTACTCAAGATTTCACCTTCTTAGAAGGTTTATTGAAACACTTAGAAGTCTTATTAGAACGAGTGAGAAACGGGGTTCGTCTGGATAATCCTTTATTAGAAGATATCCAAAAACAATATAAAGAAGCCTTTCTTGTCTCAAGAAGTTTAATGAGTCATCTAAGATATTTTAAAGATTTTTCCTTATCAGATGATGAAATTGCTTACGTTTCTCTCCATATACTAGCGGGAATTGAACGGTTTCATCAAAATAATAAACTAAATGCTCTAGTTATCTGTGCTACCGGATATGGAAGTGCTCAGATGCTTAGAATGCGTTTGGAAAATGAACTTGGTAGACAATTGAACATTGCTAACTTAGTTGGCTATTATGATATTACTGATGAGAATTTAGAAGGTATTGATGTCATAATTTCAACAATTGACTTAACTAATCTGGTGTTCTCTATCCCAGTCTTTACAGTTAGTGTCTTTCTTAAAGATGAAGAAGTGAAGGAATTAAAAAAACACTTTATCAGTATAGAAAGCAAACAGCATGGTCGTGGAGCTGAAAGTAATCAATTAGAAATAAACGAAATTTTTGATCATCATTTTTCTGAAGATGCTTTTATGATTTTGCATGACTGTGACAAAAAAACAGTACTTGAAAAATTAGTAGGAGCAATGGATAGTAAAGATATCGAGAATTATCAAATCTCGATGAGAGAATTAATTGCAAATCGTGAATCGATGAGTACGGTTATTTTCGATCAAGACATAGCTGTTCCACATCCCTTGAAATCATTAGACAGAGAAGCAAAAATTGGAATTGCGGTGATTCCGGAAGGAATTTACTGGGAGGAAGGATTTGAAAAAATCAAATTTGTTTTCTTAGTTTCACCTTCGATTTATAAAAACGATGGTTTAGCAGAAATGACTAAATTAATTGTTAATTTAACGGAAAATCCACAAACTAAACAAGAATTGCTTGAATGTCATGATTTCGACTGCTTTAAGAAAATATTATTAACATTAAAATAGGAGAAAAAAATGACAAACGAAGAAGTGCAAATGGCTGCATTTGAAATTATTTTAAATAGTGGAAATTCTAGAACTACAGTTCATGAAGCTTTTGCAGCTATGCGTGAAGGTGATTATGATAAAGCCTCAGAATTACTAGAAGCTGCTAATGAAGAATTACTATTAGCTCACAAAGCTCAGACTCACCTCTTACAAGAATACGCAGGTGGTACTGAAATCACAATTGAAATCATTATGGTTCATGCACAAGACCATTTGATGACAACAATGACGCTTCGTGAAGTTGCTATTGAGATGTTAGAATTGTACAAACGCATTAAATAATGCAATGAAGGAGTTAGGCAAATGACAAAAAAAGAAATGGAAAGAGTAGAGTCTCTACGTAAAACAAATGCTATAAAAACCATGTATTATACTCGTTATTTCATGGTGAGATATGTAGTGACATTCTTTTTCTTCGTAAACCTCTATTGGGGTGTAACGCTCTATTTATCAAATGCCACTTCGGCAATGTTGTTACCAATTGGTTTGGGAATTTTTGCTGGTCTTGGCATGTGGGAGCAATTTAGAATGTATACCACTGAGCAAAAAGAAGCAAAGAAATCAAAATTATTGTTTAAAGCAACTATTGCGGCTAATAGTTGTTTGGCACTACTAACCTTAGTTGGCCAATCACAACTATTATATCCATTCTTCAATGAAAATCTTTCAACAAGATTATTCATTCTTGGTATTCTAGTTCTTGGTATACTTATTTCCTTCTGGATGTTAGTCAAAATTAGCCGTATCGATACCAATAAAGATAGACAATTCGTTCGAATAAATCGTTATTTGGCATCACTTAACCTTAGCAAACATTATTAATGTAAATAAATTAGGAGGTAAGATTAATGTTTGAAATTTTAGAGAAGTACCTCATGGGGCCAATGGGGAAAGTATCAACTTGGCGTCCTGTACGTGCGATTGTAGCTGCTGGGATGGCAAGTATCCCACTTACTATCGTCGGTTCAGCATTCTTGGTTTTGGGAGTACTCCCACAAGCCTTTCCGTTTTTAGCAGGTATTTGGGCAGGCTCATTTGATAAATTTGCAGCTTTAACATTACTAGCTTATAAATGTTCAATGGGGATTTTAACCCTTTACTTCGCATTAGTTATTGGTTATGAATATACTAAGATTTATGCTGAAGAAGATGGGGTTAACTTAAACCCACTTAATGGTGGTATTCTTTCTGTATTTGCTTTCTTCATGACTATTCCTGAATTAACTTTCACAAAAGGAAATATGACTTTAGTTGCAACAGAAACAACTATCAATGGTTGGACTGTAGGAGGCGACAGCTTAGCTCGTTTGTCAACATCAGGTCTATTTACTGGTATCTTGATGGCAATCCTTGCTGTTCAATTATACCGTCTCTGTGTTGTTAAAAACTGGGTTGTTAAAATGCCAGAAGCTGTTCCAGAAGGTGTTGCTCGTTCATTTACAGCCTTGATTCCTGCATTTGTAGTTGCAATTACAGTTATCTTCATCAATGGTGCTTTCATCATGATGGGTACAGATATCTATAAAGTTATCGCTATCCCATTTGGTTTCGTTAAAAATATTACCAATTCAATTGGTGGTATCATCGTAATCTACTTCCTAGTTCACGCATTGTGGTTAGTTGGTATCCACGGTGCAAACATCGTTATGGGCCTTGTTAACCCAATTCTTCTTGCTAACATGGCTGAAAACGTAAATGGTGCACACTTTGCCTTTGCTGGTGAGTTCACTAATGCCTATGTTACAATTGGTGGTTCAGGGGCAACTCTTGGTGTGTGTATCTTCATGGCACTACTTGCTAAATCTGAACAATTGAAAATGCTTGGTCGTGCGGCTATCGGTTCATCTATCTTCAACATTAATGAACCACTTATCTTTGGTCTTCCAATCGTTTATAACCCAATCTTAGCTATTCCATTTATCTGTGCTCCAGTAGTTACAGCGGTTCTAGCTTATGTTGTTGTTAACTTAAACATTGTTAAAGAAGCAATCGTTCAAACTCCATGGCCAACACCTGGTGGATTCGGTGCCTTCATCGGTTCTGGTGGTGACATTAAAGCTGCTATTCTTTCTATAGTATGTATTGCTGTTGCTTTCTTAATCTGGTTACCATTCATCAAATATTATGACAATAAGCTTGTTGCTGAAGAACAAGCAGTAGCTGCAGAAGCTGCTACAGTAGCATAATTCACTAAAATATCTCAGCTCACTTAGTGACTTGAGGTATTTTATTTTTTAATAACCAAGGAGTATATTATGGGACAATTAGGAATTTCTGTTTACCCGTCCAAATCAAGTATGGTTGAGATGAAGAGTTATATTGACTTGGCGCGCAAATATGGTTACACACGTTTATTTACGTCAATGCTTGAAGTAGCAGATAATGCCCAAGAAACAGTTGAAACCTTTAAAGAAATCATCCATTATGGAAATGAAAATGGGCTTAAAACTTCATTGGATGTAAATCCAAGACTCTTTAAAGCTCTTGATATTGCCTACAACCAATTAGAAATCTTTAATGAAATGGGGATAGATGCGCTCCGTCTTGACGAAGGATTTACTGGTTATGAGGAGGCTATGCTAACACATAATCCATTTGGCATTAAAATTGAATTGAACATTTCAAGAGGTCAACATTACATCGACATGGTTAATGACTTCGGACCCAACCGTCAACTCTTAATTGGCTCGCATAACTTTTATCCTCAAGCATATACAGGTCTATCCTTTGATTATTTTGTAGAAACCGCAAAGCAATACAAAAACTACAATCTAGAAACTGCAGCCTTTATTGATAGTCCCGACGGCAAAATTGGTCCATGGCCACTTTCTGATCGGATGGTTTCAGCAGAAATTCAAAGAGACATGTCATTGGCTGCTCAAGTTTCTTTATTGAAGATGACTGGTTACATTGATGATATTTTGATCTCATCATCACTCCTCACGGAAGAGGATTTGAAAACAGTAGCTGAAAGCTTCAAAGCAAGTCTGCCAATTCTACCAGTGCAACTTGTGGAAGAATTAACTGACCTTGAAAAGGAAATCCTCTTAAACAATCAACACCACTATCGTGGTGATAAATCGGATTATATGATTAGATCAAGTCAACCAAGGGTGACCTATAAAGCACATGCTATTGCCCCTAAAAATACCGTCGATATTAAACGTGGTATGGTGACAATTGGTAATGATTTGGCTGGTCAATATAAGGGTGAGTTGCAAATTGCTTTGCAAGATCGGCCTAATAATGGACGACAAAATGTTGTTGCAAGTCTCCCTCAGGAGAATTTAGCACTTTTAGATTTATTACAGGTTTGGTATAGTTTTAATTTTAAAGAAACTTAGACTCCAAGACTTGTTTAAGCTTTAGTTTAGCTTGACAAGTCTTTTTTTAATGGCTCCAATTAAATAACGGTTGTTATATATTAAAAGGAGGCAGGATGAGAGGACCAAAACAAAAATATAGTAAGCAGTTACTTCTAGAAAAAGGGTTGGCGTATGTAAACGAATTTGGGATGTCAAATTTGAGTTTCAGGAAATTTGTGACCTATATTGGCTGCTCTACTCAGCCAATTATCTCATCATTTGGAAATCTGGAAATATTGATATTGGAACTAGGAATTGCTATTGATAGATTCTATCCATTGAAAAGAAATAAAACCCAGTCCGTTAGAACTGGGTTTTATGTTAGATAAAAGCATCTAACCAATCTTTTTATCCTTCAAAATAAAGGAGTTCTTTTGGTGTTTTAGTAAATGGTTGGAAGCCATCTTTTGTGACATAGCCACAATCCTCAATGCGGACACCAACTTTTCCTGGAATGTAAATGCCAGGTTCGACTGAGAAGCACATGCCTTCTTCAACAACCATGTCATTACCTTCCATGATTGATGGGAATTCATGGACATCCATTCCTAAACCATGTCCAAGGCGATGATTAAAGTACTCACCGTAACCTGCTCTTTCGATTACATCACGTGCAGCAGCATCGACTTGAGCAGCAGTGACACCTGGCTTAATAAATTCTTGTGCGGTTAATTGTGCCTCTAAACAAAGATTGTAGATATCGACTTTGAATTGATCAGGTTTTCCGACAGCTACTGTTCTTGTCATATCACTGGTATATCCTAAAGTTTCAACACCCAGGTCAAATAAAAGCAAAGCATTATTTTCAATTTTGTTGGTACCTGGAATACCATGTGGATTAGCTGCGTTATCACCTGTTAAAACCATAGTATCGAAACTCATTTTATTGATACCTTGCTTTTTCATTTCAAATTCAATTTGGGCAATAATATCAGTTTCTGTAACATTTAATGAAATGTTTTCAAAACCAACTTGGACTGCCTTATCGGCAAAGTCACCAGCAACTAGCATCTTTTCAATTTCATCTTTAGATTTAATTAAACGCATTCTTTGGATAAATGGACTCAAATTATCAAATTGACCAGAGAAAACAGTCTGTAAACCTTGGAATTTTGTTACATTTAAATGATCAAATTCCGCATAAATACGTTTTGCATCTTTAATTGGTAAGGCTACTTTAATCTTTTCCCAAGGGTTTTCTGCATCTAAATAACCTTGAACAGTAAATGAAACAATTGACTTTGCTCGAGCAACTTCTAATGCAGGTACAAATAGGAGTGGTTCTTTATCATGAAAAACAAATAAGAACATTTGTCTTTCATGAGGGTCACAATCAAAGCCAGAAAGATAATTTACTGTAACAGGGTCTGAAAAGACTGCAACTTCAGCCTCTGATTCTTTGATAAAATGACGTATCTTATTTAATTTAGTCATGGTATACCTTCTTTCTATCTCTATTTTTTCAAAAATAGTGCAAAATTGCAAGCTTTCCTTTGAATATTGAAAAAGTTTTCAAAATGTATCATTTTTACTTGAAAGTGTTTCCAAAACATGCTAGAATTAGTTTTGAAAGCGTAATTTTCAAGTAGAAAGGAAGATAAAACAATGAACACAGATGATACAATTACGATCTATGACGTTGCTCGCGAAGCAGGTGTTTCTATGGCAACAGTAAGTCGTGTTGTCAACGGAAATAAAAACGTTAAAGAAAATACACGCAAAAAAGTGTTGGAAGTTATAGACCGTTTAGATTATCGTCCTAATGCAGTTGCCCGAGGACTAGCAAGTAAAAAAACAACTACAGTAGGTGTGGTAATTCCAAATATTGCCAATAGTTATTTTTCAATTTTAGCAAAAGGGATTGATGATATTGCTGCAATGTACAAGTATAATATTGTCCTTGCATCAAGTGATGAAGATGATGATAAAGAGGTAAATGTTGTTAACACTCTATTTGCAAAACAAGTAGATGGTATTATCTTTATGGGTCACCATTTAACAGAGAAAATTCGTGCAGAATTTTCTCGTTCACGTACACCAATCGTTCTAGCTGGAACAGTTGACTTGGAACATCAGTTACCAAGTGTTAATATTGATTATAAATTGGCAGTTTCCAATGTAATTGATATTTTAGTAGAAAATCACAAAAAAATTGCTTTTGTGTCTGGACCACTAATCGATGATATCAATGGAAAAGTGAGATTACTAGGCTATAAAGAAGGACTTAGAAAGAATAAGTTGGACTATAAAGAAGGATTAGTTTTTGAAGCTAATTATTCTTATAAAGAAGGTTTTGAATTAGCTCAACGCGTAATCAATTCAGGTGCTACAGCAGCTTATGTTGGAGAAGATGAATTAGCAGCAGGCTTACTTAATGGTTTATTTGCAGCAGGGAAAAATGTTCCTGAGGACTTTGAAATTATTACAAGTAACGATTCACCAGTTGTTGACTATACAAGACCAAATCTTTCTTCAATCAGTCAACCTGTGTATGATTTAGGAGCTGTCAGCATGCGTATGTTGACAAAAATCATGAACAAAGAAGATTTGGAAGAAAAAGAAATTCTCCTAAACCATGGTATCAAACGTCGTGGTACAACAAAATAGTAAATCTACCTGCAAAGGTAGATTTTTTTAGAAAAGGATCTCTATGACAAATGATTTAATTATGCAAGCTTTTGAATGGTATTTACCAGCAGATAGTAAGCATTGGCAAAAACTACAAACTTCAATTCCTGAATTACAAAAATTAGGAATCAGCAAGATATGGTTACCACCAGCTTTCAAAGGAACTGGTACAAATGATGTTGGATATGGTATATATGACCTTTTTGACTTAGGTGAGTTTGATCAAAATGGGACAGTTCCAACTAAATATGGTAGCAAAGAAGAGTATCTTTCTTTAGTCTCAGAATTAAATAAAGCCGGAATTCAGCCAATTGCTGATGTAGTCTTAAATCATAAGGCAAATGCCGATCAAAAAGAGACATTTTACGTTTTGAAGATGAATCCTGAAAATCGTCAAGAACCAATTTCTGAACCATATGAAATAGAAGGGTGGACAGGATTTAATTTCCCAGGTCGTAAAAATAAGTATAACAACTTCAAATGGCATTGGTATCATTTTTCTGGTTTAGATTATGATGCAAGAAATAATGAAACAGGTATTTACCTAATAGCTGGTGACAATAAAGGTTGGGCAGATCAAGAAACTGTTGACAATGAAAAAGGAAATTTTGATTACCTCATGTTTAATGATATTGATTTTAAACACCCTGAGGTTAGACAACACCTTAAAGACTGGACAAAATGGTACATCAGTGAATCGCAAGTTAAAGGTTTCAGATTGGATGCTATTAAACACATTGATGCTTCCTTCATGAAAGAATTCATTACCTTTATTCAAGCAGAGATTGATGAGAATTTTTATATCTTTGGTGAATATTGGAAAGATGATTTTGATGCGACAGAACATTATCTTGAATTAATTGACTATAAATTTGATCTCTTTGATGTTGCCTTGCATATGAATTTTTTCCAAGCATGTCAAGCAGGAAATAATTTCGATATGCGTCAGATTTTTGATGGTTCTTTGGTTCAAACTCATCCCATGCATGCAATCACTTTTGTAGAAAATCATGATACACAAAAAGGGCAATCATTACAAAGTAATATTGAAGACTGGTTTAAACCGATTGCTTATTCCTTAGTTATGCTTCGTCAAGATGGTTTGCCATGTGTCTTTTATGGAGATTACTATGGTATTGAAGGTGATGACTTTGGTCAACCTTCCTTTAAAAATGACCTTGATAAATTAGCCTTCTTAAGGAAAGAATTTGCTTATGGACAAGAAGTTGACTATTTCGACCACGCTAATTGTATTGGTTGGACAAGACTCGGTGATGACGAGCATCAGTCTGCTTTAGCAGTAGTCGTAAGTAATGGCGATAAAGGTTGGAAACATATGGAAGTTGGTCAACTCTATGCCGGCCAAACTTTTGTTGATTATATGGGTAATAGTTCCGAAGAAATGACCATTGATGAAAATGGATGGGCAGATTTTCATGCCCAAGCAGGCTCTGTTTCAGCATGGGTACCTAAGAACAAAATAAAATAAGTCAGCCTTTTGGCTGATTTTTTTCTTATTAGTGTCAAATCAGCTAAAATAAGCTATAATAGAGGTTATGAGAGTCTTACTATATCTAGAAGCAGAAAAATACTTAAGTAAGTCTGGCATTGGCCGGGCTATTAAACACCAAGCTCGTGCTTTGTCATTAGTCGGACAAGACTATACTACAAATCCAGACGATAATTATGATTTAGTTCATATTAATACCTATGGTATTAACAGTTGGCTATTAATGAAAAAAGCCAAACGTTTAGGCAAAAAGGTGATCATGCATGGTCATTCAACCGAGGAAGATTTTAGAAATTCCTTCATTTTTTCGAATACCATTTCACCACTATTTAAAAAATATTTATGTTTATTTTATAAAAATGCAGATGCTATTATTACACCAACTGAGTATTCCAAATCCTTGATTGAAAGTTATGGCATCAAACAACCGATTTTTCCTATTTCAAATGGGATTGATTTGCGTCATTATGGAGCAAATCCTGATAAGGAAGCAGCTTTTAGGGACTATTTCAAAATTGAAAAAGGTCAAAAAGTTGTTATTGGGGCAGGATTATATTTTCTTCGCAAAGGGATTGATGATTTTGTTCGGGTGGCCCAAAAAATGCCAGATGTTCGCTTTATTTGGTTTGGGGAAACAAATAAGTGGATTATACCAGCAGAGGTTCGGCAGTTAGTTGAGCATAACCACCCTCAGAATCTTCTCTTTCCTGGTTACATTAAAGGTGATGTGTATGAAGGAGCAATGACAGCAGCGGATGCCTTTTTCTTCCCAAGTCGTGAAGAAACGGAAGGCATTGTTGTTCTTGAGGCACTGGCTAGTAAACAAAACATTTTAGTACGTGATATCCCTGTTTATAGTGGTTGGATTGATCAAGAGTGTGCTGAACTGGCTAGTGATGTGGATGGATTTGTTGAAGGCTTAGAAAGAATTTTTTCTGGTCAAGTTGATAAGACTCAAAAAGGATATCAAGTCGCTGAAAGTCGTAGCATCGAAAAAGTTGCGGCTCAATTAGTCGCGGCGTACCAAAAAGTAATGGAGTTGTAAGATGCGTGTAGGTCTATTTACAGACACCTATTTCCCACAAGTATCAGGTGTAGCAACCAGCATTCGAACCTTAAAGGATGAGCTGGAAAAACAAGGGCATGAAGTTTATGTCTTTACAACAACAGATAAGAATGTTAAACGCTTTGAGGATCCGACCGTTATTCGGCTTCCTAGCGTTCCTTTTGTGTCTTTTACAGATCGTCGTGTTGTTTACCGTGGTTTGATTTCTTCTTATAAAATAGCAAAGCAGTATGACCTAGATATTATCCATACGCAAACTGAATTTAGTTTGGGATTATTAGGTAAAATGGTTGGCAAAGCTTTAAGAATTCCCGTTGTTCATACATATCATACGCAGTATGAAGATTATGTTGGCTACATCGCAAAAGGTAAATTAATTCGACCAAGTATGATTAAACCCATTTTAAAAGGGTATTTGAAGGATTTAGATGGAGTTGTTTGTCCCAGTCCGATTGTATTAAATTTGCTAGATGGTTACGAGGTAAAAATCCCAAAACGGGTCATTCCTACAGGGATACATTTGGAAAATTATGTCCGTGAAGATATTAGCCAAGATGATGTGAATCAGTTAAAAAGGGATTTAGGAATTGCTTCAGATGAGACATTTTTATTAAGTCTCTCTCGTATCTCTTACGAGAAAAATATCCAAGCCATTATTAGACAGTTACCAAATGTTATCAAGGAAAACAAAAAAGTCAAATTAGTTATTGTCGGAAGTGGTCCATATTTGGAGGACCTTCAATTATTATCTGAAGAGCTGGATTTAATTGACTATATTATTTTTACAGGTATGGTCCCACATGAAAAAGTAGCTCATTACTATAAGGCTTGTGATTTCTTTGTTAGTGCCTCAACAAGTGAGACACAGGGATTAACCTATATTGAAAGTTTAGCAAGTGGCAAGCCAATTATTGCTCATGGCAATCCTTATTTGGATGATTTGATTTCTGATAAGATGTTTGGAACCTTATATTATCATGAAGATGAACTGGCAGATGCTATTATAGATGCGATAATTGAAACTCCAGATATTGATCAGACCTTACTAGCAGAGAAACGCTTTGAGATTTCATCTGAACACTTTGGACAATCTATTTATACTTTCTATTTAGACACGATTATTGGTAAATCATCAAAAGATAGTAAAAAGTTATCACTTTATATGAATCGTGAAAAACGTGAACCCTTGAAATTGGTTTCGGGAGTTGCCTTTTTACCCAAGCGAGGAGTAAAGAACCCAGTTCTGACTCCAGCAAAAGTCGTCAAGGCACCACTAAAATTAGTAAATGCAATACGAGATTTCTTGGACTAATGAACTAAACCAATAAAAATAATATATAGACCTTGTATTATTTGAAAAAATTGATATAATAATTTTGAAGACATGTTATATTAGAGTTTATATTAAGCGAGTGCTGGTTGGTGAAAAGAGCACATATTCTAATTTAATACTCCTTCCATGATTTTATGCAAACATAAAAGGGTGGTTCCCTTATAACCAATCAGAGGTTCAAGATAGTTTTTGTCTTGGATGAATGAAGGTGGAACCACGCAACCGCGTCCTTTTTAGGATGTGGTTTTTTCTATTTTTATATAAAGTAGGGGTGGTCATTAAGATAGCTAATATTAAATTAAAGAATATAAGGAGAAAATGATGATTAAGATTTCGTTTCCAGATGGTGCAGTCCGTGAATTTGAATCTGGCGTAACAACATTTGAGATTGCCCAATCAATTTCAAATTCATTAGCAAAGAAAGCTTTAGCAGGAAAATTTAATGGACAATTAATTGATACAGTTCGTCCTATTACTGAGGATGGATCAATTGAAATTGTCACTCCTGATCACGAAGATGCTTTCAGTGTTCTTCGACACTCGGCAGCTCATTTATTTGCGCAAGCTGCAAAACGTCTCTTCCCAGAAATTCACTTAGGTGTAGGTCCAGCAATCACTGAAGGTTTCTATTATGATACTGACAACCAAGCTGGTCAAATTTCTAACGAAGATCTCCCTCGTATTGAAGAAGAAATGAAAAAAATTGTCAAAGAAAACTTCCCATGTATTCGTGAAGAAGTATCAAAAGATGAAGCACTAGATATCTTTAAAGACGATCCTTATAAAGTTGAATTGATCAGTGAACACGCTGATGACGCAGCAGGCCTCACTATTTATCGTCAAGGAGAATTTGTAGACTTATGCCGTGGCCCTCATGTGCCATCAACAGGACGCATTCAAGTCTTCCACCTTCTCAATGTTGCGGGTGCTTACTGGCGTGGTAATAGTGATAATGCTATGATGCAACGTGTTTATGGGACTGCTTGGTTTGATAAAAAAGACCTTAAAGCTTACCTGACTCGTTTAGAAGAAGCAAAAGAACGTGACCATAGAAAACTTGGTAAAGAGCTTGATTTATTCATGATTAGCCAAGAGGTCGGTCAAGGTCTACCATTCTGGTTGCCAAATGGTGCAACTATCCGTCGGACCCTTGAACGTTATATCACAGACAAAGAACTAGCTTCAGGTTACCAACACGTTTACACCCCACCAATGGCCTCAGTTGAACTTTACAAAACTTCTGGACACTGGGAGCACTACCAAGAAGACATGTTCCCAACAATGGACATGGGCGATGGTGAAGAGTTTGTGCTTCGTCCAATGAACTGCCCTCACCATATTCAGGTTTATAAAAACCATGTACATTCTTACCGTGAGTTGCCAATTCGAATTGCTGAGCTTGGGATGATGCACCGCTACGAGAAGTCAGGTGCACTATCAGGACTTCAACGTGTGCGTGAGATGACTCTTAATGACGGGCACCTATTCGTCACACCAGAGCAAATCCAGGAAGAATTCCAACGTGCACTTCAATTAATTATCGATGTTTATGAAGATTTTAATTTAACAGATTACCGTTTCCGTTTGTCATACCGTGACCCTAAAGATACTCATAAATACTATGATAATGATGAGATGTGGGAAAATGCCCAAGCTATGTTAAAGGCAGCTCTTGATGAGATGGGTGTTGACTACTTTGAAGCAGAAGGTGAAGCAGCCTTCTATGGTCCTAAACTTGATATACAAGTTAAAACAGCCCTTGGGAATGAAGAAACACTATCTACTATTCAGTTAGACTTCTTGTTGCCTGAACGTTTTGATCTTAAGTATATAGGTGCTGATGGAGAAGAACATCGACCAGTGATGATTCACCGTGGTGTTATTTCAACTATGGAACGCTTTACTGCAATCCTAATTGAAACTTATAAAGGAGCTTTCCCAACATGGTTAGCACCTCATCAAGTGACTGTTATTCCAATTTCCAACGAAGCTCATATTGACTATGCTTGGGAAGTTGCTAAAACTCTTCGTGATCGTGGAATTCGTGCTGATGTTGATGATCGTAATGAAAAAATGCAATACAAAATCCGTGCTTCACAAACAAGTAAAATTCCTTACCAATTAATCGTAGGGGATAAAGAGATGGAAGATAAAGCTGTTAATGTCCGTCGCTACGGAAGTAAGGCAACACATACTGAAAGCATCGAAGAATTTGTTGACAATATATTAGCTGATATTGCTCGCAAATCTCGTCCAGTATCAGAATAATATAAAAAAGAGACCCTATTGATGGGTTTCTTTTTTATGTTTTATGAAAGAAATATAATAATTTACATTATTTTATATAAAAAATAGGAGAAAGTCTATTGAAGAAAAATGGAAAGTTATGATAATTATTAGCAATTTAGTAATAGGGGGACTTTTGTTTTATAAAAATTAAGGTTACTTTATTAATATTAGGTCTTTTGTGTCTGATTTCTATCCCATTTATGACATAACCAAGGCTGTTCCTGGGGATTTGAATCAGGTGAAATGGTATTTTCATTTGAGGTTAAGGAAGTAAATTCTCCATTAAGCGAGCAGACATATCTTCTGTGAGAGATAGAGAGCGCAGTAGTTAAATGCATATGAAGCAGCAGTAGATAAATCTGTAAAGATAAAACGTAAGCAAGTCAAGATATTGACGGTGGTGAAAGAAGGCCAAGCAATATCAGCTCAGGACGAGACTTTGGGTTTAGATATAACAGCCTAGGATGCTCATCTTAATTAAGTAGCTCAAATCACAGGTATACCTGTTGAGGGTCGGATTATTACAGAACAAGCTATTATAAAAAATATTAATTATTACAACAATAAATGGATCAAAGTAAAATTAAAAGGACTTCGTCCTATGCAGTACAGAACTAAATCCTCAACTTAAAATATAATGTCCAACTTTTTTTGGGTCAGTAGGAATGGCTAGGAGTGGTTTTCAGCCTTACCAAGCGTATGCATTACAAGGTGCTTGTAAGTACTCAAGCCATTTTTGGTCTTTAATCCGGCAAAGAGTCACTGATACTCCAGTCAGATCAAGACTGGTCATATATTTGCCACTCTTAATGAAGGGGAGCTGAAGTCCTTCTACATCTAAAAGTTGAATGATATCATTTAAGAAAATACCTTGTTCTAAATCTGTAGCAGTACCTAGATTATTGACTAAAAGTATAAAGTGCTCATTTTCATGCCAATGAAATTTGATTTGTAACTTGTTGATAATTTCGACAGCTAATTGTTCAGAAGATGAAAAGTCGACCTTGCGATAACCTTCTTCACCGTGAATGCCAATCCCATAGGAAATTTGATTCTCTTTTAAATCAAAAAGAGGAAGTGTTGCATTAGGCATGAATGCTGATTTTGTAGCAAAGCCAATTGTCGCAATTTCAGTCGCCAATTCAAAAGCAAGGTTCTCAATCTCTTCTAAACTGGCTCCATTTAAAGCAGCTTGCCCAAGTATTTTATGCAAGAGGATTGTTCCGGCAAGACCCCGATGACGCATCCGGAAATTCATTTTTGGATCAACGGAAATATCATCATGAGAAACGATGTATTTTACCAGAATGCCTTCTTCTCGCGCAGACTTGATAGCAGCATGAAATTCACGAATATCAGCTTCAAAGTTTTTGATGATAACAAAAACGCCTTTTCCTTTATTTAAGAATCGCAGAGCTTCCAAGATATCTTGAGCTTTAGGCGGAGTGAACAATTGACCGTAGATAGCAGCAGTAAGCATGCCTTTGCCGACAAAGCCAGTATGTGCAGGCTCATGACCTGAGCCGCCTCCAGATAGAATTGGTATAATTGATGGGTCTTGGTGTCTGTTATAAATGACAGGTAGACCTTTTAATTTCGCCAGATGAGGATGTGAGGCAAGGACACCACTCATATACTGGGAAATCATTTCATCATAATGATTAAGTATTGTGACCATAGGTCCTCCTAGTTTCCTTTTAAAGAAAGTGTGATTATTTCTTTGATATACTTAGTTTGTGGATAAAAGTCATTTGTGGTGACATAGGTTTTAATGATATTAGCCAATGCTCGACCATGATAATATTTGAGAAATTCATGGTAGTCACTTGCAATGGACAAATTTTCTTTTTGTTCAATTTCAGAAATGATTTTTTCAATTAGAATTAGACAATAGTTGCCGAAATAACTGTAAAAATCATTTTGATCTTTGATTGCAAAGAGTTGTGCGTAAAATAATTTGTTTTGTTCAAAGTAGAATAAAAGTTCATCTAACAACTGAAAACCAGTAATATAATTGAGATTATTGGTGATATGTTCATGCAGTTCAGTCTCAAAAATCCAATCTAAGAGCTCAAATTTATCAATAAAATGATTATAGAAAGTTTGTCTACGAATCCCAGCACGGTCCATGATATCAACGACGGATATCTTATCAAAAGGTTTATATTCTAATTCCTTTTTGAAGGCTTTGGCGATTCGTTTTTTTGTGATCAGTGACGTTGCCATAAGATTCCCTTTCTATCATTATCATCTCTATAATTATAGCTTATCAAAAGCCATTACAAAAGAATATGGACAAATTTATTTAATTGTCCCTTTTAAAAAAATCAAAGAACAGTTAAAATGAAAGCGTAAACAAAATTTTGGAGGTAATCTCGTGAAAAAAATCATGAATGACGCAAGTCAAATTGTTGATGATATGCTTAAAGGTTTATCCTATATGCATGGCGATCTAGTAACACGTTTAGAAGGCTTTGATGTTATTGTACGTAAAGCCGAAAAAAATGGTAAAGTTGCTATTATTTCAGGTGGTGGATCAGGTCATGAACCATCTCATGCTGGTTTTGTTGGAAAAGGGATGCTTTCAGCAGCAATCTGTGGAGCAGTTTTTACTTCACCAACCCCAGACCAAATTTTAGAAGCAATTAAAGCAGCTGATGAAGGTGCCGGTGTTTTCATGGTTATTAAAAACTATTCTGGTGATATCATGAATTTTGAAATGGCTCAAGAAATGGCTGAAATGGAAGATATTAAAGTAGCCAGCGTCATTGTCGATGATGATATTGCCGTAGAAGACAGTCTTTATACGCAAGGACGTCGTGGTGTTGCAGGAACAATTTTAGTCCATAAAATATTAGGACATGCTGCCGAAAATGGAAAATCACTTGAGGAAGTTAAAGCAATTGCTGATAAACTAGTTCCTAATATCAAAACAATTGGTTTAGCACTATCAGGAGCAACTGTACCAGAAGTTGGCAAACCAGGTTTTGTTTTAGAAGATGATGAATTTGAATATGGTGTAGGTATTCATGGTGAACCAGGATACAAAAAAGAAAAATTACAAGCTTCAAATGTATTAGCTAAAGAATTACTTGATAAATTGAGTTCTGATTTTGATATTCAAGAAGGACAATCTTTTGGACTTTTAATCAATGGATTAGGAGCTACACCTTTAATGGAACAATATGTTTTTGCTAATGATGTTGCTCACATCTTATCAGAAAAAGGCCTCGAAATTAACTTCAAGAAGATAGGCAATTACATGACTGCTATTGATATGGCAGGCTTGTCACTAACCTTAATTAAATTTGAAGACGTTGAGTGGATTGACGCATTAGCTGCCCCCGTAGAAACTGTAGCTTGGTAAGGAGTGCCTATGGACTTATTAAAAGTAAAAAAATGGATAAGTAATTTCAACAATAAAATTAATGACAACAAAGACTACCTCAGTCAATTAGACACACCAATTGGTGATGGTGACCATGGTGGTAATATGGCGCGTGGCATGGCGGCTGTTGTGGCCGAACTTGAAAGCAAGGAATTTGAGAGCAGTCAAGACTTATTCAAAATGGTGGCAATGCAACTTTTGAGTAAAGTCGGCGGGGCTTCCGGCCCCTTATATGGCTCTGCCTTTATGGGAATGGCTAAAGCCGACCAAAATCTGCCTTTAGCAGAAATCTTGTCGGAAGGCTTAGCTATGATACAAAAAAGAGGTAAGGCTGAAGTTGGGGAAAAAACCATGGTCGACATGTGGTCGCCAGTAGTCGATGCGCTTAAAGCTGGCAATTTGAGTCAAGAGGTGATTGATCAGGCATTAGAAGCAACTAAGGATATCAAGGCAACTAAGGGGCGTGCCTCTTATGTCGGTGAACGGTCGGTTGGTCATATTGATCCAGGGGCTTGTTCGTCTTCACTACTTTTCAAAGCCATGTTAGAAGCGGAGGTTGAATAATGTCTGAATTAGGAATTATCATTGTATCCCATTCAAAAAATTTGGCGCAAGGGATTGTCGATTTACTTGAGCAAGTTGCTAAGGATGTTTCAATTACCTACGTTGGTGGTAATGAGGACGGTGAAATTGGTACAAGCTTTGAACAAGTACAGGAAATCATTGATGATAACTCAGCTAATGATTTACTAGCTTTCTTCGATTTAGGTTCTGCCAGAATGAATTTGGAAATGGCGATTGATTTTTCTGACAAAAAAATTCAAATTATGTCTGTTCCGGTTGTTGAAGGGGCCTACACTGCAGCTGCTTTAATTCAAGCAGGTGTTGATAAAGCAGGTGTTTTGGAACAATTATGTGAATTAGAAATTAAAAAATAAGAGGAGTTAATAATGAACTTTATAGGTGAATTCCTAGGAACTATGGTCTTAGTTCTCTTAGGTGATGGTGTCGTTTCCGGCGTAGTTTTGAATAAAACAAAAGCACAAAACAGTGGTTGGGTCGTTATTGTTCTTGGCTGGGGACTTGCTGTAACTATTGCTGTTTACATGACTGGCTTCATGAGTGGGGCTCATTTAAATCCTGCTGTAACTTTAGCAATGGCTTCAATTGGTGCACTTCCTTGGGGACAAGTTCCAATTTACTTAATTGCACAAATGCTTGGAGCTATCTGTGGCGCAATTCTTTTGTTCTTACACTATTATCCTCACTGGAAAGAAACACCAGATTCAGCTAGCATTCTAGGTTGTTTTGCTACTGCACCAGCCATTCGTCACACATGGTCAAATTTCTTAGGTGAAGCACTAGGAACTGCTATTCTAGTCATCACTGTAATGGCTTTAGGTCCAAATAAATTATCATCAGGTTTTGGTGCTATGATTGTTGGTTTCGTAGTTATGGTTGTCGGATTTGGTTTGGGTGGCACAACTGGTTATGCAATCAACCCAGCTCGTGACCTAGGTCCACGTATTGCCCATGCTTTCTTACCAATCCCAAATAAAGGCGATTCAGATTGGGGTTATTCATGGATTCCTGTTCTTGGCCCAATTGTTGGTGGGGTTTTAGGTGCCTTACTATATAATGTTATTTTAGGAATGATGTAATTCAAAAAAAGCTGGGGTCAGAGTCTCAGCTTTTTTTAGAATTTTATATAAGAAGCAGGTGTTAATTGGGACGACAAAATCAAAATTCTCAGAATTACTGATTTCTGTCCACTCTTTTTCTTTTCATGTGTGATTTTTTAGGAAATAAGCTATAATAGAAAAAAAACATTTTGGGAGGAGGAGTTCTATGGCAATTAAACCAATTGAAAAACGTTATCATCAGTTACGCTTTTTGGCATCTATTGGTTGGACAAAAAAGGATTTAGCTTTAGTTAATGATTTTCCTGGAATTGATTACCGAATCGGCTCTCCTCTCTTTCTAACTTATTGGAACATTCATAAAACTGATAAAAATCCCAAATTTGTTTTACAATTTGTTTTGGCTATTGCCAAGCTTCCTAAAGAACTGACTGGTCAAATCGAAGAAACCAAGACTATTCTGCAACATTTCCATCCTGATTTAGAACCCAATCATTATTTTTGGGAAGAGTTTGCTGCGCAAGTTAATCAGGCCTTTCCAGAACGTAGTATTGGTAAGCCAGGAAAATTAGAAAAAGGACTTCACCAGTTTAGATATATCATCTCAAGTCAGCAAGCTCAGTATGTAAGAAATAATTTCAAAAAAGAAGGTATGACTGATGCCCAAGCTCTGGCCTCTTATTTAAGAAAAAAACGAGGGCCTTTTATTTGGCGAAAGCAAGTCGATTATTCTTTTAAAGAATCGTCACGTTTGCATAATAAATTGAAATTTGAAGATGGACAAGTGATTTTCCCGGATGATGAAATTTCCTATAATATTAAGCTTTTAATGAAATTCCATACGGAATTTATTCTGGACAGTTTTGGTAACTTTCTTAACGAAACAGACGCAGAATTAGTTACAGAACGTGGTGTAGTTAATGGTGCTAGTTTTAATTATGGAACAGAAGGTTTACGACACTGGGATTTAGATGTTGACCCAATCAGACGACATGATCCTCAATTTAGACGTGATATTTCAAAAGGATATCGTTCTCCAAAGCTAATTGTTAAACGATGGTATGATCGGGCAGCAGACGAATTTGATCAGTCCTATTTTAATGGCAAAGGATATTATGGTTATAAAGGTAGAAGTCCTTATCGTTATGTGAAAAAACAAAGTCAGTACTATAAGTGGAAAATAAGATTTCTTAAATTAGTGAATTTTAAAGATTAAAAAAGGATCCAATGATCCTTTTTTAGTTTGCCTGTGCCCATTTCTTGGCTAGGCGTCTTGATAGTGTTGAAATGATAAAATTGATTATAAAGTAAATTCCCGTAACCAAAGCATACAATGCGAAGACTTCTTTAGCCTGGAAGAATTTCCCCATTAAAATTTGACTCTTACCAAATAGTTCTTGTATCGCAATTACTGAATACAAGAGCGATGTGTCTTTGATAACAGTGACAAATTGAGAAATGATTGCTGGTAACATTTTGCGAATGGCTTGTGGAAAGACAATCAGAAGGAAAACTTGCGACGGTTTCAAACCTTGTGACAGTCCAGCTTCAGTTTGTCCATTGTCTACACCATTTAAACCGCCACGGACAATCTCTGCTAAAGCAGCTGAGGTGAAAACCGTAAAGGAAGTAATACCGGCAGGTGTTGATTTCATTTGAAAAACTAAGAAGATGATAAAAATCCAAAGTAAGTTAGGAACATTTCTGACAAATTCAATATAGATTCCAGAAATGACTTTAAATAACTTATTCTTTCCATTTCGCATGATTGCGAGAATTGTTCCAAAGATGGTTGATAAGATAATTGAAACGAATGAAATATAGAGTGTTAGGGCAAAACCTTTCAAGATAAAAGTAAGGTTGGCACCTGAAAATAATTCTGACATTTGCTTTCCTCCTTTTATACTGAATAAGTTTTCTTGTTTTCTTCTTCTTTATGACGCGCCCAGTGAGCTAAGGGATAACATAAGATGAAGTATAAAATAGCAGCTCCAGCAAATGCTGGGACGTAGTTAGTTGTATCATATGCCCATGCTTTAGCAGTGAACATAATATCTGCACCGGAAATGATGGCAACAATTGAGGTATTTTTAATCAGGTTGACCACTTGGTTGGTCATTGGGGGTAAGATAGTTCTTAAGGCCTGTGGCAAAACGATTAGGCTCATCGTTTGTTCATATGTAAATCCCTGAGACAATGCCGCTTCGATTTGACCCCGAGGCACAGATTCAATTCCTGAACGAATAACTTCTGCGATATATGCGCCATGATAAATCCCGACACAGAGCACAGCGGTCATAAACGTCGAAATCATAAGGTGCCCGTGCGTAATAATGGCAAGTCCGTAAAAGACGAAGACTAATTGAACCAATAAAGGTGTATTTTGATATAGTTCAACGTAGATACGCGCGATAGTTCGAAAGCTTTTTCTTTTTGAGGTAGACATAGCTCCAAAAATGGTTCCTAAAATTAAGGCTAAGAGAAGTGCGCCAATGGACATGCCAAGTGTGTATAAAAAGGCTTTGAAGAAAATATCTAAATTTTGAAAGAAACTTTGCCATCTTGAAAGGGCAAAGGGACTGGTTACTACTGTTAAAATAGCCATAAGTGCTCCTTTCTTATTTGTCAGCCTTAGCTGGTTTTAAATGGTGCTTTTTATAAATAGCTTTAAGATGGCCATCTTTTTGCCAGTTACTAATTAAGTCATTAATGTAATTGGTAAGGTTTTTATTTGCTTTAGTACTTGCAATACCATAGGCCTGTTGGTTAAAACCATCGGATAAAATTTGTGTTTGCTTACTTTGATAACCAGTTAAGATTGATTTATCAACAGAAAAAGCACTAATTCTTGTTGAATATAAAGAGATAGCTAGTTCTGGGTAAGATCCTAATTGAACAAATTTGAAATGAAGATTGTTTGCTTTGCCAAATTCTTCAATAGCTACTTTAGTGGTTGATCCTTGAGCAACACCAATCGTTTTATTATTTAGTGACTTGATTGATTTAAAGCCATCAGACTTGTTGACTAAGAAACCGACTTCATCTAAATAATATGGTTTGGAAAAAGAGTAGTTTGCTTGGCGTTCAGGAGTAATTGTATAGGTTGCAATAATCATATCCAATTGTCCATTATCTAATAAGGCCTCACGAGTTTGTGCTGTAACCGCCGTAAATTCAGCTTTGACACCTAATGATTTAGCAATATCTTTAGCAATCTCGACTTCCATCCCCTCATACTTACCAGTGTCTGGACTGTAGTAGCCAAAGTTTGGAACGTCTTGTTTAACACCAACTCGAATAATTCCTGCTTTTTGGATCTTCTTGATTTCCTTAGAAGACAACCATTTGTTGCTGTCGGCATTCACTTGTTGAAGATTGGAGATACTCAATAGAACAAAAAGGAGTAGAGCCAGTAATTTTTTCAATTTACTCATCTAACTACCTCCTTAAGGTTTTGATATTTTCTTAGCCGGAATACGATCACTAGTATGATTGATAATTTTGCTTAAGAATTGCTGCGCCCGAGGCTCTTTCGGATGATCAAAGAAGCCAGCGACATCAGTAGTGTCTTCTAAAATCTCCCCATCAGCCATAAAAATTATACGGTCCGCAACTTCTCTAGCAAATCCCATTTCATGTGTCACGACAATCATATTCATTCCACCAGAAGCCAAGTTTTGCATAACAGCAAGTACATCCCCAATAGTTTCTGGGTCAAGCGCTGAAGTTGGTTCATCAAACAAGAGTAATTCAGGTTGCATTGCTAATCCTCGAGCAATTGCGATACGTTGTTTTTGACCACCTGATAACATAGAAGGGTAGGAATCTTTACGATCCCACATGTTAACAAAGGTGAGATACTTTTCTGCAAGTTCAAGAGCTTGTTTTTTAGGTAAACCTAAAACCTTTATGGGAGCTAAGGTAACATTCTCCAAAACTGTTTTGTGAGGATATAAATTGAAGTGTTGAAAGACCATTCCGACTTCCTTACGTAACTCGACCAATTCCTTGGCAGTTTTACTTGCAATTTCTTTGTTATTTACAACTAAACTACCAGATTCAATTTTTTCTAAGCCATTGATTGTTCTAATTAATGTAGATTTTCCGGAGCCTGACGGACCAAGAAGAACGACCACCTGGCCACTTTCAATACTCAGGTTAATATTTTTTAACGCATGGTAGTCTCCATAATATTTTTCAACATTTTTGAATTCAATTAGTGCCATAATGTCTCCTTCTGTTTTTGATTATGTCAGATTTTCTGACATAAAAAGTATTGAGGTAATTTTATCATAATTACCCAACCATGTCAAAATTTTTAGAATATTTAGATTACAGTACTATTTTCTGTAATCTGATAGCTGCAATTGTCTTTTATAGTTGAAATTTGGTATAATCATATAGATATGAATATGAAGAGGCCAATAGTATCAAGCTTTTGGCAATTAAAAAATAAAATGTAGGAGTTATTTAATGAAAAAAGTTCTGATCGTCGATGATGAAAAGCCAATTTCAGATATCATCAAATTCAATTTAACAAAAGAAGGGTATGATACAATTACTGCCTTTGATGGGCGTGAAGCTGTAACTGCTTTTGAAGAAGAAAAACCTGACTTAGTTATTCTCGACTTAATGCTTCCTGAGTTGGATGGTCTTGAAGTAGCTAAGGAAATTCGCAAAACAAGTCATATCCCTATTATTATGCTTTCTGCTAAAGATAGTGAATTTGATAAAGTTATTGGGCTTGAAATCGGTGCAGATGACTATGTGACCAAACCTTTTTCAAATCGTGAATTATTAGCCCGTGTAAAAGCTCATTTACGAAGAACTGAGACGATTGAAACAGCAGTCGCAGAGGAAAATGCTATCTCTGGTACACAAGAATTAACTATCGGAAATTTACAAATTCTTCCGGATGCCTTTGTTGCCAAAAAATATGGTAATGAAGTTGAGCTTACCCATCGTGAATTTGAATTGTTGCATCATTTAGCAAATCACATTGGTCAAGTTATGACTCGTGAGCACCTGCTTGAAACGGTTTGGGGTTATGATTATTTTGGCGATGTTCGAACTGTCGATGTAACTGTTCGTCGTTTGAGAGAAAAAATTGAAGATACGCCTAGCCGTCCTGAATACATTTTGACAAGACGTGGTGTTGGCTATTATATGAAGGCGCATGACTAATAATATTATAGGAAATTTATCCTTATTTGAAATATCGATTCTCTTACTTTTGATTTTTGTTGCCATTTACTTTGTACATTTGGCAGTTCGTGATTATCGTAATGCAAAAATCATTAAACAGATGAGTCAAAAAATTAGAGACTTAATCAATGGACGCTATACAGACGATATTAACTTGCGTGCTGATATGGAATTAATGGATTTATCTGAGCAATTAAATGATTTATCAGATGTTTTTCGGTTAACCCATGAGAATTTGGCCCAAGAAAAAAATCGTTTAGCGTCGATTTTGGCTTATATGACCGATGGAGTCTTAGCGACCGACCGTTCTGGTCAGATTTTGATGATCAATGAAACGGCTCAAAATCAGCTTAACATGACCAAAGAGCAAGCACTTAAAAAGAATATTACGGATTTGTTAGATGCTGATGAACCCTATACATATCGGGAGTTAGTTTCTAAAACACCAATTGTTACAATTAGTCGGCGTGATGAAACTGGAGAATTTAATTCGTTAAGGTTACGTTTTGCTTTGAATAGAAGAGAGAGTGGCTTTATTTCTGGTTTAGTTGTTGTAATCCATGATACAACAGAGCAAGAAAAAGAAGAACGTGAACGACGCTTATTTGTTTCTAACGTAAGTCATGAATTGCGGACACCGCTCACGTCTGTAAAATCTTATTTGGAAGCATTGGATGAAGGTGCCATAAAAGAAGATATTGCTCCAAGTTTCATCAAGGTTTCATTAGATGAAACAAACCGGATGATGCGAATGATAACTGATCTCTTGAACTTATCAAGAATTGATAATCAGGCGACTCGTTTGACGGTTGAGATGACCAATTTCACTGCCTTTATGACTTCTATCTTGAATCGTTTTGATTTGGTCAAAAACCAAAATACCATTTCAGGTAAAAGTTATGAGATTATTCGAGATTATCCAATTAACTCAATTTGGGTTGAAATTGATAATGATAAGATGACTCAAGTCGTTGAAAACATTTTGAATAATGCTATTAAATATTCACCTGATGGTGGTAAAATTACAGTTAAAATGAAAACAACTGATAATCAGCTCATTATTTCCATTTCTGATCAAGGATTGGGTATTCCGAAAAAAGATTTACCTCTTATTTTTGACCGCTTTTATCGGGTGGATAAAGCAAGAAGTCGTGCGCAAGGTGGGACTGGTCTGGGCTTAGCAATTGCAAAAGAGATAATTAAACAGCATCAAGGCTTTATTTGGGCTAAAAGTGAGTATAGTAAAGGTTCAACTTTTACAATAGTCTTACCATATGATAAAGAAGCTGTTATGTATGATGATGTTGATGAATGGGAGGACGAAATCGACTAAATTTATGGAGAATTTTGGATTTAAATATAGTATATTAGCCTCTGGTTCAACAGGAAACAGTTTTTACTTGGAAACACCAAAGCAAAAGATTTTGGTCGATGCAGGACTCACTGGTAAAAAAATGACAAGTCTCTTAGCTGAGATTGATCGGAAACCTGAAGATTTAGATGCTATCTTGATTACACATGAACATTCTGACCATATTAAAGGTGTCGGGGTATTGGCTAGAAAATATCATTTAGATATCTATGCTAATCAAAATACTTGGAAAATAATTGATGACCGCAATATGATTGGCAAAATTGATTCCGAACACAAACATATCTTTGATCGGGATAAAGTCATGACTTTTGGTGATATTGATATTGAAAGTTTTGGGGTTAGTCATGATGCCCATGATCCGCAGTTTTATCGTTTTATGAAGGATAACAAATCCTTTGTCATGTTGACTGATACTGGTTACGTCTCGGATCGCATGTCGGGAATTATTGAAAATGCTGATGGTTACTTGATTGAATCAAATCATGACATCGAAATTTTAAGATCTGGTGGCTATCCTTGGAGCTTAAAACAACGTATATTGTCTGATAGAGGGCATTTATCTAACGAAGATGGTGCACAAGCTATGATACGAAGTATGGGAAATGCTACTAAGAAGATTTATCTTGGACATTTGAGTAAAGAAAATAATATCAAAGAGTTGGCTCATATGACGATGGAAAATCAACTAGCTATGGCAGACTTAGCTGTCGGTTCTGATTTCAAAGTCTACGATACCTCCCCTGATACGGCTAGTCCTTTGACAGATATCTAGAATAGAATAAATTATAAAATCAGTTAGATCAAGCTTCTAGCTGATTTTTTTGGTATAATAGACTAGTCTCTGTGTAGACAAATGAAAAGGAGAAATTATGAAAAAGCTAGAAGTCTTACTAAAAGATTCATTTGATATTACTTTTGCTGATAGAAACTTACTGGAAACTGCCTTTACACACACCTCTTATGCAAATGAGCACCGCCTCCTAAACATTTCACATAATGAACGTTTGGAATTTTTAGGAGACGCTGTTCTTCAATTGATTATTTCAGAATATCTTTTTGAAAAATATCCTAATAAAGCTGAAGGAGATATGTCAAAACAAAGATCAATGATCGTCCGCGAAGAAAGTTTAGCTGGCTTCTCGCGATTCTGCACTTTTGATAATTACATCAAACTGGGCAAAGGAGAAGAAAAATCCGGTGGACGAAATCGCGATACTATCTTAGGGGATCTCTTTGAAGCGTTTTTAGGGGCTCTCTTATTAGATAAGGGTGTTGAAAAAGTTCGTAAATTCTTATACCAAGTAATGATTCCACAAGTTGAAAAAGGAACCTTTGAACAGGTTATGGATTATAAAACAAATTTACAAGAACTTTTACAATCTCAAGGTGATATTATCATTGATTATCAGGTTATCAGTGAAGAAGGACCAGCTCATGATAAAGTATTTGAAGTAGCTGTCCTTTCGAATGAAAAAACCTTGAGTCAAGGAAAAGGCAAATCAAAAAAATTAGCTGAACAAGCTGCCGCTAAGAATGCTCTTGAGCAGTTAAAAGAGGAATAAATGTTTTTAAGAAGAATTGAAATGCAAGGGTTTAAATCCTTTGCTGATAAGACAAAAATTGAATTTGATAAAGGTGTTACAGCAGTAGTTGGTCCGAATGGTTCTGGCAAGAGTAATGTTACTGAAAGTCTTAGATGGGCTTTGGGTGAATCAAGTGCCAAGAGTCTTCGTGGTGGTAAGATGCCAGATATTATTTTTGCTGGGACAGAGAGTCGTAATGCCTTGAATTTTGCTGAAGTGGCAGTGATTTTAGATAATTCAGATCAATTTATCAAGGATGCGAATAAGGAAATTCGAGTTGAACGTCACATCTATCGTAACGGGGATAGTGATTATCTAATAGATGGTAAAAAAGTTAGACTCCGTGATATTCATGATTTATTTATGGATACAGGTTTGGGTAAAGATTCCTTTTCAATCATCTCACAAGGACGTGTTGAAGAAATTTTTAATAGTAAAGCTGAAGAAAGACGAGCTATTTTTGAAGAAGCTGCGGGAGTCTTAAAATATAAAACACGTAAAAAAGAAACTGAAAGTAAGTTAAATCAAACGCAAGATAATCTTGACCGCCTTGATGATATTGTCTATGAGTTAGAAACTCAAATTACACCTTTAGAAAAACAAGCAAAAACGGCTAAAGAGTTTATTCTTTTAGATGAAGATAGAAGTCAACTCCAATTGGATATCTTAGTCAGTGATATTGCTCTGGATAAAGTACTATTAACTACCAAAGAAGAAGAATTGTCAGCAATCAAGCAAGATATGACTGCTTATCACCAACATCGAGAAAAGCTTGAAAATGAAAATCAAAGCCTAAAGACAAAAAGACAAACAGTGGCTCAAGAAATGGACTTGAAACAAGGTCAATTACTGGAGTTAACGAAAGCTTTGTCTGATTTGGAACGTCAGATTGAATTAATTAAACTTGAAAAAAGTCAAAAAAGTGAGAAAAAAGAAGAAGCTAGTAGTCGAATCAAACAACTTAAAGAAGAATTGCTTACTTTGCAAAACCAGGAATCTGAAAAAACACTTGGCTTAGAAAATGTCAGTGTTCAACTTAGTCAACTTAGTCAAGAAGTTGTCCGTTTAACTGAAGAGATGGCTCGCTTTTCAACTGATCCTGACCAAGTTATAGAGGATTTAAGAGAAGACTATGTCAAGCTGATGCAAGATGAGGCAGACATATCAAATAAGCTTAGTTTATTAGTGGCCAACATTGAGCAAGAAAAATTAACGAAAGCTAATCAGGATAAAGAGTATCAAGAGACTAGTCAGAAAGTTGATCTTTTAATAGTTGAAAAAAAACAAGCATTTGAAGAATTTCAAGCAAGTCAACAAGAAGTTGCAAAACTATTAAAAAACTATCAAGATTTAGATCAGAAAGTTGGTCAAGAACAAGGAAATTATCAGCTTGCTCAAAGTAAATTATTTGATATATTAGATCAGAAAAAGGCAAAAGAAGCTCGCCAAACCAGTTTAGAGTCGATTCAAAGAAGTCATAGTCAATTTTATGCAGGCGTGCGAGCAGTTCTCCAGAATGCAAAACAAATAGGTGGCATTTTAGGAGCTGTCAGTGAACATCTCAATTTTGATAAAGATTACCAAACAGCTATGGAAGTGGCTTTAGGTGCAAGTAGTCAGCATATTATTGTTGAAAATGAAGTATCTGCTAAAAATGCCATTGCTTATTTAAAACAAAATCGCCAGGGTAGAGCAACCTTTTTACCTTTAACTACAATTAAGGCACGTTACTTAGCCGATAATTTCCAGAAGCAACTAGAAACTAGTCCAGGATTTATTGGAACAGCACAAAGCCTCGTTTCTTATGATTCGAAACTAGATGCAATTATCAAAAATTTACTTAATGTCACAGCTATTTTTGACACGATTGACCATGCCAATAGCGCAGCTAAAAAGTTAAATTATAAAGTGCGAATTGTTACTTTAGACGGAACGGAATTACGTCCAGGGGGGTCCTTCTCAGGGGGGGCTAACAGACAGAGTAATTCAACTTTTATTCAGCCAGAATTAGATCAGGTTTCAGCAGAGCTATTGGCCATAAATCAGGATCTAAAAAACCAAGAAAAAGTGGTTGCTGGATTGCTCCAACAATTGCAAGCAAAACAAGCTCAACTTGAAGAATTCAAGACAAGAGGTGAGCAAGCTCGACTTGCTGAACAAAAAGCAAATCTCTTTTATCAACAGGTTAAAGAACGTTTTGAAGATGCTAGTGCCTTACTTGAGGTGCTTGATACTAATGATCAAACGTCACAATTGGCAAAAAATCAAGATGAGAAATTGATTCTTGAAGAGAAGTTAGTTGAATTGGCTAAACAAAAAGAAAAATTAAATCTAGATATTGATGATATCAAGTCCAACAAGGATGCTATTGCTGATAAGAAAAATCAGATTATGGAAGATTTATCTCAAAAACGCCTTAAGGAACGTGATTTGCTTAATGAGCAACGTTTTGAAAGAAGTAATTTGGAATCTCTAGTAAATAGGATTCAATCTACACAAGATCATATAAGTCAGCAAGAGGATCTTTTAACACTGCATGTTTCACAAGAACATATTGACCAATTACCAAGTTTAGAAACGAAACTTGTAAAATTGGCAGAAAGCAAACAAGGCGTAGAAGAAAGATTAGTTCAGTTACGTTTTGAAAATGAAGATTATGCTGCATTATTAGAGGAACTAGAAGATTCATTAACCAAATTACAGTTCCAAAATGAGGACTTTATCCGCAAACAAACAAAACTAGAAGCTGAAGTGGAACAGGTATCAGATCGCTTACGGAGTCATGCCAAAGCACTGGTTGAAGATTTCCAAATGACACTGGAGGATGCTCAAAAAGACTGTAGAGCCGTGGAAGATGCTAACTTGGCAAAAGAAAATCTCAAACAACTTCAGAAGAAAATTAAACAGTTAGGTCCAATAAACCTAGATGCTATTGAACAATATGACGAAGTGGCAGAACGTCTAGAATTTTTAAATACTCAAAAAGCTGATTTAAATCGAGCTAAAGATATGTTGTTAGGAACAATTGGCAACATGGATAATGAAGTGAAAGCTCGCTTTAAAGTTACCTTTGAGGCTATTAGAGAAAGCTTCAAAGAGACTTTTAGTCAAATGTTTGGCGGAGGAACGGCTGATTTGGTTCTAACAGATGGAGACTTGTTGACTGCTGGGGTAGAGATTTCCGTGCAACCTCCAGGTAAGAAGATTCAATCCTTGAACCTTATGTCTGGTGGTGAGAAGGCACTTTCAGCCTTAGCACTGCTATTTGCCATTATACGAGTTAAGACAATTCCCTTTGTAATTTTGGATGAAGTTGAGGCAGCCTTAGATGAAGCTAATGTTAAGCGTTTTGGGGACTACCTTAACCGTTTTGACAAGAATAGTCAATTTATTGTCGTGACACACCGTAAGGGAACAATGGCTGCAGCAGACAGTATCTATGGTATTACCATGCAAGAATCAGGAGTCTCAAAAGTTGTTTCTGTTAAATTAAAGGAATCAGAAAATCTAGGATTCTTATCATAAATAGAAGTAGGGGAACATGATAAAATTAGTAGCAACAGATATGGATGGAACTTTTTTAAAAGAAGATGGTACTTATGATAAGGACCGTTTAGCAAATTTGCTTCCAAAACTTGCTGAAAAAGGAATTATTTTTACTGTGGCAAGTGGCCGGTCAGTATTAGCCATTGATGAATTATTTAAAGAACATCTGGATAAGATTGCTGTTATTGCTGAAAATGGTTCAGTTGTTCAATACCAAGGTCAAGTTATCTTCTCCGACTTTTTAACCAAAGAGCAGTATATTGAAATTTCTAAGAAAATATTGATTAATCCTCATTATACTGGGGCAGGTTTGACTTTTTCAGGTCAAAAAGCGGCTTATATTTTAAAAGGTGCGGGCCAAGCATATATTGATAAAATTTATCATTACTATGAAAATGTTAAAATTATCTCAGATTTTGATGAAATGGATGATGATGCCATTTATAAGATTACGACAACTTTTTCAGGTGATACAGTTTTAGATGGTAGTGATTGGTTAGATCGAGAATTACCATATATTACAGCTGTGACGACTGGTTTTGAATCGATTGATGTGATTTTAACAGAAGTTAATAAAGGTTTTGGGATGGAGCATTTGTGTAAAGCATTGGGAATTGAAGCCAATCAAGTCATGGCGTTTGGAGATAATCTCAATGATTTTCAAATGCTCGAGTATGTGCGCACAGCCATTGCCACAGAAAATGCTAGACCAGAAATAAAAGCAATTAGTCAAGAAGTGATTGGTCATTGTAATGATGCTTCTGTTTTGAGCTATTTAGAAGGGTTGGTTAGAGATGTTTGATATTAAAATTTTAGCCTTGGATTTAGATGGAACCTTATTTACCACTGAAAAAACAGTAACAGATGCTAATAAAGAAGCATTGAAAGCTGTGCGTGACAAAGGCGTCAAAGTTGTGATTACAACTGGTCGTCCCCTAAAAGCTATTGGTAATCTACTTGAAGAGCTTGATTTAGTCAATGAAGAAGATTATTCAATTACCTTTAATGGCGGACTGGTTCAAAAAAATACGGGATTGATTTTAGACAAGAGTGCTTTAGCTTTGTCCGATGTCAAAGTGATTCATCAGGAACTAGATAGAATTGGTTTACCGACTGATATTTTAAGTGAAGGAACGGTCTATAGTATTCCAAGCTCGGATGGGTGTCATTCCCAATATTACCTAGCCAACCCTTTATTATCTTTTATTGAAATTGACTCGATTGAAGATTTATCTAAAAAGATTGTTTATAATAAAATTGTAACAGTTACAGACGCGACTTATTTGGATCAACAATTAGCTAAAGCAAATCAAGACTTGTTTGGAAATTACGAATCCTTTAAATCACGTGATATCATTTTTGAAGTCATGCCCAAAGGAATTAATAAAGCCTTTGGTCTAAACCTTTTGTGCCAACACCTCGGCTTAGAGGCAAAGAATGTGATGGCTATGGGTGATGAAGCCAATGATTTATCCATGCTTAAGTGGGCTGGCCTCGGTATTGCAATGGCTAACGCGACGTCCCAAGCAAAAAAAGTTGCAGATGACGTCACAACTTTAACAAATGATCAGTCTGGTGTTGCACAAGCAATTCACAAGTACATATTAAAAGAGGTAGACTAATGGGATTATTTGATCGTCTATTCGGACATAAAAAAGAAGAAAATCAAAACCTTGATACTGAACAAGAAAAGATTGAACAGGTTGACGAGGAACAGTTAGAAGAAGTTTTTCCGATGGAAATGTCTGATGAGAAACCTTTCGAAGATGAGAGTGAATCGGAAAACCCTTTGGAAACAGATGTTCCTTTCTATGATGGTGACAATGATGACGACTTTGAGGTCTTTGATGATGAACCAGATTTATCAGCAAATCTAGATAATGAGTCTGTGGAGATTATTGAAGACAGCGATGACTATGAAGAAAAATTAGATATTCAAGAAATTGTCGAAACACCTGAACTGGATACTAATCAAGTGAACATGGCTCATAAAGAAGAAATGACAAAGAGTGATGACAGTCCAGCAATGACTGAAAATAATCAAGATGAAGACTTATCTTCTGATGACCAAAATTTAGCTCTTGATGATGAACCAGATATGACAAGAAGTGAATCTAAGTCTGAAAGAGTAGATTCCGAAATGATAGCGTCACAATCAGTTCAGCCTTCAGCTTCTAGCATTCAAATGATGGAAGAATACTACAAACGCAAGGCAGCTTTTGAAGAAGATATCCGTGAAGGAAGAATTCAACCTAAAGCTGATCCCGTCATTACAGAAGTTGAACCAGTTATTGTCGCCGAGCTAAATGAAAGTGACCAAGATAAGTATGACCGGTCACTAGCTAAAACGAGAACTGGTTTTACAGCTCGATTAAATGCTTTCTTTGCAAATTTCAGAAGAGTAGATGAAGAATTTTTTGAAGAATTAGAAGAAATGCTCATTTTATCTGATGTTGGTGTAACAGTGGCAACTAGGCTGACTGATGAGCTTCGTCAGGAAGTGAAATTAGAAAATGCTAAAAAGCCAGAAGATCTTCGTCGTGTCATTGTTCAAAAATTAGTTGATATCTATGAAAAAGATGGCGTCTATAATGAAGCTGTTAACTACCAAAAAGGACTAACAGTTATGCTTTTTGTAGGGGTTAATGGTGTAGGTAAAACAACTTCAATTGGGAAACTCGCATACAAGTATAAAAATGAAGGCAAAAAAGTAATGTTAGTAGCAGCAGATACTTTCCGTGCTGGTGCAGTTGCTCAGTTAGCAGAATGGGGACGACGCGTTGATGTACCAGTAGTTATGGGACCAGAAAAAGCTGATCCTGCTTCCGTCGTTTTTGACGGTGTTGAACGAGCAGTTTCTGAAAATGTTGATATATTATTAATTGATACCGCAGGTCGATTGCAAAACAAAGAAAATCTGATGGCTGAACTGGAAAAAATGGGTCGCATTATCAAACGCGTTATCCCAGATGCTCCTCACGAAACCTTGTTAGCCTTAGATGCCTCAACAGGACAAAATGCGCTTAGCCAAGCAAAAGAGTTTTCAAAAATCATGTCACTTACTGGCCTTATCTTGACAAAAATTGATGGCTCAGCAAAAGGTGGCGTCGTTTTAGCCATCAGACAAGAATTGGATATTCCTGTTAAGTTCATCGGCTTTGGAGAAAAAATCGATGATATAGGTCAATTCGACTCTGAAGAATTCATGAAGGGTTTACTGGGTGATATTATTTAGGCAAACATAGTCTATAAAAAGAGGAGAAAACATGTCAAGTATGAGTATTGACTTGGAAAAGTATAAAAATTTAGCCCAACAAAAACAGGCAGAACACCGCAAATTCTTAGCGACCTTAAAAAAGAAAGCACCTAAGAACTTGGATAAAATTGTTCAAGAAGTACATCAAGAGGTTTTTCAAGAAATTGATTGTACCAAGTGTGCTAATTGTTGTAAAAGTTTAGGGCCACTCTTTACAGAAGCAGATATTCAACGCATTTCAAAACATTTCAAAATGAAGATGCCAGCTTTTGAGAACATGTTTTTACAAGTGGACGAAGACGGGGATAAAATGTTTCAGTCGATGCCCTGTCCCTTCTTAGGGGATGATAATCTCTGTAGTATATATGATGTTCGTCCAAAAGCCTGTCGAGAATTCCCTCATACAGACCGCAAAAAAATCTATCAAATTAATCAATTAACTCTAAAAAATACCTTAATCTGCCCAGCAGCTTATCTATTTGTGGAGAAATTAAAAGATAGAATCTAAAAAACTTCCAATCGTGGAAGTTTTTTTTATTTTGCTAATGCTTTGAACATACCAAAATAGCTAAATAAACTTATTAAAGCAAATGCTGTAAATAGGAGATAAACATTTTGAACTCCTAAAGTAAAATTAGCATGGCTATTAGCAATGATTGAAGCTAGGGCAGTGCCTAACGCACCTGCAAATTGTTGCATCATTTGAAAAATAGCTGTTGCATCAGCATTTTTTTCATTTGGCAATTTTTTGATAGCTGTAGCTAGTGTATTGTTAAATCCCATATTTCGTCCAATTGTAAAAATGATATAAATGAAAGTGAAAGCCAGGGTTGAAAAAGTTTTTGTTGTCATTGTCATAAAGATTAAAGAAATTATGAGTAAGCTATTTCCTAAATAAAGAGAAATTTTAGGACCCTTTGTATCATATAGTTTACCAAGGATTGGGGCTAGAAGAGCTCCTAATAAGGTACCTGGCAAAAGAACCATCCCTGCTTGAGAAGAAGAAGCAATCTTATCCAAGACAATAAAATTTGGGGTTATGAAATTAATTCCTAAATTTATTAATTGAAATATAAAGAATGGGATTAATCCAAAAGTTACAGAAGGTAATGTTAATATCCGGATATCTAAAAACGCTTTTGGACTATGTAAACTTCGGTAGATGAAGAAAAATAAGCTAATCATAAAGCCAATTAAGTAGAAAGGATTTAGATGTCCGGACTCTAGGCTAGTGATTACAAGAAGTGCTAAGGTCAGAGCAACAGCTAATGATATAAAAGAAAGGTAGTCAAAGGACAATTTCTCACCCTTAGGAGAATTTTCAAGATATTTGAAGGCTAAAAAGCTAGCAATAATTGGAAAAGGGAGAATACAGATAAAAATCCATTGCCAAGCAAAATGACTTATCATAAAGCCACCATAGGATGGTCCGAAAGCTGGTGCCAAACTAATGATTAAACCTCCAAGCCCCATGTAAGTTCCAAATTTGCGTTCAGGAACCCGTTCTAAAATAATATTAAACATTTGAGGCATAATCATTCCCGTTGCTAGGCCTTGGATGACTCGAGCAATGAGCATAATCACAAATGAATTTGTAGCAGGGGCAAGAATTGTTCCGACAATTAACATACTAGAAGCTGTGAAGAAAATTTGACGTTCGCCAAAATTACGTTTAAGACTGGCTGATACAGTAGTCATAATGGCAACTGATAGTAAATATAAAGTTGTTATCCATTGTAAATTAGTTAAAGGCTGATCATATACAGTCATTAATTTAGAGAAGGTAACATTCATGCTAGTTTCGGACAAAATACCTGAAAAGCCAATCATAGCAATTGCTACTATAGCAAAAAAGGTTTCTCTAGATACAGTTTTTTCTTTGGATGGCATAGATTCTCCATTTCTATTCTTGTTTTGTGATTTTTGACAAAAGAAAAGTCATTTCAAGCAGTAGGTCCGTCGAAATGACTTTTCAAAAGGATTGGTTAAAAAATACGATAGACGTATGGGTTATCAGGCTTGTTGACTTGCTGGACTTCTGTAATATGTAAAACAGGTAAGGTCTGTTGTAAATCTTTGTTGTACTCAGTTTGGATATGACCTTTTAAGTTTAACCAAGTATTGTTTGGATAGGAAACCTGATTTCCAGTCGTTAATAAACCATAGACACCCGAGTCAGCTATACAATGTATAATACCAAATCTGAACAGAAATTGGTAGTCTTTATGACCAGGTTCGTTGTAAACAAAACCAGTATAAGAAATATCACGATCACTAAATTCATCTGGATAAAGATAAATTAGTTCCATTATTTCCATATAGTTCTGACTGGTAATCTGTAGAGGTTGATTTCCCTGATACTTTTTCATCTCTTTTTTCATTTCCCGTTGGTAGGCTGATTTGGTAAAGTAGAGACTGGTATCGGGTTTTAAATATTGAACAGTTGTTCCATCATCACTTATTCCATTTTTTGACGTTCCAGCTGCTAGTGGAAAAGTATAGCCTTTAGCTGAAACAGTTGTTGAATCAAGACTGACCGTTGGAATCAAAAGTCCAACCAGAACTGGTAAGACTAGAATCAAAGGACTTGTCAGCTTAGCCATTTTCCCGTGCAGATGACTGTGAACTTTAATATTTTTCATCCAAGTATAGAGTTGAACAGTGGCCAACAGAAAAGATAGGACCATTGATATATAAGCTAAATAAGAATAGCGAATATTGATGTACTGATCCAATTTTCCGGATAATTCTAAGTACATGGTTAGTTCAAAATAAGCTGCTAAGACTAAAAATCTGATCATGACATCACTCCCACTAATAAACAATATAGGATAATAACCGAAGCAGAGACGGAGATAAATTGGATAATGAATTTTTTCTTAAAGGCTTTTAACATCATCATCAAATTTTTGATATCAACCATAGGTCCAATTAGCAAAAAGGCTAATACGGGGGAAAAACCAAAGGTGGTTAACAAGGAAGCACCGATGAAGGCATCTGCCTCACTGCAAAGAGAAAGGATGAATGCAAGAAGCATCATCGTTAGAATGGCAGTGAGCGGATTGTGCCCAATGCTTGTTAAAATCCGAGTAGGAACAAAGATTTGCATGCCAGAGGCAATTAATGTACCGAAAACAAGATAACGTCCCGTGTCGAAGAATTCATCTATGGCGTGAGCTAAGGCAAAATATAGTTTTTTAGACCATTTTTCCTGGCTGTAATCATGTAAGTGAGCTGGCTCAGCCGATTCCTTTAGAATATCATCATCCACGAAATAAGCTAACAAGACTCCTAAACAAATAGCGACAATGATTGCTCCTAGTAAACGCAGTAATAAAAAGCGTAAGGAATTTCCAAAAGCTGAATAGGTTGCGAAGAGCACTATCGGATTGATAATTGGTGCAGTTGCTAAGAAGGGTATTGCAGTATAGGAAGGGACCTTTTTTTCGAGGAAACGATTGATGATTGGGATTATGCCGCATTCACAAGATGGGAAAACAAAACCAATCAAGGTCCCAAAAAGGATTCTCAGAAATTTCTGCCTTGGCAAGTAGCGTTGGACAATATCTGGGGTAATGTAAACCTCAATAAAACCAGATAGAATAGTTCCTAGCAAAACAAAAGGTAAGGCCTCAATGATAATCGACAAAAAGATAGCCGACCATTGAAGAATATCTGGTGGAAGAGATGAAAAGATTTGCATTATCTCTCCCCCTTTCTAAAAACATCATGATTTAAGTAAGATATCAGCAAAAAAAGAGAAGTCAGTGGACTTCCTGACTGATAACTCATAGTTTGTCAACCTCTTTTTTATTATTTTCTTCTTTGGTTGCAGGAATGATTTTGCCTTCAGCATCGACATCTATTGGTTTGTCAAAACTTGGAATACTTGCAAAACCTGACATCATTTTTTCTAATTCGTCATTTTTTTTATGTGTAATTGCCATTTTTCTACCAACTTTCTTTATAGATATACCACTATTATACTATCATTTAAAGGGAAATGAAAAGATAAATCATAATTCTTAATTGAAGAGAGAATTATAATAAGATAATAGTATCAGTATTAGCTTCTTTTATACAAGCTATTTTACCACGAAAGTCTTATACTTAACTTAAGAAGAAAAGGAGAAAAAATATGCAAGTTAAAATTGAACACATCGGACTATGGGTTAAAGATATGGAAGCAATGAAAGAATTTTATTGCCGTTATTTTGAAGCAAGTTCTACAAGTCTTTATCATAACCCTAAAACTGGATTTTATTCATACTTTTTAACATTTGCGTCAGGTGCTCGCTTAGAAATAATGAATAAAACTAATCTTGCTGACCAAAACCATGAACAATTTGGCTTTGCACATTTAGCATTGGCTTTAGGTTCGAAAGAAGCAGTTGATGAGTTTGCTTACTACATGCAAGACCAAGGTTTTCCTATTCAAAATGGTCCGCGTACAACAGGTGACGGTTATTATGAGGCGGTTATTAATGATCCAGAAGGAAACATTATTGAATTAACAATCTGAACATAACTTATATTAATAGGGAAGAATACTTGTCAAAGTTCATTATGCTTTGGAAAGTATTTTTTATATAAATTTGGAAGTTGAATACAGATTTTTTACTTTTGATCTCAATTCTAGATTTAATTATGTTTTCTGAGAAATGTGATATAATTAACTTCATAGGAGAAAGTAATGAAAAAACATGTTTTACTAGTGGATGACGAGGAACATATTCTTCGTTTATTAGATTATCATTTGGCCAAAGAAGGCTATCAGACAGAATTAGTCGGTGATGGTCGGTCAGCTTTAAAATTAGCAGAGACTGAACACTTTGACTTTATCTTACTAGACATCATGCTTCCTCAATTAGATGGGATAGAAGTTTGTAAAAGAATTCGAGCAAAAGGAATCACAACCCCTATTATGATGGTTTCAGCTAAAGGGGATGAATTTGACAAAGTATTAGCCCTAGAATTGGGTGCTGATGACTACCTAACCAAACCATTTAGCCCAAGAGAGTTAATTGCAAGAGTAAAAGCTATACTTCGTAGAACAGAAAAAGATCAAACTGATGATAATGATTTGAGTGATGAGCAATGGGTCGTTAATGGGCTACGGGTTTTTCCTGATCGTCATGAAGTCTATAAAGATAATGACATGTTAAACCTGACACCAAAAGAATATGAATTATTACTTTATTTAATAAAGCATCCTAATATGACCTTAACAAGAGAACGATTGCTTGAACGAATTTGGGGTTATGATTTTGGTCAGGAAACACGATTAGTCGATGTCCACATTGGTAAACTGAGAGAAAAAGTTGAAGATGATCCGAAAAATCCTAAGTTTATCAAAACCATTCGTGGTTACGGTTATAAATTTAAGGAGTTAAAGGATGAGAAAAAGTCTTAGTATCCTAGCAATCACGAATATATTATTATGGCTCTTTTGTTTTTTTATCTATTTCGACTATGGAAATAAGCAAGTTTGGATTAGTTTTATTATCCTCTTGATTTTGATATCAGTATTCGCAATAAAAAATATGCACGACACTCAAAATGACTTAGATGAATTAGTAGAGAATGCCTATACTTTAAGGTATTACAATTATTCTTCAGATGAGACAATTCAGGAACTAAACCATATTTTACGAAATTTTCGAAATCAAACAGAGCAACAAAAAGCAAGCATCAAAGGTATGTCTGAAAACCTTCAAGCTTTGCTATCCCACCTAACAATGGGCATGTTTTTGGTTGATCGAAAAAAAAATATCGTTATACATAGTAAATCCTTGCCTAACTATTTTCCAGATACAAAAATCGATTATAAGGTTTTAGATGATATTAGCCGAACGGATATCAAGTCTTTAGTTAAACAGACATTTTTAAGCACCAAAACCATAAAAAAAGAACTTCGTGGATTTCATGAAGGTGATTTGATTTTAGAAGTGACAGTCGTTCCAATTCTAAATGATGTTCAAGAGACTGAGCAAGTTTTAGTTTTACTCTATGATTTAACAATGATTCGGAATTACGAAAAATTGAACATGGATTTTATCTCAAATGCTTCTCATGAATTAAGAACACCGGTAACTTCTATTAAAGGTTTTGCGGAGACCATCAAGTCAATGCCGCAAGATGAAGAAGTTTTAAAAAAAGAATTCTTGGATATTATTTATAATGAAAGCTTGCGCTTAGAACACATTGTTGAGCATATGCTGACGCTTTCGAAGGTTAAAAAGACTCAATTACAGAAAACTGATATCGACTTGAATGAATTTCTCCAGTATATTGGCAATAGCTTAAAACATCAATTGCAGCAAAAACATTTACATTTGAAATATGATTTAGAAGCTAATGTTATCATTGAATCGGATAAATACCTTTTGTCTCAGATTATTTTAAATCTTCTATCAAATGCCATTCGTTATACTGAGGATGGCGGGGATATAATGGTTATTACTAGAGAAACAAAAGACAATATCACAATATGTGTCAAGGACACGGGAATTGGTATTAGTCAGTTAGAAATCGAACGGATATTTGAACGCTTTTACAGAGTTAATAAAGGACGCAGTCGCCAAAGTGGTGGAACTGGTCTAGGTCTTTCAATAGTGAAAGAACTTAGTCAAATCTTATCTGGCAAAATTAGTGTTTCTAGTCAGCTTGGTCAGGGAAGTATCTTTACCCTAACCTTACCATCAAGTATTATTTCAGAGAAAAAAGAAGCCTAAAAGACTTCTTTTTTTAATGTTTAGGAAATATTTTTTAGAAATATAAACTTTTACAAAATCTTTACAAAAATAGGGGATAAACCTTTACAAAGCATTGGTATACTAAACATGTAGCAAATCTACAAGAAGTAAAAAAATATATTTTAAAAGGTGAAACTTATGAAAATTCAAAAAATGATTACTCTCGCAGTTCTCGGTTTGTCTAGTCTTGGCTTAGTTGCTTGTGGCAACAACGATTCAAAATCTTCTGATACATCAGCATCAGGTGGAAAAATTGAAGTCATCACTCGTGAAGATGGTTCAGGAACACGTGGAGCATTTACTGAAATTACTGGTATTTTGAAAAAAGATGGTGATAAAGAAACTGATAACACTTCTAAATCAGCAGTTGTTCAAAACAGTACAGAAGGTGTTATCTCAGCAGTATCTGGTAATAAAGATGCTGTAGGATATATCTCACTTGGTTCACTTAATGATAATGTAAAAGCACTTAAAGTTGACGGAGTGGAAGCAAGCTCTAAAACAGTTAAAGATGGCGACTACCCACTTCAACGTCCATTCAACATTGTTTACAACGACAGCTTATCAGCTTTAGGAAAAGACTTCGTAGCATTCATTCATTCTAAACAAGGTCAAGCAGTTGTAACAGATAATAAATTTGTTGAAGCTAAAGATGATATGAAAGAATACACTTCACAAAAAATGTCAGGTAAACTTTCAGTAGTTGGTTCAACTTCAGTTACACCACTTATGGAAAAACTAGTTGAAGCATACAAAGAAGAAAATCCAGATCTAACAATCGATATCACTGCTAATGGATCTTCAGCAGGTATCACAGCTGCTAAAGAAAAAACAGCTGACATTGGTATGGTGTCTCGTGAACTTACTCCTGAAGAAGGCAAAGACTTAAAACATGATGCTATCGCACTTGATGGAATTGCAGTTGTTGTTAACAAAGACAACAAAGCAGAAGAAATCAGCATGAAATCTATCACAGATGTATTTACTGGTAAAGTAACTAGCTGGGATAAAGCAAAATAAGTCTAAGAAAGTGTAAGGGGGACACCTTTGTCCCCCTTACTTTCATTCATTTAGAAAGGATAGCGCGTGAAAAAACAAGCGTTCAAAGAAGAATTCTTCAGAATTCTATTCTTCCTTAGTGCAGCGATGTCAATTGTTGCTATATCATTAATCTGTATCTTCATATTTATGAATGGACTACCATTTATCGGAAAATACGGTGTTGCTAAATTCTTATTTGGCTCAAATTGGTCTCCTTCAAATACACCTTCTAGCTTTGGTATTTTACCAATGATTGTTGGTTCATTATTAATCACCATAGGAGCTATTATTGTCGGTGTGCCTACTGGAATTTTTACGTCTGTCTTTATGGTTTATTACTGTCCAAAACCAATCTATGGTTTCCTAAAAGGTGCAGTCAATATGATGGCTGCAATTCCATCAATTGTTTATGGTTTCTTTGGTTTACAATTAATGGTTCCTTGGATTAGAACATTTGCTGGAAACGGGATGTCCGTTATCACAGCATCATTGTTATTAGGGATTATGATTTTACCAACTATCATTAGTTTGACTGAATCAGCTATTCGAACAGTACCTGCAACTTTTTATTCTGGAAGTGTTGCTTTAGGAGCAAGTCATGAACGCACTATTTTTAGTGTTATTGTTCCAGCTGCTAAATCAGGTATTTTTTCAGCAATAATTTTAGGTATTGGTCGTGCAATTGGGGAAACAATGGCTGTTATTCTTGTCGCTGGGAATCAACCAGTTATTCCAACAGGATTATTTGAAGGCACTCGAACAATGACAACAAATATCGTGTTAGAAATGGCTTATGCTTCTGGTCAACATAGAGAAGCATTGATTGCGACTTCTGCTGTATTATTTATCTTTATCCTTCTAATTAATGCGTGGTTCTCTTATATGAAAGGAAAATCAGTAAATGAGTAAATATATTTTAAAAACTTTAGTTTACCTTTTTACCTTACTTACATTTGGATCACTTTTTCTAATCGTAGGATTTATCTTGGTTAATGGTTTACCAAATATTACTCCTTCACTATTTGAATGGAAATACACTAGTGATAATGTCTCACTGATGCCAGCAATTGTTTCTACTTTAATTTTAGTATTTGGCTCACTTTTGATTGCATTGCCAATTGGTGTATTTGCAGGATTCTACTTAGTCGAGTATGCTAAAAAAGGCTCAATATGGGTTAAACTGATTCGTATTGCTGCCGATACATTAGCTGGGATTCCATCAATTGTATTTGGTCTATTCGGGATGCTTTTCTTTGTTGTCTTTATGAAGTTCCAATATTCATTATTGTCAGGGATTTTGACATCAGTTATTATGGTTCTTCCAGTTATTATCAGAGCTACAGAAGAAGCTTTGATGTCTGTAAGTGATAGCATGCGTCAAGCCAGTTTTGGGCTTGGAGCTGGGAAATTGAGAACTGTTTTCAAAATTGTCTTACCAGTTGCCATGCCAGGTATTTTAGCAGGTGTTATTTTGGCAGTTGGTCGTATCGTTGGTGAAACGGCAGCTCTTATGTATACATTAGGGACTTCAACTAATGCACCAACATCTATTATGTCTTCTGGACGTTCACTCGCTTTACATATGTATATGTTATCTAGTGAAGGTCTTCATGTTAAAGAAGCATATGCCACTGGTGTTATTTTAATTATTACAGTATTGATTATAAATGCTATCTCTACAATTTTATCTCGTCGCCTTGTGAAAGGAGCATCTAAATAATGGGAACTTTTTCCGTAAAAAACCTTGAATTATATTATGGGGATTTTCATGCCCTTAAAAATGTTGATATTGAATTACCAGAAGGGAAAATTACAGCCTTGATTGGCCCTTCAGGGTGTGGTAAATCAACATTTTTGAAAACTTTGAACCGTATGAATGATTTGATTCCTAGTTGTCGTATCGAAGGAGACATTCTTTTAGATGACAAAAATATCTATGGAAAAGATATGAATTTGAATAGCTTACGTAAACGTGTCGGAATGGTTTTCCAACAACCCAATCCATTCGCGATGTCTATTTATGATAACGTAGCCTACGGCCCTAGAACACATGGTGTTAAAGATAAAGCTCAACTTGATGCAATTGTCGAAAAAAGTCTTAAGGGCGCAGCGATTTGGGAAGAAGTTAAAGATGATCTTAAAAAGAATGCAATGTCACTTTCTGGTGGTCAACAACAACGTATCTGTATCGCACGTGCCTTGGCAGTAGAACCTGATGTTCTTTTAATGGATGAACCTACATCAGCATTAGACCCAATTTCAACTTTGAAAATTGAAGATCTTGTGCAAAACTTGAAAAAGGATTATACCATCATTATTGTAACTCATAACATGCAACAAGCTTCACGTATCTCAGATAAAACAGCTTTCTTCCTAACTGGCGAAATCTGTGAATTCGGTGATACATTAGAAATTTTCACAAATCCTAAAGATAAACGTACAGAAGACTACATTTCTGGACGCTTCGGTTAGAGAAAGGACTTTTACATGAGAGAGCAATTTGAATTAGAACTTCAACTTTTAGAGCAACAATTTTTAGGATTGGGTCAAGCAGTTATTGAATCAGCTTCTAAAGCATTATTAGCATTAGCAGCAAAAGATAAAGAAATGGCTGAAAAAATCATTGAAGATGATAAATTGATTAACCAAGCACAAATTGATGTTGAGATGTCTTGTGCACGTATTTTAGCCTTACAACAACCACAAGTAACAGATCTTCGTTTTGTAATTACAATCATGTCAGCTTGTTCTGATTTAGAACGTATGGGTGACCATATGGCTGGGATTTCAAAATCAATTATTCGTTTGAAAGAAGTCGATACCTTAGATACAATCGAAGAACAAATTCACGATGCCGGTCAAAAAGCACTGAAAATGTTATCAGACTTATTAGCTGCTTTTCCTAAACGTAAAATTGAAAAAGCAATTGAAATTGCTAAACAAGATGAAGCTATTGATGAATTATATTATAAAACGTCTAAGGAAATCATGACTGAAATGAAAGGGCAAGAAACTTCAATTCGTAACGGAGCAGAATACCTTTACATGATGGGTCATATTGAACGTTTTGCTGATTATATTTCAAATATTTGCGAACGTTTGGTTTATTTAGAAACAGGCGAAATTGTCGAATTAAACTAATAAAAAAGGTGCCTAGGCATCTTTTTTTATTGTTAATTACTAACTAAAATAACATGCCAAAAGCCCATTAAATAGCCATTTTATGGTATAATATACTTATTATGGAAAATAAAATTATCGAAACAATTGCTGAGCAATTAGCAATCTCAATAAAACAAATTCAAGACGTTTTAGATTTAACAGCTGAAGGAAATACCATTCCATTTATTGCACGTTATCGAAAAGAAGTGACGGGTAATTTGGATGAAGTTGCCATTAAAGCTATTATTGATACTGAAAAATCTTTAACAGCCTTAAAAAATCGAAAAGAAACTGTTTTGGCAAAAATTGCTGAGCAGGGCAAACTATCTGATCAACTTAGAGCAGCTATTGAATCAGCAGATAAACTAGCTGATGTTGAAGAACTCTACTTGCCTTACAAAGAGAAAAGAAGGACCAAAGCAACAATTGCTCGTGAAGCTGGATTGTTCCCACTGGCTCGTCTCATCTTACAAGATGCTGACCAGTTAGAAGTAGAGGCTGAAAAATATACAAATGAAGCCTTTCCTACTGCAGAAAAAGCTTTGTCAGGAGCTGTTGATATTTTAGTTGAGGCAATGTCAGAAGATGCTAAGCTGCGCTCATGGACTTATAACGAAATTTGGAATTATAGTCAGCTTGTTTCGCAATTAAAAGACCAATCACTTGATGATAAAAATGTCTTTCAAATTTATTATGATTTTTCTGATAAAGTTTCCAAAATGCAAGGCTATCGGACACTTGCATTAAACCGTGGTGAAAAACTTGGTGTGCTCAAAGTTTCCTTTGAACATAACATTGATAAAATGTTGCGTTTTTTCAGTGTCCGTTTCAAGCAGAAAAATCCTTATATTGAAGATCTCATCTCACAAGCCTTAAAGAAAAAAATTATTCCTACCATGGAACGTCGGATTCGCAGTGAATTAACAGAGGCTGCTGAAGACGGTGCTATTCAATTATTTTCAGAGAATTTAAGAAACCTTTTGTTAGTTTCTCCATTAAAAGGGAAAATGGTTTTAGGTTTTGACCCAGCCTATAGAACTGGTGCTAAATTAGCAGTTGTCGATCAAACTGGTAAATTAATTACAACTCACGTCATTTACCCAGTACCACCTGCTGGACAAGCAAAAATTCAACTTGCAAAAAAAGAATTAGCTGAATTAATTCAAACCTACCAAATTGAAATTATTGCGATTGGAAATGGCACGGCTAGCCGTGAAAGCGAAGCTTTTGTAGCTGAAATTCTTAAGGACTTTCCAAGTACTTCATATGTCATCGTGAATGAAAGCGGTGCTTCTGTTTATTCAGCGTCTGAACTAGCAAGACATGAATTTCCAGAATTAACGGTCGAAAAACGCTCTGCCATTTCAATCGCAAGGCGATTGCAAGACCCATTAGCAGAATTAGTAAAAATTGATCCTAAGTCAATTGGTGTCGGTCAATATCAGCATGATGTTAGCCAGAAAAAATTAACGGATAATTTGGATTTCGTCGTTGATACCGTGGTTAACCAAGTTGGAGTTAATATCAATACAGCCAGTTCAGTGCTTTTGTCTCATGTTTCTGGACTTAATAAAACAATCTCTGAAAATATCGTTAAGTACCGTGAGGAAAATGGACGTATACTTTCCCGTGAGGCTATTAAGAAAGTTCCACGTCTAGGGGCAAAGGCATTTGAGCAAGCTGCTGGTTTTTTGCGGATTCCAAATGGTGAAAATGTTCTCGACAATACAGGGGTTCACCCAGAATCCTATGCAGCTGTTAAGCAATTATTTAAAGAATTAGATATTAAGGGATTAGACGACCAAGCAAAAGACAAATTAAAAGCAGTGAATAAGAAGGAGATGGCTGAGAAGTTGTCAATTGGTTTTGAGACATTGAAAGATATTATCAGTGATTTACTCAAACCAGGAAGAGACCTTCGGGATGAATTCCAAACGCCAGTATTACGTCAAGATGTTTTAGATTTAAAAGATTTAAGAATTGGTCAAAAACTGGAAGGGACTGTTCGCAATGTTGTCGATTTTGGTGCTTTTGTAGATGTTGGTGTCCATGAAGATGGCTTAATTCATATTTCCGAAATGAGTAAGACATTTGTAAATCACCCAAGTCAGGTAGTTTCCGTAGGTGATTTGGTGACTGTATGGGTTTCTAAAATTGATCTTGACCGTCACAAAGTTAACCTTAGTTTATTAGCGCCAAATGAATCTAACTGATTATGTAAAGCAGGTTTCCAAAGAGGATTTTGGACAAAGCTTCGAACACGAGGCCCATTGGAATAATCGTTTAAAAACAACAGGTGGAAGATTTTTCCCCAATGATGGTCACTTAGATTTTAATCTTAATCTTTATGAAGAATTTGGTCCTGAGATTTTTCGGAAAATTGTTAGGCATGAGCTCTGTCACTACCATCTCTATATGGCCAAAAAAGGTTTCCGACATCGAGACCAAGATTTTAAAGATCTATTAGCCCAGGTCGATGGTTTGCGCTATGCCCCAATTAGTCAAAAACTCAATAAAATTCATTATATATGTAAGTCTTGTAGGCATCATTTTACAAGAAGACGACAGATAAACACGCGAAAATATGTTTGCGGCTTTTGTCAAGGAAAAATAGTCAAAATAAATCAGTCAAAAGACTGATTTATTTATCATCAATAGGTATTATAATATAGAAGAAAATCAGCAAAGGAGGAGTGCGCAATGGATACAGTTTTTTACAAACAGCGCAAAAACAGGTTGGTTGCAGGTGTTGTTGCTGGCTTAGCTGATAAATATGGTTGGGATTTAGCAATTGCACGCGTTTTTGCAGCCCTGCTAATTTATTCAACTGGCTTTGGATTTGTTATTTACATTTTATTAGCTATCTTTTTGCCTTATAAAGAGGATCTAATTGCTAAAAAACGTAATAATGGGCCAAGACGTCGTAAGGATGCCGAAGTGGTTGACGATGAAGATGATGGTTGGTTCTGGTAAGAATTTTCTTTAACTTATTATTTTTGAACAGGGGAATAATGAATTAAAGACACAACCTATTGATTTGAAGAAGGACTTTATGACTGACATGAAGTCTTTTTCTCTAAAATTTTATATTTATGATACTTTAAAGTGACTCTATTAAAGGGTTTACAATTCAAGTATGATATAATATAAAAAAGGAGATATTATGTCAGTTACAGTTAAGATGCTCATTAATAAGGTTCGTTTTGAAATTATTTATGGCACCGATGAATTATTTGAAAAAGAAATCACAACATCCGACATATCAAGACCAGGGCTTGAAATGACCGGTTATTTTGATTATTATGCACCTGAACGCATTCAGATTTTTGGGATGAAGGAATGGTCATATTTGACAAAAATGACTTCTCATAACCGTTATTCAGTTTTAAGAGAGATGTTTAAAAAAGAAACACCAGCTGTGATCGTTTCTAGAGATTTACCAATACCTGATGAAATGATTCAAGCAGCTAAAGAGGAAAATATTGTTCTTTTAAAAAGTAAAACATCTACTAGTCGATTATTAGGTGAAATCTCTTATTTCTTAGGGGAATCATTAGCAGAACGAACAAGTGTTCACGGTGTTTTGATGGACATTTATGGTATGGGTGTTCTGATACAAGGGGACTCTGGTATAGGTAAAAGCGAAACTGGTTTGGAATTGGTAAAGCGGGGTCATCGTTTAGTTGCTGATGACCGAGTAGATGTCTATGCGAAAGACGAAGAGACACTTTGGGGGGAGCCTGCTGAGATTTTACGACATCTTCTCGAAATTCGAGGTGTTGGCATTATTGACATTATGTCACTTTATGGAGCTAGTGCTGTTAAAGATTCTTCACAAGTTCAGTTGGCTATTTATTTAGAAAATTTTGAAGCAGGGAAAATATTTGATCGTCTTGGCAATGGTAATGAAGATGTTGATTTTGCCGGCGTTAAAATTCCACGAATTAGAATTCCAGTTAAAACTGGGCGAAATGTCTCTGTTGTTATTGAAGCAGCTGCGATGAACTATCGTGCTAAACAAATGGGATTTGATGCGACTAAAACTTTTGAAGAAAGATTAACGAATTTGATTAGTCAGAATGAGGAAAACCAATGATTGACCCAATAGCATTTAAAATTGGTCCATTTGCCGTTCATTGGTACGCGATTTGTATCATGATGGGTTTGCTGTTAGGAGTCTACTTAGCTTCAAAAGAAGCTCCACACAAAAAATTGCCTAGTGACGATATTATTGACTTTATTTTGATTGCCTTTCCACTATCTATTCTTGGTGCACGAATTTATTATGTTGCCTTTGAATGGTCATATTATTCTCAGCACCTGAATGAAATTTTTGCCATTTGGAATGGCGGGATTGCTATCTACGGTGGTTTAATCACAGGTGCCATCGTCTTGTATTTTTACACCTATAATAAAGCTATTGATCCCATAAGATTTTTGGATGTTACAGTTCCTGGTGTAATGATTGCGCAGGCTATTGGTCGCTGGGGTAATTTTGTAAATCAAGAAGCTTATGGCAAAGCAGTAAAAAGTTTAAATTATTTACCAAACTTCATAAAACAACAAATGTTTATAGACGGAAGTTACCGAATTCCAACCTTTTTATTTGAGTCATTATGGAATTTATTTGGATTTATCTTTATCATTGTTTTGAGAAGAAAACCTAAGTTTCTCTTAGAAGGTGAAATCTTTGCTTTTTATCTCATCTGGTATGGTTGTGGTCGACTTGTTATAGAAGGCATGAGAACGGATAGTCTAATGTTCTTAGGAATCCGAGTTTCACAAATTGTTTCAATTATTATTATTGTAATTGGTCTTGCTTTTGTTATCAAAAGAAGAGCACAAAAAAATATTCCTTTCTATCAGGAATAAGCTAAAGGAGAAAATATGGATTTAGTAGGTATTGCATTAATTATCATCGCACTTGCATTTGTTGCACTCGTTATCTTTTTAATTATTGTTCTTAAAAAGGTATCAGAAACAATTGATGAAACGAAGAAGACAATTTCTGTTTTAACCAGTGATGTCAATGTAACTCTTTATCAAACTAATGAAATCTTAGCTAAAGCAAATGTTTTAGTTGAAGATGTCAATGGTAAAGTATCAACAATTGATCCCTTATTTGTTGCCATTGCAGATTTATCAGAAAGTGTTTCTGATTTAAATGTTCATGCAAGAACTTTGGGACAACATGCTAGCTCAGCAACAAGTGGTGTTTCTAAAGTTAGTAAAACTGCCATGGTAGGTAAAATGGCCTCAAAAGTATTTGGTAAAAAGGAGAAAAGTTATGAGTAATCTACTTAAATCATTAGTTATTGGTACTGCAACTGGACTTGCAACTGCCTATTTCTTATCAACAGAAAAAGGAAAAGAAATTAAAAGCCGTGCTGAACAGGCATACGATGCTTATAAAGAAAACCCAGAAGAGTATCATCAAATGGCAAAAGAAAAAGGTACTGAATATACTAACCTTGCAAAAGAAACATTTAATGATTATAAACATAAATTTGAAACTGGTGAGATTACTCCTGAACAAGTAATGGAAGCAGTTAAACAAAAAACAAATCAATTTGTTAATAAGACAAGCCAACAATTTACAGAAGAAAAAGATATGACAGATGATCAAACAATGACTACTGAAGATGTTGTTCTTAATGAAGAAGATGTAATCATTGATTATTCTGATATCAATGAGGAAGCTCCAGTGATGAACACTTCAGAAGATTTGATTTCAGATACAGATGTTTTTTCAGAAGAAATTATAGATGCATCAGCTAAGTCTGAACGTGAAGAAGAAGAGTTACATTCAGAAATATAAAAAAGTTTTGGGTTTTCCCAAAACTTTTTTTATTTGATAAGATTTTTAACAGATTTTTTGAGAACATTTGTGATACTAAAGCTGATTATGCCTGAGAACAAAAATGCCCATATCGGAGAAAAGTTTAATGCGAGTAGGACAAATGCAAATAAGACAGTGACTAAACTAAAAATTGCAATCGCAGCAAAAAAGAATAATTCTTCTAATTTAGCACTAGGTGCATTAAGTTCTTGAAATTCTTGAAATTTCGGAGTTTCATTCTGATAATCCTGTAATTGTTCAAAATGCTCTTCTTTTCTTAATGGTGATGGCATAGTCCTCTCCTTTCCTTCGAGATACTAAGTCATTTTATCACAAATTCTCCAATTTGTCATCTCTTTTTTGAAAATTAAAAAATGAAAGCACAGTTTTCAAGAATTGACAAGAAATATGCTTCCAAGGCCTCCAAAATTTGATATAATAATCTTTATATGAAAAAAATAATTATTACAGCAACAGCTGAAAGTATTGAACACGTTAAAGCATTGTTATCACTTGGGGTAGACCGTATTTATGTTGGAGAAAAAGATTACGGATTAAGACTTCCTCATAACTTCACTTATGATGAATTACGAGAAATTGCAACAATCGTGCATGCGGCAGGAAAAGAATTGACTGTGGCCTGTAACGCACTGATGCACCAAGGAATGATGGATGCCATTAAACCTTTCCTAGATTTAATGAAAGAAATTCAAGTTGATTACTTAGTGGTTGGTGATGCTGGACTCTTTTATGTTAATAAGCGTGATGGCTATAACTTTAAGTTAATTTATGACACGTCTGTCTTCGTGACATCAAGTCGTCAGGTCAATTTTTGGGGGCAACATGGAGCAGTAGAAACTGTATTAGCTCGTGAAATCCCTTCAGCAGAATTATTTACCTTAGCTGAAAATGTTGAATTTCCAGCTGAAGTATTAGTTTATGGAGCCTCGGTTATACACCATTCAAAACGTCCACTGATCGAAAATTACTATAATTTCACTCATATTGATGATGAAACAACCAGAGAACGCGGATTATTCCTTGCTGAACCTGGTGATGCCGAGAGCCATTATTCCATTTATCAGGACAACCATGGGACGCACATCTTTATCAACAATGACATTGATATGATGACCAAATTGGAAGAACTGCACAGCCATAACTTAAATAATTGGAAATTGGATGGGATATACTGTCCGGGTGATAACTTCTTAGCTATTACTAAACTCTTTATTGAGGCGCGCGAGCTAATTTTGGCTGGAGAATTTAGCCAAGAAAAAGCAGAAGAACTTGATCAAGAACTTAAAAGACTTCATCCAAAAGGTCGTGACTTAGATACCGGATTTTATGAGTTTGATCCGAAAACGGTTAAGTAATTTTTGAAGAATTGCTGATGCTCAACAGTCGAGAGAAAAAAGGATAAAAAATGTCAAATACAGAAAAAAAACGTCCAGAGGTCCTTTCACCAGCTGGAACTTTAGAAAAATTAAAAGTTGCTATTGATTATGGTGCAGATGCAGTTTTTGTCGGTGGACAAGCTTACGGTTTACGTAGTCGTGCCGGTAATTTTTCTATGGAAGAATTGCAAGAAGGAATTGATTATGCTCACGCTCATGATGCTAAAGTCTATGTTGCAGCCAATATGGTTACACATGAAGGTAATGAAGCAGGAGCAGGTGAATGGTTCCGTCAATTAAGAGATATGGGCTTAGATGCCGTTATTGTATCAGACCCTGCTTTAATAGTTATCTGTTCAACGGAAGCACCAGGTTTAGAAATTCATTTGTCAACTCAAGCTTCATCAACAAACTATGAAACATTTGAGTTTTGGAAAGAAATGGGCTTAACACGTGTTGTTTTAGCTCGTGAAGTAAATATGGCTGAGTTAGCTGAGATTAGAAAACGTACAGAGGTAGAGATTGAAGCCTTTGTTCACGGAGCAATGTGTATTTCTTATTCAGGACGTTGTGTCCTTTCTAACCACATGAGTCACCGCGATGCGAACCGTGGTGGTTGCTCACAATCTTGCCGTTGGAAATATGATCTTTATGAATTGCCTTTTGGTTCTGAAAGACGTTCTTTAAAAGGTGAAATTCCTGAAGATTATTCAATGTCATCAGTTGATATGTGTATGATTGACCATATTCCTGATTTAATTGAGAATGGGGTTGATAGCCTTAAAATTGAAGGTCGCATGAAATCAATTCACTATGTATCAACTGTTACCAATTGTTATAAGGCAGCAGTCGATGCTTATATGGAAAGTCCAGAAAAATTCTTTGCCATTAAAGATGAATTGATTGATGAACTATGGAAAGTAGCTCAGCGCGAATTGGCAACAGGTTTTTATTATGGAACGCCAACTGAGAATGAACAGTTATTTGGAGCTCGCCGTAAAATTCCACAATATAAATTTGTTGGAGAAGTAGTCTCATTTGATTCATCAACCATGCTAGCAACAATCCGTCAACGTAATGTTATTCATGAAGGGGACAAAATTGAGTTTTATGGTCCAGGATTCAGACATTTTGAAACAGAAGTAGTTGATTTACATGATGATCAAGGTAACAAAATTAATCGTGCACCAAATCCAATGGCATTACTAACAATTAAATTGCCACAGGCTGTTCAAGCAGGTGATATGATTCGTGCCTGTAAAGAAGGATTAGTCAATCTTTATAAAAAAGATGGCACTAGCCAAACAGTAAGAGCATAACAAAACTCCTCTATGAAGAGGAGTTTTCATGCTTTGTTTTTTGGTAGTATGGATATTTTTTTAATTTCAGAAATGGTGACTATTTGTGTCACATTATTGTTTTTTAAGATGAGCTGTCCTATTTCTTTATTGTATTTGGTAATCAGACCTGTTAGGTCCTTTTCTGAGCAAATAAGATGAACGGGAGTATTGCTTTCCATAGCCTCGTTAATAGTAGCTATATTTTTATTTGACTGAAGTGAAATAGGTTTTTGTTTGTCCTGTTGGTGGGGGTAATGGGAGTGTCCGTCAATAAAATCATAAAGGGATGACTTTATTATATTTGCAAGAGATTTCATAGCCATTTTCCTTATAAATTGTTAGAATAGTTTTATAGTATTTTATCGCAAAATTGTTATTTTTTAAAGAAAAGAGATAGAAATTTTTCTCTTTTTTTCGAATTATTTATTAGGAGGAAAAATGGCTGAATTTACTTTTGAAATTGAAGAACATTTAATTACTTTATCTGAGAATGATAAAGGCTGGACTAAAGAACTAAATCGTGTATCATTTAATGGTGCACCAGCAAAATGGGATATTCGAACTTGGAGCCCAGATCATACCAAAATGGGTAAAGGGGTTACCCTGACCAATGAAGAATTTAATCTTTTGGTCAAAGAATTTACAAAATAAGATAGGACACCTGCATAAGGTGTCTTATTTTTATTCACTCTATGCTAATAAGTGATTAAAAATTACACGAATAATGAGTAAATATGTAATTCAATCTAATTTTTAGAAAATATTTGAAATTGTTTGTCAATTCAGAATATTTGTGATATCATGTAAATCATAACTTAAAGATTAAGTTGAGTATTCAATTAGGAGAATAGGGATATGAAAGCATGGAAAACATTAACAACGGCTGGACTCGTTTTAGTAACGGTCTCAACTTTAGCAGCGTGTGGTAACTCAAACTCTGCATCAAAATCTGGAGATAAAAATACCATCAATTGGTATACACCTACTGAAATTATTACACTAGATATTTCCAAAAATACTGACCGCTACTCAGCGATGGCGATTGGGAATTCTGGTAGTAGCTTACTTCGCGTCGGTAAAGATGGTAAACTTGTTCCAGATTTAGCTACTAAAGTCGATATCTCAAAAGATGGTAAGACTTATACAGCTACTTTGCGTGACGACTTAAAATGGTCGGACGGTAGCAAAATGACTGCCGATGACTTTGTCTATACATGGCAACGTATGGTTGATCCTAAGACTGCGTCAGAATATGCTTATTTAACAACGGATGCTCACTTACAAAATGCTGATAAAATCATCGCAGGTGAGGAAAAAGATCTCACTAAATTGGGTGTTAAGGCTGATGGTAATAAAATTATCTTTACTTTGGACACTCCCGCACCACAGTTTGAAAGTCTCTTATCATTCTCAAACTTTATGCCACAACAAAAGAAATTTGTTGAAAAAGCAGGCAAAGAATATGGTACAAGTTCTGAAAAACAATTATATTCTGGGCCATATGTTGTCAAAGATTGGAATGGGACTAGTGGTAGCTTTAAACTAATAAAAAACAAATATTACTGGGATGCCAAAAATGTTAAAACCAAAACTGTAAAAGTACAAGCTATTAAAAAACCAGATACTGCGGTTCAAATGTACAAACAAGGTCAATTAGACTTTGCAAATATTTCTGGAACATCAGCAATCTACAATGCTAATAAAAACAATAAAGACAACATCAAAATTCCAGAAGCCCGTGCAGATTACTTAGCTTATAATGAAACTGGTTCTGTGAAAGCATTAACTAATCAAAAAATCCGTCAAGCACTTAACCTCGCTACTGACCGTGAAGGATTAGTTAAAGCTGCTGCAGATACAGGTTCTAAAGCGGCAAGCTCTCTAGCACCGACTGGTTTAGAAAAATTAACCAATGGTAAAGATTTAGGTGAATACACTGCACAACCTTACACATATGATAAAGAAAAAGCAGCAAAACTTTTTAAAGAAGGATTAGCAGAACTTGGAACTGAAAAATTAACCTTGACCATGTTAGCTGATTCAGATAATCCTATGAAGAAGGCTGCTGTGGATTACATCAAAGAATCTTGGGAGAAAAATCTACCTGGATTGACACTTGAAGAAAAATTTGTAACCTTCAAACAACGTCTTAAAGATACTTCAGAACAAAACTTTGAGATAGCTTTTGTTAGTTGGGGTGGTGATTATCCTGAAGGATCAACCTTCTATGGATTATTCACATCAAATTCTGACTACAACTATGGTAAAATTAAGAGCCCTGAGTATGATGCTGCTTATGAGAGTGCATTAACTACGAATGCTTTGGATAAAGATGCAGCAGCAGATGATTACAAAGCGGCAGAAAAAGCTTTATATGAGGGTGCTCACTATAGCCCGCTATATTATCTTGCCAATGAAGGTCTTCAAAACCCTAATATTAAAGGATTAGTTCGTAACTCAACTGGACTTGATGTTGACTTCACACATGCTTATAAAACAAAATAAAAAAAATAACTCTTCGGAGTTATTTTTTTGTTTTGAGATGATCAGCATAACCAATAATAAGTAAGGCTATTGCTAAGACTGTAAAAATCAGTTTATGGCTGACTAGTCCGTAGATTAAAAAAATTGTGCCAGATAAATAACTAATATATTCTTTTTTCATTATTTCCTCCTTTACTATTATAACATTAGTTAAGATAGCTTATAGATTTGAGCTGTTTTTTCATTTGACGACAATAGGTCTTAAAGACAGATTCAATTTGCTTTTTATCTTTTTTAAGTAACTTACCCTGTACTTCCACAGTAAAACTAATGTCACTTTTTTTATTTGAAAAGGTCCAAGTTGCAACTAATTTACCTTTCTTCAATATAATAGCTGAAATTTGTCCGGCTTTTTTCCAAACTTTTGCTTGCATATCCTGGTCAATGAGCAAATCTTTATTGGCGTAAGCAATCAACAAAGGATCGAATTTTCCCAGGACGACAATTTCTGGCAGACTGACTTGCTCATGATAGCTATCAAAGTAGTAGTTCTTCCCTTGATAGGTGGTTGCTTGTAAATTGCTTAGTGGTATTTTAGCTAAATGGCTTTGCTTAATACCAAAAAAATGAGCGGCATCAGCTAAAGTCGCTGGTCCATAAAAGATAAAATAGCGGTGCAGTAGCAATTCCATTTGAAAAGGAGCAGAAGTTGTCTGGTTTAATTGGTGCCAGTGGACAAAGCGGTCATTTTGGGTGGTCCAGGTATGATAGAGTTGGCCTTGTCGGGAATGAAGAAGAAAAAGGGCACTCCATTGAAAGAGGACTTTGTGATCTGGTCCAAAAAAATCGAGAACCTCTTGCCGAGTTCTTTTATCAATCAGATAATCTTCAAGAATTTGGCTGACAAGTTCCAGGTTAATGCCAGCTTCTGTCAGTAATTTTTTTGGCCAAAGTTCTTGTTCTGCTAGGGAAATTACAATGTCTTGCCAAGTTTCCTTTTGATAAAAATGATAGGTTTGGCGTTGTCCCCATGCTAAGATACTCTTTTTTTCTAATTCTGAAAAGGAATGAAAACTATCAGGGTCAAGGCGAGTTGAAATATTGAATAGGGCATGATTGATATACTGAGCTTGGATGCCTAGGGATTTGCTTAAGAGATGATCAATAGATTTAAGTTTTTCCACTAATCCATTATTATATAATCGTTGACTAATTATCTCTTGGCGACTTAATTCAAGCATTTTTTCTCCTTAACTGTTTTTCCTTTCATTGTACCATAATTGCCTGGGGGCACCTTTATATCATGTTAAAATTAAGTAATTTATTAGAAATTATTTTATAATATGAAAAAAAGGAGGTTTTACTATGAAAAAAGAAGCAAATAGAATAAAGTCACTTTTTGTTGCTTATATTCTGACACTCGTCTTTAATTTTCTGTCAGCCATCGGCTTTTTAACAGGGATGAGTCAGAAAGATTTATCTGATAAATATCATAATTTTTTGACCCCTAGTAGCCAAGCTTTTTCTATTTGGTCAGTGATTTATGGTTTATTATTTCTCTTATTGATCATTTATTATTTCAAATGGAGCTATAAAATCAAGGAAGAAATAGATCTTATTTATCCATTTTTGATGGGAACATTTATTTTTAATATCTTATGGACAATTTTATTTACCAACGATTTGATTGGTCTTTCTACAATTGCCATTATTATCTATGCTTTACTTTTACTGGTTATCAGTCATTATTTAGGAAAACTTGATGATGGTTTATCACTGTCTAAGTTTACCTTTGGGATTTATACTGGTTGGTTAATTATTGCTAGCTTAGTTAATATAGCTGCTTTCTTCAAAAAAACGCAATTTGGAGTACAGGCACCAAATGCCTTGGTTTCGGGATTGGTATTAATTGTTATTAGTGCTCTAGCTATCTTCCTAGTGAGAAAAGATAAAAATCCATTTATCCTATTAGCCATATCTTGGGCAGCCTATTTCATTTACACTGCTAACCATAATAATAGTGCCTCACCCGAACAGATGATTATGGCTGTCATTGCTATTGCAGTTAGTGTTATATTAGCTTTGGTCTTCATTTATCAATCTTATCAAATCATCAAAAAACCATAAAAAGAGCCTTTACGGAAAACCGTAAAAGCTTTTTTTATTTTGTAATATGACCTTCTTTAACAACAAGTTTACCATTTTTATAAACATGATGGATGAGATTTGTGGCAAAGAAGTAGAATGGATAATCAATATTATTGGCATTAAAGATCGCAATATCAGCTATTTTGCCTTCGTCAAAACTTCCGATTGTTTCTTGTCTATTTACAGAATAAGCAGCATTAATGGTAACTGAATTTAGAACTTCAATTGGCGTGAGTCGCATCATAAAGCAGCCTAATTGCATAACGAATTGTAAATTGGCAGTTGGACAAGAACCAGGATTACTATCTGTTGATAAAGTGATAGCCATTCCTGCATCAATCATTTTTTTAGCAGGTGCATAAGTATCTTCCATTAAGCTAAAGGTAGTAGCTGGTAAAAGATTTCCAATGACTTTTGCTTTTGCCATCTTTTCGATTCCTTGATCAGTCGCCATCATTAAGTGTTCTGCTGAAACTGCTTCAAGCTCAGCAGCAACATCAACACCGCCAATTGATTCAATTTCATCAGCATGGATACGCAATTTAAAGCCAAGTTCTTTTGCTTTGGACAGTAAATAACGAGATTCATCAGCCGTAAATACACCTTTTTCACAGAAGATATCACAGAATTCAGCTAAGTTTTCATCTTTAACTTTAGGAAGCATCTCATTAATAATATGATCTAAATAATCTTTTGAATGCCCTTTGTACTCAGTTGGAATCGCATGGGCTGCCATAAAGGTTGAAACCAAGTCTATTTGATGGTCAGCATTTAATTGTTTAACAACTTGTAATTGACGTTCTTCAGTTTCCCAGTTTAAACCATAGCCACTTTTTGCTTCGACAGTAGTAGTTCCATGTAATAACATGTAGTCTAATAATTGAGCCGATTTTTGATAGAGATTATCAAAGTCAGCTTCTCGGGTTGCTTTAACCGTACTTAGGATCCCTCCGCCTTGGGCAAGAATTTCTAAGTAAGAGACGCCATTCAATTTTTTGGAAAATTCATGTTCACGACTTCCACCATAAACTAAATGAGTATGGCAATCAATTAAACCTGGTGTGGCAATTTTCCCTTCATATGATTTAACTTTAGTCGCTGGACCAATTAAATCTGAATCTGGCTGTCCTGAGCCAACAGCTAATATTTTCCCATCTTTGATAGCAATATAGCCATCGTCTAATATTTGAGCATTTTTCATTTGATCACCATATAATGGATGCCCCATATCTTGAGGGCAAAAGACTTGATCAAAATGAACTAACAGTAAATCAGCAGACATATTTTATTCTCCTTTTACTCTATTATTTATCTATCATCTAAATAGTAGTTGGAAACCGTCTAATTTTTGTCAAAAAAATAGAAAAATAAAAAAATTAAGTTATTTGTTAAAATATCTCAAAAAGTGACATTTCGTCGACGATAGTATTTTACACTACAAGTGAAAATAAAACATCAAAGAGATGAAAAAAATAAGGAGGTTTTTCTATGACAACTTATAGTGAAGCTGAAATTGCTGCTGCTATGACTGTAAAACTGGATGATGTATTGCCAGAAAAAACAGTATTTGAAGAAGGTATCCGTCGTGCTCCTGACAGAGGGTTCCGTTTAACTCAGGAACAAACTGAAACAGCACTGAAAAATGCCTTACGTTATGTCCCTAAAAAATTCCATGAAGAAGTTATTCCAGAATTTCTTGAAGAATTAAAAACTCGAGGTCGTATCTATGCATACAGATGGCGTCCAAATGAAAGAATCCATGGCAAACCAATTGATGAGTATAAAGGAAATTGCACAGCTGCCAAAGCGATGCAAGTAATGATTGATAATAACCTTTCTTTTGAAATTGCATTATACCCATATGAATTAGTAACTTATGGTGAAACTGGTTCAGTTTGTGCCAACTGGTTACAATACAATTTGATAAAAAAATATCTTGAAGTAATGACTGATCAACAAACACTTGTTGTCGAATCAGGTCACCCATTAGGATTATTCAAATCTAAACCAGAAGCTCCTCGTGTTATTATTACTAATGGTTTACTTGTTGGTGAATATGATAATATGAAAGATTGGGAAATTGCTGAAGAAATGGGTGTTACCAATTACGGTCAAATGACAGCAGGTGGATGGATGTACATTGGCCCTCAAGGGATTGTCCATGGCACATTTAATACATTACTAAATGCTGGTCGCCTAAAATTAGGGGTTCCAGATGATGGTGATTTGACTGGTAAATTGTTTATTTCTTCAGGTCTAGGTGGTATGAGTGGTGCACAAGGTAAAGCTGCTGAAATTGCTAAAGCAGTCGCAATTATTGCGGAAGTAGACGCTTCACGTATCGAAACTCGTCATTCACAGGGTTGGGTCAGCCAAATCGCAGAAAGTCCTGAGGAAGCTATGCAATTGGCCCAAAAAGCCCAAGAAGCAAAAGAAACAACTTCAATTGCTTTTCACGGTAACATTGTTGACTTGCTAGAATATATCAATAAAGAGCATATCCATGTTGACTTGTTATCAGATCAAACTTCTTGTCATAATGTCTATGATGGTGGTTACTGCCCTGCAGGTATTACATTTGATGAAAGGACGAAACTTTTAGCTGAAGATAAAGATAAATTCATTGAAAAGGTTAATGAAACATTGGGTCGTCATTTCAATGCTATCAAAGAATTAACAAGTAATGGTACTTACTTCTTTGACTATGGTAATGCCTTCATGAAATCTGTTTTTGATTCTGGTGTTATGGAGATTTCTAAGAATGGCCGTGATGATAAAGACGGCTTCATTTGGCCATCATATGTTGAAGATATCATGGGCCCAATGTTATTTGACTATGGTTATGGTCCATTCCGTTGGTGCTGCTTGAGTGGTAAACATGAAGACTTAGTTGCCACTGACCATGCTGCTATGGAAGCAATTAATCCTGACCGTCGTTACCAAGACCGTGATAATTACAACTGGATTCGCGATGCTGAAAAGAACCAATTAGTTGTTGGAACACAAGCACGTATTCTTTATCAAGATTGTATGGGTCGTGTTAATATTGCTCTTAAATTTAATGAATTGGTACGTGAAGGTAAAATTGGTCCAGTTATGATTGGTCGTGACCACCATGACGTATCTGGTACTGATTCGCCATTCCGTGAAACATCTAATATCAAAGATGGCTCAAATATTTGTGCTGATATGGCTGTCCAATGTTATGCTGGTAATGCTGCGCGTGGTATGAGTCTCGTAGCTCTCCACAATGGTGGTGGTACTGGTATTGGTAAAGCTATAAACGGTGGTTTTGGACTTGTCTTGGATGGTAGTGAACGGATTGACGAAATTATTAAATCTGCCATTGCTTGGGACACTATGGGTGGTGTTGCAAGACGTAACTGGGCACGAAATGATCATGCCATTGAAACAGCAATTGAATACAATCGTCTGCATGAAGGTACAGATCATATTACCATTCCATATCTAACTGACGAAGATTTAATTAAAGATTCAGTAGCAAAATTATTTAAATTGTAATCTATAAGAGAACCTAGTAAAATGTTAATTAGTTGCTGGGTTCTCAAATAGATATTTATTTACGTCTAAATGTAAGCGGTACCAAATTTACTGCTTAATAAGTGCAATAACTTTGACTAGAGGAGGAAAAAATGTCAAAAATTGTTGAATGTATTCCTAACTTTTCAGAAGGTCGTAATCAGGATGTCATTGATGGTCTTGTGAAAACAGCAAAAAGCGTAGCTGGAGTAACCCTGTTAGATTATTCATCAGATGCCAGTCACAACCGTAGTGTATTTACTTTAGTTGGTGATGAAGAATCAATCCAAGAAGTAGCTTTCCGATTGATAAAATTTGCCAGTAAAAATATTGACATGACAAAACATCAAGGTGAACATCCTCGAATGGGTGCAACTGATGTGTGTCCTTTTGTTCCAATTAAAGAAATTACGACTGAAGAATGTGTAGAAATTTCTAAAAAAGTTGCGCAACGAGTAAATAGTGAACTCAATATTCCAATTTTCCTATATGAAGAATCAGCGAGCCGACCAGAACGTCAAAATTTAGCTAAAGTTCGTAAAGGTCAATTCGAAGGTATGCCTGAAAAATTATTGGAAGAAGACTGGGCACCAGACTTTGGTGAACGCAAAATCCATCCTACAGCAGGGGTAACAGCTATTGGTGCTCGTATGCCATTAGTCGCATTTAACGTAAACCTAGATACAGACAATGTAGATGTTGCAAAAAACATTGCTAAGATTATTCGTGGATCATCAGGCGGCTACAAATACTGTAAAGGTATTGGATTAATGCTTGAAGACCGTAATATTGCACAAGTTTCAATGAACATGGTTAACTTTGAAAAATGTTCACTCTATCGTACATTCGAAACCATCAAATTTGAAGCACGTCGCTATGGTGTAAATGTCATTGGTTCTGAAATTATTGGCTTAGCACCTGCTAAAGCGCTTGTTGATGTTGCAGAATATTATCTCCAAGTCGAAGACTTTGATTATCACAAACAAGTACTAGAAAACCACCTATTAGGGTAATGAGGTTATTATCATGAAATTAGTCGATTTATCTCTCTTTGAATTTGCCCAGGTATTGGGATCAGATGCGCCAGCTCCTGGAGGAGGGTCTGCGGCTGCTTTGTCAGCAGCAAATGGTATTTCTTTAACCAAAATGGTTTGTGAATTAACACTTGGTAAGAAAAAATATGCTGATGAGGAAGCATTGATCAAAACAGTGCATGAAGCAAGTAGTCAATTACAAATGGACCTCTTAGCAGCTATTGATAAAGATACAGAAGCTTTCAACCTTGTATCTGCAGTATTTGATATGCCAAAAGAAACTGATAATGATAAATTAGCTCGCAGACAGGCAATGCAAAATGCCTTGAAGGAAGCTACAAAATCACCTTTTAGCATGATGGAACAAATGCTTGAAGCTATTAAAGTTACAGAAAAAGCTGTTGGTCATACAAACACTAATGCTGCAAGCGATTTAGGTGTTGCGGCATTGAATTTAAAAGCTGGTTTACAAGGAGCGTGGTTAAATGTTCTGATTAACCTAGCTGGGATAAAGGATACTGAGTTTGTAGATAGTTATGAAACTAGAGGGCAAAGTATCTTGGAAGAAGGCTGTCAACTAGCCGATAAGATTTATACAGAGGTATTACATAGTTTATAAAAGGAGAAAAAATGGTGCTATCAGATATTGAAATTGCAAATTCAGTTGAAATGAGTCCGATTACTGATGTGGCCCGATCAATTGGTATTGAAGAGGATGCCTTAACCCTCTATGGAAAATATAAGGCTAAAATTGATGCCAGACAATTAGCTACATTGAAAGAGAAAAAAGATGGTAAGTTAATTTTAGTGACAGCAATCTCACCAACACCTGCTGGTGAAGGTAAAACAACAACTTCGGTTGGTTTGGTAGATGCCTTATCACATATTGGGAAAAAGGCTGTAATTGCACTTAGGGAACCTTCTTTAGGGCCAGTCTTTGGTGTCAAAGGTGGTGCTGCTGGGGGAGGTCATGCTCAAGTCGTTCCAATGGAAGACATTAACTTACACTTTACAGGTGATTTTCATGCTATCGGAATTGCAAATAACCTGTTAGCTGCCTTAATTGATAATCATATTCACCATGGGAATACATTAGGAATTGATTCACGTCGTATCACTTGGAAACGGGTTGTCGACATGAACGATCGCCAACTTCGCCATATTGTTAATGGACTTCAAGGAAAAGTTAATGGTGTTCCTAGAGAAGATGGCTACGATATCACAGTTGCTTCTGAAATTATGGCTATTCTATGTTTGTCAGAATCAATTTCAGATTTGAAAGAAGGCTTAGGCAAAATTATTATTGGTTACAACTTCCAAGGTGATCCCGTTACTGCACATGATTTAAAAGCAGAAGGTGCAATGGCAGCTCTTCTAAAAGAAGCTATTCATCCAAATATTGTTCAGACGCTTGAACATACACCTGCTTTAATTCATGGTGGACCATTTGCAAATATTGCACATGGCTGTAACAGTGTTTTAGCAACGAAATTAGCCCTCAAATATGCAGATTATGCAGTTACTGAAGCTGGATTTGGAGCTGACTTAGGTGCTGAAAAATTTATTGATATTAAATGTCGTCTCTCTGGTATTAGACCATCAGCGGTTGTCTTAGTTGCTACAATTCGTGCATTAAAAATGCATGGTGGTATAGCAAAAGCTGATTTAGGTACTGAAAATGTCCAAGCAGTCTTGGATGGTCTCCCAAATTTAGATAAACATTTAGAAAATATTCAGGAAGTCTATGGTTTACCAGTTGTTGTAGCAATTAATAAGTTCCCATTTGATACTGACGCTGAATTAAATGCCGTTTATGATGCTTGCGAAAAACGTAATGTCGATGTTGTTATTTCAGACGTTTGGGCAAATGGCGGAGCAGGTGGCGCTGAGTTAGCTGAAAAGGTTGTTGCATTAGCAGAAGAAGAAAATAATTTCTCATTTGTCTATGATGAAACTGACAGCATTGAAACAAAATTAACTAAAATTGTTACGAAAGTTTATGGTGGTAAAGGAATTTCATTAACACCAGCAGCTAAACGAGAAATGAATGATTTGGAAAGATTAGGTTTTGGAAATTTTCCAATCTGCATGGCAAAAACACAATATTCATTCTCAGATGATGCTAAAAAACTAGGTGCACCAAAAGACTTTACAGTTAAAATATCTAATCTGAAAGTTTCAGCAGGAGCTGGATTTATCGTTGCACTTACTGGTGCAGTTATGACTATGCCAGGTCTTCCGAAAGTACCTGCAAGTGAAAAAATTGATATTGATGATGAGGGCAATATCACTGGATTATTCTAGAGAATAATAATATGATACAAATTAAAATTCTAAGTGAAGCTGATTTCCATAACTCAATCTGGTCAGGGGGGAAAACGAAACAATTGTTTATCTTTCCTGAAACTGGTGATTATCAAAGTCGACAATTTGATTACCGCTTATCAACTGCAACTGTTGAATTAGCGCAATCTGAATTCTCTGATTTGACTGGATATCATCGATTAATTATGAGCTTAGATAAGTCAATCATACTTTCACTTAAAGATAAGCAAGTGGAAAAACCGTTACAAGCTTTCGAAAGTTATTCTTTTGAAGGAAAGGAAAAAATAATTAGTAGAGGGGAATGCACAGACTTTAATTTAATATATAATAATAATTATGTCGGCCAGATGATGGCTATCGCCCGCAATAATGATCCAATTTGTGACAATAATCCTATTCAATTCATTTATGCACTAAATGACCTCCATTTTCAAATTGAAAATATCTGTGAAGGGATATTACAAGTAAATCATTTATTAATTATAGAAACAAATTCAACAAATCACCCAATTAAGATATGTTTATCTCCCTATCATGAAATTGGCAAAATGATAGCGGTTTGGGCGGGGTTATCAGACAGAGACGGATTAAGTTTGCATGATTAAAGGATCTTTAAGGAGGAGCAATATTATGGATTCAAATAAACTTAGCGCGCAAGAACGGGAAGACGCAAAATTCTCACTTAGTGGAGCAACCTTGTATGGTATTAATGCAGTTATTGGTTCTGGGATTTTCTTACTTCCACAAAGTATTTATAAAGGCTTAGGACCTGCTTCAATTTTAGTAATGGCAGGGACAGCCGTATTGACAATAATGCTTGCAGTTTGTTTTGCAGAAGTTTCAGGCTATTTTGGAAAAAATGGCGGAGCCTTCCAATATTCAAAACGCGCCTTTGGTGATTTTATTGGCTTTAACGTAGGTATACTTGGCTGGGCAGTAACCATATTTGCTTGGGCTGCCATGGCTGCTGGTTTTGCAAAAATGTTCATTATTACCTTCCCTGCTTTTGAAGGAATGAATGTACCACTTAGTATTGGTTTAGTTATTCTTCTTTCATTAATGAATATTGCAGGTTTGAAAACATCAAAAGTTTTAACCATTACAGCAACTATTGCAAAATTAATTCCAATTGTTGCCTTTGCAGTTTGTACTCTCTTCTTCTTTAAAAATGGTATTGGTCACTTTACCCCATTTGTTCAATTAGAAGATGGACAAAGTTTGATGAGTGCCGTTTCAGGTACAGCTGTATATATTTTCTATGGTTTCATTGGATTTGAAACACTTTCAATTGTTGCTGGTGAAATGCGTAACCCAGAAAAAAATGTACCACGCGCTATCTTAAGCTCAATCTCAATTGTATCAATTCTTTACATGCTTATCATCGGTGGAACAATTGCCATGTTAGGTGGTGGTATCATGGATACAAATGCACCAGTACAAGATGCCTTTGTTAAAATGATTGGCCCTGCAGGAGCATGGATGGTTTCAATTGGTGCCCTTATTTCAATCACTGGTTTGAATATGGGTGAATCAATCATGGTTCCACGTTACGGTGCAGCTATTGCAAATGAAGGATTATTACCAGCAGGTATCACTAAAGAAAATAAAAATGCAGCTCCAGTTGTTGCCATTACAATTTCAAGTGGTATTGCAATTGCTCTCTTATTGTCAGGATCTTTTGAAACATTAGCTACACTTTCTGTAGTATTCCGTTTCTTCCAATACATTCCAACTGCCTTAGCTGTTAATAAAATGCGTAAACTTGAACCAAATGCTGATGTTACATTCCGCATTCCATTTGGTCCGGTAATTCCAATTGTTGCAGTTGTAATTAGTTTATTAATGATTATTGGTGATAACCCAATGAACGTTGTTTATGGTATTATTGGTGTCATTATTTCAAGTACTATTTACTACTTCATGCATGGTCGTAAACAAGCTACAGATACTCCAAAAACAACACATTAATTAGAATAGATAGAGGATATAAAATGACAAAAATTTTGAATTTAGATGGGAATAGTTTAACATTAGAAGATGTGATAGCAGTTGCTCGTGAAGGTCAGCAATGTCAAATTGATGAGAACGCAAAAAAAGAAGTAACTGAATCACGTAAAATAGTTGATAATATAGTGAGAGAAAAACGTGTCGTTTATGGGATTAATACTGGTTTTGGTTCTCTATGTAACGTTTCTATCTCACCTGAAGACACAACTCAATTGCAAGAAAACTTAATTAGAACTCACTCATCAGGTTTTGGTGACCCATTACCAGAAGATGCAGTTCGTGCCATCATGCTAATCCGTATTAACTCTTTAGTTAAAGGATTCTCAGGTATTCGTCTTTCTACAGTTGAAAAATTACTTGAACTCTTAAACAAAGGTGTTCACCCATATATTCCTGAAAAAGGTTCCCTTGGAGCTTCTGGTGACTTGGCTCCCCTTGCTCACATGGTATTACCAATCTTAGGTTTGGGTAAAGCTTACTATAAAGGTGAACTATTACCTGGTAAAGAAGCATTGAAAAAAGCAGGAATTGAACCAATCAAACTTGCTGCTAAAGAAGGCCTTGCTCTTATCAATGGTACAACTGTATTAACTGCAATTGGTGCTTTAGCAACTTATGATGCTATTCAATTATTAAAACTTTCAGATATTGCTGGCGCACTTTCTCTAGAAGTCCACAATGGTATTAACAGTCCATTCGAAGAAAGATTGCATATCATTCGCCCTCAAAGCGGACAATTGGCTACAGCTCGTAATATCCGTAATCTAATTGAAGGCAGTAAAAATATATCTGAAGCTACGCAGGATCACGTACAAGACCCATATACATTGCGTTGTATTCCACAAATTCATGGTGCAAGTAAAGACTCAATTGCCTATGTCAAAGAAAAAGTGGAAATTGAAATTAACTCCGTTACTGATAACCCAATCATCTGTAAAGATGGACATGTTATTTCGGGAGGTAACTTCCATGGAGAACCTATGGCACAACCATTTGACTTCTTAGGAATAGCTATTTCAGAAATTGGAAATGTATCAGAACGTCGTGTTGAACGTCTTGTAAATACAAACTTAAGTAAATTACCATCATTCTTAGTTAAACACCCAGGTCTAAATTCAGGATTTATGATTACACAATATGCTTGTGCAGCATTAGCTTCTGAAAATAAAGTTTTGGCACATCCTGCAAGTGTGGATTCAATTCCATCTTGTGAAAACCAAGAAGACTTTGTAAGTATGGGTACTATTGCAGCTCGTAAAGCTGGTGAAATTCTTAAGAATTCACGTCGTATTGTGGCTACAGAAATTATGGCTGCCTGCCAAGCCTTAGACCTTAAACCAGATAATGGAAAATTAGGTAAAGGTACTCAACCAGCATATGATGTATTCCGTAAAACTCTTAAATTTATTGAATTTGATAAAGATATTGAAATCTATGACGAATTGAATAAAGCATCTGAAGTCATTGAAAGTAAAGAATTCTTAGCAGCAGTAGAAAAAGCTGTTGACTTAACAATTCAATACTAACGACAATTACATCTGTAAAAGTCTATTTAATTTGTCATTAAATAGCTTATCCTTAAGTTAGGAAGAGTTTTTGCCAAACTCTTCCTTTTCTTATAATTATCAATAATAAACTCACTGATTAACAAATAACTATTGATATTGATTAATATGACCCTTATAATAGATGGTAGAATTAATAGTCTAAGGAGGAAGAAATGTTAAGCCATTATTTCCCAACAAGTTACTCATATTATAGACCTGGGATTGAAGATACAGATTTATATAACGCTAAGTGGGGAATGCTCATGTCATTCCTTGATTTAAATAATCTGGACTTGGTCCCTGCACAAGGAATTGCCTTTGGAATCATTGGATTTAAAAGTGATAAAGGTGTCTATATCAATAATGGACGGGTTGGGGCCGGGGAAGGTCCAATTGCCATTCGGTCACAGTTAGCTAAGTTACCTTGGCACTTTGGTAATTCGGTTCGTTTATATGATTGTGGTGATATTGATGCACCGAACCATTCATTAGAGGATATGCAAATGGCGCTTGCGGCAGCTGTGAAACGAATGAGGGAATTACAGATTGTCCCCATCGTTTTAGGCGGAGGTCATGGAACTGCCTTTGGCCATTATTTAGGACTAAAAGAGTCAATGGACCCTCTGGAGGAGTTGGCTGTCATTAATATGGATGCTCATTTTGATCTTCGACCTTATGAGCATACTGGCCCAAATTCAGGTACAGGATTTAGACAAATGTTTGATTATACTTTGAGTAATCATCAGATTTTCCCCTATATGGTGCTTGGTATTCAAGAGCATAATAATAATCTTTTTCTTTTTGATTTTGTTGCCAAATCAAAAGCTATCCAATTTTTAACAGGCCAAGATATGTACATGATGGGTTACCAAGATGTTTGTCTGGCAGTTGATGATTTTTTGAAAGATAAAGAACATATCTATTTAACCATAGACATGGACTGCTTTAATGCTGGTCATGCCCCTGGGGTTAGTGCGATTCAATCCTTAGGTGTAGACCCTCAATTAGCTCTGATTGTCTTGCAACACATAGCGGCAAGTGGTAAATTGATTGGTTTTGACCTAGTCGAAGTTTCTCCTCCGCATGATATCGATAACCATACAGCTAATTTAGCAGCAACTTTTATTTTTTACATTACCCAGATTCTTGCACAGAATCATCAAATCATTAAAAGTATAAAATAATAACCTAATAAGTAGAAGGAGTTTAAGTACTCTAATTCTACTTATCAGGTTTTTTACTTAGTTATGATGATTTTTTGGTTAAGGGAATCTAGTTCTTTGATTAATTGACAGTCTCGATATGGATTGAGATGTGTCTTTGCAGTCGAATAATAATATTGGAAATCATGTGGCAAAAGAGACTGAAGGGTGTCATCACAAATGATTTTCAGTTGTAGTTTGTAAGCAATAATTGCAAATAAATAATTAATATAGCCCTTATCTCGAGGATTTGAATAGCGTGAAATCAAACAATCTTGTTTATTAATGACATTAATTAAAGACTGATAATCACCTTTAGCACAATTAATTAGAGTGGAATAAACTTCTAATTGTGTTTCTTTCCAAGGAAAACTCAATGATTTTAGTGCTTCCTTGGATTGAATAAAGATTCGGTCAGCATTTTCAAAATCCTGTTTGTAATAATAGGAAATTCCTAAACCAATATAGAATGAGATAATAGATGGCTCATTTAAATTATTTTGTGACAATGTGATTGCTTTTTGTTGATAGGCCATGGCTTGATCGGGATTACCTTGCATTTGCTTAATTTCTGCCAAATAGTCTAGCGCAGCAGCAATTTGAATGGCATATTTACTTTGGAGACTAGCTGTCAAACTGAAGCAATTAATTGATTCTTTTATCTGGTGAATAGCGTCGTCAATTCTTCCAACCATCAGATAGTAGAGGCCATGCAATCTAAGATTGATCGCGATAGCTTCATGGTTATTTGCCTCTACCGATGCATCAAGTGCTAAATCAGTATAATACTTCATTTCGGGGATATTTTCTACTTGGATACAGTAGTAAATCAATTGGCGATATCCTTCAAGTAAGTAGTCTGTGTGGTGCCACTCATTAGCGAAAGCAATTACTCTTTGGATATTGGCAATTCCTTGTTGATACTGACCGACTCGAATCATGTAGCAACCTTCTAAATAGAGGAACTTAATCATCGACTCTTGGAAATCTTTGATTTTCTCATAACGTAATCTTAGTTCTTCTATTTGTTTACGAATCAGATTAAATTGATTTTGGATGAGCTGATGTTTCTCATTCCAAGAAGGACTGATTTGCTCATTGGTTTGGGTGTAAATTGGAAACAGTTCATGGTGGAATTGTAAGGTAGATTCTAGATAATTCAATTGAAAAGCTAAGGCTTTAATTGGTTGTTTGGCACATTTATAATGATAAGAAATCTCATTAAAGAGGTGACTGGGATCATGATGTTGGTGGATACTATTTTCTAAACTCTGAGCAATTTGCGCGTGCATCATTCTGCGTTTAGCAATTGTTAAGTGATCATAGCAGTAAATGGCAAATAGTGACTGATGGAAACGACAATTGACTTCTTGTTCACTATAGGTTTCCTCAAGAATTTGTTGATGGCATAAGTCTTCAACTATATCTAAACAATCTTGGTAAGGTAGAGTAAGTAATTCTGACAAAAGTGTCAATGGAGCAGACATTTGGAAACAAGCGAGGTAATTTAATAGCTCCGCTCCTTGGCTATTGACCTGTTCTAATTTAATAGAAAATTTTGCTTCCATTGCAGGGGTTAAGGCTTGGAATTTATAGCCTTGCAATTGCTGCGCACAGTATTCTGAAAGGAAAAATGGGTTACCTTGACTAAGAGTGAGAATTTTTTGAAAATCTTGGTCCCCTAAATTCAAATGGTCTAGGTTTTGGTGAAGATAAGCTAAACTTTCCTTCTCTGATAAGGGATTTAATTTAAGTTGATCCAATTGTTTTCTATAGACCAATTGATTGATAAACACGTCCAATTCTCTTGAAGAATCAATATGTTTCGTCAAGACGAAAGCAACAGGTAAATTCTTGATATGATTGATAATGTTTTGGAGTAAGTTGATTCCGTCAGCGTCCATAAAATGGATATCTTCAATTAGGATAACAGTTGCTTTTCGTTCAGCGATTCCTTTAATCAAATCAATTATAAAAGTAACTAATTCTGATTGATTTATTAAGACACTTTTATTAGAAAGTAGGGATGGAAAGAAATCCTGGATACGATTTTTCCATTCACTTATCGTCATTAGTTGGTGTTGGATAACTAAATCTCCTAAACCATCAGTTATTTCTTGCCAGAGACGTAGTGAATTTTGACGATCCTCCCGGAAACATTCAGAGGTAACAATTTGAAATTCTTTAGTTTGATTTGAAAGGACTTGTCGAGTAACCGTTCTTTTTCCAATGCCGGTGCCACCAACTAAGAGCATTGTTCGAGGTTGAGAACTTTCAAGGATCTTATCGAAATAATTTTCGAGCGCCTTGATTTCATTTATTCGTCCATAAAATTGATTAGTTGTTTTGAGAAACTGGGTAACTTTTCTTTTGTTTCGGTTTTTAGCAACAACTTCTTCATAGATTTGTTGACTAGTTTCACTGGGTGCTATTCCTAGTTCCTTATCTAATAAATTGACCATTTTATAATAGATCTCAATCACTTTTCCGAAACGATGGTGGTGTTGATAAAGACGCATTAATAATTGGTAATTTTTCTCTTCATATTCATCAATTGCTATTAAATGAAAGATTGTCTCTTCAACCTCTTCAAAAGGAGCAGTCGTCAACATCTGTTCAATTTTTTGATAAGAATATTTGATAAACATCTGTTCACAATGAGAACGCATTTTGGTTAACCAAAGGTCGAAGGTTTCATTCGATTTTAAGTAGAAACCTTGTAAGAAATCCCCCTTATATAAATCAAGATGATGTTTTGGGTTTGTTAAAAACTCAGTAACATCAGATTCAACAGTTAAGTCGGGGTTGAAAGCTAGGATTGAACGACTAGGACAGATAATAAAATCGTCTCCCAAAATTTTATTAACTTGATAAATTGTATTACGCAGATTTTTTTTAGCAGTTTGATTATCTTTATCTTCCCAAAGGATTCCTGCAATTTGGTCACGATTAACATTGCCGTTAATCACCATATAATAGAGCAAGGCATTAATTTTAGAGAAGGAAAAAAATATTTCTTTTTGATCAAGAAGAATAGAAGGGTTGCCTAATAAATTAAGTGTTAGTACTGACATAGTGTAAACGCCTCCATTCAAAATATACTACCAATATATACTAAATGGTTAGATAAATCAAGGTTCCATTAAAATTGGATTAACAAAAAAAAGCTAGTCTCATTAGACTAGCTCCATTGTTATTTCATTGTTGGGAATAGTAGAACATCGCGGATAGTAGTAGTGTTTGTTAACAACATACATAATCTGTCAATCCCAATTCCAAGACCACCAGTCGGTGGCATACCATATTCAAGTGCTTCAACGAAGTCATAGTCAATACCAGTTGCTTCATCGTCACCAAGCTCTTTAGCTTGAGCTTGGGCTTCGAAACGAGAAAGTTGATCAATTGGATCATTCAACTCCGTGAATGCATTAGCATACTCTTTAGTCATAATAAATAACTCAAAGCGGTCTGTGAAACGACCATCTTCAGGGTTTTTCTTAGCTAAAGGAGAAACTTCAACTGGATGTCCAAAGACAAAGGTAGGTTGAATTAATGTTTCTTCAACAAATTCCTCAAAGAAAGCATTGATAATATGACCAACACTTGTAAAGTGTTTTTCAAGTGGGACATGTTTTTCTTTGGCAAGAGCTAATGCATCTTCAATAGACATTTCTGGCCAAAAATCAATTCCAGTAACTTCTTTAATGGCATCAACCATATGAACACGTTTGAAAGGTTGATTAATTAAGATTTCATTTCCTTGATAGTCAATTGGTCCATCACCTTTAACAGCATTTGCTGCATGTTGGATGATTCCTTCAGTCAAGTTCATGATGTCTTGGTAATCAGCATAGGCTTGATAAACTTCAATTGTAGTGAATTCAGGGTTATGTGTAGCATCCATACCTTCATTACGGAAGATACGACCTATTTCATAAACGCGTTCCATACCACCAACAATTAAGCGTTTCAAGTGAAGCTCTGTTGCAATACGAAGAACCATATCAATGTTTTGTGCATTGTGATGAGTGACAAATGGACGAGCGGCAGCACCACCAGCTTCATTGTGAAGTACAGGTGTTTCAACTTCTAAGAAATCCATACCATCCAAGTAACGACGGATTTCTGAAATCATTTTTGAACGTGTAACAAAACGATCAAAACTTTCGCGATTCGAAATTAAATCCAAGTGACGTTTACGATAGATTGTTTCAATATCTGTTAAACCGTGGAATTTCTCAGGTAAAGGACGAAGTGATTTAGACAAATGAGTTAATTTTGTTGCTTTGATAGACAACTCACCCATATCAGTTCGCATAACTTCACCTTCAACACCAATAAAATCACCTAAATCGGCTTTTTTAAAGATATCATAGTTTTCTTCACCAACAGCATCTTTACGGACGTAAAGTTGGATTTGACCTTCACGGTCTTGTAAGTGGGCAAAGCCTACTTTTCCTTTGCCACGTTTTGTCATAAGACGACCTGCAACGATGGCAGTTTCATTTAAATCATGTAATTCTTCTTTAGATTTGTCAGCGTATTTTTCTTTTAATTGTGCTGAATTGGCAGTGCGTTCGAAACGCTTACCGAATGGATCAATTCCTTGTTCAGCTAAAGCCGTCATTTTTTCACGACGGACAATCTGTTGATCATTTAATTCTTCGATGTGTTCGTTAGACATGGTTTCCTCCAATAAGTTTTCCCTCCTATTGTAACACAAATGCATTCAGAATACACTCACTTTCACCATAAAAATAGTCGTGAAAAGCTACCATTATAATGGAAAGCTATTTGATTATAGGTCATGAAAATAGTATAATGAGACCTATATTACAAAATACAGAAAAGAGACCCATGATTACAGCAATTGTTTTTGATGTTGACGACACTATCTATGACCAACAAGCGCCATATTGTCAGGCTATGGAAAAGTGTTTCCCAAATTTTGATATGTCAGTTATTAATCAAGCTTATATTCGTTTTAGACATTACTCAGATATTGGTTTTCCTCGTGTAATGGCTGGTGAATGGACAACTGAGTACTTTAGGTTTTGGCGTTGTAAAGAAACTCTCCTTGAATTTGGTTACAAGGAAATCAGTCAAACTGAAGGAGAACATTTTCAAGCTGTTTATGAAGATGAACTGGAAAATATTACAATGCTTGAAGAAATGCGAATGACTTTAGATTTCTTAAAATCTAAAGGTGTTCCGATGGGAATTATCACTAATGGTCCAACTGAGCATCAATTGAAAAAAGTGAAAAAGTTAGGTTTGTATGACTATGTTGATCAAAAACGGGTCATTGTTAGTCAAGCTACTGGTTTTCAAAAACCCGAAAAGGAAATTTTTAATTTAGCAGCAGAACAATTTGATATGAATCCATCGACTACTTTATATGTCGGAGATTCTTATGATAATGACATTATGGGCGCCTTTAATGGTGGTTGGCATTCTATGTGGTTCAACCATCGTGGCAGAAAATTAAAGACAGGAACAAAACCTGTCTTTGACGTTGCTATCGACAACTTTGAACAACTCTTTGGCGCAGTTAAAGTCCTATTTGACTTACCTGATAACAAATTCATTTTTGACGTCAATGATAAGAAAAATCCAATTCTCGAATTAGGTTTAAACAATGGATTAATGATGGCAGCAGAGCGATTACTTGAAAGTAATATGAGTATTGATAAAGTTGTTATTTTATTAAGACTAGACAAACAGCAAGAAAAAATCTTGCGCATGAAATATGTTAAATAAAAAAAGATTGAAGAAAAGTCTTCAATCTTTTTTAATGAATTTTATCATCTAAGTAAGGTTTATCATTCCATAATAAACAATTAAAGTTTTTATTATCATCAGTTTCTAGAATAGTCAGGCTAGCATTATCTAGTCCACCTTGAGCTCTTAATAAAGCCGGTTCAAATCCAAGCAGTGAACGTATTGAAGCTGTCAAATTTGCTCCATGTCCAACTAATAAGACATGCTGGTAATCTTTTTCTTCAAAGCTTTGAATCAGTTTTTTAACTCTGAAAGTCGTTTGATAAATTGATTCAGCTTCAAATTGACTAGCATTAAATTTGGCTAAATTATTACTGAAAGCTTCCATCTGACGAGGATAAATAGCAGTCATCGTAGCAATTTTTGTCCCTTCTAATTTACCTAGTTTCCATTCACGTAGAGATTTGGTATAGATAATAGGACATTCTTGATTAGCATTTTCTAATAATAACTCTGTTGTCTGCTTTGCTCGATTTAAATCACTAGAATAAATAGCATCAAAATCGACACTTGCAAGGATTTGACCTAGAGCTTTGATTTCTTCATATGACTCTTCCAATAATGGCGAATCACCAGATGCACCTTGAAATCGTCCTTCTAGATTCCACTCAGTTTTTCCATGTCTCACAAAATATAACTTCATAAACTTCAACTAACTCCTAATTCAAAATAAACTTAGCCCCAAAAGGAAATAGGCTTAATTTTGCTAATTTCAAAGATTGAACGGCAAATGGGATACCAATTATACTAATACATAATAAAATGGCAGAGGTTAAGTGAACAGCAGCTAATTGCCAGCCGAAACAAATAATCCAAATCAGATTTAATAATAAACTAGTTCCAGATTGGCCAATTTCAATATCTTTCCCAAAGGGAAACAAGCCAAAATTAGCAATTTTAAAGCATTGTATTCCGACAGGTAAGCCAACAATGGTGATTGAAAATAGTAGACCGATGAAAGTCCATGACAACCAAGCCCATAGACCAGAACAAAGAAACCAGATAATATTTCCTAGAAATTTCATTTTTACTCCTTAATATCAGCGAAGTGACCGTCAACAAAATCAGCCAATTGTTGACTATCCACTTGAATAGACCGGCCCAGCTCTCCAGCAGAAACGATTAAGCTTCCTTTATCAAGTGCGGACTGGTCGAAAAAAATAGGGTAAGAATGTTTTTGATGGATACCAACAGGATTGTTAGCTCCATGAATGTAACCAGTTGTCTTTTGAAGATCTTTTTGTGGAATCATTGAAACCTTTTTGTTTCCAGAAATCTTGGCTAATTTTTTCTCAGACAAATGATTTGTAATAGACAAAATGCCAATAATTGGCCCAGTTTTATCACCAACTAAGGCTAAGGTTTTGAAAACATCAGCTTTCTCAATCCCATCAGGTAACTCCCCTTTTAGGGCATTAATTGCTAAGCTTTGGTAGCTGATTTTCGCTTTATCTAAAATTTGTTCAACTAAGGTTTTTTTGAGTTTTGCCTTTTTTGCCATAGGACCTTCCTTTAAGACCAATAAAAAAACGGTATAATATATTATTATACCATTTTTTATGATTGGCGTTAAGACCTAATCCCTTGGTGCAAAGAATTGACTTTGGGTTGGGATTAAAATAACAATCGCAATAACGACTACGATTAATGTTAGTAAACTAGCAGTGCCATTTACTGTGAAAGAATACCAAACAGCGGAAGTTCCTGCTGGTGCATATGAACCCCAGAAGATAACGCCTGCTAGGAAGTGCCAGAAATAGCGAAGAACTACAGCAGTAGTTGCTGCAAGACAAGCAACGGTCATAGAACCCATCTTGTTTTTGGCAATAATCAAATCTTTTAATTGATTTGAGAAGAAACCAGCCACACCCATTGACATGAAGGCCAAAATGTATTCAATAAATACTTGGCTTAAACTGAGATAATAAACTTTTCCAAGGACGAAGTGAAGGAGTCCCCATATTAGACCTGCAAGGACACCATATTTTAGGCCACGACGAAGTGAAAACAAGACTACAGGAATAGCACCATAAGAAGGACTAAACCAACTGAAAAAATCTGGAATAAAAGATAAAGCCATAGCTAATGCTGCGAAAATTGCTGCTTCCACTAAATAGCGGAGATTTGTGTTCTTAGACATAAAAAAGCTCCTTTTATTCACAAAAAGAGCCTTGATAATTACATTATCACGGTCACAATCCCTACGCTTGTATTAACAAGATCAGGTCTTTAGGATTTCGTCTTAACGATCTCAGCCAAAGCACTCCTTTGTGAAAATTTATTATTTTTAATCATTATAATATGTTCGAGTTAGACTTGTCAAGTTTGTGACTTTAGATATAGAAAAAGACCGAAAGGTCTTTATTTTTTACCAAATAATTTTTCATAAGTAGATTTTGTATCTTTATTAACAGCTATTTGATTTAAGTCTAATGGATTATCAAATCCCGGAAGATATCCTTGTGATGTATATTGGTGGAGATCGTAATCCAGCTTTGTATCAGGAGCTGCTTCATAATAACCAGAGTCACTCCCATAGGTAGGAATCCAAACTGCATCAAATCCTTCAGTAGATATTTCTTGTTCCGCCATAAAATATGTACCAATGTAAAGACCAACATTCTCAGCACCAAGTCTTTCCAATTCCTGACGGAAAGCTTTCACACCTTTGTTCATATCCTTCATTGTTACTTCCTCTACATCAATCCAGTAGAAAGTAGGATTATATGGGGAGGCATTTTTATAAAATGCTTTAGCTTCAGCTCGCATTTCTTTTGTGCTTGACCCTAAGGCGTAACTGTATACGGCAACAGGGATTTTTCGTTTCTTGAATTCGTTAATGTGTGTTTTAAAAGATTTATCAATACCAGTGGTATAAGCTGCATTGTTTTTTGAGGTTATTTGAGATCCCCCAAAAACACGCACAATAGCACCTGAAATATTTTCGGATAAGGTATCATAATCGATTTCACTTGGCAATTGCCAGCCCGACACATCAACAATGGGATTCAAGATTAATTCTTCATTGTCTATTGTGCTTTCTGTCTTTTTATCTGTTTTGCTAGTAACTATTGGAATATTTGATTGTGCAATACTTAATTCCTTTTCTTTCGTCTTGTCTGAATGATTTTTTCCAATAATTAAAAGAAATGCAATAAAGATAAAGAAGACTAGCACAACGATAGGCTTTATTCTTCTTCTCATTAGTCATATTGTACCCTAAAGCAAAAAAATAATCAAAATTTCCTAACTAATTTCTTATATTATCTTACTTTATAATCAATTATGTTCAAAACTAAACCCAATTACTGTCATGAAAGCCTTATTTAAAAATTTAAATCGATAATCAAATAGTTTGAAATTATAATAAATTATTCGTAATATACAGTATGAAACTATGTTAATGAGAAAATATGAGGAATTTTATAACCTGCCATTAATTTTATTCTTACATCTTATCATTCTATTTTGAATTGGACTAGTCAAGTTCCTTAAAATCTGTCATAATAGAGTAAAACTGATAGAAAGAAAAATGATGACCAGTAAACAAATCACTAGGATTGCCCTATTTTCAGCCCTTGCTTTTGTATTGCGAATGGCTTTTAGCCAACTGCCTAATATTCAACCAGTGACTGCTTTATTTTTAGTCTTTGCCATATTCTTTGGTTTTTATGAGTCACTATTAATCATGGTTATTACAATCTTTTTAACGTCATTCTTACTGGGGTTTGGTCCCTGGGTTTTTTGGCAAATGACAATATACATGATATTGATTAGCCTGTGGCATTTTATTATCTACCCACTTGCTAGAAAATGGCATAAAAAAGGATTACTGATTCAAGCTACCTTAGCCGCCTTTTTAGCTTTGGCATATGGTGTCATGATTGATTCATGTTTTGCTTATCTTTATAGCATGCCATATTGGTCTTATGTTTTGATTGGTATGCCTTTTGATATTGCGCATGCTGTTTCAACTTTTTTATTCTATCTGATTATTATTACTATTTTTAGGAGATTACTTCATGACAAGAAAATATAAGAGCCTCTTCCTTATTCTTTTTTCCTTATTTTTAGTTGCTTGTAGTCAGCAGAGCGATTCACCAAAGCAAGTTAAAAAAGAATATTATCTAACATTAATTGTAAAAGAAGATACTGATACAATTAGTGAAAAAGTTACCTTCAAAAAAGGTGATACTATTATGGATGTTTTGAAAGCTAATTATAAAGTAAAAGAAAAATCTGGTTTCATCACTGCCATTGATGGATTTGAACAAGATCCCAAAACTAAAACTTATTGGTTCTTTAAAGTTAATAAAAAGTTAGCAACCAAAGCAGCAGATAAAATCAAGGCTCATGATGGCGATCGAGTGGAGTTTTATCAAGAAAAAATGAAATAAAAAATGTCTGAGACAAATGTCCCAGACTCTTTTTTATAATTGATTGCTATAGGCAATGACTTGATCAACCGTATCACTTAAGAATTGAATAGTATCACGAAGTGGTTTATCAGTTGAGATATCTGCATGAATTAGCAGTGCGGTTTCAAGTGGTGTTAAGCTACCACCAGATTTCAAGAACCTTAGCCATTCTTGAGCGCCGTTTTCATTATTTTTTAGATTAAGATAGCCAGCAGTTGAGATTACCATCCCTGCAGAATAAGTGTAGCTATATAAGCCCATGTAATAGTGAGCTTGTCGCATCCAAGTTAATGCGGCATAGTCGTCAATTTCAATGGCATCTCCCCAGAATTCACTAAGAACTTCCTTCATCATCGCATTTAATTGTTCCGCACCAAAGGTGCCACCATTTTCAATTAAAGTATAAACTTTTCTTTGGAAAGCTGCTTCAAGTAAATGCGTAATGAAGTTATGGAAATAAGTATCAGTTAAACGGTGAGCTAAAGCAAAACGTTTTTGACGCGGATCTTCAAAAGCATGTTCTAAATAGTCACTCAATAAAAGCTCGTTGAAAGTTGAAGGAGCTTCAACATAATAAGTTGACATATGTGTATTGAAGAAGCTTTGATTGTTATCTGAGAAAATAAATTGACCAGAATGACCAATTTCATGGATTAGAGTATAAACATCGGACATACGACCAGTCCAACTCATTAAAACGTAAGGATGTACCTTATATGGATCTGCAGCGTAGCCACCTGAATCTTTGTTTGCATTAGCAGCAAAGTCAACCCAACGTTCAGCTTGATAACGTTCAACCTCTTTTTGGTACTCAGTTCCTAATGGGGCAACTGATTTCATCACTAAATCATAGGCATCATCAATGGAAACTTGAGGGTTAAGTTCATTATCAATATCTAATTTCCAATCAGCAAAGGTCATCTTGTCAAGACCATTAACTTGGGCAACGTGTTTCAAGAATTTTTGAGCAACAGGACCAAAGTCAGACATGATTAAATCAATTTGACGATCAAACATTGAACGTTCAACTTCTTGCTCAGCTAATAAATAGTCAAAAACAGAAGGATAGCCTTTCATATCTGCGATCAATTTTTCAGATTTAACCTTAGCTAAGTATGCAGCGGCTGCGGCATTTTGATGTTTTGCTAAACCTTTAGAAAAAGATTCGTAAGATTTGGCACGGATGTCGTGATTTTCATGATTTTGATAGAAGTTTTCATAAGTGACAAATGAATTTTTGTAAATTTTGCCATCTACTTCAAAATCATCCATTTCAAAGTCACCAGCACGCATCTTGGTATAGATATCATAAGGCGCATTAAGAACCTCACGTAAATTAGTTAATGCCTTTTCAACATCTGGACTGAGTAGAAATTGCTTTTGAACTTTTGCTTGACGAATAGTTGCACTGTAGTATGTGTTCGCTTCTAATTGGTCAAGCACTTGTTCATCAGCATTTGCAAGGGCAGTCTCAAAGAAAGAAAGTTCCACACTTGCTTTGGTCATAAAATCATCACCCGATTGCGCAATTTGAGCAAATTCTTCACTTGAAAAATCAGTTGTCTGTGGCATGAAGGCATAAGTAGAGATATGACTCATTTGGATATAAATTTGCTCAATCTCCATTAAAGCTCTGTTAAAATCCTCATAAGTTTCGAGGTGCCCATCAAAATCAAGCTTAAATTGTTTAACGTCTTCTAAAGCTTTTTCGATAGCTAAAAGAAAGTCTTGTCTGTCTTTATAAAGAGCAGTAAGATCCCAGAGTTCATTTTCTGGAAATAGGCTACGGTTTTTTAATTCCATTTTGGTCTCCTTTGTTTACTATTACTATAAGTATAGCAAAATTAAGATTTATATGATATAGGTACTAGAACAAACGATGATTGAAAATTATTGGATTTTTTTTGTAAAAAACAAACATTATTTTAATTAAATCATACTTTTTTACTAAAAAGTGGTATGATAAAGGAGTAGTAGCAGAAAAGGAGTGATGCAAATTGACTGTTAAAAAATTGGAAAGTAGCAATAACCATGAATTTATTGCAGAAGAAGTAACTATACTAAAAGAGACCTTGGAATCAATCACACGACACATGATTGGTGATGAAGCTTTTTCAAAGATTGAAAAGATCCTAAGTATTTCTGAAAAACAGGATTATATTCATTTAGAAAAAATTATTGGACAATTAAGCAATGATGAAATGGTTATTATTTCACGCTATTTCACCATTTTACCTCTACTGATAAATATTTCAGAAGATGTCGATCTTGCCTATGAAATCAATTACCAAAATAACACCAATAGTGATTACCTTGGTAAATTATCACAAACGATTACGGATGTGGCAGAGCATCAAAAAGCCCAAGAAATCTTAGAACATGTCAATGTTGTCCCTGTTTTAACAGCTCACCCAACACAAGTACAACGTAAAACCGTTTTAGAACTAACCAATAAAATTCATGACCTCTTACGTACCTATCGTGATGTAAAAGCTGGCGTTGTTAATAAGGATAAATGGTTAAGTGACTTACGTCGTTATATTGAAATCATCATGGAAACAGATATTATCCGTGAGAAAAAATTAAAAGTAAAAAACGAAATTACAAATGTTATGGCTTATTACAATTCATCATTGATTGAAGCTATCACCACCTTAACTAGTAATTATAAAGCACTGGCTAAGGAAAAAGGACTTGATTTAAGCAATCCAAAACCAATCACAATGGGTATGTGGATTGGTGGCGACCGCGATGGCAATCCTTTTGTAACAGCCGATACTTTAAGGTTATCAGCTACGCTGCAAAGTGAAGTTATTTTAAACTATTACATTGAAAAATTAACAAGTTTGTATCGAAGCTTCTCGTTATCATCAACTTTGACTAAAACCAGTCCAGAAGTGGAAGAATTAGCTCGTTTGTCTAATGATAAGTCTATTTATCGAGAAAATGAACCGTATCGTAAAGCATTCCATTATATTCAATCACGTGTCATTCAAACCATGTTAAGTTTGAGTCACAATACTGATCAACAGCCTCTAGGTCAATTCAGAAACCTAGCAGATGGGGTAACTGAATCAAATACTTCAGTAATTGCTGATTATGTTCAATCGCGCATCGATATCTTATCTGATGACATTAAAGAAAATCGTGTTCCAGTATACTCAACCGCGGAAGAATTCAAAGTAGATTTGCTTCTTATTGAATCTTCTTTGATTGAAAATGGTGACGGGTCACTCATTGGTGGTGACTTGAATGAGTTAATCCAAGCTGTTGACATCTTTGGTTTCTTCTTAGCTAGTATAGATATGCGTCAGGATTCTAGTGTACAAGAAGCTTGTGTTGCTGAACTATTAGAATCTGCAAATATTTGTCAAAACTACAGTGACTTGTCTGAAACTGACAAATGTCAATTGTTGCTTAAACAATTAACTGAAGATCCGAGAACACTATCTTCAACTAATAGTGCCAAATCAGAGTTATTAGAAAAAGAATTGGCTATCTATCAAACAGCCCGTTATTTAAAAGATAAATTGGGTGAAGAAGTTATCAAACAACATATCATTTCACATACAGAAAGTGTTTCAGATATGTTTGAATTGGCGATTATGTTGAAAGAAGTTGGGTTAGTTGATAAAGATAGTGCCCGGGTTCAAATTGTTCCTCTTTTCGAGACAATTGAAGACTTAGATAATTCTAACGCCATTATGCAAGAATTTTTAAGTTATCCGATTGTTAAAAACTGGATAGCTTCTAAAGATAACTATCAAGAAATTATGCTTGGGTATTCCGACAGTAATAAAGATGGGGGCTACCTATCGTCCGGATGGACCCTTTATAAAGCACAAAATGAATTAACCCAAATTGGGCAAGACCATGGCATTAAGATAACCTTCTTCCATGGTCGTGGTGGAACTGTTGGTCGTGGTGGTGGTCCTTCATATGATGCCATAACATCACAGCCTTTTGGTTCTATCAAGGATCGGATTCGTTTGACTGAGCAAGGTGAAATTATTGAAAACAAATATGGCAATAAAGACGTTGCCTATTATAATTTAGAAATGTTAATTTCAGCATCAATCAACCGGATGGTCACAAAAATGATTACCAATTCTTCTGATATAGATGAATATCGTTCTCGCATGGATGGCATTGTTGATTATAGTAATCAGGTTTATCGTGAGTTGGTTTTTGATAATCCTCATTTTTATGACTATTTCTTTGAAGCAAGTCCAATTAAAGAAGTATCAAGTTTAAATATTGGATCACGTCCAGCTGCTCGTAAAACAATTACTGAAATCACTGGGCTTCGCGCGATTCCTTGGGTCTTCTCTTGGTCTCAAAACCGAATCATGTTTCCTGGCTGGTACGGTGTAGGTTCAGCCTTTAAACACTATATTGATCAAGAAGATGGTAATTTAGCTAAGTTACAAGACATGTATGAAAATTGGCCATTTTTCCATTCACTTTTATCAAATGTAGACATGGTCTTATCAAAATCAAACATGAACATTGCTTTCCAATATGCCCAACTAGCAGAAAAAGAGGAAGTAAGGGATGTTTACCATGCAATTCTTGATGAGTGGCAATTAACCAAAAATGTTATTTTATCAATTGAACAGCATGAAGATTTATTAGAAGATAATCCTTCTCTTAAACACAGTTTAGATTTCCGTTTACCATACTTCAATGTTTTGAATTATATCCAAATTGAATTAATTAAACGTCTTCGTCAAAACCAGTTAGACAAAGATTATGAGAAATTGATTCATACAACAATTAATGGAATTGCTACTGGACTCCGTAATTCAGGCTGATAACTTTAAGTATTTTTAGGAGAACTAGTTATTGTATCGACATTTCAAAACTGTCTGCTAACTAGTTCTTTTTCTCTTTTTTTTGCTTGGGAAAGATGATATAATGCTTAAAGATTATCTGATATAAACAGGGGAAACTATGAAAATTGATAAAAGGCATCTGTTAAATTACTCAATTTTACTGCCTTACTTAATCCTTTCAGTTCTAGGACTGATTATGGTATACTCGACTACGAGTGCGACTTTAATTCAATATAATTTGAGCCCATTTCGCTCAGTTTTAAACCAAGGAGCTTTTTGGCTTTTGTCATTAACGGCGATATCCTTTATATATAAACTCAAACTAAACTTTTTGAATAATTCTAAAGTACTAACTTTAGTTATGATGATTGAAGTATTCTTATTAATTGTGGCTCGTTTCTTTACTAAAGAGGTAAATGGAGCCCATGGTTGGATTGTCTTAGGACCAATTAGTTTTCAGCCAGCGGAATATTTAAAAATTATTATCGTTTGGTATTTAGCCTCAACATTTTCTAGAAGACAAAAAGAAATAGCCACTTATGACTATCAGGCATTAACGAGAAATCGATGGTGGCCAAACCAATTTAGTGACTTAAAGGATTGGCGTGTCTATTCGATGGTGCTAATACTATTGGTAGCTGCTCAGCCCGACTTAGGAAATGCTGCGATTATTGTTTTGACAACAATTATGATGATTTCAGTGAGTGGTATTGGTTATAAGTGGTTCTCAGCTTTGTTAACGCTGATTACAATAACTTCAGCTATCTTCTTAGGTAGTATTTCAGTGATTGGTGTTGAAAGAGTTGCCAGGATTCCAGTATTTGGTTATGTTGCTAAGCGTTTCAGTGCCTTCTTTAACCCCTTCCATGATTTGACGGGTTCAGGACACCAACTTGCTCATTCTTATTATGCCATGAGTAATGGTGGATGGTTTGGCGTTGGTCTTGGTAATTCAATTGAAAAACGTGGCTATCTACCAGAAGCTCAAACTGACTTTGTTTTCTCAATCGTTATTGAGGAACTAGGCTTAATAGGTGCTACCTTAATTCTTGCACTTGTCTTTTTCTTAATATTAAGAATTTTAAATGTTGGTATTAAGGCAAAAAATCCTTTTAACTCAATGATGGCTTTGGGTGTTGGTGGAATGATTTTGATGCAAGTTTTTGTTAACATCGGTGGTATTTCAGGACTAATTCCTTCTACAGGGGTTACATTCCCATTTCTCTCTCAGGGAGGGAATAGTTTGTTAGTCCTCTCGGTAGCCATTGGCTTTGTACTAAATATTGATGCCAGTGAGAAGCGAGATGAGATTATGAAAGAAGCGGAGCTATCATACAGAAGAACCATTCGCAAAGAACAGGCTGACACAAATGTGATTAACTTAAATCAATTTAAATAAAATCTTCCTTAAGGGGGGATTTTTTTGCAGCTAGTTTTGATATTACAACTAAATTAAAGTTGTAGAAAACTTTGAGTAATTCACTTTAAATATTGGTGTGTCAGATAAAATTCAACCTTATCATCATCAAACTAAATAAAGAAAAGGCTATAAACATAAAATACTTGCTTTTTCCTTAGAATTTGCTACAATAGTAAGGTAAAGTTAGACTGTATTGCCTACCGTCTATCTATAAAATATATTTTATTGGAGGCTTTTCCCAAAATGGCAAAAGAAAAATACGATCGTAGTAAACCCCACGTTAACATTGGTACAATCGGACACGTTGACCATGGTAAAACTACTTTAACTGCTGCAATTACAACAGTACTTGCACGTCGCTTACCAAGCTCAGTTAACCAACCTAAAGACTATGCTTCTATCGATGCTGCTCCAGAAGAACGCGAACGCGGAATCACAATCAACACTGCACACGTTGAGTATGAAACTGAATCACGTCACTATGCGCATATCGATGCCCCAGGACACGCGGACTATGTTAAAAACATGATCACTGGTGCTGCCCAAATGGACGGAGCTATCCTTGTAGTTGCTTCAACTGACGGACCAATGCCACAAACTCGTGAGCACATCCTTCTTTCACGTCAGGTTGGTGTTAAACACCTTATCGTCTTCATGAACAAAGTTGACTTAGTTGATGATGAAGAATTGCTTGAATTAGTTGAAATGGAAATTCGTGATCTTCTTACAGAATACGACTTCCCAGGTGATGACCTACCAGTTATCCAAGGTTCAGCTCTTAAAGCTCTTGAAGGCGATACAGCACATGAAGATATCATCATGGAATTGATGAAAATTGTTGATGAATATATTCCAGAACCAGAACGCGACACTGACAAACCATTACTTCTTCCAGTCGAAGATGTTTTCTCAATCACTGGTCGTGGTACAGTAGCTTCAGGACGTATCGACCGTGGTACAGTTCGTGTCAACGATGAAATCGAAATCGTTGGTCTTAAAGAAGATACTAAAAAAGCTGTTGTTACTGGTGTTGAAATGTTCCGTAAACAACTTGACGAAGGTCTTGCAGGAGACAACGTAGGTATCCTTCTTCGTGGTGTTCAACGTGACGAAATCGAACGTGGTCAAGTTATTGCTAAACCAGGTTCAATCAACCCACATACTAAATTTAAAGGTGAAGTATATATCCTTTCTAAAGAAGAAGGTGGACGTCATACTCCATTCTTCAACAACTACCGTCCACAATTCTACTTCCGTACTACTGACGTAACAGGTTCTATCGAACTTCCAGCAGGTACAGAAATGGTTATGCCTGGTGATAACGTGGCAATTCAAGTTGAATTGATTCACCCAATCGCCGTAGAACAAGGTACTACATTCTCAATTCGTGAGGGTGGACGTACTGTTGGTTCAGGTATCGTTTCAGAAATCGAAGCTTAATTAAAATTAAGTTCCCAGATTAACAATTATTTGTCAGACAACAATTTAATTGTAAAGAGTCTCTTAGGAGGCTCTTTTTTGTAAATAATATGTTTTCAGAAAATTTCTGAAAAAAACTTGTGAATATATTCCTAAATTCCACTCAAATTCTTTTATTAGATAGTGAAATGTGATAAAATATAATTGTAAATAAAAAAAGAAGAGGTATGTGAAATGTCACGTAAACCATTTATTGCTGGTAACTGGAAAATGAACAAAAATCCTGAAGAAGCTAAAGCTTTTATTGAAGCAGTAGCGTCTAAATTGCCTTCATCAGAATTAGTTGAAGCTGGGATTGCAGCTCCTGCACTTGATTTAGCAACAGTTCTTGAAGCTGCTAAAGGTTCAGAACTTAAGATTGCAGCTCAAAATTCTTATTTTGAAAATACTGGTGCCTTCACTGGTGAAAATAGCCCTAAAGTATTAGCTGAAATGGGTACTGATTATGTTGTTATTGGACATTCAGAACGTCGTGAATATTTCCACGAAACTGACGAAGATATCAATAAAAAAGCAAAAGCAATTTTTGCTAACGGTTTGACTCCGATCATTTGTTGCGGTGAAACACTCGAAACTTATGAAGAAGGTAAAGCAGTTGAATTTGTAGGTGCTCAAGTTTCTAAAGCACTTGCTGGCTTATCTGAAGACCAAGTTTCTTCACTTGTTATTGCTTATGAACCAATCTGGGCTATTGGAACTGGTAAATCTGCAACTCAAGATGATGCTCAAAATATGTGTAAAGCAGTGCGTGATGTCGTTGCGGCTGACTTTGGTCAAGCAGTAGCAGATAAAGTTCGTGTTCAATATGGTGGTTCTGTTAAACCTGAAAACGTTGCATCATATATGGCTTGTCCTGATGTTGATGGCGCTTTAGTAGGTGGAGCATCGCTTGAAGCAGAAAGCTTCTTAGCCTTACTTGATTTCGTAAAATAATTAAAAAACTTCAGTCATCTGACTGGAGCTTTTTTTATTTTCTTCCTAAAATAGTTTTCACAAAGGAAATTGATTTGTGCTTTATTGGATTAGGGTAGTAAGTAAATTTTCCGGGAGCCCGTTCCACATAACCATTGAAGTTCTGTTTAAACCCAAGCACACCATCGCTACCATCAAAGTTTCCTTCAACACCAAGTAAATTATATCGTGGAATTCCTCGATCAATTGCTTCCAACATAGCATATTCTTGTAAGACAGTGGGGGCATAGAATTTATTGAATTCAGTGTAAGAACCACTAAAGAAATAGACTAGCTCTTGTTTGGTAAAAATGAACACAGACCCAGCTAGGATGACATCTTGATTTTGGTATTTTTCTATAAAGTCCTTAGCTTCTTTTTTTCGGACTTCAAAGGTTTGAAATTGACTTGAAATTTCTTTATGTTGGTTTTGTTTTTTTTCGGAATTAGGATTGATTTCTAAATCATGTTCTAATTTATCTAATTTTACACGTAATTTTGCTTGATCTTTTTCTAAATTAGTATGGTATTCTTGAAAATTTAAAGTTGCTACTAAAAATTCTGCATGTTCTCCAAAACTATCAAATAAATATTCATAGTATTCAAGTGATTTGTCATTATAATCACGACGATCTGAAGTAGAAGAAGTGATATCTTTAAAGAGATGTAATTCATCACGTTTCAAAGGACGGATTTTTATTCCAAATGTTTTGGCTTTTTTAACTAATGGTTTACCTTTTTTACTAAAAGACTTTATTAAATCTTTTTCAGTAAGTTGAGATAAATCCTTGATGTAATGCCAGTCAATTGACTCATAACCTTTTGTTAAACCTTCGTGTTTAAAACCAGCTTTTTTAAAAATGTCAGTTATTGAAAAGTTCTCTTCACTGATAGCATTACCATGATCATCAAATTTTTGGAAGACCTCGTATGGTTTTATTTCAAGTTCCATAACCTTCTTTTGTTTAGCAAAAGCACGAAGTTCAACAAGAAAATCGTGTAAGTATTTTTTATCTTCGAAAATTGGGCCATAATGAACTTCCATATGGTTGCCACCAAACATTGGTATTGAATAAATAAGTGCGGCTATTTGTAATTTTCCAGAACTGTCATTTAAACCAAGCAGATCAGTATGATGACCTCGTTTTTCAAGTAGAGATTTCATACTAATAGATTGTTCAAAAAATCGACGATCAACTGAATCAGCAAATTTTTCGAAAATTTCTTCAGTTAAAGTAATTAATGCCATTAGTGTTTGCTCCTTATTTGTTTTCGTAGGTTATAAGCTAACATTGCTGGACCATGGAGTGGACTGACTGGAATATTAAATTCGCCAGCAAATTCTTCTAAGGTCGGATTTAATTTTGACTTAAATTGATATAAACCACCATCCAAGTTGTTTTCGACACCACCCAGATTGTGCCAAGCACAGCCGCGTTTAAATGCTTCCTGGCCAGTTTCATACCAAGTTAAAAGTGCTGCTTGATAATTTCTGAATGTCTCATCCATACCAGCATATAAATTTTCTGAAGTCTTTCCGTAAACAATTGTCAAGGTACCTGCTAAAGGAGCCGTAGTGACACCAGTTTGAATATGCTCATTTAAGAAATTAATCTCACCAGTAAAACGGTCAATCGCATTTTCAGTTTCTTTTATCTTTCCTGGTTTTGTTTTATCAGTAAATTTACTTTTTGCTAACTTAGCTTGTTCCAGTTGATTTGTTAATTCTCGCTGACGTTTCACTAAATCTAAGCTAGTCATTGTGATATAAGAGTCATCTGGGTATGTGTCCATTAGTTTGCGGTAGTAATCAATTCCTCTTAGATTAATTCCTTTGCGGTCTTCGGTTTTCTTCATTAAAGTAGCAAAGTCTTCCAAAAGTTCTGGGCCACCAATGGTTAAATCAATCCCTTTATTTTGAGCAGTACGAATGGCCTGTTTTGTTTTCTTTGGAAGTAATTGAAAATCTGCATTTTTGGCATGAATGTTGGCTTGAATACGAGGTTGGATAGTTTGACCGATATCTCTGGTACGGCCTGTCCACTCGACGCCTAATCTTGTTAAAAACTTAATGAGGGTAATTGTTACTTCATCCTCTTCTTCATTAGTTTCAGGGTCTGTTGTAACCAGGTAACGAGTGAGGAAAAGCGAAGGGTCAAATTTAACAAAAATAGCTCGTTTACTTTTTCCGAATTCTTTTAATGAGGAGATGACAAAATCGACTAATTCATAATCAGTGTAATCCATGATTGGACCACGGGGAATATAAATTAAAGTGAAATTCATCGGCAAGTTCTTGATTAAGAGTGAGGCAGTAGCAACTAATTGGTCATCTTCATAAAAACCGATTCTTTCTGTCGACCAATTTGATTTGATGCCAGCCCAATTAGAACTTTGTAAGAGATTACATTGTTTGTTGTTTAGCAAAAATTCATCATGTTCTTTTTCAGAAATCCCAATTTTATAAGTATACATTAATTTAAAACCCACTCGCGTATAGCATGTGCTACGCCGCTTTCATTATTTGATTTGGTAATATGTTTGGCTATTTTCTTCAATTCTGGGACACCATTTTCCATGACAACAGGATTTGCAACAACTTCCAACATAGCACGGTCATTTTCGGCATCACCAATAGCCATTGTTTGGCTCATATCCAGACCTAGTTTATTAGCTAGATGAATAATAGCATTTCCCTTACTAACAGACTTTGTCATAAATTCTAAATAAAAGGGAGTTGATTTGACGATATTATATTTCTCATAAAAACTATCAGGAATATTTTTTATTGCCTCATCTAAGATTTCTGGTTCATCAATCATCATCATTTTGACAATTTCTCGATTTTGCATTTCTTCAGGAGTTCTGTAGTATATTGGCATGTTAACAAGGGTTGCTTCGTGAACAGTATATTTTCCAATGTTTCTGTTTGCAGTGTATATCCCCTCTTTTGTGATAGCATGCATATGAACCCCAAGTTTTCTACTTAGGAATTCAATATCCAAATAATCTTCGTAAGACATAGTTTCTTTTACGATTTCTGCACCAGTAGCAGCATCTTGAACTAATCCACCATTAAAAGTAATTACATAATCACCTTGATGATTCAAATTTAATTCTTCCAATAGTTGGGTTACCCCAGCAATTGGTCTGCCAGTCGCAATAACGACGTGGACACCTTCTTTCTTAGCATCCTGTACAGCTTGATAGACTTCACTTGTTATTTTGCGATCATCAGTAATGAGTGTGCCATCGATATCAACAGCAACTAGTTTTACAGACATGGAATTCTCCTTGTAATTGTTAAATAATTATATTGTTAAAAAAACATCTACCTTCTATCATACTAAAAATGAATGAATTTGTCATCGAATTGCAAGGCTAAATTGACAAAGAAAACGTTTTAAATTAAAGATTTTTGTCAACATAAAAAAGGACAGACTTGTCCTTTAATTTGGAAATTGGAAATGCTCATTTGCCATATATGATTTGAATTCTTGTTTAATCGGTGCAAATAAATCATCAGTAAATAACATTTCTTTTGGGAAATAGAAGCGGCGATCACCGTAAATGGTACCAGTTAAAGTCTTTACAATAGGTGAAAGCTGTGATAATTCCGAACGAGTGCCATCCTTATGTATCATTTCGATTTGAGTTCTTGGATTTTTTGTTCTTGGTCGATAGATATCATATGGAAGATCAAAATTGACATGAACACCAGTGTAATATTCAGGGTCAAAGCCAACAGCTTCGACTAATTCAGTTAGTTTTTTTAAGTCTTTTTCTGAGTCTTTATCAAATGTTACTGATTTAAATATTTTACGATTTATAAAGCGACTAGCTAAATCGGCTAAAATATCATCAGTACTTGCCATCCAGTTTTGGAAATAAGTATTCATGACACCATCATCAAGTTTCAAATAGTCACTTAGGATGAAATCACCGCTTAAAAAAGGAATTAAACCAGGAGCGGTCTTTTCAAAATAGACTTGATCAGTCAAAAATAATTTTTTAGCTCTTTTTAATAAATTTTGTAAGTTGAGTTCAACACCTCGACTTGCAGGGTGGAAATAGACTTGCATATACATTTGGAAACGACTAACAATATAATCTTCCACGGCATGCATACCATTTTTTTCAAAGACGATACCATCTGAAACTGGTCTAATCACTCGTAAAATGCGCATTAAATCAAATTGGCCGTAGTTTGCTGCAGAGAAATACGAGTCCCTCAGGAGATAATCCATCCGATCACAGTCGATTTGACTTGAAATTAATTGAACGACCTGTTTATTTGGGTAAGTATGATTAATGACACTTGCTACTTTTTCAGGAAACTCCGGAGAAACCCGGATTAATATCTGATTAATTTCTGTATCTGGATTACAAATTATTTCTTGTGTGATTGCCTCATGATCAGTATCAAATAATTTCTCGAAGGTGTGAGAATAAGCACCATGACCAATATCATGGAGTAGCGCAGCTGTCATCGTCAATAGCGATTCTTCGGATTTCCAAACGTCGCTATATCGCTCATCAAAGATTTCTGTAACGCGTCGAGCAATTTCATAAACACCAAGGCAATGTGAAAAACGACTATGTTCTGCACCGTGGAAGGTAAAGGCCGTAGTCGGAACTTGTTTTATACGACGGAGTCTTTGAAATTCTCTAGAATTGACGAGATCATAGATGACTCTTTGGTTGATGTGAATATAGTTATGGACAGGATCTCTGAATACTTTTTCGTTCATAAGTTTATTATAACAAAAATTGCTAAAATACACAGAAATTGGTAAAATAGACTGATTAAAAATTGTTTTAAGAGTAGAAAGATAAGAATGACAATCATAATAAAAAACACAATCAGATACGATAATCAAGTTGAGAAAATAAGAGAAGAGTATCCATGCCAATTTTTAGAAAAAGGGAATCATAATTATCTTATCTATCAGAATGCTGAGGATGAGAAAGTTGTGATTAAATTTAATTCAGAGGAGATGACGATTAGTCGCTTTTCAAAACCACAATCGATCATGAAATTTAAAAATGGTAAACAAGCATTAATTGCTGTGCCAACGCCTGTAGGGATTCAACAATTTCTGACTGATACAAGTTCCTTTACTCTAGATAGCTTACAACAAAAAGTACATATATCTTATAAACTTCTGCAAGAAAGTAGTCAATTAGAATTTGCGGATTACCATTTAGAAATAGAATGGACTTAAAAATGGGAAAAAAGAAAAATAATGGCATGGGCAGTGTTACTGCTGCATTATTAGCTAATCTAGTAGTTGCAATTTCAAAGTTTGTTGCTTTTCTTTTTTCGGGTTCAACAGCGATGATGAATGAGTCGATGCATAGTTTAGTTGACTGTGGAAATCAGGTTCTACTTTTAATTGGTGATAAAAAGTCAAAAAATTTAGCCTCTTCAACCCACCCTTTTGGGGAAACAAGAGCCAAATATTTTTATAGTACAGTTGTGGCAATGATGCTCTTTTTTGGTGGGGGAGCTCTTGGTATTATGGAAGCTATAAAAAAAAATGCTAAGGCAATCACTCCATTGAAAATCCTTATTTAGTTTTAATAGTCCTTGTTTTTGGGGTTATTGTTGAAGGAAGTAGCTTGAGAGTTGCTTTTAAAGAAATCAAAGAATTAAATAATGATAATTTACCAATACTAAAATTTCTTCGGGAAAGTCGTCATAGTGAAATAATAATTGTTTTTGCGGAAGATTTTTGTGCAGTTGTCGGACTTGCAATGGCTTTTATAGGAACAATTTTATCAATGGTAACTCATAATAGCTTCTATGATTCCTTCTCGGGATTACTTATTGGAATTATGCTTTGTCTAGTAGCTGTATTGCTAGCTAAAGAGTTTTATGGTTTATTAATTGGTGAAAGTGTAACAGATACCGATTTGAAAATAATTGAGTCTGCCTTTGAATATCCGGATGTCCAGCGAGTAATTGATATAAAGACTATACATTTAAGTGCTATTGATATTTTGATTACAGCCAAGATTGAATTGACTGAAAATCACATTACTAAGTCATCACACCTTATTAATCAAATTGAGGCAACTATTCGGCAAGGATTAACTGATAAAAAAGCCTATATTTATATAGAATTAGACCAATTCGATGAAAACTACAGTCGTCCCTTTATTTAAAATCATCAGACGATTAGCCCTGTATTTTTGAAAATTACAGGGTTTTCACTTGTTTTTTTCAAAGATTTTTAATATAATAGACGTAATTCAAGGGAGTAGCAGACGGTTTACCGTGGCTTGTGTCGTCAGTACGGAATTTCGATTTCCGGCACAGTCTGAAACAGCGAGACTTGTTTAAGAAATAAACAGGTCTTTTTTTGATACTTTTGAGAGACCAAGGAGGAGACTAATTTGTCGAAGGAACAAAAGAAACAAGCCTTTTACGTAGAGTCAGAGGAATCTGTCTTAAACTTGCTAGAATCCAGCAGAGAAGGTTTAAGTACAGAGCAAGTGGAAACACGTTTAGTAGAATATGGTCGTAATGAATTAGACGAGGGTGAAAAACGAAGTCTATTTATGAAATTCATTGATCAATTCAAGGATTTAATGATTATTATTTTAATCGTTGCCGCAATACTTTCAGTAGTAACTGAAGGTGCAGAAGGTTTAACAGATGCTATTATCATTTTAGCTGTTGTTATCCTAAATGCCGCATTTGGTGTCTACCAAGAAGGTCAAGCTGAAGCTGCTATTGAAGCCCTGAAATCAATGTCAAGTCCAATCGCTCGTGTTCGTCGTAATGGGCATGTCGTAGAAGTTGATTCTAAAGAATTGGTGCCCGGTGATATTGTTCTCTTAGAAGCTGGTGACGTTGTCCCTGCGGATATGAGATTCTTAGAAGCTAATTCGCTTAAGATTGAAGAAGCAGCCCTAACTGGTGAATCTGTACCCGTAGAAAAAGATTTGAATGCTACTGTAGTAGCTGACGCGGGTATTGGTGACCGCGTCAATATGGGTTACCAAAACTCAAACGTGACTTATGGTCGTGGGACAGGTGTTGTTACAAACACTGGTATGTTTACTGAAGTTGGTCATATTGCAGGTATGCTTGCAAATGCTGATGAAACAGATACACCATTAAAACAAAACTTAGATAGTTTATCTAAAATCTTGACATATGCTATCTTGGTTATTGCGGCAGTGACATTTGCCGTTGGTGTATTCATGCGTGGTGAAGGAATGCTTGAAGGTTTAATGACCTCAGTCGCACTTGCGGTTGCAGCTATTCCAGAAGGATTACCTGCAATTGTTACTGTTGTACTTTCCCTTGGTACACAAGTATTAGCCAAACGTAATGCCATTATTCGTAAATTACCAGCAGTTGAAACATTAGGTTCAACCGAAATCATTGCTTCAGATAAAACTGGTACATTGACAATGAACCAAATGACTGTTGAGCAAATTTATACAAATGGTAGTTTACAACATTCAGCTCAAGAAATTCCTGCTGAAAATAATACTCTTCGTGTTATGAATTATGCAAATGACACAAAGATTGACCAAACTGGTAAATTAATTGGTGACCCAACAGAAACAGCTTTAGTACAATATGGATTAGATCATAGTTTTGATGTTCGTGACTATATGATGACTGAACCACGTGTTGCTGAGTTACCATTTGATTCAGATAGAAAATTAATGTCAACAATTCATAAAGAAGCTGATGGCAAATATTTCGTAGCAGTTAAAGGTGCACCTGATCAATTATTAAAACGTGTTACTCAAATTGAGGAAAATGGTCAAGTTCGCCCAATTACTGATCAAGATAAACAAACTATCCTTGATACAAACAAGAGCCTAGCTAAACAAGCTCTTCGTGTCTTGATGATGGCTTACAAGTACACTGAAGCTGTACCAACATTAGAATCAGCTGTCGTTGAATCTGAGTTAGTCTTCTCAGGACTTGTAGGGATGATTGACCCTGAACGTCCAGAAGCTGCAGAAGCTGTTAAGGTTGCTAAAGATGCGGGTATTCGTCCAATTATGATTACTGGTGACCACCAAGACACTGCAGAAGCAATTGCTAAACGTCTAGGAATAATAAATGAAACAGACAATGAAGATCACGTCTTTACTGGAGCTGAACTGAATGAAATTTCTGATGAAGAATTCCAAAAAGTCTTTAAGCAATATTCTGTTTATGCGCGTGTTTCACCGGAACATAAAGTACGTATTGTAAAAGCTTGGCAAAACGAAGGTAAAGTTGTTGCCATGACTGGTGATGGGGTTAATGATGCACCTTCACTTAAAACAGCTGATATTGGTATTGGTATGGGTATTACTGGTACAGAAGTTTCTAAAGGAGCTTCTGACATGGTCCTTGCTGATGATAACTTTGCTACAATTATTGTTGCTGTTGAAGAAGGAAGAAAAGTCTTCTCAAACATTCAAAAAACAATTCAGTACTTGCTCTCAGCAAATATGGCCGAAGTATTTACAATCTTCTTGGCAACATTATTTGGTTGGGATGTATTACAACCAGTACATTTACTTTGGATTAACTTAGTTACAGATACATTACCTGCCATTGCCTTAGGTGTTGAACCAGCAGAACCAGGTGTTATGAAACACAAACCTCGTGGACGTAAATCAAGTTTCTTCGACGGTGGTGTTAAGGAAGCTATCCTTTACCAAGGTGCTTTCCAGACAATGCTTGTTTTAGGAGTTTATGCATTTGCCTTGTTCTTCCCAGAGCATGCTACAAATAAAGAAATTCATGCTGATGCCCTAACAATGGCTTACGTTACTCTTGGACTAATCCAATTGGTACACGCTTATAATGTTAAGTCTGTTTACCAATCAATGTTCAAAGTTGGATTATTTAGGAATAAATTATTTAATTACTCTATTCCAGCTGCCTTCATTATGCTAATGGTGACAGTTGTTGTACCTGGTTTTAATAAATTTTTCCATGTTTCACACCTTAGTATGACTCAATGGTTAGTTGTCATTGCAGGTTCATTATTAATGGTTGTTCTTGTTGAAATTGTAAAAGCTGTTCAACGCGCTATGGGACAAGACGAAAAAGCAATTTAATATATAAAAAACAGATTTTTTAAAAATCTGTTTTTTCTTTTTATTAATTGTCAAATTAAGTTAGACAATTCCTCTTTGCATATGTGACTCAAGAATACTTCTATTGGTGTTTTATAGTTTAATGATTTTCGAGGGATATTATTTCTTTTCGATGCAATAGATTGGATAAAAGATTCATCAACTTCGTTGAAATCCATTTGCTTTGGTAAACCATCTTTACGTAATAAACCATTAGAGTTTTCATTTAACCCTCTTTGTGATGGTGTACCAGGATCTGCAAAATAGATATCAATATCATTTATATTACTGATTGATTTCCAATTTGAAAATTCCTTTCCACAATCAAAAGTCATTGATTTGAATAGATGCTTAGGTACAGATTGCATCCATTGGTTCAAACGATTTTCAATATCTATAGCTCGTCTGCCTTCTGGCTGAAGAGTGATGATTACTTTAGATAATCGCTCAACGAGGGTAATAACAGCACTTTTGTGCTTTTTACCCACAATAGTATCCCCTTCAAGGTGGCCAAATTCTTGATTGAATTTAGAATAATCATTTCCTCTGTCACGAAGTGATCGACGAAAAGATTGTTTTCCCCGAGTTTCTTTGTGTCCGTTGGCTTTACGTTTTCCTTTCATAGGTAGGTGAGTCACTTCAAATACGCCTTGTTTAAACATACGATAAAGTGTACGCATAGAACAAGAAATAGAAAACTCTGCACGGCCAACAATCACATCAGGTGTCCAACCTTGAACAACCCTCTTTTGAATATATTCTGTTTGTTCATCTGATAAGACAATAGGACGTCTGCCACAGCGAGTTTTATTCTTCTTGTATTGATTGAAATAATCTAGAGCATTGTGCCCTGTTTTGAAAAATTGGTAAACTTTATGAATCGTTTGTCTAGATCTATTCAATAGTACTGCGGTTTTAGCTACAGATTGATGATTATTATAATACGCCTCTATCATTGCAAGTTCATTTGATGTAAGATGGGTATAGGTCATTTGTCTTCACTCCTTATAATTCTTTTGCGGGAACTATCTTGAGTGTAGCACAAATGACTTTTTTATTTGTCTAGCTTAATTTTACAATCGGCGTTTAATATAAATTTGTACCTAGGAATAAGTAGCCACAAAACAATAAGAAGTAATGAGCAGTTTGATAAATCATTCGTAGATGTATTTGATTATAAAAATATTGTACCTGTTGAAAATTTACCTGAATTGCAATTGACATATAAAGAACCTCTTATTTTTCAAATCACCTTATTCAGTATTTGCGAGCTTTTGCAATACTAAATAAGGTATCATATGGTAAACTAAAACTAGAATATACATTAGGAGTCATCATGACAGTAATTTTTGCCCATCGTGGGAGTAAATCAAATAGACCTGAAAACACACTTGCTTCTTTTTATGAAGCATTAAGAGTAGGGGCAGACGGGATTGAGTTAGATGTCCACCGTAGTCTGGATAATCATTTAGTTGTCATACATGATGAAACTGTTGACAGAACAACTAATGGAATTGGTTTAGTTAGAAATTTAACATTGGCACAATTAAAAGAACTGGATGCTGGTTCTTGGTTTGCTCCAGAGTATTTTCGTGAAAGAATTTCAACCTTAAAAGAGGTCCTGCATTTTTTAGTCGAACAAGATTTCCGCGGAACACTAAATATTGAAATAAAAACAGATAAATACCACTATCCGGGGATTGAACACGATGTGGCTCAAGTGATGCACTCTCAAAAATGGCCATTTGACTATCTATACTGTAGTTTTAATTTCAAAAGCTTAGAAATAATGGCCCAGGAAGATCCTGGAATAGAATTAGCCTTTTTGATGAAACAAAACCCATTTCACATTTGGTTAGGGCGAAAAACACCATTTGTGGGTGCAATTCATCCAAATAAGTTATGGTTTTTAAATGATTTAACAGTTGCAAAAAGTTTTTCCAAATCGGTTCGACCTTGGACTTTAAATAAAGAAAAACAAATGAACCTGGCCTATAAGTACGAACTGGCTGGATTTATGACAGATTTTCCTGAGCTAGCAGTGGCTCTGAGACAAACTTGGCAAAACAAAAACCAATAGATTGAAAAGAACCACTTATAATGGATAGTATAAAAAAGCAATGTATACTCTTTATATAAGGAGGTTCTTTTTAGATCATCTACTGGTTTTTTTGATGGTTAATTTTACTTGAGGTAATAAATAACTAACAAATATTAGCAAAATGGAAACTAGACTGATGTAGTATAGAACCGATGAATTATATGACAGAAATAAATGGCTTATTAAGATAGTAGCTACCCCAAGCCAGAAGAGAAGAAGGTTAAGAGGATTGTCTTGAATGATAACTAGATCCTGATTGTCGACAACTTTTGCTTTCTGCAGACTAGCTTTCACTTTCAGCTTTTCTTGTTTATCAATTTTGCACTTAATTTCTTGATTATTTTTAAGCTTTGCAGTGTAAGTATTGCCAATGTAAATTGTAATTTTTGTGCCAATTTTAGCAAAATGGGTTTCCCGTTTAATAATCATTATCTTTTTCATCCTCAATCTCAAAAATGGACATAGCTGACTGGAATTCCTTTGCTAATTCTTGTTTGCGGAAATTCTCAAATTCAGGTAGACGTCGAATAGCAGCGAAGCGTTTATTTAAATTCCAAAAATCTTCAGGAATTAAGTCAGGGTGCTTAACTAAAAAATCATTACTGATCTTCCATTCCTTTTGATAGCCGAGCGGCCGAGAGTGGTAAGTCACATCATCAATTTGCTGTGGAACCATGCGATGGTGATTGTGACCAAAATAGACCGTTTTAACCTGGTATTTTTGAAAGATGTCGTGAAATTTTTGACTCCCTAAGAATGCATTGAAGGGTAGGAGTTTGGGATGTTGTAAAATAAAATCACTATGTGGGACAAAATGCATACTAATAATAATATCACCTGATAAGGAAGCAAGTGTCTCTTCAAGATTTTGACAAGACCTTTGGGTCAAATCAATATCTGACAGAGGTCGTTTCAAACGACGATCAAACCAAAAGGTATTTTTAAAAGTAATATTTTCTGCAATTGATCTTTCTGGGAAGTATGAATAATCATACCAACCATGAAAAGCTACGAGTGTAACTTGTCCGGATAAGGGAATTACTTGAAAATCGAGCTCTTCAATTCTATCCTCACTTATATCTAAGAGGTCATGATTGCCAAGATTGTGACTAATAGTTACACGCGAATCAATTTCTTGAAAAAAAGGCAAAGTTTGTCGATCATAATGATTCGAAATATCTCCCGCTAAATGGAGATGGTCAATATTTTGATCGTGTAGGACTTGGTTTAAACAGTCGATATCTTCTTGACTAAATTGATTGATATCAATGTGTAAGTCACTCATAATAGCTAATTTCTTCATGACTTCATTTTATCAAAATTCACATAATATAGCTATTTATGATAAAATAACTAAAAAGAGAGGTTGTGCTATGGTCAAAGCAATTATATTTGATATGGATGGTGTATTATTCGACACGGAGCCTTATTATTTTGAAAGACGCAAACGATTCTTGGACAGTCAGGGTATTTCCATTAGTCATATGTCACCTAAAGATTTTATTGGTGGCAATTTACAACAAGTATGGCATCAACTCTTGGGTGAGCATTTTCAAGCAGCGCAAGTTCAAGCAATAAGTGATGATTATGAAGAATTTAAGAAAAATAACCCAGTTCCCTATACTGAACTTCTATTTCCAAAAATAAAAGAGACATTGCAACAATTGACAGAGAAAAATATTAAACTAGCTTTGGCTTCTAATTCTAGTCCAAGTGATGTTCAGCGAGCTATCGCGTCCTGCCAATTGAAAGACTATTTTGACTATGTCTTAACTGCTAAAGATGTTGACAATCCTAAACCTGCCCCTGATATTTATCTGAAAGTTGGTCACTTATTAGGTTTACCAAAGAATGAAGTCTGGGTTGTTGAGGATAGTCAAAAGGGGATTTCTGCTGCAAAAGCCGCAGGGTATCAGGTATATGGCATTAAAGATTATCGCTATGGGATTGATCAGGATCAAGCGGATCACATAATCGATAATATTTCAGAGTTGATTTCATTAATAACTGATAAATAATAAAAATACTTCTTAATTGAAGTGTTTTTTGTAAGCCTTTACACTTTTTGGTTGGCATTTTTTTTGAGAAGTTTTACAATGATTTTAGGAGTCTTTTTTAACTTCAAAAATAGTACTTCTAACGAAAGGAAAAAATAACTTAAAATGTCTAACTATTATCAATTGTTGAAAGAAAAATTCCCAAGCAAGTCATCACTGGTTACAGAAATGATAAACCTTGATGCTATTTGTCACCTTCCTAAAGGAACAGAGCATTTTTTAAGTGATTTGCATGGTGAGTATGAAGCTTTTGATTATCTGCTTAGAAATGGGTCTGGGTCTATAAAAAAGAAAGTTGCTGAGTGTTTTACTGATAGAACAGACGAGGAAATTGAATTTCTTTGCCAGTACATTTATTATCCAAAAGAAAAAATTGAAGTTAGACAAGAAGTATTAAGTTCAAATGGACTCATAGAAGAACTAACCCTTTTTCTTCCAGATTTATTACAACTGGTCAAATATATTGGTGGAAAATATACCCGATCTAAGGTCCGTAAAATGATGGCAGCTGATTATGCCTATATTATGGAAGAATTATTAATCGTTGAACAACCAGATGAAAATAAAATTTCCTACTATAATGCAATCATTTCAAAGGTTATTGAATTAGATCAATTGGATGACTTGTTTATTGCTTTTGCAACATTAATCCAAGATCTGTCAATTGATCATTTACATGTTGTAGGTGATATTTTTGACCGTGGAAAATATCCAGATTTAATTATTGACCGTCTGCAAAAGTTTAATAAAATTGATATCCAATGGGGAAACCATGATATAACATGGATTGGAGCAGTTTCAGGCTCAACAATTTGTATGATTAATGTAATCCGAATTGCTGCCAGATATAATAGTATAGCTTTGATTGAAGATCGATATGGCATAAATTTGCGGAGCTTAATCGAGTATGCGAAAAAGAATTTTGAACCTGAGGAAGTCTTTAACCCGATTTTAGATGGTGACGATATTTCTGAGTCGGATAAAGTCATGTTGAATAAATTACAACAAGCAACTGCAAACTTACAATTTAAACTAGAACACCAATTAATCGCACGACGCCCTGATTTTGATATGCAAGCCTCAAACCTCTTCACAAAGATTAATCGTGAGGAAAAAACAATTGAAATCAAAGGGAAAACTTATCCCTTACAGTCATTCCCATACCAGATGATAGATTGGGAAAGCCCTGAACAATTAACTGATGAAGAAGAACGAATTCTTTCAGGATTAATGCATCGTTTCCAGACTTCAAACCGTTTAAATCAGCAAATCGACTTCTTAATGGAAAATGGCTCCATTTATAAAGTTACCAATAATAATCTCCTTTTTCATGGCGGTATGCCCATGCATTCTAATGGTGATTTCAAGTCCATGCGTTTTGGGAATCAAGTTTACTGTGGAAAAGATTTAATGAACTTTTTCCAAAAACAAGTCATAAAATCCTATAAAAATAAAGATAAACATGATGATTTTGAAACAGATCTATTTTGGTACTTATGGTGTGGAGAAGTCTCTTCACTCTTTGGAAAAGACAGAATGACGACCTTTGAACGGTATTATATAGCTGACAAAGAAACACATGTTGAAATAAAAAACGCTTATTATCAATTGCGAGAGAGAGAAGATATCTGTTTGAGGCTCTTGAATGAATTTGGTCTTGATGAAACAGCTCATATTGTTAATGGCCATACGCCAGTTAAAGAAAAAGTTGGTGAAATTCCAATTAAGGCAAATGGTAGGATTATCATTATTGATGGTGGTCTGGCTAAAGGCTATCAGAAAAAAACTGGAATTGCTGGCTACACCTTGATTTCTAATTCATACGGCTTGGAATTAGTCGCCCATAAACCATTTTCTTCAGTAGAAGATGTCTTAGAGGGTAAATGTGATATCATTTTCATCAAGCGACTGGTTGAGGAAGTTTCGCAACGGACCTTGGTCAAAGAAACAGACAACGGGAAAGCAATTTTGAAAGAAATTTCGGAGCTCGATTATCTTTTCCATCACTTTGATTTATACTAAAGAAAGAGGAAGACGGGTGACTAACCTACACTTCCTTTTTATTGTTATAACTTTTTAATAAAAGTCATAATTCGTAATCACTTCGTCTTGAACTCTTTATAAAATTCGATTATGATAGTAGTATGGAAATTAAGGTGGCAATTCAACAATTAGCCCAAGAAATTGGGATTTCAAAAATTGGTTTTACAAGTGCAGATGATTTTGCTTATTTGGAAAAATCGCTGCGCTTGAGTATTGAAGAGGGACGAAACTCAGGTTTTGAACATAAAAATATCGAGGAAAGAATCCGTCCAAAATTATCCTTGGAATCCGCAAAAACGATTATTTCGATTGCAGTTGCCTATCCCCACAAATTACCAATAGCTCCGCAGAAAACAGAATATAAAAGAGGTAAAATTACGCCTAATTCTTGGGGTATAGATTACCATCATGTCCTTGCTGATAAATTAGAAAAATTAGCTCAGGGTATTGAAGCCTTGACAGCAGATTTTGAGTATAAAGGTATGGTTGACACTGGGGCACTGGTCGATACGGCAGTAGCTAAAAGAGCAGGAATTGGCTTTATTGGAAAAAACGGTTTAGTTATTTCTAAAGAATTTGGTTCTTACATGTATCTTGGTGAATTAATCACTAATTTAGAGATTGAACCTGATCAAGAAGTTGATTATGGCTGCGGTGATTGTACAAGGTGCTTAGATGCCTGTCCGACTTCTTGTCTAATCGGTGACGGCACCATGGATGCCAAACGGTGTTTATCCTTTCAAACGCAAGATAAAGGGATGATGGACCTCGAGTTTCGTAAAAAAATTAAAACAGTCATTTATGGTTGTGATATTTGTCAGATTTCTTGCCCTTATAATAAGGGGATTTCCAATCCCTTAGCAAGTGATATTGACCCGAACTTAGCACTGCCAGAACTAATTCCATTCTTGGAGTTGTCAAACAAAGGTTTCAAAGAAAAGTTTGGTCAGATAGCTGCCTCTTGGCGTGGTAAAAACATTCTCCAACGCAATGCCATTATCGCATTAGCTAATGGACATGACCGCACAGCCATTGTCAAATTAATGGAAATCATTGATAAGAATAATAATCCGATTCATACGGCAACGGCAATTTGGGCGCTGGGTGAAATAGTTAAGAAGCCTGATTCAGCAATGATTGATTTTATGGCAACTATTGCTATTACGGATGAGCAGGTTAAAAAAGAATTTGAATTAGTTCGTGCAAAATGGCAATTCTAAAGGCAGTGTGTTAAAATAGGGAAGATAAAAAGAGAAGAAGGTAAACGTATGGAAGTGGCAGAAATACGCCAAAAAATAGAAGAAAATAAAGAGAATTTGACTAGCTTCAGGAGGTCTCTTTGACTTAGATCGTCTGGAAGAAGACATTGCGCTCTTAGAAAATCAAATGTCTGAGCCTGATTTTTGGAATGATAATATTGCTGCTCAAAAGACATCTCAAGAATTGAATGAGTTAAAAGTTAAGTTTGATACATACCATGATATGCAGAACTTGTCTGAAGAGACTGAACTATATTTAGAAATGTTAGATGAAGATGATTCACTTCAAGAGGAATTAGAAGCAAGTTTAGAAAAACTTGATCAGATTTTATCAAGTTATGAAATGACCTTACTCTTATCAGAGCCTTATGATCATAATAATGCCATTCTTGAAATTCATCCAGGGTCAGGTGGAACGGAAGCTCAAGATTGGGCTGATATGCTCTTTCGAATGTATACCCGTTTTGGTAATGCTAAAGGCTTCAAAGTGGAAACTTTGGATTACCAAGCTGGTGATGAGGCAGGTATCAAGTCTGTTACTTTGTCTTTTGAAGGTCCAAATGCTTATGGCTTTCTCAAGTCAGAAATGGGTGTTCACCGTTTAGTTCGAATTTCACCTTTTGACTCAGCTAAGCGCCGTCACACCTCATTTACTTCCGTTGAAGTTATGCCTGAATTGGATGACACGATTGAAGTGGATATCCGTGATGATGATATTAAAATGGATACCTTCCGTTCGGGTGGCGCCGGTGGACAGAACGTCAACAAAGTATCGACTGGGGTTCGTTTGACACATATCCCAACAGGAATTGTGGTTGCTTCAACTGTTGACCGAACGCAATACGGAAACAGAGACCGAGCAATGAAGATGTTGCAGGCCAAACTATATCAATTAGAACAAGAGAAAAAAGCTGAGGAAGTTAATGCTTTGAAAGGTGATAAAAAAGAGATTACCTGGGGAAGCCAAATTCGTTCTTATGTCTTTACGCCATATACAATGGTTAAAGATCATCGAACTAGCTTTGAAGTTGCTCAAGTTGATAAAGTAATGGATGGCGACATTGATGGCTTCATTGATGCTTACCTTAAGTGGCGTATGAATGATGACTAAGATACTAAAAAAATAGAAAGAAGAAAATAATGGCTTTAATTGAAATGAAGGATGTTTCTAAGAAATATCGCAAATCAACAACAGCCTTGCGTGATCTTACAGTTTCTGTAGATCAAGGTGAGTTTGTTTATTTGGTTGGACCTTCTGGTGCAGGTAAATCTAGTTTCATCAAATTATTATACCGTGAAGAAAAAGTGTCAACTGGCTCTCTTTATGTTGGAGAATTTGACTTAACAAAACTTCGGAAAAAAGATATTCCAATTCTTCGTCGTAATATTGGGGTTGTCTTCCAGGACTACAAACTGTTAGAAAGGAAAACAGTTTTTGAAAATATAGCTTATGCTATGGAAGTTATTGGTGAAAAACGTCGCAATATCAAAAAACGAGTTCCGGAGGTTTTGGAACTTGTTGGTTTGAAACATAAAATGCGTTCTTTCCCAAATCAATTATCTGGTGGGGAGCAACAACGTGTTGCTATCGCGCGAGCAATTGTCAATAATCCTAAACTATTGATTGCTGATGAACCAACAGGTAACTTAGACCCAGAAATTTCATGGGAAATCATGCAATTGCTTGAAAGAATTAACCTTCAAGGGACAACAATTTTAATGGCAACGCATAATAGTCATATCGTAAACACGCTTCGTCACCGCGTAATTGCGATTGAAGATGGACGTATCGTCCGCGATGATGAGGAAGGAGAATACGGTTACGATGATTAGATACTTTTTCCGTCATATTTGGGAATCAATAAAGAATCTCAAACGTAATATTTGGATGACCATTGCTGCAGTTAGTTCAGTAGCAATTACTTTAACTTTAGTTGGTATCTTTGCTGCAACTTTATTAAATATTCAGCGAGTTGCATCTGGTGTTCAAAATAATATTCAAATTAATACTTATTTAGATGTTGATTCAACTGATACAGCTAAAATAATTCAAAATACAGTTGGTAAACAAGTCAAGAATGACAAATACCATGAAATATATGATCAAATTGTGCAAGTGCCTGGTGTTAATAAAGTTACTTTCTCAAGTAAAGATGAACAGTTGAAAAAATTACAAGACACTATGGGTGATGTTTGGAAAATGTATGATAAAGATACAAATCCCTTACAAGACATCTATATTGTGGAGACTAAAAAGTCAACACAAGTTAAGTCAGCTAGTGAGCAAATCAAAACGATCACTGGTGTTGAATCTGTTGACTACGGTGGTGTTAACTCAGAAAAACTATTTAAGTTCTCAGACTTTATCAAAACATGGGGACTTGTGGGAACTGGCTTATTGATCATAATTGCTATTTTCCTTATTTCTAACACAATCCGCATGACTATTATGAGTCGTCAACGAGACATTGAAATTATGCGTCTGGTTGGAGCAAAAAATTCTTATATCCGTGGACCATTCTTCTTTGAAGGTGCTTGGGTAGGATTTTTAGGAGCTATTCTTCCATCAGTTATCATTTACTTCTTATATGTATTTGCCTATCGCCAATTTACCCCTGAGCTACAATTAAATGGATTATCAATGTATCCAATTAATTATTACCTCTACATTTTGATTGGTGCATTGTTTGTCATTGGGATTATTATTGGGTCACTTGGTTCAGTCTTATCTATGAGACGGTATCTTAAATTTTAATTATTAATTGTCAAATTAAGTTAGACAATTCCTCTTTGCATATGTGACTCAAGAATACTTCTATTGGTGTTTTATAGTTTAATGATTTTCGAGGGATATTATTTCTTTTCGATGCAATAGATTGGATAAAAGATTCATCAACTTCGTTGAAATCCATTTGCTTTGGTAAACCATCTTTACGTAATAAACCATTAGAGTTTTCATTTAACCCTCTTTGTGATGGTGTACCAGGATCTGCAAAATAGATATCAATATCATTTATATTACTGATTGATTTCCAATTTGAAAATTCCTTTCCACAATCAAAAGTCATTGATTTGAATAGATGCTTAGGTACAGATTGCATCCATTGGTTCAAACGATTTTCAATATCTATAGCTCGTCTGCCTTCTGGCTGAAGAGTGATGATTACTTTAGATAATCGCTCAACGAGGGTAATAACAGCACTTTTGTGCTTTTTACCCACAATAGTATCCCCTTCAAGGTGGCCAAATTCTTGATTGAATTTAGAATAATCATTTCCTCTGTCACGAAGTGATCGACGAAAAGATTGTTTTCCCCGAGTTTCTTTGTGTCCGTTGGCTTTACGTTTTCCTTTCATAGGTAGGTGAGTCACTTCAAATACGCCTTGTTTAAACATACGATAAAGTGTACGCATAGAACAAGAAATAGAAAACTCTGCACGGCCAACAATCACATCAGGTGTCCAACCTTGAACAACCCTCTTTTGAATATATTCTGTTTGTTCATCTGATAAGACAATAGGACGTCTGCCACAGCGAGTTTTATTCTTCTTGTATTGATTGAAATAATCTAGAGCATTGTGCCCTGTTTTGAAAAATTGGTAAACTTTATGAATCGTTTGTCTAGATCTATTCAATAGTACTGCGGTTTTAGCTACAGATTGATGATTATTATAATACGCCTCTATCATTGCAAGTTCATTTGATGTAAGATGGGTATAGGTCATTTGTCTTCACTCCTTATAATTCTTTTGCGGGAACTATCTTGAGTGTAGCACAAATGACTTTTTTATTTGTCTAGCTTAATTTTACAATCGGCGAATAAAAAAAAACACTTTGAACAGCTCCTGGTAAAATGGACATGAAATAAAAAAACTATTTCAATCATTTTATCAAGGAGCTTTTTCATGCGTAAAAATCAGAACTACACGGGCGACTTTAAAGTAAAGGTTGCACAAGCTTATCTTTTTGACCACTTAGGTGGCTATCAATCAGTGGCAGAACATTTTGGTGTCACCAATCGCTCACAAGTACAACATTGGGTTAAATTGTACGAGAACAATCCTCAACTTCTCTATCAAGATAATCGTGGTAGACCGGCACAAGTTAAGTCAGAGACGATGACTTTAGAAGAACAAGTCAACTATCTCAAAATGGAGGTAGCTATTCTAAAAAAGCTCAGAAAGCTCTTGTAAAAATCTCTACAAGAGCTAAGTATCAAGTCGTTGATAGTTTAACAGGACAGTATGCCATTACTGCTCTTTGTCATTATCTTGGTATTTCAAGGAGTGGTTATTATAGCTGGATTAAGAAAAACCGCCCCCTTACAAAATCTTGGAATTCTCAGCTGGCAGAGAAGATTCAACTTCTCTTTGATGCCTCTTTTAAGGGCTATCGCTATATCTGGATGCAACTTAAGCGACTTTATGGTATAAGCGTCAACCCAAAGACTGTCCTTCGCTATATGCAAGTTCTCGGTTTGAAATCGCCAATACGCAAGAAACGCTTTACTTCTTGCACGAGGCAAGAAATGAACAAAAAAGCGAGAAAGGTTTCGCCAAACCTTCTCGCAAGACACTTCGTCGCCACACGACCTCATGAAAAGTTAGTGACAGATGTTTCTTATGTGTATCATAAACAGGGTAGACTGTACTTAAGTATTATCAAAGACCTGTATGATAACTCTATTTTAGCTTACAATCTATCAAAATTCAATGATAATCAGTTAGTTTTTGAGAATTTAGACCTTGTTTTCAGAAAAGATTGGGACAAATCAAAATCTTGTCTTTTACATTCAGATCAAGGATTTCAGTATACGAACAAGCAGTATCACAAAAAACTTGAAACTTTTAATGTGACGGTTTCTCATTCTCGTAAGGGAAACTGTTATGACAACGCTTGTTGTGAAAACTTTTTTTCTCATCTTAAAAGTGAATCTTTGGAATTATTTGTACCTGAAAATGAGACGGAATTGATGCAGCAGATTGACGATTTCATTACATGGTATAACTTTGATAGACCACAACTCAAACTAAAAGGCATGACTCCTATTGAATATAGGCAGACATACCTTTGAGTGGAAATGTGTTTTTTTTGAACTGTCTATTTTATTTGGGGCTTGACACTTCGGATAATAATCTGAAGTGTTTTTACTTTAAGAATGGATTGAAATTTTTTTCATGGCCAATTGTTGTCGGTTTACCATGACCTGGAAAGACCTGATAGTGGTTTGGTAAGGTGAATAATTTTTCTTTAATAGATTTTGATAATTGGTCGAAGTCGCCTGTTGGTAAATCGGACCGTCCGACACTTTCAAAGAATAAAGCATCCCCAGTGATGACAATTTCTTCCTCATCAAAAACAAAAGACACGCCTCCAATAGAATGGCCAGGTGTTTCTAGCACAGTGAAATTGAAGTCATCGACATGATAGTTTTTACCACTAATGAATAACTCTTCAGCAGGTTTTGTAATCACATCTGGAATATCTGCATGACGAATTAAACCAGAGAGATTGTCCTTCGGTGTGAATAACCAAGAAGCTTCTTTAGGTGATACATAAACTGATGGCCAGTCATAGTGTGCTCGAACTAAATCTAAACTTATTATATGATCATAGTGAGTATGCGTCAGCAATATTGCAGCTATAGGTTTATCAATTCTGGCAATAGAACTTAAAATATCTTGCCCATTACTACCTGGATCAATGATTATTAAAGAATTTTTATTCTCAAGGATATAAGTGTTTTCACTTGCAATTTCGTTTGTTATCGTTGTTATCTTCATATTTTTAGTGTATCAAATTTAAGGTAAAATACCTAAGAAAAAGATAGCAATTTTTAGATTTTTAATAAGAAAATGTTGCATACTTTGATAATCACTCATTAGAAGTTCTTATCTCAAAACTTTAACTCGCTATGTCAATGGAGCTAATAAAAACATGGTATAATATTAGTATTATGACAAAAGAAAAAAATCCCAAATATGCTGTGATTGATTTGGAAGCTACGAGTGCCGGAACTGCAGCAAAAATTATTCAAGTGGGTATTGTTATTGTTGAAGGTGGAAAGATTACTAACACTTATCAAACGGATGTAAATCCGCATGAAGATTTATCTGACCATATAAAATTATTGACTGGTATATCTGATCAACAATTAGCAAGTGCGCCTGAGTTCTCACAAATAGCAGGAACTATCTTTGATTTGATTAAAGATTGTATTTTTGTTGCTCATAATGTTAAGTTTGATGCTAATTTACTTGCGGAAGCATTGTTTTTTGAAGGCTTTGAATTACGAACACCTAGGGTTGATACTGTGGAATTAGCCCAAGTCTTTTTCCCACACTTGGAAAAATATAATTTAACTTATCTCTCAACAGAATTGAATTTAGAGTTATCGGATGCTCATACTGCAATTGCAGATGCAATGGCTACAGCCAATTTACTCTTAGTTCTACAAGATAAGATAAAATCTCTTCCAAAAGAAAGTTTAGCATATATCCTTCGCTACTCGGATAGTCTTATTTTTGAATCAGATTTGCTCATAGAAGAAGGACTCAAACATGCTAAGCCCTTAGATGCCATGGAATTTCAATTAATCGATGACTTAGTTATTCGGAAGGATCAACCTTCGCTTGATGCTTTAAAATTATCACAGTCGTTTGAAATTAATACAGCTTTATTGGGTCTTGAGAATAGACCTTTACAAAACCAGTTTGCTAGTTTAGTTGAAGACGCCTTTAATCAGCCTCAAGCTAGTTTTATTCAAGCTCAAGCAGGTATAGGCAAAACCTATGGCTATTTGTTACCACTCTTAGCTAAAGCAGATGGTAATCAAGTTTTGGTAAGTGTCCCAACTAAAATCCTGCAAGATCAGATGATGGCAAAGGAATTGCAATCTTTGATAGATCAATACCACATCAAAGCACACAGTTTAAAAGGACCAGGTAATTACATTAAACTTGATACTTTTAAAGCCAGTTTAGAAGAAATTCATGATAACCGTTTGATAAATCGCTATAAGATGCAATTAATAGTTTGGCTATTAGAAACAAAAACAGGTGATTTGGATGAAATCAAGCAGAAACAACGCTATGAAGCTTACTTTGAAGCTATCAAACATGATGGTCAGTTGACTCAATCATCCCCATTTTATGATTACGATTATTGGCAAAAATCATATGAAAAGGCAAAAAAAGCCGATTTGCTGATCACAAATCATGCCTATTTTTTACATCGTGTAGAGGATGATAAGAACTTTGCCAAAGGCAAAATCTTAGTTTTTGATGAAGCGCAAGGTTTGATGATACAATTAGATCATCTTTCAAGACAACAAGTTAATTTAACCCAAACTTTATTGGATATTCAGGAAAAAATCAATCTTACTGGGTCATTACTGGAAAAACGTCTTTACGAAAGTCTTGCTTTTGAGTTATCACAACTTACCAGTCAGTTCTACCATTCTCCAAAAATAGAAATTTCCAAGGAGCAAATTAAGTCCTTGAAAGTTTTGGTCGAGGAAATTGGTGATACTGACTTAATTGAACTATCGGATGCTTTTCGCTATCAAGATGGGGACTATTGGCTATCAAGTAAGGTCAATCAAGACAAGCGGGTAACCTATCTTAATGCAACCAATCAGCAGTTTATTAATTTTAAAAATTTCCTTCCTGAAACGACTAAAACCTATTTTATCTCAGCTACTTTACAGATTAGTCCACAAGTTTCACTGGCTGACTTATTAGGATTTGACTCTTTTTCTTATGACATTATTGTTAAGGAAAAATCGCAGAGCCAATTAGTCATTATTGATCAGGACATGCCAATTTTGGATGGGCTTTCAGACCATGATTATAGTCAAGAAATTGCTAAGCGCATCTATCACTTAAGGTCCTTGAATTATCCCATTTTGGTCCTCTTTAATTCACGACACCATCTCTTTATGGTTTCTGAACTGTTAGACCAATGGAAAGTTCCTCATTTAAGTCAGGAAAAAAACGGTTCAGCTTATAATATTAAACGTCGTTTTGATCGTGGGGAGCACTCAATCTTACTCGGCATGGGAGCTTTCTGGGAAGGTGTTGATTTTATCCATGCTGACCGGATGATTGAAGTTATTACACGGATGCCATTTGATAATCCTAAAGATTTATTTGTCAAAAAAATGAGTAATTATATTAGTTCAAAAGGCAAACATGCTTTTAGAGATTATTTCCTACCGATGACAATTCTCAAGTTAAAACAGGCAATTGGCCGTACAATGCGCCGACATAATCAGAAATCCTGTGTGCTTATTTTGGATAAGCGAATTATTGTTAAATCATATGGTCCGGAAGTTTTAGCAGGTTTGGATCAAGAATTTCTTGTTATTGATGAAAAATTTGAAAAGTGCCTAGGTGAAATGGCCCATTTTCTGCTATAATAGAAAAGATCACATGTTATTTTTTAGAAAAACCAAACAATATCATTTTATTTTGACTGATAATAGCCAAATAACGATTGACCATTGATTTTTAAGAGTCTTGTCATGTGATAAAGGAGAAACAATGACAAAGTTATCTAAACGTGTTTTAGAAATGGAAGAAAGTGTTACAATGGCCGCAGGTGCGCGTGCAAAAGAGCTTAAAGCACAAGGTAAAGACATCTTAAGTTTGACACTTGGAGAACCAGATTTTGTAACACCTAAAAATATTCAAGCAAAAGCGATTGAATCCATTGAAAATGGGAAAGCTAGTTTCTATACAGCAGCTAGTGGCATGCCTGAATTAAAAAAAGCTATTGCCATTTATATGGAAAATTTCTATGGATACCCTGTCAAGGTCAACAATATTGTGGCTGGTACAGGTGCTAAATTTATCCTTTACAGTTTCTTTATGGCTGTTTTAAATCCTGGTGATGAAGTGATTATTCCGACACCATATTGGGTTTCATATGCTGATCAGATAAAAATGGTAAATGGTCAACCAATTTTTGTGGAAGCCTTAGATGAAAATGACTTCAAAGTTACTGTTAACCAACTTGAAGCTGTCAAAACAAAGAAAACAAAAGTACTCCTAATCAATTCTCCCTCTAATCCGACGGGAATGATTTATAGTAAAGAGGAGCTTGAAGCAATTGGAAATTGGGCAGTGGAAAATGATATCCTTATCCTAGCTGACGATATCTATGGTCGTCTTGTCTATAATGGTAATCAATTTACAGCAATTTCAACCTTATCTGAGGCTATTCGTCGTCAGACCATAACTGTTAATGGGGTTGCAAAATCATATGCCATGACTGGTTGGCGTGTCGGATTTGCTGTTGGAGATCCAGAAATCATTGCTGCTATGGGTAAAATTCTTGGTCAAACAACTTCAAATCTGACAACTGCAGCACAATTTGCTGCCATTGAGGCCTTTTCTGGGGACCAAACGCCGGTTGGAGAAATGAGAAAAGCTTTTGAGGAACGATTAAATATTATCTATCCATTATTAGCTGCCATTCCTGGCTTTAAGGTTGTCAAACCACAAGGTGCTTTCTATCTATTTCCAAATGTAAAAGAAGCAATGGAAATGACAGGTTATACAGATGTTACCGAATTTACAAATGCTATCTTAGAAGAGGTTGGGGTTGCCATGGTGACTGGAGCCGGTTTTGGAGCTCCTGATAATATTCGCTTAAGCTATGCAACAGATTTAGAAACTTTAAAAGATGCTATGCAAAGATTGACTGATTTTATGTCTAAGCACAGCCATTCTAAAAAATAAATATACGAAAAGAAAAGAGAAAATATGTCAAAACAACTTGTATCAATTATTGATGTTAAAAAACATGTCGGCCAAGAGATTACAATCGGTGCCTGGGTTGCTAATAAATCTGGTAAAGGGAAATTAGCTTTCCTACAATTACGTGACGGGACTGCTTTTTTCCAAGCAGTTGCTTTTAAGCCTAATTTCATTGAAAAATTTGGCGAAGAAGAAGGTTCTGCTAAATTTGACACTATCAAACGTTTGAGTCAGGAAACTTCCGTTTATGTTACTGGTACCGTTAAAGAAGACGAGCGTTCAAAATTTGGATATGAGTTAGATGTAACTGACTTAGAAGTGATTGGTGAATCTGTTGATTACCCAATTACACCAAAAGAACACGGAACAGACTTCTTAATGGATAATCGTCACCTCTGGTTACGTTCTCGTAAACAGATGGCTGTGATGCAAGTTCGTAATGCCATTATCTACTCTACTTATGAATTTTTTGATCAAAATGGTTTTATTAAATTTGATAGCCCTATTTTATCAGGGAATGCTGCTGAGGATTCAACTGAGTTGTTTGAAACTGACTATTTTGGTACACCAGCATTCTTAAGTCAATCTGGTCAATTATATCTTGAAGCAGGAGCAATGGCTTTAGGACGTGTCTTTGACTTTGGTCCAGTTTTCCGCGCTGAAAAATCTAAAACACGTCGTCATTTAACTGAATTCTGGATGATGGATGCTGAATATTCATTCTTAAATCATGATGAGTCACTTGATTTACAAGAAGCCTATGTTAAAGCCTTAATTCAAGGTGTTATTGAGCGCGCACCACAAGCTCTTGAAATCTTGGAACGTGATATTGATGCTTTGAAACGTTATATTACAGAACCATTTAAACGTGTTTCTTATGATGATGCCATTAGCCTTCTTCAAGAACATGAAGCTGATGAAGATACAGACTATGAACATGTTGAGCATGGTGATGACTTTGGTTCACCACACGAAACTTGGATTTCAAATTACTTTGGTGTCCCGACATTCGTAGTTAACTATCCAGCAAGCTTTAAAGCTTTCTATATGAAGCCAGTTCCTGGTAACTCAGAACGTGTTTTATGTGCGGACTTATTAGCACCAGAAGGCTATGGTGAAATCATTGGTGGTTCTATGCGTGAAGATGACTATGAAGCACTTGTTGCCAAAATGGATGCATTAGAAATGGATAAATCAGAATACGAATTCTATCTTGACTTACGTAAATATGGATCTGTACCTCACGGTGGTTTTGGTATTGGTATTGAACGTATGGTAACTTTTGTTGCTGGAACTAAGCATATTCGTGAAGCTATCCCATTCCCACGTATGTTACACCGTATTAAACCATAATAAAAAGGCTCTTTGTCAACTGTAGTGGGTAGATGAAAAGCTAACACCTAGAGAGGACGAACTTCGTCCTCTCTTTCTTTATGTTCAATGCAATCAAAATCCGTTTTTTAAAGTTTTCAAAGTTCCTGAAACCAAAGGCATTTCTCTTAATGACTTTGATGAGATTATTGGTAGCTTCCAGTTTGGCGTTGGAATAAGGCAATTCCATGGCGTTTACAACCTTGTCTTTATCCTTTAAAAATGTCTTCAATACCGTCTGGAAAATAGGATTAACGATGGCTATTTCCTGTTCGATGAGGTCAAAGAAATGGTCTGAGTTCTTCTCTTGGAAATGAAATAAGAGAAGCTGATAGAGTACATAGTGTTGTCGTAGTTCCTCGGAGAAAGACAGGAGTTTTTCTAGGATTTCCTTGTTAGTCAAATGCATTCGAAACATAGGACGATAAAATCGTTTATCGCTGAGTTTACGGCTATCTTGTTGTATCAATTTCCAGTAACGTTTCAAGGCTCGGTATTCCTGCGATTTTCTGTCGAATTGATTCATAATTTGAATACGGACACGGTTCATAGCACGACTAAGGTGTTGCACGATATGAAAGCGATCGAGTACAATTTTTGCATTCGGAAAAAGTTGTTTAGCAAGTTGATAATAGGGACTAAACATATCCATGGTAATCACTTTGACCCGATTTCTAACCTTTCTAGGATAGCGAAGAAAGTGGTTTCGGATGGTTGCTTGAGTTCTTCCGTCGAGAATGGCGATGACATTTAGGGAGTCGAAATCTTGAGCGATGAAGCTCATTTTCCCCTTCTTGAAGGCATACTCGTCCCAACTCATCACCTCAGGTAGGGTATTCCAATCCGTTTCAAACTTGAACTCATTGAGCTTTCTCATAACTGACGATGTTGAAATTGATAGCCTGTGTGCAATATGTTTCATTGCTTGATTTTCGATGAGTAATTGTGCGATTTTCTGGTTAACAGCGACAGAGATTTGGTGGTTCTTCTTGACAAGAGGAGTTTCAGCGACCGCCATTTTTCCGCAATCTTTACACTTGAAACGACGCTTTCTAAGGCGGATAAGTAAAGGGTAGCCAGCAGTTTCTAAGTAGGGGATTTTAGAAGTTTTCTGGTAGTCGTACTTAGCCATTTGTCCCTTGCATTTTGGGCATTTAGGGGCTGTGTAGTCCAAGTGACCGTGGAGTTCTAAGTGAGTTCCCATATCATATTCATCAGTGATAGTGATATTTTTGTCTTTAATTCTGAGAAAATTTGTGATAAGATTTAGTTGTTCCATATGAGTCTTTCTAAAATGATAGTTTGAGCACTTTTCATTATAGGTCATATGGGACTTTTTGTATATACTCAAAAAGGCTCCATAATCTCTACAGTGGATTTACCCACTACAGAAATTATAGAGCCAATAAAAATAGCTGATTTTATCAGCTATTTTTTGCTAGAATAAATTATCTTAAAATTTTTGAAATGTCCTAAATCGTGTTCTGAATTTTCTATCTCACATTCGAGGGTAATTGTGAGAAACTCTGGCCAAAATTGGAAGATGTCAATTTCTGTATAAATAATACTATTTGCTTCATTTTGGTGAAAATTATCTAGATCAACAATTGATAGTCCAATAGCTAAGTCTTCGAAGACAACTTCTGTGTATATTTTAAATCCTTGACAGATTGGAAAGAGAGTTTTAAAAAGTGATAGAGGGTCATTGATGATACTTCCAATCCGATATTCTTGTTCCCAGTAAAAGACAAATTGCTTAGCTGTGATTAGGCGGATGAATTCTGCCATTTCAGGATTGATGTGTTTTATGTATTCCAAATGTTTTGGCGTCAGCACAATTTCTCTAGTTCCGTCGAGGGCAATCATCTCCACTTTTTTGCCAAAATTTTGATAGAAATAGGCTACTGCATCGCGTCACAATAGTATTTGTAGTCAGTGACCAGAGACGTGTTGCCACTGACTGCGAAAGCACCGCCCATTGTCATAAAATGCCAGCAGTTTTTTCCTAAATCGAGATTTTCATTAAGGTTTTGCCGATGTTGGTTAATGGGGCTGGGGCTAAGGCTGCTAAGATAGTCTTTTATGAAATTTGAAAAGGATTTCTTATGAATTTGAATAATTAAGTGAGCTTAATATAATTTTTGGGTCGAAAGAATCAGTTAAGCTTTATAATGATATATGTTATAATAAAAGAGAGTATATAAGTAATCAGAAAGGATTTTGGAAATGCTAGACAAGAAGATAATTGAACTCGTTATTGTCACAGGGATGAGTGGGGCAGGTAAGACAGTTGCAATCCAATCATTTGAAGATTTAGGATATTTTACAATTGATAATATGCCACCAACATTAGTTCCTAAATTTTTAGAAATCATCGAGCAAACAAATGAGAATAAACGTGTTGCCTTAGTTGTCGACATGCGAAGCCGACTTTTCTTTAATGAAATTAATATGATTTTGGATGCTATCGAGACAAATCCTAATCTCAATCTACGCATACTCTTCTTAGATGCAACGGATAATGAATTAGTTTCTCGTTATAAAGAAACGCGTCGAAGTCACCCATTAGCACCTACAGGTAGGGTCCTAGATGGTATCAAGCTTGAGCGTGAGTTATTAGCTCCAATAAAAAGTTTAAGTCAAAATGTAGTTGACACTAGTGAATTAACCCCAAGACAACTGCGACAAACTATTTCTGAACAATTTTCTGATGAATCAAGTCAAGTCTCTTTCCGAGTTGAAGTAATGAGTTTTGGTTTCAAATACGGCATACCACTAGATGCTGATTTGGTCTTCGATGTTCGTTTCCTACCAAATCCTCATTACATACCACAATTACGTGAAAAAACTGGACTTGATCAGGAAGTTTATGATTATGTCATGGGACATCCCGAATCAGAAGATTTTTACAATCATTTAACAGCTTTATTATTACCAATTTTGCCAGGTTATAAAAAAGAAGGTAAATCTGTCCTTACGGTAGCTATTGGTTGTACTGGAGGCCAGCATAGAAGTGTTGCTTTCGCTCATAGATTGGCCCAAAGTATCGAAGAGAAGTGGCCAGTAAATGAAAGTCACAGAGATAGAAATAAACGTAAGGAAACTGTTAATAGATCATGAGAAAACCCAAAATTACTGTTATTGGCGGTGGAACTGGAATACCTGTCATCCTCAATAGTTTAAGAACAGAAGATGTCGATATTACAGCTGTAGTAACTGCGGCTGATGATGGTGGGTCTTCTGGAGAAATTCGCAATGCCATGCAACAGACACCTCCAGGTGATTTAAGAAATGTACTAGTAGCCATGAGTGATATGCCTCGATTTTATGAAAATGTCTTTCAGTACCGTTTCAATGAGAATGACGGACCCCTGGCTGGTCATCCTTTAGGGAATCTGATTATTGCTGGAATTTCAGAAATGCAAGGTTCAACCTACAATGCTATCCAAATTCTTTCTAAATTTTTTCACACAACTGGTAAAATTTATCCTTCCAGTGAACATGCCTTAACACTCCATGCGGTCTTTAAAGATGGTCATGAAGTTATAGGCGAAAGCTCTATTGCCAAATACAAAGGTATGATAGACCATGTTTATGTTACAAATACATACAATGATGATGAGCCAAAGGCAAGTCGAAAAGTAGTCGACGAAATTATGACAAGTGATATGATTGTGCTTGGGCCTGGTTCACTATTTACGTCCATCTTACCAAATCTTGTCATTCCAGAAATTAATGAAGCATTAAGAAATACAAAAGCAGAAATCGTTTATATTTGTAATATTATGACCCAGTACGGTGAAACTGAACAGTTCTCAGATGCAGATCATGTATCAGTCTTAAATCGCCATTTAGGTCAAGATTTAATTGATACAATTCTTGTAAACATTGAAAAAGTTCCTCAAGATTATATGGATACCCACAAATTTGATGAGTATTTAATCCAAGTTGAGCATGATTTTGCAGGTCTCAAAATGGAAGCAAAAAAAATTATTTCCTCAAATTTTCTTACTTTGGAAAATGGCGGTGCCTTTCATGATGGTCAGTTAGTTGTTGAAGAAATTATGAACTTAGTAAGGGAACGACGCCTATGAGTTTCACTACTAAAGTTAAAGAAGAACTGATTCAATTGGCAGAATCAGATAAAATTGAATTATCTGCCATAATTAAATTGTCGGGAAGCTTAACGCTGTCAAATCAGGGTTTACATCTTTCAATTACAACGGAAAATGCTAGAATTGCTCGTTATATCTATTCTATATTTGAAAAAAGTTATGGAATATTTCCTGAAATCCGATATCATCAAAAAACTAATTTAAAGAAAAATCGTGTTTATACTGTTTTTCTCAATCAAGAGGTTGATAAAATATTAGCTGATTTAAAGTTAGCTGATTCTTTTTTTGGACTTGAAACTGGGATTGAATCTGAGACCTTGACTGATGATGATTTAGGAAGATCTTATCTTAAAGGAGCATTTCTAGCAGCTGGAACAGTAAGAGATCCAGAGTCTGGGAAATATCAGTTGGAAATTTATTCTGTTTATTTTGATCATGCCCAAGATTTAGCAGAATTAATGCAAAAATTTATGCTTGATGCTAAAACGATTGAACGAAAAAGTGGTGCAGTGACTTATCTTCAAAAAGCAGAAGATATCATGGACTTTTTGATAATTATTGGCGCTATGACATGTAAAGAAGAATTTGAATCAGTAAAATTATTAAGAGAAGCTCGCAATGATATCAATCGTGCTAATAATGCTGAGACGGCAAACATAGCAAAGACAATCACAGCTAGTATGAAAACAATCAATAACATTATCAAAATTATGGATACAAATGGATTGGAATCACTTCCTCTTGAATTACAACAAATTGCATTGATTCGTATTAAACATCCAGATTACTCAATCCAACAAATTGCGGATAATTTAGACTCTCCACTGTCTAAAAGTGGTGTTAATCATCGACTGAGAAAAATAAATAAAATAGCCGAAGATTTATAAGAAAGAGGAAGCTCTTTCTTTTATGTATTTATTGAGCTAACTAAAATTATTGAAAAATATAGAATATAAGGAGATATTTAATGGGATGTACGACAATTCTCGTAGGTAAAAGAGTAAGCTACGACGGCTCAACTTTGGTTGCTAGAACTGAAGATTCACAAAATGGAGATTTTACTCCCAAAAAAATGGTTTACATTACAAGTCAGATGCAACCAAAACACTATAAATCTGTGTTATCAAGTTTTGAAATTGATTTACCAGAAAATCCAATGGCATATAGTTCTGTTCCAGATGCCTTAGGAAAAGATGGTATTTGGGGTGAAGCTGGTGTTAATGAAGAAAATATTGGGATGAGTGCAACTGAAACAATCACAACTAATTCGCGTGTTTTAGGTGCTGATCCTCTTGTTGAATCTGGTATAGGGGAAGAAGACATGCTTACTTTAGTTCTTCCTTACATCCATTCAGCGCGTGAAGGTGTATTAAGACTTGGTCAAATATTAAGTCAATTTGGGACTTACGAATCAAATGGTGTTGCCTTTTCAGATGCGGATGAAATCTGGTGGCTAGAGACAATTGGTGGTCACCACTGGATTGCTCGCCGAGTACCAGATGATGCTTATGTAACTAATCCTAATCAATTAGGAATCGATTATTTTGAATTTAATAATCCTGATGACTATCTTTGTTCTGATGATTTGAGAAAATTTATTAAAAAGAATAATCTTGATTTAACATATTCAAATAAACATTTTAATCCACGATATGCATTTGGCAGTCAACGTGATAAAGACCGTCACTATAACACTCCCCGTGCATGGATTATGCAAAAATTTTTGAACCCAGAAATAGAACAAAATCCTCGTAGCTTTGCAATTCCATGGTGTCAAAAACCCTATCGTAAAATTACAATTGAAGATATCAAATATGTCCTTAGTAGTCATTATCAAGATACTGTCTATGACCCATATGGTCCTGAGGGAGATAAGATTAGTCAGAAGTCATTCCGTCCGATTGGAATTAATCGAACAAGTCAAACGGCTATCTTACAAATTAGACCAGACATGCCAAAAGAAATTGCTGCTATCCAATGGATGGCCTACGGTGCAATGCCTTTTAATACGATGGTGCCTTTATATACGCAGGTAACGGACTTCCCAGAATACTTTAAAAATACGGAAGAAGATGTCAATACCAATAATTTTTATTGGATGAATCGTTTGATTGCAGCTATTGCAGATAGTCATTATGCTCACCATAGTAGTTTACTTGAAGATTATCAAGAGAAAACAATGGGCTATGGTCACCAAATGCTTCATAAAATTGAAGAAGCATATGCTAGTGGTGAAAAGCTTGATTTGACAGAACAAAATCAATTAATGAGTGATTATATTCAAATAGAAACACAACAATTATTAAATAAAATACTCTTCGACGAAAGTAACTTAATGACAAACCGTTTTAGTTTAAGTGATTAATGACAAAGTTTAAAGGAGATTTGTCCTTTAAACTTTTTTAATTTTTTGAAAAAAAAAATAAAATACTTGCAAATTATTTTCATTATGATATTATTAACTGGTGAACTATTAACCGGTAAAGTACCGGTGAAGTTAATTAAAAAGAAACTTAGGAGGAATCATGAAAAAGAAAGTTCTATTGCTAATGAGTTTTGTCGGGCTAACATCTGCTTGGCAATTAAGTCAAGCCAAACAAGTAGAGGCTGACGATAGCAAAGTAAAAGTTGTAACAACTTTTTATCCAGTATATGAATTCACAAAAGGTGTAGTTGGTAATGATGGCGAAGTCACCATGTTAATGAAAGCTGGAACTGAACCTCATGATTTCGAACCATCTACAAAGGATGTTAAAAAAATTCAAGATTCAGGTGCCTTTATTTACATGGATGACAATATGGAAACATGGATTCCTGAAGTTAAAAAATCTATCAAATCTAAAAATGTAGATTATATTGAAGGAACAGGCGATATGATTTTGGCAGCTGGTTCAGAGTCTGAGCACGAACATGAACATAAACATAAAAATGATCATGAAGAACATGGTGAAGAAGGACATAGTCATGCTTTTGATCCACACGTTTGGTTATCACCTTACCGTAGTATTACTGTAGTCGAAAATATTCGTGAATCACTTTCTAAAAAATATCCTGATAAATCAGAAACGTTCAAGAAAAATGCCGATGCTTATATTGCTAAATTGAAAAAATTAGATTCAGAATACGCTAGCCAATTAGGAAATGCAAAAACTAAGAGTTTTGTTACTCAGCATGCTGCCTTCGGTTATTTAGCACTTGACTATGGATTGAATCAAGTATCCATTAATGGTGTATCAGCAGAGAATGAACCATCAGCGAAACGTATTGGCGAATTATCTAAATACGTCAAAAAGTATAATATTAAATACATTTACTTTGAAGAAAATGCTTCTAATAAAGTTGCTAAAACTCTAGCAGATGAGGCTGGTGTTAAAGCGGTTGTACTTAGTCCTTTAGAAGGTTTGACTCAAAAAGAAATCAAAAATGGCAAAGATTATTTCTCTGTTATGCGTAAAAATTTAAAAGCTTTGGAATTGACAACAAAACGTGAAGGTAAAGAAATTCAACCAGAAGAAGTTACAAGCAAATCAGTTTATAACGGTTACTTCAAAGATTCTGCTGTTAAAGACCGCAAATTGAGTGACTGGTCTGGAGACTGGCAATCAGTCTATCCATTCTTACAAGATGGCACCTTAGACCAAGTTATGGATTATAAAGCAAAAAAATCTAAAGGTGAAATGACTGTTAAAGAATATAAAGACTATTATGACGTTGGTTACAAAACTGATGTCAATAATATCAAAATCGACGGCAAGAAAAAAACGATTACATTTGATCGTAATGGTCAAAAGAAGATTTTTACTTATAAATATTCTGGTAAAAAAGTACTGACTTATGAAAAAGGTAATCGTGGTGTCCGTTTCATGTTTGAAGCTAAAGAAGCAGGTGCTGGTGAATTCAAATATGTTCAATTCTCTGATCATGGAATTGCACCAGAAAAAGCTGAACATTTCCATATTTATTGGGGTGGAGAAAGCCAAGATAAACTTCTTAAAGAGTTAGAACATTGGCCAACATATTACCCTTCAGATTTATCTGGACGCGAAATTGCACAAGAAATAAATGCACATTAAAAAAGATTGAGGTGAGAACCTCACTATTCATAGCTAATCTAAAAGACCAATCTTCTAAATTTATTAGGAGATTGGTCTTTTTGTTATTGTGGATAAAATGTAGCCTAATAAATTATAAGTTGGTTTTACCAGTATTTTTATCTTTCTCTGGTATATTCGATTAAATAGTTGAAGTGATAAATTTAACGAAACATATTTTATCTGGAAATACTATTTTATAAACTTTTTAAGAGATGTGGAATGGACAAAAATATTTTTATAAGGAAAATATTAAACATTGCAAATATAGCTAGTTGTTTGTAATTTCAAGAATAGTTTTTGGGTTAACTGAGCTACTATGAATTTCAAAGTTTCAGAAATACTTTTTTGTAAGTTCGATATTTTAAGCTAATTGAAAAAAGTATGACAGAATTTTGTAATATTAAAAATCTTAAAAATATTAATTGAAAAAATTTAGTATACTTAAGTTTATATACTTTTTTTCAATTAATATCATAATAATGTAAAAAAATAAATTATACGCCGATTGTAAAATTAAGCTAGACAAATAAAAAAGTCATTTGTGCTACACTCAAGATAGTTCCCGCAAAAGAATTATAAGGAGTGAAGACAAATGACCTATACCCATCTTACATCAAATGAACTTGCAATGATAGAGGCGTATTATAATAATCATCAATCTGTAGCTAAAACCGCAGTACTATTGAATAGATCTAGACAAACGATTCATAAAGTTTACCAATTTTTCAAAACAGGGCACAATGCTCTAGATTATTTCAATCAATACAAGAAGAATAAAACTCGCTGTGGCAGACGTCCTATTGTCTTATCAGATGAACAAACAGAATATATTCAAAAGAGGGTTGTTCAAGGTTGGACACCTGATGTGATTGTTGGCCGTGCAGAGTTTTCTATTTCTTGTTCTATGCGTACACTTTATCGTATGTTTAAACAAGGCGTATTTGAAGTGACTCACCTACCTATGAAAGGAAAACGTAAAGCCAACGGACACAAAGAAACTCGGGGAAAACAATCTTTTCGTCGATCACTTCGTGACAGAGGAAATGATTATTCTAAATTCAATCAAGAATTTGGCCACCTTGAAGGGGATACTATTGTGGGTAAAAAGCACAAAAGTGCTGTTATTACCCTCGTTGAGCGATTATCTAAAGTAATCATCACTCTTCAGCCAGAAGGCAGACGAGCTATAGATATTGAAAATCGTTTGAACCAATGGATGCAATCTGTACCTAAGCATCTATTCAAATCAATGACTTTTGATTGTGGAAAGGAATTTTCAAATTGGAAATCAATCAGTAATATAAATGATATTGATATCTATTTTGCAGATCCTGGTACACCATCACAAAGAGGGTTAAATGAAAACTCTAATGGTTTATTACGTAAAGATGGTTTACCAAAGCAAATGGATTTCAACGAAGTTGATGAATCTTTTATCCAATCTATTGCATCGAAAAGAAATAATATCCCTCGAAAATCATTAAACTATAAAACACCAATAGAAGTATTCTTGAGTCACATATGCAAAGAGGAATTGTCTAACTTAATTTGACAATTAATAATATATAAAATTTCCGTGGAGGTGAAGAACTTTGATATTTTGTTTATATAAAATTAACAATACAATAGAACTATCAAGGAAGGAGGCGCTTACAATTGAATCAAAGAAGTAAAGAAATTTTACATTTCATAATTGAAAGAAAAAGAAGTTCGTTACTTGAACTTTCTGAATTGCATGAAGTATCAGAACGAACAATAAGAAACGATTTATCAACTTTAAATGATTATCTACGAAACTTAAAATTTGGAAGTATCATTATAAAAAATAGAAATGTTGAATTAGAATTAATTGTTCCAAAGAACAAGGTGATTAGTGAACTAAATCAGTTCAATGTTTATGAATACAAGTTTAGTAGAGAAGAACGAAGTTTAATATGTTTGTTGATTTTAATCGCTTCAAAATCCTATGTCACTTTGAGTCAACTGTCAGAGCGACTTCTAGCTAGTAGATCAACCATAGTCAATGATGTAAAATCTATGAGAAAATTAGCAACGAAACATAAAATTAAAATTATTTCAAAAGCGAATAAAAGGATTTACAATTGACGCTAAAGAAGAAGATTTAAGAGAATTTTTATTTAATATCATTGGACAAGAGAATTTTTCAATTTTGGAGCCTATTATATTTGAAAAAGATAAAATGACATTGCTTGATTTTGAAAGTCTTCAAAAATTAGTTTACGATAATGACTTTACTTCTGAACTTACAGAAAAAGAATTAAATCAAATTCTAAAATACTCTTTAATTTCTGCGTATAGAAATATAAATGGTTTTAAATTAAATACAAAATTCCAAGCTATTGATAATCAAACTGGATTCTTTACAATTTATAATTTAGGAAATTATTCAAAATTTCTAACACAAAATGATTTGTATTTTATCTATTATAATGTATTTGTTCAAAATATTGATCCCTATCTAAAAACCGATATAAATAAAGAAACATTGCGTATTCAAGTTACAACAATGGAATTTATTGGTAAAATTTCACAAGATTTAGAAATTGACTTCAAAGATGACTATCTATTTTATGAAAATTTTTCAGCTCATTTATTAAGGATGATTCGTAAAGAAAAAGACTATAAAGATTTATTATTAGATGTTAGTGATATAGTTAGTTCTAATTTAAAAATAAAAAAAGCAATATTAAAAAACCTTTATATTATTGAAAACAACTTGGGTAGGAAAGCAACACCAGTAGAAATTGATTATATTATTATCCATGTCTATGCTGCTATGGAGAGAAAAAAACGTATTGGTGCTAATTTTAGAGTAGCAGTTCTAACTGAGCAAAAAGATACAGAAGTATTTTTCTTAGAAAGTAAACTATCAAGTAATTTTTCATTTAATTTAGATATTTATTCAATAAATGATACGATACGAGGTGATTATGATTTAATATTGACTACTACAAATATACCTAATAAAAATTATTTACAAATTTCACCTTTTGTTTCTGATGAAGATTATATTCTTATTGCGAATCATTTAAACGAGATATACCGTGAAAAAGATCAAAGTAATTTTAATTTAGATAAGGAAGTAGTACAAAAACTTTATAAAATGATTGAAAAAGAAATCGATAGTGACTATGAAGACCTATTGACTTTGAAAAAACATATAAAATTAAAATTATTAGAACAAGTAAATGCTAATGAAAATGAGGATGAAATTTTTTTACATGAATTTTTGACACCAGAACGTATTTCTTTAGATATTGATGTATCCGATTGGAAAGATTCTATCTATAAGGCAGGTCAATTACTTATTGATTCAAAAGACATCTCCCAACAATATTTGGATATTGTGATTGAGAATATTGAGCAGAATGGCCCCTATGTTGTTATCTCAGAAGGATTCGCATTCCCACATGCAGAAATTGGTGAATATAACTTCAATACAGCAATGAGATTGATAAGATTGAAAAATCCTATTTACTATAGTGATTCAATTATGGACGATAATGATGACATAACCACACTCCCGGTAAAATATGTATGTATTTTGTCTGCAACGGAAGAACAAAAACATTTGAAAGCAATATTTAATTTATTCAATTTACTAAAACAAAATTCATTTAAAGTAGCTCTAGACAAATGTTGTACAAGCGAAGAAGTATTGATGTTATCCTTAAATCTTAGAGTCACTATTGTATAATTTAGACAAAGGACAAAAACATGCAAAAACGCTACTCAAAAGAATTTAAAGAAACCCTTATCGCCTTCTATCATTCTGGTCAATCCGTCACCCAGCTGTCTAAAGAATACGACGTGGCCCCTGCAACAATTTATAAATGGATAGACCTCTACTCTACATCTAATGAAAGCTCCGTCTCTAAAGCTGATTTTCTAGAATTAAAAAGACAACTGGCTAAAGTTAAGGAAGAACGAGACATCTTAAAAAAAGTATTGACCATATTCGCCGAGAAAAAGAAGTGAGTGCTGCGGATATGGCTCAAACCATACAAACTTTAGCACTCAATGTCAGACTAAGCTGTCAACTCCTTGATGTTCCTGAATCAAGTTATTATGAACGGATTAACCGACATCCATCTAAAACTCAATTAAGGAGACAATACCTGTCACTCAAAATTTCTCAACTCTTCAATGCTAACCGAGGAATCTATGGTGCTCCTAAAATTCATCATCTTCTACTTAAACAAGGGGAAAAAGTCGGGTTAAAACTGGTACAGAAGCTAATGAAGCAACTTCAACTCAAGTCTGCAGTCATTAAGAAATTTAAGCCTGGATACTCACTAAGTGATCACATCAATCGAAAAAATCTCATACAGACTGAACCTACAAAGAAAAATAAGGTTTGGTCAACCGACATTACTTATATTCCTACTCAACAAGGATGGGCTTATCTCTCAACCATTATGGATCGTTATACTAAAAAAGTCATTGCTTGGGATTTGGGCAAGCGAATGACTGTAGAATTAGTGCAAAGAACTTTAAATAAGGCCATTAACTCACAAGACTATCCAGAAGCTGTTATTCTTCATTCTGACCAAGGAAGCCAGTATACGAGTCTAGAGTATGAAGAGTTGCTTAAGTATTATGGGATGACTCACTCTTTCAGTCGAAGGGGATACCCTTATCATAATGCCAGTCTTGAATCTTGGCATGGACATTTAAAAAGAGAGTGGGTGTATCAATTTAAATATAAGAACTTTGAAGAAGCCTATCAGAGTATTTTCTGGTACATCGAAGCCTTTTATAATTCAAAACGAATCCATCAAAGTTTAGGGTATCTTACACCTAATCAATTTGAAAAGGTAAGTGCTTAAAATAAATAGATTAAAATTCTACGTTTGTTACTCTAAAAACTTGACTTAACGTCAGTATATGAACTTATAAAAGAGAAAGAACACATGATGTGATGGTGTACGGGTAAGTTAAATGTTTGATGAAGAACTTATATTTTTAGATCATGATTTTGATAATGAAGAAGAGGTGCTTACATATAGTTATAAACAATTGAGGAGATTAGAATATGTAAAGGAAGAATATTTAGAATCTATATTGGAAAGAGAAAAAGAATTTCCGACTGGATTAAAAACACATGTTGGAATAAACATTGCTATGCCACATACTGAAGCAGATATGGCGTTGAAAGAGGCAATTGTGTTTATTAGAAATAAAAAAGATATTGTATTTCAACATATGATAGATCCTAATGAAGAGGTATCAACTAGATTAGTTTTTAATATAGTAGTAAAAGATCCTAAAAATCAAGTTACTTTTTTAACGAAATTAATGAAAATGTTCCAAGATGAAATATTGATGAATTATCTACTAGTTGAAACTGATAAAGAAAAAATACTGGAAAAGCTAAAAAATTTTTTGGAAAAATAAAAGGAGAAAATTATGAAAAAAGTAATCGTAGCATGTGGTGGTGCAGTAGCAACCTCTACAGTCGCAGCAAATCGTATTAAAGAATTATGTAAGTATAATAATATCGATTTAGACTTAGTTCAATGTCGTATTAGTGAAATTGAATCTCATATTTCAGGAACTGATTTAATTTGTACCACAATGAAGATAAGAAAAACATATGGAGATATCCCTATCTTAACTGTCATGGGATTCATTTCGGGAATTAACGAAGAAAAATTAGAAGCAGATATTTTAAATGTTTTAAAATAAAAATGTAAACGCTTAAATTAGAAAGAAGGACAATATGGCATTTTTACAATATATTATTGATTTGGGTGCAGCAGTAATGCTCCCACTAGTAATCTTTATTATTGCAGTTGCTTTTGGAATTAAGGTTGGTAAAGCATTCTATTCAGCAATTTCTATAGGTATTGGGTTTGTAGGTATTGGAATTATTGTTGGATTTATGCAGGAAAGCATTGGGCCAGCTGCTAAAGCAATGGCAGAAAATTTTGGTTTAGGTTTAACTGTTGTTGATGTAGGTTGGCCAGGGATGTCTCCAATTACTTGGGCTAGTAGTATCGCATTGATAGCGATTCCTATTGCTATTTTGGTGAATATTGTAATGCTTGTTTTAAAAATGACACGTGTTGTAAACGTTGATATTTGGAATGTTTGGCACATGACATTTACTGGTGCGATTGCTTATGTGGCTACTGGTAATTATTGGATTGGAATATTAGGAGTAATTATCCATGCTGCTTTATCATATAAATTTGGGGACTGGTTTCAATATGATACAGAAGAGTATTTTGGATTAGAAGGTATTGCAGTACCGCATGGTACATCAGCATATATGGCTCCATTTGCAGTAATGATTGATGCCTTGATTGAAAAAATCCCTGGATTGAACAAAATTAATATCGATAGTGAAAAAGTTGAAAAACGTTTAGGTGTTTTTGGTCAACCTGTGATTGTTGCATTCTTCTTAGGTATTATTATTGGATTATTAGCTAAATATAATGTAAAAGATACATTGCAATTAGCTATTAAAGTTGCAGCTGTTATTTCTCTAATGCCAAAAGTTATCAAACCAATCATGGAAGGTTTGATGCCAATTTCTGAAGTGGTAAAAACAAAACTTGCTAAGAAATTTAGTGGTAGTGAGTTCTTGATTGGTCTTGACCCTGCTGTACTTTTAGGAGATCCATCAGTAGTATCTGCAGGTTTAATTTTTATTCCACTTAGTATTTTAATTGCTCTTATTGTACCTGGAAATCAAGTTTTACCATTTGGTGATTTGGCTACTATTGGTTTCTTTATTGCTATGGCAGTAGCAATTCATAAAGGTAATATTTTTAGAACATTTATTTCAGGGTCAGTAATTATGTATATTACAATTTGGATTGCTAACCAATCAATTGGATTAACAACACAATTAGCAAAAGATACTGGGACTTTAAAGGAAGGTGTTGGTAAAGTAGCTGCATTAGACCAAGGCGGTTCTCCTGTAACCTACATTTTTACTCAACTTGTACATAATACAAATATGGTGGGTCTAATTATAATTGTTGCTATGTATTTAACAGGATTATACATGACTTGGACTCGATTCAAAAAATTACAACGTCTACATGAACAAACAAACTAGTTTGGAGGTATATTGATGAAGGCACTAGCTTTAGTTGAAAATAATAAAGTTGAAATACAGGAAAGACAAAAACCAACATTACAAGATTCAGGGGAAGTATTAGTAAAAATTGCTTATACAGGTATCTGTGGGTCAGATTATGTGAGATTTTTTGAAAACCAAGCAAAATTTTATCCGATTGTACTGACACATGAATTTTCAGGAATAGTTGAAAAAAGTAATTCAAGTAAATACACTAATGGGGATAAAGTGGCAGTAATTCCATTAAAACCAAATTTTGAAGATGAACAAAGTAAAAAAGGAAATTATTCATTGAGTGATAAATATGGTTTTATTGGTTCAAGAGAAGACGGTGGTTTACAAGAATACAAAATTATTAATGAAAATAACTTAGTAAAAATTCCAAAAGAGATTGATCTTCGTACTGCAGCGTTCATTGAACCTCTAACAGTAAATTTGCACGGGTTTAAAATTGCTAAGTTAAAGGATTTAGATGTTAAGAGTGTTGCATTAATCGGAATGGGTAGCATCGGATTATTAGCGCTTCAGATTCTTGTCCATTATGGGTATAACGTTACTTGTTTTGACATTAGCGATGAAAAACTTAATCTTTCGAAAGGGTTAGGAGCCAAAAATACAGTCAATACAAAAAATAATGATGAATTGGGAAATTCATTTGACCAATTTGATTTTGTCGTTGAAACATCAGGTGCTAATCAAAGTTATTACATAGTTAATAAGTTGGCGGCAAAAAAAGGAAATATTTTATATATTGGTACTCCTCACAAAGATTTACAAATTGATTTTCAGACTTTCGAACTGATAAACAGAAAAGAACTTACGGCACATGGTTCGTGGATGAATTATTCAGCACCATGGCCAGGTGAAGAATGGGAAGAGGCTATTGAACTATTTAAAAATGGGGCAATTCAAATAGATCCATTGATTGCCTGTGATACCACTATTGATAAATTTGGTTCGATCTTAGATGACTATAGAGAACGAAAGATAGATGGTAAAATATTCGTAACTGTCTGTGGAGGTGAGAATGAGTAACATAAAAACATTAACAACAAAATCTGGTATTATCTCAGCTTTAGCTATTGATCAACGTGGTGCACTACGGCGAATGCTAGGAGAAAATGCAGAAACAAAGGCTTTGGAAGATTTTAAAATATTAGTTTCTGAAACCCTTACACCTTATTCTAGCGCAATACTATTAGATCCTGAACTAGGCTTACCAGCATCGCAAAAAAAAGATAGCAATTGTGGTCTATTAATGGCCTACGAAAAAACAGGGTATGATGTATTAACTCCAGGTCGTTTGCCAGATTTAATTGAAAATCAGAGTGTGAAAAGACTTAAGGAAGAAGGAGCAGATGCTATAAAATTACTCGTTTATGTTGATGTAGATGAAGATGTAACTGTTAATGATACCAAGAAAGCATTTGTTGAAAGAGTAGGATCAGAATGTTTAGCTGAAGATTTACCATTATTTTTGGAAATTATAAGTTACGATGCAAATATTTCAGATAAACTAGAGTATGCAAAAATTAAACCACGTAAAGTAATCGAAGCAATGAAAATGTTTGCTGATAAGCGGTTTAACGTAGCAGTACTAAAAGTAGAAGTTCCAGTAGATATGAATTTTGTGGAAAGTTTTGGAACTAAATCTGTCTATTCAAAAGCAGATGCATCAAAATACTTTAAAGAGCAAAGTGAAGCAACTAATTTACCGTTCATATTCTTAAGTGCAGGTGTTTCTTCTGATTTATTTAGAGAAACATTGCGATTTGCAAAGGAAAGTGGTTCTACTTTTAATGGTGTACTTTGTGGTAGAGCTACCTGGGCAGGTGGAACAACTGTTTATAAAGAAAAAGGATTTGAAGCAGCTAAGGAATGGTTTAATAGTGTTGGTAAAACAAATATTGTTGAACTAAATACTCTTGTTGAAGAATTAGCCACACCAGTAAACTAGACTAAAATCAACTCAATTTTCAATGGAAAATTGAGTTGAAATTTTCTAAAAAAGGAGAAAACATGATTACGACTGTAACATTAAATACATCAATTGATAAAGCTTATTACTTAGAAAATAGTTTAACGGTTGGAACTGTTATGAGAGTAAAAAAAGTCATAAATTCAGCAGGTGGTAAAGGACTAAATGTAGCAAGAGTAGTTAAACTACTAGGAGAAGATGTACTTGCAACAGGATTAGTTGGAGGGAATAATGGCAATTATCTTCTAGATTTATTGAACCATGATGGTATTACTCATGGATTTACGACCGTGAGCTGTGAGACTAGAAGTTGTATTAATGTGATTGAGGTCAACTTTAGATCTACTGAATTTCTTGAAAGTGGCGAAGAAATTACTGAAAAAGAAATTGCAATGTTCGAAAAGAGTTTTTCAAACCTAATTGATAAAACGGATGTTGTAACTATTTCGGGGAGTATGCCAAAGGGCTTGAATCCAGATTTTTATAAGACATTAATTGAAATAGCACTAGAAAAAGGCAAAAAAGTAATTCTAGATAGTAGTGGATTAAGTTTTGAACTGGGTCTAAAAGGGAAACCAACACTTGTTAAACCAAATGAGGAAGAATTAGAAGCATTATTTCATCGTAAAATTAATTCAATCAATGATGTGATCGAGTTAGGTAAAAAAATTAGTGAAAAGGGAATTGAATACGTTGTAGTATCCTTAGGTAAAGAAGGGGCAATTCTGATACATAATAACTCTGTTTACCATGCTAAACCTCCTAAAATTAAGGCAATAAATACTGTAGGGTGTGGAGATTCTATGGTTGCGGCTTTAGCTTTCGGATTAAAGAATAATTTTAAACCTACAGATTGCTTAAAATATGCTGTTGCAGTTGGTACGGCAAATGCAATGACTATGAATACAGGAAGCTTTAACAAAATAGATTTTGAAAATATATTAACTCAAGTAAAAGTTGATGAAATATATTAAGGAGACTGAATGGAATATATTTTAAAAAATTATAAATTAATTGTTTCTCTTAATTCAAAGGGAGGGGTACTAACATCAATTAAAAATAATGAGGGATTAGAATACTTATGGCAAGGTGACGAATCATATTGGTCAGGACAAGCTCCAGTTTTATTCCCGATTTGTGGTAGCTTAACGTAATAATGAAGCTCGAAATAGTGCAGGTGAACAGATCCAAATGCCTCGTCACGGTATTATTAGAAAAAGGGAATTTAATTGTGAAAAACATACAGATACTGAAATAATTTTTTCGATCACTTCGGATGAAAATACATTAAAGGAGTATCCTTATAAATTTAAGTTATATATCCAATATATTTTGTTAAATAACCAAATAATAACACAATATCTGGTTGAAAATTTTTCAAGAAAAAGAATGCCATTTTTTATCGGAGGACATCCAGGTTTTAATTGTCCTCTAAATCCAGACCTAAAATTTTCTGATTACAGGTGATTTTTGACAAAACAGAGAAAAACAACTTACCTGAGAATGTTTTAGAAAATGGATTAGTTAATCGAAAAAATTTGAGATTGATAAATTTTGATGGTAAATCGCTTTCATTACAACACGAACTATTTACAAATGATGCTTTAATTTTCTATAAATCAAATTCAAAAAAAGCGAAGTTAAAATCGAATAAAGATAATCATAGTGTTGAAATTTATTTCGATTATTTTGATAATTTATTAGTTTGGTCAACAGTTAATAAAGGAAAATTTATTGCACTAGAACCCATGACTGGAATATCAACATTTTTAGATGAAAACGATATTTTTGAAGAAAAGACTCAAGTAAAATTTTTGGAACCAAATCATACTTCAATTTTAAGATTTACATTGAAATTAAATTAATATATTTAATCAAATGACGATTAATTCTAAAATCTTCGGAATAGAGTAACTTGGTGAAACAATATTATATGGCTCATTTTTTTCATTCAAGTTTATTCTTTAAAAAAATGCTAAAATATTTATTACTGTAAATCTTTTATTAGTTAGCTTTTATGATAATATTTTAGAAAAAATTCAAAATTAAGATTCTCCTGAAAAAAAGACCTCAAACTAAATGTTTGAGGTCTTCATTTCTTAATAATTATTTCTCTTCTTTATTTTTTTTCTTTTCTTCTGTAGGTTTAGTTTGTTTAACTTTACCACTGATTGTATGAAGTTCTTTATTTTTTTCTTTTGTCATTTGATGACCTCACTTATAGAAAGATAATATCATTTAAGCTAATATCTGACAAGTTATTTTTTCTTTTTGTCACTTGTTTTTTTAGTTTTTACTTTCGGAGTTGCATAGACCAAGTTTCTTAAGTTAATTAAGACACTTTTGTTGGTTTTTTCTGAAATCAATTCAATGGCAGTAGAATCAAATTCCATTTCATTGGCAACTTTAACAACGGTCATTGTTTCACCTGTTACAAAAGTTAGTTGTAAGATTTCTTTTTCTTTTAATATACTAATAATAAATGCTTTCATCTGAATATCCTCCTTAAACCTATTCTACCAAATAAATAAAACGCTTACAATTGTTTGTGTTTTATTTATTTGATAATCTGGGGAAAAGTAAAAGACAAGAAAAAACCTCCCCATAGTAATGGGAAGATTTTAATAAAAGCGTAAGTCTTATTTTGCTGCGTTTTCGTCTTTGAGACCGTATTTTTTGTTGAAACGGTCCACACGTCCGTCTGCTTGCGTGAATTTTTGACGTCCAGTATAGAATGGATGTGAATCTGAAGAAATTTCTACACGGATAAGTGGGTAAGTTTCCCCTTCGAACTCAACAGTTTCATTACTATTTTTAGTAGAACCGCTAAGGAATTGGTAACCTGTAGTTGTATCAAGAAATACAACTGGACGATAATCTGGATGAATGTTTTTTCTCATCTTTAAAATATTTCCTTTCTGCCATGGCACTTGTGCCCCATAGTTATTAACTAGACTAGTGTAACAAAATTAAAAGTATTTGACAAGCTTTTTGGAGTAATTCTTTTAATTTGCTAGGAGATCTTTTATTTCTTGGAAAATGACTTCATTTTCCTCTAGACTATATGAATTTGCTCCGCTAGCAAGTGGATGACCACCCCCATGATGACGCTTGGCAATTTCATTGATAAATTTTGTTTTGCTACGCATTCTGACACGGTAGTGCCCATCAGCTTGCTCGACAAAGATTGCCCAAGCTTGGACTAAATCAATTTTTCCGGGAGTCGAAACAATGGCTGAGCTCTCAGCATCAGTGATATCAAAGTCTTTGAGAATTTTTTGCGTCAGCACAACTCGTGCAGCTCCGTTTTCATCAATTTCGAGATTATCAAAAACATAGCCTTGCAGCTTGGCAATTTTAAAAGAGAAAGAATCCATTTGTCGGCCAATGGCTGAAAAATCAAATTCGTACTGGCGTAATTTACTGGCAATTAAGAAGGTTTTGCTACTAGTAGCAGGATAGAGGAAGCGTCCCGTATCTCCAACAATCCCAGCATAGAGCAGTTGCGCAGCTATGTTTGATAGTTTAAGGTTCATTTCGAAAGCAAAGTCAGCAATAATTTCACTAGCACTTGAAGCCATCGTATCAACATGACAGATATCTCCATAGACATCATCATTTGGGTGATGGTCGATTTTAATGGTAAAGTCGCCATCTAAATAACGAGCATCATCTATCCGAGGACGGTTAGCCGTATCTGTAATGATAACTAATGAGCCGGAATAATCAGAATCTTGGACTGTATCCATCATTGCGACCCAATCAAGACTTGGCTCGTCGTAACCAGTAATCAAGACTTTCTTATCTGGGAAATTAGCTTTAATAATTTCTTTCAAACCAGCTTGGCTACCAATGGCATCAGGGTCCGGATTTTTATGACGATGGATGATAATTGTTTGATGTTTTTTTATTTGTTCTAAAATTTCTTTATAAATTGTCATTGTTTAATCTTTTTCTTTCATCATATCAATATGGGGAATGTCGTCTTCTAAGTAGACCTCAGAAGTAGCATTAAAACCAAATTGTCCATAAAAGTCTTGCAAATGAGCTTGAGCTTGTGCATAGACTGGTAATTGAGGATAATTTTCTTGGCAATAGCTAAGTGCGGTGGCAACTAGTTCTTGCCCTAAGCCTTTACCACGAACTGTTTGAGTTGTCAGAACTCGGCCCAGTTTCATCATTTTTTCGGTTGGTATAATGCGACAGTATGCTAATAATTGACCCGAACTGTCTTGTTTGAAAATGTGTATTGATTTTTGGTCCAATTCATCAATTTCAGGATAAGCACAGGCTTGTTCCACAACAAAGACTGCAACCCGCTCTTTTAAAATAATAAATAATTCATCTCTGGTCAATTGATCAAATGCCTTAATACTCCAATTCATCATCACACCTAGCCTTCTCTAAAAGTCTTTTTAATAGTATACCATAAGTGCCAAAAAACCTATAGATTTACTATAGGTCAATTTGCTTAGTTTATTTCTTTTAAGGTTACTTCTAAAGCTCGTTTTACTGCTGGCCTTTGAGCTATTTTATCTGTCCATTGGTTGAGATATTTATAAGATTTTAGGTCAAGAAATTCTGCAGCATTGTCATAAAGTTGATCTTGTGCTAATTGTCCATACCAAGACCAGATAGCAATGTCTGCAATACTGTAGTCATCACCAGCAATATATGGTCTCTTGGCTAATTCTTTATCTAATAAATCAAATTGACGTTTTGTTTCCATGGTGTAACGATCGATTGGGTATTCTAATTTTTCAGGTGCATAATGGAAGAAGTGACCAAAGCCACCACCGACAAAAGGAGCAGCACCGGTCTGCCAAAATAGCCAATTTAATTCTTGTGTTCTGGTCGCATGATTTTGGCTAATCAAAGCATCATGTTTTTCTGCTAAGTAAAGAAGAATATTTGCAGATTCAAAAATATTGATGGTTTCAGAATCAGACAAGTCTAATAAAGCAGGAATTTTTGAATTGGGGTTGATTTCAGTGAAATCACTACCGAACTGTTCTTGCTTACCTAAATTGATTTTGAAAGCATCATAAGGAGCATCAGTTATATCAAGCTCTTTTAATTCTTCAAACATGATAATTGGTTTAATCCCATTAGGTGTTCCTAAGGTAAATAATTGATATGGATTTTCTCCTCGAGGTAGTTTTTGTTCGAAACGACTTCCAGCTGTCTCTTGATTTGAACCTGGAATCTTATGGGTATTTTTCCATATTTTTGGTAATTGATAAGTTGTCATAGGCTTGTCCTCTCTATTGCTACTAATTAGGATTATCATAACAAATAAAAAGTTGAATCACAAAAGTTTAGTTTGGTACAAGTTATTTATTGATTATTTGATTTTCTAATGTAAAAACATTTAACATTTTTTGTTTATACTATTTGATTTCAGTCTAATAATTAACCTTAATAAAATATTTAGGTATAAAATCTTTAGGAAAAATGCCTTGATTTATTTAATACATTTGTTATCATATTAAAAAGCTGCAAAGGAGTAAAATAAGAATGGAAGAAATAGATTTTGAAAAACTTGCAAAAACAGAGCTACATTGCCACTTGGATGGCTCCATTCCGTTTGGAACGATTAAGAAATTATTAAAACTTGCCAAGATAGAAATTCCAGATGACGATGACGATTTAAAACAGCTTATTAAAGCACCTAAATCAGCTACTTCCTTAATGGATTATTTAAAGACCTTTGACTTTATTAGACCACTCTTACAGTCAAAAGAGGCTCTTCAGCTTGCAAGCTATGACTTAGCCAAGTCGGCAGCTCAGGAAGGTGTTATTTATATGGAAATCCGTTTTGCACCAGAACTTTCAATGGATCAGGGGTTAACTTTAGTAGAAATAATGGAAGCTGTCTTAAAGGGGGCAAATAATGCAACCAGAGATTTTGGGATAGTCACCAAAATTATTGTTTGTGGTATGCGACAATCATCGCTTACTTTAACAGAAGAGATTTTTAAGAAAGTTATCCGATGGGCTGAAAAAGGATTAGTTGGATTTGATTTTGCGGGAAATGAGCTTGATTTTCCTCCAGAGTACTTAAGCACAATTATTGAGGAGACACAAAAATTAGGACTACCTTTTACCCTCCATGCAGGGGAATGTGGCTGTGCTAATTATATTTCACAAGCTATTGATCTTGGCATAAAGCGTCTTGGGCATGTTACTGCAGTCTCAAAAAATCCAGACCTTTTAAGACGTTTGAGACAAGAAGGGGTGACCGCGGAGCTATGTTTAACAAGTAACCTTCAAACTAAAGCAGCTCCAACAATTGCTGATTTTCCCTATCTTATGATGAAGCAAGCAGGTGTCAAACTGAGTATTAATACTGATAACCGAACTGTCTCAGATACTAATTTAACGAAAGAGTATCAATTATATAACTATTATTTTGGGACTAGTGTCGCTGATTTTTATCGTCATAATTGTGACGCTATTGAAGCTTCATTTGCGAGTCCCTCTGAAAAGAAGGAACTACTGGAACGATTAAAATTTTCCTATCAATACTATCTCTAATATCATAGTGATTTTATCCATTAAATATGTTAAAATAAATGAAGTTTAGTTATTTTTTGGAGGAAAATATGGCCATAGTAAAAATCGTTTATGCTAGTATGACAGGCAATACTGAAGAAATTGCTGATATAGTTGCAAATAAGTTAACCGAACTCGGACACGATGTTGAAGTTGACGAGTGCACATCAGTTGAGGCTTCAGATTTTGAAGATGCCGAAATAGCGATTGTTGCGACATATACTTATGGTGATGGTGACTTACCAGATGAAATTGTCGATTTCTACGAAGATTTACAGGATTTAGACTTATCAGATCGTATCTATGGGGTGGTTGGATCAGGGGATACTTTCTATGATTACTTCTGTAAGTCAGTAGATGAATTTGAAGAACAATTTGCTCTAACGGGAGCCATTAAAGGTGCTGAATCAGTTAAAGTTGACTTGGCAGCAGAAGATGAAGACATTGCCAATCTGGAAGCATTTGCGGAAGCAATTTCCAAGTCAGCAGAAAGTTTATTGCAATAACCAGATAATCAAATGTTAGTAGCCTAATTGCTTTATGAACGAATTTGTTTTTAAGGTGTTAAGTCACTAACCTTTTTTCTTGAGCAGAAGTAAGTTAGAAGGACACAATGGAATTAGAAGAAATAAGAAAAGAAATTGATTTGGTCAATGCAGACCTGCTTAAATTAATTGAAAAGCGGATGGACTTGGTCCAACACGTCACTACTTATAAGCGTAAGCATCAGTTGCCAGTTTTGGATGCATCGCGCGAGCAATTCATCCTAAAAGAAATTGGTAATCAAGTGAAAAATCAGGACTATAAGGAAGCTGTGATTGCGACCTTTGCAGCTATTATGGCAGCCTCTAGGAATTATCAGGAAGGCGCAATTAAGGGAGGCAAAGATGCTGAAAGCTAAGCTTCTCTCTATTAAGGATAGCTTAATCTTAGTGGTCTTAGCTTTAGGGATTGGTTTAGTGGTTGGTGCTTTAGACTTCGTTTTTGGTTCTGTACTTTTGTTAGTCTCGGATTTTAGGACTGAGCATCTAACCATCTTGCTACCGTTTTTAGCTGGAGCTGGACTCTTAACGGTTTTTCTCTACCATAAATTTGGAGGTAAGGCTAGCAAGGGGATGAGTTTAATTTTCCTTGTCAGCCAGGGAAAAGAAAAAGAAATACCTTTAGTTTTGATTCCACTGATTATGTTCTCGACCTGGATGACCCACCTCTTTGGAGGTAGCGCTGGCCGTGAAGGTGTAGCTGTTCAATTAGGAGCGACGGTTTCCCATTATTGCCATTCTTGGTTAAAAGTGGAGAATAGCTCGCGCATATTCTTGGCAATTGGTATGGCAGCCGGTTTTGCGGGTTTATTTCAAACCCCATTAGCAGCTATCTTCTTTGCATTTGAAGTCTTAGCAATGACACATTTTGCCTTCTTTGCATTATTTATCCCTGTAGCTGTCGCTGCTTATACAGCCTCTACGATCTCTCATGCTCTAGGACTGGAAAAATTCTCTTTTATCATTAAGGAGACAGTAGCTCTTAGTCCGATAATGATTGGTAAATTGGTATTACTAGGATTAATCTTTGGTCTAGCGGGTAATCTTTTTGCTTATACTTTAGGGAAAGCAAAGACATTTTTCTCAGAGAAGTTATCTAACCCATATCAAAAAGTTCTAGTTTTAGGTATAGTTGTGACAGTTCTTGTTTTCGTTTTACATTCAGGTCGCTATAGTGGACTAGGTACAAACTTAATAAATATGTCTTTTTCTGGTGAGACGATTTATTCCTATGATTGGTTCTTAAAAATAATGTTAACAGTTCTTACCATTGCAGCAGGCTACCAAGGGGGAGAAGTGACTCCACTCTTTTCTATTGGAGCTAGTCTGGGTGCCCTTATAGCGCCATTATTTGGCTTACCAGTTTTCTTGGTAGCAGCACTTGGCTATTCTGCAGTATTTGCCAGTGCGACAAATACCTACTTAGCTTCTGTTTTTATTGGATATGAAGTCTTTGGATCAGAAAATATGATTTCTTTTCTGATTGTTGTATTGATTGCTACCTTACTTAATCAGAAACATAGTATTTATGCCAATCAGGAACTCTTAGAGGTAAAAAATAAATTTCAAATTTAAAGCAATTTTTGATTAAATTTTTTTAATAAAATAGACTGTGAAGTTTCTTTACAAGTTCTCTTGAATATGATAAAATACTCTTTGTGTGTAATGGACACATATAAATAAGCTAATCCGCTGAGACAAGTACTTAAGATTGGTAAGATAGGAGAATATAAAATGAATCCATTAATCCAAAGCTTGACTGAAAGTCAACTTCGTACTGACATCCCTACATTCCGCGCTGGTGACACTGTTCGCGTTCACGCGAAAGTTGTCGAAGGAACTCGCGAACGTATCCAGATCTTTGAAGGTGTAGTTATTGCACGTAAAGGTCAAGGGATCTCAGAAATGTACACAGTTCGTAAAATTTCTGGCGGTATCGGTGTAGAACGTACTTTCCCAATCCACACTCCACGTGTTGATAAAATTGAAGTAGTTCGTTACGGTAAAGTCCGTCGTGCTAAACTTTACTACTTACGTGCATTACAAGGTAAAGCAGCACGTATCAAAGAAATCCGTCGTTAATTCAAGATACCAAGGGCGTCTAGAAATCGACAGAAAATTAGGAAACTGCCGCTGTGACATAGTCACAAGGCAGTTTTTCTATTTTCCGAGATTTCAGCCCGGGTTCAGTTCATTATGATGAAAAGGTCGTTAAGCAATCACAGCAAAAATAGGAGTTTTGACGAAGAAAGTTTACTTTCTAGGAAAAACTATCTTTTTTGCCAAGATTGTAGGATTTATTCAAATACAGGATTTGAGGACTCCCACAGTGGAGTCTTTTTTGTGTCAATAGACTCAAAGACATTGTGAGGTTTTTGAGACAGAATTAGTCCAGTGAACAAATTCTGCCTGAGCTTGAAAAAGGGAAAGCAAGGGAAGAGCGAGTTCAACTAAAACACACTTGATTTCAAGTGTGTTTTTTTTTCCGAGATTTCAGCCCGAGTTCAATTAAGGATACTGAGCCAGCCTGAAATTTTCGAATAAAACATAAGCAATACTGATGAAGATAACAGACTTCAAAGTCACTGCGAGATTTTTGATATAGAAATAGTCAAGTAGATGTATCTGCTTAAGATTGAAAATAATAGAGTGAGGTTGTAGTGGGGAATCTTTTAAAAAGAAAACTAATTGTTTTGTTTTTAAGGTATTAAATAATGACACTATGATAAAATAGAATAACAAAACAAACAATTTGAGGATAAAGATGAAGATTTCAAAAGAAAATGCACCTAATGTCATGTCTGACTTAAGAAAAGAGATTGTACGTATGCCAGATATCATCCGTCAATGTTCCGGTATATATATTTATGGCAGAAGGATTCGATCAGTTTTGTTTAGCACAGATGTTTCGGTCATTGCCAACCATAATGCAGATGCAATTTTAGCTGTGTATCCTTTTACACCTACTCCAACAATTCTAAAAAGTATTATGTTGGTTTCTTCTGTTCCGGTTTTTGCGGGAGTTGGTGGTGGCTTAACAACGGGCTACCGTTCTGCAAATATGAGTTTATTCTCAGAATCAGAGGGTGCTTATGCTGTAGTTGTTAATGCACCAACTAAGGTCGACACGATAAGTCACATCGAAGAAATTATTGATATTCCAATTATCTATACTGTTGTTTCAGAAGAGACTGATATTAAAAGTCGAATTGAAGCGGGCGTTGACATATTGAATGTTAGTGGAGGTGTAAATACTCCAACTATTGTACGGAAAATTAGAGAAGAGTTCCCAGACTTTCCAATTATGGCGACTGGTGGACCAAGCGAGGAAACTATTCTTGAGGTAATTGAAGCTGGTGCCAATGCGATCACTATAACGCCACCAACCAATGGGCAACTATTCCGAGCAAAAATGGAAAAGTACAGAGTAAGTCAAAAAGACTAAAGACTAGTCCTTGCAATTCCCAAATTTGTAGGCTAAAATAGATAAGGTAATTATACCTTATGACCCCTTAGTTCAATGGATATAACAACTCCCTCCTAAGGAGTAGTTACTGGTTCGATTCCAGTAGGGGTCATCAAAAGAGACCATCTTATTGGTCCTTTTTTCATTTAATTGTATTGAGAAAGCAGGTGTAAGATGTTTGGAAAACGAAGCAAATTAGATAACAAAATTGATTATGGCATTGTATGGCCAGTATTTTGTCTAATCATCATTGGCCTCTTTTCAGTTTACGTGGCCACTTTCCATGATTATCCTCATAATGTGACCAAAGTAATGATGCAACAAGTCCTATGGATTGGTTTTGGCTCATTATTTGCATTTATTTTAATGTTTTTTAGTCGTAGTTTATTATGGAAATTGACGCCTTTTTTGTATTTGTTGGGGCTTGGACTTATGGTACTACCATTAGTCTTTTACAGTCCTCAGCTAGTCGCGGCGACAGGTGCTAAAAACTGGGTAACAATTGGATCAGTTACTTTATTTCAACCCTCAGAATTTATGAAAATCTCTTATATTTTAGCTTTAGCAAGATTCACTGTTTGGTTTAAAGGAAAGAAGGAAAGAAATCAGTTTTCTGATGATTGGAAATTAATTCTATCTTATGTCTTAATTACCATACCAGTAATGATTTTGTTAGCTTTGCAAAAAGATTTAGGTACCGCAATGGTCTTTATAGCTATATTAGCTGGGGTAGTATTAGTCTCTGGAATTAGTTGGTGGTTTATTTTACCTTTACTTGGTCTCTTTCTATTTGCAGGATTAGCTTTTTTCATGATATTTTTCCTTCCACAGGGAAAAGAATTTCTGCTCAAAATAGGGATGGATACTTACCAAATCAATCGTATATCGGCTTGGTTAACGCCATTTGATTTTTCTGAGACAATTGCTTATCAGCAAACACAAAGTATGATTTCAATTGGTAGTGGTGGCTTTTTCGGAAAAGGATTTAATCATATTGATTTGCCGGTTCCAGTAAGAGAAAGTGATATGATTTTTACAGTTATTTCTGAAAATTTTGGTTTTCTTGGATCAGCCGTCCTACTTATTCTTTATTTGTTACTGATTTATAGAATGTTGCGACTTACTTTGGCTTCAAATAATTTATTTTATACTTATATTTCAACTGGTTTTATCATGATGATTTTATTCCACATTTTTGAAAATGTTGGAGCGGCTGTCGGTATTTTACCATTGACTGGGATTCCTCTCCCATTTATTTCACAAGGTGGGTCATCATTGATCTCAAATCTCATTGGTGTTGGCATAATTCTTTCAATGAATTTCCAACATGAACTCGGTCTGGAAAAGCAAAGTCAAGCTGAACTTCGTCGTTCACTAAAATATGATTAAAAGCTGGGGCTTGTCATGTGAACAAGCTCCTTTATTTTTGCGTCATATACTATAAAAATACAGCAAAATATGTTATAATAAAGGGTATGAATTATAAGGATTATATTTGGGATTTAGGTGGAACTCTCCTTGATAATTATGAGACTTCGACTACTGCATTCCTAAAAACTTTAGAACAATTTAATCTTTCCGCCAGTCATGATGCTGTTTTTTCAAAATTGAAAGAATCGACAGCGACAGCCATCGCTACATTTGCTCCTTATGAGCCACGATTTTTGCATTTTTATAAATTAAATGAAGCGCAAGCATTGGCCAAGCCTGCTTGGAAAAGTGGAGCAGAAGAGTTACTAAAAAATGTTGTAGCAGATGGAGGACGGAATTTTTTAGTCTCTCATCGTGATAAACAGGTGGTTTACCTTTTAGCTCATGCTAATCTTTTACAGTATTTTACTGAAGTTGTGACATCTGAAAATGGTTTTAAAAGAAAACCAGATCCAGAATCTATTTATTACTTAAAAAATAAATACGAAATAACAAATGCCTTAGTTATCGGTGACAGGGAAATCGATAAACAGGCAGGACAAGCTGCGGGTCTTAGTACTTTACTTGTTCAAGAAAATCAGTCCCTTTTGGAGATAGTTAATTAAATGGTTGAAGATATTAAACAGTCAAATGATAAAGCTCAAGAATATGATGCTAGTCAGATTCAAGTCTTAGAAGGATTAGAAGCCGTTCGGATGCGTCCTGGGATGTATATTGGTTCAACATCTAAAGAAGGACTTCATCACTTGGTTTGGGAAATTGTCGATAACTCAATTGATGAGGCCTTGGCAGGGTTTGCTAGTCATATTGAAGTATACATTGAAGAAGACAACTCAATAACAGTTGTCGATGATGGGCGTGGTATTCCAGTCGATATCCAAGCTAAGACAGGTCGTCCTGCTGTTGAAACTGTATTTACTGTTTTACATGCTGGAGGTAAGTTTGGCGGTGGCGGTTATAAGGTTTCAGGTGGGCTCCATGGTGTTGGATCATCAGTTGTTAATGCTTTATCATCTCAGTTAGATGTTCGTGTCTTCAAAAATGGTAGCATTCATTATCAAGAGTTTAAACGTGGAATCGTTTATGATGATTTGAAAATTATTGGAGAAACGGATTTAACAGGAACAACAGTTCACTTTACTCCGGACCCAGAAATTTTTACAGAAACAGTTGAATTTGATTTTGAAAAGCTTGCTAAGCGTGTCCAAGAATTAGCATTTTTAAACCGTGGATTACGAATCTCAATTGCCGATAAACGTAATGGAATTGAACAAGTCAAAGATTACCATTATGAAGGTGGTATCGCTAGCTATGTTGAATTTTTAAATGAGAAAAAAGATGTTATTATCGAACATCCTATCTTTACTGATGGAGAGATGGATGGCATTGCTGTCGAAGTTGCGATGCAATATACAACAGGCTATCATGAAAATGTAATGAGTTTTGCCAACAATATTCATACACATGAAGGTGGAACCCATGAACAAGGTTTTAGAACTGCCCTAACACGTGTTATTAATGATTATGCTAAAAAGAATAAGATTCTCAAAGAAAATGAAGATAACTTAACTGGTGAGGATGTTCGTGAAGGATTGACTGCTGTTATCTCTGTCAAACACCCTAATCCTCAATTTGAAGGACAAACTAAAACAAAATTAGGTAACTCAGAAGTTGTTAAAATTACTAATCGATTATTTAGTGATGCCTTACAACGATTCTTACTTGAGAATCCACAAGTTGCCCGTAAAATCGTAGAAAAAGGAATTTTAGCTTCGAAAGCTAGAATTGCTGCAAAACGTGCACGTGAAGTAACGCGAAAGAAATCTGGTTTAGAAATCTCTAATTTACCAGGTAAGCTAGCTGACTGTTCATCAAATAATGCCAGTCAAAACGAACTATTTATCGTCGAAGGAGATTCTGCTGGAGGTTCAGCAAAATCTGGTCGTAACCGTGAATTTCAGGCAATTTTACCAATTCGTGGTAAAATCTTAAACGTGGAAAAAGCAACAATGGATAAAATTCTTGCTAATGAGGAAATCCGCAGTTTATTTACAGCGATGGGAACTGGTTTTGGTGCAGAATTTGATGTAGCTAAAGCAAGATATCACAAGTTAGTTATTATGACTGATGCCGATGTCGATGGTGCTCATATCCGTACACTTTTGTTAACTTTGATCTATCGCTTTATGAGACCAGTCCTTGAAGCCGGTTTTGTTTATATCGCACAACCACCAATTTATGGTGTGAAGGTTGGTAGCGAAATTAAAGAGTATATTCAGCCTAGTACTAACCAAGAGGAACTTTTAAAAGCTTCTCTTGAAAAATATAGTGTAGGTCGTTCAAGACCAACTGTACAGCGTTATAAAGGTCTTGGAGAAATGGACGATCACCAATTATGGGAAACTACCATGGATCCGGAACACCGCTTAATGGCTCGTGTAACAGTTGATGATGCTGCAGAAGCTGATAAAGTATTCGACATGTTAATGGGTGATCGTGTTGAGCCAAGACGTGAGTTCATTGAGGAAAATGCGGTCTATAGTACGCTTGATATTTAGTCAATTTTACTTTGAAAAGCGCTTTAAAGTATGTTATAATCGTAACGTTATAATGTATTTAATATAAAATTTAATAAAGGGCGTTTGATGGTATTTTAAAATGGCTATCTTCAATCGCAAAACATATTAAGGAGAATAGGATGTCAAGCGGAATTATCTTGCTGATTGTAGCGATAGTCTTATTAGTGATTATTGCTTACCTAGTTGGCGTAATTATTCGTAAAAGAAATGATTCGTTTATTAAAAATTTAGAAGAAAGAAAACTAAAACTTTTTGGTTTACCTATTAACGAAGAAATTGAAGAAGTAAAATCACTACATTTAATAGGACAAAGTCAAACATCTTTTAGAGAATGGAATCAAAAATGGGTTGATTTAACAATGAACTCATTTGCAGATATTGAAAATCATCTATTTGAGGCAGAAAAACTAAATGATACTTTCAATTTTATTCGTGCTAAACATGAGATAATTAATGTAGAAAGTCAATTGGACTTAGTTGAAGAAGATATTACTTCAATTCGTGAAGCACTTGGCATTCTGAAAGAACAAGAAGAAAAAAATAGTGCTCGCGTTACGCATGCCTTAGATTTATATGAGCAATTACAAGAATCTATTAATGGTAATATAGGAAAATATGGAAGTACTAAACCTGAAATTGATAAGCAAATGAAGAATATCGAAACTGAATTTTCTCAATTTGTGACTCTTAATTCATCAGGTGACCCAGTTGAAGCCTCTGAAGTTTTGGATAAAGCTGAAGAGCATACAATTGCTTTAGGCCAAATTACAGAACAGATTCCAGAAATTGTAGCGAAACTAGAAGAAGACCTTCCTGAGCAAATGGATGATTTGGAATCTGGTTACCGTCGTTTACTCGAAGAAAACTATCATTTTCCTGAAAACAACATTGAAACGCGTTTCCAAGAAGTTCGTGAAGCAATTCGCAGTAATGCTGATGAATTAGTAACTTTAGATTTAGATCGTGCACGAGAAGATAACGAACATATTCAAGAACGTGTTGATGCATTGTATCAATTATTTGAACGTGAAATTGTTGCACATAAAAATGCTCTTAGAGACAGTAAAATTATTCCTAAGTACATAGCACACGTTCGAGAAAATAATGACAAACTTAAAAATGAATTATCACGACTTGCTCATAAGTACATTTTGAATGAAAACCAAGCACTTTCCGTCAAAGGTTTTGATAAAGATATTACTAAACTTGAAGAGTCAACTTTAGACAATGCACAAAGTTTTGGTTCTCAAGAAGTACCTTTTTCAGAATTAGAAGTGATATTTGATAAAGCTCTTAAAACACTTTCAGCAGTTGAGTCTGGTCAGTTGGATGTCTTTGAAGAAATTAAAGGCATTGAAAAGACAGAAGAATCTGCTCGGAGAGATATTGATATTTATGTAGCACAATTACATATGATCAAACGTTTTATGGAAAAACGTCATTTACCAGGTATCCCACAAGATTATTTAACTGCATTCTTCACAACAAGTACACAACTTGAAGCCCTAATGGATGAATTAAGTAAAGGTAAAATAAATATTGAAGCTGTTGGTCGCTTAAACACTATAGCTAAATCTTCTATTGCGAACTTAGAAGAATATAGTTATCAAGTCGTTCAAAATGCAACGTTAACTGAACAATTATTACAATATTCAAATCGTTACCGTAGCTTTGAAGCTGGTGTTCAAAATTCATTTGAAATTGCTATGCATTTATTTGAAGTTGAGTATGACTACCAAGGATCATTTGATGAAATATCATATGCTTTGGAAACAGTTGAACCTGGTGTAACAAGTCGTTTTGTTTCATCATATGAAAAAACAAGAGAATATATTCGATTCTAAAAAAACTTGAGTGGTACACTCAAGTTTTTTATTTTATTGCAGGAGATGAAAATTTCTAGTAAAATATATTAAAAATCTATTCTAGTAAGGAAGATATTATGGGAAAAATTTTAGGACTCTTTGTTATGGATGTCGATTCAACTCTAGTTAAAGAAGAAGTGATTGATTTATTAGCACAAGAGGCTGGTTTTGGAAAAGAGGTAGCACAAATTACAGAACTAGCAATGAATGGTCATCTGGATTTTGAGGCAGCCTTGAAAGAGAGGGTTGCTTTATTAGAAGGACTACCCTTATCAATTTTTGATAAAGTTTATCAGTCCATTCATTTCAATAGTGGCGCGCAGGAACTAGTGAATCAATTACATGATCAACAGTATAAAGTTGGTCTGGTTTCTGGTGGTTTCCATGAAACAGTGGATCGTTTAGCTGATGAATTGGGTATCGATTATGTCCACGCCAATCAACTCGCTAATAAAGATGGTAAATTGACAGGAGAACTTGAAGGTCCAATAGTTACAAAAGAGGTGAAATTACAGAAATTACAAGATTGGGCATTAGAAAATAACTTAAATTTATCCCAGACTGTCGCAATGGGTGATGGGGCAAACGATTTACCTATGATAAAAGCTGCTGGGATAGGCATCGCTTTTTGTGCTAAACCTATTGTTCAAAATCAAGCACTCTATCAGATTGATGTTCCTAATCTAATGGAAGCCTTAACTATTATTAATAAGGAGAGAGGTTAGGATGAATAGAATTAATCTTATTTGTTTAGGTGTTAGAGATATGGCTAAAAGTGTCACCTTTTATCGAGATGGTCTAGGTTTTGAAACAAAAGAAACTGCAGATTCTCCAAATGTCATATTTTTTAATAATGCAGGAACCAAGCTAGAACTTTATCCAATTGATTTACTCGCGGAGGATTTTGGCCATAGTCTTCCTACGTTAGAAGCTAATCAATTCAATGGAATGACACTTGCCTATAACACCACATCTAAAACTGAAGTTTATGCTATTTTTGAACTTGCTTTAAAAGCAGGAGCAAGGATTTTAAAAGAGCCACAAGAGGTTTTTTGGGGCGGTTTCCACGCTTATTTTGCAGACCCAGATAACTATGTTTGGGAAGTTTGCTGGAATCCAGGGATGCCTTTTGACGACAATGAAATGGTGATAATATAGTGGACTTTATACTCTTATTAAGAGGGATAAATGTCGGTGGCAATCATTCTGTAAAAATGGCAGAGCTAAAGGAGAACTTAACTAACTTAGAACTAGACAATGTTACTTCCTATATTAATAGTGGTAATCTCTTCTTTTCAAGTTTAGAATCCCAAGATGCTTTACAAGTAATGTTAGAATCTTATTTTAAAAATAACTATTCCTTTGATATTCCATTTTTACTGATTAGTCAAACTGACTATCAAAAAGAATTTGAAGCACTACCGGAATGGTGGCAAGAAGACTATTTTCGAAAAAATGCTTTATTTTTTTTACCTAATACCAAAAATGAAGATATTGACAATTTTCTTGAAATAGCTAATTTTAGTCAGGATGAGTTAATTCATATTGGGGAATTTGCTATCTATTGGATAATAAAAAAAGAAGGGGCCTATCCCCAATCCTTCTATCATACTAAATTCATTAAAACCAAACTATATAAACTAGTCAGCATTCGCAATTTCAAAACTGCCTACTACCTAGCCTTTAAACAAAAACACAAATAAAAGAAGCCGAAGCTTCTTTTTTATTTTCCGAAAATATTATCCCAAAAACTAGCTTTTTTTTCTTTAGGAGGTGTTTCATCTTTTGGTAGATTATCAGCAATTGAAGTTTGATTCAGGTTAACTGCATGGTCTGTATGCAGAACAAGCGCAAAAGGAGAGGTAGCACTGGTTTCGTCTATTATAGTTGAAGGAATACCCTTTTTGCTAGCTAACTTCATAAAGAACATTTGATATTCAGAATCTAAGTCGGCTGATAATTTAAGTGATAAAGGAGAATAGTCTTTAACATAAGAAGGCAATAAGCGTTCAAATTCATTCTTAGCAATTTCTTCTTCAATGCCGACCAAGGGGATAGTTAATAAGACACGTTCAGCATAAGTGCCTAAATAGTAGCGTTGTTGATCAGGATCAAGTCTATTTTCACCTAATGCACCTTTTAAAATCTTATGATCTAATGACTCCATAGTAGCCTCCTTAATCCATTTAAGTTCATTATACTGATTTTTAAAAGAAAAAGCCATTAAAACATGTATTTGTAAGGATTTGAAATATTATTGAAAACTATAAAACATTTGCATGAAAACGAATACAAATTTTCATAATGGCTGTTTTTAAGTTGAAAATACTAGTACTTTGTGGTATTATTAACATGTAAAAAATTAAAACTCATAAGGAGAGTATTATAATGTCAATTATTACTGATGTTTACGCTCGCGAAGTCTTAGACTCACGCGGTAACCCAACACTTGAAGTAGAAGTTTATACTGAATCAGGTGCTTTCGGACGTGGAATGGTTCCTTCAGGAGCATCAACTGGTGAACATGAAGCAGTTGAACTACGTGACGGTGACAAATCTCGTTATAACGGATTAGGAACTGAAAAAGCAGTTGACAACGTAAACAACATTATCGCTGAAGCTATCATCGGTTTTGATGTACGTGATCAACAAGCTATCGACCGTGCTATGATCGCTCTTGACGGAACTCCTAACAAAGGTAAATTAGGTGCTAACGCTATTCTTGGTGTTTCTATTGCCGTAGCTCGTGCTGCTGCAGACTACCTTGAAGTACCTCTTTACAACTATCTTGGCGGATTTAACACTAAAGTACTTCCAACTCCAATGATGAACATCATCAATGGTGGATCTCACTCAGATGCTCCAATCGCTTTCCAAGAATTCATGATCATGCCTGTAGGTGCTACAACATTTAAAGAAGCTCTACGTTGGGGTGCTGAAGTATTCCATGCTCTTAAGAAAATCCTTAAAGAACGTGGTCTTGAAACAGCTGTTGGTGACGAAGGTGGATTCGCACCTAAATTTGATGGCACTGAAGATGGTGTAGAAACTATCCTTAAAGCTATCGAAGCTGCTGGATATGAAGCTGGCGAAAACGGAATCATGATTGGTTTCGACTGTGCGTCATCTGAATTCTATGATAAAGAACGTAAAGTATACGACTACGCTAAATTTGAAGGAGAAGGCGGAGCAGTTCGTACTTCTGCAGAACAAATTGATTACCTTGAAGAATTAGTTAACAAATACCCAATCATTACTATCGAAGATGGTATGGATGAAAATGACTGGGATGGTTGGAAAGCTCTTACTGAACGCCTAGGCGGACGTGTTCAATTAGTTGGTGACGACTTCTTCGTTACAAACACTGAATACTTAGCTCGTGGTATCAAAGAAGAAGCTGCTAACTCAATCCTTATCAAAGTTAACCAAATCGGTACTTTGACAGAAACTTTTGAAGCTATTGAAATGGCTAAAGAAGCTGGATTCACTGCAGTTGTATCTCACCGTTCAGGTGAAACTGAAGATTCAACAATCGCTGACATCGCAGTTGCAACTAACGCTGGACAAATCAAAACTGGTTCATTATCACGTACTGACCGTATTGCTAAATACAACCAATTACTTCGTATCGAAGATCAACTTGGTGAAGTTGCTCAATACAAAGGTATCAAATCATTCTATAACCTAAAAAAATAATTTAACTATTTGATTTAGATTATCTTAGATAATTTGAAAAGCACTAATTTTAGAATTAGTGCTTTTTTTGTTTATATTAATTGTCAAATTAAGTTAGACAATTCCTCTTTGCATATGTGACTCAAGAATACTTCTATTGGTGTTTTATAGTTTAATGATTTTCGAGGGATATTATTTCTTTTCGATGCAATAGATTGGATAAAAGATTCATCAACTTCGTTGAAATCCATTTGCTTTGGTAAACCATCTTTACGTAATAAACCATTAGAGTTTTCATTTAACCCTCTTTGTGATGGTGTACCAGGATCTGCAAAATAGATATCAATATCATTTATATTACTGATTGATTTCCAATTTGAAAATTCCTTTCCACAATCAAAAGTCATTGATTTGAATAGATGCTTAGGTACAGATTGCATCCATTGGTTCAAACGATTTTCAATATCTATAGCTCGTCTGCCTTCTGGCTGAAGAGTGATGATTACTTTAGATAATCGCTCAACGAGGGTAATAACAGCACTTTTGTGCTTTTTACCCACAATAGTATCCCCTTCAAGGTGGCCAAATTCTTGATTGAATTTAGAATAATCATTTCCTCTGTCACGAAGTGATCGACGAAAAGATTGTTTTCCCCGAGTTTCTTTGTGTCCGTTGGCTTTACGTTTTCCTTTCATAGGTAGGTGAGTCACTTCAAATACGCCTTGTTTAAACATACGATAAAGTGTACGCATAGAACAAGAAATAGAAAACTCTGCACGGCCAACAATCACATCAGGTGTCCAACCTTGAACAACCCTCTTTTGAATATATTCTGTTTGTTCATCTGATAAGACAATAGGACGTCTGCCACAGCGAGTTTTATTCTTCTTGTATTGATTGAAATAATCTAGAGCATTGTGCCCTGTTTTGAAAAATTGGTAAACTTTATGAATCGTTTGTCTAGATCTATTCAATAGTACTGCGGTTTTAGCTACAGATTGATGATTATTATAATACGCCTCTATCATTGCAAGTTCATTTGATGTAAGATGGGTATAGGTCATTTGTCTTCACTCCTTATAATTCTTTTGCGGGAACTATCTTGAGTGTAGCACAAATGACTTTTTTATTTGTCTAGCTTAATTTTACAATCGGCGTTATTTAATACAGGAATATATTTTCATAACTATGAAGTATAGAATGAATAAGATACTGAAATTTTCAAAAATATGAGAACGGTTTTATTATTAAGTAATCATTGAAATAACAAAGCATGATAACTTTTCACTTCTTGAGTGACTCATAACTTTAATATTAACTTTTTTAGTTGTTATGATGGCATTGACTAAAGCACCTTTAATAAGTGATAAGAAGGCGGGTGGAATTACCTTTGGTTGGGTAAATGATTTCTCGGGTTTCTTATTTTTTGCAATGCAAATGACTATTTTGTTAGTAACAGGAAATGCTGTTGCCAGCTCACCATCTGTCCAGTTATTTCTTAAAGCACTGGCGAAAGTTCCGATTACAAGTACACAGATTATCATTTTCTCCGTTCTTGTGAGCTCTATTTTGGGATTTTTACATTGGGGCTTGAAAATGATGGTTGCTATTGTTCTTGGTAAGGAATTACTTGTACAAGCTCGTTTTTAGGGGAATAAGGTTGTTTGTCTCAACCCTATTCTTTGGGATGTCGGGAGGAGCTGCCGTTTTATATGATGCAACTCCCAATTACTTAAAAAATAGGGTTGCAAAATCCTATAAAAATTTGGTTCTAGATATTGTTCCTCTAACTGAGTCAGTTCTCAATTTACCTTTTATCAGCTTTTTTTGTGGTATGCATGGTGATTCCTATTTGCTTTGCCTCTTTTGCTCATCCAAAGGAGAACAGTAAAATCATTGAACTTGATGAAGTGATTTATCAAAAAAGTTTAAACTCTGGTACTCTTTATTAACTTCTTTCAAAATTAATTTCTTCTGCAATTCATATGATCCGACTTTAATTATGGTAAACTTAATATCTGGGATATTTTCGATTAATAAAGGAATTAGTTCAGAAAAGACAATACCAGATATCAATTCAGATATACCAAATGTGGTTTGTTCTTTGTATTTCTTAGAAGCAATCCTTAAAAAGCTGTTAATTGTTCGTGAGATGAAATGACTAGTTTTGCATTTTCATAAAATCTTTCCCCAATACTGGCTAAACCAACTAATCTACCTTTTTTCCGAAAAAAAAGGGTTATGTCTTCCTCAAATTCAATTGTTTTTATATAATTACTAAGGGCAGGTTGTGAGTTGTGACACCTGGCAGTGGCCTTGGTTAAGTTATAATTGCAAATAACAATTTTTATAAAATAGATTAGATTGATAATGTTCGTAAACACCTTATCTTTAATAAATTTTTGTGATATCTATTATAACCAAACTATAGCCATAATTAATACCAATAATTACATAATATAAATATAAGCGTTTCATTAATAGAAAAAAGGAGTATATATGTCAAAAGAAGTAGTTGTCGTTTCAGCTTTAAGAACCCCAATTGGAAACTTTGGAGGTGCCTTTAAAACTGTTTCAGCCGTAGATTTAGGTACGACAGTAGTTGAGAAAATTTTACAAGATACAAAAATTGCTCCTGGTTTAGTGGAAGAAGTTATTTTTGGAAATGTCCTACATGCAGGATTAGGACAAAATGTTGCAAGACAGATTGCAATTTATGCCGGATTGCCTGTTACCACGCCAGCCTTTACCTTAGATATGGTTTGTGGTTCTGGATTAAAGTCCGTGGAATTAGGTGCCCTAAAAATTCTTTCTGGTGATGCTGAGGTTGTTATAGTTGGTGGTACAGAGAATATGAGCCAGGCTCCATATGTCATTACTAACCAAAGATGGGGCTCACGAATGGGCGAATCCAAGGTCGTTGACACCATGATTTCAGATGGTCTGAGTGATGCTTTTAATAACTACCACATGGGAATTACTGCTGAAAATATTGCTCGACAGTACAATATAAGTAGAGAGGAGCAGGATCAATTTGCTTTAAATAGTCAACTTAAAGCAAAAGTAGCTATTGAATCAAACCGTTTTAATGAAGAAATAGTTCCAGTAAGAGTTCCTCAACGTCGTGGAGAGAATCTGATAGTTGATCAGGACGAGTACCCAAGAACAGATAGTAGTCTTGAAAAGTTAGCAAAATTACGTCCTTCTTTCCTTAAGGAAGATGGTACTGTAACTGCAGGTAATGCATCTGGTATCAATGATGGTGCTGCAGCTTTATTACTTATGAGTCGAGAAAAAGCTGAACAGTTAGGCTTGCCTATTTTAGCGACCATTCTGAGCTCAGCTAGTGCGGGTGTAGAACCAAGTCTAATGGGATGTGGTCCAATCCCTGCTAGTCGCAAAGCTCTAAGTAAAGCGAATTTAAAAATGGAACAAATTGATTTGATTGAAGCAAATGAGGCTTTCGCATCGCAATCTCTTGCAGTTGCAAAAGAATTAAATCTTGATCCAGAAAAAATCAATGTTAACGGCGGAGCAATTGCCCTTGGGCACCCAATTGGGGCTTCTGGTGCACGTATCTTAGTGACCTTGATTTCCGAAATGAATAAACGTGATGTAGAATATGGACTTGCAACTTTATGTATCGGCGGTGGTCAGGGACAAGCTGTTATTGTTCAAAAATCTAAATAAAAATCATATTATGTCTTGCTAATGTTTGGGTTACAATAGATATTAAAAAGACTTCTAAACTATTAGAAGTCTTTTTCTTTTAAGTATTCGTAATCAATCCATTTCAACTTTTTTTAGATAACGATAAACACTAGGTTCAGAGATTTTTAATATCTCAGCAACCTTGGAAACAGCTCCTTTGAGTTGGAAGACACCTTTTTCAGATAATTTAGTTACAATTTCAATTTTGACATCTTGACTTAATTGAATGTTTTGATTAATAAGTGAAGGGTCAATAATTTCACTAATAATATCTTGGATATTGTTAGATAAAACTTCAACTGTTTCTTCTTGGGTCATAGTCGTTGCTTTTTGAGTTAAATCAGGAATCAGTTGACCTAGGTCTAAATTAGCCAATGATAAAACATTTGCAGCTATATTTTTATAAGCGGAAATGTCCAAATTAATACATAACATACCTTCTAACTGTCCCTGATCATTTTTTATAAAATAAGTTGATCCACGGACTTCCTTATTTTCAGGGCTAACAATTGCTTTATAATTTGTAACATAGTCCTTTTCTAAATAAACCTTTTTATTTATCAAATCTAAAGCAAAAGTAGTAAGAGGGGAATTCTTTGTTCGACCACTAATATGATTATTGACAATCTCACCAATATAAATATCATCTTCATCAATCACATGAAGAATAATTTCATAATTTTTTCCTAAAACACCACTTAAAAATGCAATAACAGTTTTCCAATGATTTAATTGTTCACTTTTCATGTTGATTTTCCTTTACAGCTCTGTTACTTATATAGTAATATATTTCCTCCTAAAAGACAAACAATAGTTATCGTGATAATAAAAAATTATTAAAATGATAAATTTTTATTGACTATGTATCCGATTTCATGTAAAATTTATTTATATCAAAAAGTAGGTTCATTTATGAGTGAGTATCCCAATCCAATTGGGCCATATTCTATTTCCAGAATTGAATGGGATATCCTATATCTTTCTAGTCAATTACCAGTTAATCCAGAAACTGGTAATGTATCCAGTGATTTTAGAGAGCAGTGTCGACAAGCCTTCACAAATATTAAAGGTATTCTACAAGAAAATAATCTTGATTTGAATGCAATTTTTAAACTAACGATATATTTAAATGATATATCACAATTTAATCATTTAAATGAAATCATGTTGCATTTATTTGAAAAGCCTTATCCCACACGAACAGTTGTTCAAGTGGCTGCATTCCCATATGATGCTTCTATCTGTATAGAGGCATGTGCAAAATTATTATAATAAAAAATTTTATTAAAGAATGGTGGAAAATCTTTTATGGACATTATTATTGGTACAGGTCTTCTTTTACTCGTTTTAGCATTATTTTCTCTTTTTAACTATAAAGCACCTCATGGTACTAAAGCAATGGGTGCGCTTGCGGCAGCAGCTTGTGCTTCATTTTTAGTAGAAGCATTTCAAGACTCTTTTTTTGGACAAGTTTTAGGATTTAAGTTCCTAAGTGAAGTTGGTGCTGCTAATGGATCAATGGGAGGTGTGGCAGCAGCTATTTTAGTTGCTATTGCAGTAGGTGTAACACCAGGTTATGCAGTGTTAATTGGTCTTTCAGTAACTAGTTTTGGAATTTTACCAGGTTTTATAGCTGGTTATTTAATGTCATTTGTTGTTAAATGGATGGAGAGAAAAATTCCCGGTGGTTTAGATTTAATTTCAATTATTGTTTTTGCTGCACCAATGACAAGACTTATTGCTAAAGTAATTTCTCCAATAGTTGATAAAACACTTTTAACAATTGGTGAAATCTTAACTTCAACTGCCCAAAGTTCTCCAATAATTATGGGGATTATACTTGGAGGAACAATTGTTGTCGTAGCAACAGCTCCATTATCTTCAATGGCTTTGACAGCTATGCTAGGACTCACTGGTATTCCAATGGCTATCGGTGCCTTATCAGTATTTGGTTCTTCATTTATGAACGGTGTCCTATTTTATAAACTTAAGCTTGGTGAAAGAAAAGACAATATCGCATTTGCGATTGAACCTTTGACTCAGGCCGATGTAACTTCAGCTAATCCTATTCCAATATATGTAACCAACTTCTTTGGCGGAGCAGCATGTGGTGTGTTAATTGCTTTGATGAGGCTTGTAAATGACACGCCAGGAACAGCCACTCCGATTGCAGGATTTGCAGTTATGTTTGCATATAACCCGATGGTAAAGGTTTTAATTACAGCAGTGGGCTGCATCATCTTAAGTCTACTAGCAGGTTACTTAGGTGGCGTTGACTTTAAAAACTTCAAAGTAATTACAAAACAAGAATTACAAGCTATGGATCATTAAGAGCAGAAAGCTTATCAATTAAAATATTAATGAAGACTTAAACCGGATATTAAGTTAATCAAAAAAATAAAAAAATATACAACTTAATATGCAAAAGCTTACTTTTTTTAGAAAAAAGGAGTATTGTATACTTATAAATATCGTACAAGACAAAGAATTTTAGACAGTGTCAGGTCAACTAAAAACGAAACAAATAAATAGTATAATTTTATACAATTTATGTAAGGATTAAGTGCGTGAATAATTGGCTTGTCTTTACAAGCTCCCAAATGAGTTTGAACCAAATTTTTGAGATGATCAGTGATCCAAACTTTATGGGATATCGCATGGCAGAATGAGTCTGCCGGATTTCCCTAAAATTTGGGTTTTTAATTTTTTTGAATGGCATATCAAAAATAAATTCTTACTTAAATTTAATTGGTGAATTTTAAATTGAAGTCTTGTAAGAAAGGAGAAATCTATGTCTCAATCAATTTTGACAGAAATGACAAGCATTGAAGCTGAAGCAAAAGCAATCAGCGATAGCTTTTTACAAAAGAAAAAAGACTACAAAATTCAAAAAAATGAAGAGATTACAAAGTTGAAAGCTACCTATGATGTCGAAATTCAAAATGCTTTAACAGAAAAAGAATTTGACTTAATCAATCAGCTGAAACTTCTGGAAAGCAAAGTGCTAAGTACTCAAGAAATGAATAAAGAAAAAGCTGAAGCTATTATGAAGGATAATAAAGAAACCATTATCAATCAAATAGTAGACAAGGTGGTAAGTACCTATGGCTATTAGTCAAATGAGAAAAATTTCTTTTCTATTTAATAAAGAGATTTTAGATGATTTACTAGTGACACTGCAAGAATTGGAGTCGGTTGAAATAAGAGATATCAGTCAGTTAGATTCTTGGAAAAGCGCTTTCGAAAGTCAAGAGGTTACAATTCCTCAAGTTAAGACTAATAATTTGATGGGTGAAAGTCCGATTAGTGAACATGATTATTTGCATGTATTACAAACAAGGCAAGCAGAGCTAGAAAAATTAATAGCCTCTCTTTCAAACTTTTTACCTAAAGAAAGTAAAATTTCAGCATTAAAAAAAGGGAAGCAAACTGTCTCGCTAGAACAATTATTTGCAGAGGATGCTGATAAAAGATTTAGTTTAGTCCAAGAACTATTAACGCAAAGAATCAATAAGTTAGAGAATGTTAACAAAAAGATATCTGAGTTGAAAGCATTAAATGCAATTCTCTCTAAATGGCTTCCACTGAAAACCTTACCCATCCAACTTAGTCAATACCAATTTCTTCAAGGAGCAATCGGCACAATACCAAATACTGCTGATGGCAAAATTTATGAGCAGTTAAAAAAGAATTCGCAAATGGTTTGTGAAGAGATATTTCATGATGAAACTGAAATTGGATTGTTACTTTTTTGGAATAAGGAAGATGAGGTTAATCTTGAGGAATACCATTTTCTCTCTCTCGACTATCAGGAATCAAAATTGCCTGAGGAAGTAATAAAAATTAATAATGACAATCTTGCAAAACTAGAAAAAGAGAAAATTGCCTTAGAAAGTCAATTAGGAACTTCTGGGCAGGAATTACTGCAATTACAAATAGCTACTGATGCTGTTATTGATACTTATAATCTTCATCAATCAAAATCTAAAATGGCTAGTACTAGCCACTTGGTGACAATCCAAGGATGGAGTGAAACTCAGTCAATAGCTAGAGTTAAAGAAGTCCTCACTAAAAAATTTGGTCAAGCTATTATGATTGATGACCAAGAAGTTACAGAGGCAGATTGGGAAAAAGTACCAATTAAACTTAAGAATCATCCACTAATTAGTCCATTTGAATTGATTACGGAGATGTATGCTTTACCAAAATACAATGAAAAAGATCCAACCCCATTTTTAGCACCATTTTACTTTACCTTCTTTGGAATGATGGTAGCGGATTTAGGTTACGGCTTACTCTTGTTTGTAGCTACTTTCTTAGCTTTGAAACTCTTTTCATTGCAAGAAAAACAAAAACGTTTTTTATCATTTTTCAATATCTTAGGACTTGCTGTTTCACTTTGGGGTCTGATTTATGGCTCGTTTTTTGGCTTCAATCTTCCTTTTGCAATATTATCCACTCAAACTGATGTCATGTCAATATTGATATTATCCGTTATATTCGGATTCATCACAGTCATAGTTGGACTGGTATTGGGTGGTTTACAAGAAGTAAAAATGAAAGATTACGGTGAAGCCTATCGTTCAGGATTTGCTTGGTGTTTCATCTTAATCGGCTTACTATTGATTGCAATAGGTTTAGCAATACCAAAATTTGTTGGTTTATTAATTATAGGTAAATGGTTAGCAATAATTAATGCCATTGGTATTGTGATTGTGGCTGTTGTTAAAGCTAAGAGCCTAAAAGGGATTGGTTCAGGCCTGTATAATCTTTATAATATCAGCTCCTATATTGGAGATTTGGTTTCTTTTACCAGACTGATGGCGCTAGGATTATCAGGGGCGAGCATTGGTTCTGCATTTAATTTAATTGTTGGGATTTTTCCTCCAGTCGGTAGATTTACCATTGGGATTATCCTATTTATCTTATTGCATGCTATAAATATCTTTTTATCACTCTTGTCAGGATATGTTCACGGGGCAAGATTAATGTTTGTAGAATTTTTTGGTAAATTTTATCAAGGTGGCGGGCAGGCTTTTCAACCACTTAAATATTCAGAAAAGTATCTTAAAATTAATAGAGAAGAACAATTGGAGGAAAAATAATGGAAAACTTAGCATCATATTTTGCAACTCACGGAGGCGCTTTTTTTGCAGCTATGGGAATTGCTATCGCGGTCAGTTTGAGTGGTATGGGGTCAGCCCATGGGGTTGGTAAGGCAGGACAAGCTGCAGCAGCGCTTTTAAAAGAAGAGCCAGAAAAATTTGCCTCAGCTTTAATATTACAGCTTTTACCAGGTACACAAGGTTTGTATGGATTTGTTATTGGTATCTTGATTTGGTTGCAATTAACACCAGATTTGTCTCTAGAAAAAGGAGTAGCTTATTTCTTTGTAGCACTTCCAGTAGCAATTGTTGGTTATTTTTCAGCTAAACACCAAGGTAATGTTTCTGTTTCAGCAATGCAAATTCTTGCCAAACGTCCAGAGGACTTTATGAAAGGTGCCATTTTGGCAGCTATGGTTGAAACCTATGCTATTTTAGCCTTTGTTATTTCCTTCATTTTAACTCTTCGTGTTGGTTAATAGGCCTAACTTTTATGAAAATAATACAAGAACTGAAAGAAGGCTTGAAAGGAGTACAGGTTAATGACTGCTATTGAAAATTTAAAAGCTAGTGTTCTTGAAAAAGCTTATCAGGAAGGGCAGGCTCAACTAGATAAAGACTTGCTAGCTATAGATCAACAATTCGATTTGGAAAAAGAAAAAGTAATTGTTGAAAAAAAAGAATCAAAATTGATTCAGTTAAAAGAGCTTGACCGTGGCTATCAGGTCCAGATGCAACAATTACGTAATCAAGAACGGCAATCTAGCTTAGCCATTAAGCAAGAGGTATTAAAATCTTTATTTAATGAGGCTTTGTCCAAAATGGAAAATTGGGAAAAAGGTGAAGAATTATCATTTATGAATCAAATTCTGACAAAATACCAAACCGAAAGCTGTCAGGTAACTTTTGGGCAAATCACCGCTCAAAAATTTAATCAGGATGATTTTCGAAAATTTGAAGAAACATACCCTAATTGTCAATTTTCAAAAGATTTTATTGATGGAGAAGCTGGGTTTGTTATTTCGATGGATAAGGTTGATTATACATACTTGTACAGTCTTCTAGTAAACTCCCTTTTTAAAAGTGAATGCGCGGAGATTTCAAATCAATTATTTAGTGATCGATAGGAGGCGTTATGGAAAAAGAACAATTCGCCCAAATCAATACGACGATTGCAGTTAAAGAAAAAGAAATGATTTCAGCTCAGCAATTCCAAAAAATCCTTTTAAATCCGAATAAAGAGACAATTATTAATCTTATGCAGGAGAAAGGTTACGCCATTAAAGTTGAAAATTTTGAGAATTTGGATCTTGTCGAAAAGGCGCTGATGTCTAAATTAATTGTTGCTTATCAATGGGCTTTTCAAGAGTCTCCTTCGGGTGAGGTTGTGGAAGTTTTAGCTCTCCCTTATCTCTATCATAATTTGAAGGTTCTCCTGAAAGAAAAGGCTAGCAAGCAAGATTTGAGTAAGCTCCTTATCCCGATTGGAAAAGTTTCTTTGAGTCATTTAGACCATCTGGTAAGAACTCTATCCTCAGATGTTTTACCTGACCATTTGGTAAATGAGGTAGCTGCTATTTGGCAAGAACACCTAAACTATCAGGATTACAGGGTCTTAGAAGTTGGCTGTGATTTGGCTTACTTTAAACACCTTAAGCGAATTGCTGAGCAGTTAGACGACCAGAAAATTTATCAAGCAACAAGTCTTATCATTCAATTTTACAACCTAATAACAGTTAAACGTGCTGATGCTTTACACAAAAATCAAGGCTTTATGAAACAATTGATAAGTGATCAAGGTCATTTAGGCCTGAGTACTTATCTTGATCTAGCCGAGGGCAAGGAAGTATCCACTTGGTTTAATCAATTAAATCCGGATGTGTTTTCGTTGCAATTTAAAGAGGCTCAGACTGCTTTAGTTAATGATAAATTAACCCTGCCAGAACTTGAAAGGCTAGTTGATCAACTCTTATTTAGTGCTTTTGAAAGTGGAAAATATAATGCAGATGGTCCTTATCAGCTTTTAAGATATCTTTTAGGACTGGAGTTTGAGATTAAAAATTTCAGACTCTTAATCTCGGCACTTGTCAATGATTTGCCAATTGAACTTGTTAAAGAAAGAATGAGACCTATTTATGAATAATACAACTTATAAAATTGGTGTCATAGGAAATCGGGATGCCATTCTACCTTTTCAAATTATTGGTTTTTTCACTTATCCTGTTGTTAGTGCGGAAGAAGCAGTAAATACTCTCCGTCAATTAGCCATGGATAATTTTGGCATCATTTATATCACAGAAGATATTGCAGAAAAAATACCTGATACCATTGCTTTCTATGACAATCAAATTATGCCAGCCATTATCTTAATTCCAAACTTCAAAGGTAAGGCAAAACTAGGTCGGCAATTTTTGGAAGAAAGAGTGGAAAGAGCAGTTGGGCAAAATATATTATAAGCATTTTAAGATGCATTAAATGAATAGCCAATTTTTAATTAATTGAGATTGTCAGTAAGTAGATTAAATAAATGCATATTTAAAGATAGATTTTAAAGGAGACAAACTTGAGTCAAGGGAAAATTATAAAAGTTTCAGGACCATTAGTTGTGGCCTCTGGAATGGAAGAAGCTAATATTCAAGATATTTGTCGAGTAGGTCGTTTAGGACTAATTGGTGAAATCATTGAAATGAGAAAAGATCAGGCTTCTATTCAAGTATATGAGGAAACTTCTGGGATAGGTCCTGGTGAACCAGTTTCATCAACTGGCCAACCTTTGTCAGTAGAATTAGGTCCAGGATTACTTTCAGAAATGTTTGATGGTATCCAAAGACCACTCGATCGTTTCAAATCAGTTACCAAAAGTAACTTTTTAATTCGTGGAGCTGAAGTTCCAAGCTTAGATCGTGAAGCAAAGTGGTCATTTGATGCTAGTATAGAAATTGGCAGTGAGGTTAACCCAGGTGATATACTAGGTTGTGTTCAAGAAACAAAAGTTATTGAACATCGTATCATGGTTCCAAACCAGGTTTCAGGTAAGTTGATTGCCATTTCATCAGGTCAGTTCACTGTTGATGACTGTGTATATCAAATTAAACAAGCTGATGGTAGTATTTACAAAGGAAGTTTAATGCAAAAATGGCCTGTCCGTAAAGGACGTCCTGTTGCTAAAAAATTAATTCCAGTTGAACCACTGATTACAGGTCAACGTGTCATCGACACCTTTTTCCCAGTGGCAAAAGGAGGAGCTGCAGCTGTTCCAGGACCATTTGGTGCAGGAAAAACAGTCGTACAGCATCAGATTGCAAAATTTGCTAATGTCGATATTGTTATCTATGTAGGTTGTGGTGAGCGTGGTAATGAGATGACCGATGTATTAAATGAGTTTCCAGAATTAATTGATCCCAATACAGGTCAATCAATTATGGAACGGACAGTATTAATAGCGAATACATCGAATATGCCGGTAGCTGCGCGTGAAGCTTCGATTTATACAGGGATAACAATTGCTGAATATTTTAGAGATATGGGTTATTCAGTGGCTATTATGGCAGATTCAACATCTCGATGGGCTGAGGCGCTTCGGGAAATGTCAGGCCGCTTAGAAGAAATGCCTGGTGATGAAGGTTATCCTGCATATTTAGGTAGTCGGATTGCTGAGTATTATGAACGTGCAGGACGTTTTCAAGTTTTAGGAACTGATGGACGTGAAGGTTCAATTACGGCTATTGGAGCTGTCTCACCTCCAGGAGGGGATATTTCTGAGCCAGTTACGCAAAATACATTGCGGATTGTTAAAGTCTTTTGGGGTCTTGATGCACCACTGGCTCAACGTCGCCATTTTCCGGCAATCAATTGGTTGAATTCTTACTCCTTATATAAGGATGAATTAGCAAAAGTGATTAGTAAGAAGGAAAATACAAATTGGTCTGAAAAAGTGACCAGTGCTATGAATACACTGCAAGAAGAAGCAAGTTTAGAAGAAATTGTGCGTTTGGTTGGTTTAGATTCATTATCTGAACAAGATAAATTAACAATGGCAGTTGCCCGCCAGATTCGAGAAGATTTTTTACAGCAGAATGCATTTGATACAGTTGATACATTCACATCATTCAAAAAGCAAGATGCTATGTTAACAAATATCCTTACCTTCCAAAAAGAAGCACAGAGAGCCTTAGCTTTGGGCGCTTATTTTACTGAGATTATGGATGGGACTGTTGCCAATCGTGATAGATTGGCTAGAAGCAAATATATTGCTGAAACTGAACTTGAACAAATAAGTGCCATCAGCGAGCAAATAAAAGTAGACATTCAAAGTATCATTGAGAAAGGAGGACTCTAATATGACAGCTATAAAAGAATATCGAACAGTCAGTGAAGTGGTTGGTCCTCTAATGATTGTGGACCAAGTTTCAGGCGTCCACTATAATGAGCTAGTCGAAATCAGTATGCATGATGGTCAAAAGCGCCAAGGACAAGTCTTAGAGGTTCATGAGGATAAGGCCATGGTTCAATTATTTGAAGGTTCTAGTGGGATTAATCTTGCCAAAACTAAGGTTAGATTTACAGGACATCCACTGGAAGTTGCCGTTTCAGAGGATATGATTGGGCGGATTTTTGATGGCATGGGGAAACCGATTGATGGGGGACCTGATTTGCTACCTGAAAAATATTTAGATATTGATGGGCAAGCAATAAATCCCGTGGCGCGTGATTATCCTGATGAATTTATTCAAACAGGAATCTCAGCCATCGACCATCTGAATACACTCGTCCGCGGACAGAAATTACCAGTTTTCTCAGGTTCTGGGCTTCCTCATAATGAATTAGCTGCGCAGATTGCCAGACAAGCAACAGTATTAAACGCCGATGATAACTTTGCTGTTGTCTTTGCAGCCATGGGCATCACATTTGAAGAGGCAGAATTCTTCATGAATGATCTCCGTGAAACAGGGGCAATTGACCGGTCAGTCTTATTTATGAATTTAGCTAATGACCCAGCAATTGAACGGATAGCAACACCACGAATAGCTCTAACAACCGCAGAATATTTAGCTTACGAAAAAGATATGCACGTTTTGGTTATTATGACTGACATGACTAACTATTGCGAGGCACTTCGAGAGATTTCAGCTGCTAGACGAGAAGTTCCTGGTCGACGTGGTTATCCCGGATATCTTTATACCAATTTATCAACACTTTATGAACGCGCTGGAAGATTAGTTGGTAAAAAAGGCTCTGTAACCCAAATTCCAATTTTAACCATGCCTGAAGATGATATTACCCATCCTATCCCAGATTTAACGGGTTACATTACAGAAGGTCAAATCATTTTATCTCATGAATTGTATAATAGTGGTTTTAGACCTCCAATAAATATTTTGCCATCCTTATCACGTTTGAAAGACAAGGGTTCAGGTGAAGGGAAAACTAGAGTAGACCATGCTGCAACAATGAATCAATTGTTTGCCGCTTATGCTCAAGGAAAACAAGCTAAAGAATTAGCTGTTGTCCTTGGAGAATCAGCCTTGTCTGATACTGATAAACTTTATGTAGACTTTACAAATCGTTTTGAAAAGGAATATATCAATCAAGGTTTCTATAATAATCGAAGTATTGAAGAAAGCTTAAATCTCAGTTGGAAGTTATTAGCTATTCTGCCAAGGACCGAATTAAAGCGGATTAAAGATGATATGTTGGATCAATATCTTGGTAAAGAGTAAGATTTAGCTATAACGCAGTGACAGAAAGGTTTATCACAGATGGTTAGATTAAATGTTAAACCGACGCGCATGGAATTAAATAACTTAAAAAAAAGACTGAAAACCGCTAAAAGAGGTCATAAGTTATTAAAAGATAAACGAGATGAACTCATGCGTCGTTTTATTGCTTTGATAAGAGAAAATGATAGTCTTCGGAAGACAGTCGAGGACAGTCTGCAAGGCACTATGCAGGAATTTGTCTTGGCTAAATCAGTTGAAAGTGACGCCATGGTTGAGGAATTATTTGCTCTACCAGTTCGACAAGCAAACCTTTTTATTGAAGAAGAAAATATTATGAGCGTCCACGTGCCCAAATTTCACATAAAAGAAGAGATTGATAATTCTCAAAGAGAATTTACATATAGCTTCTTAAGTTCAAATAGTGAAATGGATCGAACCATCGAACAGATGGAATCACTGATGGAAAGTTTACTAAGACTGGCTGAGGTGGAAAAGGTCTGCCAATTGATGGCTGATGAAATTGAAAAGACTCGTCGAAGAGTTAATGGTCTGGAATATGCAATTATTCCTCAGTTGGATGAGACAATTCATTATATTGAATTAAAACTTGAAGAAGCAGAACGTTCTAATTTAGTACGTATTATGAAGGTGAAATAAGTATAATCTCTCTTATTTGAACAATAAAAAGACTTGGATCAAGATTCAAGTCTTTTTGTACACAAAATTGTTTAATAAATTCTCATGAATTGACATTGTCTGCAATTACTGATAGAGTCAGAATGACAGTTATTTTATGTTTGTAGCAGGCTTACTATTGCTTATCATTTAATAGAAAAAGTAGAAAGTAAAGATATATGAATCAAACAATCCACACTATATTAGACCATGTTTCTGTAAGAAACTTTATAGACCAAAAATTGTCTGAAAAGGAGATTGAGGTGCTTGTTGAAGCGGCACAGGCGGCCTCTTCAGCCAGTTTCTTACAAGCCTATTCGATCATGAGTATAGATGATCCAAAGTTATTAAAAGAATTGGTGAAAGTTGGAAAACTACAGCCATTTATTTTGGAAGCAGGTCACTTTTTTATTTTTTGTGGTGATTTTAAGCGACATCATGATTTTGCTAAAGAAAAAGAGATTGCCATAGAAGAAACAATTGGTGGAGTAGATGCTTTAATGGTCGGGGCAATTGATGCTAGTCTAGCAGCTCAAAACATGACAATAGCAGCTGAATCATTGGGTATGGGTGTTTGTTATATTGGTGGTGTTAGAGATGGTATTGAAGCAATCTCAGAGCTTCTTGACCTGCCAGATTATGTCTTTCCTGTTTTCGGATTAGTTGTTGGTTACCCAGCAATTAAATATGGGACCAAACCTCGCTTTCCTGCGGATGCCATTCACCATCGAAATGAATATCCCAATGAGACCTTAACTAGCACCTTAGCTTATGAAAAAATTAGTGAGGACTATTACTTGAAACGGTCCAACGGTAAAATACAAAGAACATGGTCTGACACGGCTTTTAAAACACTAATTAATTCGCCACGCCCATTTATGAAAGATTATCTAAAACAACGAGGTTTAGACAAACATTAAAGAGCATCCGAAGGTGCTCAATTTTTTTATTTAGGACAACCGCAAAACGACGGTCTGGGATAAACCACATAATTGCTGTAATGACATAACAAGCAATTGTTAGGGTTGGTGAAAAGTAACTAAGTAAAATTCCTGAACTGTAAAAAACTATTGAAAGAATCCCTTTACTGTCATTGCCAATTGCCTGTTGCAACTCTATTTTGATTAGACTGCTTGCTACAATTTTTTGGTTAATCAGATTAAACTTTGTTTATTTTAACATAGTATAGCTTTTTATAAGTTACGTTTGGTTTTAAAAAGCTCCCAATTCTTCAATTGAGAGCATAATTGGAATCAAGAATAGGAAGTTTGTTAACTATTCATCTGTATCCGTTTGAGTAGTTGTAATTACTTTTGAAAAAACTTTGCCTTGGACAAACCAGAAAATGGCTGTTAATAAGTAGCATGCCATGGCTAGATGAGAAGAGAAAAAACTTAAGATGATTCCAATAGAACAAAGTGCTAATGACAGAGTCCCTTTTTTATCTTGACCAATTGTTTGACCTAATTGGTCTTTTTCATCTGTCATGTTATAGATTTCTTTTTGTAAAAAGACATAAGACATTCCTTTAAAAAGTAAAAGTATTCCATAAACCATTGAAGGCATACGATACATGTGGTACTTACTAACCCATGAAGTAGTAAAAGGAATAAATGACATAAAGAATAACCAGATAACATTTGCCCAAATGATTTTCGCATTAACCAATTTAACGCTTAAGAGGATATGGTGATGGTTAATCCAATATAGGATAACAAAGAAATAACTTAAGGTATATGCCAACAGTTTTGGTAATAAGGGAAGTAAATCATATATGTGGGGACCTTTTGGCATTTGAAATTGTAAAACCATAATTGTAATTACAATTGCTAATATAGCGTCACTAAATGCTTCTAAACGAGAACTTTGCATGAGGATTTCCTATCAATTCTATAAATTTAATAAAAATTTGCATTTTCATTAAATTTAGACACACTTTAATGTACAACACTTATGTTAACATAACTTTGCTTTCTATTACCATTATTTGATAATAGACCAAAGTCTTGCAATTTTTTTGGAAAGTTTCATTTCCTAATCTTTTTATGCTATAATAATTGAGTTGCCGTGCAACCCTTGGTGCTTAAGTTCCTTTCACCAAGCATATTATACGCGAGATAAAGAAGTATCTTTATTTTACGCCAAAGGAGAATCTTATGAAAAATTTTACAGTACGTGATTATGTCCAAATTGCATTAGTTGCAGCTTTATATGTCGTTTTAACGATTACCCCGCCACTCAACGCAATCTCTTATGGAATGTATCAATTTCGCGTTTCTGAAATGATGAACTTTTTAGCTTTTTACAATAAAAAGTACATTATTGCTGTAACAATCGGCTGTATGATTGCTAATTTTTACAGTTTTGGTTTAATTGATGTATTTATTGGAGGAGGTTCAACCTTAGTATTTGTTAGCTTAGGAGTCTACTTATTCAAGAAATATAAATCAGATTATTTATTTAATGGGATGTTAAATAAAGCTTTTCTTTATTTTTCAATCTTTTTTGCACTATCAATGATTACAGTAGCTATTGAACTGAGTTTCTTTGGTTCACCATTATTCCTAACATGGTTTACGACAGCCCTAGGAGAATTTGTATCTTTAATTATTGGTTCAATCATTATTGATAAATTGTCAAAACAGGTTGATTTGACTGTTTAAAGAATCAGTTACTAAATTTGTCCTATAAACAAAGTAACTTCACTACAAGTGAAGTTACTTTTTTTCATAGTAAGTATAGAACCTAGCAAATTAGGTGAATTATGATAAAATAAGATTATGGAAAAACGAATAAAAGAATTAACGGATTTATTAAACCAATACCGTCTGGAATACTATACCAATGATAGTCCGAGTGTTAGTGACCAAGACTACGATAGGCTATATCATGAGTTGGTTCAATTAGAAGAAGAATATCCCGAATATGCTTTAAAAGATAGTCCAACACAAGCAGTCGGTGGACTAGTTTTAACAGGTTTCGAAAAATATCAACACGCATATCCGCTCTATAGTTTACAGGATGCCTTTTCACCGGAAGAGTTGTACTCATTTGACCGACGAGTTAAAGCAGAATTTCCAAGTGCTGAGTATGTAGCAGAATTGAAAATAGATGGCTTATCAATTTCCCTTAATTATCAAGAAGGTAAGTTAGTCACAGGAGCAACACGTGGTGATGGTAGTATTGGTGAAAACATTACAGAGAATATCAAACGGATTAAAGATATTCCTCACCAGTTAGATCAAGCAATTGATATTACTGTCCGTGGTGAAGCATATATGTCACGGAAATCTTTCCAACAAATTAACTTAGAACGGCAAGAAAATGGTGAAACTGAGTTTGCCAATCCAAGGAATGCGGCAGCTGGAACATTACGTCAGTTAGATACATCAATTGTTGCTAAGAGAGAGTTAGCAAGCTTCCTATATCAAGAAGCTAGCCCCACAGATGAATTAAGTCAAGAGTTAGTTCTAGAAAAGTTAGACAACTTAGGCTTCTCAGTTAACCCACGTCGCCTTATCACGCAATCTATGGATGAGATTTGGAACTTTATTCAAGCAATTGAAATTGAACGAGACCAATTATCTTATGATATTGACGGGATTGTTATTAAAGTAAACAGTCTAGCAATGCAAGAAGAGTTGGGCTTTACCATCAAAGCACCAAGATGGGCTGTTGCTTATAAGTTTCCAGCTGAAGAAAAAGAAGCAGAAATTCGATCAGTCGATTGGACAGTAGGTCGAACAGGTGTTGTAACGCCAACAGCCAACTTAACACCGGTTAAATTGGCAGGGACGACAGTAAGTCGAGCAACCTTGCATAATGTCGATTACATCGAACATAAAGATATTCGAATTGGAGATACAGTAATTGTCTATAAAGCAGGAGATATAATACCTGCAGTTTTACGGGTCGTTACAGATAAACGTCGAGATGATTCTGAACCAATGCCGATTCCCAGTCTATGTCCGTCTTGTCAGAGTGAATTGATTCATTTTGAGGATGAAGTGGCCTTAAGATGTATCAATCCACTATGTCCAAATTTAATTCAAAGAAGTTTAGAACATTTTGCTAGCCGAAATGCAATGAATATTTCTGGCTTGGGTCCCGCAATTGTCGAGAAGCTCTATTCAGCAAACCTAATTCATGATGTAGCTGATATTTATAAATTAAATCTTGAACAATTATTAGCTTTAGAAGGTATTAAAGAAAAGTCTGCCGAAAAATTATTAACAGCGATAACTAATTCAAAGAAAAATTCAGCTGATAAACTATTGTTTGGTTTAGGAATTCGGCATGTCGGTGCTAAAGCCAGCCGTATATTATTGGAAGAATTTGGTGATATCGAATCGCTAGTTGAGGCCAACCAAGAAGAAATAAGTCAGATAGATGGATTAGGCACAGTGATTGCCAAATCCCTCGCTCGATACTTTGAAAAAGCCGAAGCCCAATTATTACTGTCAGAATTAAAAAGTGCTGGATTAAATCTTTCTTATTTAGGTAAGAAAATTGATAAAACAGCAAAATTGTTTGGTATGACAGTTGTTTTAACAGGAAAACTAGAACAATTGACTAGGAATGAAGCCAAAGCAAAATTAGAATCTCTTGGGGCAAAAGTTACCTCAAGTGTTTCAAAAAAAACAGACCTATTAGTCGCTGGAAGTGATGCTGGGTCAAAATTAGACAAAGCCAGTACTCTCGGAATTAGAATTGAGGATGAAGACTGGCTAGTGAATTTGTCATAAATGGAGAAAAAATGAAAAAAAGAAAAAAAGCTAGACTAATTTATAATCCTACATCAGGCCAAGAAATTATGAAAAAAAATGTGGCTGATGTTCTTAATATTTTGGAAGGGTTTGGCTATGAAACATCTGCGTTTCAAACAACTGCAGCGAAGCATTCAGCACAAAATGAAGCTAGAAGAGCTGGTGAAGTAGGATTTGATTTAATAATTGCAGCTGGTGGTGATGGCACAATTAATGAAGTTGTTAGCGGAATTGCTCCTTTGAAGAAACGTCCAATGATGGCCATCATTCCAACAGGGACAACAAATGACTTTGCTAGAGCATTGAAAATTCCACGAGCAAACCCAATTCAAGCAGCTAAATTAATTGGTAAAAACCAAACCATAAAAATGGATATTGGACAAGCAAGAGAAGATGTATATTTCATCAATATTGCTGCTGCAGGTAGTTTAACGGAATTAACCTATAGTGTTCCAAGTCAATTAAAAACCATGTTTGGTTATCTTGCATACTTAGCAAAAGGAGTAGAATTACTTCCTCGAGTTAGTAATGTACCAGTTAAAATAACCTATGACGATGGTGTCTTTGAAGGCAATGTGTCCATGATATTTGCTGCAATTACAAATTCAGTTGGTGGTTTTGAAATGATTGCTCCTGATGCTAAATTGGATGATGGAAAATTTACATTAATCCTGGTCAAAACAGCTAACCTATTTGAAATTGTACACTTGTTACGTTTAGTTATTGATGGTGGTAAACATTTAAAAGATAGACGAATAGAATATATTAAAACTAGTAAAGTAGATATCCAACCAAAATCGGATAAACGAATGATGATCAATCTCGATGGGGAATACGGTGGTGACGCCCCTCTTAAGCTAATAAACTTGAAGAATCATATTACATTTTTTGCTGATACCGATTTAATATCAAATGATGCTTATAGTGTAATTGCTGATGAACCAGAAATTGAAGAAATTGCTCAAAAATTTGCCCATGAAGTTGAAGACTTAGAAGGTGAATTAGGGGAATAATAGAATGATAAATAATACAGTCATCGTTCATTACCATAGTCAAGCTGGGAAATATTTTGACTTGAGCTTATGGCAATGGCAAGATGGTAAGTTAGGAAATGATGCTTATTTTTCAAAATTTGATAGTTTTGGAGCTGTTGCAGTTCTTGATTATGAAGCTCCCTATTTTCTTAGTCATGCCTATGTGATTGTAAAAGACCAATTTTGGAAGAAAAAGACTGTTGATTATCGGATTGAAAGAGAATATGGTCTGGAAAAAAGTGAAGTTTGGATTGTTAGCGATGATCCCACCCCTTATTATTCCAGACAGGCTGCTGTCTCCAGTCGTAACTATCGGGTCCGCAACGCTCATGCCTATGATATGGCTGTTAATAGTCAACGCTTTGATAAAAAGTGGGGATTTTCTGGCTGGCTTGGCTATCGTTACTTAGAAAACCAAACTTCCTTTAGACTTTGGGCTCCTACAGCTGAAAAAGTAGATTTAATCCTTTTTGATTCGACGGATAATACTGCTAGTGTCCATCGAGTCTATCATATGGCGCGCGGTAAAGGGAAGAATCCAGACAATCACATTTTGAACCGTCATGGGATCTGGGAGATAACTATTTATGGTAACCATAATTATCAATCTTATGTTTACCGTGTTCATTATCGAAAACGAACTTTCGTGGAAACCCGTGATCCATATTCGATTGCGACTACTGCTAATGGTCGGCGATCTGTCGTAATAGATCCCACAAATTTAGTTCCCGAAGGATTCTCTGTTAAGCACAATCAAGAAGCGACTTGGCGTTTAGATAACCCGAATCAGTCAGTAATATATGAAATGCATGTTCGTGATTTTTCAATATCTGAAACCTCAGGAGTAAGCCCAGAAAATAGAGGAAAATTTAGAGGCCTTTTTGAAAAAGGTACTAGAAATCCGCAAGGTGATGCAACTTGTTTTGATTATGTGACTAATTTAGGTGTTACACATATTCAACTACAACCTATTTTTAACCATCATCAGAATATTGATGAAGAAGGCAACTACGCTTATAACTGGGGTTATGATCCTGAGAATTTCAATGTTCCAGAAGCTAGCTATGCGAGTACTGCGCATGGACCAGCAAGTAGTATTTTGGAGCTGAAAGAGGCTATTCAAGCATACCATGATGCGGGTTTGAATGTTGTAATCGATGTCGTCTTTAATCACACATATTCAAGCCGAGATTCAGCCTTTCAATTATCAGTGCCAGATTATTATTACCGTATGGCCCCAAACGGATTATTCCTAAATGGATCTGGATGTGGTAATGAAACTGCTAGTGAAAAAGAAATGTTTCGCAAATATATGATTGACTCTATATTGTATTGGGTACATGAATACAATGTTGATGGCTTTCGATTTGACTTAATGGGTCTGCATGATGTTGAAACGATGAATCAGATTAGACAAGCAGTTGATAAAGTTGATCCTCGGATTATTTTATATGGTGAAGGTTGGGACATGGGAACTGGCTTAGCTGATTACCAAAAAGCTAAAAAAGAAAATGCTAATTTAATGCCTAGAATTGGTTTCTTCAATGATACCCAAAGAAATGCAATAAAAGGAGCAGAAGTCTATGGTGCTTTTGTAGAAGGATTTGTATCTGGTGCTGCAACTGAAGATGTTATTGCTAAAGCTATATTAGGTAGTGACGAATTAAACCCATACCTTAGTCCTGAACAAGTTATTAATTATGTGGAAGCGCATGATAATTACAATCTAAATGATTTATTCTGGGCCTTAAATGAAAATGATAGTATTGAAATTCATACCAAACGTGTTCAATTAGCAACAGCAATGAACATCTTAATGCAAGGTATTACCTTTATGCAGTTAGGACAAGAATTTCTAAGAACTAAGCTACATGCAACTGGGCCACTTAATGAGTTAACTCAAGAAGACAAGCATAGAGCGATGAATTCATACAATGCTTCGGATAGTGTTAATCAGGTTGATTGGAATTTGGTAACTTATGAAAAAGATACCATAGATTTTGTAAAAAAATTGATTTTTATGAAAACTAAATCAGATATGTTTTCATTTTCAACTTTTGATGAGATTCGGCGTCATGTATATATTGAGAGTGCAACAAAAGGTAGCGGTTTTATAAGTTTTACGATAAAAAATTCAATAAATTATCAATTTATTTTCAGTATTTATGGGAAACGTTTGCGAGAGGCTAAAGAAAATGATATAATTATTACCAATGATAAGCGCCTTCACAATGATGATTTAATTATTAATAACTTGACAGCTATGATCCTTGATATTACCGAAAAACCTGAGTAAGTCAGGTTTTTTTTGCTATCAAGTATCATTTTTATCATTTTAATAACTTAAGAAAGGGTGATGTAATGACAAATGACTTAGATCTTTATACTTTTGGGACTGGGGAAAATTTTCATATTCAAGATTACTTTGGAGTACATAAAACAAGTCAAAATGGCGAACAAGCGTATGTCTTCAGAGTTTGGGCACCAAATGCGGAGACAATTAGTTTAATTGGAGATTTTACTAATTGGTTTGAAAATCCAGTTCCAATGGAAGTAAATGAAGCTGGAGTTTGGGAAGTTATAAGCAACTTACCCAAAGAAGGCCAAATATATAAATATCTAGTCAAGAGGCAAGGTGGACATGTTATTGAAAAAATTGATCCGCTAGCTATTGTATTCGAAAACCGTCCAGGAACTGGAGCAAAAGTTAAAACACTTACTCCTAAAAAGTGGCAAGATGGTTTATGGATGGGAAGACGGAAACGTTTTGGCTTTAAAAAACGTCCCGTTAATATCTATGAAATGCATGCTAACTCTTGGAAAAATGACAATGAAGGCCAACCTTATCAGTTTAAAGAGCTGAAAAATGAATTAATCCCTTATCTTAAGAAAATGAATTATACCCATGTCGAATTTATGCCACTTATGGCTCATCCATTAGGTATGAGTTGGGGTTATCAATTAATGGGATATTTTGCTTTCGAAACTACATTTGGCAATCCAGAAGATTTCCAGGATTTTGTTGAAGAATGTCATCTAAATAACATTGGAGTTTTAGTTGACTGGGTACCAGGACATTATACAAAAAATGATGATGCCCTTGCTTATTTCGATGGGACACCTACATATGAATATCAAGATCATGATCGGGCACATAACTATGGTTGGGATGCACTAAATTTTGATTTAGGTAAGAATCAAGTACAGTCATTTTTGATTTCAAGCGCTATGTTTTGGTTGGAAACCTATCATTTAGACGGTATCAGAGTTGATGCTGTAAGTAATATGCTCTACCTTGATTATGATCAAGGGCCATGGCAACCAAATGTTAATGGGGGTAACCATAATCTAGAAGCAATTGCATTTTTGCAAAAATTGAATCAAACAATTAAAGATAAATATCCTGATGTCATGATGATTGCAGAAGAAGCAACTTCAGATATTCCAATAACTAAACCAATTTCAGAAGGTGGACTTGGCTTTGATTATAAATGGAATATGGGATGGATGAATGATGTTTTAAGGTTTTACGAACAAGATCCATTTTACCGTAAATTTAATTTTAACTTGTTGACTTTTAGCTTCATGTATTGTTTTAATGAGAATTTTATTCTTCCTTTTTCACATGACGAAGTTGTACACGGTAAAAAAAGTCTAATGCATAAAATGTGGGGTGACCGAAATAACCAATTTAGTGGATTAAGAAATTTACTAACCTACCAGATTTGTCATCCAGGGAAAAAATTATTATTCATGGGATCTGAATTTGGCCAATTTCTCGAATGGAAATATGATGATCAATTGGTTTGGGATAATTTAAATGATGATCTCAACCAAAAAATGGCATATTTCACCGCAACCTTAAATCAATTTTACAAAGATAATAATAGTCTTTGGCAAAATGACGAAAATTATGATGGTATTGAAATAATTGATGCAGATAACTTGGATCAGACAGTCCTATCCTTCTGTCGTCAAAACGATAAAGGTGATTTATTGCTTTGTGTTTTCAATATGACACCAGTAGAGCGTCCTAATTTCACAATTGGTGTTCCAGTAGCTGGTCAATATGAAGAAATATTTAATACTGAACTTGAAGTTTTCGGTGGTGTATGGAAAGAAACGAATCCAAACAAAACAACTGAAAATGAAGATTGGAAATCTTATCATGAGACATTGACATTTACTTTACCAGCCTTGGGTGCTAGTATTTGGAAAGTTAAACGTCGCATTAGGAGAAAATAAGATATAGTTATTTCTAATTTTTGTTAATCACATTTTTATTGATTTTTAAAAAAATCAAAGGGGGAAATAAATGAAGAATGAAATGTTAGCTCTTATACTAGCAGGTGGTCAGGGTACCCGTTTAGGGAAATTGACACAAAGCATTGCAAAACCTGCAGTACAATTTGGTGGACGTTATCGTATTATCGATTTTGCTTTGTCTAACTGTGCAAATTCGGGTATCCATAACGTTGGAGTAATCACACAATACCAACCACTCGCTTTGAATAGTCATATTGGTAATGGTTCATCATGGGGCTTGGATGGAATTGATAGCGGTGCCACAATTTTACAACCTTATTCAGCAACTGAGGGAAATCGTTGGTTCCAAGGTACGAGTCATGCGATTTATCAAAATATTGACTATATTGATAGTATCAATCCTGAATATGTTCTCATTTTATCAGGGGACCATATTTACAAAATGGACTATGACGAAATGCTTCAAACACATAAAGATAACTTAGCGAGCTTAACAGTTGCTGTTATCGATGTGCCTCTTAAAGAAGCAAGTCGTTTTGGAATTATGAATACTGATACTAATGATCGTATCGTTGAATTTGATGAAAAACCTGAGCATCCAAAATCTACAAAAGCATCAATGGGGATTTACATCTTTGACTGGAAACGTTTAAGAAACATGCTCGTTGATGCTGAAAAAAACAATGTAGACATGGATGACTTTGGAAAGAATGTTATTCCTGCCTATCTTGAAGCAGGTGAACGTGTTTATACATATAACTTTGCAGGTTACTGGAAAGATGTTGGTACTATTGAATCATTATGGGAAGCAAATATGGAATATATTGCTGAGGACAATGAATTAGATAGCCGTGACCGTTCATGGAAAATTTATTCTAAAAATCATATTGCACCTCCAAATTTTATATCTGAAGAGGCTAAAGTTAGAGATTCATTAGTTGTCGATGGTTGTTTTGTCACAGGTTCTGTTGACCATTCAATTCTTTCAGCTAATGTTCAGGTCAAAAAAGATGCTGAAATTAAAGATTCATTTATTATGAGTGGTGCTACAATCGGTGAGGGTGCGAAAATTTTTAAAGCCATCATCGGTGAAGGCGCTGTTATCGGAAACAATGTCATTATTGATGGTAGTGACGAGATTCAAGTTGTAGGCTATAATGAAATTGTGGGGGTTTCAAATGAAGAGTGATAAGTATTCAGCTATTTTAGGTAGTGCAATTGGTTTTCCTGAAATGGAAGGTTTAACTGACAAACGTCCATTAGCAAACTTACCTTTCGACGGGAAATATCGGCTCATAGACTTTAATTTATCAAATCTGGCAAATGCTGGAATTAGAAGTATTTATGGTATTTTCCGTGGAGAAAACATTCGTTCCGTATTTGATCATGTCCGTAGTGGTCGTGAATGGGGGCTTAATTCATTACTAAGCCATTATTTTCTAGGATTTTATAACACTAAGGAAAGTGATCAAGAAGCAGATGGGGATTATTATGAACAAATCCTGACATATTTAAAACGTTCTGGGTCAGATCAAACCATTTACATGTCATGTGATATTTTATGTAATATCGAATTAGAACAAGTTATTCATTTACATAATGCAAACCAACGTAATATCACTGCTGTTTATAAAAAAACACCTGTTTCTTCGATCTCACCTGAAAATGATATATTAGAAATTGATGAGACTGATACAGTTGTTGGCAGAAGTACCATTCATGAAAAAGAAGGCATTGAAAAAATGTCTGCAGGGATCTATGTTGTCAATACAGATTGGTTGATTGAAAAAATGGAAATTGAAGCTCAAAAGGAACGCCCTAAAAAATTACGTTTCTTATTAAGAGATCTAACTGTTGACGAAGGTGCATTAGCTTTTGAGTATACAGGTTATATGGCAAATATTCATTCAGTTAAATCTTACTATGATGCCAACATGGATATGTTAGAAACTCATAAATTCTATTCACTTCTTTACTCAAATCAACGTATCTATACGCGTGTGAAAAATGAAGAAGCAACTTACTTTGATAAAACTTCCGTTGTTAACAATTCTCAATTTGCATCAGGATCAGTTATTAAAGGAACTGTAGATAATTCTATTATGTCGCGGAATTGTTACCTTGAAGAAGGTGCAGTAGTTAAAAATAGTATTGTTTCACCCAAAGTTAAAATTGGTAAGGATGCTCGAATCGAATATGCAATAATTGATAAATCAGTAAGAATTGCAGATGGTGTTTCCGTTAAAGGTACACCAGAAAATCCTGTCGTTGTCGCAAAAGGTAGTCATGTTATTGAGGATCACATTAAATGAAACTTTTATTTGTAGCAGCAGAAGGAGCTCCTTTTGCTAAAACAGGTGGATTAGGCGATGTTATTGGAGCATTGCCTAAATCACTAGTTAAAAATGGCCATGAGGTTTCTGTCATCATGCCTTATTATGATATGGTAGATGCCAAATTTTCTGACCGAGTCGAAGAAATTACACAATTTTACATTAATGTTGGTTATCGCCATCAATTTGTTGGCATAAAAAAGATCGTTGAAAATGATGTCAATTTCTATTTTATTGATAACCAGTATTACTTCTTCAGAGGGCATGTTTATGGGGATTGGGATGACGGTGAACGTTTTGCCTATTTCCAATTAGCAGCTATAGAAGCAATGGAAAAGATTGGCTTTATACCTGATGTAATTCATGTCAATGATTATCATACAGCGATGATCCCATTCTTATTAAAGGAAAAATATCGTTGGATTCAAACATATAATAATATCAAATCAGTATTCACAATACACAATATTGAATTCCAAGGCCAATTTGGACCTGAAATGTTGAGTGATTTATTTGGTGTTGGTGCAGAACGATACGAAGATGGTACCTTACGCTGGAACAATTGTTTAAATTGGATGAAAGCAGGTGTACTATATGCTGATCGTGTCACTACAGTTTCACCAACCTATGCTCAAGAAATTCAAACACCAGCCTTTGGTAAAGGTCTAGATCAAATTATGCGTATGGAATCTGGCAAACTGTGTGGCATTGTTAACGGTATCGATACTGAATTATTAAATCCAGAAAACGATCCTTACTTGAGTGAACCATTTTCAGTAGCAGATTTATCTGGTAAAGCAGTTAATAAAGCAGAACTACAAAAACGAGTTGGGTTACCTGTTAATGCTGATGTACCTTTAATAGGTATTGTTTCTCGTTTGACAGACCAAAAAGGGTTTGACTTAGTAGTTCAAGAATTAGATAATTTATTGCAACAAGATTTGCAAATTGTTCTTCTTGGAACAGGTTATCACCAATATGAAGAAGCATTCTCATGGTTTGCTCAACAATACCCAGAAAAACTGTCTGCTAATATAACCTTTGATTTAGGTTTAGCACAGGAAATTTATGGAGCTTCGGATATTTTCCTTATGCCAAGCGCATTTGAACCATGTGGTTTATCACAAATGATGGCTATGCGTTATGGAACGATTCCAGTCGTTCATGAAATTGGTGGATTAAGAGATACCGTAACACCATTTAATGCTTATGAGAAGACTGGTACTGGCTTTGGCTTTAACCATTTTACTGGTTACTGGATGACCAATACCTTGCTACATGCTTTAGATGTATATAAGAATCAACCTGAGGATTGGAAAATAATTCAAAAAAATGCTATGACTAGTGATTTTTCATGGGAAACTGCCAGTCTTGTTTATTTAGAACTATACACTAGTTTAGTTTAAGTTTAATTTGGAGAGAGAAATGCAAGTCACAAAAGAACAATTTATACGTGATTTTAAAGATACCTTACATGAGGAACAATTAATTAAAATCTCAGTGGCTAGTGATACAGAGTTATTCTATGCCCTATCTAAATTAGTAAAAAAATATTACACCAATATTTGGATTGATCGAAATCGTCAATTGACAGAAAACAAACAAAAGGTAGCTTATTACTTTTCAATTGAATTTTTACCAGGTCGAATGTTAGAAACAAACTTACTAAATCTTGGTATTTTAGATTTAGCAAAAGAAGCTTTTAATGACCTAGGCGTTGATTTTCAAACTGTTAAAGATGCAGAACATGATATGGCTCTTGGGAATGGAGGCCTCGGACGACTAGCCGCAGCCTTCATGGACTCTTTAGCAACAACTGGTTATCCAGGTTTTGGAAATGGCTTACGCTACCAATACGGATTATTTAAGCAGCGCATCATTGATGGCTATCAGGTAGAATTGCCTGATGCCTGGTTTGGCTCACGCGGAAATGTTTGGGAAGTAAGAAAAGATCATGATATTGTTACAGTTAAACTATTTGGAAATGTTTATTTAAAAGCAGATGATGATGGTAAATTAAAACCGGTTTATGATGGAGCTCAGATTTTAAATGCAGTTCCTTATGATGTACCACAAATCGGTTTTGAAAATGATGTCATTAATAATTTGCGTCTTTGGGATGTTGAAATTCCTGAAGAGTATGAATTAGATTACCCAACATTAGAGTCGCGTCGTCGTATTCAAGATATTACAGCAATCCTCTATCCAGATGACACAAGTTATGAAGGAAAAGAATTGCGTCTTATTCAAGAATATTTCATGACCAGTGCTGGATTGCAAACTATTATTAAAGCTTACCTTAAACAGGGCTTACCTTTAGAAGAGATTTATAAAAAAGTGTCAGTCCATATTAATGATACCCATCCAGCAGTAGCACCTGCGGAATTTATGCGACTATTAATTGATGAATACGGAATCGAATGGGAAGATGCTTGGCAAGCTACTATCAGAACGATGAGTTACACCAACCATACAATCCTTTCTGAGGCTTTGGAAAAATGGAATGCTGACCTCTTCAAAAATGTTTTACCTCGCGTTTATCAAATAATCTTAGAAATTGACAATCGTTTTGTCGCTGAAATGGCTAAAAAAGGTATCCGTCCAGATATTATTGAAAACACGCGTATTGTCAAAGATAATTTAGTTCATATGGCTAACCTGGCAATCATTGGTGGACATTCTGTTAATGGCGTTGCAAAACTTCATACAGAGCTTTTAAAAACTGATACACTGAAAGATTTCTATATTTTGTATCCCGAAAAATTTAACAATAAAACAAATGGTATTGTTCAAAGAAGATGGACACAGATTGCAGCTCCCGAATTATCAGTGGCAATTGACCGAACAATTGGTAATGAATGGCGTAAAGATATCCATGAATTACGCAAATTATTGGCATTTAAAGATGATCAAGCCGTTCTAGATGACTTCTATCAAGTGAAACAAGTCGCTAAAGAACGATTAGCTAAATATATCCTTGAGAAAACAGGAATAGTATTATCCACAAATGCAATTTTTGACGTTCAAGTTAAACGTCTTCATGCTTATAAACGTCAACTGTTAAATGTTTTAAACATTATGAGGATTTATCTTGATTTGAAAGAAAATCCAGATTTAGACATGGTTCCAAGAGTTTTTATTTTCGGAGCAAAAGCAGCGCCAGGATATCATTTTGCTAAATCCGTAATTAAAGTTATTAATGAAATTGCAAATCTTGTTAATAATGACCAAAGTCTTCAGAATAAGCTTAAAGTTGTTTTCCTTGAAAACTACAATGTTAGCTTGGCTGAATTAATTATTCCGGCTGCTGACGTGTCAGAACAGATTTCATTAGCCTCTAAAGAAGCTTCCGGTACATCAAATATGAAATTTATGATGACAGGTGCCGTCACTCTAGCTACTCTCGATGGTGCCAACATTGAAATCAAAGATGAAGTCGGAGACGACAACATTGTCATCTTTGGTATGGATAAAGATGCAGTTTATGATCATTATGCAAAACATGATTATTTCTCACGTGGTTTATATGAGTCTAATCCCCAAATACGTCGTATCGTCGACAGTTTTGTGAATGGAACAATTCCTAATTGCCAACATGAAGGCATGGAAATCTACGAAGCATTAATCACTCATAATGATGAATACTTCTTATTAGAAGATTTAGAATCTTATATAGCTGCTCAAGAACAAATTGATCGATTGTATCGAGATAAAACGCGTTGGGCTCAAATGAGCTTAGTCAATATTGCTACATCTGATAAATTCACTTCAGATGATACAATCAGAGAGTATGCTAAAGAAATTTGGCAACTTGAACAGTAATCTAGTTATCAAAATCTGATAAGACCAGAAAACGGCGAAAGCCGTTTTTCAATTTGAAAGCTATCTTTGATAAAGTCTACTATTATTGGTATAATAATCATAGGCTATTGATTGTTTAAATTGACTTATTATTTAATCATTTTTTGTAATGTTAAGTATTCGTTGAATTATGCACACTCAACTACAATTTTGTATTGACATTCTTTATTTTAAGGAATAGAATAGCAAAGTAAAAAAAATTTTAAGGAGAATTTTATTATGACTTCGTTTTTCGCATTAGCATTAGCATGTATTGGTGTTACCTTAGGGGAGAGTTTCCTGATTGCTAATTTGTTTAAATCAGCAGCTCGTCAACCAGAAATTATGAATCAATTACGTTCTATCATGATTCTAGGTATTGCCTTTATTGAAGGTACTTTCTTCGTAACACTTGCAATGGCATTTATTTTAAAATAAATGCTGAAATTTTAACAAATTAATTTGGATGGTATGTATTTTATAATTTAGGCATACTATTTCAATTGTAAGGTAGATAGGAGGGAATCCGTTGGAAGAACATAGTCCAACACTGATACTAGGTCCTGTGACCTTTAATTTAACCCTGCTTGCAATGTGCTTGGTAACTATCCTACTTATTTTTGCCTTTGTTTATACAGCAAGTCGTCATATGTCAATCCGTCCTAAAGGAAAACAAACTGTCTTAGAATTTTTATTAGATTTTGTTTCCAGTGTTACTGATGAACATATTGAAAGACCATTTCGTAGAACATATTCACTTTTCTTTTTCACAATTTTTCTTTTTGTGATGGTAGCTAATAACCTTGGTTTGGTAACAAAGATTGAAACAATGGATAAGATGAACTTATGGACATCACCTACTGCAAATGTAGGTTTTGATATTGCTTTGTCTTTACTAATCTCAATTCTTTGTCAGGTAGAAGGAATTCGTCAACGCGGTTTTCTTCCTTATCTAAAAAGGTTTGCTACACCATCGATTATGACTCCAATGAATATTTTGGAAGAAGTAACTAATGTACTTTCATTAGCTTTGCGTCTTTATGGAAATATATTTGCTGGTGAAGTTGTTATGAGCTTAATCATGAAATTAATTGCCGCCAATATGGCGTGGTTCCCAGTTGCATTTATTTTGAATATGGTCTGGGTTGCATTTTCAATTTTTATTTCTTGTATACAAGCCTATGTATTTACCAAACTAACATCAATGTATCTTGGTAAAAAAGTCAATGAAGAAGAAGAATAAGAAAGGAGAGCCTCTATGGAATTAACAGTTGGTGAACTTATTGGAAATTTTATTTTAGTAACAGGTTCAATTCTTGTTTTATATCTTTTACTAAAGAAATTTGCATGGGGTCAAATAAGTGGTATTTTAGATGAACGTGCTGCAAAAATCTCAAATGATATTGATAAAGCGGAAAATGCGCGTATTAATGCTGAAAATCTTCAAGTCGAAAGACAAAAAGAATTAGATGGCGCAAAATCAGAAGCTAGTCAGATTATTGTAGATGCAAAAGAAATTGGTCAAGCTCAAAGTACAAAACTTATTGAAGAGGCTAATGATGAAGCTAGTCGTCTAAAAGAAAAAGCTGATATTGATATTGAACGTAGTAAAGCAGAAGCTTTGTCTGATGTGAAAAATCAAATGTCAGATTTATCTATCTCATTAGCAGAAAAAATCATTGGTGCAAACCTTGATAAGGATGCTCAAAGTAAACTCATTGATAGTTATCTTAATGATTTAGGAGAAGCTTAATATGACCAAAAAAGAAGAGACTCTCATTGGGCAATATGCAAAAAGCCTTGTTGAAGTTGCTTTTGAGCATAATGTAAGTCAGCCACTTAAAACTGATTTACTTGCTATTTTGGAGACATTTGAAGCTACACAGCTTGAACAAAAATTAGCAAGTTTAGCCGTTTCACAGGGTGAAAAGGAAAATCTTATTAGGTTACTAAAAGATCCTAGTACAGTTTATATAAACAATTTAATAGAACTACTGATTCAAAATGATCGAATGAACTATTTTGCAAAGATTGTACAAAATAGTTTAGAAAGATTAAGTCAAATTAATAATGAATACGATGTTCAGGTTTCGACTACTGTGCCTTTAACTGAAAAACAAAAATTTCAGATTAGAAATATCGTTTTAAAAAAGTTTGGTTTTAAGACCGGTAGAATTATTGAAACTATCGATGAAGCACTTTTAGGTGGATTCATTATCAATGTAAATAATAATGTAATTGATACAAGTTTAAAACGTCAATTATCAGAATTTAAAAAGAAATTAATATAGAAAGTGGTGTGACTTTTGGCAATTAATGCTCAAGAAATTAGCGCTTTAATAAAAAAGCAAATTGAAAACTTCCAGCCAAATTTCGATGTCACTGAAACTGGTGTCGTTACCTACATTGGTGACGGTATTGCACGTGCTCGTGGATTAGATAATGCCATGAGTGGTGAACTTCTAGAATTTTCTAATGGTGCCTTTGGTATGGCTCAAAACCTTGAGTCTAATGATGTAGGTATTATTATTCTTGGTGATTTTTCAAGTATCCGTGAAGGAGACATTGTTAAACGCACAGGAAAAATTATGGAAGTACCAGTTGGTGAAGCCCTAATTGGACGCGTTGTTAATCCACTTGGTCAGCCCGTTGATGGTTTAGGAGAAATTGCAACTACAGGATTCAGACCTGTTGAAACACCAGCTCCTGGAGTAATGCAACGTAAATCAGTTTTTGAACCTCTACAAACAGGTTTGAAAGCGATTGATGCTTTAGTACCAATTGGTCGTGGTCAACGTGAACTTATTATTGGTGACCGTCAAACAGGTAAAACATCTGTTGCTATCGATGCTATTTTGAATCAAAAAGGTCAAGACATGATTTGTGTCTATGTTGCCATTGGTCAAAAAGAATCAACAGTTAGAACACAAGTTGAAACACTTCGTAAATATGGTGCCTTAGATTATACAATTGTTGTCACTGCATCTGCAGCACAACCTTCTCCATTACTATTTATTGCACCTTATGCTGGTGTAGCGATGGCAGAAGAATTTATGTATAATGGCAAACATGTTTTAATCGTTTATGATGATTTGTCAAAACAAGCGGTAGCTTATCGTGAACTTTCTCTTTTACTTCGTCGTCCTCCAGGTCGTGAAGCTTATCCAGGGGATGTTTTCTATTTGCATAGTCGTTTGCTTGAACGTTCTGCAAAAGTTTCAGATGAGTTAGGTGGTGGATCAATTACTGCTCTTCCATTTATTGAAACGCAAGCTGGTGATATTTCAGCTTATATAGCAACAAACGTTATCTCAATCACAGATGGACAAATTTTCTTACAAGAAAATCTATTCAACTCTGGTATTCGACCAGCTATTGATGCAGGATCTTCTGTATCACGTGTTGGTGGTTCAGCACAGATTAAAGCCATGAAAAAAGTTGCAGGGACTTTACGTCTTGATTTAGCTTCATACCGTGAATTAGAAGCCTTTACTCAATTTGGTTCTGATTTGGATGCTGCTACACAAGCTAAGCTGAATCGCGGTCGTCGTACTGTTGAAATTTTAAAACAACCATTACATAAACCACTTCCGGTTGAAAAACAAGTTGTTATTTTATATGCATTAACACATGGATTCTTGGATGATGTTCCTGTTGATGATATTTTAGCCTTCGAAGAAGCTTTATATGAGTACTTTGATAGTCATTATGCTAATTTATTTGATACAATCCGTCAGACTAAAGATCTACCTGAAGAAACAGAATTGAATAATGCAATTCAAGCATTTAAAGATCAATCGAACTTTAAATAATAATGGGAGGTTTTTGGTATGGCAGGCTCTCTAAGTGAGATTAAAGATAAAATTAATTCAACAGAGAAAACAAGTAAAATAACTAGTGCCATGCGTATGGTCTCTTCAGCTAAACTGGTAAAATCAGAGCAAGCTGCTCGTAATTTTCAAATATATGCATCCAAAATAAGACAAATCACTACTGATTTTTTGAAAGCTGAGTTAACAAATGGGTCATCTACGCATCCAATGTTAGCTTCACGTCCTGTTAAAAAAACTGGTTATATTGTTATTACTTCTGATAAAGGTCTTGTCGGTGGTTATAACTCAAAAATCTTAAAATCAATTATGGAAATGATTGAAGAATATCATCAGGATGGAGATTATTCAATAGTTTCAATTGGTAGTGTTGGTTCTGATTTCTTTAAATCTAGAGGAATGAATGTTTCTTTTGAACTGAGAGGACTTAATGATCAACCGACTTATGATGAAGTTGGCAAAATCATTGAAAAATCAGTTAAGATGTTCCAAAGTGAAATTTTTGATGAATTATATGTTTGTTATAACCATCATGTTAATAGTTTGACAAGCCAAGTTCGGGTTCAAAGAATGCTACCTATTTCTGACTTAGTTGCTGAAGAAGCAGCTGATGAAGGTGTAACTGGATTTGAAATCGAACCAGACCGAGATACGATTATTAATCAATTGTTACCACAGTTTACTGAAAGTATGATTTATGGAGCAATTGTTGATGCAAAAACGGCAGAGCACGCAGCAGGTATGACAGCTATGCAAACAGCTACGGATAATGCAAAAAATGTTATTGATGAACTAACAATTCAATACAATCGTGCACGACAAGCAGCAATTACGCAGGAAATTACAGAAATTGTTGCAGGGGCTAATGCATTAGAATAGACTGTAATTTGCAGATACTGAAATAGTTATTAATTTGTAGATTTCTGATTGATAACAATAATTAAAGGATTAGAACACAGTAGTTCTTCCTTTATAACTTATATAAGGAGAAATTAATGAGCTCAGGCAAAATTGCTCAGGTTATTGGACCAGTTGTTGACGTTATTTTCGACAATGGTGCGACATTACCTGAGATTAATAATGCATTGATAGTTTATAAAGATAGCGACAAGAAACAAAAAGTTGTTCTTGAAGTAGCCCTTGAATTGGGTGATGGGATGGTTAGAACAATCGCTATGGAATCAACTGATGGGCTTACTCGTGGATTAGAAGTTTTAGATACTGGACGCGCGATTAGTGTTCCAGTAGGTACTGAAACTCTAGGACGTGTGTTTAATGTATTAGGTGATACTATCGACTTGGAAGAACCTTTTGCAGCAGATGCAAAACGTGAACCAATCCATAAACAAGCACCAGCATTCGATGAACTATCAACATCTTCAGAAATTCTTGAAACAGGTATTAAAGTAATCGACCTACTTGCCCCTTATTTAAAAGGTGGGAAAGTTGGTCTCTTCGGTGGTGCCGGAGTTGGGAAAACCGTTCTTATTCAAGAATTAATTCATAATATTGCACAAGAACACGGTGGTATTTCTGTTTTTGCAGGAGTAGGTGAACGTACTCGTGAGGGTAATGACTTATACGGCGAAATGAAAGAATCTGGCGTTATTGAAAAAACTGCAATGGTATTCGGACAAATGAATGAGCCACCAGGAGCACGTATGCGTGTTGCCTTAACAGGTTTGACAATTGCTGAATATTTCCGTGATGAAGAAGGACAAGACGTTCTCTTATTTATTGATAATATTTTCCGTTTCACACAAGCAGGTTCTGAGGTTTCAGCCTTATTAGGACGTATGCCTTCAGCAGTTGGTTACCAACCAACACTTGCTACCGAAATGGGACAATTGCAAGAACGTATTACGTCTACCAAAAAAGGATCAGTTACTTCAATTCAAGCTATCTATGTTCCAGCCGATGACTATACTGACCCAGCGCCAGCAACAGCATTTGCCCATTTGGATTCAACAACCAACTTGGAACGTAAATTGACTCAAATTGGTATCTATCCAGCGGTTGACCCACTTGCTTCAAGTTCACGTGCACTTTCACCAGAAATTGTTGGAAAAGAGCATTATGATGTAGCAACAGGAGTTCAACGTGTTCTTCAACGTTACCGTGAATTGCAAGATATCATTGCAATCTTAGGTATGGATGAACTTTCTGATGAAGAAAAAACATTAGTTGGACGTGCACGTCGTATTCAGTTCTTCCTATCACAAAACTTCAACGTTGCGGAGCAATTTACTGGTCAACCTGGTTCTTATGTTCCAGTTGAAGAAACTGTACGTGGCTTTAAAGAAATTCTTGATGGTAAATACGATGATATCCCAGAAGATGCCTTCCGTTCAGTCGGACGAATCGAAGATGTTATCGAAAAAGCAAAAAAAATGAACTATTAATGAGGTGATATCATGACAGAAATGGCTGTACAAGTGGTAACACCAGATGGTATTGTTTATGACCATCATGCTAAATTTATCTCTGTTAAAACACCTGATGGTGAAATGGGTATCTTACCACATCACATCAATTTGATTGCGCCGCTTGTTATCCACGAAATGAAAATTCGTCGTACAGATGATGAAAAACATGTTGATTGGATTGCAATAAATGGTGGTATCATTGAGATAAAAAATAATATGGTCACAATTGTCGCAGATTCTGCTGAACGTGATCGTAATATTGATATAAGTCGTGCGGAACGTGCGAAGTTAAGAGCAGAAAAAGAAATAGCAGAAGCTAAAACTTCTCATGATATTCATGAAGTTGAACGTGCAGAAGTTGCATTGCTTCGTGCCCTTAACCGTCTTAAAGTTGGTAAAAAATAAAAATTAGACTCCTAGTCTGTCAAAAAGTTGGAATGTGTTACTCTAACTTTAAGACAGATTTGGTTGAGTCTTTTTTTATGTTCAAGTTATTCTCTTTAGTTCTTTGTTTTGTTATAATATATTTATGGAATATATCAATAATTTATTAGGTTTGTTTTGTCATTTACTTTTTATCGGCATCAGTTATCAATTATTGATGTCTTTATTTGATTGGTCAAAATTAGTAAAAAATAGAGCTGAAAATTTAGGAAAAATTCAATTATTTGTCTTCTTCATTGCTATTATTATGGGCTATTTAGTAAGTCATTTTATATTAGAGTTAATCCAAATGGGGCAAAGCCTCTTTTTAGTGTTCGGTTAAAGATTCAAAATATAAATTATGTTATAATTTTAATATTAATGAATAGTGAAGAATGGAGAAAAAATTGGATAAAATTATTATTGAAGGCGGACAAACACGACTTAAAGGAGAAGTTGTGATTGAAGGTGCAAAAAATGCAGTTCTTCCTTTGTTAGCAGCCACTGTTTTACCTTCTGAGGGAAAAACAACCTTATATAATGTACCAATCTTATCTGATGTCTATACAATGAATAATGTTGTTAGAGGTTTAGATATTGATGTTTCATTTGATGAAGCAAATAATAAGGTAGTGGTAGATGCATCTGGGGATATCTTAGATGTCGCACCATATGAGTTTGTCAGTCAAATGCGTGCCTCTATAGTAGTATTAGGACCTATCCTTGCTAGAAAAGGTCATGCACAAGTTTCAATGCCTGGCGGTTGTACAATTGGAAGTCGTCCAATTGATTTGCATTTAAAAGGACTTGAAGCAATGGGGGCTAAAATTACCCAAAAAAATGGTGATATTAGAGCAACTGCAGAGCGTTTAAAAGGCGCAACTATTTATATGGATTTCCCATCTGTTGGAGCAACACAAAACTTAATGATGGCAGCAACGCTTGCTGATGGTGTGACTATCATTGAGAATGCTGCAAGAGAGCCAGAAATTGTTGATTTAGCGCAGCTATTAAATAAAATGGGAGCTAAAGTACGTGGTGCTGGTACGGAAACATTAACGATTACTGGAGTTGACAGTTTACGTGGTGTTGAACATGATGTGGTTCAAGACAGAATTGAAGCTGGAACATTTATGGTTGCTGCGGCAATGACTTCAGGCAACGTGCTAGTGAAAGATGCAGTCTGGGAACATAATCGCCCATTGATTTCTAAATTAATGGAGATGGGTGTGTCTGTTACTGAAGAAGACAGTGGAATAAGAGTCAAAGCGGATACTGCCAGTTTAAAACCAGTGACTGTTAAAACATTACCTCATCCAGGCTTCCCAACTGATATGCAAGCGCAATTTACTGCCCTAATGGCCACAGTCAAAGGTGAGTCGACAATGGTTGAGACAGTTTTTGAAAATCGTTTCCAACATTTAGAAGAAATGCGTCGTATGGGATTACAGGCTGAAATCTTGCGTGATACTGCCATGATTCATGGAGGAAAAGAATTACAAGGTGCACCTGTTATGTCTACTGACTTACGTGCAAGTGCTGCCCTTATTCTTACTGGTTTAGTTGCACAAGGTCAAACAACAGTAACACAATTAAGCCATTTAGATCGTGGATATTATCAATTCCATGAAAAATTAAAAGGTCTTGGAGCAACTATTCAACGTGTTAGTGAGGATTAGAAAATGACAAAAGGATGGAAATACGTCTTGAAGCTATTTATCCTAATTATTGTTGTTGCCTTATTAGCCTGCCTATTTTTAGCAATAGGTTTAATGATTGGATATAGTTTTATGGGGGATGGTCAACACCCCACTGCAATATTATCCACGGATAAATGGACCGAATTAATTAATAAATTTACTGGAAAGTAGGCTTTGCCTACTTTTTATATGAGAGGTCAAATGTCAAATCACAATTCCAAAAATTGGAAAAATATAGGTAGTCTTATCTTGCTAATTTTCGTTCTAGCAGGTTCCTATCTAAGTAAGAACGATGTCATTTCGGATAATAATCCGATTAAACAAATCTATCAATCAGTAACCGGTGAAAGTGATGGAAAGCCTTTTACCAAGGACAATAATAACCCTGATACGCCAAGTAAAGCTCAAGCATTGACGGTAATGACTAGTCATGTTAAAAATCAATTAGTTGGTAAAATTACATGGAACGGTGCGGGTGCTTTTATTATCAATAATAACAAAACAAATTTAAATGCTAAGGTGTCTAGTGCCCCTTATGCTAATAATCAAATTAAATATGTACAAGGTCGAAAAGTGCCACTTGTCGCAAATGCCTTATTAGCAAAGTCAACAAGACAATATCAAAATCGTAATGAAACAGGTAATGGTTACACCAATTGGAAACCTGCCGGATGGCATCAGTTACATGGTTTGTTGGGGGAATATGACCATGCGGTGGACAGAGGTCACCTGTTAGGCTATGCCATAGTTGGTGGACTTAAGGGGTTTGATGCCTCAACGAGTAACCCAAGCAACATAGCAACGCAATTATCATGGGCTAATCAAGCAGCAGATGAAGATTCAACTGGTCAAAACTATTATGAGACGCTAATACGACATGCACTTGATCAAAATAAGCGTGTGCGCTATCGTGTAACTTTAGTTTATGAAGGGAACAATATTTTATCTAAAGGAAGTCATTTGGAAGCAAAATCTGATGATGGAAGCTTAGAATTTAATGTGTTCATTCCAAATATTCAAAAAGGAATAAAAGTCAATTATCAGACTGGTCAGGTCGATATAGAACGCTAGGCATAATAGCATTGTCTATTGTCAAGACTTAAACTTTCTGATAGAATAGTTATAATTGAATAGTAGTCAGTGAGACTAGTAATGACAGAGACATTAACAGGGAGTGAAGGCCATAGACTGTAAGCCTTCTTAATGAAAGCGTCATGAATTCACTCATTTATGACTTGAAATTAAGGTCTGAATGATCAGACGAAAACGGATGGTACCGCGTGTCAACGCTCCGCATTTTATGGAGTTTTGGCACGCTTTTTATTTTTCCAAAAGAAGGGAATACAATGGATTTACAAACACAATTAGAGCAATTAAAAACACAAACTTTAGAAGAGTTAAAATCTCTATCAGGGAATCATACAAAAGAATTACAAGATTTACGTGTCTCTGTTTTAGGGAAAAAAGGTTCTTTGACAGATTTATTAAAAGGCTTAAAAAATCTATCAAATGATTTAAAACCAGTGGTAGGGAAACAAGTTAATGAAGTACGTGATGTTTTGACACAAGCATTTGAAGAGCAAGCAAAAATTGTTGAAGCTGCTAAAATTAAAGCCCAATTAGATGCTGAAAGTATTGATGTAACTTTACCAGGCCGTCAAATGAACTTAGGCAATCGTCATCTTATTAGCCAAACTAGTGAGGAAATTGAAGACATTTTCTTGGGGATGGGCTTCCAAATTGTTGACGGTTACGAAGTGGAAAAAGATTACTATAATTTTGAACGTATGAATTTGCCAAAAGACCACCCTGCAAGAGATATGCAAGATACTTTCTATATCACAGAAGAAATCCTTTTAAGAACCCATACAAGTCCCGTACAAGCACGTACCCTTGATCAACATGATTTTGCTCAGGGTCCTCTTAAAATGGTCTCACCAGGCCGTGTATTCCGTCGAGACACAGATGATGCAACTCACTCACATCAATTTCATCAAATTGAAGGTCTGGTTGTTGGTGAAAATATTTCTATGGGAGATTTAAAAGGGACCTTAGAAATGATTATCAAAAAAATGTTTGGTGATGAACGAAAAATTCGTTTACGTCCATCTTTCTTCCCATTTACAGAGCCATCAGTTGAAGTAGATGTTTCATGTTTCAAATGTGGTGGTAAGGGATGTAATGTTTGTAAGAAAACGGGTTGGATTGAAATTCTAGGTGCTGGTATGGTTCATCCAAGTGTCCTTGAAATGTCAGGAGTAGACTCAGAAATTTACTCAGGATTTGCTTTTGGATTAGGTCAAGAAAGAATTGCTATGCTCCGATACGGTATTAATGATATCCGTGGATTCTATCAAGGCGATGTTCGATTTTTAGATCAATTTAAGTAAGTAGCAGAGCCCAAAAATGGAAATTTGTTTTAAGTTACACACTATGTCCTTTCTTTAGTTAAGGTGTGTGCTAGAAGGAGATAGTATGAATAATGATGTTACAATCGACTTGGTTAAGTCAACAGAGGTAGAAGAGTTACAGGCGCTAGCTATTCAAACATTCACTGAAACCTTTGGTGGCCATAATACTGATGAACAGTTACAAGAATTTTTTGATGAAGATTATACTTTAGAAAAGTTACTTGATGAGATTAAAGACCCAAATTGTCTGGTTTACTTTATTAGATTGAATAATGAAGTTGTAGGTCATTTAAAAGTCAATTGGGATAATTCACAAACCGAGCAAGAGTTAGAGAATGCCTTTGAAATACAACGCATTTATCTTCTTAATAAGGTTCAAGGGATGGGATTAGGTAAATATCTTTTTGAATTTGCTTTGGATCGTGCTTATGATTCTGACCGTGACTGGGCTTGGTTAGGTGTTTGGGAAAATAACCATAAAGCACAAGCTTTATACAGAAAATATGGCTTTGAAAAGTTTTCGGAACATTCATTTGCAGTTGGTGATTTAGCAGACACTGATTGGTTAATGAAAAAAGCATTGAAATAGAAAGAAAGAATTTTATGTTAGTATCTTATAAATGGTTAAAAGAATTAGTTGATATTGATGTCCCTTCAGCAGAATTAGCTGAAAAAATGTCGACGACTGGGATTGAAGTTGAAGGTGTCGAAGTGCCTTCTGAAGGTCTCTCAAAACTTGTGGTAGGAAACATCTTATCTTGTGAAGATGTTCCTGATACACACTTGCATTTATGTCAAGTGGATACTGGTGATGATGAGCCTCGTCAAATTGTCTGTGGTGCACCCAATGTAAAAGCTGGTATTAAGGTTATTGTTGCTATTCCGGGTGCTCGTATTGCAGATAATTACAAAATCAAAAAAGGTAAAATCCGTGGAATGGAATCTTTGGGGATGATCTGTTCTCTCCAAGAGCTTGGTCTTTCAGATTCAATTATTCCAAAAGAATATTCAGAAGGTATACAAATCTTACCAGAGAATGCGATTCCAGGGGAAAGCATTTTCCCAGTACTTGATTTAGATGATGAAATTATTGAATTATCAATCACTCCAAACCGTGCAGATGCTTTGTCAATGCGTGGTGTAGCTCATGAGGTGGCTGCGATTTATGGTAAAACAGTTGCTTTCCCTGACAAAGAGCTAGTAGAGAGTAATCAAGAAGCTTGTGATATCTTAGAAGTTACCATTGAGACTGATAAAGTACTAACTTATGCTAGTCGTATAGTTGAAAATGTCACAATTGCCCCAAGTCCACAATGGTTACAAAATCTCTTGATGAATGCTGGTATCAGACCAATTAATAATGTGGTTGATGTGACAAACTATGTTCTTTTATATTTTGGACAACCAATGCATGCCTTTGATTTGGATAAATTTGACGGTAAAAAAATCATTGCCCGTCAGGCAAAGGCTAGTGAAAAACTAGTTACACTCGATGGTGAAGAACGTGAGCTAATTGAAGAAGACATTGTTATCTCAGTTAATAATCAAGCTGTTGCACTTGCTGGTGTCATGGGTGGAAAAGCGACTGAAATTGACAATACTTCAAGAAACGTTGTTCTTGAAGCTGCAGTTTTTGATGGCAAATCAGTTCGTAAAACAAGTGGCCGTTTAAACTTACGCTCTGAAAGTTCATCTCGTTTTGAAAAAGGTGTAAATTATGACACTGTTTTAGAAGCTTTAGATTTTGCGGCAGCAATGCTAACAGAGCTAGCAAATGGCACTGTTTTATCAGGTCAAATACAAGCTGGTCAATTACCAACAGAATCTGTTCAAGTTTCAACAAACTTAGATTATGTCAATGTTCGCTTAGGAACAGAACTAACTTATGCGGATATTCAACAAGTATTTGCTCAATTAGGATTTGGTTTGAATGGCTCTGCTGAAAACTTTACGGTATCTGTACCACGTCGCCGTTGGGATATTTCAATCCAAGCTGATTTGGTCGAAGAAATTGCCCGTATTTATGGTTATGAAAATTTACCAACAACCTTGCCTGAAGCTGGTGGCACTGCTGGTGAATTAACAAAAACACAAAAATTACGTCGACAAATTAGAACAATTGCTGAAGGTGCTGGATTAAATGAAGTGATTACTTACGCTTTAACTACTCCAGATAAAGCAAAAGAATTCACTCTTGAAGCAAGTAATTTAACTGAGTTGATGTGGCCAATGACGATTGATCGTTCTGTTTTGCGCCAAAACATGATTTCAGGAATGTTAGACACTATTGCTTATAATGTGGCTAGAAAAAATAACAATATGGCTATTTATGAGATTGGCAAAGTTTTCCATCAAACTGGAAATCCTCAAGAAGAGTTACCTGAGGAAGTCAATACTTTTGCATTCGCCATCTCTGGTTTGATTGCTGATAAAGACTTCCAAACGCAAGCACAGCCAGTTGATTTCTTCTATGCCAAAGGAATTCTTGAAGTCATGTTTGAAAAGTTAGGTCTAGAGGTCACTTATCAAGCCGAAAAAGAAATGGCAAGTATGCACCCTGGACGGACAGCACGTGTTTATCATAATGATCATCTGCTTGGTTTTGTTGGTCAAATTCACCCTCAAACGGCTAGTAATTATGATGTTCCGGCAACTTACGTTGTTGAGTTGAATCTAACTGTAATTGAAGGACTTTTATCGGATGACTACATATTCCAAGAAATTCCAAAAATTCCAGCGGTTTCTCGTGATATTGCTTTACTATTAGATCAAGAAGTTAGTCACCAAGCTATTTTAGATGCGATCACTTCTGCAAAAGTAAAATTCCTTAAATCAGTTAAACTTTTTGACGTCTATGCAGGCCCTTCACTTGGTGAAGGTAAAAAGTCAATGGCTTATAGCTTAACTTTCCAAAATCCAAATGAAAGCTTAACAGACGAAAAAGTCGCTAAGTATATTGAGAAAATTACCAATGCTTTAACAGAGCAAGTTAATGCTGAAATCAGATAAAATGAAAACCTGAGCGGAAGTTCAGGTTTTTTTGTAAAATAAAATTACTGAAACTGCAGCTGTAGGAAAATAATGAATAAGATTTTAGTAAATTGGTTCAACTCTTTGTGATGTCATGATTAATTTGGCTCGTCTCCCCCAGTCGAAAAGAAGATGTTCATTTTATTTCGCAGGAAATGATGCTAGGTAGCTGTGCATTTAATGTTTCAATAGCCCTTAAAGAAATGTCAATTCTTTTATTACCACCAGTTGGTGCTGGTGATAGTCATGATTGTGCTTTTATGGTAGCTTATTTAAATAATCAAACCATCAAAGAAGATTTGGATTTTGCCAATTATTTTGCTAGTCAGGTGGTAGCAAATAAAGGGGTTTCACTAAGTCGAGAAACTTACCAAAATCTAAAGCAAAGATTAGATTGTTAGTTCACAAACAGTTATTTAGCCTTTCAGATTTCATTTTGTTAAAATAGAGAAAATAACGAAAGAGGAATTATAATGTACCAAGCTAATGTTTTCGGAGATAAATTATATCATGCCACATCAGAGGGTTACGGTGATAGCATAGAATTATTTGGTCAAACCAATGAGGGTGATACACCGATGAGCTTAGTAGTTATTGCACTAGGGGCCTGTGTTACCATGTGTATACAAGGCTTTTATAAACGAAAATATGCAATTGAAGTAATGCCAATAACAGTTAGCACCAGTTTTGAAAATGATAGATTTAATCAAACGATTCAATTACCAGAGAAACTGGAAGAAGAGACTGAGCAAGCTTTACTAGCCTATATTTCTAGAAGTTGCAATGTCAAAAAAGTACTACGACAGGATTTAGTTTTCAATATAAAATTTACTTATTAAAAGGGTGATGTTACCATTCTCCCTTTTCAAATCAGGGAATGAAGGAGAAAAAATGTTTCTAGCACTAAATGAAATGAAAACAGCAAAGCTAAGGTATAGTTTAATTATGGGCTTACTATTATTGATTGCTTACCTTATGTATTTTTTGTCAGGCTTGGCCTTTGGACTAATTGAGGAGAATCGCTCCGCTATTGATAACTGGAAGGCAGATACCATTCTTTTATCCAAGGACGCTAACGCTAGCTTAAATTTCTCCAAGCTTTCGCTTAAAGACAAGTCAGAAATTAAGGCTAAGCAGGTTGAAGAACTGGCAGAAATCAATACCGTTGTTTGGAATAAAAAAGACCCAAAAGAATCTGACAAAGAAAAAGTTGCTTTTTTTGGACTAGATAAGACATCTTCACTTATTCCTAGAGTTATTAACGGAAGAGAGTTGAGGAATAAAGAGGAAATTCTAATCGACCAATCCTTAGCCCAGAAAGCAAATTTTAAAGTTGGAGATACCCTAACAGAGGCGAACAGCAAAGAAAAATTTAAAATAGTTGGGATAACAAAAAAAGCAACCTTTAACGTTGCTCCCGTGATTCACCTATCCTTAGACGACTTTCAAAAGCTTAATCAAATACCATCAAGTAAGAACAACCTAAAGGTTAATGCATACGTGGTTAAAGGAAAGATTGAGTCATTTAATGAAAGTAAGTTTCAAAAAATGACAAGTAAAAAATTTATCCAAAAGTTACCAGGCTATAATGCCCAAGTTTTGACTTTCGGTTTTATGATTGGCTTTTTGATTCTAATTTCCGCTATTATTATCGGCATATTTATGTATGTCTTAACCATTCAAAAAGCACCAATTTTTGGCATCATGAAAGCTCAAGGGATTGCTAACAAAACAATTGCCAACGCCGTTATCTCGCAAACAATTATCCTTAGCTTTATTGGTAGTTCATTAGGGCTTTTAGGGACATGGCTGAGCTCCATAGTTTTACCCCAAGCAGTGCCTTTCCAAGGCAACTGGGTGCTCTATGCAGTCATATTTGCACTAATGATGCTCTTTGCAATTTTGGGAAGTCTCTTTTCCGTTATTGCCATTGTCAGAATTGACCCCCTCAAGTCTATAGGATAGGAGTAGTTATGCCAGTATTAGAATTTAAGGAAATTACAAAAGAATTTAAAGATGGGGATAAAACGATTCAAGCTTTAAAACCTTGTTCATTTTCAATTGAGGAAGGGGAATTCGTTGCTCTAGTTGGTCCTTCAGGATCAGGTAAGTCTACTTTCTTAACCATTGCGGGTGGGCTGCAAGGTCCAGGTAGTGGTCAAGTTATGATTAATGGTCATGATTATACAAATTTATCTGAAAAGAAACGATCACAATTACGTTTCAAAGATATTGGTTTTATCTTGCAAGCCTCAAACTTAATTCCGTTTTTAAATGCTAAACAACAATTGGAATTAGTGGATAAATTGAATAAAACAAAAAATATAAACAAGCAAAATGAGCTGTTTAAAGAATTGGCTATTGAACATCTAAGACATAAACTTCCGCAGGAAATTTCAGGGGGTGAAAGACAACGATTAGCCATTGCTAGAGCATTGTATAATGATCCGGCATTAGTACTAGCTGATGAACCAACTGCTAGTCTGGATACCGAGCGTGCTTTTGATGTTGTCAAACTGCTTGCTAAAGAAGCAAAAGAAAAAAATAAAGCTATCATAATGGTTACACATGATTTAAGAATGATTTCTGATTGTGATCGGGTCTATCAAATTAAAGACGGTCAATTAAGTGAACAAAAATAGGATTGCATAGCAATCCTTTTTTTTATAATCCGTCATATGGTACGGCAAATGTATCCCCGTGTTGAAGGTCTCCATATTCTAAACCTTTATCAAACCAACGTTTACGTTGTTCGGAAGTACCATGAGTGAAGCTATCTGGCATTGTTCGACCATAAGCTTCTTTTTGCAATTTATCATCACCAACAGCATTTGCTGCAGACATAGCTTCTTCAATATCTCCTTTATCTAAAAGGCCTTCACCTTGAACATATTTAGCCCACGTTCCAGCATAGTAATCAGCTTGTAACTCCAATTGAACATTCATATGATTGGCTTCGGTATCATTTTTTCCTTGTCTTGCTTGAGCATATTCCTCTGTTGTTCCTAATAAGTTTTGCACATGGTGACCTACCTCATGGGCGATAACATAAGCCATGGCAAAATCACCAGCCGCCCCATACTTATCACTTAATTCGTTATAAAATGAAATATCAAGATAAACTTTATTATCTCCTGAACAATAGAAAGGTCCAGCAGCAGCTTGCCCTTGACCACAGGCTGTTTGAATTGATCCAGTATAAAGAACTAATTTTGGTTTATCATAAGTTTTACCTTCTTTTTCAAACTGCTGTGTCCAGTAATCTTCAGTTGAAGCAAAAACTTTACTAACAAATTTCACTTGTTCTTCAGAGGCATCAGCACTTTTTGTTTCAGTGACCTTTGTAGATTGATAAGAACTATTATTACCAGTGCTTTCTTGTCCACCACCTGTAAAGATTCCAGAGAGGCCGCCACCTCCCATTACTAACATAACAATGAGGATTAAGATTTTAGATTTCCAACTGCCTCTTGAAAAGAGTAGTTGTAGGAGCATGCCAAGGCCTCCCCCACCGCCTCCGCCACCAAATCCCCCACCGTAGGAGGATCCTGACGTTTCACCGCGTCTATCTTCAACATTCGAACTTTCTCTCATATTATCTGTTTTCATGTAATAGCCCCTTTATCTCCTTATAATAACTTGTGGTTCATGTTTATATTATAATTTATTTTGCTGAGAATTGCTTGATTTCTTAATCGAAAGCGCTATTTTTTTCAATAGAATCATCATTTTGGGGACAGTTTAATAACATTATTTTTGGTATAATGAGAATACTAAATATAGAGAGTTGGTAATGATGAGATTACTATATACTGATATAAATAATTCTTTAACACAGATTCTAGTCAACCATGCTCAAGATTATGCACAAACTGGTAGCAAGGTTTTTTATATTGCTCCAAACTCATTATCTTTTGAAAAGGAACGATCGGTCCTAGAATTACTTGATAGAGAAGCCTCGTTTGATATTACGATTACTCGATTTGCTCAATTGGCTCGTTATTTTACACTTGATATTGATAATCATCCTAATACATTGTCTGACGCAGCATTAGTGATGGTGATTTACAGAAGTATTATGCAACTTACAGAGGATGATTTATCTGTTTATAGTCAATTGAGAGCTGACTTAACCTTTGTCGAACAGTTAAAAGACCTTTATAAAGAATTAAAAATTTCAAATTTATCTGTATTCGATATTTCTTTTGAAAACGAACGTAAAGCACATGATTTAATTACTATTTTCACAAAAATTGAAGAAGTACTGCAAGCAGAATCCTTAGTTCAAGAGAATCCTCTTAATTCTCTAACTGACCATATAATACAAGGCCATTTAGACCAAGAGTTATCGACAACTGTGCTTGTTATTGATGGCTTTACCCGTTTTTCTGCAGAAGAAGAATTGTTAGTTGCAGCCTTGAACGATAAGTGTCAAGAAGTCGTGATTGGAACCTACATCAGTAAAAAAGCACAAGCCAAATCATATATTGAAGGAAATCTTTATCAAGCCAGTTTAGATTTTATGAGGGACTTATCTGGTCATTTTCAGGCTAAGATGGAGTATGTTACTAGTCAACAATCATTTCATGAAGAGTTTGGTCTCTTAAGTGAATTATTGGAGGCTGAAGCGGACTTTACTCAGACCGACAAAATGTTGCCAGCGCAAGCTCGAGAGCGGATTCATATCTGGCAATCGCTCAATCAAAAAGAGGAACTTGAGCATATCGCCAAAGCTATTCGCCAAAAGTTGTATCAGGGTCATCGCTATAAGGACATTTTAGTTCTGTTAGGCGATGTTGAGGCTTATCAGGCGCAAATTGGTCCCGTTTTTGATAAGTATGAGATTCCATATTATTTAGGTCGCTCGGAGGCGATTTTACATCATCCTTTGGTTCAGTTTGTAGAATCTTTGGAGAGATGTCGTTCCTATAATTGGCGTCGGGAGGACATAGTTAACCTTTTGAAATCAGGGCTCTTTGGACATTTTGAGAAAGACTGGGTTGATCAGTTTGAAGCTTATGTTGAATTTGCTGATATTAATGGTTACACCAAGTTTTCACGTCCATTTGAGGTAAACTCAACAGATGGCAATAATCATTTTCGTTTTGATTTGGAAATAGTGAACCAGGTCAGAGAGTTTTCCTTTAGTAATTTAGCCCAGTTATTCAAAAGTCAGAAGCAAAAAGGGCTGTCGCTTCTCGAGAAACTAATGACACTCTTAAATGCAGTCGACTTGCCGAAGAACTTTCAAGAGATGATGACAGTGCAAGATGAAAATGAACAAGAGCGTGATCAGGAAGTCTGGAAAACCTTCGTATCTATTCTAGAGGATTTCCAACTAGTCTTTGCAAATGAAAAGTTGACTTTAGATCAAACCTTATCCCTTTTGAAAATGGCTATGCAAGCTGCTAATTACCGTGCAGTTCCTGCAACATTAGATGTGGTCACTGTTAAATCTTATGATCTAGTAGAACCTCACAGTAAGTCCTTTGTAATGGCTTTAGGATTGACTCAAAATAATTTTCCTAAGAAGACAAAAAATACCAGTCTTATTTCTGATCAAGAAAGAAGTCAAACTAATGAAGATCAGGATTATTTCCATCGATTTGACCTTGCAAGTCAGGATAATGCCAAAAAGAATCATTTTACGGCCTTATCATTGTTTAATGCAGCAACAGAAGAATTACTTTTAAGCTATCCGCTGATGTTAAATGAGTCCTCTGAGGATATGTCTACTTATCTGAAATCAGTTCATCAATATGGTATTCTGATTGAAGAAAAAGGGAAAAATAGTCTGTCACGAACTGACTTAGATATTGGTAACTATAAGTCCTTGTTATCACAACTCGTTGAAATAAATCGTGGTGCTATTGAAGGTGAATTGCAAGAAGAAGATAAAAATTTCTGGACAGTTATGCTTCGTTACTTAAAGAAACGCCTTGCAAATGAAAATCTTCAGTTTCCACAAGCAAAGAATCATTTGGAAACTAAGGCTATTAGTGAAGAAGTCATGTCATTAAGGTATCCTGAGCAAAAACCAATGTCACTTTCAACATCAGCCTTGACTGTCTTTTTTGATAATCAATACAAATATTTCTTGCAATATGTTCTTGGTCTGCAAGAATTGCAAACTATCCATCCAGATGCTCGCCAACACGGTACCTATTTACACAAAGTATTTGAAACAATTATGGGCGATCATCGTCCAATTGATTTTGACCAGAAGGTAGAGGATGCCTTAAATGTAACACGTCAAAACAATCAATTTAAACATTTTTATTTGGAAGATGCGCAGGGCAGATACAGTTTACAAGTTTTAGAAGATATCGCAAAATCAACTGCAGGCATTCTAAAACTTAATCAGAATCTTAAAGTCTTAAGTCAGGAAGAAGCATTTGAATTGCCAATTACTCAGTCCTTATTAGTCAAAGGTAAAATTGATAGGATTGATCAACTTGTTGATGATAGTATTGGTATTGTTGATTACAAGTCAAGTGCTAACAAATTTGACATCGGCCGTTTTTACAATGGCTTAAATTCACAGCTAGTCACCTATTTAGCAGCCTTAAAAGAAAAAGCGGCAGCCATGTCGACAGAAGAAAAAGCGATTTCTATTTTTGGTGCTATGTACTTACATTTACAAGATCCTAAATTAGATTTAAAAGATTTTAAACAGTTGGATGATAAATTAGTTGAGGAAGTATACAAAGATTTAACTTATAAAGGTATTTTCTTAGAAGATGAAAAAGAGAAGCTTTCAGACGGTTCCTACCAAACTAAAAATAACTTGTATAGCCAAGAAGAAGTAAATCAATTAGTCGCCTTTAATCAATTTCTCTATGAGGAAGCTGAAGGTTTGATTCGTAGAGGTCATTTCTTGATTAATCCATATACAGAGGATGGAAAAACTGTTAAGGGAGATCAACTAAAAGCAATTACAAGGTTTGAATCTGATCTTGATATGGGTCAAGCTCGTCAATTAGTGACCCTTCCGACTAGAGAAAAAAGGGAAGGATTTTTAACCATGATGAAAAAGGAGGTGAGTCCAAATGAACTTTAAGCCATTTTTAACTGCTGATCAAATCAAAGCTTTGCAATTACATGAAGCAAGTTCTAATAAAAAGCAAAAACGGACACCTGAGCAAATTGAAGCCATTTATACAAGTGGACAAAATGTTCTTGTATCAGCTTCAGCTGGTTCAGGTAAAACCTTTGTTATGGTTGAACGAATCATAGATAAGCTTCTCCGTGGAGTTGCAATCGAGGAAATGTTTATCTCTACATTTACTGTTAAAGCAGCTACGGAATTAAAAGAACGTCTTGAAAAGAAATTAGTTGAGGCAATTAAAGCTAGTGATGATTATGAGATGAAATCTTTTCTCAATTACCAACTCCAGTCTATACACATAGCTGACATAGGAACAATGGATTCCTTCACCCAAAAGTTGATTTCAGAATATGGTTATACCTTAGGAATTGCGCCCAAATATCGCATTATGCAAGACAAGTCTGAGCAAGATGTTATAAAAGATATTATTTATAAGGACCTATTTGAAATTTACATGGCATCAGATGAGACTGGTGACTTCCTCAGACTAGTCAAAAACTTTTCTGGAAATCGCAAGGATTCAAATGGTTTTAAGGAAATTGTCAATAAGGTCTACACCTTCAGTCAATCAACGGAAAATCCCTTATTATGGCTAGATGAGGTTTTCTTAAAAGGAGCACAAGACTACCAAGGCTATGCTGATTTACCGGATTATATTATCACTGATTTCCTCAAAATCATGTCTGAAACAGCAAAGCAATTACGTGATTTAACTGAGATGGAAGGTTATCCAAAAGAGAAAAAAGATGGTAAACCAACGGCTAAGTATACAGGACACTTAAAAATAATTGATTACTTAGAGCAGAACGCTAATGAGTTTAATTATATTGAAGATAAAGATAAGATAAGTCATTTAGCTAACGAAGTTTCAAACTTATTACCAGCAGGAGATTCTATTACAGTTAACAAAATCGCCTATCAAGTCTATAAGCAAATTAATGCTAGCTTAAGAAACTTACGTCATCTTGATACCATTATTCAGTATCAAGCAGAAAGTATCCCACTTTTAATCCTTCTGAAAAATTTTGTTGTTGATTTTTCAAATGCTTATCTGGATCGCAAAAAAATTGAGAATGCTTTTGAATTTTCAGACATTGCTCATTTTGCAATTGCTCTTCTAGAAACATACCCAGAGATTAGACAGCTGTATCAAGATAAGTACCATGAAGTAATGGTTGATGAGTATCAGGATAACAATCACATGCAAGAACGACTACTTGACTTATTATCAAGTGGGCATAATCGTTTTATGGTAGGTGATATAAAACAATCGATTTATCGCTTCCGTCAAGCTGACCCACAAATCTTTAATAGTAAATTTAAAGCGTATCAGGAAGATCCAAATCAAGGGAAATTAATCCTACTAAAAGAAAATTTCCGGAGTCAATCGGAAGTTCTTGATGTAACAAATGCTATATTTACTCATTTGATGGATGAAGAAATTGGTGATATCCTTTATGATGACAATCATCGTCTCATCCCAGGAAGTGCAAAACAAAGAGAACTGAAAACAAGTAATCAAGCTCAAGTCTGGATTTATGACACAGATGAGACAAGTAATCCTGAACCTGATTCAGAAAGTGACAATGACAACCTTAGCCCAGGTCAAGTCAAGATTGTAGCAAAAGAAATAATCCGTCTTCATCAAGAAGAAGCTGTACCCTTTTCAGAAATTACCTTATTGGTCTCATCCAGAACGCGTAATGACAGTATTTTTCAAACCTTTAATCAGTACGGCATACCACTAGTGGCAGATGGCGGTCAAGAAAACTATCTGAAGTCAGTAGAAGTCATGGTTATGCTAGAAACCCTTCGATCCATCAACAATCCTTATAATGACTATGCTTTGGTTGCCTTAATGCGATCGCCAATGTTTAACTTTGACGAAGATCAATTGGCAAGAATTGCTTTGCAGACAAGCCAAACTCAAAAGTTAGATAGTTATTATGAAAAATTAAAACTAGCAAAAAGTGGACAGGGTCAGCAGCGACAATTAATTACTACTGAATTAGCCGAAAAAATTGGCAAATTTCTAAGTTATCTTAGTCAATGGCGAACCTATTCTCAGAAGCAATCATTGTATTCCCTAATTTGGAAAATTTATAATGATCGATTCTATTTTGATTTTGTTGGAACATTACCGAAAGCTGAACAGGCTCAGGCCAACTTGTACGCACTTGCCTTACGGGCACAGCAATTCGAGAAGACAGGGTTTAAAGGTTTAACACGGTTTATCGGAATGATTGATAAAATTCTAAATAGTCAAAATGATTTGGCTGATGTTGATGTTGCGAAACCAAAAGATGCGGTTAGTATCATGACTATTCATAAATCGAAAGGCTTAGAGTTTCAGTATGTCTTTATCTTAAACTGTGATAAAAAATTTGCCTTGAAAGATATCCACTCACCGATGATTTTAAGCCACCACCGTGGGGCTGGAATTAAATTTTTAGCTGATTTAAAAGACAAATTACAAGCTAATCAACTGGCTAGTCTAAAAGTTTATCTGGAAACAATTCCTTACCAAATGAATCGTCAGGAGTTAATCTTTGCTACCCTATCAGAACAAATGCGACTCTTCTATGTGGCGATGACCAGAGCAGAGAAAAAATTGTATTTGATTGGTAAAGGAAGTCAAAAGAAATTAGTAGATAAATTTGATGGTCAAAAAGAAGGAAACCACTTACCGAAAGCTTTAAGAGAAAGTATGCAAAGCTTTCAAGAATGGATTCTCGCTATCCAGGCTGCCTTTCCACTAAAAGACTTGCATTTTAATCTAGCATATATTGATGATAGTCAACTTACTGATCAAGAAATTGGCCATTTAGAAAACAAACATAGTTTAGATCCTGATAATCTCCAAAATAACCGGCAGACTGATGAGATTGCGCGTGCCATTGATATGTTGGATAAAGTCCAAGAGCTAAATCAAACATACCACGCGGCGATTACTTTACCAACAGTTCGTACCCCAAGTCAAATTAAGAAGTTTTATGAACCAATTATGCCTTCTGAAGGGATTGACATTATCAGTAAAACACCATTTTTACCGGCTGAAATTGTCTTGCCTGATTTTTCAAAAGAAAAAACAGTATTGGCTAGTGATATTGGTTCAGCAATGCATGAACTAATGCAGCGAATTCCCATCTCTGATTCTCTTAGCTTAGATGATGTTGAAGAAGCTAAAAGGTTAATTGATGCAAGTGAGGAAGTTAAAGCAGCATTAAACCTCAATATGGTGTTTGATTTCTTTGAACATACTGCATTAGGTCAAATGCTTCAAAGAAATAAAGAACGTTTATATCGTGAAGCACCATTTGCCATGCTCAAAATGGATAATGCCAGCCACGAAAAATTTGTTGTTCGTGGGATCATTGATGGTTTCTTACGTTTTGATGATAGAATTATCCTTTTTGATTATAAAACTGACAAGTACAAGAATCCTCTTGACATTGGCCATCGTTACCAAGACCAAATGGAACTATATGCAGAAGCTCTCCAACAAGCCTATGGCATTCATAAGATTGAAAAACATTTAGTCCTACTTGGTGGAAAAAAAGTTGAAATAATAACCTTATAAAAAAGAGTTGATTACATTCAGCTCTTTTTTCTTGGAATAATTATGCAAATAGACTTGACAATAGAATAAATATACTATATTCTATTAATTATTATACAGGAGGTGAGATATGCAATTACCAATTTTTGGAGTTGAAGAATGGTTAAATGAAAACGAAAAATTGGCTAAATATGATATAGCTGGTGTCTCCATTTCTTCTCTCTCACTAAATGAGTTATTTGACATTACTGGAACAAACAGGAGTCAATTCTACCAGACATTGGCCAAGACAACTCTGGACTATGGGTGGATTGAAGGGTCACCTCAGTTCAAGCAAGCTGTTGCAAATTTATACAGGAATCAAACAGCTTCGAATATCCTGCAGAGCAATGGGGCAACAGGTGCCAACTTGACCGTCCTTTTTACTTTGGTTGAGCCTGGTGATCAAATCATTGCTCATTATCCCAGTTACCAACAACTTTATGATCTTCCGCGGTCAATGGGGGCATCTATTGACTACTGGCACATTAAAGAAGAAAATAATTGGTTGCCGGATTTAGAAGAATTAAGAAATCTGGTTGGACCTAAGACAAAGTTGATTACTATCAATAATGCTAACAATCCTACTGGAGCTTATATGGATCGGGACTATCTCCTGGAGCTGGTGGAGATTGCTAGGTCCTGTGGCGCTTATCTCTTGTCTGATGAAGTTTATCATTCCTTTGAGAGCAATCAATTGTTAGGAATTGTCGACCTTTATGACAAAGGAATTAGCGTCAACAGTTTATCCAAGACTTTTTCCTTACCTGGCCTTAGGATTGGTTGGATAGCTGCTGCAGAAAGCATATGTAAGAAAATAAAAAATTATCGGGATTACACAATGATTTGTGCAGGCGTCTTTGATGACAAGGTGGCTAGTTTAGCCCTTTCTCACTCAGATAAAATTCTCAAAAGGAATGAACAGATTGTAAGTGAAAATCTGGCCATTTTGCAAGAGTGGGTAACTCAAGAAGACAAAGCAAGTATGATCGCACCCAAAAAAGTTTCGACAGCTTTTGTCAAACTTGATATTGAAGGTCCAATTGAAAACTTTTGTCGGTACCTTTTAAACGAATATGAGACTTTGGTTGTACCGGGTAATCGCTTTGCCCGTGAGTCATATGTCAGAATTGGCTATACCTGCAAAAAGGAAACCTTAATTGCGGGCTTACAGTGCTTGAGCTTAGCTTTAAACAAGTATCAAGCAGATAATAAAAAATAGATGAGGAATTTATCATGAATAAAAAACAAATTTTAACTAGTGTAGTTGCAACTATGGCTCTTTTAAGCTTATCTGCTTGTGGTAACAGCAGTAAGGAAAGTCTCCAAGATCAGATTAAAAAGGATGGAAAATTAGTCGTCGCTCTTAGTCCAGATTATGCACCTTTTGAATTCAAAACATTGCAAAATGGCAAAGATACAATTGTCGGTTCTGATGTTCAATTGGCACAAGCTATTGCTGATGAATTAGGTGTCAAATTAGAAATTTCACCGATGAGTTTTGATAATGTCTTATCAAGTGTTCAAACGGGTAAAGCAGATATGGCCATTTCAGGAATTTCTTATACAGAAGAGCGTGCAAAAGTTTATGATTTTTCAAAACCATACTATTCTACTGAAAATGCAATTTTGATTAAAGCATCAAATAAAAATCAATTACAAAATTTGGATAGTTTAGCCAACAAAAAAGTGGCTGTCCAAAAAGGGACGATAGAAGAGGGGTTGTCAAAAGAGCAATTGAAATCATCGCACATCGTTTCGTTAACTGCTATGAGTGAAGCTGTCAATGAATTAAAATCTGGTCAAGTTGACGCAGTTGATTTAGAAGGACCAGTAGCAGAAGGTTATCTTGCTCAAAATCCTGAATTAGCAATTGCAGATTATAAGCTAAAAACTAGTGAAGGTGATGCAAAAGCAGTAGCAATGCCAAAAGGCAGCAAGGAGTTAAAAGCTACAACAAACAAAGTGATAACTAAACTAAAAGCTAAGGATGGCTATAAAAAATTTATAAAAGAAGCAGCAAAACTAACAGGAAAAGCAGTTGATTAAAATTCTTGTCAAAGTTTAATTCCTCCAAAAGAATCCATACATGAAAAATTTATTGACATTTTCCGAAAAGTCATGTAATATAGTTAAGAACGTGAAAATGTTACGATATCTTGAGGAGGTGAAACACATGTCAAAAACAGTAGTACGTAAAAATGAATCACTTGACGATGCACTTCGTCGCTTCAAACGTTCTGTAACTAAAGCTGGTACTCTTCAAGAATCACGTAAACGTGAATTCTACGAAAAACCTTCTGTAAAACGTAAACGCAAATCAGAAGCAGCTCGCAAACGTAAAAAATTCTAATTTATAGAACATAAAAGCAGTCTTTCGTAAGAAAGACTGCTTTTGATTCTCTTCTTCAAAATGGCCCCGAAAAAAAAGAAGCCAAAGGCTTCCATTTTTTATATCTTCTTAAACTTCTTTGCTTGCAAGTAAGTCGCGGATTTGAACAAGTAGTTCTTCTTGAGTAGGACCAGCGATAACTGGTTCTTCTTCAACTTTACGGTAACTCATAGCTTTATTTGCAGCTTTAACTACGAAGAATAAAGTAGTACCAACGATTATGAAGTTGATAACAGCAGCGATGAAGCTACCATATTTAACACCATTCCATACTAATTCAGCAATGTTAGAAACACCAGCAGCTTTTAAAACTGGGTTTAAAATAAGTGGAGTAACCACATCAGCAACTAAAGAGTCAATGATTGCTTTAAATGCAGCACCAATAACAACAGCTACAGCTAAATCTAACACATTCCCTTTAAATAAAAATTCTTTTAATTCTTTTATCATTAGAATTCCCCTTTTCTTAGTTAAGATTATCGTAACATAAATTTTATGATAATGACAACCAATTTAACCTTGTTTTTTTAAATTTACAAAATTCTTTTCAAGTGATATAATAAAGATAAAATTAAAATGGGATTTTTGTGGGGAGGTGAAGTCTTGGCAGTTGATAAAGAAATGATTTCCCAAATAAAAAATAGCCTAAATATTGTTGATGTCATTGGAGAAGTTGTCAGTCTTTCACGATCAGGTCGACATTATTTAGGACTGTGTCCCTTTCATAAAGAAAAGACACCCTCATTTAATGTCATAGAAGACCGACAATTTTTTCATTGTTTTGGTTGTGGCAAATCTGGAGATGTTTTTAAATTTGTCGAAGAATATCGGCAAGTTCCTTTCTTAGAAAGCGTTGAAATTTTAGCTGAAAAAGCTGGTATGGCGGTCAATATAGCCTCACAAAGGCAAGACTATAGTCCACGTGTCTCAGCTCACCAACAATTAATAGCAATTCACGAAGATGCTTTGAAATTTTACCACGCTGTCTTAATGACGACAACTGTTGGGCAAAAAGCTAGGAACTACCTTTATAATAGAGGGATGACAGATGAGTTATTAGAGCATTTTAATATTGGTTTGGCGCCTGATGAAAGTAACTATCTTTTTCAAAGCTTATCAAAAAAATACAGTGAAGAAGAATTAGCAGCTTCGGGCCTTTTTAATTTATCGGAGCAATCTAATACCATTTATGATGCCTTTCGAAATCGGATAATGTTCCCATTAACTGATGAAAGAGGTAGTACGATAGCATTTTCAGGACGGATATGGACTGAAAAAGATCAAGCGGCCAAAATTGCTAAGTATAAGAATTCAAGAGCTACAGTACTTTTTAATAAATCCTTTGAATTTTACCATTTAGATAAGGCCAAGCCTGTTATTTCAAAAACACATGAAGTGTTTTTGATGGAAGGGTTTATGGATGTAATTGCTGCTTATCGAGCAGGTTTTGAAAATGCTATCGCTTCAATGGGGACGGCATTGACTCAAGAGCATGTCAATCATCTGAAAAAATTAACTAAGAAAATCGTTATCACTTACGATGGTGATAGTGCTGGTCAAAATGCAATTGCTAAATCTCTAGATTTATTAAAAGAGTTTCAAGTTGAAATTGTTAGAATTCCAAATCAGATGGATCCAGATGAATTTATTCAAAAGAATTCTGAAGAAGAGTTGGCAAATCTACTTAGTCATTCTAGAATTAGTAGCACAGAATTTTTTATCGATTACTTTTTACCCGAAAATATGGATAATTTGCAGTCTCAGATTGCTTACGTTGAAAAGATAGCGAAAATTATTGCAGCCGATCCATCTATAACAGCACAAAATTCATACATTAATCGTGTTTCTGATTTATTACCAGATTTTGATTACTTACAAGTTGAACAGTCTGTTAACAGTTACCGACTACAAGATAGACAAGAACGACAAGGTCAGATTGTTAAATCGGAATCAACCTTGGTTACGTTACCTATTAGTAAGAGTATAACAGCCTTAGTTCGCACGGAAAATCATTTACTACACCGGATAATTCATAATGATTATTTATTAAATGAATTTCGAACTAAAGAAAATTTTTATTTTGATACACCTAGTTTAGAAGAGTTGTATCAGTTATTAAAAACTAATGGGGAAATTAGTCCCCTGGATTTATCTCAACTTTCTCAAGAAGTCACCCAAGCTTATTATCGCGTATTAGAAGAAAGTCTCCCTGTAGAAGTAGCACCAGGTGAGATTGATGATTTACTGCAAAAGCGCCAGCGATTATTAAAAGAAAGAGATATTCATAAACAAGGAAAACAAGTTAGAGAATCAAGCAATAAGGGTGACCATCAATTAGCCTTAGAAGTTTTGGAAAATCTAATAGCGCAAAAACGAAATATGGAATAGAGGAAAAAATGGCCAAAGAAAACGATATTACAACTTTTAACGTTCAAGTTGCAGATTTTATTCGTAATCATAAAAAAGAAGGATCTGCAGTTGATGATGAAATTACAGAAAAATTAGTTATCCCATTCGTTTTAGATGCTGACCAAATTGATGATTTATTAGAACGCCTGACTGATGGCGGTATTTCTATCACAGATAAAGAAGGAAATCCTTCATCTAAATATGTTGTTGAAGAACCAAAACCTGAAGAACTTACAGATGAGCAATTAATCGGAAGTAATTCAGCTAAGGTAAATGATCCAGTTCGTATGTACTTGAAAGAAATTGGGGTTGTTCCACTATTAACTGGTGAAGAAGAAAAAGAATTAGCAGTAGCTGTTGATGAAGGCGATTTAGAAGCTAAACAACGTCTGGCTGAAGCTAATTTACGTCTTGTAGTATCTATTGCTAAACGCTATGTTGGTCGTGGCATGCAATTTTTGGATTTAATTCAAGAAGGTAATATGGGGCTTATGAAAGCAGTTGATAAGTTTGACTATTCTAAAGGTTTTAAATTTTCAACTTATGCAACATGGTGGATTCGCCAAGCAATTACACGTGCCATCGCCGACCAAGCACGTACTATTCGTATTCCAGTACATATGGTCGAAACGATTAATAAATTAGTTAGAGAACAACGTAATTTGTTACAAGAATTAGGACAAGACCCAACGCCAGAACAAATTGCTGAGCGCATGGAAATGACACCTGATAAAGTACGTGAAATTCTAAAAATTGCTCAAGAACCTGTTTCACTTGAAACTCCTATTGGTGAAGAAGATGATAGCCATCTTGGTGATTTTATTGAAGATGAAGTGATTGAAAATCCAGTAGATTATACAACACGTGTTGTTTTACGTGAACAATTAGATGAAGTTTTAGATACATTAACTGACCGTGAAGAAAATGTATTGAGACTACGTTTTGGTCTTGATGATGGGAAAATGCGTACTTTAGAAGATGTTGGTAAAGTTTTCAACGTTACAAGAGAGCGTATCCGTCAAATTGAAGCCAAAGCACTCCGCAAACTCCGCCACCCAAGCAGAAGCAAACAATTAAGAGACTTTATTGAGGACTGATAAGTGCCAGTGACACTTATCAGCGGTTTTCCTAGAAATTAAAGAGAAAACTGGTTTGGACCTTTTTAACGGTGAGCTTGAAATATAAAACGAGCCTAGAAGATCAAGAAAGAATAAAATCCTTGAAATAGATGAAATATGGAGATATGAGCCATGACTGATGATAAAAAATATACTGACGAACAAATTGCTAAAATTAAAGATCGTATTTTAGAAGCACTTGAAATGGTAATTGACCCAGAATTGGGAATTGATATTGTCAATCTTGGCTTAATCTATGAAATTCATTTTAAGGATGATGGTCATACACAAATTGATATGACCTTAACTACCATGGGTTGTCCACTAGCCGATCTCTTGACTGACCAAATTCATGATGTTATGAAGGATGTTCCAGAAGTGACTTCGGTGGATGTGAAACTTGTTTGGTATCCGGCTTGGACAGTCGATAAAATGAGTCGTTATGCACGAATTGCTCTAGGAATTCGATAAAAAGTATAAAAGGGATGAAATATCCCTTTTTTTATTGTAAAATATATGATAGTTATATACTTGATTACAGCAAGTTTAAGGAGAAAAATATATGATTTTAATTACAGGTAGCAATGGACAACTAGGTACAGAACTTCGTTATTTATTAGATGAAAGAAATGAAGAGTATGTCGCTGTAGATGTAGCAGAAATGGACATCACAAATCCTGAAAAAGTAGAAGAAGTTTTCTCACAAGTAAAACCCACTCTAGTCTATCATTGTGCAGCTTACACAGCTGTAGATGCTGCTGAAGACGAAGGCAAAAAACTTAATCAATTAATCAACGTTGATGGCACTGAAAACATTGCAAAAGCATGTGGAAATCATAATGCAACCTTAGTTTATATCTCAACAGACTATGTCTTTGATGGTCAAAAACCAGTTGGAGAAGAATGGTTAGAAACTGATGTCCCAGATCCTAAAACTGAATATGGTAGAACAAAACGTTTAGGTGAAGAAGCAGTTGAAAAATATGCAGATAAATTTTACATTATCAGAACGGCATGGGTTTTTGGGAATTATGGCAAAAACTTTGTTTTCACAATGCAAGAGTTAGCAAAAAAACATCCAAAATTAACTGTTGTTGATGACCAACATGGTCGTCCAACATGGACACGTACGTTAGCAGAATTTATGACCTATTTAGCTGAAAACAATAAAAATTTTGGCTATTACCACTTGTCAAATGATGCTAAAGAGGATACAACTTGGTATGATTTTGCAAAAGAAATTTTAAAAGATACAAATGTTGAAGTTACTCCAGTTGATTCATCTGCTTTCCCGGCTAAGGCAAAACGTCCACTAAATTCTACAATGAATTTAGATAAAGCAAAAGCTACAGGTTTTGTGATTCCAACTTGGCAAGATGCCTTAAAAGAGTTTTACAAACAAGAAGAAAAATAAAAAAGTTTAGCCAAAGACCATAGCTCTTTGGCTTTTTCTATTGGTAAAATATCGCTATTGCTAGTCTTTTATGCTATAATAATCATTGATTATATTTAGAATGGGGCACTGTGACATGCAAGACGTTTTTATTATTGGTAGCCGAGGTTTACCTGCAAAATATGGTGGTTTCGAGACTTTTGTGGATCAATTAGTGACACATCAAAAATCACCTGATATTAGCTATCATGTTGCTTGTCTAAGCGATACTCAACATCATGAACACTTTGAATATAATGGAGTGGATTGTTTTTATATTAATCCTCCCAAACTTGGTCCAGCTCGAGTCATTGCTTATGATATCATGGCCGTAAATTATGCCCTGTCTTATATTGACCAACATCAAATTGACAAACCGATTTTTTATTTATTAGGGAATACCATAGGTGGCTTTATGGGACCTTTGGTAAAAAAAATTCGGGATCGAGATGGACTGTTTTACATCAATCCTGACGGTTTGGAATGGAAAAGGTCAAAATGGCCAGTTCCGGTAAGATGGTATTTAAAATTTGCTGAAAAGAAGATGACCAAACTTGCTGATTTAGTTATTTCTGACAATATTGGCATTGAAAAATACATTAATGACAACTATCCTTGGGCCATGACTAAATTCATAGCCTATGGAACCGATACTAAGCCCTCTAATTTATCTTTTGAAGACGATATCGTGCGTGATTATTTTTATCAATTTGACTTCAATGAAAAAGGCTATTATTTAGTTTTGGGTCGCTTTGTACCTGAGAATAATTATGAAACGATTATCAATGAGTTTATGACTTCACACACAGAACGGGATTTGATTATCATTTGTAATAATAAAGGTAACGCCTATTATGATACCTTAATTAAAAAAACCGGCTGTAATAGAGATGAGCGTATAAAATTCATTGGGACACAATATGACAGGCAACTTGTTAATTATATCAGGGAAAATGCATTTGCTTATATTCATGGTCATGAGGTTGGTGGAACCAACCCAGGTTTATTAGAAGCGTTAGCTCATACCAATCTTAATTTAGTACTGGGAGTTGACTTTAATAAATCAGTTGCAAGGACCAGTGCACTCTATTGGACTAAAAAAGAAAATGACTTATCACAGTTAATTGATAGTGTCGACGAACGTTCAAACTATGAGTCGCTAGGCCAAGAAGCTAAGAAAATTATTCAGGAAAATTACACATGGGAAAAAATAGTAGAGGAATACGAGGCTTTATTTTTAAATGAAAATTAATATTCTGATGTCTACATACAATGGGGAAAAATACCTAGCCCAACAAATTAAAAGTATCCAAGATCAAACTCTTACTGATTGGAAACTTTTAATTCGAGACGATGGGTCTAGTGATAGGACACCTCAAATCATTAAAGAGTTTGTAGACATAGATTCTCGAATTGTTTTTATTAATGAAAATGATCGAGAAAATTTTGGAGTTATCAAAAATTTTTATACTTTAGTAAAACATGAAGTAGCTGATTTCTACTTTTTTAGTGATCAAGATGATTATTGGATACCAAGGAAACTTGAAATATCTATTGAAGAGGCATTGAAATATAATGAAAGTGAACCACTTTTAGTTTATACAGACTTGTCAATTGTCAATAATCAATTGGAAGTTTTGCAAGAAAGCATGATTCGTTATCAATCTGATCACGCTAATACAGATTTATTATCAGAATTAACAGAGAATTCTGTGACTGGTGGGACATCAGTCATTAATCATTGTTTGGCAGAATTATGGACACAGTCTGATAACTTATTGATGCATGATTGGTATTTAGCCTTAATTGCTGCAGCAAAAGGCAAACTAGTTTATATCGATCAGCCAACGGAGCTATATCGTCAGCATGAAGCTAACGTTTTAGGAGCTAGAACGTGGTCAAAACGAATCAATAGTTGGATCAATCCAAGCCAATCTCTAAAGAAATATTGGTGGCTAATTACATCAAGTCAAAAACAAGCAAGTTATTTACTTGAATTGGATATAGATAATTTTAAGAAATCTATGATTGAATCATATGTAACTCTGATTGAACAACCCTTTTTAACACGCATAGAATTATTAAGAAAGTATGGTTTTAAAAAAAATAGACCATTTCACACATTTATATTTAGAACTCTAATTATTACAAAATTAGGGTATAGGAGAAAGTAAGTAATGGAATTATTCAGTAAAAAGAATCGTATTCTTTTGAAAGAATTAGTTAAAACTGATTTTAAATTAAGATATCAAGGAAGTGCCATCGGTTATCTATGGTCCATCTTAAAACCGCTAATGATGTTTACAATTATGTATTTGGTCTTCATCCGCTTCTTGAGATTAGGTGGGTCTGTACCGCATTTCCCTGTTGCCTTGTTATTAGCCAATGTTATTTGGTCATTCTTTTCAGAAGCGACAGGTATGGGAATGGTTTCGATTGTAACAAGGGGAGATTTACTCCGAAAGTTAAATTTTTCTAAGCATACAATTGTCTTTTCTGCTGTATTAGGCGCATTAATCAATTTTTCAATCAATCTAGTAGTCGTACTTATCTTTGCGGTCATTAATGGTGTTACCATTTCTTCACATGCATACCTTGCAGTATTTTTATTTATTGAACTATTTGTGTTAGCCGTCGGAGTAGCTTTGCTTTTATCAACATTATTTGTTTATTATCGAGACTTAGCTCAAGTTTGGGAAGTTTTGATGCAAGCTGCCATGTATGCGACACCGATAATTTATCCTATTACATTTGTATCTGACCAACATCTTTTAGCAGCAAAAATTCTAATGTTAAATCCACTTGCACAGATGATTCAAGATTTTAGATATTTGTTAATTGACAGAGCAAATGCGACAATTTGGCAAATGTCACATAATTGGTATTATGTTATTATTCCCTATATTCTACCTTTTTGCATTTTGGCTTTAGGAATTATTGTATTTAATAAAAATGCTAAGAAATTTGCGGAGATTATCTAATGACAGAAACTAAAAAAGAAATTGCAGTAAAAGTAGAACATGTTAGTAAATCCTTTAAATTACCGACAGAAGCAACAAAAAGCTTTAGAACAACTTTAGTCAATAGATTCAGAGGGATAAAAGGTTTTACAGAGCAACGTGTTTTAAAAGATATTAATTTTGATGTACATAAAGGTGATTTTTTTGGAATTGTTGGACGAAACGGCTCTGGTAAATCTACATTATTAAAAATCATTTCACAAATCTATGTTCCTGAAAAGGGTCAAGTGACTGTTGATGGTAAAATGGTTTCATTTATTGAGTTAGGTGTGGGCTTTAATCCAGAATTAACTGGACGCGATAACGTCTATATGAACGGTGCCATGCTTGGATTCACACAAGAAGAAGTAGATGGTATGTATGATGATATTGTTAGCTTTGCAGAGTTACATGATTTCATGAACCAAAAACTAAAAAATTATTCTAGCGGGATGCAAGTCCGCTTAGCATTTTCTGTTGCAATTAAAGCACAAGGAGATGTTCTAATACTTGATGAAGTATTAGCGGTTGGGGATGAAGCATTTCAACGAAAATGTAACGACTACTTTATGGAACGCAAAGCTAGTGGAAAGACTACAATATTAGTTACCCATGATATGGGTGCTGTAAAAAAATATTGTAATCGTGCTGTGCTTATTGAAGACGGCTTAGTAAAAGCGTATGGTAACCCTGACGATGTAGCCAATCAATATAGTTTTGACAATGCTATTGTGACAGATGAAGTTGAAACTGCTGAAGAGGGTCAAAAAGTACAGAAGAAAGAAGTTATCTTAATTGATAATTTTGATGCTAAGTTGTTAACATCACCGCAAATTTCCCCTGAAGATGAAATAAAAATTGAATTTAAATACAATGTTTTAAGAGATATGGATACTCATATTGCTTTGTCATTCATAGATATTGATACGAACTTGGGTTTGTATAATGATAATTCGATGGATTTAATGACAAAAGGAAAAGGCGAAAAAGTAGTCTCAATTACTTGTAAATTACCATTTATTAATCATGCAAAACTGAAACTTGCAGCAACAGTTCGTGACAAGGATAAACATCCAATAGCTTTCCTCTCAACTAGTGCTGTGCCTGTTATTTTAATTAATCGAAAAATAGATGTAGCAGACGAATCTGAATGGGACGCCAATACTGGTATTTTAAGAAGAAATAGTAATTGGAAATAAGAAGGTTGTTATGAAAAATATACTATTTATTTCACCAACTGGAACTTTGGATAATGGAGCCGAACAGTCTATTACAAGCTTAATGGGTCATTTGGCAGAGTCAGGATATCATATAATTAATGTCGTCCCCTCAGAAAACCATTCTACAACTGAAAATTATCATAAAAAAATGGAGAGTAACAATATTGAGTTAATCCCACTAGAGTATAAAAATTGGTGGTGGGAAGATGCTCCAGGAATTAAAAAAGATAGTCTTCAAGATAGAACATTATTTTATCAAAAATATGTATATGAATTAAGACAATTAATTCAAGAAAAATCGGTTGATATTGTAATTTCAAATACAGCAAATGTTTTTCAAGGAGCCATTGCTGCTGCAATAGAACAGAAAACCCATTATTGGTTAATTCATGAATTTCCTTTGGAAGAATTTTCATACTATAAAAAATTAATACCATTAATGGAGAGCTTATCTGATAAAATTTTTGCTGTATCCGGAGAATTAGAGTCACATCTACAGAATTTATTTGAGAATAGTGAAAAATTATCATCCTTCGTTCCATTTGGCGCCTTTCAATCAAATCTAAAAGATAATGTAAATGATGATATTCGATTGGTTTCTATAGGTAGAATCAATGACAATAAAAATCAACTTGAAATACTTAAAGCTTATTTACACTTATCATGTCCACGTCCAAATTTAATTTTTATTGGTGACTATGATGAAACTTATAAAAATAAATGTGATCAATTCATCTCTGAGAATCAGTTAACAGGGATAACATTTATACCAAATAAATCTAATCCATGGGATTATGTTACAGGTAGTGATATTATTTTATTAACCTCTAAAATGGAAACATTTGGTTTAGTTTATGCAGAGGCTCTATTAAATGGTGTACCAACAATTGCAGCTAATAACCCAGGGTATAAATCGGTAACAAACTATTTTGGATTTGGCCAGTTGTATGAGTTAGGAAATGTTCAAGATTTAGTAAATAAAATTCAATCTTATCTAGCAAATTATAATGATTTCAAAAGCAGTGTATTAAATCAGGTAAATAAAATTCAAAATCTTTATACTATGGAAACTGCTTATTCTAATATTTTAGAAGTCTTGAATGGTGATGGTGGTTATAAAGAGAAATCATATTTTCCATTATTGAGCAACTTTATAGGTGCATATGATCCTCAAGAGATTTTTTCACCAGCAAATAAAGAAAATGTGAAAATATATTACAGATCTGATTCAGAAAATTGGGATGAGCGCAGATGTATTAGTTACTCATTAATTAACAAAGATAAAATATCATTTTCACTTCCAGACAATACCTTTGAAGTAAGAATTGATATGTCTGAAAGACCTAGTTATTATAAAGAAATTCGACTTAAAAATATTGAAGATAATACACAACTACTTCCCAAAACCATTTCGGGAATAAATGTTGGGGAAAGTTATTATTTCAATCATGTGGATCCTCAGATGATTTTTAATATTTCTTATTTAAAAAGCAAAAATTTTGAATTAAGTTATCTTGTTTCAAATTTGTCTCACCTTTATCAAGATGATTTTCTCCCTGATTTCTTATCATCCCAACTTAATAACGTACTAAAAAAACAAAAAGAATATGATTATCTTGAAATTCTTAATAATCAGTTGTATGAAAGAAATAAAGAAATCCAAACCCAGTTAGAAGAAATGGTTGTCAGATATAACTCGGTAACACATTCTAGACGTTGGACAATTCCAACAAAGATTATCAACTTTTTAAGGAGAAATAAATGAAGCGTCTGCTTTTGTATGTTCATTTTAATAAATATAATTTAGTGAGCTCTCATGTTCAATACCAGCTAGAACAGATGCGACCTTTATTTTCAAAAATTATTTTTATCTCAAATAGTCCTGTTTCAAATATTGATATTGAAAACTTAAAATCAAAAGGATTATTTGATGATTTCATTCAAAGAAGTAACAGTGGTTTTGACTTTGCTGCCTGGCGTGATGGAATGGCTTATATCGGTTTTGATGAATTATCAAACTTTGATAATGTTACAACTATGAATGATACTTGTTTTGGTCCATTATGGTCTATTGAAAACTATTATGAGAAATTTGAGCAAGATGACAAAATTGATTTTTGGGGTTTAACTAATAATCGCAAAACTAAAGATTTTAAAGAGCATATTCAAAGTTACTTTATGTGCTTTAAAAATGAAGTTTTAAAATCAGATGTATATTTAAATTTTTGGAAGGCAATAATTGAATTTTCTGATGTTCAAGACGTTATCAAGCACTACGAGACTCAGGCCACGACTAGATTGATTGAAGCTGGATTTAATTACAGTACAATTTTTAATACTGTAAAAGAAGATGCTAGTCAATTACTGCATGCTGATTTTTCTTATTATCATCCCACAGCGATTCTTCAACATCGAGTACCTTTCATCAAAGTAAAAGCAATAGATAATAATCAACATATAACTCCATATTTATTGGACTACATAAAAACAGAGTCTACTTATCCAGTGGATTTGATTGTTGAGCATATGTCAGATATTAATTATCCGGATTTTAAATATCTATTAGCAAATAAATATCTAAAATCTGATTTGCCAAGTGAAGTAATTAATAAAAAAGTTGCAATTCATTTACATACTTTTTATGTTGATCTTTTACAAGAATTTTTAAGTGCATTTGAGAATTTTCATTTTGATTATGATTTGTTTATTACAACTGATATCGAAGAGAAAAAAACACAAATTGAAAATGTATTGAATGAAAATAATCAAAAAGCTGAGGTCTTTGTAACTGGTAATATTGGTCGCGATGTTTTACCAATGTTGCTTTTAAAAGAAAAATTGTCAGTTTATGACTACATTGGTCATTTTCACACCAAAAAATCCAAAGAAGCTGATTTTTGGGCTGGAGAAAGCTGGAGAAAAGAGCTTATCAAAATGTTGGTCCTTCCAGCAGATAGCATCTTAGCAACTCTTGAAAAAAATAAAGTAGGTATCGTTATTGCTGATATGCCGACTTATTTCCGTTATAATAAGATAGTAACGGCTTGGAATGAAAATCTTATAGCCCCGGAAATGAATGAGTTATGGAAAAAAATGGGATTAACAAAGTCCATTGATTTCAATCATCTTCACACTTTTGTCATGTCCTATGGAACCTTTGTCTGGTTTAAATATGATGCTTTAAAGCCTTTATTTGACTTGAACCTGACAGCAGAAGATGTACCTGCTGAGCCATTACCTCAAAATTCAATATTACATGCAATAGAAAGGCTATTAATTTATATTGCTTGGAATCAACATTATGATTTTAGGATTTCTAAAAATCCAGTTGACTTAACTCCATTCATCGATAATAAATTATTGAATGAACGTGGAAATGGTGCACCAAATACCTTTGTAGACTTCACTTACATGGGTGGTATAAAAGGAGCATTAAAATATATTGTGATAGGACCTGCTCGAGCAATAAAATATATAATTAGAAGGTTAGGTGAGAAAATTAGGAAATGAAAAAAAATAAATTTGGAAAGAATTGGTTAGGAATCTTAAATGTTGTAATATTATTCATTACGACTTTTATCATGAATTTTTATCTAGTAAATAAATCAATTTTGACTAATGTTGCTGGTTTAAATATTAATTACAAATCATTATTATCATTAGAAACGAAATTTGCATTTATTTCATTAATAATTTTCCTTATATATCTTTCACTGTACAACAATATTAAAAATTTTATAAAATCAATAATTTCAATAGTAGTTTACTTGTTAATCAGTATCTTCATTAGATTTTCTTCAAATTTGAATAATATTAAGATCGATTATATCAGTTTACTAAAAAATGAAATTATATCTAATAGAGCTTTGATTATAATTGTTGTATTATTATTGATCAGCTTAGTGTTTCACTACCTTATACTGTTTTTTGAAAAGTTTGATAGATTTGAAAAAGTACATCTCAATACCCAAACTTACGAAATTATTATTGGTTATCTAGTTTCATTAATAGCATTTGCTTCGTCGAATATATCGATATTTTATAGCGAATCAATACCCAATTTAACACAAAGCAATGGTTATTTTGACTTTGTCTTGCTTACATTGATTATAACATTTGTTTTATTTGCTTTGTTTTCAACGATAGTACTTTTGTTTTTGAAAGGTTTTCGTCAATTAATCCATCTTGATATGGGGTTTTCAATTAGTTTATCAACTAGTCTAATTTTTGCCATACTATTGAATTTTTTGTTACAGTATGGTGTTAAAGCAGATTCTGACTTTATGGGGATTTTCTATTTTGATGGTGCCACATTTTTTCAAATAACTTTATTAACTTTAGTCTTTATTCTTTTTTATGCTATTTTAAATGATTATCTAATAAGTACATTATTAGTTATTTTGACTACTATACTTATAGGAGTTGTTAATTTTGTTAAAGTCAAAATGAGAAGTGAACCTTTATTAATTACAGACATTGTATGGATAAAAGATATTAAACTAATTTTAAGTTTTTTGGATAAAAAGTACTTGTTATATTTAATATTATTAGTTGTTATTCCATCCATAATTTATTTTGTGTTTAAGAAGAAATTTAAGAATGTTAAAAGTTTCAATGGAACTGTGTTCCGAACTACAACTATAGTTATTGTTTTTCTATTATTATTTTCTGTTTATCAAATATTCAGGAATGAAAAAAAAGGTAAGATTATAGAAAATATCCCTGTATTATCTAAATTGAATAATTCGTTGGATATAGCTTATATGGGGCATTTAACCAATTCTCAATATAAATCGGTTTCTTATGTCTGGATAAAGCAAATTAGTAAGCCAGTCATGGAAAAACCTTATAAATACTCAAAAAAACAAATTTCAAAGATAGTAAAAAAATATAGTAAAAGAGCTGATGAGATTAATGCAACGAGAAATAATAACATTACTGACGAAACAGTTATTTTCATATTAAGCGAGAGTTTTTCAAAACCCGAAAGATTGCCAGGAGTTTCTATTTCTAAAGAAATATTACCTAATATTAAAGAAATAGAAGATAATAATACATCTGGATTAATGAAATCCGATGGTTACGGTGGAGGAACTGCTAATATGGAGTTGCAGTCATTGATTGGATTACCATATTATAATTTATCCCCAGCAGTTTCAGTTATGAATACTGAAATAGTACCGAAAATGAGTTACATCCCTTCAATTTCAAATTATTTTTCTAATAAGAATAAAATTGCAATTCACTTAGGGGATTCTCACACTTATTCAAGAAAAGATGTATATAATCGAATGGGGTTTGATACATTTGTTGCATCAGAAGGAACCGGAAATTTACCAACAATTTCTGAAAAATTAGGTTTGTATCCTTCAGATAAATCAACTTATCAAAATGTGTTAGATAAAATTGATAAAAAAAATAGTCAATTTTTCTCTGTAATTACTTTTCAAAATCATGTTCCATGGTTACAAGAACAACCAGCAGATATTGCAGCTACTGGGGAAAATTTTGATGAGAATCAGTTAAACTCATTAAATAGTTATGTTAAATTAATGTATGCTACTGATATTGAAACTAAATCCTTCTTGGACAGTCTAAAGAAAATTGATAAAAAGATTTCAGTTGTTTTTTATGGAGATCATCTTCCTAGTTTCTATCCAAATTCAATATTCAAAGAAAACCCCAATTTAAAATATGAGACTGATTTCTTTATTTGGAGTAATTATAAAAATAAAAAATATAAATATAGTAAAGTAAATTCAAGTGATTTTCCTGCATTGTTATTGAAACATACTAATTCAAAAGTAAGCCCATATGATGCACTTTTAACAGATGTATTAGAAAAGGCAAGTATTGATAAAAATAATCTTGATAATGACGGAAAAGAAATAAAGAATGACTTAAAGATAATTCAGTATGATATAATATTTGGCTCTCGTTATCTTAAACATTATAAATCGTTTTTTAATTTGAAATAGAGGTTAAAATGAAGAAAATTTATAAGATGGTGTATTTTACATTCTTTAGTTTATTGTATTCTTTACAATCAATAAGCTTTATAAACCAACCTGGAGATCAAACTTGGTTTCAAAATATGGCAAAAAAATATCATTATGACTATTTTAAATTTGCTATAGATAGATACCAAAATTGGAGTAGTAGGTTATTTATTGAATCTGCAACAATGTTTTTTTCAGTTAATTATCTTTTGTTTGATCTAGTTTTATTTATTGCTACTTTAATATTATTTTATGTCTTATCAGATATTATAGTAGATAGTAAAATAAAAGAATCCTCTGTTATTGTTTTTTTAATACCAATTATTTTTATTTATATATTTCCTACTGATTTTTTTCTTGGAGCAGGACTAATTGCGACAATTACAAATTATTATTTTCCAATGGTATTATTTATAGTTGCAATGTGGTTGATTACAAAGAAGAATAAAATTGCTAAGATATTATCTTTCCTTTTCTTGATTCCGACAGTTATGCAAGAACAATTTGCATTAATTAGCTTTTTATTTTTATTGTATCTCATAATTTATTATTATAAAAATAATAATAAATTTTCTAGAACATATATCATTGCTTTCCTTATTTCTATTCTTTCCATTTTTTCAATGTTATTTTCCCCAGGAAGTCAGATTAGAAAATTAAAAGAAGTAAAAGCTTGGTACCCGAAATTTGATCATATTTCAGTTTTTAAAAAGATATGTTTAGGATTTTTTGATACAAATAATAGTTTGTTTTTCGGTAATCAAATAACAGCAATATACATACTTTTGATTCTTTTTATTATTTTAGCTCTTTACAAGAAAGAGATTTTAATATTGATTTCAAGTATTTGCTTATTTAGTATGATAATTTCTGATAAATTGGGTATTAAGACATTGTTCTATTCACTCAAAACGGTGGTTGCAAATTTAAAGAATTATAATATTACTGTCGAGTTAATTTATGTATGGTTAATGTACTTAACGCTTTTACTATTTTTGGCATTTGCTATTTATCGATTGATTTCTAATTATGATAAGAAAATTTTCTTAATATACATCGTTGTAATTGGTTACCTTGGTAGAATGTCAGTTTCATTTTCACCAACAATATATGCCTCTGGAGTAAGAACTCATCTTCCAGTTTTATTAAGTATATATATAGTAATAATGTTCTTGATAAAGGAATTGTATGTGGAATTGACTAACTTGGAAAAGAAAGGTCTGAACAATGAAAAAACTTAGTATTATTATTCCTTGTTATAATGAGGACGAGACAATTTATCCATTTTTAAATGAGACAAAAAAAATAGAAAAATTGATGCTTGATGATTTAATATTTGATTATATTTTTGTCAATGATGGGTCATCTGATAAAACTCTAGATGTTTTACGTAATGCTTCTAAAGAATATGTTAATGTAAATTTTCTCTCCTTCTCTAGAAATTTTGGGAAAGAAGCTGCCTTACTAGCTGGTTTGGAAGAATCAGATGGTGATTTAGTTACTGTGATGGACGTAGATTTACAAGACCCACCTGAATTGTTGATTCCAATGTATGAGAAAATTAATGATGGTTTTGATGTTGTAGGAACTCGAAGAGCTGATCGAAAAGGTGAGCCGGTTATTAGATCTTTTTTTTCTAAATTATTCTATAAACTTATAAATATTGTTTCTGATACAGAGATGGTTGATGGTGCTAGAGATTTTCGGTTAATGACTAGACAAGTTGTAAACAGTATTCTTGAGCTAGGAGAAGTTAATAGATTTTCGAAAGGCTTATTTGCATGGGTAGGATATAAGACTACATATATTTCTTTTGATAATAGAGATAGAGTAGCAGGAGAAACTTCTTGGAATTTCTTTAGCCTATTGAAATACTCCTTGGAAGGATTAATAAATTTTTCAAGTGCGCCGTTAGAATTAGCAACTTGGTCAGGTATTCTTTCTTTTTTAGCAGCTATTTTTGGAATAGTATTTATTGTCCTTAAAAAAATCTTTATTGGAGACCCTGTTTCTGGTTGGGCAAGTACAATTTGTATTATTTTACTCTTGGGTGGGCTTCAATTATTGGCTTTAGGTATAATAGGAAAATATATTGCAAAAATTTTCTTAGAGACTAAAAAACGTCCTGTTTATATTATAAAAGAAAAAAGTGATTTGTAATTATGCTAAAAAAGATATTGAATAATGAAGTTTTTAAATATTTGTTTTTTGGTGTTTTAACCACACTTGTCTACATGTTTGTTAGGCTGTTATGTTTTTCTCTGACTAAAGAAGCGACTTTATCAGCTCTGGTTGCTAATGTTGTTGCGGTTATGTTTGCATTTATTACTAATGATATTTTTGTTTTCAACCAGGTTAGAGCTGGTTGGTTTAATCGATTAATTAAGTTTAGTATTGCAAGAATTGCTACTTTATTACTTGATTTGGCTCTCGCTTACCTACTGGTTGAAAAGTTTCCAAATATCATTGGTCAATTTGTTAATCATAATATCAGTCTTGTTAATGCTGTTGAGACAATCATTGGTCAAGTGCTAGTCATTGCTCTAAATTACGTTTTCAGTAAATTATTTATTTTTAAAAATAGCAAATAAACTACAAGTAATCCTATGTTCGACAGTAGAACTAGGATTGCTTTTTTAGTTTAGTCAGTTTGAAGCATATATGAATTAATGTTATAATTATTTAAATATTAAATTGAAGGTCGGTTACCATTTTGAAACTTAAAAACAACATATTTTTAATAGCACCTTTTGTTTTAAGCATGCTTTTTGTACAAAAGAATGTCTTGGCAGAAGATGTCTTGGTAGAGCCTAATACACCGTCTACTACAACAACTACAAATATTAATAATACCACACCAGTATCTACTGATTCTGGATTAACTCAAGAAACTAACAGCATAGTAGGTACAGGAACTAGTGTACCAAATCAAGAGATTTCTTCATCAGATGTATCTGTAACAGCTGAGGTTCCTGTTTCTGAATTAAATCTTAGCCAAACAACAAGTACAACTATAACTAGTCAGTCAGTTGTGCTTAGTTCAACTGAAGCAAATGTTCAAACTAATGAGAGTACTGATATTGCTTCAACTGTCACAGCAGATGAAGTAAATCAAGTGGCTTTTTTATCTGAAGAAATTAGTGCTCCAGAAAAACAAATGGCATCAGTAACAATGGCGGCAACAACTACAAGTCCTGTAACCGCCACAGCTGATGATAAAGGCATATCGATTACTTATAACCAACCAATTCCAACAGATGCTTCCATACTATATGCTGTATGGGGAGATGTTAATAATCAAAATGATTTAGTGTGGTATACAGCTTCTGCTCAAGGAGCAGCTTATGTTGATTTTTCTCGACATAAAGAATTTGGCAGCTATCATATCCATGCTTATCAAAAATCAGATGGTGTCATGAAAGGGATTACTACCTTAGATGTGACATTATTGAAACCACAAGTAACAAGTCAAATTACGCAAACTAGTCCATCGAGCTTTACAATTAACGTTAATAACGTACCAGATACCATTACAAGTGTTTCTATTCCTGTATGGACTGATCAAAATGGTCAAGATGACCTCAAGTGGTATAAAGCTAGTAAAGTAACAACTGGTAATTACCAAGTATTAGTAAACATTGCAAATCATAATAATGAAAAAGGATTATACAAAATCCATATTTATGGTCAAAGTACAATTACTGGTGGTCAAATTGGCTTGTTGACGACTACTTTTAGTAATGTTGAAACGAAACCTAATGCAACTGTTTCGGTAACTAACTATCAAGAGACCAAAACTAGTTTCACTGTAAATGTGGTTGGTACTAGTCAGACTAAAACTATTTCAAGTATTTCGATGGCGGTATGGTCGGAATCAGCTGGTCAAGATGATTTAAAATGGTATAAGCCTCAAATTTCCAATAATAGCACAAGTCAATTGATTGACATTGCCAACCACAGCAATACTTCTGATAATTATATTGTTCATGTCTATACTAATTATACCGATGGAAGTAAAGTTGGTACTAATCTTGGTAGTTTTAAAATATCTAAAGAAGTAATTCAACCAGTTATTATTCAACCAAAAGTTACTGTATCAAATTACCAAGCAGATAAAGGGATCTTAACAGTCGATGTTCAAGGTGGTACAAAAACAATTAAAAAAGTTAGTGTAGCTGCTTGGTCCTTATCTGACCAATCCAATATACATTGGTATCAAACGACTGATTTACTTAATCAAACAGCTAGCATTCAGGTCAATGAGGCACTACATCAATTTTTAGCCGGCAACTATACAGTTCATACTTACATCGATTTTAGTGATAATACAAGAAGTGGATTTAACCTAGGTCAATATTACTTTGAAAGTACCGGGAAATCAGCTTCACAGGGAAATTATGCCATTATTAATAAAGTTGTCTATCTTGATGCTGGGCATGGAGGTTATGATCCAGGCGCGAGCTATTTCAACCAAACAGAGAAAACCTTGAACCTTGCAATGCAGAATTTAGTGAAAACGAAGTTAGAGGCTGCAGGATATAAGGTTGTCTTAACGAGAACAGATGATAGCTATATGGATCTATTACCTCGTTCAGAAAAAGCAAATAACTCATTATCTGACCTTTTTGTCAGCATGCACTTTAATGCTTCGACAGCGAGCACAGCAAATGGTATTGAAACATATTACTATGAGTACTATCCAGAGTACCCATCAAAAATTAACGAAACTTTCCATAATGATGCTGAACGACTAACTCGTAGCTCAATGTTGGCTAATGCCATTCAAGCTGCTACTGTGTCAAATACTGGCGCGAAAAACAATGGCGTACTTAGAAACACATTTGCTGTCTTAAGGGAAACAACAGCTCCAGCTGTGCTTCTTGAACTAGGTTACATGTCAAATCCGACAGAGTTCCAAAGAATTAACTCAAGTGCTTATCAAGAAAAACTAGCACAGGGAATTGTTTCTGGAATTTTATCCTACTATAAGACTTACACAATTTAGTATAATGAAAAGGCTTAAAAATCATCTGAAAGAAGAGTTTTTTAAGCCTTTCTGTGTTATAATGTTATTGATTAAGTTATGAGGTGAATTATGCAATATCAAACTTTGTTAGACAGATTTATAAAATATGTCAAAGAAAATACGCGAAGTAATCCTGACTCAACAACTACACCAAGTACTGAAAGTCAAGTTGCTTTTGCATTGAATATTTTGCAACCAGAAATGGAAGCAATTGGTTTAAGTAATGTTCATTATATTAAAGAAAATGGTTATTTAATTGGAACATTACCAGCAAATAGTGCTACATTAACACGTAAAATTGGTTTTATTGCTCATATGGATACTGCTGATTTTAATGCAGAGAATGTTAGCCCGCAGATTATTGAAAATTATCAGGGTGGTAAGATTGAACTTGGTCAATCAGGCTATTCACTTGTTCCAGAAGAGTTTCCTAATTTAAATAATTATCTTGGACAAACCTTGATTACAACTGATGGTACTACTTTACTTGGCTCAGATGATAAATCTGGGATTGCTGAAATTATGACAGCAATAGAGTATTTAGTTGCTAATCCAAAAATCGAACACTGTGAAATTCGTGTAGCCTTTGGGCCAGACGAAGAAATCGGTGTTGGAGCTAACAAGTTTGATGTCGAAGACTTTGACGTTGATTTTGCTTATACAGTCGATGGTGGTCCACTTGGTGAATTGCAATATGAAACCTTCAGTGCGGCAGCTCTAGAGCTTAAATTTATGGGCCGTAACGTCCATCCTGGTACTGCTAAAGGGCAAATGGTTAACGCTATGCAATTGGCGATTGATTTTCATAATCAATTGCCAGAGGCAGATAGACCTGAAAAAACTGATGGCTACCAAGGCTTCTATCATTTACATGGTATGTCAGGCAGTGTAGAAGAAGCGGAAAGCTCTTATATCATTCGTGATTTTGAGGACCAAGCCTTTGAAGCGAGAAAAGCTGAAGTTCAAGCTATTGCTGATAGAATGAACCAAGAACTTGGTGCTGAGCGCGTGCTTGTTACCTTGTCAGATCAGTATTACAATATGAAAAAAGTCATTGAAAAAGATATGACACCAATTACGATTGCTAAATCAGTTATGGAGAATCTTTCTATTAAACCGATTATTGAGCCAATTCGTGGGGGTACTGATGGGTCTAAAATTTCCTTTATGGGAATTCCAACACCAAACATCTTTGCCGGTGGCGAAAATATGCATGGTCGTTTTGAATTTGTTAGTCTTCAAACTATGGAACAAGCAGTAGATGTTATCATCGGCATTGTTCAAGAGGCTTAAATGACTGTAAAAATGGAGGGGACAAATGATAAAAATATTTGGTAAAATTCGTTACCATTGGCAACCTGAGTTATCTTTTTCCATCATTTATTGGTCAATTGCTTTTGTTCCTATATTTATAGGACTGTCTCTCTTATATGAGCGGACAGATATTCCCAGTCAAGTCTTTGTCCTATTTGCTATCTTTATTATCCTAGTTGGTATTGGTCTTCAACGGTATTTTATTATTGATGAAAAACGAGGAATTATAAAAATCGTTTCTTTGAAATTTTTTGGTCCTCGTCGGATTAAAATTAAAGATATCAGAAAAATTGAAGTTACTAAATCAACTATTACAATTTTTGCAAAAGGAAAAAAACACCTGTTTTATATGCGAAAATGGCCTAAAAAATATTTTTTAGATGCCTTGGCAATTAATCCTAAATTTAGAGGTGAAGTCGTTCTTGTTGATAATTTGGTAAATTTAGATTATTTCGAAATTTATAAAAAAGATAAAAAGCCTCTTACTGGATTGTAAGGGCTTTGGTAGGGCAAGATTTGACTGCTAAGATAGCGTCTTGATCTGTAGGGTCGATATTTTGACTTAAGTTTTGTGAATCTGAGAATTTAACGATTCCATCATCTTGATAGTCAAAGAGGCTTGAATAGGTTTGGCAGAGCCCACAGGCAATGCATTTTTCTGGAATAATAGATACTTTCATAGTATTATTCTAATATGAATTTGTTAATTTAACAAGGGGGAGAAACATGGCTAAAGAACCATGGGAAGAAAAAATTGTAAAAGATTCGAGAGAATCCAGGACACGACATGCGAGGAGTGCACTTCTTAGTACACCGTGGTTAACAGCACTCTTGAGTGTGTTCTTTGTTATTATTGTAGCTATTTTATTCATTTTTTTCTACACTTCAAACAGTGGTGGTAATAAACAAAATGATACTATTGGATTTTATGGGGCTTCTTCTTCAAAGGCTTCAAAAAAATCTGACAATAAAAACAAAACAACAAATACTAAAGATTCAAGTAAAGCTACAAGTAATGATGAAGCATCTGGTACAAGTACTGATGACAGTTCTAGTTCTTCAAGTTCAAGTGCTGAAGGACAAACAATTGTTGTTCAACCAGGTGAGGGTGTAGCTTCCATCGCAGGAAGAGCTGGAATTAGTGTTGAAGAATTACAAGCACTTAATCCAGACCATATGACTCAAGGGTATTGGTATGCTAACCCTGGAGATGCAGTTATTATCAAGTAGTTGAAGAGGAATTTATGAAAGCCATTAAAATAGCGATTGATGGTCCAGCTTCAAGTGGAAAAAGTACTGTAGCCAAGATTATTGCAAAAGATCTTGGCTACACTTATTTGGACACTGGTGCTATGTATCGCTCAGCGACATATATCGCATTAAAAAATAAATACACTGAGCATGATGTTCAAGACATATTAGATAATCTTGCTCAAACACCTATTTCATTTAAGAAAGCAAGTGACGGTAGTCAAAAAGTATTTCTTGGTGATCAAGACGTTACATTGGATATTAGACAAAATGATGTCACAAATAATGTCTCTTGGGTATCAGCTATTCCAGAAATACGAGAAGAATTAGTTAGGCAACAAAGACGTATTGCTGAAACTGGATCAATTATCATGGATGGTCGTGATATTGGAACAGTAGTTTTACCTGATGCAGAATTAAAAATATTTTTGATTGCTTCAGTGGATGAACGTGCACAAAGAAGATACAAAGAAAATATTGAAAAAGGTATCGAAACTGACTTAGAACTCTTAAAACAAGAAATTGAAGCAAGAGATTATAAAGATAGTCACCGTAAAGTTTCTCCTCTTAAAGCGGCAGAAGATGCTATTGTTTTTGATACAACGGGGATTGATATATCGGGTGTTGTAAAATTTATTGAAGAAAAAGCAAAAAAAATGATTGACATGCAATAGTTACTATGGTATTATAGTAACAATGAGAAAAGCAGAAGTGAGAGCTTCTCGCCTTGCGACTTAGGTTGTCTGGCCCAACATGTCAAATCCAATAGGATATAAATGTGTGCGGGCCTGATTTATCAGGCTCGTTTTCGTTTTTCTCTAAAAAAATAAAGAGGTGAAGATCATAGCTAAAAAAGATCTATTCATTAATGATGAAATTCGCGTTCGTGAAGTTCGTCTAGTTGGTCTAGAAGGTGAACAATTAGGTATTAAAACATTATCAGAAGCTCAAGCACTTGCTGATTCTTTAAATGTTGATTTGGTTTTAATCCAGCCACAAGCTGTTCCTCCGGTTGCCAAGATTATGGACTATGGAAAGTTCAAATTTGAGTATCAAAAGAAACAGAAAGAACAACGTAAAAAACAAAGCGTTGTGACTGTTAAAGAAGTGCGTTTAAGTCCTGTTATTGATAAGGGAGACTTTGAAACAAAACTTCGTAATGGTCGTAAATTTCTTGAAAAAGGAAATAAGGTTAAAGTTTCTATCCGCTTTAAAGGGCGTATGATTACTCATAAAGAGATTGGTGCAAAGGTTCTAGCTGAATTTGCTGAAGCAACTCAAGATATTTCTATTATTGAGCAAAGAGCAAAAATGGATGGTCGCCAAATGTTTATGCAACTTGCACCAATTACCGACAAGAAATAATTGTCATTGTTATATACTAAGTTAAGAGGAGAATACTAAAATGCCAAAACAAAAAACTCACCGCGCATCAGCTAAACGTTTTAAACGTACAGGTTCTGGTGGTTTGAAACGCTTCCGCGCCTTCACTTCACACCGTTTCCACGGAAAAACTAAAAAACAACGTCGTCATCTTCGTAAAGCTACAATGGTAAGTTCAGGAGATTTCAAACGTATTAAAGCAATGCTTACAGGTCTTAAATAAGATACCCTATAGCATTTACTAGATTTATTAGAATTATTTGGAGGAAATATAAATGGCTCGTGTTAAAGGTGGAGTTGTTGCACGTAAACGTCGTAAACGTGTATTAAAATTAGCAAAAGGTTACTATGGAGCAAAACATATCTTGTTCCGTACTGCAAAAGAACAAGTAATGAATTCTTATTACTATGCATACCGTGACCGTCGTCAAAAGAAACGTGACTTCCGTAAATTGTGGATTACACGTATCAACGCAGCTGCTCGTATGAATGGTTTGTCTTACTCACAATTAATGCATGGTTTGAAACTTGCTGAAATTGAAGTTAACCGTAAAATGCTTGCTGACTTAGCAGTTCATGATGCTGCTGGCTTTACAGCACTTGCTGACGCTGCAAAAAACAAACTTGGTAAATAATTACTTAACAAACTAATGCTAGTCATTAGTTTGTTTTTTGTATATAAAAAACAGAATGATGACTAGCATCATTCTGTTTTTGTTTTAGACTCATTATTATCTTTTTTATCTCCTTGCTCTTCGCTGGAAGAAGAACTAGAGGATGAAATTTCTTTTCCTCCACCGTCAGGGTATAAATCTAGATATGAAGGAGCCTTAAATAAATCACGTGTAGTCTTCTGATCTCGTTTATCATATAAACTAGTTGATTTATTTCCTAATTTCTTTTCGAGTGCTTTCATTTGTTTAAGCTGTTTTGTATAGATAAATTTAGTTGCATCAACTTGTTTTAAACCATTATCTTGATCAAAACGTAACAAATCACCAGTTTGGACAGTATCACTAGCAGTTAATTGATTAGTGATAGCTTCTCTGATTAATTTAGTCTTTTCTATTGTTGCCTGATCCGGATTGGTAATTTCAGCACCAGTTTTGGTGTCATATAATCGACCACTATAGTTTGTAAAGTCAGGTGTCATATAAGTACCGCTAGTCCTTTGGGCAACAATTTGCTTGTTTTGAGGAGATAATAAATCTTGTCCTAATAGGACATAATTACTTGTGTTAACTCCTAAAATATGTAATAAAGTTGGTAAGGCATCAATTTCACCACCAAAGGTTTCTTTTATGCCACCTTCTTTATATCCTGGGATATGAATCATATAAGGGACTCGTTGAAGCATTGCATTATCATATTCTGACCAAGTCTGAGGGTCTTTACCAAGTAATTCAGCTAAGCTAGTATTACGTGAATTTGAAATACCATAGTGGTCACCATACATAACGATAATTGAATTATCATATAAACCAGAGGCTTTCAGATAATCAAAGAAGGATTTTATTGAAGCATCTAAGTAATTTGCTGTTGCAAAATAGCCGTTGATAGTTTCATCATCAGTATTAGCTAATGGGAATCCTTCTTCTTGTTCTTCACCTTTTAAACTAGTATATGGGTAATGATTACTTACTGTAATAAATTTAGTATAGAAAGGTTGTTGCATTCTTTCTAGATAGCGTATGGAATCTTTAAACATATATTTATCATTAAGGCCATACTGGAAGGAGTTATTTTTATCTTGCTTTTGGAAATAACTAGAATCAAAGAAGTAGTTATAGCCCCACTGCTTATAAGCATTATTTCGATTCCAAAAAGTTCCAACATTTCCGTGGAAAACAGCACTTGAGTAGCCGCCATTTTGATTTAAAATAGTAGGTGCAGAAAACTGAGTATTGTCGCCACCATAGTTAACCATAAAGGAACCACTATTTAAACCAAATAATGAATTTTCCATCATTGTCTCTGCATCCGAAGTTTTCCCAGCTTTGACTTGATGGAAAAAATTAGAAAAGGCTAGGGTTGAGTTTGAATGATATAAAGAATTTAAAAATGGTGTAACTTCATATTCTTTTCCATCTGCTTGGAGTTTATAATCAATTATAAATTGTTGGAAGCTCTCCAAGTGAAGAACAATAACATTTTTGCCCTTGGCGATTCCGTAATATTTTGAATCTGGAGCAGCATAATGTTCTTTAACGTAAGATTTAACGTCAATTAATTCGTTTGCAGTAGCCCCATTTCTTTCTTTTTGAGCCTGATAAGTTTGGTTACCACTATAAACAGTAAATGCTGGTAAACCTAATGCCCTAACTACATATGTATTTGAAAAACCACGTGTTAGAAGTTCTGGGCGATCAATTTCAGCCATAAATAAATTGATAGAAGCAAAAAGTAAGGAAAGTGCAGTAATTGCAAATGACGCACGTTTATTAAATGGTCGATGATCAAGTGTAATTCTTTTTCTTGCAAAGAGATATCCTAAAATAATAAAGTCGATAATAAAAATGATATCCCAAATTCGGACCAGATTAACAGCAGAATCGCCTAAACCGGCTGAAACTTTACTTGAAGCAAGCATGGCGCTTACTGTTATGAAATCTGAGAATTCACGATAATAAATTGAATTTGAAATTAACAGTAAGTTTAAAATGATATAAATTATCCAACTTACAATATAAAAAGCCTTAGTATTTCTGATATATAAGGAGCAACCTAATAATAGTAAGGCAAATGGTATTGGATTAATTAAAGATAGTAGAACTTGGTAAAGATTATCTAGTTCAAGACTAAAGTCGAAGTGATAGGCCCAAATTGTTTTGAACCAATAAATAGTAACTAGGATAATAATAAATCCTAGTCGTGTGTTAATTAAGTTTGATAAACGTTTTTTTAATCGATTCACAGTAAGAACATCCTCGTTTATTTTCCAAGTTATGAAGGGTTAATATGTTAAAGTATAACTATGTTAACTAAAAACTAACTTAAAGTTTAAATTAAGAAAATAGTTTTTAGCTCGTCATTTTTTAAAATATTAACGGACTAGGAATGTGTAATATTATTTTTAATGAGTTCTGTCATTCAGAAGTTTGTGTCGCAAATTTTATCGAGCACAAAAATCCCAAATTAAATTATATCAAAAAATAGGGGCTTGTGCTCACCATAAGTTCAAATTTAGTATGAATTTTACTTATAATTTGTTATAATATAGATTATGAACAAACTCTATATTAATTCTTTTGTTGAAAAGAAGTTATCATCTGGGGTTCAATTGCTTGATGAAAGGGACTTTGATCAACTCGATCAACTCGATCAACTAGTTAGCCTATTTGGTAAATCAAATAGGCAAATTGGAACTGCTTATCTTTCTAAACAAAATAAAGGCATTGGTTGGTTTATTGGGAAAAATATAGATCAGTTAAGTATACCTTTCTTTGAAAAGTTGTTTAAAAAAGCTAAAGAAAAGCGGTCAAACTATACTAAAACAGATAGGACAACTGCTTACCGTGTTTTTAATCAAGAAGGAGACCATTTTGGTGGCCTAACGATTGACATCTATGGCGACTATGCACTTTTTTCTTGGTACAATACTTTTGTGTTCAAGCACAAAAAAATGATAATTGATGCATTTAAATCTGTTTTCCCGGATATAAAAGGTGCCTATGAAAAAATTAGATTTAAAGGTTTAGACTTCGAATCTGCCCATTTGTTTGGTGAAGTTGCACCAGAAACTTTTATTGTTAAAGAAAACTCTGTCAATTATGAAGTATTTTTAAATGATGGATTAATGACAGGTATTTTTTTAGACCAACATGATGTCAGAAAAGCTTTAGCAAGTGGCCAGGCAAGTGGTAAAACTCTACTAAACATGTTTTCTTATACAGCAGCATTTTCCGTCGCAGCAGCTATTGGTGGCGCGAGAGAAACAACTTCTGTTGACTTAGCAAAACGCTCTCGTGAACTATCACAAGCCCATTTTAAAGCAAACCAAATTGATACAAGTAACCATCATCTGATAGTGATGGATGTTTTTGACTATTTTAAATATGCTAAGCGTAAAGGCTTAAGTTTTGATATAATAGTTATTGATCCACCCAGTTTTGCTAGAAATAAAAAACATACATTTTCCGTTTCTAAAGATTATCATAAGTTAATCGCTGAAGCATTGGAAATTTTAAACCCCGAAGGACAGATTATTGCTTCTACAAATGCATCTAACCTAACTGTAGAACAATTTAAAAAACAGCTCCTTAAAGGGTTTGGAAATCGGAAACCACAATCGATGAGTTTACAACAATTACCCAAAGATTTTACAATAAACCAATCAGACGAAAGAAGTAATTATTTAAAGGTATTTACAATAAAGGTACGATAATGAAATTAGTAGCTCCGATAATGCCAAGTAGTTTTGAAGAGGCGCGTGAAATTGACGTCTCTAAATATGATGGTGTAGATTTAATTGAATGGCGAGCAGATTATCTTCCTAAGGAAGATATTATGACTGTTGCACCAGCTATTTTTGAAAAATTTTCAGGACGTGAAATTATTTTCACTTTACGAACTAATCGTGAAGGGGGGAGAATTGAACTTGAAAATCAAGAATACATTGACTTAATTAAAGAAGTTAATGCTATTTATAATCCAGACTTTATTGACTTTGAGTATTTTTCACACAAAGATGTCTTCAATCAATTGCTTGAATTTCCAAATTTAGTTTTGTCTTATCATAATTTTGAAGAAACGCCTGAGAATTTAATGGAATCATTTTCAGAAATGACAAAATTGGCTCCACGGGTAGTAAAAATTGCTGTTATGCCGAAAAGTGAACAAGATGTTTTAGACTTAATGAACTACACTAGAGGATTTAAAGCATTAAATCCTGAACAAACCTTTGCAACAATGTCTATGGGTAAACTTGGAAGACTGTCCCGTTTATCAGGTGACGTCATTGGTTCATCTTGGACCTTTGTTTCAATGGACCATGTCAGTGCTCCAGGTCAGGTTTCTTTAACAGATATGAAAAAAGTAAAAGCAATTTTAGAAGCCGATAATTAAGTAAAAATGAGCATTATTCTAGTGAAAACTAAAATAGTGCTTTTTTAATGAAAGGATAATAATGCGATTTTTAACAGCAGGAGAATCACATGGTAGTCAATTAACTGCCATTATTGAAGGAGTACCGGCAGGATTAAATCTGAACGAAAATATCATTAATCAATCACTAAAACGTAGACAAGGTGGTTATGGCCGTGGTGCTCGCATGTCGATTGAAAATGATAAAGTAATTATTTCATCAGGAGTTCGTCATGGACAAACGACAGGGGCACCTATTACATTGACTGTTATTAACAAAGATCACCAGAAGTGGCTCGATATTATGGCGGTTCAAGAAGTAGACGGAAAGATAAAGTCTAAACGCCGAGTTAAGCATCCTCGACCAGGACACGCCGATTTGGTAGGTGGTATTAAATATGGCTTCGCAGATTTAAGAGATGCTTTAGAGAGGTCATCGGCTCGAGAAACGACGATGAGAGTTGCCGTTGGAGCTGTCGCAAAACAAATTCTCGTAGAGTTAGATATTGCTATTTTAAACCACGTTCTTGTTTTTGGTGGCAAAGAGGTCCAAGTTCCTCTTAACTTAACTTTTTCTGATTTACAGCAAGCTGCTTTGGAATCTGACTTGTCAATTACCAATAAAGCTCAGGATAATGAAATTAGAGATTATATAGATCAAGTCAAAAAAGAAGGCAACACCATTGGTGGCGTAGTTGAGACCATTGTACGAGGTGTTCCAGCTGGTCTAGGTTCTTATGTTCATTGGGATAAAAAGTTAGATGGGAAAATGGCACAAGCAGTTCTATCTATCAATGCATTTAAAGGTGTTGAGTTTGGGATGGGATTTGAGATGGCCTATTTAAAAGGGTCAGAAGTGATGGACCCCATTCAATGGTCTATGGAAGAAGGTTATAGCCGTCAGTCAAACCATCTAGGTGGATTTGAGGGGGGTGTAACTAATGGCGAAGATTTAATCATCAAAGGTGTGATGAAGCCAATTCCAACTTTGTACAAGCCTCTAATGTCCGTCGATATAGATACCCATGAACCGTATAAAGCAACGGTTGAACGCTCAGATCCAACAGCTTTACCGGCTGCTGGTGTGGTAATGGAACATGTTGTGGCTACTGTCTTAGCAAATGAACTATTGGAAAAATTTTCATCTGATACGATGACTGAGTTAAAAAAAGCTTTTGCTGATTACAAAGCTTATGTTGACAGTTATTAGGCGACAGATGTAATTATCTTATGATATGATATGAACATAAAAGATCAAAGGAGAAATCTTATGTCACAAGAAATTTATGACTATGCCAATAAAATTGAAAGAGCTTTAAGAGCTCTTCCTGAGTATAAAAAAGTAGAATCTGCTAAAGATGAAATAAAAGCAGATGAACAAGCCAATCAATTGTTTGATGAATTTGTTGGAATGCAAGAAAAAATTCAAAATATGATGCAGACTGGACAAATGCCAAGTCCAGAAGAACAAGCTGAAATCCAAGGTTTGAGTCAAAAAATTGAAGCAAATGACTTATTAAAAGCATACTTTGATGCACAACAAGCATTATCAGTTTATGTAACTGATTTGGAGCGCATCATCTTTACACCACTTAAAGATTTACTTTAATACTCTTAAAAACTTAGATTGTTTTCAATCTAAGTTTTTTTGTCGATTTTATTTCTTGAGGCCAGTTTTTAAATGTGTTACATTATTATCAGAAAGTATGAAGGTAAATGTATGAAAAAATATGATTATATAGTAATTGGGGGCGGAAGTGCAGGCATTGCTTCTGCTAATCGTGCAGCTATTTATGGTGCTAAAGTATTGCTAATTGAAGCTTCAGAGATTGGGGGAACCTGTGTAAATCTTGGATGTGTACCTAAAAAAGTGATGTGGTATGGTGCTCAAGTGGCAGAAACAATCCAAACCTATGCTAAAGATTATGGTTATACTTTAGAAAATGTTGACTTCAATTTTGCAACATTAAAAGCTAATAGACAAGCCTATATTGATCGTATCCATCAGTCCTATCAAAGAGGATTTGAATCAAACGGAGTGGAACGTATCAATGCCTATGCTAGTTTCATTGACGCCCATACTATAACAGCAGGAGATGAAACCTATACTGCTCCGCATATTCTGATTGCAACTGGTGGACATCCGGTTATTCCTCAAGACGTTCCTGGAGCAGAATTAGGAATTACTTCTGATGGTTTTTTTGCTTTGGATAATATTCCTAAACGGACAGCTGTTATTGGTGCAGGCTATATTGCTGTAGAAATTGCAGGTGTCTTAAATGCTCTAGGGTCACAAACTCATTTACTTGTTCGACATGATCGTCCACTAAGAAGCTTTGATAAAGATATCGTTGCAAGTTTAATTGATGAAATGGCAAATACGCAGATCCAACTCCATACACAGACGCAAGTACAAAGTTTGCAAAAACAAGAAGATAATTCAATTTTATTGACTAAAAATGATGGTAGCCAGTTGGAAGTTGATCGGGTTATTTGGGCAATAGGGCGTCAATCAAATGTTACAGGATTTGGCTTGGAAAATACAGGTGTCGAACTAGATGAGCAAAACTACATTAAAACTGATGAATATGAAAATACAAGTGTTCAAGGGATTTATGCAGTAGGTGATATCAATGGTAAGCTTGCACTTACTCCGGTTGCAGTTGCTGCCGGTAGAAGACTCTCTGAACGTCTATTCAATGACAAACCAAATGAAAAGTTAGACTATACCAATGTTCCGACAGTTATTTTTAGCCATCCAGCAATTGGTTCAGTAGGCATGACAGAAGAAGAGGCAATAGAAGTTTTTGGTGAAGACGATATCAAGGTTTATCAATCTTCATTTACTTCAATGTACACTGCCGTAACGGACCATCGCCAGGTGTGCAAAATGAAGTTAGTTACTCAAGGGGAAAATCAAAAAATTGTTGGGCTTCATGGTATCGGCTATGGAGTTGATGAAATGATTCAAGGATTTGCAGTTGCAATCAAGATGGGGGCGACAAAGGCAGATTTTGACAACACAGTAGCAATTCACCCAACTGGTGCAGAAGAATTTGTGACAATGAGATAAATAAAAGCTCTCCATCAGGAGAGCTTTTATTTAATATTTGAATGAATGTAATCCCTTACCTCTGAAATAAAGTAGAGCGAGCCAGTAACGACATATAAATCATCACTTGATTTACTGGATTCAATCCAATTTCTAAAATCACTAATTCTTGGAAACTGATCAGGATAGTTTTCCAATTGTTCAGCTTCGAAAAAATTAAAAGTTGTCACTATAACATCAAATTCGCTTAAAATTTCAAGAAGCTCGCGGAGTGGCTTACGACGAAGGCCAGCAAAAAGAATATGAATTTTGCTGTCATCGAAATTTGTAACTAGCAAATCCTTCAGTTTTGTTACCGAGTCAGGATTATGTGCGCCATCCAACATCAGGTTTGAAGTTACAAATTCCGTCCGACCAGGCCACCTAACATCAGCCAAAGCTTGAGGGAATGCCTGTGGATTTAATTTCGGAAATTCTTTTTGCAATAGCAAAGCTGTCATGATTGCTAGACTTGCATTTTCCTGTTGGTGTTTGCCAAGAAGCTGTAGCTTTACACGCTCGATCGATTGATTCTGCCAGTGGAAATCAAATGTCTCTCTGTTAGAATTTATGGAAAAAGCTGTGCCTAAGGAGTACACGTTACTCTGGTTTTTGTGAGCTTGTTCCTCAAACACTTTGGCTGCGCTGGATTCCAATTTCCCTAAAATCAAGAACTCATGTCCCTTTAAGACACCTGCTTTATGTTGGGCAATGCTTGACAAAGTTTGTCCCAATTTTTCTTGGTGATCAAGGCTAATTGAGGGACAGACAACAGCTAGGGCTTGAAAAACATTTGTCGCATCATTTTTTCCACCAATGCCGGCTTCTATGATGGCCAGATCAACCGGATTAACTTCTGCAAAATAAATGAACATCAGTAAGGTTACAATTTCAAATTCAGTTGGACGATCCCATTTGGTTTCTAATGGGAGACCTTGAATAAGCGGTTTTAAAATTAAAACGCATTGGATTAAATCTTGGTCTGATATATCTTGTCCATTAATGGCAATCCGTTCATTAAAACGGGTAATAAAAGGTGATGTAAAACTACCAGTCTTGTAACCTGCTTGAGAAAAGATGGTGCGTAGATAGGCAGTTACGGATCCTTTGCCATTCGTTCCAACAACATGGATAGCTGGAAATTTTTTTTGTGGGTTATGCAGTTGATTTAGCAACCAGTTCATCAGTTCTAAATCAACCTTTCGACCAAATGCTTTAAAACTATGTATCCAATTGAGTGTTTCTTGAATAGTCATCTTTATTTCCTTATATTTGGTAAAATTTGACAAAAATCAAGCCTGAGTATTCACTCAGACTTTCGATTTATTGTGTATTTGTGCTTGTTGTGGTATCACTTGGAACGGTTTCTTGACTAGATGATGGTGACTGATTACTATCAGGATTATTAGTTGTAGTAGTTGTGGACGTATCAGTTTCGATTGAACTACTTGGAAGACTTGAACTTTGATCAGTTGATTCTTGACTATTGTCTGATTGCTTGCTTGACTCTTTTTCAATAATTTTAACAATAGTTGAACTTGAATGATCTGCAGAATTATCTTTATTGTTTGTATCCTCAGGGTGAAGGGTACGCATAATCGTAATGGTTGCGACTATAATGGATAAAATCCCCCCGACTAAGGCAATTGTCTTTTGCAGTGCTGACAAGCCAGTTACGATGTGTTTTGCTGGGACCGATTTTTTGTTTGGCGTTTTAGCTTTACGTGAATAATTTGATGACATGCTTACTCCTTATATATAAGTATTCCTTATTTCATTCTTACAATTAACTTTTGAATAAAAAGTTCACTTAATAGTATATGCTTCAAAAAAAACTTAGTCAACCATTTACCTTACCTTTTAGCTACAAATTGGTGCCGATAATTTTTCTTAAAAATTATGCTTCTGGCATTTCAATTAATTTGTGATAAAATAGAGTGATTGATTATAATAGGAAGTGACAAATGATATATTTTGATAATGCTGCAACTACAATGCCTGACCCTCAAGCTTTGAGAACCTATCAGGAAGTTGCCAGTAAAATTTATGGTAATCCCTCTAGCTTGCATCAACTAGGAACAAATGCTAGTCGTATTTTGCAAGCCTCACGTAAACAAATAGCTGATCTTTTAGGATGTAATGAGCAAGAAATCATCTTTACTTCAGGGGGTACAGAAAGTGATAACTGGGCCCTTAAAGGTTTAGCCTTTGAAAAAGCAAGTTATGGCAAACATATAATTGTTTCTGATATTGAACACCCTGCGGTTAAAGAAAGTGCTAAATGGTTGGAAAGCCAAGGTTTTTCAATTTCATTTGCACCGGTCACTAAGGATGGATTTGTTGATGTAGAGAAACTAGCGAATTTAATTCAACCTGATACAATCCTTGTTTCGGTTATGGGGGTTAATAACGAAATTGGTTCTATTCAACCCATTAAAGCTATTTCAGAACTTTTATCTGATAAGCCAGGCATTGCCTTTCACGTTGATGCTGTTCAGGCAATCGGTAAAATTCCAACTTCAGAATTTTTAACAGACCGTGTCGATTTTGCATCTTTTTCGGGACATAAGTTTCATGCTGTTCGAGGCATTGGCTTCCTCTATATGAAGACCGGCAAACGACTTAGTCCTTTATTAAATGGTGGTGGACAAGAAAAAGGTCAACGCTCGACAACTGAAAATCTACCAGCTATTGCTAGTATGGCTAGGGCTTTACGTCTTTTAAATGAACGTGAAGAAAGTGCTTTGAAAAAGATATCAGTTATGAAGCAAGTCTTATTTGAAGCCTTATCAACGTATAAGGATGTAACTGTTTTTTCAGGTATAGAAGGCTTCGCACCGAACATCCTGACTTTTGGGATTAAAGGAGTACGAGGAGAAGTTTTGGTCCATGCTTTTGAAAGTCATGAGATTTATATTTCTACTACTAGTGCCTGTTCATCTAAGGCCGGCAAACCAGCAGGAACGTTACTTGCTATGGGAGTGCCTTTGCAAGATGCTCAGACGGCCGTTCGAATTAGTTTAGATGACGATAACGATATGGGACAAGTTGAACAATTCTTAACAATCTTTAAGCAGATTTATGATAAAACACAGAAAGTAAGATAAAATGCAATACTCAGAAATTATGGTTAGACACGGTGAGTTGTCTACTAAAGGAAAAAATCGCATGCGCTTTATTAATAAATTAAAGCGCAATATACAAGATGTTCTTTCAATCTATCCAGAGATTAAAGTCCATTCTGACAGAGATAGAACTCATGTCTTCTTAAATGGCACCCCCTATGAACCAGTGATTGAAGCTTTGAAATTAGTTTTTGGTATTCAAGGTCTATCTCCAGTGTATAAAGTAGAAAAAAGTGTACCTGTTTTGGTTGAAACCGTTCAGCAAATTATGACAGGCCTCTACTTTGAAGAAATGACATTTAAAATTTCTGGGAAGCGCAGCGATCACAATTTTGAATTAGACAGTACTGAATTAAATCGCATACTTGGTGGAGCTGTTTTTGAAGTTTTACCTAATATTAAAGCCCAAATGAAAAAACCAGATGTTAATTTAAAAGTTGAAATCCGAGATGAAGCAGCATATATCTCATATGAAGATATTAAAGGTGCTGGCGGATTACCTGTTGGAACTTCTGGTAAAGGGATGTTAATGCTATCCGGTGGGATTGATTCACCAGTTGCAGGCTACTTAGCATTGAAACGTGGTGTAGAAATTGAAGCTGTTCATTTTGCTAGTCCTCCTTATACAAGTCCAGGTGCTTTGAAGAAAGCGCAAGAGTTGACACGTCGTTTGGTTAGATTTGGTGGAAACATTCAATTTATCGAGATTCCATTTACTGAAATTCAAGAGGAAATTAAGGATAAAGCTCCGGAAGCCTACTTAATGACATTAACTCGTCGTTTCATGATGCGTATTACTGATGCTATTCGTGAAAGTCGTAGTGGTTTAGTAATTATTAATGGAGAAAGTTTAGGTCAAGTAGCTAGTCAAACTTTGGAAAGTATGCAAGCAATAAATGCCGTAACTACAACACCGGTAATTCGTCCTGTTGTCACTATGGATAAATTAGAAATCATCGATATAGCTCAAGCTATTGATACCTTTGATATTTCAATTCAACCATTTGAAGATTGTTGTACAATTTTTGCACCTGACCGTCCTAAGACAAATCCGAAATTGAAGAATGTTGAAAAATATGAAGAACGCTTTGACATCGAAGGATTAGTGGCGCGTGCAGTAGCCGGTATAATTGTTTCTGAAATTGGTCCAGAGCAAACAAGTGATGATATGACAGATCTAATCGACTCAATTTTATAAAAAGAATCCAACTGTTTGGATTCATTTTTCTATATTAAAGGGCTTTCAAATATGATATACTAAGGGGAAGAAGGGGTGATGTTATGAATGAAAATAAAAAAATCCGTAAAATAATGTACTATGTTTTAGTGGCAATTGTTTCCACGTTAGTTTTTGCCTTGATATATGACTTTCTTGGTTTTCACAAAGGCGATACACAAACAGCTACTAAGGAATCTCAATCCAAAGTGACGAAAACAGCACGGATTGTAGCTAACGGTGATATTCTTATTCATGACGGGCTCTATATGAGTGCTGAAACCAGCAATGGTCATTATGATTTTAACCCCTACTTTGAGTTTGTCAAAGGCCATATCAAAAGTGCGGACTTAGCGATTGGTGACTTCGAAGGAACCATCAGTCCAGACTATCCACTAGCGGGTTATCCACTTTTTAATGCCCCCAAGGAAATTGCTAGTGCCATTAAGTCAACCGGTTACGACGTGGTTGATTTAGCTCATAATCATATTTTAGACTCAGGCCTAGCCGGAGCAATTAATACTAAAGATACTTTTAAAAAGTTAGGAATTGATAGCATTGGTATCTATAGTAAGAATCGTTCAAAAGAAGATTTCCTAATTAAAAAGGTTAATGGAATAAAAATTGCCATCTTAGGTTATTCTTATGGATATAACGGAATGGACGCAAACTTAACAAAGTCAGAATATGAAAAACACATGTCCGATTTCGATGAAAAGAAAATCAAAGCAGATATTCAAGAAGCCGAAAAGAAAGCTGATATAACAATTGTAATGCCTCAAGATGGCGTTGAATATCAACTTCATCCAACAGACAAACAAAAGGAATTATATCAAAATATGGTTAATTGGGGAGCAGATCTTGTTTTTGGAGGACATCCTCACGTTGTTGAGCCTGCTCAAGTGATTAAAAAAGGAAACGAGAAGAAGTTTATCATTTACTCAATGGGGAACTTTATTTCAAACCAACGATTAGAGACAGTTGATGATATTTGGACTGAACGTGGTTTGTTAATGGATGTAACAATCAATAAAAAAGGTAAGAAGACGACTATTAAATCAGTCCTTGCTCACCCAACAATGGTATTAGCTAAAGAACGGGGTGTTGTTGGAAAAGATGGCTATGAATTATATAATTATCGCACCTTAATTCTTGAAGATTTCATCAAGGGTGGTAAATATCGAAAAAAAATTGATAGTGCTACCCAAGAAAAAGTTGATATTGCTTATAAAGAGATGAATGAACATGTTAATTTGAATTGGTAATCGTTAAAAAAACTTGCGTAAGTGTCTAGAGTTTCGGGAAAAAGAATCATAATATATTTTAAAGCTTAAGAGAACGAAAAATTCGTTCTCTTTTTTGCTTGTCAAAATAAAATCTTTGGAGAAAATCTTATGAAAAAGAAACAACAGACTTCAATTGCGAAATTGACTAAGAATATGATGATTATTGATTTGATGAAAACAATGGGTTGGCCAAGAGAACGTGCTGAAATAGCCATTGAAGAATTAGAAGCAGTTAGTCTTATTCAATTTCCAAATCAAGGAGGAATGAGAATGAGAGTGAATGTCGAGGTGAATTAAATGAGTATAAATAGAGATATAACAATAAATCAACTAACAACTCAGACATTTTATCAAATTCCTCAATTATTTATGACTCGTACTGAAAGAAAATGGGATGCTGAAAAAAAGAGGTTGATTACAATCCGTTACACAAGTCCTTATGTCAAACTGTCCTCAGATGCTAAATTAGGTTATGGTGCTCTTCTCAATCGCTGTCAGTTAAGTATTCATTCGTATGAGCAAGGGAACAAAGATTATGTAGATGAGAATGGCTCTGTCTTCATGATTTTTACGGTTCAAGATTTGATGGAATTATTAGACAAATCGAAACCAACTGTAACAAAAATCAAAAAAGAATTAGCTGATATGGGTCTGTTAAGAGAAGTAAGACAAGGGAATAATAAACCAAATAGATTATATCTTCAAAATGTTGATGCGACTTGTCAAATCATCGAATATTACGACGAAGATAAGACACTTCTTAAACAATTTGATTATTTTGGAAAGCTATTATTCCAAAAAGAGGAATCTGTTGAAGAGACCGCTCAAACCCTTGGTACAAGCGGAGGTAAAAAATTTGAACGTCCAAAATCTTTACCTCCGGAGGTTAAAAATTTTAACCCTAGTAATAATAATAAGAGTAATACTGAGAATAATAATATTAGTTCTAGAAAGACTTCAAAAAATTCTAAAGAATTTTCTTCATCTGCTGGAGCTGATAATATTACCTCAATTGAAAAAGTTGAAAAATATATTGAGCCTCAATATTATTCTCTCCTGCAGGTAATTGCTGATGAATATAACGGTAAGTTTTGCCAACAAGATTTATTCACTGGAGAATTTCAAAATTATAGTCTAACTCATAAACAAAAAATGATGATAGGCCAATACCTCTCTGACGGCTATATAACAAGTCGAGAAATGATTAACGTTATTGAGCGAATACCCTATGACAGTGAATCCCCTTTGGCATATCTTCTTAAGTCCTTAGAAAATCTCAGGGAAGAAAGAAGACTTGAGGCTAAAATATTAGCCCATAGAAAAGCTGAAATGGCTTTTTCCGAATAGAAGGAAATCAAATAGATGACACTAGAAATGAAGGGGATAGTACTCTTAAATTTATTCATAATTTCAATATTGGTTTACCGATATTGTCTTGAAGGGGAAGGTATTATTTATTACTTTTTAGGCCTTTTTTATACTTGGATACTAGGTATTGCAGTGGTTTACCTTTTCTATATTTAGACACTTGAACTAGAGGAGATTAATAACAGATGAATATAAGACGATTAATCGTGAATAAAATAAAACATTTGAAATATGAAAATACAAGACTGGGTGTTCTTGCTGAAAGACAACTTGATGTTCTTGATAAAACACAGTCCTCACAAGAAAGCTATAAAGCATTCTTAGCCGACTTAAATTAAGTTTGAGCAATTAACTTGTTTAACTACTCAACTAGGCACTAGACATAATATAATCTCAAAATTCTTTTTCTCTCTCGTTTAGTGTCTAGTTGAGTAGTTAAGCTACTTTGACCTTTGAAAACTAAATAACCCCACTGTCCAGATTAGCGGAAACTATGCATAAAAAACAAAATAGGGGCGGTGTTTGTAACTAGAAAAGGATATCTAGTGCTGTTTCCATAATGTAAAAGCATAACTAATTTAACAGGAGTTATAAGCTGAAGAGGTTTGCGATTCTTAAACCATAAATCGTGCGTAAAAAATACAGTAAAACTTCACAGGAGTTTTCGGCATGGCTGTAAATTCAGCCTTTCATTCAAAAAAGGAGATTAGTTATGAATGAAATAAAAAGTAAATTAGGTCAGGTTCTAACAATTACTGACTTAAAAGAATTAGGAAAACAAGGAGGTACAACTGCTAGACTTGATTCAGGAGAAATAGTCACTCTCAGAAAGAATTATGGAACTATTATCCGTCAAGCTATTATTGAAGGCCAGAGAATGGAAGTAGATCTTATTATCCCTTACTCAGAACTTTACAAGCAAATCAGAACTCTAAAAAGAAATCATATACTGATTGCTAGAAAAATCAAAGTAGGCAATAAAAAGACATTACAACTAACTGGTCTAGGTTATCATAGACTTGACAAGAACTAGAGAAAAATAAAGGTTAATAACATGACTCAAGAGACAAAAGAAATTTTTTCAATCCGCAAATTTAAAACGGGTACTCATTCGGCGTTGCTCGGTAAATTTGGTGTAACGCTTGCTACTTCAGTAGCTTTAATGACAGCAGGTGGTGTTGTACATGCCGAACAAGTAACAGGAACGACTACAACACCTACAACTACTCAAGTTGCACCAGCAACAAGTACACCAACAGCTGAAATTCCTACGAGTGTTCCAGCAGGAACAACACAGGATCAAGCTAAAACAACTATTGATGGCGCACAAGACACATTGAAAGATAATGTTGCTAGTGCTGAAAAATCAGGAGTTGAAGTAACTACTGGTGAAACAACTGATGTGACATTAAATGATGGTAATGTTGTAGACAAAAGTAATGAAGTTTTAACTGATTTATCTAATCAGGATAAAGCAGTTGCTGAAGCTAAGGCAAAACAAGAAGCTAATCAAAAAGCATATACTGATGCTAAAACGTCTCGTGATACAGCTGTATCTGAAGGGCAATCAGATTTAAGTCATGCTGAACAAGGTGTTGATGATCAAGTAGCAGTTGCTAAAAAGAATGGTATTGAAGTAACAACTGATAGTAAAGACCTTACTCCAAAATATGTTGACACTAAGGGTTTAACTGGTTCAGATTTAACAACAGCCATGGCTAAAAACATTGCATTGTACAATCAAGCGGTTAAAGATGGTGTTGGTATTATGGATGCCTCAACAGCTCAAATGAAAAAACAAATTGCTGATTATCTATTAGCATTATCAAATTATCAAAAAGGTGTGGCATCAAATACAGGTCTTCAATGGCAAAATGCTGTAACTTTAGAAGCTGGTTCAGGTGCAACTAAAATGAAAGGCGCTGAAAAAGTATATGCTGAAGGTGACGGAACAATCAAAACAGCTGGTATGTATGCCACTCAATCAGTTAACCTTAATCAAAATACAGATGCTAACTTTGATAACATCTTTAAGATTGATGGAAAAGGAACTATCCTTGTTAAAAACACAACAAATGGTGATGTGAAGTTAACCTTTAGTGAAATTAATGCTCCAGGCAATGTCGGAACATATGTTGCTATTTGGGGTGATGATAAAGGTGGTATTGCGTGGTCAGTCTTTGCACTCTATAACGGAACAGGAACTACAACAGGTGGTGGTGAAGGTAATACTGGAACAGGTGGAACAGCCACTGTAACAGGAACAATTTTAACTTATGTTCATTCCTATAAAGGCCAAGCTGAAACAACTAAAGGTGTTTCTATTGTTACCTTTAACGATATCGACAATGACCAAACAGTTAAAATGTCAGGACTTGACGGTGCTAAAATTACGAATGGTAAAAATGTTAATCAATCAGGAAATGATTTTACTGTAACTGGTGGTGACGTTTCACAAGGTTCATCAGGTGAATTAGGAACTAATGGGGTTCGCTGGAATTTCTCAAATTCAGAAACTCGTAACTTCACATTTAGTCATTCAACAGCTAAAAATAATACTTCAATCGTAGGTGGTATCTTTGGTTCAGCGTCTAACGTGCCTCAAAAGCCAGTTGCTCCTAAGTTAACAGCTCACAAAGCAACTGTAACGGCTCCAATTGCTCCAACAGCACCAGTTAATCAAAAAGTGAGTGTACATTATTATAAAGTGGTGACAACACCTACACCAGTTAAACCAACTGGTTATAAACCAAGTACACCAACTCCACAAACACCAGTAGCACAATCAAGTGTAGGTTTACCACATACTGGTGATAGTAAAGATGGGTCAATTATTCAAATGGTAATTGGTGCTCTAATGGTTTCATTTGTTGGATTCACAGCTATGAAGTCACATAAAAAAGAAGAAAAATAATTAGCTAGAAAAGGTATCTTTAGATACCTTTTTTATGCTTTTAAGAAAGAGGTTCATTAATGGAAATGTTAAAAACAGTTATCACTGCCTTAGGTGTTGCAGGCACAGTTAGAGGCCTGATGGGTGTGTGGTCAGGATGGGAAGAATTCACCATTGGAAAAGAAACACAAGCACCACAAAAGCAAAAGCAAGGTGAAGCGGGTATGATTTACGGTGGTATGATGGCGGCTGGAGCAGTTACGATTGCTACAGGGATTATTACAGCTTTAGGAGGCTTACATTTCTAAGGAGGTAGAATGTGGATGTTGACCTATTAACAAAAACATTATCTGAGTATAGTCCAACTGTGAATGCAACCACTGATCTAATAGTTAGTTCAGTTCGTCCAATCGCTCTTATATTGGTTAGTATTTTCTTTCTTATAGAAATGGATTCATGGTTTAAGTATATGAAACAAGAGGGTGGAGGACTTACCCAAGAATTATGGCTTGATATAGCTTTTAAATATGCTTTAGCTTATTTACTTGTTATGATGTCTAGTCAGATTTTTGATGCAATTGTAGAATTAGTTAATTTTATTCTAACTACAATTAACCATGTATTACCAGAAAAAAAGATAAGTACAGTTGTAGAAGTTGGGAAAATAAAAGGAGTAGTTATTAAGAATTTCTTCTTAATTGTTGGTTCAATTGTAGATTTTATGTCAAAAATAAGTGTAAAACTAATTTTAATGATGCGATATCTAGAAATGTATCTATTAAAAGCAGTAGCACCACTCCTAATTGCTTTCTTCATGTCAGATGCCACGAGATCTATTGCCATAAATTTGCTTAAATTTTTTGGAGCAGTAGCCTTTCAAGCCGTGATTATCTTAATTATAGTTAGGCTTTACCCAGCCTTGATGTCAGACGACTTATTAAAAGTGAAAATGGCAAACGGTTTTGATGGTTGGAAAACTGCTTTAGGTTCAATAGCTAAAGGAATAATATTTTTATTTTTAATTTATGGCTCACAGAAAAAAGCAAAAAGTCTGCTTGGGGCTATGTAAAATTAATGATGCATGTTATAATAAAGTAATAAAAGAATCGAGGAGATAACCATGGAAGCTAGACGTCACAATAGGTTTTCAGATGATATGAAGAAGTCCATTGACTATAAAAATGTGTTTTCTGTGCTAACTTCAATTATTGGTTTTATTTTATATCGAATTTTTAAACTATTTATGTTTGTTATCTTTAGTCCTTTTTACCTTTTAATATTTTTGAAAAATTGGGTTGTAATTGGGATAATGACAACTGTTACTTATGCTATTATTGCTTTTTTATATTATAATAACACTGGAAAAATATTAGTAGATGGTTTTAGTAGTCCTATACTATGGACTGATACACGAATTACAATTCTATTGATAGTTTCAGCTATACTTGCTCTCATTGCTACAATTGGACAATTCTCAGATAAGTAAAATAAAACAATTTATATAGACATCTCCCCTCACTTAATTTAAGTGAGGTTTTTTGATGCTAGAAAGGAGGTACCATTGGCACAAAAACTTGGTTCAGAATTCCTTAGAGAATTTGATAAGTACGAAAGACCATGGGTCTTTGGAAGAACTAAAAGACAATTATTCATGTCTGCTGGTATAGCACTTTCAATAGGCTTGTCTGTTGGTTTAACCTACATTCATTTTTCAAGAGTAATCTTGATGATTATTATAGGTGTCATTTTAGTACCAGTAACACTATATGGAACAAAGAAAGATATTTCTTTAAAAGAGAGGTACAATTATTTATTCCATATTCACACTTACTCTTATCAAACAAATCATAATTGGAAAGGAGAGGTAGATGCTAAAGAAGATTTCAAAGTTAAAAAAGGAGTCACCGAAGTTATCGAAGGCTGAAAAAGAACGCCGTAAACGTCTAAGACGAAGTCTAAAGCCTTCTACACAGTCAGCCATCTATTTCACAAGTCTATTAGAAAATGGACTCATGCACGTCAAGAAGAATACTTATTCTAGAACCTATAAAATAGGTGATGTAGCTTATACATCAGCTAACAATGAAGATAAAGCTGATGTTATGGATACCTATGCTGAAGCACTTAATAGTCTTGATGCAGGTAATAACTTTCAACTTTTAGTTATTAATCGTAAGTTGGCCAAGAATTCTTTAGATAAAGTCTTATTCGAACTAGAGGGTGATTCAGAGGATGTTTATCGTCAAGAATACAATGATATTATATCTGATCGCTTCACAAAGGACTCTAAAAACTTCCAAGTAGACAAGTATGTCACTATTGCTACAAATGATACTGAAGAAAGTCAAGCTGAAATTCAACTTCATGAAATGGCAACGGCCATTCATGATCAATTCCAAGAACTAGAAATTGGTTTTGAGCCAATTGACGGATTGGAACGTCTGAAGGTCTGTCACCAACTCCTGCAGGGAAATCCCTATTTTCCTTACAATTATAAGGACATTGCTCTTTCAGGACTAAGAGCCAAAGACTTTATTAGTCCAAGTCGATTTGTCTTTAGAGAAGACTTTATTCAGATTGATAAAGCATTTGCTAAAGTCATGTATATTAATCATTTTCCAACGTTTTTGACTGATAAACTCATTCATCTTCTCACAGGTACAGGAATAGAGATGGCCATTTCTATTCATGCGGAACCCTACGAACCTGGAGAGTTTGCAGAACAGCTACAAAATGCTCAGGCCATTGTAAAAATGGAAATGGTACAAAGTCAACGTGATGGTGCGATTGATGGTATAGACCCAGAATTAGCGACCTCTGGCGTTGCACGTGAGACAAACCAAACCACTGAACGGTGGAAAGAAGAGATACATGAGAATGACCAAAAAGCGTTCTCGGGTGTTATGGCAGTCTATTTTAGAGCAGATAGCCTAGATGAGTTAAAGATTGCGACTGAAAACATTCAATCCCGTGGTCGACGATTGGGCGTCCGTTTTGAAGAAACCTATTATTATCAAAAAGAAGGCTTGAATACCATTCTTCCAATTGGTCAAGCCTTTTTAAATGTCAAGTCAGACTTTATGCGACCAATGACAACGTCTAATATCGCAACACAAGTTCCTTTCACTAATGTAGACTTACAGTCTAATCAACCTAATGCTATATATTATGGCCAGAATCAACTGTCACACAATATTATTACACTGGATAGGAAAAGAGACCTTAACTCCTCAAATGGGGTTATATTAGGCTCTACTGGCTCAGGAAAGGGGATGACGGTTAAAACAACGGAGATTATTCCAACGCTCTTGAAATATCCTGAAGATAGAATCATCATTGTTGACCCTGAGAATGAATATTCAGATATTGGTCGTGCTTTCAATGGTCAATCTATTACAATCAGTCCTAAGTCACCAACACATCTAAACCTATTAGATTTACCAGAAACAGAAGAAGTCTTAATAAATGATGATAATGAAGTTATTGACTCGATCGCTGATAAAGCTAACTTGCTGATGGGGTTATTTGATTCAATCCTGAAAGATTTAACAGATGATCATATCACTATCATTGATAGGGTAACAAGAGACGTTTATAAAAAACATGACAAACCAACACTTGTTCATTGGCAGGAAATCTTAAGGGAACAGCCTGAAGAATCTGCTCAAGAATTAGCTGTTAAAGCTGAAATATATACGACTGGTTCACTTAATCTATTTGCTCATGATACTAACGTTAATTTATCTAGCCGATTGATTGTTTTCAACTTAAAAGGACTCTCCAACAAATTGAAACCCTTTGCTTTGATGGTTATTCAAGACTATATTTGGCAACAGGTTATTGCTTGCCAGGGTAAACAGACCATACGACTTTATTGGGATGAATTACATCTAACATTTAGAACAAAAACAGATGCTTCATTCTTTGCGGAATTATGGGCACGTATTAGAAAATATGGTTCTATTCCTACAGGAATCACTCAGAATATCGGTGTTATCCTAGCTTATGAAGAAGGAAAGAATCTCTTGTCAAATAGTGACTTTATGATTCTGTTAAAACAGAAACCTCAGGATATTGTCCGCTTGGCACAAGTGCTTGATATTCCTGATGCTTTAATCAAATACATCAAACGTCCTAAAGCAAAAGGAACTGGTCTTATTGTTGCTGGTTCAACCATAGTTCCTTTTGAAAATCCAATTCCTAAAGATACACAACTTTACCAATTGACGCAAACAGATGCGTAAGAGGTAGATAGAATGGGAATAGATAAAGATGAACTAGCTCAAAAACTTGAAGATTATCAAGATTTGTCTCCAAAGAAGGCATTAAAGGAAAGCCGAAAAGAACTAAGAGAACTTAAAGCTGATTTTAAAACGGCCAAAAAGCTTAAGGTTGATAAGGATAAAGTTGATGCAGTCCGTCAAAAATATCATCTTCAAAAGCGTGTTTATAGTTTTCAAATCAAACGAACTGGTGGTACCCGAAAAAGAAAAATAGCCAAAAGAGGATATCAGACCTCCAGACAAGTTGCTGAATCTATGGTTGGTGAGCAAGATGTTTTAAGTGATATTGCCACTAGCCGGCGTAAAATCCGACAGACCCATACCAGTATTGAACAAAGTAAAAGGATGGCTAAATACTCAAGAAAGATTGTCTCACATACAGCAGGGTCTGGATATGGTGTTATTAATAGAAGTTATAATCTTACAAAAGGAAGAGGTTTTACTAGGACACCTAAAGGGGAACGTTTAGGGGATAACCTAAGAAAGAAAATGGCCAAAAGAAGTTCTAAAATTGCTCGCTCTAAAGCAGGAAAAGCTTCAAAGGTTAGTATTAAAACTATAAAATGGCTTGCAAAGCCAGTTATAACCATTTTAGCGAACCCTCTCTCTTTAAAAGCCTATGTCATTGGTGTATTAATGTTACTTGTTATGTCTATCTTCATGAAGAACCCTACACCAATGCAACAAGATGAATTTGCTTTAAATGACTCTTGGCTTTATATGAGTAAAATTGACCGTGAGAAATCAAATGATAAGGTGGACTATTGGACTAATATTGATGATGTCATGATGTACATGAATTACCGATATGAGGACTATCAATTAAGTGATTCTTGGAATAGACCATTTATTGCAGGAGGAAGTCAAGGTAATACTTATAAGAATGCTTTATCAACCATTTGGGATTCTTTGAATGGAGATAAGGATCACTTACAAACGATGAAAGATATTTATTCTCAAAAGGGTAAAAATGCCTGGTTATTATTATCAAAAGATGATAAGGAAGAGTATGAAGAGTTGTTGAGCGAATCCAAAGAAGAAGGTTATTATAGTGATTACCAGGAGTTATCGAATCCGTTTTATAAAGAAGGAGATGCGAGTTTTAAAAATCCTTTGGTTATTTCAAAACGGTTTGGCTATAGTTCCAAAGACAAAATTTATCACAAGTCAATAATGGAAGCTAAAGCAGGTCAACAGTTACTAGCTGTTATGTCAGGTGATATTGAAGTTACACAAGACACTATTATCATTAAAACAAGTGATGCAATATTTACCTATGAGCATGTATCGGGAATACGTGTGAAAACTGGTGATAAAGTTGTCGATGGTCAAGAAATTGGAACAGTAAAAGATTCTAAAGGTCAGCTTGTGTCTTATCAGAAGCTAGAAGAAAAAGCTACCAAAACTCAAAAAGACAAGTGGACTTATGTCAACCCTGGGTTTTATTTTACGAGTGTGACTTATTCTCAAACTACTTCAGTTATGACTGATTTAAACTTAGAGGGAAGTCTAGCAAATAAGGCTAAGGCAGCCTATGACTATCTTAAGAAGAAGATACCAAATGCTACAGATAATGGTATTGCATCTTGGTTTGGTAACTTTGCGACAGAAAGTAACTTAACTGCTAAACGTGCTGAAGGGGACTTTCTAAAACCACCAGTAGGGGCTTCAGATTCATCATGGGATGATGAGTCTTGGTTATCTATAGGTGGCCCAGCTATCTATAATGGTGGCTATGCAAATATCTTACGTCGAGGGCTAGGCCTTGGTCAATGGACAGATACTGCAGATGGAGCAAATAGACATACACTCTTATTGAATTATGCTAAAGAAAAGAATAAGAAGTGGTATGACTTAGAACTGCAGTTGGATTTTATTCTGAATGGAGATAATCCCTATTATCGTGAAATCGCAAAAAACATCATCACTAATAATGATGATGTCTCCGTATTGACAAAACGTTTCTTAAATCAATGGGAAGGGAACTCTGGAGATAAACTGTTAGAGCGACAAAACAACGCAAAACAAATGCTTCAGTTCTTTAAACAACCTTTAGCTTCCCATGGGGGAAGTGGAACAATGGCCTCTTCTTGGGAGTTTCCTGAAAGCTATAGAGATAAACTAAAGAATCCCCCTTCAACTAATGCTATGCGAACACAACCTGGTAATAGCTACCCACAAGGTCAATGTACCTGGTATGCTTATAATCGTTTGGTTGAATTAGGCGAAATTAAGGATTTATCAGGTACTTATGGCTTCTTAGGAAATGGTCAGAATTGGGTTGCTTCTTTAGGCGGTAAAGGATGGGAAGTTAGTCAAACTCCTAAAGAAGGAGCAGTCGTATCTACCTTAGGAGGCTTTGATGGCACAATGGCTATGTATGGTCACGTCAGTATCGTGGAAGTCGTTAACCCTGATGGTTCATTCTTAATGTCTGAGTGTAATTACAATTTTGTTCAAGATAAAGTCCATTACCGAGTTTGTCGACCAGCACCTTATTATAGTTTTGCGACACCAAAATAGAAAGGAACTTATATGTCTGTCTTAAAGAATATTTTTAAAAAACCCGATAACAGATTAAAAGAACTAAGAAAGGCAAAGGGATTAACTCAAGCTGAGTTAGCTAAAATCCTCAACACAAACCAATCACAATACGGAAAATATGAGAATGGTAAGACAAAACTTAGCCTAGAAAATTCAAAAATATTGGCCAATTACTTTGGAGTATCAACACCTTATCTTTTAGGTTTAGATGAAACTCCAACACTAAAAGATTCAGATTCTACTCAAGATAATTTAGAATTATCAAATCTGACTCTTTTCCAAAAAATTAGTTTAAATCAGGATGCAAGTAATGCCTTTGAGGACATCATCTATTCAATACATTTGCTATCAGAACGTGATGATAAGCATTCTAAATTATATATAAGAAGTGTCACGAACTATATTTTAATGATTATCTCTTCTAAGAGTAGCTCACTTGGGAACAAATCACCCTTTCATCGTACCGAGAAGGCAGAGTTTGAGTATGAATATCAAAAGTACATTTTACCATTTGAAAAAGCAGTTCTAAAAATTGAAGTAAATCTGAAGGAGGAAAAATCTATTGATTGATGATAATAAGCTAAAAAGATATAAAATTTTAGGTCTAATCATTGGTGCAATTCTTGTCTTTATTATTGGCTATGGTTCTGGCCAAGTCAAAATAAATGCCAAGGAGGCTCCTAAAAAGACCCAAACAAAAAAAGTTGATGCTGAGACGTTGACTCAGAAGAAAGTTCAAAGCTTTTTGATAGCTTACTATACGAAGAAGGACTTAGAAGAGAATAGGAATCGGTATCAACCATTTATGACAGAATCGATGTATAACCAAGAAATCTCAAAAGAGAATGAATCTGTTAACCAAGCTTATAAAGGTTATGTTGTAGATTTCAAGTTGAAAGAGTCTGATATATATATTGATCAAAAATCAAATAGTGCTATTGCTAAAGTACGATACACGAATACCCTTTTAGCGAAAAAGAATAAGTATGAAAAAGCTCAAAAAAATGTTTCTAATGAAGCGACATTGAAAATAACATATACCCTAGATGCTAAAGGAAAGCTTAAGGTTAATCAACTTCAACCCGCTCTATTGACAATAAGTGGGCAAGAAGAAGATTATCCAAGCTATGGAAACACTCATAAAACTGAGTCATCTGATTCACAACAAACATCAGATAGTAACCAAACAGAATAGGAGAAAAGATGGCAAAAAAAGTAACCTGGCAAGAAGCCAAAAAGAAGTATGAAAAAGGACTAGAAGAACTAGATAAGCTTAAGAAACAAGAAAGTGCTCTAGTCGAAAAGAGAAAGAAACAAGAACAGTTAAGTAGAGAAGCCTATGCTAACTATATGACAATTCTCTCAGAAGACAGTCCACGTACCCAAAAAGAGATTGAAGATTTTCTTCAAGGAAGAACACCTTACTCTTCAGGAGGTGACTGATGTTTCAACTTAATATTAAAAACCAAAATCTAGTTAAAGAGTTTACCTCAAAGGATAGCCTCTTAAATTTTCTTGAAAGAGAAAATATTAAGTGTCAATCTGAAGATTTAGAAGCTATCTGCAGTGTAACTCATGCTGATAAGAACGGGGAAGTGTTAGAAACAATTTCATTTGATTTACCCTTACTCTCTGGCCAAAAAGTTGATGATCTATTACTTAAGTTTGGACAAATCAAACGAAAACATTCTCCAGTTAAAGTTAATCTTAAGAGACCTAGTTTGCCAGTTGAAAAACAAAAGACATCTTCAGAAGAAGTGCTCCTATCTAAGAAAAAATCTAATGATGCTAACTCAAACAGGAAAAAGAAGCCATTGGTGCAACTACTTTTAGTTGGTCTTACTGTTCTTTCAGTATTGTTAGCAGGGTCTAGTTTTATGACAAGTCAAATGCAGGCTAAGAAGTTGGTAGAAATCCAACAGGAACTTCATAAAAATCCTAAGTCAACTCATCAAAGCCAAGGAGAAAGCGATGTCTTCTGTCGCTATTTTCTGCCTAACTATTTTTCTGGAAATGATAAACAGATGAAAGATTTTATCGCTTCTGACAAATCAATTGAAGCGAGAGAAGGTCAAACACAGTCAGTCTTACTAGAGAAGACTAAATATAAAGAGGCTAATCAAGTATTAACTTATGTCATTGCTTTAAAAGAAAAGGAGGAATTAAAAACAGAACGTCTCACCATAACAATAAAAAAAGCACCTTCAAGCCATTATGGTTTTGAAGTAATTAAACAGCCTACTGAAACCCCATTCCCTTAGAGGAAAGCAGAATGAAAAGGAAAATTACCATGAAAAAAACAACATTACTTAGTTCAATTGCCATTGCTACAATCTTATTAGGTGGTTCTACAATACATGCTGAAGATATGGCTACAACAACTACACAACCTGGAACTGTGGTCGTTGATACAAGTACTCCGTTACCAGGTACAGGAACTACAATTGGTACTGATACAGGAAGTACACAACCAGGAACAGGTACAGTACCAGGTACTGATACAAGTACTCCGTTACCAGGTACAGGAACTACACCAGGTAGTGACACAGGAAGCACACAGCCAGGAACAGGCACAGTACCAGGTACTGATACAAGTACTCCTTTACCAGGCACAGGAACTACACCAGGTAGTGACACAGGCAATACACAACCAGGAACAGGTACAACTCCAGGTAGTGACACAGGAAATAGTCAACCAGGAACAGGTACGACTCCAGGTAGTGATACCGGAAATACGCAACCAGGTACAGGAACTACTCCAGGTAGTGATACCGGAAACACACAACCAGGAACAAGTACAACACCAGGTAGTAATACCGGAACTCCTAATTCAGGAAACGTAATAAGCAATCCTGCTCCTATAGTTACTCCAACTCCTGAAGCGCCTTTAGATTTAGGTAATAATCAAGTCATTACTGGAATCTCAGATGGTGTAGCGATACTTTCAGATGGTTCAAATAAACCTTTGAGTGAATTAGGTGCTAAAGATAATGGAGACCAAACGTACACTGTAAAAACAAAAGACAACAAATTAGTAACACTACCAACTACTGGTGAACATACTGGACTACTATTAGGCATTGTAGGTTTTGTTTTATTTATAGCAGGAGCTGTTTTGTCCTACAAGAAGAAAAAAAGCAACAATTCAGAAAACTAATATCAGTTGACCACAAATTTGTGGTCTTTTTTCATAAGGAGAAAATATGGAACAAGAACAAGCATTATTTCAATTAAAGAATATCGGTAAAGGGACTGGAGAGATTCTTTTAAAAGGTATCCTTGCTTTACTCGAAAAGTCAAAAGAAGAAGGAAAAGTGATAAGTAATGTACTATCGAAAAATGGTGAATTGAATTGGAATAAATTCATGTCTTCAGATGCTTCTAAAGAAATAAAACGATTCAGAACATCAGAAATTAATTTACAAAAGTTAAAGGAATATTTAAAGCAATATGGCGTAAAATTCTCTGTAAAGGAATTAGGCGATAATGATGTGGCATTAGCTTTTGAAGCAAAAAATAGTGATGTTATCAGGGATGCATTTGAACATTTAGTCTCAGATGTAACTGAGGTCTCAAAAGATGACAAAACCAAAGAGGCCGTCAATAGTTTAGTTAAGGATCCTGAAGCAAAGTCTTTTGATGAGAGATTAAAGAATGCTAAAGAAGAGACAGCACAAAAAATCGCAGTTAAGGAGGCACAAGAAAAACAATTGAGACAAAGTCAAGGTAAAGGAAAACTTCCGAAAAAGGATAAATTACAAGAAGAGGTTATTAAAGAATGATGAACTCAGACAATACACGTTCAAAAAAGCCTTATATTATTTTAGGGCTTTTTCTCTTCTTGATTAGTAATTACATTGTCAGAAGAGTAGAACTATCACCCGTAAACAACTTTGCTTTAGACCCATTAGGCTTACAGCGATTATCAGCCGTTTTGAAACACCCTTTTGATAATCTTGTGGCTTTTATTACTGTCAGTCCTAAATCACTATTAGGGGGTGTTTTAGGACTGTTTTTGGCTTTTCTGTTTTATTATCGAAAATCTGATTTAGGTCATTATCGTTTTGGTGAAGAACACGGTTCTGCTCGATTTGCGACAATTGAAGAATTAGCTAAGTTTAGAGATAGTGACCCAGAAAATGATATGATATTTACTCAAAATGCTTATATGGGCTTATTTAATAAAAGGCTAGAGTATGCTGTTCAACTAAATAAAAACACCCTTACAATCGGCCTTCCTGGTGATGGGAAAACAAGAGCCCTTATTAAACCTAACATTATGCAGGCTAATGCTTCTTTTGTAATTACTGACCCCAAAGGGTTACTTGTCCACGAGGTTGGTCATTTATTGAAAGAAAAAGGCTATCGTATAAAGGTTCTAGATTTAGTTACCTTATCAAATTCAAACCATTTTAATGTATTTGATTATATGACTTCTGAAAATGATATTGATAGAGTCGCAGAATCCATAGTTAATGGGACAAAGAAAACCGATAATCAGGGAGAGGATTTTTGGGCACAAGCGGAAATGTTACTAATTCGTGCTTTAGTAGGCTATCTTTACTTTAATGATAAAGTGTTGGCCCAGGATGAAAAAGGGCCAAATTTAGGCAAAATTGCGGATATGTTACGAAACTTAAAAAGAGAAGACCCTGACATTGAAAGCCCTGTAGAAATTCTCTTCAAAAATTTGGAAAAGAAATTACTAAACAACTATGCTTGTAAGCAGTTTGATTTATTTATGGCTAATTTCAAAGGTCAGACTCTCTTATCAGTTCTTGCTATCGCTTCTAGTAGATTCTCTGTATTTGATCATCAGGCTGTAAGAGATTTAATTTCAAATGATAATATGGAAATTGAAACTTGGCAAACACAAAAAACGGCAGTATTTATCGCCATTCCAGAAACGGATAAAACTTATAATTTCTTGGCAAATCTCTTATTTGTTACCATGTTAAGAGTTTTACCCATGACTGCTGATGAAATACTGCAAGGGAGAAGTAAGAATTATAAACCATCCGATTTATTAGCGATGCGCCTTCTAATGGACGAGTTTGCACAGATTGGTAAAATACCATACTTCACTGAGTCTCAGTCCTCTGTACGCTCTAGAGGAATTTCTATGGATATTGTCTTACAAGCTCTTAACCAATTAAAAGCAGTCTATAAAGATGATTGGAAAACTATTCTAAATAACTGCTCTGTCCTCTTATATCTTGGTACCAATGATGAAGATACAATGAAATACTTTTCAATGCGTGCTGGTAAGCAAACAATCCAACAACGTAACTATTCGCAATCTTACGGTCAGCAGGGGTCTTCAAGTGATAGTACACAGACAATTCAACGTGACTTAATGACACCAGATGAAGTCGCTAGGATTGGGGTTGATGAAGCACTGGTCTTCTTTTCAAAACAACATGTTTTCAAAGACAAGAAGTTCCGTCTTGAAAGTCATAAAAATTACCATAAATTAGCTGAAAGTCCTGAAGATACTGAACGCTGGTATACCTATGATATGGATAATGCGGATATTGAAGAATTTCTAGATAATATTAATAAAGCAGGTGCCGTTACAATAGAGGGACAAGAAGAAGTTGAAAGAAGAGTTGCGAATAGAACAATCTTTAATTAAGAAAGGAGTAAAAATTTGTCGAAATTAGAGCAATTAATTGAGGATTCCTTCATACAGTTATCAAAAGAGAAGAGCTCACTTTACTACTCTCAAGTAGACAGAGGCGATTCTGACATATTTAATAGAGAAGTAGAGGAGGCCTATGAAAAAATGCGACAGCTAATAGGTCTTTCATTGTTAAAGAACCAGTTGAAATTATCAGATATGCCAAGAGAAAGTCGCATGAACAGCCTTGAGATAAGTGGCTATTTTAGTATATTAGCCCACCGTTATGCTTGTGATGGTGGTGATGTTGATTACTTAACAGAAGTGTTATCAATCATGTATGATGACGCTATTTACGGCGTAATGAATGAAATTATTAATCAAAGTGAATTCCATGCTTTGATTTGTCAATGGTTAAACTATATTGACTATGATAAAATAGAGTTCAAAGGAGATAAAAACTTTGAGCGCTATTTTCAAGAACAAAAAGTAAAGCATTCAGAATTATTTTCATCTTTCGGAATGGAAAAAAACATTCATTCTTAGGTATGTTTTAAATGAACTGATTAATTAAAGGAGTATGAATTCATGGGGGTTTCAAAATTTTATGCAGTGGTAAAAAGAAAAGATGGGAATTCACAGGTTGTTAATGCATTTGAAGCCTTAGAGCTTGCTGACGATGATCCTTGGAATTATCCAGTTGATAAAAATGAAGGTGTCTTTTTTGACTTAGATACAGATTTAAAAGTCAGTCCATCTCGAGGGAGAACTAGTAGAAAAACTCATAAAAGGGGACAGCCATTTTTTCGATATTTTACTGGTGAATCTAGTCCGTTAAAAGATCAGAACGGTAGTTTCTCTTATACTCCTGAATTAATTGCTTTTCTCTCCGCATTTGAAAACATTCATAAGTTCCAAATACAAGAAGATGACACTTCCATTATTATTTTTCCGGAGAGAATTAATAAGCTTCAAAGAGTTACTTTCCCAGATGGGAGTTATTCAATACTAAAGTTTTATATGAAGTTGGATGAAACTTATCCTTACTCGACTTATTATCGTTTGAATGGTATTTTAGCAATCGAGTTTTATGTTTCTGGAAAACCTAGTCGATTGAAGCGAGCAGAATTAGCTAGAAAAGGCATACCACTTTTTGAAGCGAAAGCATTCTTTCCTAAATGGATTCAAGAATCACTTCCTGAAGAATTTGATAACATCCAAAAATTGAAAGAAATCGCTAAAGAAATTAAAATAACTTATCAAGATAGAAACTATAAACTCTTAGGAAAATTCCAAAAAGCGCATAGAATAATACCAGAAAATGAAAGGAAGTATCAGATTTTGAAGTCATTTGAAGACCAGTGTGCTGAACTACAAACTCAAATTAAAGAATTAGAAGAGTGTTACAATCAAAAAAGTGATAAAGTAAAACAATTGAGCTCACAGATTGCTCAAGCAGAAGTTCGATTACGTCACTACCAAGAAAAGGAAGAATACTATAAAAAGACGGAGAGGGAAAATCAAAGATTAAATATAGAAATTAATCAGTTAGAATCAGCTAATGCACATCTCACTAATGAAAAAAATAATGTCCAAGAAGAAAATAAGGCTCTGCGAAGTCGAACCTTTATACAAAGACTATTTAACAAGTAATATTTCGTGACTAAACAGTTCAAATAAAAGAACTGTTTTTTTTTGATGGAAAGGAAAAATATGAATTTAGAACAATTAAAACAAAGAAGAGATGAATTAATTAAGGATAATGAATGGATGGATAGGCTGATAGAAGAAAAAGAAGAAGACCTATGGGAGTTGAAAGTGAGAACAATCGCATCTTCAGAATTAGCCCGATCAGCTATGCAGTCAGCGTTACGAACAGCTGGAATTGTTGATTCCTTTTATGGTCATAAGGATAAATCAAAAGATTTGGAGGACTTTGTTGAATGATGAGAAATAATCAATCAGACCAAGTAATATCAATTGGATTTTATGAAGGGTTTTATGAGACTCTTTCAGAAGTCATACTAACTAAGGTTTTTCAGGAAAGTCAAGAAGGTCAATTTAGTCAAACTAGCCTTGAAAAAACGAAAACAGTTATTCTAGCAAAAAGCGTTTTATTGATGAAGCATCATGAATTTAGACAATTAAGTCCTTATTTATTTACATATACCATTTCTAGCGATCAACGCCCACTGGCAAAATCTATTGATGATTCTACAGAAACGTTTGATGGTGTGAAGAGATGGGCAAAGAAAATACTGGAGGAAAGTGTCCATGGCTAAAAGTATTGATGAATTAAGGCAGACTTCTATTTTAGACGTGGCACAAGATTTAGGTATGTCTCTAAAGCAGAACACAAGTCATGAGTACCAGTGGAAAGAACACGATTCTCTTAAGATTTTTGCCTATAAAAATACGTACTCCTGGTTTAGTAGAGATATTCACGGCGATGTTTTTTCTCTTGTACAAACTGTTAAAGAAGAATTGACTGGAGAAAAAGTTTCTTTTAGAGAAGCCAAACACTATCTTGAGACAGGAGAATTTAAATTATTTGAAAAGAAAGAGGCTCCGAAAGAGCCTTTTTCCTATTATCTAAAAACCTATGAAAATCCTAAATTCGAAGAGGCAAGAAACTACTTGCGAAACGAACGTGGGTTATCAGATGCTACTATTGATTTTTTCCTTGAGAAAAATGTCTTAGCACAAGCTAAGCATAAAACAGGCGACCATTTAGAAGATGTCATTGTATTTAAGACACTCGATAGTCAAGGAAACGTTTCAGGAGGTTCTTTACAAGGAATTGAGTATAATCCTACCATACACGAAAGAGGTCGTTTAAAACGACTTATGAGAGCCTCAGACGGTCTTTCAGGAATGCACGTTGATATTGGTACACCCAATAGATTAATAGTAGCTGAAGCCCCTATCGATCTCATGAGTTATTATGAACTCCATAAGGAGGATTTAGATAATATCCGTTTACTTGCCATGGATGGTTTAAAAGAGTCCACTATTGGAAGACACCTTGCTGAAGTAGAGGCGATTAGTGCTGGAAGACCAATTTCCTGGTCTATTCAAGAATTAGGACAGTCATTAACTAAAGCTGTGGAGGAAGGTTACTTTGAACGTCCAGAAAATAAAACAAAAATTACACTGGCGATTGATAATGACAATGCAGGCCAGAAATTTATTAAAAAGTTAAAGGATAGAGGAATATCTTTAACTGCAGCTATTCCTGAAATTCAAGATGGTGAAAAAAAGGCAGATTGGAATGATGTCTTAAAAAAGTTAAAGGAGAATAATATGGTTGATAATAAAAAAAACGTTCCTGACAGAAGTCAAGAACGTTTTGCTGAGAACAACATCGGGGATTTACCTAACCGAAGTCAGGAGGCAACACCTCTACCTGATGTGAAGTCACATCTTTTGACTAGCTTGTCACCAAACCAGCCTCAGTCTCAGCCTTTATTATATTTTAGCACAAGTTCTCCTTCAAAGTCAATCTATAAACCGAGCTATCATCCCATAACTGACCAAGAATTAAAAAAATTAAATCGTTATGCACCTCAGCTACAATCAATCGCAGAATGGTATCAAGATGAGTTGGCAGATAGAAAAGTTTACTATTTCTATCAAGATAAAGATGAAGTTAAATCTATGGAAGTTCAATTTCAAAAAAGAAATTTCATGCACTTAACAGGTCTTTTTCCAATAAAGGAGGGCCAGACTTCAGAGAAAACACTAGAAGACTTTGTTATTGGTCAAGGGAACTATGACAATATCATGATTACTAACAGAGGGGCTACATTTGAAAAGCTTCAAGTTCTCCCTGATTTAAAAGCAATAGTTGATTCCTCCTCATTTCTTTTTGATGACTTATCAAGTATTTCTAAGTTTCATAATATCAATACAACATCTGCTATACGGACAGACGATCAAGATTTATTAATTGCTTTTCGAACAGAGGATGGTGTGACATTCCCAGCTTCACTTTTGAGATTGAAAAAGCCCTTAAACTTACAGTTAGATACTGATGCTGAAGAAAAAGTTATTCTAGGAGTTCTCAGTCAATCTGAGACTGGTGTCAAAATCCATTCTATCAATGCAAGTTATATCCTTGATGAGGGAAAAGAATTAAAAGCTATTTTAGAAAATGGTGACCTCGAGCCAGAGCTAGAGATTGAAAATGATAAAAGTATTTTGGAAGATAAAAGCATAGAGAATAGTATTGAAAAAATTGAAGGAGGTGATGTAAGTATTAGTGATCTGATTAATCAAAAAGATACAAGAGCCTTATCAAAACATTTAAAGAAAGGTGTCAAAAACTATTTGAATTCTAAAAATTATAAACAATTTTTAACTGTTATGAGTAAGTTTCATACTTATTCGCCAAGAAATATCCAGCTTCTAATTGCACAGAATCCTACCGTTTCTCAAGTAGCCTCTTTCAAATCATGGAAACAAAATTTTGAAAGAAGTGTTAAAAAAGGAGAGAAAAGTTTACGGATTTTTGCTCCAATGACAATCAAAGAAAGAGACCAAAAAACTGGTAAAGTTATCCTGGATAAAGAGGGAAAAGAAAAGACAAAAACTATTTTTAAGTTGGTTCCTGTTTTTGATGTTGCACAAACTGAAGGTAAAGAGTTGCCTAGAATGGTTCATGAATTAGAAGGAACTCATGAGCAATACGCCTCAATTTATCGAGCAACAAAAACTTTTGCAGAGAGTCAAGGTGTAACGTTAACTTTTGATAAAACCTTAACAACTAGCAATGGTTATTATTCACCAAAGAATAAAACGATTGTTATTAAATCAGGTATGTCAGAACAGCAAACACTGAAAACAATTTTTCATGAATTGGCTCACATGCACCTAAAACATGATATCGGAAATATTAATCGCAGTCATGCAGAACTACAAGCAGAGTCAGTTGCTTATGTAGTGGCAAGTCATTTTGGATTTGATACGAGTGACTATAGTTTTGGTTACTTGGCTTCCTGGAGTCAGGATAAAGAAACACTTGAACAACTTGAGAATCAATTAGTCGTTGTACAAAAGGAATCAAAAGAGTTGATTCAAAATTTAGATGCTAACTTAGAAAAACTGTTAAATAAATCTTCAAAGGAAAATTCATTTGAGAATAAACTTAGGCAAATGAAAGAAGTGAGCTTGCAGTACGTCAAAGAAAAAGAGAAGGAAGAACAAGCTTCAAAAAAGTTAGAGAGCGACAAGGAGAAAACCAAGTAGACCTTGTCACTCAATTAAAACTAAAAGCAACTCAAAGTAGAAGAGGAGAAAATTAATGAAAGAAATAGAAGAAGTATTATTATCACAAGTGACTTATCTATCGAAGTCATCAGAATTGATTGTTGATACAAATAAGTTATCTTTTAGTAGGAAAGCTATGATTGCTGAAGTTGAAACTGATTACCAATGGCTGAAAGAAAGTGACTCAGATTTAGCAGATAGTTATTTAAAAACAAGTGAATACTTATCAAGCTTAACTGATGAAACTTACCAATTATTAGTTGATAAGCTTGTTCGTTATGGAACTATTGTTGAAGAGTAGTTTCTATAAAAAGTGCGAAGCACTTAAAAAGGGGATTGGGGATTTCCCCAAAAACATGAAAAAAGATAACCTCTCAAATTTATCAAACAGATAAATTTGAGAAGGGTTATTCTTTTGAATTTCGTATTTGTATATACAAATGCTATGCTTGCCAGAGGAAGAGGTTAAAATGAGAAGTTCAAAAAGATAGAATGGAGATTACTAAAAATGAGGTTAGAAAATTCACGAAGCAGACACATTCAAAAGTTATTCTGGGTAACTGAAGAAGAGAATATAAAAATTAAAAAACAAATGAAGGTGGCAGAACTCGAAAACTTTTCCAACTTTGCAAGACTTATGCTAACAACTGGTCAAGTGACTGTTGTTGACTTTGAAGGTTTAATTGATTTTAAAAAAGAGGTCAATCGAATTGGTGTAAACATCAATCAAATAGCTAAGGGTGTGAACTTGGGTGATGAAGTTTCTGTCGAAGTTTTAGAAAAGTTATTGAATGAGGTGAAAGATATTGATACGAAACTTCTTGAACTCATTAGTCACTTTGAAGCTCAGGGAGATTAATATATGGTCGTTACAAAAGTCTTACAAATTAAAAAAACGGATAGCCTTAAAAGAGCTGTTAAGTATATTTTAGATGATGCTAAAACTTTGGAAACTGACTTATCAAAGGATAGTCCATTTCCATTAGTAGTCAAGGATGGACAAGTCTATCATCAGCTCATTTCAGGTCACTTAGTTTCAAACTTAGGTCAAGCAGATATTGAAATGTGTTTGACAAAAAAGTTAGCTGACCAGCACCTTGGAAGAAGAGAAAACTCTGATTTAAAGTCTGGTAAAGGTGTCTTAGCGCATCATATTATTCAATCTTTTTCACCAGAAGATAATCTTTCATTGGAAGAAATACATGAAATAGGCCGACAAACAGTTTTGGAGCTGACAGGTGGTCATCATGAATTTGTAATGGCTACTCATGTTGATAAAGGCCATGTCCATAATCATATTATTTTTTCATCAACGGATACTGTCACGCTCAAAAAGTTTAGATGGCAAAAATTTACTAAGCGAAAATTGGAACTCATTTCAGACAGACTTTCTGATTTAAAAGGTGCAAAGATAATTGATAAAAAGTCTGAATTATTTAATCATACAAAGTATGAAGCATACCAAAAGGTAACATCTTTCAAACGTGAAATAAAATCACGTTGTGACTTTTTACTGAAGCATGCAACATCCCTTGAAGACTTCAAAGAAAAAGCCAAAGCTCTTAATTTATCTGTCGACTTTTCAGGCAAGCATGTGACTTACCGTCTGCTAGATAGTGAGCAAGAAAGAAATACTAAAGACAGTGGTTTGTCAAAAAGAGGTGGTTATAGTTTGGCTGCTATTGAAAAACGTACTTCAAAAAATAAAGTAGGTTATCCTTTAGAAACTATCAAATCAGAATATGATAAATTACTCAAAGCAAAAGAAAATGATTTTGAAATGCGTTTAACGATTGAGCCCTGGCAAGTAAAATCTGAAACATTGACTGGTATTTATTTAGAAGTTGATTATGGTTTATCTAACAAAGGGCTTATTAAGATTCCAAGAAGACAATTTGATGAATTAGAAGATGGTAAGTTTGATATCTTTATCAAGAAGTCCGATTATTTTTATTTCATGAATACGGATAAGTCGGAAAATAATAAGTATATGAAAGGTGATATCTTAATGAAACAACTTGCTTATAACAATGGTCAAGTGGTTTTAAACAAACATAAAAATATTTCAAAACTTGATCAGTTGATAAAAGAGTTTGAATTCTTATCTTTGCATGATATTTCTGATGGGGAACAATTTGAAGCTTTGAGTAATACTTTTAAAGAACAGTATGAATCAACACTAACTACACTTGATACTCTAGATAATAAGATTAGTGATTTGAATAAACTATCCTCAGCACTTTTAGCTTTTGAAGAAGGTGATGACTCATCATTAATACTTTTAGAAGATTATCACATAGAACCTACAATTGGCATGCAGGGACAAATTGAAAAGCAAATTTTAGAAGCTTCTGTAGAAAGGCAAGTCCTCCAGGATAAAATAGATAGTATTGCTTCAGACTACAAAATGTATGAAAAAGTACGTGACCATTCTTATCACAGAAAAGAAGAAGACAAACAGGAGGAAAAAACAAGATGAAAAAACTTAAAAAATTTAGTCAAAGAGAAATTCGATATATTTTAATTTTATTATTAACGGGTATAATCGTTAGTATTTTAGCTGAGAAATTCGGACTTATTAAATCTCGTTATATTTATCATCTGGTTAATCCTATTTTGCGCTCATTGATAAAATAATGACTATACAGTAATAAAAAAATGTAATATTACTTATGTTAACGTTTCCATTTGCTGTTTTTTAGTGATATAATTTAATCTGAAGGAAGGTGTTATTTTACGAGCGTACAAAAATAAGGAAGAACTAAAAGCTGAAATAGGAAAAAAATTTGAGAAGTATATTTCGGAATTTGATAATATTCCAGAATCTTTAAAAGACAAGAGAGTTGATGAAGTTGATAGAATTCCAGCTGAAAACATTGCTTATCAGGTTGGATGGACAACTTTAATACTTAAGTGGGAAGAAGATGAGAAAAAAGGACTTGAGGTCAGGACGCCGTCAGAAAACTTTAAATGGAATAAACTCGGTGAATTATATCATTGGTTTACGGATACTTATGCTCATTTATCATTGCAAGAGTTGAAAGGTAAATTAAATGAAAATATCAATTCTATTTATGGCCTGAACTTTGATGATGAGCCAGTTTGGAAAAGAATAATTAGCGAAGAAACCTTCTTAAGTGAGGAATTCTCGCCTAGGTTTAAACAGACAGTAAACCTGTTAACAGATAAAGATGTTGATATCTTTTTGAGGTTACTAGAACTAGTTGTGCTAGATTCAGATGAGGAATACTATCTTTATGCACCTGTTACAGATGAAGAGGTTGAACTTTACAAGAAGTATGGGATAGGTGATCGGGAATTTTTCAGTATGAAAGAAGCGGGCTTAATAAATCTTGGTGAAAGAGTTGATAACAAACTAACAACTTATGATTCTGATTTCTGTGGTTTCCAAAATGACAATCTAGTTGTAGCTATTCAAGCAGAGAAAATTGAGTCTTATCAACTTAATTACAAAAGCTATGCTTTTACGCAAGTTGGGTTAGATCTATTGGGACTTGCAGAAATAGAAACAAGCGACCTGTTTTTTACAGAACTTGCGAAGCTAGTAAAACAAAACTATGCGAATGCTCCTGTTAAAGTTCACTTATTTAGTGTTGAAGACATAGAAGATGCTGAAGATATAGAAATGATTGATTTTAGTAAAGACATATTGCAATAGAAAACAGAGCTCTTATCTTGTTTATTAATATAGCAAGATAGGAGCTTTGCTATTAATCTTTTAAATCAAAGATTCGTTATGAACTTTAAATCCAAGTTGTTCAAATTTTTGTATTTGTAAATCCATATTGCCCTTTATTTTGTTGCTATCTAATAAGACAGTTATGTCTTTACGAGCTCTCGAGCACCCCACATAAAAGAGTTTATAAGCACTCAAAATTCCATATACTTGAGATTCTTTAAAGCATTTTTTTGCGTTAGTCACATTTGGATTGGATATGAATGTTTGATATTCTAAAAAACAGAGTTTATTAAATAAATCGTTCTCCTGAAACATTGTCATTATACTAGAGGCAGCGCCTTTTAAGTAATCTTCATGAGCGGTGAAACTATCCTTCTTTAAATTGTTAATTTTCATCCCTACTTTTTCAGTAATTTTAGTTAATTCGAAAGAATATTGATAATAAAATTCTTCTAATGATGTGAGTGAGAGTTCGGTATCTGACCAAATATCAAAAAAATTATACATACTCACATGTGGATTATAACTATCATCGGCAACAAAAATAACTTCATCGTGACTTTCTCCTTTTACGCCATGTTGTGTGGATACTTTTGGGTACTCCAAATAGTTATAAAGTTTTATTACTTCTTCGATAGGCACATCCAATGCATCAGAATAACTTTCATCTTCCATAATCTCGCTTAATGTTACTGCTGATTGTGGAATTTTTTCTTTTAGAAAAATCAAGACATCTTTGATAGATTTTTTTGAAGAAGATACTATCAATGCCAATTCTTCTAAAATTGTATTTAAAGTAACTTTATCTTGATGGCTAGACAGCTTCCAGTCTTTTAATCCAATCGTTGACTGTTCATCCTTAATTTTTTTAACGATTACACCGTAGTTATTAGATGCATAGTTATTATTAATAAAAGCTACTGAAAAAATAAGTCTTATCAAAGAATCAGGATTATCTTTAGTATTGTCTGTTAATACATCTACTACACCATACTTTTTACTAAAAGAATAGCGATCCATCTTACTAAACGTACTATATAAGGAAGGGCAACCTATTTTCTGAAATCTAGATTGATTAGATAAGAACAAAGTTAATGAATTCGGATACTCATCCAAAATTTGAGTTAATTTTTCATCAACATCGTTGCAGATAATTACTCTAGGATCAAAATTAGGAGCAATCTTGTTCATATCCTCAAAAACATTTTGAACAAAACTGGAATCATTGTATATATTATTTAGCAGAGTTATTATTTTGGGAATTGAACGATAGTTAGTAGTTAAAGCTTTACTAGAATCAAATTTTAAAAACTTTGGTTCAAAGCTACCATCATAATTTTTGTAAATTTGCTGCATCTTATCACCGAATAGATATAAGATTGTTCTTTTTTCGTTTAAGCTTTCATAAAAAATATTTAGAACATCTGCGGTTGTATCCTGATATTCATCAATGAAAACGTACTGGAATTTGTATGATAATCTATTCTGTATCACTTTATATTTTAGAATAATTTTACTTGAAAATGAAATAAGGTCATCGTGGCCTAAGCCGCCATAATATAGGGAATTAAAGCTATTTTCATTGTAATATATATTTGTAATATTTCTTCGAAGAACATCGATACTCAGGTCTCCGTATTTTTCAATATATTTTTTATTGCTTTCAGTCTGATTTTCTTTAGCCTCTCTATTATCAATTCTTTGTTGTATACTATCTTGGTAAGTATCAAAATATAAGTCAATAATTTCTTGGCTACCAAAATATTGTTTCATAAAATTGTTTAAAAATGAGTGAATTGTTGAAATAGAAATATTAGGAGAAGAAAAACTCTTAGAAAGTTCATCTGCAGCTCTATTGGTATACGTTATACATAATACATTGTCTTTGGAATTAATCGAAATAATGTTATTAATCATTTCTCGAATAGTGGTTGTTTTACCACTGCCTGCGGGAGCATTAACGATGAAAAAATTTTCTATTTTTCTAACCACTTCAACCCCTCCTCAATATAGTAAGGTAATGTATCCATTAATTTATTATTTAATACAGCAGAATACATAAAATCTGTTTTATTTTTTGAAGTACTATTAACGATGTGCCTTACTCCAATAAGGTCATCAGTGTTAGGGATCGAATATTTTAATTTATCCCTATTTCTTTTATCTTTCCACTGTTCCTTTGTCGATGTATCAAATACCTTTACATCATACAGTTTGCATAGCATTGCTTCTTCTAACGTTCTTGTATAGCCGTCCTTTTCACCTTGGAAAGTTAAGCATATGTTATCGCCTATTAAAACATATGGTTCATTATCCTCTCTACAGGAGTAAATTTCTTTAATAGTTTTTGTGTTTTCGGTTTTTACTTTCATATTTAATAATTTATTTATGGAATCGTTTGTAGATCTGGAAACTTCTATTTCATTTTTAGTATTACATTCTTTTCCATAATCTATATCTGTTATTATTAGAGATTTTATATCCAAATATTTTAGAATAGGTTCATAGTTAACTGCGTACGCCCCTCCAACTTGAACAAATGAAAGATACTGACTTTTTAGTTTAGGAAATGGTGTTTGATCAGCTTTCAAAAGACTATTAATAAGCATCCGTTCCGTATCGCCTTCATACAAAATAACTTTATCCGCAAAAATAATATCTGGAAAACTAATTGCATAAAAATAATTGTAAAAATCCAACAATTCAGGCATACCTTCTAAATTATTATGAAAACTTCTTAAATCATATAATGAACACTTGAAGCTATTAACTTTTCTAAGTACCCTTAATTGAGATAACTTTGAACCTCTAACAACTTCATGCGAGTGTGTAGTAATAAAACCTTGCAATTCTGGTTTGGAGGCAAAGTAAGTAAGTAAATATTGTGAAAAAACATATTGCATTTGGGGATGCATATGAGATTCTGGTTCCTCGATTACAAAAAGATTAACCAACAATGGATCAATTGTTTTATTAAATTTTTCTAGTTGCAAATGCATATAGATAAGATTGCTATACCCTAATCCTTGTGATGATTCATTTAAATAGTGGTCATCCAGCATATATTGGGCACTTGTGATGTTTTTAAGTAGTGATTTAAGAGAATCTTCAGTGATGTCCATATTAATAATGATTTCGTTTGTCTGACCACCGTTCGTCATTAAAATTGAAGACATTGTTTCTTTAAGAGAGTCAATGGAAGTGCTTTTTATAATTTGTTCGATATTTTCATTTTCGATAGCCTCCAATATTGTATCAGGTAAGCTTTCAATCGTTCTTGCCCAATTTTCATCTTTACTAGCAATATCAACAATATTTTTACTTAAGATTTTACTTCTGTCCGTACTAGTATCATCTAAGGTTCTTCCAGCCATAATTTTTTGAAAATTGAAAAGCTTTATGAAATCTTTACGATCAATCTCTCCGCCATTTTCGAAGTTACTATCTGTAAATCTAATGGTTTCTGATAGGGATTCAAAATATACTTTCAAAATTATTTTTTTAATATTTTCATCGTTATTATTTTCAGGATTTGAAAGTATTTTTCTGATGCGATGTTCTAATTTATCGTAATGATTTATTAGATTCTTTCTAAAAAGAGAGTTATCTACATTATATTCATAAACAAAATAGAAACTGGAAGAAGATGGATCAAGATCCATTATGTAGTCAGCGAAATTTCTTATATCATCATTTGTAACATCATAATCAATTTGAAATTTTAGTTTAATGGGCTCAATAATTACTTCATTCTTTTCATCTGTATTAGGAAAAATCAAATTATGAATATTGGAGATAATATTTTCTTTTTGAGTATCTTCTTGAAAATAATTTAATATTTGTGGATAAACATCATTTACCCACTGTTGAGTATTAACTACAGAAAAATCTTCACCGGATAATTTTTCGGTACCAAAATTAAAAACACAGTTCAGAAGTTCGACTAGTGAAGTCTTACCACTATTATTAGCTCCAGCAAGAAATGTAAGTCTATCTTCCAAATTAAACGTGGCATTTGAAATTTGCCTAAAACCTGAAATTTCGATAGTTTTAATCTTCATACTATTCTCCAATTGTTCATCAATATTTGTTTTATTATATTTTAACACGTTATGTACGTAAATACTAAAGAATACCTGAGTATGATCTATCCGTAAAACCCATGAAAATAGCGGTTTTATGGTATAATAGCACCAATAGTCGTTTTACTATTTAATAGCATTCTGTAATTTAAAGTAAAAGACAAAATATTTATCAAGAGGAAGTGTCAAGATGTTACGAGATAATCAACAATTTAATGAGTCAATCAAATCAAATTCTGCTTTTTTGGACGAATTACGTCAAAAAATGCCAGAGTTTTTTACTGCTACCAAATATGATGAAGAAGGTAATGTAATTGAATCATCAGCCTTTGATAATGATAAATTCCAACAAGCCTTAAAAGAACATAATATTGATGAATTATCCAGTGGGTACCGACTGGATTTTATCGGCAAGAACTATGCCAAGAAGCAAGCCGGAGAACGCCCAACGACCGTGATTGTACCTGATAATGACCATAACCAAAAAGAAGAAAACATAAATAGCAAGAATTTGTTTTTTACTGGCGACAATTTAGAAGTCTTGCGCCACTTACAACAGAATTATGCAAATAGTGTGGACTTTATCTATATCGATCCCCCATATAATACCGGTTCAGACGGCTTTGTTTACCCTGATAAGTTTGAATACTCAGATGACCAACTCAAAGATATGTTTGCCCTAAATGAAGATGAACTCAAACGATTAAAATCGATTCAAGGTAAAGCTACTCATAGCGCTTGGCTAACGTTTATGTACCCTAGGCTTTATTTAGCAAAGAAAGTGCTGAAAGATACTGGTGTAATTTTTATATCTATTGACGATAATGAGCAGTCTAATTTGAAATTATTGATGGATGAAGTTTTTGGGGAGGGGAGTTTTATTGCTGAAGTTATTTGGGAAAGAGCCTACGCCCCCGTTAATTTGAAAAAGCATTTTTCTGAAAGTCATGATTATATGCTAGTCTATGCCAAGAATGAGTCCAAACTGATATCTAATGGTTTATCACGTTCAGAAGAAGCTAATAGTAGATATTCAAATCCTGATAATGACTCAAGAGGTCCATGGAAATCGTCAGATTTTTCTGTAGGACCGGCTGTAATGTCAAATGTTTATGAGATTACTTTGCCGTCTGGAAGAATTGTAACACCGCCTAGTGGACGCAGTTGGGTGCTTTCAAAAGAACGTTTTTTAGAATTTAGAAATGATAATCGTATTTGGTTCGGTGTTAATGGAGATGCGATACCCTCAACCAAAAGATTTTTATCCGAGGTTCGAAATTCTTCAGTACCAATGACAATTTGGAAGTATCAAGATGTTGGACATTCTCAATCAGCGAGTCAAGACTTAAAGAAATTGTTTGATGGCCAGGCGTATTTCACCTACCCTAAGCCTATTAGTTTAATTAAAAGAATTCTACAGCTATATTCCCAAAAAGATAGTCTTGTTCTTGACTTTTTCGCTGGTTCTTCAACTACCGCAGACGCCGTTATGCAACTCAACGCCGAAGATGGTGGAAAACGTCAATACATCATGTGTACTCTGCCTGAACCAACTTTTACAGTGAATTCTGATGGTAAAGAAGTTCCAACTAAAGGCGGGGAAGCTGCATACAAAGCTGGTTATAAATCAATTGATGAAATATCGCGTGAACGGATCATTCGTGCAGCCAATAAAATTAAAGAAGAAAATCCTTTACTTACTGAATCGCAAGACTTAGGCTTTAAACATTACCGCGTGGTGCCTCCTACCCAAGAAACCCTTGAGAAAATTGATTATGATGACCAATTACAACTAGACCTATTCGATGACATGATTGACGCATTCTCAAGTGAAAAATTAGGTGTCGCAGGGAATGCAGATGGGTTTGATACCATTTTACACACTTACCTTGCGAAAGATAACTACAAGTTTGATGTACCATTACAGATGAAAGACTTTGCTGGAATTCAGTTACCTTATGTGAACAATCAACGTATTTACTTAATTGCGAACAATTGGCGAGCAGAGAATACGAGAGCTTTGGTCAATGCGATAGGTAAAAATGAATTAGTGGTTCAAACCATTGTTGTCTATGGCTATACCCTGGAAATGGAAAGCTTACGAGAATTAGAGATTGCACTCAATCAACTAGAGAACAAAGTCAATCTGCAAGTGAGATATTAGGAGGCAGTAAAGCATGAAAATTCTATTAGAAGAATTACCCCATCAGCTGGAAGCTCTCCACGCTTTAGATGAAGCGTTTTATGGTTTGGATGACCGCACGGCAGATCCAGATAAAGATTATGTGTATGCCAATCCGATTATTAAAGGGCGAGGAAATGAAAATACGAACATTGATATCAAGATGGAAACGGGAACAGGTAAAACCTATGTCGGTGTCCGAGCCATGTATGAGTTACATCAAAAATATGGCTTATTCAAGTTTATTGTTGTGGTTCCAAGTCCAGCGATTAAAGAAGGCTGGAAAAACTTTATTGAAGCGGATTATGCCAAGCAACATTTCTCACAATTTTACGAAAATACTCAAATCAATCTCAATGTAATCAATGCTGGCGACTTCAATAGTAAGAAAGGTCTCTTGCCAGCTCATTTGGTTGAATTTATCGAAGGTGACCGCTTGAATTCATCAACCATTCAAGTGCTATTGATTAATGCTGGCATGCTCAATTCTTCCTCGATGAAAAAGGACTATTCTCAAACATTATTGTCTGGCTGGACATCGCCCTTAGAAGGACTCAAAGCCACTCGACCAATCGTGATGATTGATGAGCCACACCGTTTTCCAAGAGATAAGGCGAACTATAAGTCGATTACAGCAGTCGAACCGCAAATGATCATCCGCTTTGGGGCGACTTTTCCTGATATAAAGGTTGGGAAAGGCCGTCAAGCAACCATCGTGAAAGACTATTACCGCAAACAACCTCAGTTCAACCTCAATGCGGTCTCTTCTTTCAATAATGGCCTGGTTAAAGGAATTGATGTCTATTACCCCAATGTGACTGAAACGGAATCTAAGGAACGGTATGTGGTCGAATCAGTTACTAGCCAACAGCTCGTTCTTAAGCACAATTCAACTCTCTATACTTATGGTAAAGGTGATGACATTGGCTTTGATGGGGACATTTATTATGAGGGAGCTAAGAGACTATCAAATGGACTTGAATTGGAGAAGGGTATGGCTTTCTTACCTGCTACAATGACGAGCTCCTACCAAGAACTCATTATTCGGGATGCCATTGAGAAGCATTTTGAAGCAGAGATACCAAACTTCCTACGAGAAAATGAGTTTCAACCGAAAGTCAAAACCTTGTCACTCTTCTTCATTGATTCGATTAAATCGTATCGCGATGAAAAGGGATGGTTAAAAGAACTATTTGAGAAGCGCCTTCGACGCAAAGTTGAAGCGTTGATTCGTGAGTTTCGCTTGAAAAAGTTACCTCGGGAACAAGAATACTTATCTTTCTTACAAGCGACCTTGGCTGATTTAACGGAAAATGTTCATGCGGGTTACTTTGGCGAAGACCGTGGTTCGGGAGATGAAGCTATTCAAGCTGAGGTGGATGACATCTTAAAAAACAAAGAAAAACTACTGTCGTTCAAGGATGATAAAGGGAATTGGCAGACTCGTCGTTTCTTATTTTCTAAATGGACTCTCCGCGAAGGTTGGGATAATCCCAACGTCTTTGTGATTGCTAAATTACGAACCTCAGGTAGTGAGAATTCTAAGATTCAAGAAGTTGGTCGTGGCTTGCGCTTACCAGTGGATGAGAATGGTCATCGGCTTTTGCAGGATGAACTTCCAAGTAGATTACGTTTCTTGATTGGCTATGACGAGAAAGACTTTGCTAATAAACTAGTTGCAGAAGTCAATGACGATGCTGCAATTAAGTTAGATGAAAGTAAACTAACCTCCACTATGATTCAACTAATTGTTGAAAAAACAGATAATTTAGATGAAGAAACTTTATTAGAACAACTCGATGCTGCCAATATTATTAAACGTAATAACGACTTTAAAGAGAATGGCTTTGAAAAGTTGATTGAACTGTATCCTACTTTAACTGAAGCTACACAAGTTAGAAAGGGAAAAATCACCACAGGTGGTCAAAAAAATCAACAGCGCATCAAACTTAATAAAGAAAATTGGAATAAAATGCGTCATCTATGGGAACATTTTTCAAACCGCTATATGTTAGAATTTGATCGAGTCAATGATGAAGCCTTGCAGTTGCTCATTGATGAAATGATCCAAAATAAAAATAATTTTACATTTCAGTATCCAGAATTCACTCGAAACGAATTGTATTATAATGACGATAATGGTGAAATGCGGGTACGTGAACAAACAGCCAGTTACGATGGTCGTAAGCCAATTGCTGGTATGAAATATGGTGAATTTTTATTAAAATTGACCCAACGCACTAAATTGAAACCAGCGCAATTGCACAAGAGTTTATTTAGTGCTTTAAAAGAAACCTATGGTGGCAATAAAGATTATATAAATGAGTTAACGCTTAGTAATTTAGTACGTGACTTCAAAGATCGATTTGAAAAACGCTATGCTCAAAGCTTTCATTATCACGATTTAGAATTTCAAGCAAGCACTTCTGTTTTTAATGCGGCAACTAATGATTTTAAAGAGGATATTTTAGCAACTGTTATCGGTGTAAATGAAGACAATGACGTAATAGACGATGGCCGACAACTCTATGAAATTCCACCACTTCGATATGATTCAGCAAATCCTGAAAGAGAACTCTTAAAGCGTGGCTACGATTCCAATATTATTTCTTTCGGTAAATTGCCTAAAAAAGCGATCCAAGTACCAAAATATATGGGAGGAACAACTACTCCTGACTTTGTTTATATTGTTGAGAGAGAAGATGAGTCACACGTTTATTTATTAGTCGAAACCAAGGCGGAAGGCTCAGGTAAACGTCTTAGCGATGAGCAGATTGTGGCAATACAAGAGCGCTTCTTTGGGGCATTGAAACAATATGATGTCGAATACCAGGAAGCAACGGCAGCACAAGATGTATACGATAAATTAAGAAAGGTGGCGAAGTTAAATGACAAATAATTTGATGGATTTAGGGAGAACTGGCGAAATTGCTAAAACGGGTGCCAAACCTAAATTGCCTACAACGATTCCGAATTTAACAGATACGATGCTCGATGTGTATCGTATACCACTAAAATATTTGTATTATAACGATGAAAATGGGCGTATTTCCACACAGATTAAAAGAGAATTTGGTACTTTAATGGCTCAAACCGATGAAACGAATCCTGACTACAACAACAAGATAGCAACGTTTATTGAAGAAGATAATGCTACTGCTTTAAAAAAGACTAAAAAATCGATCAAAGAAAAAGGCCAACAAGTTTATGGTTATGTACTGCAAGATGGGCGTATTATTGACGGTAATCGTCGTTTTACTGCATTGAGACAACTACAAACAGAAATTGGTACGAGTCAATATTTCGAAGCTGTCATTCTACCCTTTACTTATGATGCAAAAGCTAATCGAGCTCAAATTAAACGACTAGAGCTGGCAATCCAAATGGGCACGGAAGAAAAATTGCAATATGACCCTGTTGATTTAGCAGTAGATATCTACCAAACAATTATACGTGATAGTTTGATGACGAAAAAAGATTATTCAAATGAAGCTAATATGACCGTGAAAGAAATTGAAAATCGAATTGCAACTGTTGAATTGGTTCATGATTTTCTTCATTTCATTAATACGTCTCCAGAGGCATATTTTATTATTAAAGACGCTAAACTCTACAACCCTCTTTTTGAACTTGCAAAGAAATTTGCGACAAGTTTTCCTAATCAAGGACCAAAGTATGAACAGACTAAGGAGAGTGCTTTTAGTCTACTTGGAAAAATGGTTCATACCGGTGGGGATACAGTAAGAGAAGTTCGCGACTATTTAAAGAATATTGTTAGTTCAGCTGACAATGATGATTATAATGACTCTATTGAGGAATTTGTTGAAGTATTTCGTGATAAACTAGAAAGTGGACCAATTCATTCAGCATCAGATTACCGTAAACGTTTAGAAGAAGCAACACCTGAGCTACGTCATATCACTGAAGTATATAATAAGACTGTCAACCGCCAAAATCGTGGCAAGAACGTAGATAGTTTTATTGCGAATGTAAAAGAAACACTAAACACTCTAAATGATATGAAGCGTGGAAATGGCTTAACAGGTAATTTACAGTTTACTAATTTTTCTAAAGATCAAGTTGTCGAGATCCGCGACACGCTCATTAATATCAATCTGATTAGTGGCGACCTAATAGAGGTGTATGAAGATGAGCTTTAATGTCAAGTTGGTCGGTGACGAAGGTATCTTCAAGTTCATTGACAACGAAGATGGCGTTTTAAAGACTCGAAAAATGAGTCGATTTTTGGAGAGGTATCATTCTTTTTTTCAAAACCTTGATCAATTAGAACTTTCAAGTGAGTTGAATTATGTTCAACTCACTGAATTGATTGCAAAACTTAATGATAGGCTAGATGACAATTTAGAAATAGATGAAGAAGTACGTGCGTTTATTGAACAAAATAGATATGCAATAGACGAGCAGAGAATTGCCGGGATAACTATTAAAGAATACGATAATCGTTGGAACTTAGAATTACAGCAATTTGAAGAGATTGTTGATCGAGAAATCAGTCGTCCCTTGAAACCACAACAAATTCAAGCGAGTTTTTATTTAGCAACTATGAAGCGTGCTGCAAATTTTAGTGTGCCTGGGGCTGGCAAGACCGCGATGACCTACGGGGCTTTTGCTTATCTCTCCTCGTCAGCTGTGAATGAAGTCAATAAAGTGTTAGTAATTTCACCTCTTAATGCCTTTGAAGCTTGGCGAACAGAGTTTATGGAGGTGTTTGGCGACAAGCGTTCACTCCATTTTATGAATTTGAAAGACTTTGATAATCCAGGGGATATTCGAACAAATTGGGGAATTGCTAATGTGACTGTGATTAATTATGAATCACTCTTTGGCTGGAAACTATCGGTCTTGAATGCCTTAATTGATGAAAATACGATGATAGTGTTCGATGAGGTTCATCGTATAAAAAATCCAGCTGGGAAACGAGCCCAAAGTGCCTTAGAGCTAGGAAAGCAAGCACGTTATCATTACGTACTCACAGGAACTCCCATCCCAAATTCTTACAAAGATATCTACAATTTTCTGCATTTGCTATATGATAATGAGTATGAGTCTTTCTTTAGCTGGGATATCCACGATTTAGAAGCATCGAATGCTAACGAAATTAACGAGAAGCTACAGCCTTTTTTTTGGCGTACCACTAAAAAAGATTTGAATGTCCCTGAAGCTGAACCAGACCAACTCATCGTTGTTCAACCCAGTGGGCGACAAATTGACTTAGCTAAAACGATTCATGAAGTTGAAACGAATGTTTTGGGCCGATATATTCGTTTATTGCAAGCGTCAACTAATCCGGCACTCTTGACTGAAAAAATTAATTTGAATGATTTAGGTTTTTTATTTGATGAAATAGACTATTCGATTGAATCTGCACTAGATCAAGTTGAGCAAAATAAAGCTAAACAACGTATGTATTTTGATGCTGGCGTAGACTCAATGGTGACACCTAAGTTTACCACAGGAATGCAACTGATTGAACAACTGGTTGCTGAAGGCAAGAAGGTTATTGTTTGGGGGATGTTTGTTGGAACCATGCACAAAATATATAATGAGCTAAAAGAAAAAGGAATACTGTCGCATTTGATTTACGGACAAACGCCTAAAGAAGACCGCGTTGAGTTAATCAATCAATTTCGCAGTGGGCCCGTTCAAGTTCTTATTTCAAACCCTGCGACCTTAGGAGAGTCCATCTCATTGCATCAATCAGTTCATGATGCTGTTTATTTTGAATATAACTTTAATTTAACCTTTATGTTGCAATCGCGAGATCGTATTCACCGATTAGGTTTAGCTGATGATCAATACACACGATATTATTATTTGATGACAGAGGGAAACAAGGCGCATGACGGCTTCATCGATAGACTAGTTTACAATCGGTTGAAAGAGAAAGAAGCCGTGATGATGAATGCTATAGAAGGTAATTTGTTACTTCCAGAGGTAGGAGATGATTATTTGGAGGATGTGAAGAAAATAATCACGAAGATTACGGTATAGAATATTAACTACAAAATGGTTGAACAGTGGACCAAATAAATTATATGCTAATCACTGCCTTTTTGAGCTTGTAGATTTTTTAAGTGTTGATTACTTTATCTTTAATATGCGACTAACCATTTACTATAGCTTGTCATTTCAATACTTAATGGTCTATATCAGAAATAAAAAAGGTAGCGAATTTAATAGTCGTTACCTTTTTTATTTACTGGGTTATAGGTTTTTAATCGGACTGCTGACAGACTATACACCTTACCACAGTGTTCTTTTTATTAACTACATAATATATGATACCTAGGGAGACATCATGGATAAAGAAAAAAATGTTCAGGTAACATTTAGAACGACCTTAGCAGAAAAGGAAATAATTACTAGAAATGCTGATAAGAAAGGCTTGTCAGTAAATGAATTCATTAAATCTAAAGTGCTATCAGATGATACCACTAAGATATCAAAAAATGATATCATGAGCGATAGCACAAGTAAAAAAGAATTAGAGTAACTAAGAAAAGATTTATTGGATAAATATATTGATAAAATAGCTTTTGAATCCTTACAAAAGCAACTTGAACAAAAAGATATTCAAATAGATCAACTACATAAAATCATTTACAATAAAGATACAAAATTACTAGAATATGACACCAAGAAAAGTTGGTGGCATTTCTTACTTTCTTGTGTTAAAGCCTGCTTATGAGATTCAAGAAAGCTAAATTAAGTATATCATATAAAATTCTATGGTAAATTGATTTTAAAAAAAGTAAAATAGAAGTATGGTAATATTATTTGATGAAAAAGCTTTTGTAGTTGAACTAAATAGACAGAATGAGAGCGAATTTTTAAAACGAATTGAACAATACGATAGGCAAATGAGTTTAATTTTACGAGCTAATGGGTATAAAAGAGTAGATGCTAGTGAACGAACGGTTTTATTTACTTTTGGAGAAATAACCTTTTGTAGAAATAGGTGGCGTAAAGGTAATAAAACACGTTATCCAGTTGATGAATGGTTAGGGCTTAAGAAATATACCAAATATTCTCCAGAACTGATGCTTCATATGGCTAAGCATGCATCAAAGCTACCTTATCGTGAAGTGTGTCGAGTGATGAAGGATGCATACAATTTACATATTACAAAAGATGCTGTATTAAAAGCAGTCAAAGTCGTAGAAAGGCTATTTTCTGAGAAGGAGAAATTTAGGTTTTTGCTAGATGAATGCCCTAAAGAGAAAATCCAAACAAATAAAATTTATATCGAAGGAGATGGTGTTATGGTGAAAACAACATCAAAAAGTAATTACCGCTATAATACTGATCTCGCACATTTTCTTGTTCATACAGGTCCTAAAAAGAGTATGGGAAAACGTATCACTTTAGCAAATAAATATGAAATTATACATACAAGTCATGAAAAAGCTATGGAAGAACTGCTAGATTATCTCTATAATCATTTTGAAATTACAGAAAACACAATTCTTATAACAAATTCTGACAACGGAAAAGGCTATACTAGAAGGACTTTTCAAGAAATAAAAAAAGCTCTGGGCATCAAACACCATGAGCACTTTTGGGATGAAAATCATTTGAATGAGAAAATAAATGACTTTTTCAAACCCTATCCTGAAGTCTTAAGAGATTTAGCCTATAAAGCTATACTAAATCATCAAAAGCCACTGTTCATGACTGTTTTAGATTCAGTAGAATCTTTAATACAAACCGATGAAGAATTTGAACTATTTTATAAATTTAAGCAAAAAATGATAAGAAATTTTAAAGATACTAAAGCTGCAAAATTGAGAGGTTTATCCCAGCAATGTATAGGTGTCATGGAAAGTCAACACTGTAAGGTGACTTATCGAATGAAGCATCGTGGGATGTACTGGTCACTAAAGGGAGCTTATGCAATGGCTAAAATGATTTTGGTTGAACGTATTGATCAATTAGAAGAATTATTTTTTGGAGATTGGAGGAAACAATATCAGTATTACCAAGGAATTTCTTTAAGTGCTGGGTACTCAAATCGACGTATTAACCCGTCGTCTCAGATGCGAACATATAAATCCGGTCATAAAAATGGTAGGTGGCGAACACACGCAAAATAAATTGATAAAATGAAGAATAAAGTTCTCTAAAAATGTTTATTTTTAGGGTTTTTAAGCATGATTTGGCTTGCATTAATAATCAAAAAGTAGTATAATATTTATTAAAGATATACAAAAAAAGGTGCAGAAGCCGACACTTCTACACCACCGATTAAGACAAAAGACACTTGCTTAATCAGTCGAACCTTATTGTAGCATAACACAAACAATACCGTCAAGACTGAAGCAAGAAAAAAATTCTTGTTTCGGTTTTTTTGTGAGAAAAATCATTGTTTTCTTAGGTATTTAAGATATATTTCTATTCTCCCAAAATTTCAGACACACACAAAACTTGCAAAAGACTTGCCAAATTAAATTAGAGTGCTATAATAGTAATGTTGACTAAGTGCACATCCTGTGCAACCGCACCAAAATCGTCCATAAGTAGATTTTATATCTCACGGTTACAGGCGAGTCTTCACAGAGGGAAACCTCACAACAAATTTATAGGAGGTGCATAATGAGCACATACGCAATCATCAAAACTGGTGGAAAACAAGTTAAAGTTGAAGTAGGTCAAGCAATCTACGTTGAAAAAATCAACGCTGAAGCTGGAGCAGAAGTAACTTTTAACGAAGTTGTTCTTGTAGGTGGCGAAAACACTGTAGTTGGTACTCCAGTTGTTGAAGGAGCTACTGTAGTTGGAACTGTTGAAAAACAAGGAAAACAAAAGAAAGTTGTTACTTTCAAATACAAACCTAAAAAAGGTAGTCACCGTAAACAAGGTCATCGTCAACCTTACACTAAAGTTGTCATCAATGCAATCAACGCTTAATTTTATATCATGATTAAAGCAATTTTTACACGTCAAAATGATGGTTCATTGAGCAGTGTAACACTGACTGGCCATGCTGGTAGTGGAAAATATGGCTTTGATATAGTTTGTGCTTCCGTTAGTACTCTAGCAATTAACTTTGTTAATTCCTTAGAAGTTCTTACAGATACACAGGCTGATATAGATATGAATGACGTTGAAGGTGGATATATGAAAATTTCTATTCCACGTGACAATCAGGAGAAAGTTCAATTACTTTTCGAATCTTTTCTTCTGGGAATGACTAATTTGTCTAATGATTCTTCAAAGTTTGTTACGACAAAAGTCATCTAAATTTATTTTAAGAGAGGAAACAACATTATGTTAAAAATGAATCTTGCTAACTTGCAACTTTTCGCCCATAAAAAAGGTGGAGGTTCTACATCTAACGGACGTGATTCACAATCTAAACGTCTTGGAGCTAAAGCAGCTGACGGTCAAACTGTCTCTGGTGGTTCTATTCTTTACCGTCAACGTGGTACTCACATCTATCCAGGTGTAAACGTTGGTCGTGGAGGAGATGATACACTTTTTGCTAAAGTTGAAGGTGTAGTACGTTTCGAACGCAAAGGTCGTGACAAACGTCAAGTATCAATCTACCCAGTAGCTAAATAATCAAAACTAATAAAAGTCTCTGGTTATCAGAGGCTTTTTTCTTTCAAAATTTAGCTTTAAAGAAATGTTGACTGAATTAATTGTTTAATGAATCAGTTTTAATAACCTAGTTTCTAAATGTCATCATTTTAAAAATAGATTGCTGTTTAGTCTAGTAGGACTAATCACTGTTTTCTGATATAATAGACTAACTAGTAAAGGAAAAAAGTATAGATGAACATTCAACAATTACGATATGTAGTAGCTATCGCAAATAACGGAACATTTCGTGAAGCTGCTAATAAATTATATGTTAGTCAACCTAGTTTATCAGTATCCGTCAAAGATTTAGAAGAAGAATTGGGCTTTCAAATTTTTACACGGACAAGTACTGGAACTGTTTTGACCAGTCAGGGCTTAATTTTCTATGAAAAAGCATTAGAAGTTGTCAAATCATTTGATAGTTTTGAAAAACAATTTTCACAATCTGATTTAGATCAGAATGAATTTTCAGTTGCTAGTCAACATTATGATTTTTTAGCTCCTTTAGTGACTAGGTTTGCTGAAGAAACAAATGATCATAAGTTATTACGTATCTTTGAAACAACGACCATCAAAATTTTAGATGAAGTGGCTCAAGGTAATAGTGAAATTGGCATTATTTATCTTAATTCGCAAAATCGGAAAGGTTTATTTCAAAGGATGGAAAAATTGAGCTTAGAATATGTTAATGTTACCCCCTTTCAAACGCATATTTATCTGCGAAAAGGCCATCCACTATCCAGTCATACAGAATTAAGTATGGCTGATTTGTCAGGATTTCCTGTTGTAAAATTTACTCAGGAAAAAGATGACTATTTATATTACTCAGAAAATTTTGTAAACACTGATCAAACCAATTTAATTTATAATGTAACGGATCGAGCAACACTGAATGGGATTCTTGAAAGAACGAATGCTTTTGCGACCGGATCAGGTCTATTGGACCAAAGTAGTGTAAATGGGATAAAAGTGATTCCTTTGATTGATCATATTGAAAATGAAATGATTTATATTAAACGGAAGGATAAAAATCTTTCATCATCAGCTTTGCGATTTGTAGGGCTATTAGATAATTATTTTAAATCTGAAAAAGAAAGTTAAAATATGAAGTACATTAAATTAGTAATAGGTAGTCTATTACTCATCGTCTTGGATCAACTCAGCAAATGGTGGATTGTTAATAACATACCCTTAGGAGAAATGAGACCATTTATTCCTGGAATCGTTAGCTTAACGTATTTACAAAATAGAGGGGCTGCCTTCTCAATCCTTCAAGAGCAACATTGGTTTTTTGCAATAATGACCCTATTTGTTGTAGGCGGCATTCTCGTTTATTACTTTAAGCACCCAGAGATGTCAAAAATCAAACAATTTGCTTTAATACTAATACTAGCTGGTGGGCTTGGAAACTTTATTGATCGAATGCGTTTAGGTTATGTTGTTGATATGGTCCATACTGATTTTATGAATTTTGCTATATTCAACATTGCCGATTCCTATCTTTCAATAGGAGTTGTTTTACTGATGCTCATTCTATGGAAGGAAGATTAATGGAATTAATAATTAAAGAAGCAGGCAGTCGCTTAGATAAAGCGATTGCTGATTTAACAGAGCTATCACGAGGCCAAGCTAATGACGCCATTAAGGCTGGTATTGTTTTGGTCAATGGCCAAGCTGCAAAAGCAAAGTATTCTGTCAAAGCAGGTGATATTATTACCTATGAGATTCAGGAAGAAGAAGTTCTGGATTATCAAGCTGAGGACATTCCTCTGGATGTCGTTTATGAGGATGAAGACCTGGCAATAATTAATAAGCCTCAAGGAATGGTCGTCCATCCTTCAGCTGGTCACAGTTCAGGTACAATGGTTAATGCCTTGTTATATCAAATTAAAGATTTATCAGGCATTAATGGTGTTGTCCGACCAGGAATCGTCCACCGTATTGACAAGGACACTTCGGGCTTATTGATGGTAGCCAAAAATGACGCCGCGCATCAGGCCTTGGCAGATGAATTGAAAGCAAAAAAATCACTCAGAAAATATTTGGCTATAGTGCACGGCAATTTACCAAATGACCGTGGAATAATTGAGGCACCAATTGGACGTAGTGAAAAGGACCGCAAAAAGCAAGCAGTTATTGCCAGAGGAAAAGAGGCAGTAACCAGATTTCAAGTTATTGAACGGTTTGGTGACTATACCTTGGTTGAGCTAACTTTGGAAACAGGAAGAACGCATCAGATACGTGTTCATATGGCTTACATTGGTCATCCAGTTGCTGGTGATCCACTATATGGACCGAGAAAAACTCTTCCAGGCAATGGACAGTTTCTACATGCCCAAACTTTAGGTTTAACCCATCCACGTACTGGTGAAGTCATGACTTTTACAGCAGAGCCACCATTAATTTTTCAACAAACGATTGAAAAGTTACGAAAATAGAAATTAACTTTTTAAAAAAATTTTAAAAATACTATTGTTTTTCGAAAAATATTTTGCTATACTAGTAAAAATTTAATAATCCTTTAAAACGGTCCCGTGAGGCTGGCAAGGAGAAAAGCTCAAGAAAAGTGTGCCTTTTTTTAGGTATGCCATAATTTGTAAATCTCCTTGTAATCAAGGAGATTTTTTTGTGATAGGAGGAAATAATGAAACAAAAAGAAATTGTCGATCAAATGACAATGAAACGGGCAATAACAAGAATAACTTATGAAATTATTGAACGCAATAAAAGTTTGGATAATATTGTTTTGGCGGGTATCAAGACAAGAGGCGTTCACCTTGCCAAGCGTATTCAAGAACGTTTATTAGAGTTAGAAGGTAAAGAACTTCCACTTGGGGAACTTGATATTAAACCTTTTAGAGATGATATAAAAGTCGAAGAAGATACGACAGAAATGCCAGTTGATATTACAGGGAAAGATATTATATTAGTTGACGATGTTCTATATACAGGAAGAACAATCAGAGCTGCTATTGATAACCTTGTAAGTTTAGGGCGTCCTGGTCGTGTCAGTTTGGCAGTCCTTATTGATCGTGGCCACAGAGAGTTGCCAATTAGAGCTGACTATGTGGGAAAAAATATTCCGACAAGTAGTATAGAAGAAATCGTTGTAGAAGTTGTAGAAGTTGATGGTAACGATCGTGTTATCATTGTCGATCCTTCATAAGGACAAAGGAGTAATAATGAAAGATGTAATTTACGATGTCGAAGAAATGCCCAAAGCAGGAATTCTGTTTGGCCTATCCTTCCAACATTTATTCGCTATGTTTGGAGCAACTGTTTTAGTTCCAATCTTAGTCGGAATAGATCCATCAGTTGCTTTGTTATCAAGTGGACTAGGAACCTTAGCCCATTTATCTGTAACAAAATTTAAAATTCCAGCATATATGGGTTCAAGTTTCGCTTATATTGCAGCGATGCAGATGTTGATGAAAACTGACGGCATTGGCGCAGTTGCTCAAGGTGCAATAACAGGTGGTTTAGTTTACCTGATAGTAGCCCTGATCGTAAAAGCAATAGGAAATGATTGGATAGATAAAATATTGCCACCGGTTGTAGTTGGACCAATCGTAATGGTCATCGGTTTAAGCTTAGCATCGACAGCAGTCGGAAGTGTTATGTTGAAGGATGGTACCTATAATCTACTCTATCTACTAATCGGTATGGTAACCTTACTATCCGTTATTTTCTTCAACATTTATGGTAAAGGCTTAGTAGCAATTATTCCAATTTTACTAGGATTACTAGTAGGTTATGTCTTTTCTTTGGTAGTAGGTTTCGTAACTGGACAAGAAATCATTAATTTCACAGCAGTTGCACAAGCAAAATGGTTTAGTGCTCCTTCTGTCTCAATCCCATTCTTAAGTTACGGCTTAAAATTTTATCCAAGTGCAATCTTAACAATGGCACCAATTGCATTTGTAACGATGACAGAACATTTTGGTCACGTTATGGTATTGAATAGTTTAACGAATCGAGATTACTTTAAAGATCCTGGACTTGAAAAAACTCTAACAGGTGATGGTCTAGCACAAGTAATTGCCGGTTTCCTAGGTGCACCGCCAGTAACATCATATGGTGAAAACATTGGTGTTATGGCTCTAAATAAAATTTTCTCAGTTTATGTCATAGCTGGAGCAGCAGCAATAGCAGCGCTCCTAAGTTTTATAGGTAAAATTTCTGCTCTGATACAATCAATTCCTTCACCAGTTATCGGTGGGATTTCAATTGCACTCTTCGGAGTCATTGCTTCAAGTGGTTTAAAAATTCTTATTGAATCGAAAGTCGATATGGATAATAAGAAAAATCTCTTGATTACAAGTGTTATCTTAGTATCAGGAATTGGTGGATTAATGCTTCAAATTAACGGATTACAAATTTCCGGTGTTGCCTTCTCAACATTGTTAGGAATAATCCTTAATAAAGTATTACCAGAATAAGAATTTTACAAAGACAGCAATCAATTAGCATAAAGGGGAAATTATGTCAGTTATTAATAATCAAGTCTCACTTAAAAATTTAGTATCGATGGAACTATTATCTAATGAAGAAGTCATGGGGTTAATCACTCGAGGACATCAGTTTAAACAAGGTAAGGTTAAATTAGAAGATAATAGTAAAATTTTTGCGACAAATTTATTTTTTGAAAACTCAACTAGAACACATAAATCTTTTGAGGTTGCTGAGCGAAAATTGGGATTGCCAGTAATCGATTTTAATACTGATACTAGTTCTGTTAATAAGGGTGAGACGCTCTATGATACGGTCTTGACAATGAGCGCTTTAGGTGTTGACATTTGTGTCATCAGACACCCTGAGGTTGATTATTATAAACAGTTGATTGAAAGTCCAACAATAACAGCTTCAATTGTTAATGGTGGAGATGGATCAGGTCAACACCCTAGTCAATGTTTATTAGACTTGATGACAATTTATGAAGAATTTGGTCATTTCGATGGACTTGAAATAGCTATTGCAGGTGATTTGACCCATTCTCGAGTAGCAAAATCAAATATGCAAATTCTTAAAAGACTAGGTGCACAAGTTTATTTCTGTGGTCCCGAAAGATGGTACTCAAGTGAATTTGAATCATATGGTACTTATAAGGATATCGATGAGATTATTGATCAATTGGATGTCCTAATGTTGCTTCGTGTTCAACACGAACGTCATGATGGAACTGCCGGATTTTCGAAAAAAGAATACCATGAAAAATTTGGCTTAACTGAAGGCCGCTATGAAAAGTTAAAAGATCAAGCAATTATCATGCATCCTGCTCCTGTAAATAGAGAAGTTGAAATTGCTGATAGTTTAGTAGAAGCTCCAAAAGCAAGAATTGTTGCTCAAATGGAAAATGGCGTTTATGTTAGAATGGCAATAATTGAGGCTATTTTAAATGGTAGAAACCAGGCCTAAATGTTACTAGGAGGTTGAAATGACAAAAAGATTATTGCTATTAGAAGATGGTACCATTTTTGAAGGAAAAGCCATAGGGGCTGATATCGATGTCACAGGAGAAATTGTTTTCAATACTGGTATGACTGGTTATCAAGAATCAATCACAGATCAATCCTATAATGGTCAAATACTGACCTTTACCTACCCACTTATTGGAAACTATGGTGTTAATCGAGATGATTACGAAACAATTAAGCCAACCTGTAAAGGTATAGTAGTTTCTGAAATTAGTCGGATTGCCAGTAACTGGCGTCAACAGATGACCTTAGATCAATTTTTAAAAGCGAAAGGAATTCCTGGGATTGCAGGAATTGATACTCGTGCCTTAACAAAAATCATTAGACAGCATGGGACAATGAAAGCAACTATAGCAGATGCTGGTGATTCAATAGATCATTTAAAAGTTCTTTTACAAGCTACGGTGCTACCAACTAATAATATAGAACAAGTATCTACAAAATCAGCATATCCAGCGCCAGGTCTTGGGAAAAATATTGTTGTTGTGGACTTTGGACTAAAACATTCGATTTTAAGAGAATTTGCCAAGCGTCAATGTAATGTCACTGTTGTCCCATTTGATGTGACTGCGAAAGAAATACTGGCTATGAATCCTGATGGTGTAATGTTGACAAATGGCCCAGGTAATCCGGAAGATTTACCAGAAGCCCTAAAGATGATAAGAGATGTACAAGGAAAGATTCCAATCTTTGGTATCTGTATGGGGCATCAATTATTTAGCCTAGCAAATGGTGCAAAAACTTATAAGATGACTTTTGGGCATCGAGGATTTAACCATGCTGTTAGAGAAATTGCTACTGGTCGAGTTGACTTCACAAGTCAAAATCATGGCTATTCTGTTGAACGAGAAAGTTTACCAGAAGAATTAATTGTGACACATGAGGAAATTAATGATGGCTCAGTAGAGGGATTAAGACACCGTTTTTATCCTGCTTTCTCAGTACAATTTCATCCAGATGCAGCTCCAGGTCCACATGATGCTTCATATTTATTTGATACATTTTTGGAAATGATTGATTCATTTCAATTACAAACTACTAATAACTAATATTTAAAACTATCCAGTGAGGTAGCAAATAGAAAGGAAAAGTAGAGGTTTGACTTGTTTCTTCTAAAAAATAGATAGGTCAAGGACAGTTATTCATAAATAAAAAATAGAAGCCTCAGTTTAACCTAGGCTTTTTAAAGAAAAATGAATCCTCCTTTACAGTTTTAAAATGGCAAAACGTACTGATATTAATAAAATAATGGTCATTGGATCGGGGCCTATTATCATTGGTCAAGCAGCAGAATTTGATTATGCGGGAACGCAAGCATGCTTGGCCTTGAAAGAAGAAGGCTATCAAGTAGTTCTAGTTAATTCTAATCCTGCTACGATTATGACAGACAAGGATATTGCAGATAAAGTTTATATTGAACCACTTACTTTAGAGTTCGTCAGTCGAATTATTCGTAAAGAAAGACCAGATGCCTTGCTACCAACTTTAGGAGGGCAAACAGGTTTAAATATGGCCATGCAGCTTTCTAAGTCAGGAATTTTGAAAGAATTGGATGTTGAACTATTAGGAACAAAATTATCTTCAATTGATCAGGCCGAAGATAGGGACCTTTTTAAACAATTAATGGAAGAATTGGGACAACCAATTCCAGAATCAAAAATCGTTAATACTGTTGACCAAGCAGTTGATTTTGCAGCTAAAATTGGCTTTCCAATCATCGTACGACCCGCTTTTACATTAGGTGGAACTGGCGGAGGAATGTGTGCCAACGAAGAACAGCTGCGTGAAATTGCTGAAAATGGTCTTAAATTATCTCCAGTAACTCAATGTTTAATTGAACGTTCAATAGCCGGCTATAAGGAGATTGAATATGAAGTGATTCGGGATGGTGCAGATAATGCCTTAGTTGTCTGCAATATGGAAAATTTTGATCCAGTCGGTATTCATACAGGTGATTCAATTGTTTTTGCTCCAACCCAAACCTTGTCAGATATTGAAAATCAAATGCTTCGAGATGCCAGCTTGAAAATAATCAGAGCTTTGAAGATTGAAGGTGGTTGCAATGTTCAACTAGCCTTAGACCCCAAGTCCTTCAATTACTATGTCATTGAAGTCAATCCACGTGTTTCACGTTCTTCTGCATTAGCCTCAAAAGCTACTGGTTATCCAATAGCTAAAATTGCAGCGAAAATTGCAGTTGGCTTAACTCTTGATGAAATGATTAATCCTGTTACTGGTACAACTTATGCCATGTTTGAACCAGCCTTAGATTATGTTGTTGCAAAAATCCCCCGTTTTCCATTTGATAAATTTGAGGATGGGGATCGTCGGCTGGGGACTCAAATGAAAGCAACAGGTGAAGTCATGGCCATTGGTCGTAACATTGAAGAAGCATTACTCAAAGCCTGTCGGTCATTGGAAATTGGGGTCTATCACAATTTATTACCAGAACTCAAAATCCTATCTGATGATGCACTTTATGAAAAAATGGTAAAAGCTCAGGATGATCGCCTTTTCTATCTCTCAGAAGCTATCCGTCGAGACTTTTCTATCGAAGAAATAGCTGAGCTAACAAAAATTGATTTATTCTTTTTAGATAAATTATTACATATCTTTGAAATTGAAACAGACTTAGCGACTAACAAAGGTGACCTTGATACATTATATATAGCTAAAAAATATGGTTTTTCTGATAGAATTATTGCTGAACTGTGGAACCATTCACCAGAAAAAGTGAGGGAAATAAGACTGGCTCATGACATCAAACCTGTTTACAAAATGGTAGATACTTGTGCAGCTGAGTTTGCTTCTGAAACGCCTTATTTCTACTCCGCTTATGAGTGGGAAAATGAATCCATTAAATCTGACAAAGAATCTGTCATCGTAATTGGATCAGGTCCAATCCGGATTGGCCAAGGAGTTGAGTTTGACTATGCTACTGTACACTCGGTTAAAGCGATTCAAGAAGCAGGCTATGAAGCTATAATTATGAATTCAAATCCTGAGACTGTTTCAACAGATTTTTCGATTTCTGATAAACTATATTTTGAACCACTTGCTTTTGAAGATGTGATGAATGTCATTGATTTAGAAAAGCCAAAGGGAGTATTGGTTCAATTTGGCGGACAAACTTCAATAAACTTAGCTGAAAAATTAGCTAACGCTGGTGTGACTATTCTTGGCACCCAGGTGGAAGATTTAGACAGGGCTGAAAATCGTGATTTATTTGAGAAAGTCTTAAAAGAATTAAATATTCCACAACCCCCAGGTCAGACTGCGACCAATGAAGATGAAGCGATTCAAGTAGCAAGAAAAATTGGTTTTCCTGTTCTAGTTCGTCCCTCATATGTCTTAGGTGGTCGGGCTATGGAAATTGTTGAAAATAAACAAGATTTACAATCATATATGAGGACTGCTGTTAAGGCTAGTCCAGAACATCCTGTTCTTGTTGATTCTTATATTATAGGTCAAGAATGTGAAGTTGATGCCATCTCAGATGGTAAGCATGTTCTTATCCCTGGAATTATGGAGCATATTGAAAGAGCAGGTGTTCACTCTGGGGATTCGATGGCTGTCTATCCACCTCAGAAATTATCACCTATAGTAATTGATAAAATTGTTGATTATACAGAAAAACTAGCAATTGGCCTAAAATGTATTGGAATGATGAATATCCAATTTGTTATTAAAGGTGAGACAGTTTATGTCATTGAAGTCAATCCACGAGCAAGTCGAACAGTACCATTCTTGTCTAAAGTCACAGGTATCCCAATTGCAAATCTTGCAACTAAGTTAATGTTAGGAAAGCATTTAAGTCAACTAGGTTACCAATCTGGGTTACATCCAGCACCTAAGATGATTCATATCAAAGCACCAGTCTTTTCTTTTAATAAGTTGGCTAAAGTCGATAGTCTTTTGGGACCCGAGATGAAGTCTACAGGGGAAGTGATGGGATCTGATACTAGCTTAGAAAAGGCACTTTATAAGGCATTTGAAGCAAGCTACTCACATCTAGAGGATTTTGGGAATGTTGTTTTCACGATTAGTGATGATGATAAAGAGGAGGCTTTAGAGCTTGCTCGTCGATTTAATGCCATCGGCTACCATATTTTAGCGACAAGTGGCACAGCTGATTATTTTGAAACAAAAGGATTGTTCGCGACACGAGTTGAGAAAATTGGGCAAGGACAGATGGATATCCCAAGTTTAATTCGACAAGGAAAAGTCCAAACAATCATTAATACTGTCGGTAAGCAACGAACAGCCGATAAGGACGGTCAAATCATAAGAAGTTCAGCCATAGAACAAGGCATTCCATTGTTTACTGCATTGGATACAGCTAATGCGATGTTAAAAGTATTAGAAAGCCGTGGATTTACCACAGTATCAATATAATAAAAAAATATTTTCATTTTATATGGACTCCCAAAAGTTGGACATTATATTTTTAAGAAAAGGATTTAGTTCTGTATTGCATAGGACTAAATCCTTTTAGTTTTATTTTGATACGTTTACTGTTGTAATAATCAATGTATTTTATCATTGCTTGCTCCAGGTCGTCTAATGATTTATAGTCTATAGGCGTAGAACATATTTGATTTTTAGATGCCCAAAAAGGATTCCATTATGCCATTGTCTGGACTGTTTCCTTTTAGTGATACGACGAAAGCTATAATTGTCTTTATTGTCCTTATAAATTGTTTGCATTTAGTCTTTAATGACATTATCTTTTTCACCTTGTTCAAGTTGTTTAAGATGATAGTAATAGGTCGAACCAGCTAATTTAGCTGAAATCTAGCCTGAATCCTCAAATGACCATCTATCTAATTCTTGTTGAAGTTGCACTATTTGAGTCCAAACGATTAATAAGTCAAATAAGATATCTTATTTGACTTATTGACCTCGAATTATATTATTAGATGACTCGCGCTAAAACCTTCATGCTTTATCTGAAACTTATCATTTAAACTTAATTTCATATTAAAACCCCTCAATCCTTAAATTTCTTGTCTAACTTTAGGGATGTAGTTCTCCTAAAACGTTGGTTATTATTACATTTTTGTAAGGTTTGATAACTTAATTTTTATTATAATAAAATTAAGAAAAATTTAATAATTTTACACAAAAAACTTGACAGTAATACAATTAGATTATATACTTGTCTTATATAAACAATACAATTAGGAGAATATTATGGCTAGGTTGAAACAGAAAACAATGACCAAAAGAACAAAAATTATGATTAGTAGTGGTGTAGTAGTTCTACTTACAATTATTGGAACTACTTTGTATTTTCAGAGTAATAAATCAGTTAGTGAATCTCATGATACAGGATATTCTTCGGTAAATGTTAAAGAGGGAACTATCAGTTCCACAACGTTACTTTCCGGAATGGTGAAGGCAGAATCGGAGGAATATATATATTTTGATGCATCAAAAGGTACTGACGCTACAGTATCTGTAAATGTAGGGGATAAAGTAACTAAGGGGCAACAACTTGTTCAATATAATACCAGTACAGCACAAGCTGCGTACGATTCTGCTATCAGAAATTTAAACAAAATTGGTAGACAGATTAATTACTTAAAAACCCATGGTGTACCAATTGCAGAATCCCAAGAACCACAAGTGAGTTCATCATCTGAGGAACCCACTATTGGATCAACGGTGTCTCCATCCGCAACAGACTCAGCAAGCTATAATCAACAATTGCAAGATTTAAATGATGCTTATGCAGATGCTCAATCCGAGGTAAATAAAGCTCAAGAATTATTAAATCAAACAGTAATAGTAAGTGGTGGTGATGGAACAGTTGTCGAAGTTAATAAAGATTTAGACCCCTCTTCTAAAGAAAGTCAAACTTTGGTACATGTTGCATCTGAAGGACAATTACAAGTTAAAGGAAGTTTGACGGAATATGATTTAGCGAATATTAAAAAAGATCAATTAGTGAAAATTAAATCAAAAGTTTATCCAGAAAAGGAATGGCAAGGTAAAATTTCCTACATTTCGAATTATCCTAGTCAAGAAAATACTTCACAAGGGGCACCAGCAAGTGAAAAATCCTCTACATCAAGTACCACAAATTATGAATATAAAGCAAATATAACAAGTCCCTTAGATGAGTTGAAACAAGGTTTTACAGTTTCTGTTGAAGTTGTTAATGAAGCTAAACATCTCTTGGTACCTGTATCATCAGTCTTTAAAGAAGGTAAAAAATCTTATGTTTGGGTTTACGATGATTCAAGCTCAAAAGTTAAGAAAAGAGAAGTCACAATTGGAAATGCTGATGCAAAAAATCAAGAAATTTTAACTGGACTTGAGAATGGACAAATTGTAATTGCTAATCCGAACGATTCAATTAAAGAAAATAAAAAGCTTAAAGGTGTTGAATCTGAAGATGTTAAAGCCAAAACTGAATCTGAGGTGACTAAATAGTGACTGATGAAAAAACGATACTTATACAATTGAAAGATATTGTCAAAAGTTATAAAAATGGAGACCAGAAACTCCAAGTCTTAAAAGGTATAGATTTGACAGTACATGAAGGAGAATTTCTAGCAATAATGGGACCTTCTGGATCTGGAAAATCAACTTTGATGAATATTATTGGTTTGCTAGATAGACCTACGAGTGGTGACTATCTACTTAATGGAAATGAAGTAGATAAATTAAATGATCGAAAGTTAGCTCAAGTACGTAATGAGGAAATCGGGTTTGTATTTCAACAGTTTTTCTTGCTTTCTAAGTTAACAGCTTTACAAAATGTAGAACTTCCACTTATTTACGCTGGAGTTGGACTGTCAAAAAGAAAAGAATTGTCTAAATTATATTTAGAAAAAGTGGAATTGTCGACTCGGATGAAACATTTACCATCTGAATTATCTGGTGGGCAAAAACAGCGTGTAGCTATAGCTAGAGCTCTGGTTAACACCCCATCAATAATTTTAGCAGATGAGCCAACTGGTGCCTTAGATACTAAAACAGGTGAGCAAATAATGGATTTATTAACCGAACTTAACAAAGAAGGTAAGACAATTATTATGGTAACCCATGAACCTGATATAGCTGACTTTGCAACACGAAAAATTGTTATTCGTGATGGTGAAATTACCGCAGACACTACTGATAGTGTTCGAATTGAATAGGAGGAATTAATGGAAAATTGGAAATTCGCTCTTAGTTCAATTTGGGGGCATAAATTAAGATCATTATTAACTATGCTTGGAATTATTATTGGTGTTTCAGCTGTTGTCATAATTATGGGATTAGGTAATGCTATGAAAAAGAGTGTGACTGACTCATTTTCCAATAATGAAAGAGAAGTTCAAATATATTACCAATCTAAGACAAAAGAAGAAGATCCATATGCAAGCTTAAATGTTCAAGAAAATACACAAGAAGTAAAATCAGAGTGGATGGAACGAATTGTTAGAGAAGTTGATGGTGTTGACGCTTATTATTTCACGAATAATACAAGTTCAACTATTTCATATGGTAAGAAAAAAATGAAAGATACCAATATTACAGGTGCTAGTAAAGATTACTTTAAGGTTAAAAAATATGATATCGTTGCTGGTCGGACACTCTCAGATACTGATTATAAAAATTTTTCAAGAATCATTTTAATTGATACATCATTATCAGATGAGTTATTTGGTAAAGGGAACTATAAAGATGCTCTGAACAAAGTAGTTAGTCTTCAGGACAAAGATTATTTAGTAGTTGGCGTTTATAAGACTAAGACACAGTCCGTATCCGTTAATGGTATGGTAACGGGTGGAGCAGTTATGGCCAATACTCAGGTTGCCTCAGAATTCAATATTAATGAGGTAGGAACAATATATATTCACGTAACTAATATTCAAAAAAGTATCGATATTGGACATGATGCAGCAAAATTGTTAACAAATTTATCACATGTTAAAGATGGCAAATACACTATTCCAGATAACAGTCAAATTATCAAGGAAATTGACCAACAATTTGGTATAATGACTACAGTAATTGGTTCCATTGCAGGAATATCATTATTAGTTGGAGGAATAGGTGTAATGAATATCATGCTTGTTTCAGTGACTGAGAGAACAAGAGAAATTGGACTCCGTAAAGCACTTGGAGCTACTCGAATGAAAATTTTAAATCAGTTTTTAATTGAATCAATTGTATTAACAATTTTAGGAGGATTAATTGGTTTATTATTAGCATATGTTTCAGTTGGTGGATTAGGAAATACTATGCATTTAAAAGGTGCAAGTGTCTCATTTAATGTTGCATTGATTGCAATTGTATTTTCTGCAACAATAGGTATAATTTTTGGTTTATTACCTGCTAATAAGGCGAGTAAACTGGATCCTATTGAGGCTCTAAGATATGAATAAATTTGGAATTAGCCATAACAAATTAAAAAAAATATTTCGAGTTATAGGTGTGATTTCTATCGTATTATCTATTGTTTTTATCTTCTTACTAATAGGCAAACTTGATATTTTTAATAATCCCGATGCCTTATCTGAATTAATTAAGCATCATATTCTTTTAGGATCAATTATATTTTTTTTCTTACAGATTATTCAGGTTGTTATTCCTATTATTCCAGGTGGTGTGACTACTGTAGTTGGTTTTCTTACATTTGGCCCGTTACTAGGATTTGTTCTTAATTTTCTAGGAATAATAATTGGCTCAAGCCTATTATTTGTACTAGTAAGAAAATATGGAAGGCCATTTATTTTGCTCTTTCTTAATGAAGACAAAATAGTAAAATATGAAGAAAAAATTTCGAGTAAAACTTATGAAACTATATTTATATTAAATATGGTTTCACCAATGGCACCAGCCGATATAATGATAATGATAACTGGGCTCAGTAAAATTTCATTCAAGAAATTCCTGATAATTATCATGATTTGCAGACCAATTTCAATGATAACCTATAGTTATTTTTGGATTTATGGAGGAGAAGTTGTGAAAAATTTCTTGAATTAGATATCCCTTGAAAAAGCTTTATTTTTATTTCTGTCAAGAAAAAAACTTGACAGGTTATCTTTGGTAAGATATAATAAGTTAAGTAAGAAGTATTAGATTATATTTCTTTAAAAGATAAAAAGAAAAGAGACATAAAAATCATGGCAGTAAAAATTCGTTTAACTCGTATGGGTTCTAAGAAAAAACCTTTCTACCGTATCAACGTTGCAGATTCACGTGCACCACGTGATGGTCGTTTCATCGAAACAGTTGGAACATATAACCCATTAGTAGCTGAAAATCAAGTTACACTTAAAGAAGACCGTATTCTTGACTGGATGTCAAAAGGAGCTCAACCTTCTGATACAGTACGTAACCTTCTTTCAAAAGCTGGAGTTATGACTAAATTCCACGATCAAAAATTCTCAAAATAATAAAAGCCTATGGATACCATTGAAAATCTTATTATCGCCATTGTGAAACCTTTGATTTCACATCCAGACAATCTTACTATCAAAATTGAAGATACTCCAGAATTTCTAGAATATCATCTTGACTTGGATGCTCAAGACATCGGTCGTGTAATCGGGAAAAAAGGTCGTACCATTACTGCGATAAGATCGATTGTTTATTCGGTTCCAACACAAGGTAAGAAAGTTAGACTTGTTATTGACGAAAAGTAATAAGTCTAAACTATTTTGAATATTAAATTCTATTGACTATTGTTAATAGAATTTTTTTATAAAATTACTTGAATGGTTAAGGAATTTCAGATGTACTACACTAGTAAATTTATTTTTTTATCAGTAATGTAATAGTTTAACTAAAATTGAAGTAAAAATGAAAAATCGATAAATTATCATTAAATCACTGGTAACATTATCAGCTATCTCAACTTTATATGTAGCAAATAACGATTCTATCTCCATTCATGTAAATGAAGTAGGTAGATCTGCTCAGCTATTTTCAACTCAATGGACTTTTTAACTTCAAGTAACTATTGTCGATAATTAAGGACAGATCGTACTATGAAAAGAAGTTGTTTTGAAGGATATTTCGGATAATCAAGGTAGAGCACTACAGTTATTAACTAGTGACCAAGATAGTAAGACGAATTTTATAGTCTTACTTACATTATTGTAACTATAAGAGCTTAGGTAGGTGAAAATATCCCAAATCAAAATGTTCAATTAAAAAAAGCAGATGGTCAATTGTATTTGAGGGAAATCCTTATGCGAATGGTCAAGTAATTGCTAATGATAAATTAATGGATGGAAATTACTATCAAGTTTTCGTGAATAATATTGATTTTTAGAGTTTATGACTAATAATGACGTTAGCATTTACCATACTAAAGAGCAAATAAAATACCAAACCTTTTACAATTTTTGTAGAGGTTTTTTTATTTTCCATTAAATAAAAGTAATCTCAACTTATTCTATAGTATAATATATAGGAATGAGAGAAAATAAAGAGGGAAAGTATGATATTAATTGATAGTGATGGACAAAACATTAAAATCGCAAAGAAAGAATTTCCAGAAATTATTCAAACAAGTAGACAGAATTTTATATTAAAAGATAAAGGTACTCTTTTTAATAATGAAACCTCTTTGATGTTAACTTTGGCAGGGTATACAGGTGATGATTGTCAAAAAACAATTTATTATAATCATCTCTCACTACCCGATTTTTGGGAAGTCACACTTGAGCAAAATAACCGTGGAAAAGTTACTTATTGGGGTCAAAAAAGAGCTATAATAAATTTTCGAAATCCCGTTGAAGATAGAATGGTTCATTCAATAGATTGGCTAGATGACAAAGGCCAACTAGCATATGTAGAAACTTATAATGACTATGGGAAACTTTATACTAGAGAATATTATAAAAATAATAACTCACTAATAACCATATATTATAACTAATCTGGTCAGGAATATGCTCAAACTGTACCTAAAAGCAGTGGCATTATGATAATTAATCACCCTCAAGTGAGTGGATATTACGCCAATCGGCTCACTTTATTGACAGATTATTTAAAGCAAAATGGGATCAGTGATAAATTAGTTCTTCTTGATTCAAACTTGATTGAAGATGCAAATCAGGCTATTGATTGCATTAATTTGAATGATTGTAGAACCTTAAGAGACCTAGTTGGAACTAATAATCAATTAGAGATGATATATGATTTTAGTGACTCAAGCCAAAGGCTAGTAGATTCATATATTAAAGTAGTTAAACCTAGAACTGAAAGTAGTTTAGTCAAAACAATATTTATATTATCAGCAAGTGACGAATTGGAAATGATAGAAGAATTAATAGAAGGATTACAAGAATATCATTTTATGATTGGGGCAAGAACGATGGTTTCCCAAAAATTTCTTAATCTCGGAAGAAACAAAAACGTTACTATATCAGCACAAATGTCTAAATTGGATGTAGAAAGAGCCTTGCAAAAATGTGAATTTTATTTGGATATCAATCATTTCTTCGAAGTTGACTATATCTTGTCACGAGCTATTTTATATGACATTCCAGTATTGTCCTTCAGGGATATAGCACATCAAAAAGCTTACTTTTATCCAGAAACAATTTTTGATAAAAATCAGATTGTAAACTTTATAGATTATATTAAACGGCTTTCGACAAGTCCTGATTTAAAAAATGAGATTACCCTATATCAAAAAAATCAATTAGATTTCTGCTATTTAAGTTTACAAGACGTCATTAATCAGTTGGGAGGCAATTGTGGCCATTTATAATTTTAATCTTCTTGTTGGTTATTTGCCAACGGGAGTTGACTATGCTCAGGGATATCGAGCAAAGTTATTGCGTGAATTAAAGCAAGTATCATGTTTTATTTTTACAGAAATACCTGAATGGTCGCTAATCAAATTCTATCTGGACCAAGTCGGACTTCAAGAAGAAGAATTGCTTTCTGTTCATTTCAGCTATTTAGAGGATGCAAGTTTAATTCCACAATTATCTTTTGATGAAATTAAGCCAGGTTATCCAGATATAGTTAATATGGAAGAAACTTCGTTTTATGGTGGAGTTAAAACTTTTTAGTCTAAACTGATGGACCACTTTGGAATTAGTTTTACCTATACAGATGAAGAGTCTGATATTGTTGACTTTGTTTCTGTATATGCGCAAGGGAAATTAATTAGAAGAGATTATTTTACAAATCGAAAAATGTACAGTAAATTCTATTACCCACAAATCAATGAATCAGAATTGATAGCCGTGCCTTTTAAGACTAACTTTTATGATAATAAGGGTAAGGTGATTTATGAAGAAATAGTAACATCTGATGAGCCAAGATACGTCTTTGCCAATCATCAGAAAGATATTTATAAGAGTGAATTTGTTGAGACGTTTATTAAAAACTTAAATTGGGGGAAAAATGACACTGTAATTTTTGATCGTAATGCTGACCAATATTTTGCTCAAGTTGCCTTAAAAAACAAAGGGCAAGCAAAATTAGTAGCAGTCATTCACTCGGAACATTATTTTCCAAAGGACTATGATCCAAGTTATCTCTATTTAAATTATGAATATTATTACATCATTAGAAATGTTAATTCGATAGATACTTTTATTGTTTCTACTGACTTGCAAAAGCAAAAATTTACTGAAACGGTCTATAAAGAAAGTGGTGTCCGACCAAATGTTCAAGTTATACCTGTAGGGAGTGTTGATTTAAAAGAACCATCGCATCATCAGCGAAAGCATTTTTCGATGATGACCGCTTCTCGACTACAAGCAAGAAAACGAGTTGACTGGTTAATCCGCGCAGCCATTCTTGCAAAAAAAGACATTCCTCAGTTAGAGTTTAGTATCTATGGTCGAGGGAGTGAGCAAGAGAAGTTAGAAAATATCATAAATGAGCATAATGCCCAAAATTATATTTTCTTAAAAGGTCATGCAGATTTAGATGATGTGTATCCACAGTATGAACTTTATGTTTCGGCTTCTTCCTGGGAAACTTTTGGATTGAGTTTACTAGAGGCTGTTTCTCATGGGCTTGCGATGATTGGCTTAAATGTCCCTTATGGTAACCCAACCTTTATTGAAAGTGATTCTAATGGCTTCTTAGTTGATTATGAATACCTTAGTGATGAGCAAATCACCATTCAAGCTTTGGCTGATAAAATAATTACTTATTTTAAATTACCAGAAACAGTTCGTCAGTCTTTTAATGATAAATCATTTGAGATTGCAGAGCAATTTACGAAAGATAAGGTTAAGCAAGTTTGGCTTGAATTATTAGAGAACTAAGGTCTTTGATAAGACCGGGTGCAAATTCCTCCATATCATGTTAAAATAGTATGAAACTTAGTTGAAAAGACAGAAATGATAATCAACTAAAACTTAATTATAGGAGTTACCATGGAATACTTTAATGTCGGTAAAATTGTTAATACACAAGGCTTACAAGGAGAATTAAGAGTTTTATCAGTCAGTGATTTTACTGAAGAACGATTTCAAAAAGGAAACCTTTTAGCTTTGTTCGATGAAAAGGATCAATTTGTTAAAGATGTTGAAATTGTGAATCATCGGATACAGAAAAATTTTGATATTGTTAAATTTAAAGACATGAATCATATTAATGTGGTTGAAAAATTTAAAGGCTATACCCTTAAAATTTCTGAAGACAAATTGACTGACTTAGATGAAGATGAATTTTATTATCATGAAATTATAGGCTTAGATGTCTATGAAGATGATGTCCTTATTGGCACGGTGAAAGAAATCCTTCAACCTGGCGCAAATGACGTTTGGGTTGTCCAACGAAAAGGTAAAAAAGACTTGTTACTTCCATATATTCCACCAGTTATCCTAAATGTTGACTTAGAGGAAAATCGAGTTGATGTAGATATCATGGAGGGATTGGACGATGAAAATTGATATATTAACCCTTTTTCCAGAGATGTTTGCTCCACTTGAAGCTTCAATTGTTGGCAAAGCCAGCGAAAAAGGACTATTGGATATCAATTATCATAATTTTCGCCAGAATGCAGAAAAGGCTCGTCATGTAGATGATGAGCCTTATGGCGGTGGTCAAGGGATGTTGTTAAGAGCACAGCCCATTTATGATACCATTGATAAGATAAATGCAAATAAGCCGCGCGTAATTTTGTTAGATCCTGCAGGTAGAACGTTTGACCAAGCCTATGCCGAAGACCTAGCCAATGAGGAAGAATTGATTTTCATTTGTGGGCACTATGAAGGCTATGATGAGCGAATCAAAAAATTGGTGACTGATGAGATTTCGATAGGTGATTTTGTATTAACGGGTGGTGAACTTGCGTGCATGGCTATGATTGATGCGACTGTCAGGTTAATTCCAAATGTAATTGGTAAAGAGGCCAGTCATCAAGATGATTCTTTCTCATCAGGTTTGCTTGAGTATCCTCAGTATACTCGGCCTTATGATTTTCGTGGGATGACTGTGCCTGATGTTTTAATGAGTGGGCATCATGAGAATATTCGCCTTTGGCGATTGGAAGAAAGTATCCGAAAAACCTATTTAAGAAGGCCTGACTTGTTGGAGGCTTATCAATTTTCGGATGAAGAAGCAAAGATTTTTGAAAAGATTAAAAGAGAATTGTCAGAAAAGGTGTAGTGAATGACAGAAAAGATTTATGATATTACAATCATTGGTGGTGGTCCAGTTGGCTTGTTTACAGCATTTTATGCTGGATTGAGAGGTATGACGGTTGAAATTATCGAGAGTCTCTCCGAGTTGGGTGGACAACCTGCTATTTTATATCCTGAAAAGGTGATTTATGATATTCCAGCATTCCCAGCTATAACTGGTGCAGAGTTGACTGAGAATCTGATTAAGCAAGTTAGTCGTTTTGATGATCGTTTAACGGTTTCATTGAAAGAAGAGGTTCTATCTTTTGAAAAAGTTGAGTCTGTTTTCGAAATTACGACAAATAAAAGAAAACATTTTAGTAAATCGATTATTATTGCCTGTGGTAATGGGGCCTTTGCTCCGAAAACACTTGGTTTAATCAACGAAGATTCATTTTCTGATCAAAATATTTTTTATAATGTGCATAAATTAGATCAATTTGCAGGTAAGAAAGTTGTTATCTGCGGTGGTGGTGATTCAGCAGTTGACTGGGCCTTAGCCTTGTATGGATTAGCAGAAAGTGTAACAATCGTTCACCGTCGTGAGGCATTTCGGGCACATGAACATAGTGTAGAATTATTAAAAGCTTCTGGAGTTGAAATTGTTACCCCTTATATCCCAATTGCTGTTGAAGGGGAAAACGGATCAGCAAATAAATTAGTTATTAAAAAAGTTAAAGGTGAAGAAACAAAATCACTAGACTTAGATGCTTTGATTGTTTCATATGGATTCTCTACGTCCAATAAAAATTTAAAAAATTGGAATTTAGATTATAAACGAACTAGCATTAATGTCTCACCTTTATTTGAAACTAATCAAGAAGGTGTATATGCTATAGGTGATGCCGCTGACTATCCTGGCAAGGTTGATTTGATTGCTACTGGGTTTGGCGAGGCACCTACTGCAGTCAATCAGGCAATTAATTATATTTATCCTGATCGTGATAATCGAATTGTTCATTCAACATCATTAATTGATTAGTATAAACAAAACTTATGAAACTATAAAATTTAACATTGGTAATTATTGAAAACCTATATGACACATGCTTGTACTTGTGATACAATTAACATTGTGAATGTGATAGATTTCACACTATAAAAAGAAGCGAGGTCATTTTGATGACAGATACAAACAAAGATACATTTAGCTCTTTTATCAATAAAGTTTTAGCCGGAACTGCAACTGCGATAGTAGTAGCACTCATTCCAAATGCTATCTTGGCAACTTTCTTAAAACCCCTTTTACCTAATGCAACTGCAGCGGATTTTCTTCATGTTGTAGCAGTATTCCAATTTTTCACACCAATCATGGCTGGTTTCTTAATTGGACAACAATTCAAATTTAATCCTATGCAACAACTTGCAGTAGGTGGAGCAGCTTACATTGGTTCTGGTGCTTGGGCATTTAATCCAGCTATTGTTACTGCAGTTGGTAAAGGTGGCTTCCAATTAGTTGGTATTGGTGACCTTATCAATATGATGATTACTGCCAGTCTTGCTGTTTTAGCAGTTAAATGGTTTGGTAATAAATTTGGATCACTTACAATTATCTTATTACCAATTATTATTGGTACTGGTGTTGGTTACCTTGGTTGGAAATTACTTCCATATGTATCATACGTAACAACATTAATTGGTAAAGGTATTAACTCATTTACTACTTTACAACCTGTCCTTATGTCAATCTTAATTGCGATGGCATTTGCTGTCTTAATCGTTAGTCCAATTTCAACAGTTGCTATTGGTTTAGCAATTGGTTTAAATGGTTTAGCAGCTGGTGCAGCTTCAATGGGTATTGCAGCAACAGCAGCAGTTCTTGTGTGGGCTACACTTAAAGTTAACAAATCAGGTGTGCCTATTGCGATTGCTTTAGGTGCAATGAAAATGATGATGCCAAACTTCCTCAAGCATCCAGTAATGGCTATTCCAATGTTTAACCTTGTTGGTACACCAGCTTCATCTGGTTTTGGTTTAGTAGGTGCGGTAGGACCTATTGCTTCACTTGCTGGTGGAAGCAATATTCTTATCATCATCCTTGCTTGGTTAATTATTCCATTTGGTGTTGCGTTTGCATCACATAAAATTTGTAAAGACGTACTAAAACTTTACAAAGATGATATCTTTGTATTTGAAGGGTAATAGGAGAAAATTATGTTAGTATATATTGCTGGATCAGGTGCTATGGGTTGCCGTTTTGGTTACCAAATCTCTAAAACAAATAACGAAGTAATTTTATTAGATAACTGGGAAGATCATATTAATGCTATCAAAAATAATGGATTAAAGATTTCAGGTGATGTGGAAGAAACTGTTTTCCTTCCAATTATGAAACCAACTGAAGCTACAAGAGAAGCAGATTTAATTATCTTATTTACAAAAGCTATGCAATTACCACAAATGTTGAAAGACATTAAAGGTATCATTGGCAAAGAAACTAAAGTCCTTTGCTTACTAAATGGTCTAGGTCACGAAGAAGTTATTCGTCAATATATTCCAGAACATAATATTCTTATGGGTGTAACAGTTTGGACAGCTGGACTTGAAGGACCAGGACATGCTCATTTACAAGGTGTAGGTGCCTTAAATCTACAAAGCATGGATCAATCTAATCAAGATGCTGGTCATCAAGTAGCTGAAATGCTTACAGAAGCAAAATTATTTGCTACATATGATGAAAATGTTCTTCCAAATATCTGGAGAAAAGCTTGTGTTAACGGAACAATGAATTCAACTTGTGCTATACTTGATTGTACAATTGGTGAATTGTTTGCAAGTGAAGATGGTGTTAAAATGGTTGAAGAAATCATCCATGAATTTGTAATGGTTGGTGAAGCAGAAGGCGTTAGTTTAGATGAAGCTGAAATTACTAAATATGTAATGGATACTTCTGTAAAAGCAGCACATCATTATCCATCTATGCATCAAGATTTAGTTCAAAACCACCGTAAAACTGAAATTGATTTCTTAAACGGCGCTGTGAATTCTAAAGGACAAAAACTTGGAATCGATACACCATATTGTCGTTTAATCACTCAATTAGTTCACACTAAAGAAGATGTATTAAAAATAAAATAATTAAAATGACTAGTCATTGTCTAGTCATTCCAGAGTGAAGACAAAGTCATTTGTCTTCTTTTTTTATACTACTATAGGTGTTCCGAACACAAGCGATTTCCTCCATTATTAGCTGAAATACAGGTTTTAAGTCATTTTTGTCATACAGAAATGTATTCCTGAATTTTAAATATTAATAATATTATTTTAAATAATAGTAGATTTTTTTGAGAATAGGAAAGAATATTATTATTTCGAAGTTTGCATATAATCCCAAAAGACTAAACATTCTTTAGTCTTTTATTAAAAATCTTTATGACTGTTTTTGAAAGTAAATGCTTGACATTGAAAGATATTATAGTATAATTTATCTGTAACCGATTTCAGAAAGGTGGTATTGCTATCTTAAAATCTAAACGAAAACAGATTATCATGGAAAGAATTACCAAAGATAATTATGTTGCATTGGATGATTTGATACTTCTTTTAAATACGTCAGAATCAACTGTACGTAGGGATTTAGATGAACTTGAACTTGAAAGAAAGCTTCACCGCGTTCATGGTGGTGCTGAATTAGCTCATTCATTAAAAGAAGAATTATCAAATCAAGAAAAATCTGTCAAAAACAGTCAAGTTAAATTAACAATTGCTCAAAAGGCATCAACCTTAATCAATGACAATGATGTTGTTTTTGTAGATGCGGGTACAACTACTGATTTACTGATTCCATTAATTAAACAAAATAATGTTACAGTGGTGACGAATTCAATTCACCATGCTGCTAAACTTGTTGATATGGAAGTTAAAACGATTATTATTGGTGGTTTTGTTAAGCAGACAACTGATGCTAGTATTGGTCAACTTGCTTTGCAACAAATCCATACAATGAATTTTGATAAAGCTTTCCTTGGTATGAATGGCGTTGATGAGAATTATCTTACCACACCAGACATGGAAGAAGCAGTTATCAAGAGAGCTATTATTGCAAATGCTAAAACTTCATACATATTAGTCGATGCTTCTAAAATTGGACATATCTCATTCATCAATGTCGCTCCAATTGATGATATTGGAATCATCACAGAAGTATCTTCAAATAAGCTTATGAGTAAAATAAAAGAAAAGGCCAAGGTGATTGAAGTATGATATATACTGTGACACTTAACCCCTCAATTGATTTTATTGTCAGAATTGACCATTTAGAGACAGGCTCTGTGAATCGAATGGATAGTGATGATAAATTTGCTGGTGGAAAAGGTATTAATGTTAGTCGCGTCTTAAAACGGTTGGGAACAGAAAATACTGCGACGGGATTTCTAGGTGGTTTTACAGGTCGTTTTATTCAAGAATCTTTAGTCAACGAGGGAATTATTTCAAATTTCGTTAATGTGGCTGAAGATACGCGTATAAACGTTAAAATAAAATCCGAAAAAGAAACAGAAATAAATGGTCAAGGGCCAAAGATAACAGAGGAGAATCTAATTGCACTAGAAGCAATTTTATCCAAGCTATCAGATGAAGATACAGTAGTTTTTGCTGGTTCGGCACCAAGTAGTTTAGGTAATGAAATCTATAAAGAATTGATCCCTTTAGTTAGAAATACGGGAGCTCAGGTTGTTTGTGATTTCGAAGGACAAACACTGTTGGATTCATTAGCTTATAATCCATTATTAGTTAAACCGAATAATCATGAATTAGAAGAAATTTTCAAAGTTACTTTGTCGGGACTTGATGATGTTGAACATTATGCTAGAAAAATTCTAGATATGGGTGCTCAGAATGTTATTATTTCAATGGCAGGTGATGGTGCTTTGTTAGTTACTAAGGAGGCAGCTTATTTCGCGAAACCGATTAAAGGGCAGGTGAAAAACTCTGTTGGAGCTGGTGATTCAATGGTTGCTGGATTTACAGGAGAATTTGTGAAATCGAAAAATCCAATTGAAGCATTAAAATGGGGTGTAGCTTGTGGCACATCTACAGCCTTCTCAGATGATTTGGCTACTATTGAGTTTATTCAAGAAACATATAAAAAAGTTGAGGTAGAAATACGATGAAAATTCAAGATTTACTAAAAAAAGATTTAATGATTTTAGATTTACAAGCTACAACAAAAGAAGCTGCTATTGAAGAAATGGTTTCTCGTTTTGTTGCTAAGGGTATCGTATCTGATATGGATACATTCAAAGATGGTATTATGGCCCGTGAAGCACAAACATCTACTGGGCTAGGTGATGGTATTGCAATGCCCCATTGTAAAAATGAAGTGGTACGCCATGCTCGCGTATTGTTTGCGAAATCAAACAAGGGAGTTGATTATGAATCTCTTGATGGTCAGCCAACAGATCTATTCTTTATGATAGCAGCGCCTGAGGGAGCAAATGATACTCACTTAGCTGCACTTGCTCAACTATCACAATACTTACTTAAAGATGGCTTTGCCGATCAATTAAGAAAAGCATCAACTGAAGACGATGTTATTGCTTTATTTGATGCCTCTGAATCAGAAAAAGCGACAGGAGTAGAGCCAACTAGTGTAGATGGAAAAGATTTCATTGTTGCTGTTACAGCTTGTACCACTGGTATCGCACATACATACATGGCTGAAGAAGCTTTGAAAAAACAAGCTGCTCAAATGGGTGTTAGTATCAAAGTTGAAACAAATGGCGCATCGGGTGTTGGAAACAAATTGACATCAGAAGATATTGCTAAGGCGAGTGGTGTTATAATTGCTGCGGACAAAGCTATTGAAATGGATCGTTTTGATGGTAAACAATTGATTTCTCGTCCAGTTGCTGATGGTATCAAGAAAAGTGAGGAATTAATCTCAACTATTTTAGAAGGTAAAGCCTCAACTTATCATGCTAAAAATAGTGTTAATACTGTCGAAACGACTGAGAAAAGTGGTCTAGGCAGTGCCTTCTATAAACACTTAATGGGTGGTGTATCTCAAATGTTACCATTCGTTATTGGTGGAGGTATCATGATTGCTCTTGCTTTCCTTTTAGATAACATTTTAGGTGTTCCAAAAGATCAACTAAGTAACTTAGGTTCTTACCATGAGATTGCTGCAATCTTTAAAAATATTGGTGGTGCAGCCTTTTCATTTATGTTACCGGTATTAGCAGGTTATATTGCATATTCTATTGCTGAAAAACCAGGTTTGGTAGCAGGTTTTGTTGCAGGTGCTATTGCTTCGAACGGACTTGCCTTTGGTAAAGTACCTTTTGCAGCCGGTGGAGAAAAAACGCTTATGCTTGCTGGTGTCCCATCAGGTTTCCTAGGAGCATTAGTTGGTGGTTTCTTAGCTGGTGGCGTTATTCTTGCTCTTCGTAAATTACTAGCTGGTTTACCTCGCTCATTAGAAGGTGTTAAGTCAATCCTACTTTATCCATTACTTGGGGTATTAATCACTGGATTCTTAATGTTATTTGTTAACATTCCAATGGCCGCAATTAATACAGCTTTAAATAACTTCTTACAAGGACTTTCAGGAAGTTCAGCTGTTCTTATGGGCTTACTAGTAGGTGGTATGATGGCTGTAGATATGGGTGGTCCAGTTAACAAGGCAGCTTATGTTTTTGGTACAGGTACCTTAGCAGCAACTGTTGCAAATGGTGGTTCAGTAGTTATGGCAGCAGTTATGGCCGGGGGGATGGTTCCTCCTTTAGCAGTATTTGTAGCGACACTAATCTTTAAAGATAAATTTACTAAAGAAGAACGTGAATCTGGATTAACAAACATCATTATGGGACTTTCATTCATTACAGAAGGCGCAATTCCATTTGGTGCAGCTGACCCAGCACGTGCTATTCCAAGTTTCATCGCCGGTTCAGCATTGACAGGTGCTTTAGTTGGCTTATCAGGAATCAAATTAATGGCTCCTCACGGAGGAATCTTCGTTATTGCCCTTACAAGTAACCCAATTTTATACCTAGTCTTCATTGCAATTGGAGCAGTCGTATCTGGCTTACTCTTCGGAGCACTTCGTAAAAAAGCATAAAACTTCAACTAGAATCTTAAATGATTCTAGTTTTTTTGTTATACTAAAGAATAGAAGTTCACTGTAGAAAGGGTTGTATGGCAAAAAGAAAGTACTCCACAAGAAAAAGGAGAAGCAATAAGAAAAATCAAGATCGGTTTTTTAAAACAGCTGTTTTAACGTTGATGCTTTTTATTGCAGTCTATTCAGTCTTTAGTTTAAAAGGAGCTAAAAATCAGTTAGCAGTATATCAAGAATCAACGACAGTTCAGTTCGTTGGAAAAGCTTCTCATGCGGCGCATCAGATTGCTCAGCAAAATCAATTGTATACCTCAATTATGCTTGCACAGGCCATCCTTGAATCAACAAACGGTCAATCTAAGCTGAGCCAAGAACCTTATTTTAACTTTTTTGGAATAAAAGGATCATATAATGGCAAATCAGTTGTATTACAAACAACAGAAGATGATGGAAACGGTAATCTCTATAAAATAGATGCAAAATTTAGAGCTTATGGGACAATGAAAAATGGTTTTAGTGACTATGCTAATGTCTTAAGTGACCCTTTGTATAAAGATGTTCATAAATACCAATCAAGAACATATGAGGAGGCTACTTCGGTTCTGACAGGTCGGTATGCAACAGATACTACTTACGATAGTAAATTGAATCAATTGATTGCCTCTTATCATTTATATTATTTTGATTACCCTTTTTAATATCTCCATTTTACGAAAAGATAACAAAATGACTACAAGAATTTATCAAAAATAATAAAAATTAGAATCTTGTAGTTAAATACTAAATACTTGTGTTATAATATTATTCCAAACTAAAATTGAAATAAAGGAATAAATATATGACGCTTCAGAAAGGTAAGAAACTATTTTTCTTTTTAGGACTATTTACTTTAATCCTATTTGCTGTTTTTTCTTCAAGTCACAAACAAAAGGAAATGAAGGTTTCAGCTGAGACAATGTCAACAGGACAAACTCAATTATTTATTAATCAAATTGCAGGTACTGCTAGTCAAATAGCACAAGCTAATGATTTATACGCATCAGTTATGATCGCTCAAGCCGTCCTAGAATCGAATAGTGGCCAATCTGGATTAAGTGCTGCACCTAACAATAATTTCTTTGGTATCAAAGGTGCTTATAATGGTGCTTCTGTTACAATGAAAACATGGGAAGATGATGGGAATGGAAATGCCTACGAAATCGATCAGGCATTTCGTTCTTATCCAAGTATTGCTGACTCTTTATCAGATTATGCTGCACTATTAAGTACACCGACTTATGCAGGTGTTAGACAATCAAATACCTTGTCGTACCAGGATGCGACGGCAGCCTTAACTGGTTTATATGCAACTGATACATCTTATAATGTAAAGTTAAACAGTATTATTCAGGCTTATGGACTTACTGCTTATGATGTTGTTACTCCAGAAGCTCCAGCAAATGGCGTGACAGATCCAAACGTTGCATATAGCCAAACAACATCAGCTGCCCCTACTCAAACTGACCCTACTCATACAACAGTTAGTAGCACGACCCCTTCAACAACAGTTGAACAAGTATGGAATTCATTCCGTAGTCAATACACAAGTGCTGACACTCTTGCCCAAGACCAAGCTTGGAGTGATTATAATAATAATCAATAAAATCCATTTCTACAAGTAAATCACTCTTTAGAGTGATTTTTTTTTTGGTATAATATTCATATGAAAACATTAAAAGAAGTATATGAAAATCATGATGAATTGCCCTTTGTACATCCCAAGTATGAGAAAGAGCTTTGTCAAAAGCCTATTCCAAAAAGAAATATGATAAGGACTGAGGAGGGATTGTTACCAGGCCATGTCATTATGCTTTGGAGAATTCAATTTGGGACATATACAACCGAAAATCCTCATCATAAGTATTTTTACACTACTTATGGGATTGATGCTGAAAAAGAGTTAAACTGGCTTATCGAAAACAATTATGTTGCTGTCGATTCTGCTTTTCAATCTCTCCCTCATTTATCTGCTCTGCAATTAAAAGAATTCTTAAAAGAAAAAGGAGTAAGCGGCCTTTCAAAGATGAAACGGCTAGATTTAGAGAATCAAATTGCTATAAGTTATAATGAGGAATCTTTGGGAAAATGCTTTGATTTAAGATCCTACAGTTTGCTTCCAAAAGGACAAGCTGTTTTAGATAAATATCCTGAAATTATAGAAAAACATCCACAGAAAAAATACTAAATGACCCTTGCTTTATCTAAAGAAAAACTTATGCTATAATGGATATTATCGCGCTCAAGGAGAATAGAATACCATGCAATTAATTAGAGAAAAAGAATTTGTCAATCAGTATCATTATGATGCAAGAAATTTAGAATGGGAAGCCGAAAATGGAATTCCTGAAACAAATTTCGAAGTTACTTTTCAATTAATTGACAAAGACGAAGAAAAGAATGAAACTGTTATTGTTTCAGTTTTACAATTTGTTATAGTTAAAGATGAATTTGTAATTAGTGGGGTTATTTCTCAAATGGTGAAAATTGTGGATCGTTTGATTGAGAAACCAAGTGAATTTTCACAAGAAGAAGTAGAATCACTTGCAGCACCCTTGTTAGACATGGTACAAAGGTTGACATTTGAAGTAACAGAAATTGCTTTAGATAGACCGGGATTCAATTTGGAGTTTAAAAATTAATGAAATTAGCAGTAATAACGGACAATACCAGTTATTTACCAAATAGCTTGACTAGTAAAGATAATCTATTTGTACTAGATATTCCAATCATGATAGATGGTGAAACATACTATGAAGGAAAAAACATTTCTCTAGATGAGTTTTACACAAAAATGGCAGCTAGTCCTGAATTGCCAAAAACTAGTCAGCCTGCTTTATCGGAATTAGATGAGTTATTAACAGAACTTGAAAATGATGGTTATAGTCATGTTATTGGCTTATTCTTAGCAGGGGGAATCTCTGGATTTTGGGCAAATTGTCAATTTTTAGTCGAAGAACATCCACGATTGACCATTGCTTTCCCAGATAGTAAATTAGCATCAGTTCCCGTTTATAATATGTTAACTAACATTTTTAAGTGGTATGATCAAAATCTTGATTTTCAAACAATAGTTTCTAATTTACAAATTCAAATTGATCATTCATCAGCTTATATTTTAGTAGATGACTTAAATCACCTTGTTAAAGGTGGTCGTTTGTCTAATGGGTCAGCTTTATTAGGTAATCTTTTAAGTATCAAGCCAATCTTAAATTTCGATCAAGATGGTAAAATTGTCGTTTTTGAGAAAATTAGAACTGAGAAAAAAGCATTAAGACGTCTTATTGAGATAGTTACCGAATTGAATGATACCGGTGATTTTGATTTTTCGATAATCAGTGCAAATGCAAATGATAAAGCAACTCTTTTAAAAAAAATGCTTACTGACAATGGCCTTGACATTAATCTTATCGAAGCTGATTTTAGTGCAGTTGTCGGAACACATTTAGGTTCAGGTGCAGTAGCTATTGGGTTTTCTCCTAAAATGTAGAAAATAGTAGGACAGACATGAGTATAAAAGTAATTATTGCTGGTTTTAATGGAAAAATGGGATCAACGACGCTGAATATGGTTAAATCAGAAGCTGATTTAGAAGTTGTTGCTTTACTTGATCCGAAAGCAGTTGAAAAAGAAATTGAGGGCATACCTGTTTTCAATTCTATAGAAGATTTAGTTGGTTTTGATGCAGATGTTTGGGTTGATTTTACAAATCCTGCAGTAGCATATGAACATACTTTTTTTGCGCTTACAAATGGCTTTTGTCCAGTTGTTGGGACGACTGGTTATACCAACAGTCAATTAGAAGAGCTTTATCAACTTTCTAAAGTTAAACAAGTAGGTGGATTAATTGCTCCAAATTTTGCCATAGGTGCCTTACTTTTAATGGAATTTGCAGCTAAAGCAGCTAAATATTTCCCAGATTTAGAAATTATTGAGTTGCATCACAATCAGAAAAAAGATGCTCCTAGTGGTACAGCAATGAAAACTGCAGAAATGATTACTCGGTCTAAGGCAGATTGTACAGAATACAGAGTTGAAGATGAAGAATTACTTGCTGGAGCTCGAGGAGCTAACTACAATGGAATCCATATCCACAGTGTCCGCTTACCAGGACTAGTCGCTCATCAAGAAGTAATTTTTGGTGGTCCGGGAGAAGGCTTGACAATTCGCCATGACTCCTATAATCGAGACTCTTTTATGCAAGGTGTTAAGATTGCAATAAAAGAAGTTATCAAAAAAGATCAATTAGTATACGGATTAGAGAATTTACTATGAAATTAATGACAATGCCTTCTGAATTTCAGAAGGCTTTACCAATATTAAAGAAAATAAAAGATGCTGGATTTCAGGCCTACTTTGTTGGTGGTGGAGTCAGAGATATTCTTTTAGATAGGCCAATTCATGACGTAGATATTGCAACATCATCCTATCCTCAAGAAACGAAAAATATTTTTGAAAGAACTGTTGATATTGGGATTGAACATGGAACAGTTTTAGTCCTTGAAAATGGTGGTGGGTATGAAATCACTACCTTTCGAACTGAGGATGTTTATGTTGATTATCGAAGACCTAGCCAGGTCTCTTTTGTGCGTTCTCTGGAAGAAGATTTAAAAAGAAGAGATTTTACAGTTAATGCATTAGCGTTGGACGAAACTGGACAAATAATTGATGCTTTTACCGGCTTAGAAGACATAAAAAACAAAGAATTACGGGCAGTTGGAAAAGCCGAAGAACGTTTTGAAGAAGATGCTTTACGGATTATGCGAGGGTTTCGCTTTTCTGCAACATTAGACTTTTCTATTGAAAAAGAAACTTTCGTAGCAATGTGTTCACATGCCCCATTATTAGAAAAAATATCAGTTGAACGCTCTTTCATTGAATTTGACAAATTACTTATTGCAGATAAATGGAAGAGAGGCTTACGCCTTTTAATTAATGCTAAAGCACATCTCTACCTCCCTGGTTTAGCCAATAAAGAGAGTGAACTACGAAATGTGCTATTGGAAGTAGCGGATGATTTTATTTATAGCAATAGTCCACAAGCTTGGGCCAATTTGATTCTGACATTACAAGTAGAAAGTCCAAAAGAATTTCTAAAAAGCTGGAAAACCTCCAATGATTTCCAAAAAATTGTCACTAAAATGATTAATTTATATCAGATAAGATTGTCATCATCCTATAATAAATCAACGATTTTCAAGTATGGAAAAGACTTAGCTTATCTATGTGAAAATTTAAGAGAAGCAAAAGGTTTAGAAGCTGAATATAATTTAATAGATGAGTTTGATAAAGAACTAATTATTCATGATAAACATGAAATTTGTGTTAATGGCGGAACATTAATAAAAGAATTTGGGATGAAACCAGGTCCACAATTAGGTAGTTTGTTGAAGAAAATTGAAATTGCTATTGTAGAAGGTAGTCTTGCAAATCAAAAAGCAGATATTTTGGCTTTTGTTGCTAAGGAGAAAGTGAATGAGTGACTTATTAGTTGAAAAATTAAGTAAGACCGTTGGAGATAAAACAGTATTTAAAGACATTTCATTCTTAATACATGATTTTGACCGAGTTGGTATTATTGGGGTTAATGGAACTGGGAAAACAACACTACTTGATGTTCTTTCAGAAAAAATTGGTTTTGATGGGGATATCTCTCCAATAACAAAAGCAAATGGTTATAATATTGCTTACTTAACGCAAGATCCGGTGTTTGATGATCAAACCACCGTCATTGACACAGTCCTTTCTTCGGATTTACAAGAAATGCAATTAATTAGACAATATGAAAAGTTAATGGCAGATTACTCAGAGTCTAACCAAAGTCTTTTAGAAAAAGTAATGGCTGATATGGATCGATTAGATGCTTGGTCGATTGAAAGTGATGTCAAAACAGTTCTTTCGAAATTAGGTATTCATCAACTACAAGCAAAAGTAGGCTCATTATCCGGGGGCTTGCGTAGACGTGTCCAATTGGCTCAAGTTTTACTTGGCTCGGCGGACCTCTTGCTCTTAGATGAACCTACCAATCACTTGGATATAGATACTATTTCTTGGTTGACTAATTATTTAAAAGCTAGCAAAAAAACAGTGCTTTTTATCACCCACGATCGTTATTTCCTTGATAGTTTAGCAACTCGTATTTTTGAACTTGATAATGCAAATTTGACAGAGTATCAAGGGAATTATCAAGATTATGTCCGTTTAAAGGCGGAACAGGATGAGCGAGACGCTGCAAACTTACATAAAAAGAAACAGCTCTATAAACAAGAACTAACTTGGATGAGACGTCAGCCACAAGCTCGAGCAACAAAACAACAAGCTCGAATAAGTCGATTCCATAACTTAAAAACAGAAGTTCATGTTGATAATAATCAAAATCAACTTGATATAAATTTTGAAACGAGTCGTATTGGCAAAAAAGTAATTAGTTTTGATCATGTAACATTTGGCTATGATGATAAGAAAGTGATTAATGACTTTTCACTAATTATTCAAAATAGAGACAGGATTGGGATAGTTGGTGATAACGGCGTTGGGAAATCGACCCTTCTTCATTTGATTAATGCAGATTTGCAGGCTCAATTTGGAAAAATAGACATTGGTGAAACAATAAAAATTGGCTATTTTTCACAACAAATCAAAGATATGGATGTCAATAAACGGATGATTACTTATTTGCAAGAGATTGCGGATGAAGTAAAAACAAGCGGTGGTTCAACTAGTATCAGTGAATTATTAGAACAATTTCTCTTTCCAAGATCTACTCATGGTAGTTTAATCTCAAAATTATCAGGTGGTGAGAAAAAAAGATTGTATCTCTTGAAAATCTTGATTGAGAAGCCCAATGTTCTCCTATTAGATGAACCGACCAATGATTTGGATATTGCCACTTTGACTGTTTTGGAGAGTTTTCTGCAATCATTTAATGGTCCCGTAATTACTGTCAGTCATGACAGATATTTTTTAGATAAGGTAGCAAATAAAATTCTAGCTTTTGAAAATGGTACAATCAGAGAGTTCTTTGGAAACTACAGTGATTATTTGGACGAAAAAGACTTTGAAAAAAATGAAATCAGCCAAAGTTTGAAACAAGAAAGTCTTAAAGTGACAAAAAAAGTTATGGTTAATCAGAAGAAGCGCATGTCTTATCTAGAGAAAAAAGAATGGGCAGAAATTGAAGATAAAATTGCCCAACAAGAAGATAAGATAGAAGCGACTGAGCAAGAGATGCAAACTATTTCAACATCAGATTACGGCCAACTAATGGATCTGCAAGCATCTGTTGAAAAAATGAATAAAGAACTCTTAGAGATGTATGACCGTTATGAGTATCTTAGTGAACTAGAGGAATAATCTATGACAATCCGACCTATCGAGGAAAAAGATGACCAAGCTATAGCCCAAATAATAAAAAAATCCTTAGAAGCAGTAGGTTTGGACCAAGAGGGAACAGCATATACCGACCCACAATTAAATCACTTAACAAGTTACTACAGTGAAGCGCCGAAATCACAGTATTTCGTGATGAGTAGTGAAAACAAAATTCTAGGCGGAGCAGGGTATGCTAGACTAACACCTGAAATAGCAGAATTACAAAAATGTTATGTGACAAAAGAAGCTCGTCGTCAAGGAATTGCTAGCGCACTCATAGAACACCTTGAGCAAGAAGCCAAGGAACATGACTATCAAGCTATCTATTTGGAAAGCTCGTCGCTTTTAAAAGAAGCTATCAGTTTTTACCGTCATCATGGTTATGAAAAATTATCAAAACCATTACCTAATAATCAAAACCATCATGCTATGGATATTTGGATGATGAAAAAATTGTAATTATTTGAAAATTATAGGATAAAAAAAATAATTTATGTTACACTAGAATAAAGTAAGGAGTGCTGCTAGCACTTCTTTTAATGTATCAAATGGAGGTGTTGAATGGGATTAATTTGGTCTTATTTAAAAAACAAAAAGTATTGGCTGTTTTTAGATTTTGTAGGAGCTATTTTTTTCGTATTAGTTAACTTAGGACTCCCGACAATTTTGGCCAAGATGATTGACCAAGGAGTTGTTCAAAACAATACAGATGCTTTATATTATTGGGCTATGATGATGTTTATCATTGTTGTCTTAGGAGTTATTGGACGTATCATTCTATCCTATGCTTCCAGCAAATTAACAACAACAATGATTAAGGAACTTCGCAATGACATGTACAGCCGCTTGCAGGACTATTCTCATACGGAGTATGAGAAAATTGGTGTCTCATCATTGGTGACTCGGATAACAAATGACGCCTTTGTACTTATGCAATTTGCTGAAATGTCATTAAGATTAGGTGTTGTGACACCATTGATGATGATTTTTTCTGTGGTGATGATACTATTAACCAGTCCTTCGCTTGCTTGGATTGTGGCTGTATTGATGCCATTACTAGTTTTTGTAGTTATTTATGTTGCTATCAAAACCAAACCCTTATCTGAGAAACAACAAAATACGCTGGATAAGATTAACCAGCTTGTTCGCGAAAATTTAACAGGTTTACGTGTTATCAGAGCTTTTTCAAGAGAGGACTTTCAAGAAGAACGTTTTGCTCAAAAGAACCAAGAATATGCTGAAACATCACGTCAATTATTCACACTGACTGGTTTGACAGAGCCTTTATTTGTCCAAATTATTATTGCAATGATTGTAGCAATTGTCTGGTTTGCTTTAGATCCTTTAACAAATCAAGAAATCAAAATTGGTGACTTAGTAGCATTTATTGAATATAGTTTCCATGCCATGTTCTCTTTCTTGATGTTTGCCAATCTCTTTACCATGTACCCTCGCATGTCTGTTTCAAGCAAGCGAATTAATGAAGTGCTGGATATGCCAATTTCAATTTCCAAAAATGAGGATGGGATTACTGAAAGTGAAACTAAAGGTTACCTTGAATTTGATAATGTTACCTTTTCTTATCCTGGAGAGACAGAAAATCCTGTCCTTCAAAATATCTCATTTAAAACAAAACCTGGGGAAACCATTGCTTTTATTGGATCGACAGGGTCAGGTAAGTCATCCCTTGTTAATTTAATCCCTCGATTCTTTGATGTTACATTCGGGAGAATACTGGTCGACGGCATCGATGTCAGAGATTACCAACTAAAAGCTTTGCGTGCAAAGATAGGCTTTATTCCACAAAAAGCTCTGCTATTCACCGGGACTATCGAAGATAATCTAAAATATGGAAAAGCAGATGCTAGCCTACCAGAACTAGATCAAGCCACAGAGGTTTCTCAGGCTCGCGAATTTATAGCCAGCCGTGAGGAAGGTTATCAAACGCATTTGGCTGAGGCTGGAAGCAATCTATCTGGAGGACAAAAGCAAAGATTGTCGATTGCCCGAGCAGTCGTTAAAAAACCAGATATTTACATCTTTGATGATTCCTTCTCAGCATTAGATTATAAGACAGATGCCGAATTAAGAAGACGCTTGAAAGAAGTGACGGACAATGCAACTGTCTTAATTGTCGCTCAGCGTGTTGGAACAATTATGGATGCTGATCAAATCATTGTTCTTGATCAAGGACAAATTGTTGGTCGAGGGACGCATGAAGAATTACTTGAAAGTAATGAGATTTATGCTGAAATTGCCAAATCTCAATTAAATAGTAAAAAGGAGGTGGCTGACTAATGACAGAAAAACATGTATTCAAAAGAATCTGGACTTATCTTAGGAAATATAAAACATCATTAATTTCAGCTGTCCTTTTAAAAGTCGTTAGTGCCTTAATGAGTTCTTTAGAGCCTTTTGTCCTTGGTCTTGCTATTACAGAGATATCAAATAACCTCATTGAGATGGCTAAAGGAGTAGAAGGGGCAGGGATTAATAAATCTTATATTGCTTTTATCCTCTTCTTATATTTTATCCGTGCTGTCTTTTTTGAAATCGGTTCATATGGCTCTAACTATTTTATGACCAAGGCTGTACAATCAGGGATAAAAGATTTACGTCAGGACTTAAGTCATAAAATTAATAAAATTCCAGTTTCTTATTTTGATAAGCATCAATTTGGAGATATGTTGGGACGCTTTACATCCGACGTAGAAACTGTCTCAAATGCTTTACAACAAGCCTTTTTGCAAATTGTTAATGCCTTCTTAACGATTACTTTTGCAGTTATTATGGCCCTTTATATTAATGCGCCTTTGGCTTCAATTTTGATTATTAGCGTTCCTTTAATCTATTTTTCTTCTCAATTTGTCTTGAAAAAATCACAACCCTACTTTAAGGAGCAAGCTAAAGTATTAGGGGATATGAATGGTTTTGTTCAAGAGAATTTAAGCGGATTTAATATTCTTAAATTATATGGTCGCGAGGATCGATCTGAGGAAGACTTTCATGCCATCACAGATCGCCTTCAAGAAGTTGGGTTCAAAGCAAGTTTCTTATCTGGGATTATGATGCCCGTATTGCATTTTATCTCTGACTCGGTCTATATGATTATAGCCCTATTAGCCGGACTCCAAGTTTTGGCAGGAAAACTAGCTATTGGTAATATGCAGGCTTTTGTTCAGTATATCTGGCAAATTAGTCAGCCGATTCAAACAATTACCCAATTAGCTCCCGTTCTTCAAAGTTCTAAATCATCACTCGAACGGATTTTTACGGTTCTTGATGAAACTGAAGATCTTTCTAAGGAAAATGTCTCACTAACAGTGCCCTTGACAGGACAAGTATCCTTTAATCAAGTTGACTTTTCCTATAATGATTCTAAGTCACTGATTAAAGATTTTACCTTAGACGTTGAACCTGGTGAAATGATTGCTATCGTTGGTCCGACTGGCGCTGGTAAAACAACTTTGATAAATCTTCTTATGCGTTTCTATGATGTTAAGAGTGGCTCAATTACTGTAGATGGGATGGATATTAGAGAGATTTCTAGGCAAGCCTATCGTCAGCAATTCGGGATGGTTTTACAGGATGCTTGGTTGTTTGAAGGGACTATTCAAGAGAATCTTCAATTTGGGAATTTGTCGGCGACAGAAGATGATATCATTCAAGCCGCTGAGACGGCCAACGTTGATCACTTTATTAGTACCTTGCCTGGCGGTTATCAGATGATGATGAACCAGGAATCAAGCAATATTTCTCTGGGGCAAAAACAACTCTTAACTATTGCGCGTGCGCTGTTAGCAGATCCGAAAATACTGATTTTGGACGAGGCTACCTCATCAGTCGATACCCGTTTAGAATTATTAATTCAAAAAGCGATGAAACGCTTGATGAAAGGTAGAACAAGTTTTGTGATTGCTCACCGTTTATCAACGATTCAAGAAGCAGATAAGATACTAGTTCTAAAAGATGGCCAAATTATTGAACAAGGAAGTCATTACAATCTCCTAGAGGCTCGTGGATTTTATTATGATCTCTATTATAGCCAGTTCAAAACATCCAATTGAAATCTTAAACTCCTTTCAAATTTTTGAAGGAGTTTTTTCAATTTTTATTTGAGTAAAAGCTTGACAAGAATATTCTGAAAATTTATAATAATTATTATCTTATTAAAAGAGTTCAGAAAGGAAAGATTGAATGACAGGAAAAGAATATGTAACAAGTGTCTTTGAACAAGTAAAAGCAGAAAACTCTCACGAAAAGGAATTCTTACAAGCAGTTGAAGAGGTATTTCAGTCGCTCATCCCCGTTTTTGATAAATATCCTAAGTATGTAGAAGAAAATATTTTAGCTAGATTAGTGGAACCAGAACGAATTGTTTCATTCCGGGTTCCATGGTTAGATGATAAAGGACAGGTTCAAGTTAATAGAGGCTACCGTGTACAATTTTCATCAGCCATTGGTCCTTATAAAGGTGGTTTACGTTTCCATCCTTCTGTTAACCAATCAATTGTTAAATTTTTAGGCTTTGAACAAATCTTTAAAAATTCATTGACAGGTTTACCTATTGGTGGTGGTAAAGGGGGATCTAACTTTGATCCTAAAGGCAAATCAGATAATGAAGTCATGCGTTTTGCCCAAAGCTTTATGACAGAACTTCAAAAATATATTGGTCCAGATATGGATGTACCTGCGGGAGATATTGGTGTCGGTGGTCGTGAAATTGGATATATGTATGGTCAATACAAACGACTTAATGGATATCAAAATGGTGTTCTTACAGGTAAAGGATTATCTTTTGGTGGTTCACTAGTACGTACTGAAGCAACAGGATATGGATTGGTTTATTTCACACAAGAAATGTTGAAAGCTAATGGTCAAGATTTAAAAGGAAAGAAAGCAATTGTTTCCGGTTCTGGAAATGTGGCTATCTATGCAATTGAAAAATTACATGAATTAGGAGCAAAAGTAATTGCTGTTTCTGATTCTTCTGGTTTTGTTCATGATTCTGAAGGAATTGATTTGAAATTATTAAAACAAATCAAAGAAGTTGACCGTGACAGAATTGATGTCTATGCAGAGAAACGTCAAAAAGCTGAATTTACTAATACTGAAAAGGGTTCAATTTGGTCACTCAAGGCTGATTTAGCCTTTCCATGTGCAACTCAAAATGAACTTACTGAAGATGATGCAAAAGCATTAGTTGAAAACGGAGTTATTGCTGTTGCAGAAGGTGCAAACATGCCTTCAACGCTAAAAGCAGTAGCAGTTTTCCAAGAAGCTGGTGTATTGTTTGGGCCAGCAAAAGCAGCTAATGCAGGTGGGGTAGCTGTTTCAGCTTTAGAGATGGCTCAAAATAGTGGTCGAATGGCATGGACATTTCAAGAAGTTGATGAGAAATTAATAGACATTATGACATCTATTTACACAAATACTGCTGAAGCAGCAAAAGAATTTGATTGTGAAGGAAATCTTGTCGCTGGAGCTAATATTGCTGGCTTCTTAAAAGTTGCTGAGGCAATGTCTGCCCAAGGCATAGTCTAAACCTAAAAAGAACTCACTGAGTTCTTTTTTTGATATACTAATAATGATAAAGAAAAGGGGAAAATATGTTAAGAACCATTGTAAAAGATCCATTATTTCTTTCCGAGAAAGCACAAGTTGCAACAAAAGAGGATTTATGGATAGGCAAAGATTTGCAAGATACCTTGACCTATCACCGTGATCGCTGTATTGGCCTCGCAGCCAATATGATTGGTGAAAAAAAAGCTGTTATCATTATTAGTATGGGGTTTGTTGATTTGGTCATGTTTAATCCTCAAATTATTAAGCAATCTGATGTTTACCAAACAGAAGAGTCTTGTTTATCATTAACTGGCTCAAAACCAACTAAACGTTTTGAAACAATTACTGTACGGTATTTAGATATGAATTGGCGTGAAAAAAATCTTACTCTTACAGGATTACCAGCACAAATTTGTCAACATGAGATGGATCATTTGGAAGGAAAATTAATATAAAAAAGGTATAACTTAATAGTTATACCTTTTTTTAATACTTATTCACTCACTACAACATTTCCATTACGATCACGATATACTTTGTTTACCATGTCATGACGACCTCATCATTTTTGCTGATTCAGTTGCCTCTTGGACTTTGACCGAATTTATAAAATATACAATCATTTCAGCATTACTGGCATTTATTGGTTATCAATTTTTGCAAGGACAGACTAGTATGTCAGTTGGGAAATTATTTATCTATATTAATTATTTGATGCGCTTATTTGATTTATTAGGTAATATGGTAAGACAGCTTCCAAATATTCAACGCTCAACAACAACTGGTAAACGACTAATGAGCTTGTTGGAAAAAAAGACAGAAGAGGAACAGTCCGAAGAGATTAAGGTGGTTAATGGGGATGTTGTATTTGAATCAGTTGACTTTGCTTATACCACCAATAAATTAGTCTTGTCAGATATTTCTATTTCAACTAATAAAGGGGAAACTGTCGCACTTGTCGGACATACCGGTTCGGGAAAATCCTCAATCATGAATTTATTGTATCGTTTCTATGACCCACAAAAGGGTATCATTACAATCGATGGTCAATCAATTCATGAATTTTCAAAAGAAAGTCTCCGTTCACAGATGGGAATTGTCCTTCAAGATCCCTATCTTTTTACTGGAACAATCGCTTCAAATATCAGGATGGGAAATATGTCCTATAGTGACCATGAAGTAGAAGATGCATTAATCAAAGTTGGTGCAAAAAAAATGCTAGATAGATTGAAAAACGGCATTAATGAACCTGTTTATGAAAAAGGTGCTTCTTTTTCAAGTGGAGAAAGACAATTAATTGCCTTCGCAAGAACCTTAATTGCTAATCCCAAAATCCTTATTTTAGACGAAGCAACCTCACATATTGATACTGAAACAGAAGAAATTATCCAGGCAGCCATGGAGGTTCTGAAGACTGGTCGAACGACTTTTATCATTGCCCATCGTCTATCAACCGTTCAATATGCTAATCAAATTCTAGTCCTTGATAAGGGAAGAATTGTTGAGCGTGGAAATCACTTTTCACTTCTAAAACAAAATGGAATATACGCACAAATGGTTAAACTACAAGAAACTGTATAAAAGAATCCACATAGTCGGATTCTTTTTTTGAAAATTAATGAAAATTTTCTATATTTTCTTCGTGACTTTCTAAAACAATGGTTCCTTATCGCAATTTTTAGCTATTTAGTGTAAAATAGTAAGGTAAAAGTAAAGATTAATTTATTTGAAAAGACAAGGTTTATGAGTAAAAAAATAGGAATAGGTAGAGCCCACAGTAAAATTATTTTAATGGGAGAACATTCAGTTGTGTACGGTTTTCCAGCAATAGCTTTACCCTTAAAAGATATTGAAGTAGTCTGCCGAATTAGGAGAGCAGAAAAAAAATTAGAATTTGATTTTTATGATACGCTGTCTACAGCTATTTTTTCTGCCCTTGATTACTTAAAGATTAAAAATCAGCCAATTTCATATGAGATAACTTCTCAGGTTCCTCAAAGACGTGGAATGGGTTCATCTGCAGCAGTTTCAATAGCTGCCATACGAGCAGTATTTTCATATTTTGATCAAGAATTAAGTGATCAATTATTGGAAATTTTGGTCAATAAAGCAGAGATTATTGCACATACAAATCCCAGTGGTTTAGATGCAAAAACTTGTTTGAGTGATCAGGCAATTAAGTTTATTAGAAATGTTGGATTTGTCAGCTTAGAAATTAATCTTGATGCTTATTTGGTGATCGCTGATACAGGTATTCATGGCCATACTAGAGAAGCAGTCAATAAGGTTGCGAAGTTTGAAGAAAGTAATCTTCCACATTTAGCAGCCTTAGGGCAATTGACGGAAGATGTGGAAGAAGCTATAAAAGCCAAAGATGTCATTAGCATTGGTCAAAGCATGACACAAGCACACGAGCACTTAAAGGCAATAGGTGTCAGTGTTGAAAAATCAAATCAATTAGTTGAAGAAGCACTAAAACAGGGTGCACTTGGTGCTAAGATGTCTGGTGGTGGCCTTGGAGGTTGCATCATCGCACTTGCAAATAGTCAAAATGATGCCGTGGTAATTAGTCAGGCACTAGAGGAAAAAGGGGCAGTAAATACGTGGATACAAAAACTGTAAATGTTAAATCATATGCAAATATTGCAATCATCAAGTATTGGGGTAAAGATGATGCCCAAAAAATGATCCCTACCACAAGTAGCATTTCACTCACACTTGAAAATATGTACACTGAAACAAGTCTCTCATTCTTACCTGTCGAGGCACAAGCAGATCAATTTTATATTGATGGACAATTGCAGAATCAAGCCGAGCACGCAAAAGTTACAGCGATCATTGATCAATTCCGTCAAGAAAATCAACCATATGTCAAAGTTGACACTGAAAATAATATGCCGACAGCTGCTGGCTTGTCATCTAGTTCAAGTGGATTATCAGCGCTCGTGAAAGCCTGTAATGAATTATTTGAAACTGATCTATCCCAAAAAGAATTAGCCCTAAAAGCTAAATTTGCATCAGGATCTGCTTCACGCTCATTTTTTGGTCCTTTAGCAGCATGGGATAGAGAGAGTGGTGAAATCTATCCAGTTGAAACAGATTTGAAATTAGGCATGATTATGTTAGTTATTAACGATGCCAGAAAGCCTGTTTCAAGCCGCGAAGGAATGAAACTATGTCGTGAAACATCAACAACCTTTGACAAGTGGAGAACAGAATCAGCCCAAGATTACAAAGATATGCTTGCTTATCTAAAAGCAAATGATTTTGAAAAAGTTGGACAATTAACAGAAAAAAATGCATTAGCTATGCACGCAACAACGAAAAGTTCTACCCCATCATTTTCATATTTAATTGAAGGATCCTATAAAGCAATGGATAAAGTAAAAGAATTGCGTCAAGCTGGTTTTCAATGTTACTTTACCATGGATGCTGGACCAAATGTAAAAGTTCTATGTCTGGAAAAAGATCTTGAACAATTAGCATCAATCTTTGAAAAAGACTTTGACATCATTGTCTCTAAAACTAAGGAATTATAAATGACAAATTTTCAAGTTGAAACTGGTGGAAAGCTATATATTGCAGGGGAATATTCGATTCTAAAAGCTGGTCAAGTTGCCTTGCTCAAGTATATTCCAATTAAAATGACAGCAACTATTGATAGTTCAGACGATTTTTTGATTAAATCAGACATGTTTGACTATTCTGTTGATCTCACTCCTGATACCAATTACCAATTAATCCAAGAATCAATTGCAACTGTCGCTAATATATTAAGAAAAGATAGAAATGACTTGAGACCATTTCAATTGCATATTAGTGGCAAGCTAGAAGAAAATGGTAAAAAATATGGTATTGGTTCAAGTGGTAGTGTTACTGTATTAACCATTAAAGCACTAGCAGCCTACTATCAAATTCATCTGTCCAATGATTTATTATTTAAACTAGCTGCATATACACTTTTAAAATTAGGTGATAATGGATCAATGGGTGATATTGCTTGTATTGCATTCAATCAAACTGTGGCTTATTGGTCATTTGACCGCGCAGCTATTGCCCAAAAGATTAAAGACTTAAGTTTTGAGCAAGTCATGAAATTAGACTGGGGTTACAAAATTGAAGTGGTTCTTCCTAAGTTAGACTGCCAATTTATGGTTGGCTGGACCGGGCATCCGTCGATTTCAAAGAACATGGTCAAAAATGTCATCTCAAAAATTGACCAAGGCTTTTTAAAGCATACACAGGAAGCAACACTAGCCGTGATAGAAGCCTTGAAAACTGGTAACAAATTAGAATTTATTAGTGCTCTTGAGCAAGTCAATCAAGAGTTGCTAAAATTAGATTCGGCTATTTATACAGCTGATCTACTGTCTTTGAGAGTGGCTAGTCTTGACCTAGATGCCATAGCTAAATCCTCCGGATCAGGCGGTGGCGATTGTGGTATTGCTTTTGTTTTTAATGAAAGTGAAAGTGATATCCTCAAAGAGAGATGGGCCAAAGAAGAAATCCATGTAATCTATCAGGAAAGATTGGGTGACTAATGACCAACCGTAAAAATGATCATATAAAATATGCTTTAAAGTACGAATCAGACTATAATTCCTTTGACGAAATAGAATTGATTCATTCATCATTGCCTAGTTTTGATTTAAAAGATGTTGACTTATCGACACATTTTGCAGATCAAGACTTTGACATTCCTTTTTATATTAATGCCATGACTGGTGGTAGTGAAAAAGGCAAAGCTGTCAACGAAAAATTGGCTCGAGTAGCTGAAGCTACTGGCATTCCTATGGTGACTGGGTCCTATAGCCCTGCTTTAAATAATCCACAAGTTAAATCATCTTTTCAATTGCGACAAGTTGCTCCCAAGATGCTCCTTGCAACCAACATTGGATTGGACAAGTCAGTTGACTTGGGTCTTCAGACAGTTGCGGATATGGATCCTATTTTCTTACAAATTCATATCAATCTGATGCAAGAGTTACTGATGCCTGAAGGTGAAAGAACTTTTAAAAATTGGGAAAGTAATCTGAAAGATTATGTTGAACAAATAAAAGTACCTCTTGTATTAAAAGAAGTTGGATTTGGCATGGATCGCAAAACAATTGAACGGGCTCGAGATATTGGCATCAAGACTTTTGACATTTCTGGCCGAGGTGGAACCTCCTTTGCCTATATTGAAAATCAACGAGGTGAAGGACGCTCTTATCTTAATAATTGGGGCCAAAGCACTGTTCAGACCTTATTAAATATTCAAGATATGTCAAATGAAGTGGAAATTTTAGCTTCAGGTGGCGTTAGAAATCCTTTGGATATTGTAAAAAGTTTAATCTTAGGTGCGCGTGCCGTGGGCATGTCACGAACCATGCTTTCCTTAGTTGAAAGATATCCCGAAGAAAAAGTTATTGCAATTGTCAATGGATGGAAGGAAGACTTAGCTATCATTATGTGCGCCCTAAATTGCAAAACAGTAGCTGACTTGAAACAAGTTGATTATTTACTATATGGCAGATTAAAAGATGCAAACTCTTAAACATTTGAAGAAATTCAAATGTTTTTTTCAAAAAGAAGACAAGAAAAAAAGATTTGAGAAACTCAAATCTTTTTATTTCGAAGGGTTTGTAAGAGCACTTTTGTAGTCTCTAAATTCATGTGCTTTTCTTTTAGTAATAATTGTAAAAGTTGAGGAGTTTCAGCAGAACTAGCGCCAGCTAGCATGGCTAATGACTTAGCATGTAATTTCATGTGGCCAGCTTGGATACCCTTGTTAGTCAATGCTTTAATTGCTGCAAAATTTTGAGCTAGCCCAACTGATGCAATAATCATTGATAGCTCTTTAGCAGTTGGTTGATTTAAGAGATCATGAGCAATGACAACACTTGGGTTAAGGCCAATTGAACCACCTTTTGTGGCGATGGGCATTGGTATCGTAATTGTTCCTTTAATCATCTCAGTCTCAAAATCAGCATGCCAAGTAGTCAGGCCCTTATATAAGCCATCCTTAGATGCATAGGCATGAGCACCAGATTCAATTGCTCGCCAGTCATTCCCGGTTGCTAAAACAATAGCATCGATGCCATTAAAAATACCTTTGTTATGAGTTGCAGCTCGGTAAGGGTCAACTTGAGCTAATTGACTGGCTAAGCCCATCTTATTGGCTAACTCTTTTGCTTCAACTTTGTCACGGCTGAGATAATGGAAAGGAACTTGACAAGTGGCTGTAACCAATGATTCTGTTGCATAGTTTGATAAGATGGCCATGAGTGGCTTACCTTTACTCAAGTCAATGAAATCATCAACCAAGGCTTCCATCATCGTATTTACCATATTAGCTCCCATAGCTTCCTGAGTATCTACGGTTAAGTAGACAATCAAGAATTGGTCTTTGATGGTTAAGCTAATTCTTCTAGCACCGCCTCCTCTTTTGACAATAGAAGGATAAGCAAGATTGGCTTTTTCGATGAGACTTTCGGTCTCATGCATAATAGCAGCTTGGGCTGATTCCAAATTAGGAACATCATAAAGGGCAACTTGACCAATCATTTGTCGATTCTGAATGTGAGCTTGGAATCCGCCTGCGCGTCCGATGAGTTTTGCAGCATATGAAGCAGCAGCGACAACTGAAGGTTCCTCTGTTACGTAAGGTAAGTGGTAGGTTTTACCGTTGACCTTAAAATCAGGTACAATACTAAATGGAAGTGCTAATCGACCAATGACATTTTCAGACATTTGATTAGCAGTCTCTATGTGTAGGAGCTCTTCATTTTGTAAACTTTGAAAAGTATCAGGAGTCAATAAGTTGCCTGATGCCAGTAACTGATATCGTTCAGCAATTGTTTTTTTATAAAATCCTGACCAGTTTAGTTGATTATCTGTCATTTTTTTAGATAAATCCTTTTGTGTTCTCTAAGGCCATCGAGTCGATAGTCTCCGGTTTTGTAGGTTGGTAAATTAACATTTCCGGCATCATCGCGTTCAGCTTCTTCATAAAAGAGGGCTTCATACTCCTCAATAGAAATTTCATGACGTTGATCTAGAACTTCTTGGTGAGAAATCGACAACATATCTGCATAACCAGCTTCTAATTGGCCTGAGAAGATTTCACAGACAGCCCCTGAGCCGTATGAGAAGAAGAGAATATTATCGCCTACTTGCAAAGTCTTATTACTTTCCAGAAGTGATAGGAGTGACATATATAAAGATCCAGTATAGATGTTTCCTACCTGACGGCTGAAGCGGATAGAATCATTAAAAGCATTTTCTAATTGTGCCTTTTTTTCTTCTGAAACAGAATCATCCATTAAGGTTTTTAAGCCCTTAAGTGCTTGTTTGGGAAATGGAATATGAAAGCAAAATGCAGCAAAATTATTTAACGATTTGTGTGTTTTACTTTGATATTTTTCCCAAGTTGTTGCTAAAGTATCCAAGTATTGTTCTGTTGAAAAGCGACCGTTAACGAAAGGTGTTGTTGAGTAATTTGGACGCCAGAAGTCCATAATATCACGAGTTTGAGCAATATTATCGTTATTTAGTGAAAGGATGCGAGGATTTTTTGAAATTAGCATGGCAATACTTCCAGCCCCTTGAGTTGGTTCACCACCTGAAGCAATTCCATACTTGGCAATGTCACTGGCAATAACTAAAACTTTAGCATCAGGATTCATAGCGATATGAGCATTGGCATAGTCGAGAGCTGCAGTAGCAGCATAGCAAGCTTCTTTCATCTCAATTGCTCGTGCAAATGGCTGGATATCTAATAATCCATGGATATAAACACTTGCTGCTTTAGATTGATCAATTCCCGTTTCTGTAGCCAAGATAATCATGTCAATTTCTTCTTTATCTTGGTCACTTAATATTTCTTGACAAGCATTTGCTGCTAAAGTCACAATATCTTCAGTTATTGGAGTGATACTAATGGCATCAATCATTAACCCTTTTTGATATTTTGCTAGCTCAGTTTGACGAGCTTGGGCTAATGATTCCATTGTTAATACATATTGACTTGTAGCGAAGCCAATTTTATCTATCCCTATTTTCATTTATTTCCTCTTTGTAAATTTTATCTATAATATTTTAACATATTTTCTTAAAAAGAAAGATTATAAAAGTATATTAGTTATACTTTACCATTATTTCAAGCCTCTAAAGTGGGACAAAGACATTTCTCCTAGCATTTTTTCAATAATTTGGTAAAATAATAAACAGAATTAAAAGGTGGAAGGATATCCTTATGACAAAAGCAGATAAGCTATTCAAAGACAATATTCAAAAAATTATGGAACAAGGCGTTTATAGTGAACAAGCTAGACCAAAATATAAGGACGGCAAAACTGCTAATTCTAAGTATATTACTGGTGCCTTTGCCGAGTATGATCTCTCAAAGGGAGAATTTCCTATTACAACATTACGTCCAATTCCAATTAAATCAGCGATTAAAGAATTACTCTGGATCTATCAAGACCAATCAAATAGTTTAGACATTTTGGAAGAAAAATATAATGTCCACTACTGGAATGATTGGGAAGTAGGAGACACAAGAACAATTGGTCAGCGTTATGGTGCAGTTGTTAAAAAACATGACATCATCAATAAAATTTTGAAACAACTTGAAGATAATCCTTGGAATAGACGTAACGTTATTTCCTTATGGGATTACCAAGCTTTTGAAGAAAGTGAGGGCTTATTGCCATGTGCTTTCCAAACAATGTTTGATGTCCGCCGTGTCGACGGAACTATTTATTTGGATGCAACACTAGTGCAACGTTCCAATGACATGTTGGTAGCTCACCATATCAATGCTATGCAATATGTTGCACTACAAATGATGGTTGCAAAACATTTTGGCTGGAAAGTTGGTAAGTTCTTCTATTTTATTAACAACTTACACATTTACGACAACCAATTTCCGCAAGCTGAAGAATTATTAAGAAGAAAAGAAAGTGACTGTATGCCACAATTAATGTTGAATGTTCCAGATGGCACAAATTTCTTTGACATTAAAGCTGAAGATTTTGAATTGATTGATTATAGTCCAGTTAAGCCACAGCTGAAATTTGATTTAGCAATTTAAAGTAGCGATTTTTTTACAAGCAAAATTGCTATAATTTTGGTAGAATAGATAGAGTTTAGATTGAAGGAAAACTAGTATGACAAAGGAAATTATTGCCATTTGGGCTGAAGATGAAAATGGAGTTATTGGTGTCAATGGTATCTTACCTTGGCATCTTCCAAAAGAACTGCAACATTTTAAAAAGACTACATTAAACCATACGATTCTTATGGGACGAGTGACTTTTGAAGGAATGCAGAGACGTCTTTTACCAAATCGACAAACAATAGTTTTAACTTCAGATGATCAGTATCAAGTTGATGGTGTATTAACCATGACAAGTGTCGAACAAGTCCTTGACTGGTTTAAGACACAAGAAAAAAATCTCTATATTATCGGTGGCAGTAAAGTTTTGAAGGCCTTTGATGGTCATTTTGACAAAATTATTAAAACACTAGTTAATCATCAATTTGATGGAGATACCTATAGTCCAGAATTGGATTTAAGTCAGTTCACTGAAGTCAATTCTCAATATTTTGAAAAAGATGAAAAAAATCCTTATGATTTCACAGTTCACGTTTTCGAAAATAATAAAACGGTTGGAGGAAAGTAGAAGTCATGCAACGGAGTATATTTGGCGTTTTTACAGCATTTTTATGTGTTATTTGCATCCTTTGTGCAATCCCAGCATTGCGTAAAAATCGTTATGGCTTAGGAATTCTATTTTTATTAAATGCACTAACAAATTTAGTTAATACAATTCATGCCTTTTATGGCACGCTATTTTAATAGTTAGATAGAGAAAGTTAGAGGAAAAATGGCAAGTAATCGTAGTAACGAAATCAAGGTTCATTGTTCGTTTTGTGGCAAGAGCCAAGATGAAGTAAAAAAAATTATTGCAGGTAACAATGTATTCATTTGTAATGAGTGTGTTGCTTTATCACAAGAAATTATTAAAGAAGAATTAGCTGAAGAAGTCTTGGCTGATTTGACTGAAGTTCCAAAACCAAAAGAACTTTTAGAAGCTTTAAATCAATATGTAGTCGGTCAAGATCGTGCTAAACGTGCCTTAGCTGTTGCAGTCTATAATCATTACAAACGGATTTCATATAAAGAAAGCCGTGATGAAGAAGAAGTGGAACTCCAAAAATCAAATATCATGATGATTGGTCCTACTGGTTCTGGTAAGACTTTCCTAGCTCAAACCTTGGCAAAAAGCTTAAATGTTCCTTTTGCAATCGCTGACGCTACATCTTTGACAGAAGCTGGATATGTAGGTGAAGACGTTGAGAACATTCTTTTAAAACTGATCCAAGCAGCGGATTACAATGTTGAACGAGCTGAGCGTGGGATCATTTATGTTGATGAGATTGATAAAATCGCTAAAAAAGGCGAAAATATGTCAATCACTCGTGATGTTTCAGGTGAAGGTGTCCAACAAGCTTTGCTGAAAATTATTGAAGGTACAGTAGCTAGTGTTCCGCCACAAGGTGGACGCAAACATCCTAACCAAGAAATGATTCAAATCGATACCAAGAATATTTTGTTTATCGTTGGTGGTGCTTTTGATGGCATTGAAGAAATTGTTAAACAACGTCTTGGTGAAAAGATTATTGGTTTTGGTCAAAGTAGTCGTAAGATTGATGATGAAGCCTCATATATGCAAGAAATTATTGCTGAAGATATTCAAAAATTTGGTTTAATTCCCGAATTTATTGGGCGTTTACCTGTCGTAGCCGCTTTGGAACAGTTATCAATTGGCGATTTAATTCAGATTCTGACTGAACCAAAAAATGCCTTGGTCAAACAATATCAAGCTTTATTATCATATGATGGTGTTGAACTTGAATTTAATCAAGAAGCTCTTGAAGCCATTGCTTCAAAAGCGATAGACCGTAATACTGGTGCGCGTGGTTTAAGATCAATTATTGAAGAAACCATGTTAGATATCATGTTTGATATACCTAGCCAGGAAGATATTACTAAGGTAATTATTACAAAAGAAGCCGTTTCTGGAGATAGTAAACCTATCTTAGAAACTGCATAGAGGAAAAAATGGCAGAAGAACAATTATTAAATACACATAACGCTTCCATTCTTCTTAGTGCGGCTAATCAATCACATTATCCAGATGATGATTTACCAGAAATTGCCTTAGCTGGTCGTTCAAATGTAGGAAAATCTAGTTTTATCAATACCATTTTAGGTCGTAAAAATTTAGCTAGAACTTCTAGTAAACCTGGAAAAACTCAATTACTAAATTTCTTCAATATTGATGACAAATTACGATTTGTTGACGTTCCTGGTTATGGTTATGCAAAAGTTTCCAAATCAGAACGTGCAAAATGGGGTAAAATGATTGAAGAGTATCTTACGACACGTGATAATTTGCGTGCAGTAGTAAGCTTAGTAGATTTACGTCATGAGCCTTCTACGGAAGATGTTCAAATGTATGATTTCCTCAAATATTATGAAATTCCAGTTATTGTCGTTGCAACAAAAGCAGACAAAATTCCTCGTGGTAAATGGAATAAACATGAATCAATGGTCAAGAAAAAACTCAATTTTGATAAGAGTGATCATTTCATTGTTTTTTCTTCCGTGGATCGCATTGGAATTGACCAAGCATGGGATACCATTTTAGATCAAATATAAAAAAAGCAGGCTCTTTGTCAACTGTAGTGGGTAGATGAAAAGCTAACACCTAGAGAGGACGAACTTCGTCCTCTCTTTCTTTATGTTCAATGCAATCAAAATCCGTTTTTTAAAGTTTTCAAAGTTCCTGAAACCAAAGGCATTTCTCTTAATGACTTTGATGAGATTATTGGTAGCTTCCAGTTTGGCGTTGGAATAAGGCAATTCCATGGCGTTTACAACCTTGTCTTTATCCTTTAAAAATGTCTTCAATACCGTCTGGAAAATAGGATTAACGATGGCTATTTCCTGTTCGATGAGGTCAAAGAAATGGTCTGAGTTCTTCTCTTGGAAATGAAATAAGAGAAGCTGATAGAGTACATAGTGTTGTCGTAGTTCCTCGGAGAAAGACAGGAGTTTTTCTAGGATTTCCTTGTTAGTCAAATGCATTCGAAACATAGGACGATAAAATCGTTTATCGCTGAGTTTACGGCTATCTTGTTGTATCAATTTCCAGTAACGTTTCAAGGCTCGGTATTCCTGCGATTTTCTGTCGAATTGATTCATAATTTGAATACGGACACGGTTCATAGCACGACTAAGGTGTTGCACGATATGAAAGCGATCGAGTACAATTTTTGCATTCGGAAAAAGTTGTTTAGCAAGTTGATAATAGGGACTAAACATATCCATGGTAATCACTTTGACCCGATTTCTAACCTTTCTAGGATAGCGAAGAAAGTGGTTTCGGATGGTTGCTTGAGTTCTTCCGTCGAGAATGGCGATGACATTTAGGGAGTCGAAATCTTGAGCGATGAAGCTCATTTTCCCCTTCTTGAAGGCATACTCGTCCCAACTCATCACCTCAGGTAGGGTATTCCAATCCGTTTCAAACTTGAACTCATTGAGCTTTCTCATAACTGACGATGTTGAAATTGATAGCCTGTGTGCAATATGTTTCATTGCTTGATTTTCGATGAGTAATTGTGCGATTTTCTGGTTAACAGCGACAGAGATTTGGTGGTTCTTCTTGACAAGAGGAGTTTCAGCGACCGCCATTTTTCCGCAATCTTTACACTTGAAACGACGCTTTCTAAGGCGGATAAGTAAAGGGTAGCCAGCAGTTTCTAAGTAGGGGATTTTAGAAGTTTTCTGGTAGTCGTACTTAGCCATTTGTCCCTTGCATTTTGGGCATTTAGGGGCTGTGTAGTCCAAGTGACCGTGGAGTTCTAAGTGAGTTCCCATATCATATTCATCAGTGATAGTGATATTTTTGTCTTTAATTCTGAGAAAATTTGTGATAAGATTTAGTTGTTCCATATGAGTCTTTCTAAAATGATAGTTTGAGCACTTTTCATTATAGGTCATATGGGACTTTTTGTATATACTCAAAAAGGCTCCATAATCTCTACAGTGGATTTACCCACTACAGAAATTATAGAGCCAAAAAGCATAGCTTAAGCTATGCTTTTTTTATACGAATAATTATCCTGTTATATTTCTTGACCCTAGTCTTTTTAAGTGTTACTATCATTTTATGGGAGAGAAACATGATTTTATTGAAAAAAGAACTTTAAAGACTGGTAAACTGTCGAGAGGGAACATATTAATGTCACTAGGGCTAAGTATTCTGGCGTTAGTCATTTTATTTGTAACTATTTTATGTTACCAATATACAAATACTTCGATTGAAGGTAAGTGGGCCTGCAATTCTTTAAACCAACAATTAGAAGAAAAATTTAATGATAATATTGATGCGATTAGTCAGGACATAGGTATCGATGTTAAGAAGCACATCACCACACCTAAGTTGACAATGACTGTTTTTCATGACAATTCAAAAATAGTGGTTAATGTAAAAATTAATAGAAAGTCATTAAGTAATGAAATATTAAAATATTACCAAGCAAGTTTAAAAGAAGCATTATCAAAAGAAAATGTTAATATTGCCGATTTAGATCCAGATACTCTAAAAGATATGGAGAATGAGTTACCAACAAATTCAACTATTGAACAATATATTGATGATATGATTATTGAAAAAGTGCATGAGTATGGTGGTCATTATGATGTCAGAACCGGAAATGTCACAATTGTTGGACTTAAGGGGAGAGTTAATCGGTTTATGAACACAATTACGATTGAAAAAATCAATTCAAAGTCAAAATTATTTTCAAAAAAATCAGGTTACTTTGACTACATCAAAAACAGAGATAAATTGATTTTGAAGAATCATATGTTATTTCAATTTAAAATAATAAAAAGCAGTAACTAATAAAAGTTACTGCTTTTTGATGTCATTTGTCTTGTTTACTAATCACAATTTGACCATCTGCTAAATTTGCTTTTAGATGTTTATCATCGGGATGTTCCAAATAATAGTCTGTTATACGGTCACGGATTTCTTGTTCAATGACACGGCGTAATGGTCTAACTCCCATAGCTTTGTCATATCCTAATTCAATTAGTTCCTCTTTAACAGGTTCTGTTACTTCTAAAGTGATACCTTTTTTATTGATTGTTTGATTAACTTCCGTTAACATTAATTCAACAATTTCTTTCAAATCCTTTTTTTCTAGATGTGAGAATTCAATCACACCATTAAAACGATTTAAGAATTCAGGTCTAAAATAAGGAGCGATTCGGTCCATAATTTTTTGGTCATGATCTTCTTGACCCGTTAATGCTTCATTGCCAAAACCAGCATTAGATGTAGCAATAATCACTGTATTTTTGAAGTCAATCGTATTACCTTGGCCATCAGTTAAACGACCATCATCTAATACTTGGAGTAGTAGGGTAATGACTTGTGGGTCTGCTTTTTCAATTTCATCCAGTAAAATAATTGAGTATGGATTACGACGGACACGTTCAGTTAATGTGTATTGATTGTCATCGTAACCAACATAACCAGCAGTAGTCCCAATCAATTTAGAAACGGCAGTGCGATCACTGTATTCTGACATATCTAAACGAATGATCGCATCCTTGGAACCAAACATGTCAAGCGCAAGCTGTTTGGCTAATTCCGTTTTACCAACGCCGGTCGGACCAACAAAGAGGAATGACCCAATTGGGCGATTGCCATCATCAAAGCCGGCACGGTTACGACGGATAGCCTTTGCGACTGCTTGAACAGCTTGATCCTGTCCGATGACATGTCCTCTAAGTCGGTTGCCAATTTCTTTCAAACGTTCTAAGTCACTTGCGCCCATATTGGAAACTGGTACGCCGGTTAGACGTTCAACTGATTCGGCGACATCGTTGATGGTTGCGGTCACTTTTTGACCTTCGGTATGGTTTGCCATTTGCTTTTGTAATTCTTCAATTCGTACTTTAGCTTGCAAGGCTAACTCATAATCTTCTGCAGCGACAGCTTTTTCTTGCTTGTCTTTCTCACTAGCAATTGCTGTTTCAAGACTCTTCAAATCAGTGACTGGGTGTTGCGCAGCTAAATGGGCAGCCGTCATGTCAATTAAATCGATGGCTTTGTCTGGAAGACTACGCTGTGGAATGTACTGAACGGAGTAATCCACGGCTGCTTTCAAAACAGAATCCGGAAGAATGACGTTGTGGTGTTGCTCATAAAGATTCCTGATACCCATCAAAATGTGGAAGGTATCTTCGGCAGAAGGCGCATTGACTTTAACTTCGTTAAAACGACGAGCCAAGGCCGCATTTTTCAGAATAGTGTTTCGATATTCATCTTGAGTTGTCGCACCGATGACGGTCAACTCGCCACGAGATAGGGCTGGTTTAAGAATATCGGCCAAGCCTTTGGAACCAGAATCACCACCTGTTGAGCCAGCGCCTAAAATTTGATGAATTTCATCAAAGAAGAGGATAACATTCCCGGCTTCTTTAACTTCTTTAATTAAATTCTGAATATTTTCTTCAAAAGCACCACGGTATTGAGTACCTGCTTCTAAGCCGGAAATATCAATAGAAATAATTTCTTTGTTTTTAATGGCAGCAGGGACGTCACCAGCAACGATAGCTTGGGCTAAGCCTTCGACCACAGCTGTTTTACCAACCCCCGCATCACCTACTAGAACGGGATTGTTCTTGGTCCGGCGAGCTAATATTTCAGCTGTATCTTGAATTTCTTTATTTCGTCCAATGACTGGATCTAAGTGTCCTTGTCGTGCTTCTTCAGTTAAGTTGGTACCTAATTGGTTTAGAATGCCATCTTCTTTTTGATTTTGGGGATAGCCTTGTTCCTGAGTAGGAGCAGTAGAACTGAGCTTACCAGTTTGTCGATATTCTTGAAATTCTTCAGGTGTCATTTCACGCCCATTAACTAGGTAACGACGATTTTCAGTTTGATAACCGCCTGTGTTACCCATCAATTGATTAAAAATGTCATCCATGCTACCAAAAGGGTCTTTTCCATAATAGTTTGTCATAATTTTTACCTCGCTGTTCTTATTAATATTATAAAGTAATTACGAAGGAGTTGTTTTTTAGTCTATGCTTATCAGGTAAGATCTCTGACTTGAAATACTACAAATTGGTTTACCAATCACCTTCTGATACTATTATATAGCTTTGGTCAGTAAAGGTCAATAGAAAAGTTTGACCTTTTTTGACCTTTTTGATAAGTCTGATTATTCCTTTATTCTTGAAAAAATAATCAAAAAAAGTGAAAATAAGTATTGACAGAAGGTGACGGATACGATATACTAATTAAGGTTTTGAAAAAAACTGACCTAAGACAGTAGGGGAGCATTGCTCATAAAATTCCTACCGAGGCACAAAACGTAATTAAAAAATAACGTATTGTACTTTCGTGTCTGGGTTTAGGTGCGATTTTTTTTGTGCCTAACCATACAAAATAATTACGGAGGTAAAACTAATGAGTGAAGCAATTATTGCTAAAAAAGCCGAACTAGTTGATGTTGTTGCGGAAAAAATGAAAAACGCAGTAAGTATCGTAGTTGTTGATTCACGTGGATTAACAGTTGATCAAGATACTGTTTTACGTCGTTCACTACGTGAAAGTGGCGTTGAATTTAAAGTTATCAAAAATTCAATTTTGTCACGTGCAGCAGAACAAGCTGGACTTGGAGATATGAAAGATATCTTTGTAGGACCATCTGCCGTAGCATTTTCAAATGAAGATGTTGTAGCACCTGCTAAAATCATCAATGACTTTGCTAAAACTGCTGACGCACTTGAAATCAAAGGTGGCGCAATTGAAGGTGCATCGTCTTCAGCTGAAGAAATCAAAGCACTTGCTGCATTGCCAAACCGCGAAGGTATGCTTTCTATGTTACTTTCAGTACTTCAAGCACCAGTTCGCAATGTTGCATATGCTGTTAAAGCTGTTGCAGAGAGTAAAGAAGACGCAGCTTAATGCGTTAAACAGTAGTCTAAGGCTACAATCACTAATTTATATTTAAATATTTGGAGGAAATAACAATGGCATTAAACATTGAAAACATTATTGCTGAAATCAAAGAAGCTTCAATCCTTGAATTGAACGACCTTGTAAAAGCTATCGAAGAAGAATTTGGCGTAACTGCAGCTGCTCCTGTAGCTGCTGCTGCTGCTGGTGGTGCTGAAGAAGCTGCTAAAGATTCATTTGACGTTGAGTTAACAGCTGTTGGCGACAAAAAAGTTGGCGTTATCAAAGTTGTACGTGAAATTACTGGACTTGGTCTTAAAGAAGCTAAAGGTCTTGTTGATGGAGCACCTGCTAACGTTAAAGAAGGCGTTACTGCTGCAGAAGCTGAAGAACTTAAAGTTAAACTTGAAGAAGCTGGAGCAACAATCACACTTAAATAAGAAGCACATAGTAATTTGAGAGCGGATTCCCGATTTACCAGTCTTTTAGAGTCGATAGCGATTTAAAGAAACTGATTAATTGATTTGGTTTCCTGCCAAAAATCCTGCCAAATAATCTTTGGCAGGATTTTTGATTTTTCGTAATAACTTTCTTTTTTATTTCAAGAAGATAGTTATCCAAAAATAATAAAATTATATTGAATTGTCAAAAGTTTATCCATGATAACAGGGAGATTTGAGATGATAAATTAAGACTGATAGTTGTTAAAACAGAAAGACTTGGTTTTATCCAATTCGATGACTAGTCAAATTTTGAATATAATGTTGTAATACAATTATGAGACTCATTTATATAAAACATTATCAACTACCTTATTTTTACAACTTACTTAGTAAGTATCTAAAGTTTTGAGAAAAAGAAAAATACTAAATAAATTCAAGAGAATGAGAAAAAGAAAAATACTAAATAAATTAAAGAGAATGAGAAATCGTTCTCTTTTTGTTTTACTTTTATCGTCAGAAGGAAAATATATTTATGCAATCAAATAAATAAAATACGTGCTAGGCAAAGACTGTCAAGAAATATAGTTATTGTTTCATTGATGAAAGGTACTGGCTGGTCACGTTTAAAATATGAAAATACTCTTAAAGAATTTGAACAATTCAATTTAATTAAATTTCCTGAATTAGGAGGAATGATGCTAAAAGAAGGTGAGGTTAGATAATGGCACATGGGAGAATTTCTTTAGAACAAGCACTTAATAGTGATAACTTTTATCAACTACCTAAAGTAATCATTGGTACAAAATATTATAGTAAGTTAAAGGCGGAGGCTAAACTCTTATTCATGTTATGTAGGGATCGATTGAGTGCATCTCTTGATAGTACACGAAAAGGAGATATGAGATTTGTTGATGCAGACGGTGATATTTTTATTTATTATGCTATTGATGATCTTGCAAATGATTTGGGTTGTGGCCGTGATAAAGTAATAAAGTTAAAAAAAGAACTTATAAAATATGGTCTCATTGATGAAGTAAGACAAGGCTTGAATAAAGCTAACCGTATATATGTGAAGAATGTTGTCACTGACATTCAAATTCTAAATATGACTTTTGAGGAAGCTCAGTTGACCTTTAAGTCAGTAAAATCAACGGAAGTCGGAAAATACGACTTCCAGAAGTCGAAGAATACGTCTTCAAAAAGTCGAGAATTCCGACCTCAAGAAGTCGAGAATTCCGACTCAACTTATATTAAACAGAGTGAGACTAAAGAGAGTGATATTAAAGTGATTTATTCTGAGGAGGAGGAAGATTTAACAATGCTTGTCAGAAAAGTTGATAAAGTTACTCATTATGATAAAGAGTATATTTGGGAACTAGTCCATGATCAATTAATAAAGGAAAAGTTTACAAATACAACTGCAGATATTGCAATGTTACATTTTGAAAGTCGATATGAATATGCATTGAATCATATGAACTATATTCATTCAGCAGAACAACTTGCAGAATATGTTTATAATGGTATTCTTGCTGAATGGACTCAATCTGTCCGAGGTAAAAAAGGGGTGGGATGATGAAAATAGAAAATTTGATTCTTAGAAAGATAGATTATTTAAAGACGGTAAATCAAAGGTTAGCTGATCTTTCAAGTAATCAATTTGAATTGTTGATCAAAACAAGAGCTACTAAAAAAGAATTATATAAATTTTATTACGATATAAAACCACTTTAACTTTAGGTTATTAATATATCCTTGGCTACTCTAGCAAGCACTAGATAACATTCTTCACAATATACACTCTCTTCTCAAGTCTAGTGCTTGCTAGAGTAGCTAATCTACTAAGTTCATTGAAAATTAAATACAACCTCTGTCCTAAACAGCGTGGCTATGCGATAAAAAAGAAACTGGGGGCAGAGTGGAGGCTAGAAATACATATCTAGTCGCAAGTCACAAATTGCATTATTGCAGGTTAGCCATTTTTACCATAAATGGTGCGTAAAAAGCTACGGTATTAGCAATTTGCTAAACGGCATAAGTGTAAATTCACTTACTAAGAATTATTAATTTTTATTACATTTTTGACCTGAACATGTCTAAAAACTGTGATTATTTTATGGAGGATCCCTAAATGGAATCAAAACAAATTTTTTCAATTCGCAAATTTAAAACTGGTACACATTCTGCTTTATTAGGTAAATTTGGTGTAACTCTTGCCACAAGCGTTGCTCTAATGACAGCAGGGGGTGTTGTGCATGCTGAACAAGTAACAGGAACGACTACAGCACCTACGACTTCACAAGTTGCACCAGTAACAGCAACAACTAGCACAAAAATTCCAACAAGTGTACCAACTGGAACGACACAAGAACAAGCTAAAACAACGATTGATGGTGCTCAAGACACACTTAAAGATAATGTTGCAGGTGCTGAAAAAGCAGGTGTTGAAGTAACAACTGGTGCAACAACTGATGTGACATTAAATGATGGTAATGTTGTAGACAAAAGTAATGAAGTTTTAACTGACTTATCTAATCAAGACAAAGCAGTTGCTGAAGCTAAGGCTAAACAAGAAGCTAATCAAAAAGCATATACTGATGCTAAAACGTCTCGTGATACAGCTGTATCTGAAGGGCAATCAGACTTAAGTCATTCAGAACAAGGTGTTGATGATCAAGTAGCAGTTGCTAAAAAGAATGGTATTGAAGTAACAACTGATACTAAAGACCTTACTCCAAAATATGTTGACACTAAGGGTTTAACTGGAGCAGATTTAACAACAGCCATGGCTAAAAACATTGCATTGTACAATCAAGCTGTAAAATCAGGTGTTGGTATTATGGATGCCTCAACAGCACAAATGAAAAAACAAATTGCTGATTATTTAACAGCTCTTTCTAACTATCAAAAAGGTGTTTCTTCAAATACAGGATTACAATGGCAAAATGGTGTAGTATTAGAAGCTGGTTCTGGTGCAACTAAGATGAAAGGTAACGAAAAAGTTTATGCTGAAGGTGATGGTACCATTAAAACAGCTGGTATGTATGCGACTCAATCAGTTAACCTTAATCAAAATACAGATGCTAACTTTGACAATATCTTTAAGATTAATGGTACAGGTTCAATCCTAGTAAAAAATACTACAAACGGTGATGTAAAACTAACATTTAGTGAAATCAATGCACCAGGTAATGTAGGAACTTATGTTGCTATTTGGGGTGATGATAAGGGTGGTATTGCATGGTCAGTCTTTGCACTCTACAATGGTACTGGTGTCGTAACTGGTGGTGGTGAAGGTAATACTGGAGCTGGTGGTTCAGCTACTGTAACAGGAACAATTCTAACTTACGTTCACTCATACAAAGGAACGGCAGAAACAACTAAAGGCGTTTCAATTGTTACCTTTAATGATATTGACAATGACCAAACAGTTAAAATGTCAGGACTTGACGGTGCTAAAATTACGAATGGTAAAAATGTTAATCAATCAGGAAATGATTTTACTGTAACTGGTAGTGACGTTTCACAAGGTTCATCAGGTGAATTAGGAACTAATGGGGTTCGCTGGAATTTCTCAAATTCAGAAACTCGTAACTTCACATTTAGTCATTCAACATCTAAAAATAATACCTCAATCGTAGGTGGTATCTTTGGTTCAGCGTCTAACGTGCCTCAAAAACCAGTTGCTCCAAAATTGACTGCTCATAAAGCAACTGTAAAAGCTCCAATTGCTCCAACAGCACCAGCTAATGAGAAAGTGAGTGTACACTATTATAAAGTGGTGACAACACCTACACCAGTAAAACCAACTGGTTATAAACCAAGTACACCAACACCACAAACACCAGTAGCACAATCTAGTGTTGGACTTCCAACTACTGGCGATAAAGCAGAAGGTTCTGTTATTCAAATGGTAATTGGTGCATTGATGGTTTCATTTGTCGGATTTAGTGCTTTAAAAGGTCGTAAAGAAGAAAAATAATACCAGGTAAAGTTAAAAAGGTATCAAATGATACCTTTTGCTTTATTATTATTAAATCTCAAATTGATTCGAAAAGGAGAGAAAGAATGAATAAATTTGTAGATGGAAATTTAACTGTAACAATACAAGATTTAAAGAAACTTGGTCGTGAAGGTGGTGCCTCGGCATATCTAGATAATGGTGACATGATGGTTTTAAAATCTAAATATGGCACAATTAGAAAGAGAGCGTTTATTGGTGGAAAAGCAACGGTAGTTGATTTAAAAGTTGATTATAAGAACATTCTTCCTAAAATTAAACTAATTAATAGAAATGGCATACTAGTAGCAAAAAGGTTTTACTTGGGTTCTTCCAATTTGTTAAGACTAACTGGCTCAGGTTACAACCGAATGAGTAGAAAGGAAAGAAAAAATGGAACAATCCAAAAGGTATCAACACCAAGAAGAATTAACATTACTTCAAAAAATAAGTTTTGATAAAGAAGCACTAAATGCCTTAGAACAAATCATTTATTCTATACACTTAGTAGCATATCGAGATGATGTACATTCTAAAGGTTATATTGATAGTGTTACTAATTATCTTTCGAAGATTATTATATTTAATGTATCTTCACTTGGAAATTTAACACCTTTCCATCCTTCTGAAAAAGCTGTGTTTGAAAGAGAATACAAAAAGTATATTCTACCTTTTGAGAAAGCTATCTTAAAACTAGAAAATAATAATGAAGAGAACAATTTTATTCGTAGAAAAGATAATGATGAACCGATTCAATTTGAAATTATTAAACAGATTGCCACTTTATCAATAAGTGAGACAAATTGGCGTAAAGAATTGAACATAGTTTCCTGGAATAAGGCAGAACCAAAATATGATATTCGTTCTTGGAAAGATGATCATAGTCGAGTTGGTAAGGGCATTAAACTTTTTGAAGATGAAATGCTAAAACTTACGAAAACAATTAAACTATTAAATTTAGAAGAAAATAAGGAGAAATAATATATGGATACAGCAGTTAAAGTATTTCATATCGTTCAAGCAGTAGTTGTCATTACAGGACTTGTTTGGGTTCTTACTGGAGCTATTGACTTTTTTGGAGGACGTAATAATAATGATTCCATGCGACAAGAAAAAGGATCAAATTCAATGGTAAATGGTGGAGCAATCGGAATTATTGGAGGGGCTGTATGTCAAGCCATTATTTCAGCTCTTCAAGCTATTAATTAAAGCGAAAGGAGCTAGAGTGAATGGATAGTGTAACTAAATCTCTAGCTGAATATAGTTCGACTGTAAATAATTATTCTGACAAAATATCCTCAGCACTGATACCGCTGGCCTCAATCTTAATACTTGCCTTCTTCCTTATGGATGTTCTATCCTGGAATAAACGACTAGGACAAGAAGGGGGGAGCCTAACTGTTCAATTATGGATGGAAATAGCACTTGGGTATGTTATAGCATTTGCACTGGTACATAATACAACTGAAATTTTTGATTTTATAGTATTTGTATTTAATAAAGGGATTGCATTAGTAAATGGTGTACTTCCTAAAAACACATTTAAATCAGATATAGACACTTCAGGCATTAGTGGTTGGATTTTTAAACAAGTTATCAAAATGATAGCATGGTTTACTGAACGTATAGCTGATGTTTGTGTTAATATTTTAGTATTTATGAGATTTTTTCAAATGTATATCTTAAAAGCAGTTGCACCATTAATTGTTGCCTTCTTTATGTCGGAACAAACAAGGCCGATTGCATTAAACTTTATTAAACAGTTCTCAGCCTATGCCTTTCAGGGAATGGTACTATTGATTATTGTTAAGTTATATCCAGCCCTAGTAACTGATGACTTGTTTAAAGCATCTAGTGGAGATGGTATAGCAGCCTTTGCTTCAATTGCAAAGAGCGTTGTATATATTATTACTTTGTTTGGAAGTCAAAAACTAGCAAAAAGCTTACTTAATTTGATGTAATTTTAAGTAAAATTTGGTCTAATAGTATTAGAAAAAGGAGAAATAATATGAAAAAATCAGGGGTTTCATTTGGTCATAGTATAGGATCATTCTTTGGATTTATTTTTTCAGGCTTAATGATGATTCTTGATTTTTTAATTGCAACTCCTTTCTTTATATTATCCGTCTTGATAAATTGGGTAAAAATGTCACTTGGATTTGCTTTATTTTGGTTTATTGCTAGTGGATTTTATAATGTTGTATTCTTAGATAATCAAAGTTTTGAACCATTTGATGGAATGTCAATTTTAATAATCTTAGGATTAGGTTTTATTGCATCAGTTTATGTAACAATTTCAGATATAAAAAATTAAGTATCACAATTTAATAGTTGAACTAACACTTTGCTTTTGCAAGGTGTTTTTATTTTGGTTAGAAAGAGGAAATATGAATAAATTAGGAAGTGAGTTTTTAAAGCAGTTTGATAACTATGAAAGACCAGTTGCATTTGGAATGACCAAGAGAATCTTAGTCATGATTATTGGAATGATGATTGTTGTTTCTTTTACGGTCTCAATTTCTTTACTTGGACTCTCTGAAATTTTTATGTATTTAGTGGCATTAATCATTGCGCCTCCATTTATTATTTACGGAATGGGCTTTGATGAAGCTGTTAAAGAGAAAGTGATTTTTAACCTTAAAGTTCAAAAAAGAGGTTATGTAACAGAATTTATGGAAGGAGATGTTTTTACAAAAGATGATTTTAAAAATTGGAAAAAAACCAAAGAAGCTAACTAAAGCTGAAAAAGAACGTAAAGCTAGACTGAAACGTTCACTAAGAGCTTCAACACAAAACACAATCAAATATAATAGTTTATTTGAAAATGGTCTGATGCACATTGCTAAAAATGAATGGTCAAGAACATATCGTTTAGGTGATGTTGCCTATGTGTCTTCAAGTCAAGATGAAAAAATTGATGTTATTGATACACATGCTGAAGCGTTGAACTCATTGGATGCTGGAAGTGTTTACCAGTTACTAGTAATTAATCGTAGGATTGATGATAATGCTATTGAAAATATTAAGTTTACTCAAGAACATGATGAATTTGATAAATTTAGAAATGAATACAATGACATCATAGAGAGTCGTTTTTCGAGTGATTCTAAAATTTTTCAGGTAGAAAAGTTTGTTACTTTAAAAACAGATGCTTACAATCGTGGACAAGCAGACTCTAACTTGAGTGAGTTAGGAAGTGCATTAGAAAACCAATACTCTCAAATGGATATTGGCTTTGAGGAGTTAGACGGAAAAGAACGATTAGATCTCTTCATAGAGCTTTTACAAGGTAAGAGAAGGTTATCATACACTTACAGGGATATTGCCTTGTCAGAATTACACTCAAAAGATTTTATTGCTCCTAATCGTATCCATTTCTTAGAAAATCGATTTAGAATTAATGACCAGGTAGCTAAGGTTATGTATGCCAAAAACTATCCAACATTTTTAACGGATAAGCTGATTAAAAGCTTAACGGATATTGGAGTAGAATTGGCAATTTCAGTTCAAGCTGAACCTTATGAGCCTTCACAGTTCATGAAAAAAATTAACAATGCTGATACGACTATTAAAGCAGAAATGGTTAAAGCTCAAAGATCGGGCGCACAAGAAGGGATTGATCAAGATTTAGCAGTAAGTGGTCGTTCAAGAGAAATCTCAGAATCTACTAAACGTTGGAAACAAGAAATTGATGAAAATGACCAAAAGGCATTCATTGGGATCATTGCTATTTATTTTAAGGCAAAAGATGAAGAAGAGCTTGCCAGTTTTACTGATAAAATCCAAACAGCTTCAAGAAAAAATGGTATTGAATTTGAAGATTGTTATTATCATCAAGAAGAAGGACTCAATACGATTCTCCCAATTGGTCACACTTTTTTGAATGTAAAGAGACGTTTTGTAAGAGATATGACAACCGCTAATCTAGCAACTCAAGTCCCCTTCACAAATGTTGATTTGAAATCAGATAGCCCAAATGCTCTATATTATGGACAAAATCAGTTATCTAATAATGTTATTACGCTTGATCGTAAAGCAGATTTAAACACAGGTTCAGGAGTTGTTTTAGGTAGTTCAGGATCAGGTAAGTCAGTAACAGTTAAGACGATGGAGATAATTCCAACGTATTTAAAGAATATTGAAGACAGAATTATAATTGTGGATCCCGAAGACGAATATTCAGATATTGGGCGAGAATTTAAAGCTCAACTAGTTGATATCTTTATTGGTTCTAGTTCCCACCTTAACTTGATGGATTTACCTGACATGAGTCAGCTAAAAGATGAAGACAGTGATCCAATTGGAGATAAATCCAACCTTTTAATGGGTTTATTTGAATCCATTTTGGATGAAATTGGAGATGTCCAGTACACTATCATTGACCGTGTGACCCGTGAGACTTATAGGAGATTTTCAAAGTTAGGTAGAGTTCCTACCCTTCGTGATTGGCATGATATTCTTGAAGAGCAAGAAGAACCTGAAGCACAAGAGTTAGCTCTAAAATCGGAAATCTATGCAAAAGGTTCTCAGGACGTTTTTGCACATGAAACAAATGTTGATATCACAGACCGTTTTGTAATCTTTAATCTTAAGCGACTAACAGGTAAGCTTAAACCATTTGCAATGATGGTAATTCAAGATTATATATGGAATCAAGTTGTTTCGTCTCAAGGTAAGGTGACAACAAGAATCTATTTTGATGAAGTACAACTTTTCTTCAAAGAAGAAGCTCAAGCTATTTTCTTCACAGAACTTTATTCACGTGTCCGCAAATATGGTGCGATTGCTACAGCTATCACTCAAAATATTGAAACACTAATGAACAAAGAAGAAGGTAGAAAGTTAGTCTCAAATAGTGAATTTATGATTTTGTTGAAACATAAAAAATCAGACTTACTAGCTCTTTCTAAAGCTATAACACTTACGCCAACTTTAACCAGGTATATTGAAAAACCAAAAACAAAAGGTACAGGGTTAATTGTTGCGGGTCAAGTTGTTGTGCCTTTTGAAAATCCAATTCCTAAGCAAACAAGGTTATTTGAACTTGTTGCTACTGATGCATAAAAGGAGGTGTTTTGTTGTCTAAACAAACAAGACAAGACCTTCAAAATGCCTTGCATGATCACCAAGAAGCTAAGTCTGAACTACGGACAGCAAAACAAAACTATAAAATTGCTGAAAAAAATGATCAGAAGCTACTAAAAACAAGTACGGATGCTGAAAAGCGTTATTTGGGTAAAAAGCACGAGGCACGTAAGGAGGCATACAGTAAGGAAGTTAAAAGTTTAAAAGATAATATCAAAACTACTCAGGAAAAAAAGAAAGGAGTAATCCAAAAAAACGGTGGTACTGGGGTTCAAAAAATAGCTAGAGCAAGCCATTATCAAGTATCATCTGCTATTGACTCGGCTTTTCAAGAAGATGATGGACTTGAGGGGATATCAAATGCTAGACAGAAGTTAAGACGGGTAAATGCGGAGGTTCAACAAGCCAAAAAGATTGGTCGGTATTCTTTTAAAATTGGAAGTAATACTGGTAAAGCAACTTATCACGTTGGAAATAAAGCTTACAATCTCCTAAAAGGTCGAGGTTTTACTCGGACGGCTGTTCCTGATCGATGGGAAACAAAATTTAAAAATAAATACCAAAAGTCACGTGCAAAAATTAATAGCTCTAAAGTCGGAAAAAGTGCAAAAGCTGTTAAAAATGTTACTTCAAAAATGAGTAAACCTATTTTAGCAATCTTGAAGAATCCACTCTCAGCTAAAGCGTATTTAATTATTCTGATTGGCTTCATCATAGTTGCACTATTAGGTGTTGTATCAGGTGGTGGTGGGTCAACCGTTTCTCAAGATGAATTTGACCTTACTGACTCTTGGACTTATCTTTCAAAGATTGATCGAGAAAAATCAACTAGTGAAGTTGATTATTGGACTGATATTGATAGTATCATGACGTTTATGGGCTATAAACATGAAGACTATACTTTGAATAGCAATTACGATTCAAAAGATAAAAAATGGTATCAGTTTAAACATTCCTATAAAGAGCTTTTAACAACACTTTGGAGTGATTTAAATGGAGATAAAGATAATCTGAAGACAATGGCAGATATTTATACTTCTACTAATAATAAGTATTTAAAACTTAATAAGGATGATCAGAGGGAATATGAAGAGGTTTTAGAGCAGGGAAAAGAACTAGGTTATTATATCTCCTATAACGAGCTGGAAAATCCTCTCACTAACAAACCTGATGATGATACAATAGAACCTTTAACCGTAACTAAAAGGTTTGGTTATACTTCAAAAACGAAACTTTACAATGGGTCTATTTTAAAGGCAGACAAGGGTTCACCTCTTTATGCTGTTATGGAAGGTAAAATTGTTATTAAGAACTCGGACGTCATTATTAAAGCAAAGACAGCTGAATTCACTTATAAAAATGTAAACCGTCTAAGAGTTAAAAATGGAGATACTGTTAAAAGTGGGTTAGAGATAGGAGCGGTAGGTTCTGGAAAAGGCCAAGAAATTTACTATCAAAAACTAAAAGATAAAAAACAGAATAAGTGGGCTTGGGTAAATGTTGGCTTTTATCTTCCTAAAGTTGAATATAGTCAAACAACATCTGTTATGACGGATATGTCAATTGAAGGAGATATGGCCAAAAAAATTACTTCCATCTATAATTTTTTAAAAAAGCAAGATCCTAAAGTCACACAAAATGGAGTTGCTTCAGCATTAGGTAGTTTTTGGACTGAAAGTTCTATTAACCCTAAACGTGCTGAGGGAGATTATCTAAGTCCACCTGTTGGTGCTTCAGCTTCATCATGGGATGATGAGGCTTGGCTAGCAATGGGTGGTCCTAGTATCTATAATGGTAGTTATGGAAATATCCTTCATAGAGGGCTTGGTCTAGGTCAATGGACTGATACAGCAGATGGAGCGACAAGACATACCATGCTACTTAAGTTTGCAAAATCGAAAAATAAAAAATGGTATGACCTAGAGCTTCAATTGGACTTTATGTTAAATGGAGATAGTCCGTATTACATAACGACTTTAAAAGAAATCCTTCACTCAAATGAAGATGTTTCTACTTTAGCGGTGAAGTTTGCGAGTCGTTGGGAAGGTAATCAACGGGATAAAACTAAAGAACGTGTAAATAATGCTCAACAAGTATTAAACTACCTTAAACATCCAACTTCAGGAGGGGCAAAAGGTGGAAGTAAAACCCTTCAAAGTTCTTTTGATTTCCCTGAATCTTATAGAAATAAGCTAAAAACATTCCCATCATCAGCTACTGTCTCTAGCTCTTTAGCAGGGAATACATATCCCCCTGGTCAATGTACGTGGTATGTTTATAATCGTCTTGTTGAAGCTGGCTCACCACATTATAACTACCTGGGAAATGGTCAAGATTGGGTTAGAGGACTTGTACTTAAAGGCTGGAAATTTAGTAATAAACCAGTTGCTGGTGCTGTTTGTTCAACAACGGGTGGCTTTGATGGCACCTATGCAATATATGGTCATGTTTCATATGTTGAGTACGTTAACCCTGATGGAACATTTCTAATTTCTGAATGTAACTATAATGGTGTGCAGAATAGAATACATTGGGGCGTTAAAACAAATGCAACTTGCTACACGTTTGCAATACCACCAAAATAAAAAAGGACGGAGATTTATGTTTGATACTCAAAAAATAAAAATTTTAAAAATTGTAGGTTATGTATTAGTAGTTATATTGGCTTGTACAATTGGTGTCGGCATTGGCCAAGGTACTTCAAATAATGCTAATAAGGCGAAAACAGAGAAGTCTACTTCAACAAATTCAAAAAGTATTATTACACAAAAACAAGTAAAAAGTTTTTTGTTAAATTATTATACAAAAAAAGATCTTGGTGAAAACAGACAAAGGTATAAGGAATATATGACTGATGCTCTTTATAATCAAACTGTTTCAATGGAAAATGAACCTCAAAGTCAAACTTACAAAGGATTTGTAGTGGATTTTGAATTTAAAGATGCTGAAATTTATATTGACGAAGCTCATAAACAAGTTATTGTACAAGTGGACTATGTAAATACTCAGCTTGATGAAAAGAAAAATTATAAAACTGCACAAAAAGATGTTATGAATAAGGCTACTCAACGTCTAACATATGTCGATGAAAAGGGTAAATTGAAAGTAAATAAGGTGGAATCAATTATTCTTACAGATTCAACTGGAGATTATGGCACCTTAGATAGCAGTTCGTCAACTGAAACCGAAACTAGTCAAGAAATAAAAGACTCAACAAAAGCTAGTAGTAACCCTTAACTAGACACCGAAAAGGAGAGAAAGAATGGTCACTAGAAAAAATACAAGTCAACAACTTTATAAAAAGAAAGATAAGCTGGAACATGCTTTGAAAAAAATTCAAAAGCAGAAAGCTATTTTTATTCAGAAAGAAAAAGAGACTATTAAAGATCTAACAGAAGTGAAATCTGATTTAATTGTTGCTTTATTATCTGAAACTGGAAAAAGTTTTGAAGAACTTGAGGAATATGCAAAATCTGAACATGATCCTCAGGTAGGTTCTTCTGAGAATGGAGATGATGCACATGTTTCGGATAACTAATATTCATACTCGAGTTCAAGAAAACTTTAACAATAGGGATGATGTTTTGTCTGCTATTAATGAAAAATCAGTTTGGAGTGCTGATCGAGGTGAAGAGATAATTCTCTTATTAGAACAGCTATCTGATGAAGGGGCTGTTTTAGACACTTCAAGCGTTACTCTCCCCCTTCAGGAGATAGTAGAAGAAGCATTATCAAATTTTGGCTTAAAGAAAGAAAAAAAGAAATTCTCTTTAATTCAAAAAAAGAAGCTGGAAAACAGCCTTGAAGAACAAAAGTCCTTACCAAGGAAGAAACAAAGCCTTACAAGGCCATTGTCAGCACCTGAAAATGTATCTTTGCAAGAAAATAATAGTAAAAAAAATAGTACATCAAAAAATCAGGCCTTAACTAATAAAGAAAGTTTTTCTGTATCTAAACTGTTGATACTTTGTCTAACTTTGCTCAGTCTAGTCTTCTCTATTCTTAGTTTTTCTCTAGTACTGAACCATGCACATAAGATTGAAGCTACTAATCATTCATTAGTTAAGACAATTCAGTCTTCTAACAGAATAGAATCAGGTGAAAGTGATGTCTTTTGTCGCTATTTTTTACCTAATTACTTTTCAGGAAGTGATAGTCATTTAAAGGATTTTATTTCTTCAAATAATTTTTCTGTACAGGAAGCGACACTACAATCTGTTTTATTAGAAAAGGTTAGTAAAAGAGAAGACAAAAAACAAGCATTGACTTATGTTATCGCACTTAAAGAGAAAGACGAGGTGAGAACAAAAAGGCTTACTATTATTGTTAAAAAGGCTCCATCTAGTCGTTACGGATTTGAAGTTGTTAAGCAACCAAAAGAGACTCAATATCCATAATTTAAAATTTTTAAAAAAAGAAAAGGAAAAATCATGAAAAAATCACTATTAATTAGCTCTATTGCCATTGCAACAATCCTTTTAGGAGGAACAACTGTATCTGCTGATGTTACAGCAGGAACAACTCAACCTGGTACTGGTGTAGTAACACCAGGAACAGATACTAGCACTCCAACACCAGGCACAGATACTAGCACTCCAACACCAGGCACAGATACTAGCACTCCAACACCAGGCACAGATACTAGCACTCCAACACCAGGCACAGACACTAGCACTCCAACACCAGGCACAGATACTAGCACTCCAACACCAGGCACAGACACTAGCACTCCAACACCGGGCACAGACACTAGCACTCCAACACCAGGTACAGATACTAATACTCCAAATCCTGGAACAATACCAGGTACAAGTTCTAATACACCAACTTCACCAATTATGACCCCTACACCTGAGGCACCTGTAGATCTTGGGAATAATAAAGTTATTACAGGTATTACAAATGGTGTTGCAACGTTATCAGACGGTTCTAGTAAGACTTTAACTGAATTAGGAGCTAAAGAAAACAGTGATAATACTTATACAGTTAAGACAAAAGACAATAAATTAGTAACTTTACCTCATACGGGTGATAGTAAAAATACTATCTTTAAAATTCTTGGTTTACTGTCAGCTTTTGCAAGTATGGTTCTTGCGTTTAAAAGTAAAAAAGAACTAAAATAAAAATATTAATAGTAATAAGGCCACAAACTGTGGTCTTTTATTTTTATTTAAATCAATTTCGAGGAGAACATATGGATCAAGAACGTATTGGTATTAAAATTGCTGATGTTTATAAATTGACTGGTGAACTTGTTCTAAAGTCAATGTATTATGCAATGGAACACTCGGCTTTACAGTTAAAAAATTTTCGTGAGAGTAAAACTTATAGTGGAGAAGTCAACTGGAATAAGTTTCTTGAAACGAGAGAAACAAAACATTTTGAAACATTTATGACAAGTGAAGTCAATAGTGAAAGACTCACTGAGTATCTGAAGGGGTACGATATAGGATTTTCAATAAAAGATAATGGAGATGGTACAAGTATTATCGCCATTGATGCTAAAAACATTAAAGCTCTAGAAGCTAGTTTCAAAGGTGTAATCAATGATTTAACGGACTCCCAAAAATCCCAAAAGCTTCAAGAACGTTTAGTTAAAACTCCCAAAAACATGTCTGTCAAAGAGAAACTTACATACTATAAAAAGCAAGTAAAATCTGAAATCGCAAAGAAATCAAAAGTTAAAGAAAAAGGAACAAAAATCAAGGCGAAAGGAGAGAAAGAATTATAGATGGTTACTGAACAAAAGAAAAGAAAATTTTTACCATATTTATTATTTGGATTGATAGCCTTCTATGTTACTCATTGGTTGTTTAAACTTTATTCTATTGCACCAAAAAGTACTGAAGTTACAATGTTTGATAGTCAATCTTTTAATTGGATGTACGATCATTGGTCAAGTAAAGCATTAGTTGACTTGCAATTTACGACAGCTAGTTTATATGGAGGTGCTATTGCATTTCTAATTATTATGTTGTTTTATCTTCGTGTTCATGATAAAGGAAAATATCGTTATGGTGAAGAATATGGTTCTGCTAGGTATGCAACTGTAAAGGAGTTAGCAACATTTAGAGATAAAGAACCTGAAAATGATATGATTTTTAGTCAAAATGGAAGAATGGGGCTATTCAATAAACGGTTACCCTTTAATAAACAACTGAATAAGAATACCCTAACAGTCGGTCTTCCTGGTGACGGTAAAACATTTACCTTTGTAAAACCTAATTTAATGCAAATGAATAGCTCGTTTGTTATTACTGATCCTAAAGGTTTACTAGTTCGTGAAACTGGTAAGATGCTTGAAGATTATGGCTATAAAATAAAAGTATTTGACCTGGTAAATCTTTCTAATTCAAATCAATTTAATGTTTTTCATTATATGCATAGTGAATTGGATATTGATAGAGTTGCTGAAGCAATCATAGCTGGTACTAAACGTTCAGATAATAGTGGTGAGGATTTTTGGAATCAAGCAGAGATGCTACTAATGAGATCTTTAATTGGCTATCTCTATTTTGATGGGAAAGTACTTGGAAAATATGAACCAAATATAGCCCAAGTTGCTGATTTATTACGTAATATTAAGCGTGAAGATGAGGATACTCCTAGTCCTGTTGAAATACTGTTTTCTGAACTTGAAGAAGAACTTGAAGGAAACTATGCTTGTAGACAATGGGAATTATTTAATTCAAATTTTGAAGGAAAAACAATGACTTCTGTTTTATCCGTGGCTTCTTCACGTTTTGCAGTATTTGATCATGATGCGGTTAGAAATTTAATTGCAAGAGACTCTATGGAAATGGAGAAGTGGCAAACAGAAAAAACTGCGGTATTTATTGCTATTCCTGAAACAGATAAGTCCTATAATTTTATTGCAACAACTATGTTTACTATGATGTTTCGACAATTACCTCAAACTGCTGATGAAATTCTCCAAGGAAATCATAAAACATGTGATCCTGGGGATCTACTTCATATCAGACTAATTCTTGATGAATTTGCTAACTTTGGACGTTTTCCAAACTTTACAGAAACACTTTCTTCAGTTAGATCACGTGAAATTTCAATTGATATTATTATTCAAGCAATTAGTCAGCTTAAAGCTCTTTATAAAGATGAATGGGAGACTATTTTTAATAACTGTGCAACATTGTTGTATTTAGGTACTAATGATAAAGAAACCATGAGTTATTTCTCAATGAGGAGTGGTAAACAAACTATCAATATAAAAAATCGTTCTCTAACAAGAGGAACACAGGGATCAAGTAGTTTATCAATACAGACAGCTTCACGTGACCTCTTAACCCCTGATGAGATTGCACGTATCGGTGTAGACGAAGCATTGGTATTTATTTCTAAGCAAAATGTCTTCAGAGATAACAAAACTAATGTTCTTCAGCATCCTCGTGCAAAAGAATTATCAAATAGCCCTGATGATGGCAAATGGTATCGATATATTAGGTCAATGTCAAATATGGATGATTGGGATGCTAATGTTAATCATGATAGATTAGTTCATACAACAGCATCAAAGGTATTGGAAATAAGTCTACCAGTTAAATAGTCGGGAAGTGACATAAATAAAAAAATAGAAAGAAAGAGTGAGGAAACTAACTCTTTTTTGTTAGGTGAAAAAATGATAACAACACATGAAAAAATCGGAGTCGGTTATTTTGATACCGTCTTTGCCAAAATTGAAATAGAAACAATGGCAGATGCATTGAAAAGTTTTGCTTTAAATTATGACCTTGATGAAAATAGCTCCCAAGGTGAGGTACTTAATTACTTTGTTTCAACACTTATAAAAACAATAGATTTACAAAATTTTAAATTAATTGCTCCTCAGTTATTTACATAACGCCGATTGTAAAATTAAGCTAGACAAATAAAAAAGTCATTTGTGCTACACTCAAGATAGTTCCCGCAAAAGAATTATAAGGAGTGAAGACAAATGACCTATACCCATCTTACATCAAATGAACTTGCAATGATAGAGGCGTATTATAATAATCATCAATCTGTAGCCAAAACCGCAGTACTATTGAATAGATCTAGACAAACGATTCATAAAGTTTACCAATTTTTCAAAACAGGGCACAATGCTCTAGATTATTTCAATCAATACAAGAAGAATAAAACTCGCTGTGGCAGACGTCCTATTGTCTTATCAGATGAACAAACAGAATATATTCAAAAGAGGGTTGTTCAAGGTTGGACACCTGATGTGATTGTTGGCCGTGCAGAGTTTTCTATTTCTTGTTCTATGCGTACACTTTATCGTATGTTTAAACAAGGCGTATTTGAAGTGACTCACCTACCTATGAAAGGAAAACGTAAAGCCAACGGACACAAAGAAACTCGGGGAAAACAATCTTTTCGTCGATCACTTCGTGACAGAGGAAATGATTATTCTAAATTCAATCAAGAATTTGGCCACCTTGAAGGGGATACTATTGTGGGTAAAAAGCACAAAAGTGCTGTTATTACCCTCGTTGAGCGATTATCTAAAGTAATCATCACTCTTCAGCCAGAAGGCAGACGAGCTATAGATATTGAAAATCGTTTGAACCAATGGATGCAATCTGTACCTAAGCATCTATTCAAATCAATGACTTTTGATTGTGGAAAGGAATTTTCAAATTGGAAATCAATCAGTAATATAAATGATATTGATATCTATTTTGCAGATCCTGGTACACCATCACAAAGAGGGTTAAATGAAAACTCTAATGGTTTATTACGTAAAGATGGTTTACCAAAGCAAATGGATTTCAACGAAGTTGATGAATCTTTTATCCAATCTATTGCATCGAAAAGAAATAATATCCCTCGAAAATCATTAAACTATAAAACACCAATAGAAGTATTCTTGAGTCACATATGCAAAGAGGAATTGTCTAACTTAATTTGACAATTAATATATTAAAAAACATATCAAGAAACAGTTGAAGTTTATCCAATAAAGGAGTCGAAGGAAGAGCTTATTTATCTCCAAAAATATATTGATCAATTAATTTATGAGGACTAAGGAATAATTAAAAAAAAATAAAGATTAGAAAGGATGTGATAACATGAAATATTTAATACTTGCTGAGAAGCCTGATCAGGCTAAAAAATATGCTAATGCTCTTGGAAAAGCAAAGAATGAAAAAGGAGTATGGCGAGTTGAAACAGACTTAATAGATGGCCAAGTTTCTGTTGTGTCAGCTGTTGGTCATTTAGTTGAAATAAAAAATCCTTATCAAAACTATGAAAATTGGAATATAAAAAATTTACCTGCTTTTCCTGAGAAATTTGAATATGAAGTTAAAACCGATAAGAAAAAACAATTTAGTCTAATCAAAAGTGAAGTTAAAAATGCTGATGCTATTATCATTGGAACGGATGCTGACCGAGAAGGGGAAGCTATTGCTTACCTTATTTTGAGACTTATCCCAAATGGACTTAAAAAAATAAAATATCGGTTATGGGTAAATTCTCTCACAGAATCAGGAATAGTGAAGGCCTTTAAACAATTAAGGCCTGGTCAAGAAACTGCTCAATATGCTGAAGAGGCTGAAGCACGTGCAAAAGCTGATTGGTTGGTAGGTTTTAATTTAAGTCCATGGACTTCAATAAAATTAGGAGAGATGGGATTTATTGGTGAAAAAGATAAAAAGATGTCCGTTGGACGAGTACAAACTCCGATTGTTTCCCTAATTGTTGAAAATGATCTTTCTATTGAACAATTTGAATCGGAGCCTTATTGGAAAATTGAAATAGAAGATGAATCAGGAACAGTTTTCAAAAACAAAGCTAAATATACGACCATAGAAGACGCTCAGAGCGTTTTAAAATCACTGGATGGGTATTCTGTTGTCAGAGCCGTACAAAGCGAAAATAAGGCTGTGGTAGCCCCAAATTTATATCATTTAACAAGTCTTCAATCGGAAATGAGTAAAAAGTATCATTTTGACTCTACTTATACTTTAGAGTTGACTCAATCTTTGTACCAAAAAGGAGTAACGTCTTACCCTCGAACAGATCATAAGTTAATTACTCCTAATGAATTTGATTACCTTATCAAGCATTTAGAAGACTATAAAAGCTTGTTGAATATATCTGAAGAATTACCTAACTTAACTCCACGTAAGAAGTTTGTCCAAGATAAACAAATGGAACACTATGCGATCATACCAACTGAAAACATAACTGAAGTTGCCAATTTAAAAGGGGATGAAAAAACTGTTTATTTTGAGATTCTAAAAAGGACAATTTTAATGTTTGCGTCTGATTATCGTTATCAAGCAACACAAGTAGTACTTGAAAATAACGGTCAAGAATTTGTTGCAAAAGGGAATGTAATGACAAGTGAAGGGTGGACAAAACTTGCTGAAAAAGAAAATAAAGATGCGGTATTGCCTCCGTATCAGCAAGGTTCGCAAATGCCAACTCAAGCAAATCTTAAAGAAGATAAAACCAAACCACCAGCACGTTTGACAGAAAGTAGCTTATTGGATGACGTATTACCAAAGTACAATTTAGGAACTCCTGCAACAAGAGCTGGTATTATTAAAAATATTATTGATCGTGATTATATCACTCGGGATAAGAAAACAGGACAACTTTTTCCAACTGATCGTGGGAAAGTGTTGGTTTTATTCTTGGATAATCTTGAGGTTATGTACACAAACCCTGAAACAACTGGAAAGTGGGAAACAGCTCTCCAATTAGTCGGTCAAGGGAAACGGTCAAAGGACTGGTTTATTGAGCAAACAAAAAAGGCAATCTCAGCACAATTAGAAAGGGAAAATTAAAATGGGAATTATAGCAATAACCACTACGATTATTTTTGTTATTGGTTTATTTTTTCTAACATTAGATATAAGCATTATATCTAAGATTTATAATAAAATAGAGCAATATTTTTTTCCTAAACATAAAAATGACCCCAGAATGAGGTCATTTTTATTAGTTTTATTAATTGGTAATTTAACAATATTTTACGTATTGATATTGTTAATTTACAAGTTATTTAATTGTTAGCAAAGTTGGTAATTGATTATAGGAGTAGTAATATATGGCAAAAATTGAAGAACTAAAACAGCTTTCTATATTGGGAGTAGCTGAAAGTTTAGGAATGGAACTAGTTAGGACTGGCAGTCATACTTATTCTTGGAAAGAGCATGACTCTTTTGTTATTAATACAAGAGATAACTACTTTAATTGGTTCTCACGTTCTAAAGGTGGAGATGTTTTTTCAATGGTTCAACTAATCAGAGAAGAACAAACAGGACAACCTATTAGCTTTAAAGAAGCAAAACACTTTTTGGAAGAAGGCAATTTTGAAGCTGTTGATCTTGAAAAAGAAGTAGTAAGAGAACCATTTTCTTATTATCTTCAGCCTTATGAAACAGATTTTTCGGAAGCTAGGCAGTATTTAAAACAAGAACGTCAACTTTCAGAAGAAACTATTGACTTCTTTTTGGAAAAAGGGGTTCTCTCTCAAGCAACAAAGAAGAGTGGCGATATATTTGAACCAGTCATAGTATTTAAGAGCTTAGACCGTCAAAATGAGGTTGTGGGAGCATCACTTCAAGGAATAAGAGAAAACAAAGAGCTTTATTCAAGAGGTCGTTTAAAGCAAATTATGAGGGCTTCAGACGGTATGACAGGTATGCACGTTGATATTGGTGAGCCTAAACGGTTAGTATTTGCTGAAGCACCTATTGATTTGATGAGCTATTATGAATTACATAAAGATTCTCTTCAAGATGTGCGATTGGTTGCTATGGATGGGCTAAAAGAGTCAACTGTCAGTCGACACGTTGGAGACCTTCTATTTGAAATGGGTGTTCTAAAGCAAAAAGTCGAGGCTAAAAATTATCCAACATTTTTAGCGCACACATCACAAGTAACTAATTTTTTAAGGGATGAAAAATATCATGACTTGATTACTTTAGCAGTAGATAATGACCAGGCAGGAAAAACTTTTGTTGATCGTTTAGAATCAAAAAAAATTAACCTAGTAGTGGACTTACCACCGCTTCCTGAAGGTGCCGATAAGATAGATTGGAATGACTACTTAAAAAGGGAAAAAGAAAAAGCCCTTAACCGAAGTCAAGAGCTATCTAATAACATTGGGGGCGAACTATTCAATCGCGATTCCGGTTATTTAGAAGGCGAACCTTCGAGGACAGCACCACAGCCTGAAGAGTTAATTCAAACTCAACCTGATTTTCCTGCCAATGTTCACTTGTATTTTAACATTGAAAGGTCAATTAAGTCAAGTCATAGTTCTAGGATGAGACCTATTATCGAAAGAGATGTTCGCTATTTAAATCGTTATGCTGAAGATATTCAAAACTCGGCCATGTGGTATAAGAATGAAATTGCAAATAGCAGGGTAACCTATTTTTACCAGGATCAAGAAGATGTCAAGATGCTCCAGGTTAACTTTGAAAAACGCCATTGGATGCATCTTACAGGAATGGCACCAGTTTATGCTGAGCATGTTATATCACTTTCAGAAACTTTTATTGATGATATTGCTTCAGGTAGAGGTACATATCCTAACTTAACCATTAGCAATGGTTTTAAGGATAAAATCAAACTCTTACCTTTATTACCTGAAATATTTGAAACAGATTCATTTGTTTTTGATGATTTAACTTCAGTTGAAAAAATGGGGCGCTTAGATGTTCAAAAAGCAATACGATCAGATGATAAAGATATTATGCTAGCTTTTAGAACAGATGAGGAATCTTCTTTTCCCGCAACATTGTTAAAACCAAATACGACTTTAAATATTGAACTTGATTCACTCAATCAAGAGAAAGTGATTTTGGGTGTTTTTCTTGAAAAAGATAATATTCTAAAAATATTGTCAGTAAATAATAATTTTGTTAAAGATGATGGGAAACAGATGTTTGAAGCTGTGAAGCAATTGCAAAATAGAGAACATGGAGAAATAAAAATGACTAACAATGAAGAGTATAATGAAGCAATAAGTATTGCTGAAGCTCAAAAAGAAGAACATGAACGTGACTCAGATGGAGATGGGATTCTTGATGAAGTAGAAAGAAATTTGGGAACCAATCCATATAGTGCTGACAGTGATGGAGATGGAAAATCAGATCACGAAGAAGTAAGTTTTGGCTCCAATCCTTTACAAGCAGAGCAAAGTCAACCTGAATCTAAAATTCCTTCAGAGGTATCAAAAACAGTTTCTGAAATGATACAAGAGAAAGATAGTAAGGGTCTATCACAACTCTTAAAAGAAGGTGTCAAAGATTATTTCAAGTCAGATGTCTATAAAGAATATCTGACTGCTTTAAGTAAATTTCATCATTATTCCCCAAGAAATATCCAGCTGATATTAGCACAAAAACCAAATGCTTCATATGTTGCTTCATTTAAAAAATGGAAAGAAGATTTTGATAGAAGTGTAAATAAAGGCGAAAAATCAATGCGTATTTTTGCTCCAGTTACTGTTAAACAAAAGGATCCTGAAACTGGAAAAGTTCTTCTTGATAAAGTAGGAAAAGAAAAGACAAAAACATTTTTTAAACTTATTCCAGTTTTTGATGTTTCTCAAACAGATGGCAAAGAATTAGCAAAACCTATTTATGATCTTGAAGGTACATATCAAGATTATGGTAACCTCTATAAATCTGCAAAAGAAGTTTCTGAAGCAAATGGAGTTGCGGTAGAATTTGCAGATGATCTAAATGGGGCACATGGTACTTATTCAAGGCAAACAAATTCCATTTCAATTTTAAAAGGTATGTCAGAACAACAAACACTAAAAACACTTTTTCATGAAATGGCACATTCTGAATTACATACTTTAGATAAAATGATTGAACAACCATTGTCTAGAAGTACAAAAGAGTTGCAAGCTGAGTCAGTTGCATTTGTAGTTGCCAGTCATTATGGTATGGATACAAGTGAATACAGTTTTGGTTATCTTGCTACTTGGTCACAAGATAAAGAAGGTTTAACAGACTTAGAAGGACAAATAAAAATAGTCCAAAAAGAGGCTGATAGTCTAATTACAAAAATAGATAGTGTACTTGAAAAATATCAAAGTAAAGAAATAACAAAAGATGGCTTTCAAGAAAAATTAGCCCGTATAAAAAATAAGGAGACTAAAAAAGTTATCAAAATTGAAGAGAAAGAGCAGGCGAAAGAAACATCAAAAAAAGAGAGCAAGAGCGACTACGAGATGAGCCTGTAAAGGATATTGTCGCTCAACTTTCAGCTGGTTTTATGAATAGAAGAAAACAGAAAGAGGACTAAAAATGAATGAAACAATTGAAACAACATTACTATTAAATTTATTTCATTATGACAATGGAGGCTATAGTAGAAATGAAATATTTATAGATGCAAAGCGTAGAAAAGCTATTGCTATTCTTGATGAAGATGCTGAAGAGTTGGAAGAAGTGGATAGAGAATTAGCAAAGGAATATGAAGAAACTATCTCTTACCTAGATTCATTATCAGATGAAGATTATCACTCCTTAAAAGAAGATTTACTTCAACAAGTTGAAGTAAATTAAAGTCGGAAGGACTAAATAGGGGCTTGGGGATTTCCCCAAAACTTTCAAAGATTGACCAACCCTAATATGCCTGACTTGTCAGAAATTAGGGTTGGTCAATCTTTTAAAACAGCGATTGGGTACCCAAGTGCTATGCTTGCCAGTTTGAAAAGTCTAACTGGGGTTACTTAATTTGTCAAGAAAATTGAGAAAGGATATTAATATGATAAAAGAAAAACGATATCGTGAAATTCAAAAAAAAATAAGAGTAACTCCTGAAGAAAATGAATTAATAAAAAGAAGAATGGCTAATCATCACTTTAAAAATTTTAATACTTATGCTCGTTACATGTTATTGACGGGAGAAATAGTGATGGTTGATTATTCTGAACTTATTAAACTTAGAACTGAAATAAATCGTATTGGTACTAACATTAATCAACTTGCAAAATTTGTTAACACAACTGAAGAATTTACTTTGGAAAATTATCAAATTTTACAAGATGCTCTAGTGTCTGTAAAACAATTAATAGATGATAATTTTGATAAAGAAATAACTATTTTTGAAAAACAAAGTAGGGATAGAAGAGGTTGAAATTTGGTTGTTACAAAAGTAAAACAAATAAAATCAGTTAATAAATTGACAGCAGGAATAAAATATATCGAAGATGGAGCAAAAACGATAGGAACAGAGTTAGTTGATTCTAACTTAAATTTCCCAGTTAAGGTGGTAGATGGGCAAGTTGTTTCTCAACTTATTTCAGGACATTTAATTGTAGATGTTGAATCTGCTGATTTAGAATTTAGACAATTAAAACATTTAGCAAATTTAGAAAAAGGTCGACCATCTAATAACGAAGAGTTACAAAAAAACGATGTTCTTGCTCACCATATTATTCAATCATTTGATCCTGATGATAATTTAACTCCTGAACAAGTTCATGAGATAGGACGAAAAACTGCCTTAGAATTAACAGGAGGTAGTCATCAATTTGTTATTGCTACTCACTTAGATAAGGGACATCTTCATAATCATATTTATATCAATTCTACAAATTCTGTGACGTTAAATAAGTTGAGGTGGCAGAAAGGAACTAAAAAAGCGTTGGAACATATTTCTGACAAGTATGCAGATATTGAAGGTGCAAAAATAATTGAACAAAGAAATAAATTTGGTCATAAAGAGTATTCTGCATACCAAAAAGAAAATATTTTCAAACTTGAAATTAAGTCACGTTTAGAATTTCTTTTAAAACATTCAACTAGTTTAAAAGACTTTCAGGGAAAAGCAAAAGTGTTAAATGTATCAACAGATTTTTCGGGAAAATATGCTAAATATAAATTACTTGATAGGGAACAAAAAAGAAACACAAGGGATAGTAGTCTATCAAAAAAAGGTCGTTATTCTTTAAAACAGATTAAAAAACAAATTGCCAAAAATGAAGTGGTTTATTCACTCTCTGAAATAAAAATGGAGTATGAAAAATTACAAAAAGAGAAAGCTGATGATTTTGAAATTAGAGTCAAAATAGAACCCTGGCAGGTAGAAGCTAAAACTGAAACTGGTCTTTACCTTAAAATGCAATATGGTATTGCAAATGAAGGAACGGTAAAAATTCCAAGTCGGTTAGTTGATCAGGTAGAAGATGGTAGTTTTGATATTTTTATCAAAAAATCAGATTTCTTTTACTTCATAAATCCTGATAATTCTTCTAGTAACAAATTTATGAAAGGAGCGATTTTAATTAATCAACTAGCTGCAGAAAGTGGTGAATACATTTTTAAAAAGAATCCTAATATTTCAAAATTAGATTTATTGGTTCGAGAGTATAATTATTTAGTCAGTCATAATATTTCTGATTCTGATCAATTTTTGGAATTAAAAAGTCGTTTTCTGGCACAGATTGAAGAGACAAAAGAATCCTTAAATAAACTTGATGAAAAAATTGAACTACTTCATAAGATTGCTTCAGCTTTGGAAGATTATAACTCTAATGATCCAATTGATATAGAGGTTGCAGAAGCAGTTTTAAAAGAATTATCTGTATCACCAAACATGGATATTAAAGAAATTGAAAAACAAGTAATTGAAGTTTCTATCGAGAAAAAAGGGTTAAAAGAAACATTTGATAAAATTATTAAAGACTTTACTCAATATGAAAAAATCGAGAAAAATTCCAAAGCTAGAGAATATAATAGAACTTTAACACGAAATAAGGAAAGTAATGAAGTAGAAAAGTAATTCAGATCTTTTTAGTTATTGATTTTATTTTTGCTATAATAAAAATGATTAAGGAGATAAAATGAAATTAAGTTTGGTATTTTTAATAATTACCTTCAGTCCAGAATTTACTTTAGGTGATTTAATTGATTTTGGAGGAGCTTTTTTAGGAGTAATTGGAGCATTTTTAGTTGTAAGACATTCTGAAAAAAAACTAAAGGAGAGGGAACTTAAAGAAAAAGAACCTGTTCTGCGTATAGGAGCGATTCAAGAGTCTATTGAAGGTTATAAACAAGGTTTTGACTTATCTGATGAAGGAATTGAACTTAAGGATATTAAATCCAAATTTTCAGAATTAAGTATACCTATTGCGAATTTAGGAATTACTCCAATAACTGATATAGTCTACTATTCTTATATTCAAAATTATTCTGAAATTGTAGAAAAAAGTCAGCTTGGGAATAATGATTTAAAATTTTCACAAATAGGTAATGGTAATTCTGAAAAATATGAACTTGGGCTATTATATAGAGTTGGTAATTCTATAAATAAATTTTCTTTCAAGAATGAAAAATATGTTACAACAATACCTTATCTTTTTCCAAAAAAAACAGATGATATTTTTTTCCAAAAAGATATAGTTGCGATTCTTGGATATTACTTTTCTGAAATTTACCCAACTATTCCTGTTCCAGAGATTATCATAAATGTTAATTTTACAGATTATCTCGGTATCAAACAAACACAAGAATTTATTTTAAAGTTAGAGAGGAATTTAAGCAATTTTGTTTTATCTTCTAAAGAAGATAAAACAAAATTATACGAATATTTCATTTAGATTAATTGGCAAGCTAAAAAGGAGTCTTAAAAATTAATTATAAGTCCAATAGGGTATACCCTATTGGCCACTTTTGAGTTTAAACTTTGTCTTCATCTAATTAATTGTCTTGTTTTTAAAAGCCATGATTCATCATTCTTAAAAATCATAAATAGTTTTGAGCTATCCAATAATACTTGATAACCATCATCAACTTTATCAACTTTAATATCGCTAGATTCAATTTTTAAATCATTATTAGATATTACACTTGAAATGCAGTTCTTTATTTTTGAGGCAACCTGATCTTCGGAAGATTTGTTAAGTGTTTTACTAATATTTGGGTGAACTACTCCATACAGTAGGCCTTTAACATATGGGTTTTCGAAAACAGTATCTGCCAAAATGGATTCGCTTCAATGCTTGTCAGTAAATAAACAAAAACTTTTGTAAGTGTGCTATTATAAGTCATATAGGTCGTGCGCTTTCTAATTCTTAGTGGTTTAAGATTAGGATAGCACGACTTATATATTTTTCAATGAAATCAACTAGCAATTCGGTATACTAGATATAATTGAGTATCAAAAAGAGCAGATAAAAGATTTACAAAACACTAAAGATGAACAATTTAAACAATTAAGTAATATGCAAAATCTTTTAGACCAACAACAACGTCAAGCCTTACAGGATAAAAAAGTACTAGAAGAGTATAAATCAGAAATCAGTGGACTTATCGTCCGGACTTGAAGTCGGAAGAAGCACTTTGGCAAAACTTTAGAGGCCATTTGAACCGAATAAATTTAGCAGTATTGGAAGAGCAACTATTAACGGACAAAGAATTTAAGCAAGTCAAAGTCGAGTTTTCACGTTTGACCGGAACGCCTTTTTTAGCTTCTCAATGGCTTAGAGGAGAAAACGGGGTGGCTCAAGTTTTATTAGAGCGAGAAGATGGAAAAAAAGTGACTTTAGAAGCCTTTAGAAAAAAGGATATCTCAGGAGGAACTTCTTCTTATGAGGTAGTTCACCAAGTGGTCCCAGATTCCTCTAGAGTAGATCGTGGAGATGTGAGCTTGCTGATTAATGGGCTCCCAATCATTGGGTAAAGATAGGAAAACAAAGGCAATAATAGCTGGTTACATTTATTTAAAAAACAAGCTGGTTACATTTATTTAAAAAAGACTTGACAAGAATGGTTTACAATAGTAAACTTATCTCAAACACTTACGTTTACGCATGTAGACAATAAGGAGGGAAAGAGAATGAGTATAATAGTAGTTAACCCTCATATCACAGATGCTGAATGGGAAGTTATGCGTGTAGTCTGGGTGAATGGTCGAGTGACTAGTAAAGAAGTCATCTCCATATTGAAAGAAAAAATGGACTGGAAACAAGCCACTATCAAAACGCTCTTAGGTCGACTGGTTGAAAAAGGCGTACTAAATACAGAGCAAGAAGGTAGAAAATTTATTTATACTACCAATATTGAAGAGAAAGAAGCCGTAGGAAATTATACAGACGATATTTTCAACCGTATTTGTCGAAAGAATGTCGGGAATGTAGTAGGGAGTATCATTGAAGATCATGTCTTAAGCTTCGATGATATCCAGCGACTAGAAGAAATATTAGAGATGAAAAAAGCTTTCGCAGTAGAAGAAGTGGATTGTCATTGTACAGAAGGGCAATGCGATTGCCATTTACATCATCATGGAGAATAAGGAGCGAAAAAATTGGAGAATAAATCGTTTGCCATAGAAGGTATGACCTGTGCGTCTTGTGCGCAGACAGTAGAAAAAGCGACTAAAAAAGCAGTACTTGAAAGTCAAACAGAGATTGATACCGAAACGCTCAATGCTGCTTTAGCAGAAACTAACTATTCAGTATTAAGTGCATAATGTACGATACCATTTATTCATAGATAGTAGATAGAGATAAAGTATAGAACCCTTTTCATGAGAATTATATGCGGTGTTAGATGAGAAAGTTCTAAAACTTTAAAATCAGTCTCTAATATAATAAGGAGAAATTAAAAATGAGGAATAACAAAAAACATTCGTCACATAGTCATCATAATCACGGCGACATGGATCACTCAAAACACGACCATAATGAAATGGAACATAGTCAGATGGATCACAGCAAGATGAATCATAGTGCGATGGATCACAGTGAAATGGATCATGGCGCAATGGGAGGGCATGCCCACCACCATCACGGTAGCTTTAAGGATATTTTCTTGAAGTCACTCCCATTAGAAATTGCAATCTTACTCATTACTCCTTTGATGGATATTCAGTTGCCTTTCCAAATTATCTTTCCTTATGCAGACGTTGTAGCAGCTGTATTGGCAACAATTCTATACATTTTTGGCGGAAAACCATTCTTCATGGGTGCGAAAGATGAGTTTAATTCAAAAGCTCCAGGCATGATGTCCTTGATTACTTTGGGAATAACGGTTTCTTATGCCTATAGTGTTTACGCAGTGGCCGCTCGATATGTGACCGGAGAACATGTCATGGACTTCTTCTTTGAGTTTACAACGTTAATTTTAATCATGTTATTAGGACACTGGATTGAAATGAAGGCATTGGGTGAAGCAGGGGACGCGCAAAAAGCATTAGCTGAGTTGGTGCCGAAAGACGCTCATGTTGTTTTAGAAGACGATTCGATTGAGACTCGTCCAGTTGCTGACTTGCAAGTAGGTGATTTGATTCGTGTTCAAGCCGGAGAAAATGTTCCAGCAGATGGAACGATCCAGCGTGGCGAATCACGTGTAAACGAAGCGCTTGTGACTGGGGAATCGAAACCAATTGAAAAAAATCCTGGAGATGAGGTCATCGGTGGATCAACCAATGGTGGCGGAGTCCTCTATGTGGAAATAAAGCAGACGGGCGATAAGTCCTTCATTTCTCAGGTTCAGACATTAATCAGTCAAGCTCAAAGCCAACCTTCTCGAGCAGAAAATCTTGCACAAAAAGTTGCAGGATGGCTCTTTTATATTGCGGTTATTGTAGCTCTTATTGCCCTTGTCATATGGATGGTTATAGCTGATGTACCAACGGCAGTTATTTTTACAGTCACCACATTAGTTATTGCTTGTCCGCATGCCTTGGGTCTGGCTATTCCATTGGTGACTGCTCGTAGTACCAGCTTAGGGGCCAGTCGGGGATTATTAGTGAAGGACCGGTCCGCTTTGGAGTTGACTACAAACGCAGATGTTATGGTTTTAGATAAAACTGGAACTTTAACAACTGGTGAGTTTAAAGTATTAGATGTTGAACTCTTTAATGATAAATATACGAAAGATGAAATCGTTGCCTTATTGTCAGGTATCGAAGGTGGATCTAGTCACCCTATCGCTCAGTCAATTATTAGTTACGCAGAACAGCAAGGGATACGTCCAGTAAGTTTTGATTCGATTGATGTTATTTCTGGCGCTGGTGTAGAAGGTCAAGCTAACGGACATCGTTATCAATTAATCAGTCAAAAAGCATATGGACGTAATCTGGATATGGATATTCCAAAAGGAGCAACCCTCAGTGTCTTAGTAGAAAACGACGAAGCAATCGGTGCTGTAGCTTTAGGAGATGAATTAAAACCGACAAGTAAAGCCTTAATACAAGCCCTTAAAAAGAACAAGATTCAGCCGATTATGGCAACGGGTGACAATGAAAAAGCGGCTCAAGGAGCTGCAGAAATTTTAGGTATTGATTATCTAGCTAATCAATCTCCTCAAGACAAATATGAATTAGTTGAAAAACTTAAAGCAGAAGAAAAGAAAGTTATCATGGTCGGTGACGGGGTCAACGATGCACCTTCTCTTGCATTAGCAGACGTTGGTATAGCTGTTGGTGCCGGAACTCAAGTAGCATTGGATTCAGCCGATGTCATCTTGACACAGTCAGACCCTGGCGACATTGAATCCTTTATCGAGTTGGCTCAGAAGACCACACGTAAGATGAAAGAAAATCTTGTTTGGGGAGCAGGGTATAACTTTATCGCGATCCCAATAGCTGCAGGAATACTAGCACCAATTGGCATAACATTAAGTCCAGCAGTCGGTGCCGTCTTGATGTCACTTTCGACTGTAATTGTTGCCATCAATGCTATGACATTGAAATTAGAGCCAAAATAAACAGTTGTTTGGCACATGAAATAATTGAATGACCTTATCGTGTAAAAATACAATAGTTTCACAGGAAAGGAAGAGATGAAATAATTTAAAAATTCATCTCTTCCTTTTTGCTCAGAAGTCAATAAATTGGACTATTTTTATTCAGTTACTTAGGCAACATTTGAGATACGATTTCGATTATAAAAATTGATATACCAACCAATGGCTGCTTGGACTTCAGTTAATGTTTGGTATGCCTTCAGATACACCTCTTCACGCTTCAATATTGAATGAAACGCTTCCATACGGCCATTATCGTACGGATGGCCTTTGAGTGAATATGAATGTTTCAAGCCATAATTTTGGCATTTAATATTAAACTCAGCACTCGTGTATTGTGACCCCATATCTGAATGAATAATGAGTGGCTTTCGATGCTTATCTAACGCCATCTGTAAGGCACTTGTGGCTAGCTCGGCTGTCATTGTATCGCCCAATACTTTTCTCTTCTCAGGATCCAAAACGGTCGCTAAATAGACCCATCTGTGATTAGTCAACTGAATATAAGTGATATCTGTTTGCCAAACACCGCTCAAATCATGCAAGTGTCTAATCAGATTGGGTTTTTGATCAACCGTCACAACAGTTTTGGGTTTGCGATAACGTTTTTGCATGCGGGATTTAATCCCTAATTCACGCATCAATTTGAGTGTCATATACTCAGATACTTTCGGACCGTCGGTTTGTTGACTATAAGCAGTAATAGGACGATAACCATAAAATTTAAAGGTTTTCCAAACGTCTAAAATATAAGGTTTCAGGGATTCTCTACGTTTTTCTTGTCGACTGGGCTGCCAATGGCGCCAGTTGTAATAGGTACTAGGTTGTCAGTAAATAAACAAAAACTTTTGTAAGTGTGCTATTATAAGTCATATAGGTCGTGCGCTTTCTAATTCTTAGTGGTTTAAGATTAGGATAGCAGGACTTATATATTTTTCAATGAAATCAACTAGCAATTCGGGTATACTAGATATAATTGAGTATCAAAAAGAGCAGATAAAAGATTTACAAAACACTAAAGATGAACAATTTAAACAATTAAGTAATATGCAAAATCTTTTAGACCAACAACAACGTCAAGCCTTACAGGATAAAAAATTACTAGAAGAGTATAAATCAGAAATCAATGAATTGAAAGCTCTTAAAATGCCTCAGGAGGATATGAAAGATGGCTCGTCGATAAGGGGTGAGGCGCAGGAAGAAATTGAACGACTGAAAGCTCAATTGAAGTTATCAGAAGAAGAACGAAACAAGGCAAAAGAAAAAGAGCCGGTAAAAACAGAATCTAAAAAATGGTGGCAACTATGGAAATGAGGGGGATCAAATGAGTCATTCGGAACAAATGATTGAAAACCAGTTCATACAAATCTTAAGTGAGAAAGAAAATCAGTGGACTTATCGTCCGGACTTGAAGTCGGAAGAAGCACTTTGGCAAAACTTTAGAAGCCATTTAAACCGAATAAATTTAGCAGTATTGGAAGAACAACTATTAACGGACAAAGAATTTAAGCAAGTCAAAGTCGAGTTTTCACGTTTGACCGGAACGCCTTTTTTAGCTTCTCAATGGCTTAGAGGAGAAAACGGGGTGGCTCAAGTTTTATTAGAGCGAGAAGATGGGAAAAAAGTGACTTTAGAAGCCTTTAGAAATAAGGATATCTCAGGAGGAACTTCTTCTTATGAGGTAGTTCACCAAGTGGTCCCAGATTCCTCTAGAGTAGATCGTGGAGATGTGAGTTTGCTGATTAATGGGCTCCCAATCATTCATATTGAGCTCAAAAAAGAGTCCGCTAAAGACGGTTTCATGCAAGCTTATTATCAAATTCAGCGTTATGCAGAAGATGGATTTTTTAAAGGGATTTACGCAACTACTCAAATCATGGTAATCTCCAATAAAGTTGATACCCGATACTTTGCAAGACCTAGTGAAGATACCGCTGAAGCCTATGCTCGGATGAAGAAGTTTTTATTTAATTGGCGGACTGAAGACAATCAAACGGTTTCCGATTTGTTTGATTTTACTCGTACAGTTTTGCGGATACCCGATGCCCATGAATTGATTAGCCAATATACCATTCTCGTCGATGATCAAAAAAATCAAAAATTCCTCATGGTTTTAAGGCCTTACCAAATTCATGCTATTCGTAAGATTCGTCAAAAAGCGGCACAGCATGAAGGAGGATTTATTTGGCATGCGACAGGTTCAGGAAAGACCATTACCAGTTTTGTCGCAACGAAATTATTAGCACAAAATGCGATCGGTGTCGATCGTACGGTCATGGTTGTTGATAGAACAGACTTAGATGCTCAAACGCAGGATGAGTTTACTAAGTTTGCCTCGGAATACCATACCGGACAAACGACCGGAAATTCGGTAGCCAATACTTTGATTGTTGGGATCAAAAATCAAAAACAGTTGGCTCGAAACCTCCTATCATCAAAAAATAATAATACGATTTTAGTGACCACGATTCAAAAACTCTCTGCGGCTATGCGAAGCGCCCAACAAGAGAGTGAAGAAAAAGGCTCGAATCAATTTGAGAAGCTACGGCAAGAACATCTTGTTTTTATTGTTGATGAGGCTCATCGTGCGGTTAGTGATGAGGAAATGAAGCGGATTAAGAAAATATTACCCAATTCAACCTGGTTTGGATTAACGGGGACGCCTATTTTTGAAGAAAATAAAAAGCAAGAAAATGGAACCTTTGCCAGAACGACGAGCCAGCAATACGGGCCACTCCTTCACTCCTATACAACCAAAAATGCCATGGATGATGGGGCTGTGTTAGGCTTTCAAGTCGAGTATCATTCACTGATTTCAGAAGAGGATCAAGAGGTGATCGTCACCCAACTCAATAAAGGAAAGTTGCCAGACGATGTCCTCCAACAAGAAAAATTATTGCCTACGGAACTTTATGAAACAGATGAACATATTCGTACCATGTTACAAAAAATCTTTAATCGGAGAAGTGTGGTCAAAAAGTTCAAGGTAAAGAATGGTTTTCCTACGATGTCAGCCATTCTTACCACTCACTCGATTGCCCAAGCCAAACATATTTACCGGATTTTAAAGGAAATGAAAGATAATGGGACACTCTTGAATGGGCGACAATTTGATGAACGTCATCAACTGATTGATAAAGATTTCCCAAGAGTAGCTATTACCTTCTCAACCAATCCGGATCAATTAGAAAAAAATGAACAAGACGATGAATTAGTAGAGATCATGAAAGAGTATGCGAAACAGTTTGATGCCTCTCCTTATCAAGATGAGAAACTCTACAATCAAAATATTAATAAACGGTTGGCCCGTAAGGAAAAGCAATATCAATCGGATGGTCAGTGGCTAGATTTTGTTATTGTTGTCGATCGTTTATTGACAGGCTTTGATTCTCCAACGATTCAAACCTTATATATTGATCGAGAAATGAACTATCAAAAGCTCCTTCAAGCGTTCTCAAGAACCAACCGTATTTATACAGGAAAAGATTCTGGGTTGATTGTCTCTTTTAGAAAGCCCTTCACCATGAAAGAAAATGTGCAAAACACGTTTCGTCTATTCTCAAATGAAAAGCAAAACTTTGATCAACTGATTCCAAAAGAATATGAAGAAGTCAAAAAAGAATTTATCGAATGTTCAACACTTTATAAACAAAGCGAAGCTGACCTATGGGATAATCCCAATGATCTTAAAACGATGATTGCGCAAGTAAGTGCTTATCAAAAGCTAGAAAAGAGTTATAAAGCGCTCCGAAGCTATGATCAATACGAAGAGGACTTTGAAGCATTTTCAGAAGTAGTGGAGCAGTTGCCACAATATCAAGGAAAAACAGAAAATATTAAAACAAAGATTAAAGAAATGATTGAGGATGAGGGGCATCCTGAGGAGGACTTCGAGAAGCTTTTACAAGAGATTGCTTTTTCTTCGCAGCTCAATGCGACACATAAAGATGTCGTGGATAGTTTTTATATTAATCAACTTTTGAAAGCTATTCAACTAAACGAAGCAGGAGCCGTTGAAAAATTTGAAAAAGAAATCCAACAAAAGGATCCTCAAATCCAACAGATGTATCACACCTTGAAAGATCAACTCGTCAATACTTCTGAAGAGATTGATGTGGCTCAATTAAAAGAGACATCGATTCAAAATGAAATTCAAAGACAACTTCAGAAAGAAGCTGAAGAATTTGGATTATCTTTCGACTTTTTACAGTCTGCAATGAATGAATATCAAGGCGATAAGAAAACGATCCCTTATTTAACCCATTTACTGGATTCGATGACTCTTAGTAAAGAAGAGTTCGAAGCCAAAACGGGTGAAAAATACAGAAGAAGAACAAAAGTTTTAGAAGAACGACTACAACAAAACTTTGAACAACTTCAAAAATGGAAAGAAGAATTATAATGGCGACAGGTTTAAATCAACAACTATGGGCTTCTGCGGATATCTTACGTGGGAAGATGGATGCAAGTGAGTACAAAAACTACTTACTGGGATTAATTTTCTATAAATACTTGTCTGATGCGCAGCTTAGAGAAGTTTATGAACAAGAAAATGGAAAAACAGATACCTTCCCAGAACGTTCCACTCAGTATGCAGGCTTCATGGAGTGGTACGAAGAAGACAAAGACGATTTAATCGAAAATATCCAACCCAAACAAGGTTACTTTATCCAACCCGATCAATTGTTTTATCACTACCGCATCAAAGCTGATAACTATGAATTTAACTTGACCGACTTACAAGCAGGTTTTAATGAGTTGGAACGTCAAGGAGAAGAATTTAGTGGATTGTTTGCGGATATTGATTTAAACTCCACAAAATTAGGCTCAAATGCACAACAACGTAATGTGACGATTACTGAGGTTTTACGTGCCTTAGATGAGATTGACTTATTTGAACACAATGGCGATGTGATTGGGGACGCTTATGAGTATTTAATCGGGATGTTTGCGGCAGGTGCAGGTAAAAAAGCAGGAGAGTTTTATACCCCTCAAGCTGTTTCACGCATCATGTCAGAAATTACGTCGATCGGACAAGAATCTCGAGCGCCTTTTCATATTTACGATCCTGCGATGGGTTCGGGTTCTTTGATGCTTAATATCCGTCGCTATCTCATCAATCCAAATCAAGTGCACTATCATGGCCAAGAGTTAAATACGACGACCTTTAACTTAGCACGTATGAACTTAATCCTTCATGGAGTAGATAAAGAACGCATGAACCTGAATAACGGGGACACTTTAGACGCTGATTGGCCCTCAGAAGAGCCTTATCAGTTTGATTCTGTGGTCATGAACCCTCCTTACTCTGCGAAATGGTCAGCGGCAGATAAGTTTCTCTCTGACCCTCGTTTTGAGCGTTTTGGAAAATTAGCGCCTAAATCTAAAGCGGACTTTGCCTTTCTCCTTCACGGTTTTTACCATTTGAAAGAATCGGGAACAATGGGGATTGTCCTGCCTCATGGCGTTCTCTTTAGAGGAGCCGCAGAAGGAACCATTCGTCAGGCCCTTTTAGAAATGGGAGCCATTGATGCGGTTATTGGCTTGCCGGCCAATATCTTTTTTGGAACGAGTATTCCGACAACGGTTATTATTTTGAAGAAAAACCGCTCTCGTCGTGATGTCTTATTTATTGATGCTTCTCAAGACTTTGAAAAACAAAAAAATCAAAATGTCCTGTTGGATGAACATATTGATAAAATTGTTTCTATCTACAAAAAGCGAGAAGATATTGAAAGATATGCTCATGTTGCAAGTTTTGATGAAATCCAAGAAAATGACTTTAACTTAAATATCCCTCGTTATGTCGATACCTTTGAGGAAGAAGAACCGGTTGATTTGGTTGCAGTGAATACCAATCTCCTTAAGATCAATGAAGAATTAGTTCAACAAGATCAAACGCTCTTATCTTTGATTAACGATTTTTCAGAAAGTGAAGAGAATCAAGCCTTGATTGATTCGATGTGTCTTCTTTTGAGAGGCGGTCATGATGAGTAAAAAAAGTCCACAATTAAGGTTTGAAGGTTTTACGGATGATTGGGAAGAGCGTAAGTTAAAAGATGTATCGACATATATCCGTGGATCATTTCCACAGCCTTATACGAATCCAGATTTTTATGATGAAACAAATGGCAAACCATTTGTTCAAGTAGCAGATATTGGATATGATTTGAAATTAAAACCAGATACAAAATCACATATTAGTAAATTAGCTGAGAGTAAAAGTAGATTCGTTGAAGCAGGTAAAGTAGTAGTAGCATTACAAGGAAGTATCGAAACAAGCATAGGCAGAACAGCTATTACTCAATATGACGCATTTTTTGATCGAACTATTTTGATATTTCAAGAGTATAAAGTCCCAATAGACAAACAGTATTTTTCACAGATAATAAAAAAATTATTCGAACGTGAAAAAGAACGTGCGTGGGGTGCAACAATTAGTACAATCACAAAGGAACATTTAAATGATTTTATAGTTGGTGTTCCATCGATAGAAGAACAACAAAAGATTGGTTCATTTTTCAAACAACTAGATGACACTATCGCTCTTCATCAGCGTAAGTTAGATATGTTGAAAGAGCAGAAAAAAGGCTACTTACAAAAAATGTTCCCTAAAAATGGTGCCAAAGTTCCTGAATTGCGATTTGCGGGGTTTGCTGACGATTGGGAAGAGCGTAAGCTAGGGGAAATAGCTCCTTTACGTGGAGGTTTTGCATTCAAAAGTTCTAATTTCAGGAACAGCGGAGTGCCGATTGTTAGGATTTCCAATATTCTTTCTAGCGGTGAGGTAGGTGGAGATTTTGCATATTATGATGAGCAGAATAATGATGACAAATATATTCTTCCGGATAAATCCGCAGTCCTAGCCATGTCAGGCGCAACAACAGGAAAGGTGTCTATACTGTCTCAAACTGATGATGAAAAGGTTTATCAAAATCAACGAGTTGGTTATTTTCAGTCCGTAGACTATATCGACTATGGGTTTATCTCCACAATCGTCCGTTCAGAATTGTTTATGATGCAACTTGAATCTGTTCTAGTGGCAGGCGCTCAACCAAATGTTTCTTCAAAAGAAATTGATTCGTTTGAATTTATGATTCCTAAATTAATTCAGGAACAACAAAAAATCGGTTCATTCTTTAAACAATTAGATGACACTATCGCTCTTCATCAACGTAAGTTGGATTTGTTGAAAGAACAGAAAAAAGGCTTTTTACAAAAGATGTTTGTTTAGGGTCTATAATTATATAATAGCCCCTTAGAAATACAATAAAAACAGCTCTTATTATCTAACACTTAGATAATAGGGGCTGTTTTCTTATTTTTTATCAATATAACCCCTCCAAGGAATATATAAAAAGAACCGAAGAAATGGAACGCTCTTCGGCTTTTCGGTGTCTACTGAAATCAAGGTATTAATGGGAATACCAGCCTAAGATATTTGGAGTTCACAGAGGGCGCGTTTGATTTTCAAACTTCGCAACAGAACCTAACGAGGATATAAAGCAGCGTTAGCAATCAGAAAAGTTTTCTGATAGAGTTCATTATCAATAATATATCCCGAAGGTAAGCGGGGAATGAATAAGAATCCATTTTCCCCAACCTTACAATCGAAACTTTGCGTGTAACTTGTTTCTCCTTGAAACTGTGAACCGAGCGCCATATTCAGACTCTGTAACAAGTACTGTTCGAGTTGTTTATTTGTCATTATTTCACCTCCTTAATATCATTGGCACGAAAGTAGATATTATAGCTGACTTCACAGGCTTGAATATCGTCAAAAGTAATAACCTACAAATAAGGAGGGAGCTTAATTTGATTTTCAAATTTGACTTCAAATGGTGGCAAATCAGACTGAGTAAACCAAGCTTTGTAACCTAAAATTTCATCAGTTGGTTTTTTATTTACAAATTTGATTTGTGGTTCAAGCTCAATACTCAAAGAGTGAATTGGTTTTGAGCCATCTAAAATATTATTTGCCAGTTCAGGAGTATAGCCTCCTGTGCGCTTTTGGTATTTTGCTTTCATGAAGTAAATCCTTTCATATGAATTTTTTACTGGGAAATCGCTCAATTTTAAGTCGAGAGCTAGATTAAGTTAGATTAGATTCATATTATTACCCCCTTTATTACTCAGGAGAAAAAAACTAGGATTTTCGGAATCCTAGTTGAGTAAAATTATTTAAGAAGTGATTTAAGGAGTTCTAAATCCTTTTGAAAGTGTGATTTGACGATCTTATCACTCATATTAACCTCTTTTGAGAGCTTGCTAAAAGGCTTATTATCCAACAAACGACCTAAAAGGATGTGTTGTTCTACTTCATCAAAAGTTTGAATGGCAGTAAATGGATTGACTTGTTCCTTTTTTAGTTCGCTTTGAATCAAGGATTCTAATGGATTAAGACTAGAATCGGAAATTTCGTCCCCTAATTCAATTTGTAGGTTATCGGCTGTCCCAATATTCCAATGAAGACTCAAAAGTCCATACGCTCGGTCTTTACGTTCTGCGTTTGCGAGCGGCTGGTCAAGCAGGTGGAGCACCTCATCCCAATCGTCACGTTTTGCGCCTTTCTCAATTAATTCATCACGTTTGTCTTCTACCTTGCTCATAATTGTTTCCTTTCGTCTTAGAACGGAAAGAAACAAGCTCAAGGTTTGACAAAAAAGCACATCAAAACAACGGAGAATCAGAATAGTGAGCAAACGACTAATGTCAGTTCACTATTTGTTTCAGTCCGTCCGTTTGATGCGCATCATATTTGTATTTGGACTATTTTTTATTTACAAGTTACCTTGCATAATCTTATTCTACTAAAGATAAAAAGGCTTTCCCATTACTTATCAAGTCAATTGTTTAATATTTTTATTTATTTTTTGTTTCTTTCTTGGGAGGGTTTTCGTGGTACAATGAAAGTAACAAATATTTGACAAGGAGCTTTATTATGGCTAACGAAAATGTGCTACAGAACGAAGCTATAAAAGACTTTGACTTTGAGGCAATGGAGGATTTGATTTCTCAACAATTAGAAGATCAAATTGCTGATTTGGAAGTGATAAAGGAACAACGTGATAAAATCGGCACGCCAGAAAGTTTGGTGAATGCGGTTATTGATGCTGCTGTGGAAGGATTTAATAATAATATTGCACAACAGTTTGGCGAAGATTTCATTCGTGACAATGGTGGTTTGAACCTTGATTTAAGCAGGGATGCACACTTCCAAACCGTGGACAATTTTGCTGATGGAAAATTTGCAGAGCACAATCCACATGCTGGGGAATATCAGCAAAAGCATGAAGCCATGCAAAGCAACTTTGAAAAAGATGCTCAAGGGAATATCAGATATCATACAGACCGCTCTGGGAAAACTAAAGAAAATCTTGTTAAAGGGGCTCGTACACCCTATGATAAAAATAGACCAAGTGGGTCAAAAGAGCGTGGGACAGATATGGATCATACTTTGTCAGCAGGAGAGCTGATGAGGGATCCAGCTGCTAATTTGTATATGTCGGAAGATGCAAGAATTGCTTTTGCAAACAGTCCGCAAAACCTCAATGAAATAAACAGTGCTTGGAATCGATCTAAAGGGGATTTGTCAATGGAAGATTGGCTGAACCATCCCAATGCTAACGGGCAAACACCAAAAGAGATTTGGGGAATTACTGATGATCAAGAAAAGGCACTAAGAAAGAAAGATAACGAAACTAGACAAGCCAAACAAAATGCGGAACAACCAGGAAAAGACGAGATAGAAGAACAGGGCAAAGCTTCCCGTCGTGATGAAGGCGTGAGGATACTAAAAGGTGCAGGAAAAGCAGTTCTGATGTCCTTGTTGGCAGGCTTTGTCAAGGAAGTTCTAAAAGAAATGATTATTTGGATCAAAGAAAAAGGGCGGAAACTGAATACTCTGATGGATCATTTCAAATCTGCTTTGTCAAACTTTATTAGAAACCTAAAAGAGAATCTTTTCCAATCTACGAGAACGGCTGTGACGACCGTTGTAACCGCAATCTTTGGGGAGGTCGTAACAGTTATTAATAAAGCTATTACCTTCCTCAAACAAAGCTGGAAAACCGTGAAAGATGTCATGACTTATATGAAAAGTCCTAATCACAAGCGAGAGTCCCCAGTTGAGATGATGTCAGGAATTTCAAAAATTGTAGTTACGGGGCTTGCGACAGTTGGTACCATCGCTTTGAGTGAAGTGGTTGGTAAAGGATTAGTTGCTGTTTTTCCGGCGTTAGCTGCTGGTGGGATTGCAGATATGATTGGGCTATTGATCAGTGGGATAATGATGGCGATTATTAGCACGCTTATCATGAGGCAGATCGATAAGTTCATTGATAATAAACTGAAAGAAGAGTCATCTAAAGCAATAATCGCTAAGCAAAATGAGATCTTAAATCTACAAAAACAACAGATTGCTGTTGTGACGCAAGTAGAGGAAATTCGAAAAAAACAAATTATAAACAATATTGATATCCGTCATAAAGAAGCTAATAGGATAACACAAGACGTATTGGACAAGATTTTTGCCCCAGTCCCCGAAAGTAAAGACAGCTTTGAAGCGTTACAAGCAGATTTAGAGTCATTGCTGTGAGTGAGAAAGGATTTATTATGAATAAAGTTGAAATGATTATTGCGGGTGCTGCACTTGCAGCAGTTTCAAGTTATATTGTTGTAAAAATCAGGAAGAATTCAAAGATAGAAAAGAAAATTGAGTCAGAAGTTGCTGAAGCGTCCAAGACTGAAGAGAATAAACAGGAAAAACTTCGTGAACAAGAAAATATCCTAAAACAAGTACAGGAACAAGCAAAATCATCAGATCAAACAAAAAGTGAAGAAATGCAATCTCGTCATCTTGAAGCTGATGAGCTGATGAAAACATCTTTGGATAAAATTTTTAATGGAGACGATTCGGTATCTGTTCAACCTGAAAATGAACAAAGTTTTGACGAGATGTCAGATGATTTAGCAGACTTATTGAAATAAGGGGATATTATGAATAATGATAAATTAAATAAGCTTAGAAATTATCTTATAGTAGAATATCCAAAAGATTCTTGGTTTAGGGCATCGGAGCTAAATTTAGCAGAGATAAATGCTTATTCCGGAACCCAAGGTTGGAGGGAAGTTGTTTACCTTATTGATGTTCTTGTGGGGGAAAATTTTTTGATTAAGGATTATCGGTTTGGAAAGTTTTTATATCAAATTAATCCTTCTAAGATAACAGAAAAAGAGAATAAAATTGTAGAGAAATCAAAGAATAATAACAAAACAGATGCGCCTGATATTAAGAAAAAGAAGAATGCAACTCAAGTTTTTCGAAATCAAAAATCTGCCAGTAATGAGATAGTCGCTCATGATTTTGAGAAAAAGAAACAGCAACTTCAGAAGTTTGCAAAAACTTTGCCAAAAACTTCAAGCTTGTCAAGTATTAGAGGCGGGAACCATTGGTATGGTGCATCTGTGAAAGCGACAGGTGACGATTTAAATAATCTTAGTGAAAGAATTGCTGATTCTTTGATTGAGCAAAATAAAAACATAGTTGGTATTAGAAAAGAATTTATTAGCATTTACGATACCTTTGAAGCGCTAGATAAAGATTATATTCAACGTATCTTGGTGAATCTTAAAGCAGCAGAAGAAGCGAATACAAAAGCAGTTAAAGGTCTTGAACAGAATAAAAAGCTCTTTAATTCTCAAAAAACAATTATTGAAGTTCTGAAAAAACACAAAGATGAACTTGATAAACTAAAACATCTCAAAGAAATTGATGAATTTTACAATGCTTATACTAATTTTGAAGCTTACCAAGAAAAAAATATTGAAGAACTTCGCGCTAGTCAAGAGAATATAGATGCAAAATTTTTAGCACATCAAAAAATATATAATCAATTTTCTGATAAACAAAGTGTGGAAGTAGCGCAGTTACAAAATAGTCAAAAAAATTTTTCTAATGAATTAGATGGCTTATCTGATACAATCAGAAATTTTGATGAATCCATGTCAAAAGAGATGAGTGCTCAAAAAACGCGAATTGATGAAGTTTTTTCGCGAGTGGCTCAAGACTTAAAAGATATTCAGAGTGAAACAGAATCTAAAGTTGAAACGCTCAGCTCTGATATTAATAAGATAGTTCTAAATCAGAAAAAAGGTTTTGATGACAAATTGGAGAACCTAGATGATACAGTTAAAAAACTGGAAGAATCCAACTTAGAAATGATAGACGAGCTGAAAAGCACAAGAGATGAAACTTTTGCAAAAATTGCTAAAAAGATTGAAGAAAATCAAAATGAAAGTCTAGCTCAAGTCAAAAGTACCCACTCAGAAATGGAAGAACAATTGAATGATCAGAAAAAAGGTTTTGATGACAAATTGGAGAACCTAGATGATACAGTTAAAAAACTGGAAGAATCCAACTTAGAAAAGATAGATGAGCTGAAAAATACAAGTGATGAAGCTTTTGCAAAAATTGCTAAAAAGATTGAAGGAAATCAAAATGAAAGTCTAGCTCAAGTCAAAAGTATCCACTCAGAAATGGAAAATCAATTGAATGAAACGAAGAAATATTTCCAAAAACAACTGAAAACAACAAGAGTTCTCGCAATAATCTCATTTATTGCATTTATCGTTTTACTCATATTAATACTTAGTGGGGTGATTTAATGATTTCAGAGAGCTACAAAATTAAGCTAGAAAAGGAAGCAAAAAAACTCGACAGTATCTATGGTACGGGAAATGAGTTTGAAAAGCTTGTAGCAGAAATTACCACAGAGATAGTGGAAGAAGCGAGTCTTTTATTTCTCAAAAAAATAGGTGAAGAACAAAAGAAAATAAATTCTCCAAAAACTGAAAAACTTCCAAATGAAGCGAGAGAACTTTTATTTATCTTTTTAGGGTCAAGACAAATTGAGAACATGATTGATGTTTTAAAGGAAGAAGCGAATTTTCCTTTGCCGGAACTCTTACATAATTTAGATGCCTTAGTTGGTTTGGAAAACGTTAAACATCAAGTGACGGATTTAATTTCATACAATCAAATTCAACAATTACGAACAAAAAAAGGTTTAGCAAAATCCAATAGAACCTTGCACATGGCATTTCTAGGAAATCCGGGTACTGGTAAAACTACAGTGGCTCGAATCGTTGGGCATATGTATAAAGCAATTGGTTTATTGAGTAAGGGACATTTCATAGAAGCGAGTCGTACGGACTTGATTGCAGAGTATCAGGGACAGACAGCAATCAAAGTTAAGCGACTTATCAATCGTGCAAAAGGTGGAGTTTTGTTTATAGACGAAGCTTATAGTATCACAGAAAATAATCATGCAGACAGCTATGGTAAAGAAAGCTTGACAGAACTTACGAAAGCACTTGAGGATTATAGAGATGACTTGGTCGTGATTGTGGCAGGCTATACAGATCTCATGGAGCAATTTTTTGAGTCAAATCCTGGCTTGAAATCAAGGTTTAATAGCTTTGTTTTTTTTGAAGATTATTCAATTGATGAATTAGTGGAGATTTTTAAGAATATTTGTGAGGAAAGTGATTATTCTGTTGATGAAGCGATAATTGAAAAAGTTAGACTGTGGCTTCAAAACAAGCTAGATGCAAAAAATGGAAACTTTGCTAACGGTCGAGTGGTGCGTAATTTGTTTGATGATATTACGATGAACCAAGCTAAAAGACTTGTACGAGACGCTCATGAAGAATTAGATAAGAATTTATTGGAAAAATTATTGCCAGAGGATGTACCAGAGTTAAAGGGATAATCTAGAACAAAAGGGTTCTGTTGCAAAGTTTTAAATAAAGAATAAAATCCCTTACGGTATCTATAATTTAAGCTGGGATACCCAATAATACCTTGATTTCAGTACAGACCGAAAACCCGAAGAGAGTGCCTTCTTTTCAGGTGGACTAATGTCAAATATTTAGACACAAAGATAAAAAAAAATGGAAAGGTTATAATAAACTAGACACAAAGTTAAGAGAAATCGTGGAAAGGTTTATTATGGCAAGAAGAAAATTCGATAAACAATTTAAAAATTCTGCAGTAAAACTCATTCTTGAAGAGGGTTACTCTGTTAAAGAAGTCAGCCAAGAGCTTGAGGTTCATGCCAATAGTCTTTATCGCTGGGTTCAAGAAGTTGAAGAATATGGAGAAAGTGCTTTTCCAGGCAATGGGACAGCCCTGGCTGATGCCCAACATAAGATTAAATTGTTAGAGAAAGAAAATCGTTATCTTCAGGAGGAACTTGAACTTCTAAAAAAGTTCCGGGTCTTCTTGAAGCGAAGCAAGTAAAACGTTTTGAATTTCTCTTGAAACATCATGGGAAGATAAAAATTAAGCATGCAGTAAAAGTTCTTAAGGTTTCTCGCTCAGGTTTCTATGAATACATGCATCGTCGTCCTTCAAAACAACAAGTGGAGAGAGAAATTCTCTCAGAGAAGATAAAAGCTGTCTTTCATGAGCATAAGGGACGCTATGGTGCGGTTAGAATTACCAAGGTACTTCATAATACTGGTATTATGACCAACACGAAACGTGTTGGGAAACTGATGCACTTGATGGGACTTTATGCCAAGGGAAGCCGTTATAAATATAAACATTACAACAGAAAAGGAGCTTCGCTTTCAAGACCCAATTTAATTAATCAGATCTTTAAAGCAACAGCTCCTAATAAAGTATGGCTGGGAGACATGACCTATATCCCTACCAAAGAAGGCACCTTATACTTAGCCGTGAATATCGACGTTTTTTCACGTAAGATTGTAGGCTGGTCAATGTCTTCACGGATGCAAGATAAACTGGTGAGGGATTGCTTATTACAAGCTTGTGGGAAAGAACATCCTCAGCCTGGCTTGATTGTCCATACTGATCAAGGGAGTCAATATACAAGCTCTCGTTATCAATCTACTCTTCGTCAAGTCGGTGCTCAATCTAGCATGAGTCGTAAAGGAAATCCCTATGACAATGCAATGATGGAGTCTTTTTATAAGACGCTAAAGAGGGAGCTTATTAATGATGCTCATTTTGAGACAAGAGCTGAGGCTACTCAAGAAATATTTAAATACATTGAGACCTATTACAATACAAAAAGGATGCATTCAGGTCTTGATTACAAGTCTCCAAAAGACTTTGAAAAATATAATTCTTAAATTCTCTTAACTCCGTGTCTAGTTTTTCGTTGACTTTCCAAAAAACGGAAATGGCTGTTTTTCTTTTTTATCTCGTGTCCATAAAATGGTCATTTTCTGGACACTCTTCTTTTGTTATAAAAACTCTCAAAATCATTTACATTTATTGTTCATTAACCCGTAATTTATTCTATGTTCATTTATATATATATTTTTAAGTTATGATACAATAAATTAGAACAAAGGAGAATAAAATGAATATCGGATATGCACGAGTTTCAACTGGACTTCAAAATTTGGATTTACAAAAAGATAGTCTTAAAAAATATGATTGTGAGAAAATATTTACTGACCATATGTCAGGAAGTAAAAAAGAGCGACCTGGTTTAAAATCTGCCATCGAATTTTCTCGTTCTGGAGATACAATTGTTGTTTGGCGGTTAGATCGATTAGGAAGAAATATGGAGGACTTAATTAGCATAGTTAATTCACTTAATGATAAAGGAGTAAGCTTCCATAGCTTGCAAGAAAATATCACAATGGATAAATCAAGTTCGACTGGACAATTGATGTTTCATTTGTTTGCGGCTTTTGCGGAATTTGAGCGAAATCTTATTTTGGAGCGTTCTGCCGCTGGTAGAGAAGCTGCACGTGCAAGAGGACGACTTGGAGGAAGACCTGAGAAATTTTCGGAGCAAGACGTAAAGCTTCTTAAAACCTTGGTAGAAAGTGGTACGCCGATTAAGTCGATTGCGGATTCTTGGGGAGTGTCAAGAACAACGATTTATAGATATATTAATAAGTTTTAGAATAAACTAAAAAATCAGGTCACAACTATTAAGTTGTGACCTGATTTGCTCTGTTAATTATGGTTCTATGATATTTGGTGTTTAAGTATAAGAATAGTGTTGATGAATTTTATCTATCAACACCAAATATCATAGGCCCCAAAATTGTCCGAACAGCGTCGGATTAATTTTACAATCTACCTAAAAATAAAACATTCACATTACATAGTCCCTAATAAAAAAATAACCGATGAATCGACAAATGACGATAACGGTTATTTTTTAACAAACTTTTTATTTTAGTATTCGCCCCAATATTTAGACATTGTTTGTTTACCAACGCCAGGGTTGAAACTATTAGTTGGATCATTTTTCTTATAGTGCTTGATTAAGGCCGGTGCTGCCAAATATAGATGCCCAACATTGTGTTCGGCTGGATAAACAGCGTGACGCTCATCCAAAATTTTAAGCATTTCTTTTTTAAGTTCATGCGCATCGACGCCAGGTTTTAGAATATAATCCTGGTGCATAACGTGATCAAGTAAGTGACCATAATAAATTTTGTGTTCTATTTTGTCTTCAATCTCTTTAGGCAAATGCTCGAACCACTTATAATCATTACTTGCCAACGCGATATCTAGTGGCAAAATGTCAATACTATCCTGTTTTAATTCTTGATATCGAATCGCAACCCCAGCTGTTACATAGCGGTGAGTTTCCGCTTTACTGGTCTCATTGGCATCGGCTTCAAAGTAGTCGCCACTGGCTTTGTCAAAATAAGATTTGAGATACTCTCGCGCTTCTTCAATACCATTACCAGCCATTTTCAATTGTAGGTAATGGTCGTACTTTTCGTAATAATCATCTAACCGCTTTGGCATTTGATTAGGAAATAAATTACTTAATGTTTGAAGCAAACGATCTGGGAAATAAGGTTTGAAAAACGGAATGTGCTTCAAAAAGCGTTCGCCCCATGCTTTTAGCGCAAACATTTGGGGCAAATGACCCGTACCAATTTTTTCAATCACAATTAGTGAGTCTTTACCATATTTCTTGGCCAATTTATAAGCATTTTTATGCATATATTCACCAGAAACAGGCAATTCTTTGAATGTCGTCATAATATGGCGACGAATATCTTCCAACTCATCGGGATTATTCGTTCCAATGTAAAACATTTGTGTTTTTTTATCCATTGGGAATGTATCTAAGCGGACAGCCAATGCCGCAACGTGACCGGACGATCCAGATACTTCATACAATTCTTTAGGATTTGCATTGTATCGAATAGGCTTATCAGATTCAACGTCACGCACAACCTGTTCATGATGGAACATTGAACCATGATGTTCAGTAGCTGGTACTTGATTCAAATCAAAATTGCGGTTCTGCAAATTAGTAATAATCTCTTCGGGCGTTTTGCCCAAATCAATGCCTAAATGGTTAACTAAGTGCATTTCGTCATGTTCATCAATCCAAACATACAATGATAGCTCTGTATAAGCTGGACCTCTTCTGATCAAAGCACCACCAGAATTGTTGTTAATCCCACCAATGACCGATGCACCCAAATTAGATGAGCCAATGACTGAATGTGGTTCACGTTTAAGTGGTCGCAATTCATTTTCTAAGTGAAACAGTGTCGTACCGGGGAATGCTAGTACTTGTTCCCCATTATTGATTAACTGTAAATCTTTAATTTTCATGCCGTTCACAACAACTGCAGAACGGTCATAACCTGGGGCTGGTACGGATCCCTCAGTCAAACTAGTGTTGGCTGCTTGCATAATAATGATAATATTGTTATCATGCAAAACATTAAGCACACGCCACATTGCCATTAAAGTGGTTGGAAATACGACTGCAACTGCATCGCCCTTACCTGAGCGGTACCCTTTCCTAAAACGTAAAGATTTTGCTTTGTTAGTAATAACATTTTTTTTACCAACAACATTGACTAGTTCTTCGACTAAGTCCATATTAACTTCTCCCCTCTATAACGTTTGTAAAAAACGTTTTAATCATTACGCTTTCAATGATACGCTTTTTTTGGTTCTGTTGCAAAGTTTTAAATAAAGAATAAAATCCCTTACGGTATCTATGATTTAAGCTGGGATTCCCAATAATACCTTGATTTCAGTACAGACCGAAAACCCGAAGAGAGTGCCTTCTTTTCGGGTTTTCTTATATAATCCTCGGATGGCTTCCATGCCTTTAATCGTGGTAGAGGCAGTGCGTAAACTTCGATAGAATTTATTGCGTCTCTTTACTGGACGATGGTCTTGTTCAATCAAATTATTCAGGTATTTAATGGTACGATGTTCTGTCCCTTGATAAAAGCCGTATTCTTTTAGTTTCTTAAAGGCACTTGTAATAGAGGGGGCTTTATCTGTGACTACAACCTTCGGTTCATCAAACTGCTTCACTAACCGCTTAAGAAAAGCATAGGCTGCTTGTGTGTCCCGTTTTTTACGTAACCAAATATCCAAGGTTAAACCATCTGCATCGATGGCTCGATACAAATAATGCCATTTTCCTTTAATTTTGATGTACGTTTCATCCATTTTCCATGAATAAAAGGATTTTTTATTTTTCTTTTTCCAAATTTGATAGAGTAGTTTGCCATATTCTTGCACCCAACGATAAATCGTCGTATGAGAAACATTAATGCCACGATCATATAAGATTTCTTGAACTTCACGATAGCTAAGGTTATAACGAAGATAGTAGCCCACGGCTACAATAATCACATCCTGCTGAAATTGCTTTCCTTTAAAATGATTCATCGTCATTCCTCCTGCTATCTTTTTCTATTATTCTACCTTATTTGATAGTAGATTTAAAACTCTGCAACAGAACCGTTGAGTTGAGGTTAGCCTATTTTTAGTCATTTCCTATATTTGACAAAAAAATGGACTTTTGATAAAATTTTGAGTGATAAGTAGGAGGATAATATGCAAAGTTATGATGTTATTGTAATTGGATTTGGCAAGGCAGGTAAAACGCTTGCTGGAAAGATGGCAAAGCAAGGGAAAACTGTTGCCTTAATAGAACAAGACCAAAGTATGTATGGGGGGACTTGTATTAATATAGGATGTATTCCAACCAAAACATTAATTAATGCAAGTGAAAACAACCTCTCTTTCTCTGAGGCCATGGCTTTAAAAGAAACAGTTGTTTCCAAATTAAATCAAAAAAATACAAAGGTTTTACAAGGTTCTGGAGTGGACTTAATCAATGCTAACGCCCATTTTATTTCTGATAAAGTAGTTCAAGTACGTAGTGGAAATGAAACAAGTGAGCTTACTGCTGAAACAATCATCATTAATACTGGCGCTGTTTCGAATCAGTTCCCAATACCTGGATTAGCTGACTCTAAGCATGTCTATGATAGTACTGGTATTCAAAAACTTGACAATTTACCAGAACGATTAGGGATTATCGGTGGTGGCAATATCGGCTTAGAATTTGCTAATCTTTATGCAAAGCTTGGAAGTAAAGTAACGGTTTTTGAAACTGCTCCAATGATTCTTGGACGTTCTGAAGAAAGCATTGCTAAAATGGCAAAATCTTATATGGAGGAAGATGGAATCAGCTTCCAATTGAATGCAAAAGTGGAAAACATTAGTAATAAAGGTGATGAAGTAGTTGTTCATTCTAAAGGTGAAGCATTCACATTCGATACCGTTATGTATGCAATGGGGAGAAAGCCTGCAACTGAAGGTCTAGGTTTAGAAAATACAGCTATACAGCTAACCGATAAGGGTGCCATTCAAGTCAATGACGTATTAGAAACAAGTGTTGAAAACGTATACGCAGTCGGGGATGTTAATGGCGGATTACAATTTACTTATACTTCTTTAGATGATTCTCGAATTGTCTACGGACAAATAACTGGAGAATCAGATTATAAATTATCCGACCGACATAATGTTCCAAATTCGATCTTTATTAATCCACCTCTATCTCAAGTTGGAATGACTGAGAAAGAAGCCAAAGAAAAAGGTATTGCCTATAAGGCTAATGAGCTTCTCGTGGCCAACATGCCAAGAGGACATGTTAATAACGATTTAAGAGGGATTTATAAAGTTCTTGTTAGTACCGAAGATAATCGTATTTTAGGTGCAAGTCTTTTTGCAAAAGAGTCTCATGAAGTGATTAATTTGATTAAGATGGCGATGGATAATCAGATTCCATATTCTTACTTAAAAAATCAAGTGTATACACATCCTACAATGTCTGAAAACTTAAACGATGTCTTTAACTTCTAAATATTTTTGATAATGTAGAACATATAGAAAAAGAGGGTCTCATATTTATGAGACCCTCCTTAATTAGTATGGATGCTTCGTATAAAATGAATTTGTAATTGGGTGTAAACTTTATCTCAGTTTTTAACAGTAATAGTTCCACAGGCTTTAAACGTAAATGTTGTAATGAGGTAAGTAATACTAATGGATAAAAGACAAGTAATGAAAATAGCCAATAACTGGATAAAGAAATGATTGAAATAAAATAAAACAACCCCTAAACTTCCTAAAAAACCGCCAATACCATTAATCCCAAATGATGTTACAACATCATCAATTGGGATTATGTCAGATACCCATTGAGACAAAACAAAAGTACAAATTGATGCGATAAAAGTGAGTACTGCCACTTGTATTGATGTGAGATATCCTATACCAGCTGTACTCGTAACCAATCCTACTATAACGCCATTTAGAAGTCTTTCGGTTCTATCACTATTCGGAACAAATTGAGCCCCTAATACCCAAGATAATCCACCACTAATAATAGCTAAAAATGTGTTAAGAAAAATATATGCGGATTGTTGATTCCAACGTCCAACAGGTCCCATATTGAAACCAAAGCATCCAAAAGTAATAAATATCATACCAATTAACAACATAATCTTGTTTGACTCATCGTGATTATAGTCGCTTTCGCCAAGGACCTGTGCTAATGGACTAATGTCAAATATTTAGACACAAAATGAGCTATATTTTTGGAAAGTCAACGAAAAACTAGACACGGAGTTAAGAGAATTTAAGAATTATATTTTTCAAAGTCTTTTGGAGACTTGTAATCAAGACCTGAATGCATCCTTTTTGTATTGTAATAGGTCTCAATGTATTTAAATATTTCTTGAGTAGCCTCAGCTCTTGTCTCAAAATGAGCATCATTAATAAGCTCCCTCTTTAGCGTCTTATAAAAAGACTCCATCATTGCATTGTCATAGGGATTTCCTTTACGACTCATGCTAGATTGAGCACCGACTTGACGAAGAGTAGATTGATAACGAGAGCTTGTATATTGACTCCCTTGATCAGTATGGACAATCAAGCCAGGCTGAGGATGTTCTTTCCCACAAGCTTGTAATAAGCAATCCCTCACCAGTTTATCTTGCATCCGTGAAGACATTGACCAGCCTACAATCTTACGTGAAAAAACGTCGATATTCACGGCTAAGTATAAGGTGCCTTCTTTGGTAGGGATATAGGTCATGTCTCCCAGCCATACTTTATTAGGAGCTGTTGCTTTAAAGATCTGATTAATTAAATTGGGTCTTGAAAGCGAAGCTCCTTTTCTGTTGTAATGTTTATATTTATAACGGCTTCCCTTGGCATAAAGTCCCATCAAGTGCATCAGTTTCCCAACACGTTTCGTGTTGGTCATAATACCAGTATTATGAAGTACCTTGGTAATTCTAACCGCACCATAGCGTCCCTTATGCTCATGAAAGACAGCTTTTATCTTCTCTGAGAGAATTTCTCTCTCCACTTGTTGTTTTGAAGGACGACGATGCATGTATTCATAGAAACCTGAGCGAGAAACCTTAAGAACTTTTACTGCATGCTTAATTTTTATCTTCCCATGATGTTTCAAGAGAAATTCAAAACGTTTTACTTGCTTCGCTTCAAGAAGACCCGGAACTTTTTTAGAAGTTCAAGTTCCTCCTGAAGATAACGATTTTCTTTCTCTAACAATTTAATCTTATGTTGGGCATCAGCTAGGGCTGTCCCATTGCCTGGAAAAGCACTTTCTCCATATTCTTCAACTTCTTGAACCCAGCGATAAAGACTATTGGCATGAACCTCAAGCTCTTGGCTGACTTCTTTAACAGAGTAACCCTCTTCAAGAATGAGTTTTACTGCAGAATTTTTAAATTGTTTATCGAATTTTCTTCTTGCCATAATAAACCTTTCCACGATTTCTCTTAACTTTGTGTCTAGTTTATTATAACCTTTCCATTTCTTAAAATAATTTTCTTCTTTCTGATTTGGAGTTAAACCATTGTTGGCGGAATGAGGATTATAATTGTTATAAAATTGTTCGATGTATTCAAAGCAAGAGAGTTGAACTTCTTGAATGGAGTGATAAGTTCTGCGATTAATTTCTCGTTGTTTAAGATACTTGAAAAAGACCTCAGTGACGGCATTATCATAAGGATATCCAGGCTTGGAGTAAGAAGCAAGCAATTGATGCTCATCTAATAACTTTCTAAAGGAAGCTGATTTAAATTGGCTTCCTCGATCCGAATGAAAAATAATTGGTTCCTTAGGTTTCCTCTTATTTATAGCTATTACTAAGGTGTCACAGGCGAGTTTGGCATCAATCCTATCACTTACTTTCCACGCAATACATTTCCTTGAGTAGAGGTCAAGAATAGCACAGAGATAAACATGTCGCTTAGGTCCTATAGAGATATAAGTGAAATCTGTTGTCCAAACTTGATTTGGGGAGTTCGGGTTAAATTCTTGTTTAAGCAGATTATCAGAAGAAAATACAGGAGATTTATTTGATTTAAAACGAGGTTTGATGGTTGACATTTTAGGGAGTGTCATAGACTTGAGAAGTCTTAAGATACGGCCTTCAGAAATATTAACGCCATAATCACGCAGAAGAATGATTTTAACAGCTCTCGTTCCAATTCTTTTCTTGGCTTTCATATAAATCTCAAGGAGTAATTTTCTCAAGCGTTGATTTTCTACTTTACGCTTCGAAGGCCTCTTGTTTATGAAGTTATAGTAGGTGGAACGATTGACATGTAAAACACGACAGAGCATAACTGTCGTGTGTTCAAATCGGAGTCTATAGATGGCTTTCAATCTTACTTGGAGTTTTGCATGAATATGGCACTCGCTTTTTTTAAGATCAGATTTTCTTACTCTAGTTGGGCATTCCTTTTTTGTAATTCTTGAATCTGTTTAGCAGTCAACACCGTATTATCTTCAAGATGCACTTGAGAGTACTGCTTAATCCATTTTGCAAGTGCAGAGGAAGATACCCCATAATCTTTACAGAGTTCAGTTTGTGTTTTACCAGTTTGATAGAGATTAACGAGCGATTGTTTGAAATCCTCGTCGTAACGTTTAAAACCTGACATAAAAGTCCTTTCATTTTTGTGTCTTAATAGACAGATTATAACACACAATTTTCTGTCCACTTTTATAGTATAGCTCCAAAAGGAAATACACTTGAGCTAGAAAATCGGGATGATATTTCTTTGGTATGATTCATTTTTTAATGAATAAATTCATACCATAGGTTGTTATCCTAGTTAAAAAGATATAACCAATAACTATATCAAATCATTATAAATATATAATTTACTCTTATAGTATTTTTTTGTAAACTATTTAAAAATTTATATGAGGTGATGTCTATGGTTAAGAAGTATTTTGAACATGTTGGTTCCTTTTTACGTCCTGAGGAATTAAAGGTAGCGAGACAACAATTTGATAATGGTGATATTTCCAAAGAATTATTAAAAGAAGTTGAAGATAAAGCTATTATAGAGTTGGTGAATAAACAGGTTGCGGCAGGTCTTGATAAAATCACTGATGGTGAGTTTCGTCGATCTTACTGGCATTTAGATAATTTTTGGGGATTCGATGGTATATCACATGAGCATTTTGGTCTTGGTTACCTATTTCACGATGAAGAAACTCGAGATGATACCGCTGTTTTGCGTGGGAAATTAGGGTTTACAAAAGAAAAGCATCCTTTTATCTCTCATTTTGAGTTTTATAAGAAAATAGCCGATGATAAAGGAGTTGAAGCCAAAATTACCATTCCAGCTCCAGCACAATTTTTGGCGGAATTGGAACGAGGTAAGAATGCTAATTCTATCGGTGATTTTTATCAAGATAGAGGCTCATTTTTAACGGATATAGCGAGAGTGTACAGGGAAGAAATTTTAGCACTTTACGAAGCTGGTGCTAGAACAATTCAACTGGATGATTGTACATGGGGCATGTTAATTGATGAAGATTACTGGCAAACAAGACAAAGAGAAGGATTGAGTAAGCAAGATGTTATTGAAGATTACCTTTTTGTTAATAATAATGCCATCAAAGATCTACCAAACGATTTGACGATTAATACACATGTATGTAGAGGAAATTACCATTCCACTTATGCTTCTAAAGGGGCATATGATGATGTTGCGGAAGCCTTCTTTGCTCGAGAAAATGCAGAGACTTATTTCTTGGAATTTGATGATGACCGTTCTGGAGGTTTTGAACCATTAAGCCATTTACCAAAGGAAAAAGTTGCAGTTTTAGGACTTATTACTTCAAAAAATGGAAAATTGGAGGATAAAGAAGCTATTATCAAACGAATCCAAGAAGCTAAAAAGTATCTGCCGCTAGAAAACTTATGGTTATCAACGCAATGTGGATTCGCATCAACTGAAGAAGGTAATATCCTAACTGAGGATGATCAATGGAAGAAACTAGCTTTAGTTAAAGAAATTATTGATGACGTTTGGAAAGAAGATTAAGTTAACTTGAATAGAAATTTTAAAACACCTGTGCTCAAGCATAGGTGTTTTAAAATGGTTAGCATTACGCTTTCATATTTACTGCTAGAGTATCTAAAAGTAGCCTCATAATAATATAAAGTGGCAGTCTTGAATGGACCTCGAAATCAGGGAAATAGGTTAATTCTGTCTTAAACCCATATAATTGATAATCCGTTAGTTTACCGAGATTTCCAGCTTGATTGGAACTAATTAAAACATTGGGTATCAGTCGTGCTTGACAGTTGCTAGCAGCATTTTGTAAAGAATGCGTTTCACCATTCAGTGAAATAAAAATGACACAAGTTCTTGTATCTAAACGTTTACTAATGGTACGAATGATATTGGGATCGGTGTAGAGTTCAGTATAGATGCCTAATAGCAATAATTTAGTTTGCATTTCTGTTCCCAATAATTCTGAAAAACCACGTGCAAAAATGATGACTTTTTCAGTTTCTAATAAGAGATCCACCACTTCATTGAGAGTTTTTAAATCGAGCATATTCAATGTTCGAGTGACTTCCTGGTAACTCTTTAAAATTGAAATCTTAGTTTCGTCATTCAATAGAGGTTCTGCTAGTATATTTAATTCATCCTGAGCATTATTCTCCATACTATGTTTAAAATCTACAAAGCCACGATACCCCTTTTTTTGAAGCGTTCTGGTAATAGTAGCGGTAGAGACACTGATAATCTCTCCGACTTCGGATATATTTAGGGTTATAATTTCTTGAAAATGCTCATTTAAATAGTTCCAAGTGTAGGCCTCAGTTTGTGTTAGCTGTTTTTTTGATGTCGTCATATATTCTCCAAAGTCAGTGTAAAGCATTTCAATATTCCTTGAATATCAGAAAACCCTTACAAGTTATTTGTGTTATTTTAATGATAATAAAAAAATAAAAGAGTGGTGATCTTATGTCAGTCTATACTTGCACAATGAATTTAGCGATAGATATGTTCATTCAGACAGAAGATATGGAGGATAAAAAAGTTAATCGAACCATTTATGATGAGTTACAAGCAAATGGTAAAGGGGTTAACGTTTCAATCATTTTAAAAAAACTCGGTATTGATAGCACACCTTTAGGATTTAAAGCTGGTTTTACAGGTAATTTTATCGAAGATGAGTTAAAAAAACAAGCTATTTTGTCAAATTTTGTCAAAGTAGATGGAACGACTAGGATAAATGTATTCACTCAGGTCATGTCAAAAAATCAGGAATTCAAATTGGTTAACCAGGGTCCAATTATATTAGAGGAATCCCAAGGAGAGCTATTAAAGCAATTTGAAGCCTTAAATCAAGATGACTTCTTGATTGTATCAGGAAGCTTGCCAAGAGGTGTCTCCTCAGAAATCTTTTTAAAGATTGGCCAAATTTGTCAAAAAAGAGGGATAAATCTCATTTATGATATCAGTGATTCAAAACTCATTGAATGTTTAGCCATTAAACCATATTTAATTAAGCCAAATGATGAAGAAATATCTGAATGGTTTCAACTAGAAAATCCTTCATTAAATGATTTAGTCGAAAAAGGAAAATTACTTCAAGAAAAAGGAGCGAAAAATGTTCTCATTTCATTGGGGGAAGAAGGATGTTTATTAATAAGTGACTCTGTCTATTTTGCTAATGCACCAAGTGGAACAGTTGTGAATACAGCTTGTGCGGGAGATACACTTTTGGGAACATTTCTTGCCAATAAATTGAAAGGACACTCTGAAATGGAATGCCTTGCTCAAGCAGTAGCAGCAGGCTCATCAACCGCCTTTCAACCAGGATTGACAGATTTTACTGATGTTGAATTATTAAGAAAACAAATTAAAATTAAGGAGATTACAGATGGCTTATAAAATTATTGCAGCAACTGGCTGTCCAACAGGAATTGCTCATACGTACATGGCTTAAGAGGCCCTAGAACAGGCTGCCAAAGATAATAATGTCTCTATAAAAGTTGAGACGCATGGACAAATAGGTGTGGAAAATCAACTGACACAAGAAGAAATTGCAAATGCAGATGCCGTTATTATAGCAGCAGATAAGGATGTTCAAGCAGAACGCTTTGCTGGTAAAAGAGTTATCAATGTATCAGTAGGAGAAGGTATCAAAAATGCTGATAAACTAGTGAAAGATGCTTTAGATGGCAAAGGTTTTATTCAAAAAGGCGATGTTACAGAAGACGTTGTTGACGAAAAGCAAGAACATCGTGAACATTTTGGTCGTCAAATTTATAAACATTTAATGAATGGCGTTTCTCACATGTTGCCATTTGTAGTAGCTGGTGGTGTGCTAGTTGCTGTATCTTTCTTGTTTGGTATTTTTTTCTTTTGATCCTGAAAGTGACCAATATAACTGGTTTGCTGCTATGCTGAAAAATGATATCGGTGGTGTTGCAATGGGAATGATGACACCTGTTTTGGCGGCTTTTATTGCTGAATCCATTGCTAAACGACCAGGTTTTGTTGCCGGTCTAGTAGCTGGTTTCATGGCAGCGAATGGAGGCTCCGGTTTCTTAGGAGGTATTTTAGGCGGTTTTGCAGCGGGTTATATCGTTCTTGGTTTAATTAAACTTCTTAAGGGTCTCCCTAAATCATTAGACGGTTTGAAAGCAATCTTTTTATATCCTGTTATAAGCGTTTTTCTAACAGGATGTTTTATGGCACTGATAAATGCACCAATGGCTTGGGTTAATGAATCCATGATGTCATGGTTAGCCGGTTTTGAAAATGCTAATCCTCTTCTTCTTGGAATTATTATTGGTTGCATGAGTGCTTTTGATATGGGTGGACCTATCAATAAGGCTGCCTACGTAACAGGTACTGTTCTTCTTGGTCAAGGCAACACAACATTTATGGCAGGTGTATCAGCTGCTTGTATCGTACCACCATTGACAACATTCTTTGCAACTTTGTTCTTCCGTAAATATTACAGCGAAGAAGATAAAAACGCTGGACTTGCTAACTTGATTCTTGGGTCAACGCATATCACCGAAGGTGCTATTCCATTTGCTGCTAAAGATCCATTACGTAATCTCCCTATCTTAATGATTGGCTCTTCAATTGGTGCTGTATTGACATACCTTTGGAAAGTTCAAGTCCCTGCACCACATGGTGGCTTCTTGGTATTGCCTGTTGTGACACATGCAGCTCTTTGGGTTTTGGCAATCTTTATTGGAGCGGTTATATCTGGTCTACTTATGGGGTTTGTACAAAAGATAAAAAGCGATAAAGAGGTTTAAAAATGATTGATAAAAATTTAATTTGTGTAGATGTAGACATGCCACTAAAAAAAGATGTGTTTGCTTATCTTGCTGGTCTTGTTGTTGAAAATGGTTATGCAGATGATACTGATCAAGTTTATAAAAGTTTGTTATCTCGTGAAGAAGAAGGAACAACAGGCATGATGGATGGATTTGCAATTCCACATGCTAAAAGTCAAGCGGTCATAAAACCAGGTATTGCTGTTTTAAAACTAAAAAATGGAGTTGAGTGGGAGTCTATGGACGGTAAACTCATTGATTCTGTCATAGCCTTATTTATTCCAGAGACAGAAGTTGGTTCAACTCACCCGACTTATCTCTCGAAAATTGCTAGAATTCTTATGAAAAATGATTTTAAATATGACTTTCAAAAAGCCCATGAGATCGATGAGATTGAGATAGTCTTTAATAAATTCTTGGAAGTTTAGACATATTAAATCCCCCTGTATGACAGAGGGATTTAGTTTTACTATTTTGACTTATAAATGAAAAACACCTCTTAAAATAACTTAAGAAGTGCCTAGTTTATACTTTGAAATTTGTTATTACTTATCCGCAATAACGATTTTAGAGAATTTCTCGTATTTTTCTATAATATCTGTTGTCACATTTTTATCTGTCACAATTAAATCCATTCGTTCGAGCTGGTAGAAGTTGTAGAAGTCATAACTTTCAAACTTGGTACTATCAACTAGAAGGATTTTCTCAACAGCATTATTCAAGGCGACCCTTTGAACTTCTCCTTCGAGATCACTGTATGTAGCAATAGAATTATTATAAACAGCATTTGCACTGACAAAAGCTTTTGAAAATGTTAGTGATTCTAGGTTATTAATAGCAATAGACCCAACAAAAGCACCAGTAATTTCACGACACTCACCACCAATTAAAATCAAGTCAATAGTAGTGCTCGGATGTAAAATCAGAAAAACAGGAAGGCTATTTGTAATAACTCTTATATTCCTATTTTTCAATTCGACAGCTAGATGCTCTAAAGTTGTTCCTGGTCCAATAAAGACAGTTTCACCATCTTTAATAATGTCGTTAGCTCTTTGTGCGATTTGTTTTTTTTCGTTAGTTTGTAAAACTTTTTTTTCGATGTGTGTTTTCTCGTGACCTTCCTCTTTGGTAGAAGTGCTATCTAAAAATTGAGCACCTCCATGGGTTCTAATAAGTAATCCTTCATCTGCTAATGTATCAAGATCTCTTCTAGCAGTCATGTCAGACACGTTCATTTCATCGATAATATCTTTTACTTTAATAAAACCGTCAACTTTTAAGATATCGAGAATTTTTTCATGACGTTCTTTCTTTTTCATTCTTACCTCCTATCAGTTTCTTATGATATAATTATTAAAGGTATCATAACATAATAAAAACAGAAAAGGCAAACAAAACAAACAAAAAACATTGAAAAAAGCAAATACAAATAAAACTTAAAATGTTTTATATGAAACACTTACTATAAATAAGAAAGATAGAGTTAGTAGTGTTTTTTGATAATTCATAGCTTTAAATGTGAATTCCGATATGTGAATAAACACACAAAATATCAATTCTGAACCATGAAAACAAACAAAATCAACATCGATTGTTTATTTTTTAAAAACTAAACAGAAAAGTGTTGACTTTTGTGTTGGATAGGTGTATTATAAGGTCATAGAAATAATGTAAGCGTTATTTCAAAAGATTTTGCAAATCGTTAATTAACTATCTACGTAGGTTTTCCACATTTACTTATTCTAAATCATAGGAGAAATAAAATGGCAATTATTATCGGTGCTGACAAAGCAGGTACAGAACTTAAAGAAGTTATCAAAGATTACCTTAAAGAAGGTAAATACGAAGTCGTTGATGTCAGTGAAAATGAAGTTCGTGACTTTGTTGATACAACTCTCGCTGTTGCAAAAGAAGTTAATGCATCCGAAGATAACTTGGGTATTGTAATTGATGCATATGGTGTTGGTTCTTTCATGGTGGCTACTAAAATTAAAGGAATGGTGGCAGCTGAAGTATCAGATGAGCGTTCAGCATACATGACAAGAGGACATAACAATTCTCGAATCATCACTCTTGGTTCTGAAATTAGTGCTCCAGGAATTGCAAAGAACATTGTCAAAGGCTTTGTTGAAGGTGAATATGATGGTGGGCGGCATCAAGTTCGTGTCGACATGCTTAATAAAATGTGCTAATTGATTGAAATAGGTTAAAACAAGGAGAACAAAAATGAAAATTGCTGTAGGTTGTGACCATATTGTTACTTATGAAAAAATCGCTGTTGTTGATTATTTGAAATCACAAGGTCATGAAATCATTGATTGCGGTACATACGATAATGTCCGCACACACTATCCAATCTTTGGTAAAAAAGTTGGTGAAGCAGTAGCAAGTGGTGAAGCAGAATTAGGTGTTGTTATCTGTGGTACTGGTGTTGGTATTACGAATTCTGTAAACAAAGTTCCTGGTATTCGTTCAGCACTCGTTAGAGATATGACATCTGCTATCTACTCAAAAGAAGAACTTAACGCAAACGTTATTGGTTTTGGTGGAAAAATCATTGGTGGTTTGTTGATGAATGATATTATCGATGCTTTCTTAGCGGCTGAATACAAACCAACTGAAGAAAATAAAAAATTGATTGAAAAAATTGATAGCTTGCAACATGCTAGCCAAGATCAAAATAACCCACACTTCTTTGATGAATTCCTAGAAAAATGGGACCGTGGTGAATATCACGACTAATATTTGAAAAAATTACTATAGGGATATATAGAGAAAAAGGAGCTATTGTGATTTTAACAGTTACTTTAAATCCAGCTATTGACGTCTCCTACCCTTTGAATGAACTAAAATTCGATACTGTCAATCGAGTTGTAGACGTTACAAAGACACCCGGTGGTAAAGGCTTGAATGTTTCCCGAGTTCTTAATGAATTCGGTGAAACAGTCAAAGCTACTGGTTGTATTGGTGGAGAAAGCGGGGATTTTATCATTAAACATCTTCCTGATTCGATTTTAAGTCGCTTCTATAAAATTTCAGGTGATACCAGAACATGTATAGCCATATTACACGAAGGTAATCAAACTGAGATTTTAGAAAAAGGACCGCTGTTAAGTGTAGATGAAATTGATGGCTTTACTAATCATTTCAAATATTTACTGAATGATGTTGACGTAGTGACAATGTCAGGCAGTCTTCCTGCTGGTATGCCAGATGATTACTATCAGAAGTTAATCGGTATTGCCAATCTTAATGGTAAGAAGACTGTTCTAGATTGTTCTGGAAATGCTTTAGAAGCAGTACTAAAAGGTGATAGTAAACCAACAGTTATCAAGCCTAATCTTGAAGAACTTTCTCAACTTCTTGGAAAAGAAATAACAAAAGATTTTGATGCCTTAAAAGAAGTCTTACAGGATAAGTTATTTGATGGAATTGAATGGATAATCGTTTCTCTTGGTGCTGATGGCGTATTTGCAAAGCACAAGGATACATTTTATAAAGTTGATATTCCTAAAATCCAAATTGTAAGCGCTGTAGGTTCAGGGGATTCTACGGTAGCAGGCATCGCTTCAGGTTTAGCGAATGATGAAGATGATCGAGCTTTATTAACAAAAGCAAATGTCTTAGGTATGTTAAATGCGCAGGAAAAAACAACTGGGCATGTTAACTTAGAAAATTACGATAAGTTATATCAATCTATTAAAGTCAAAGAGGTATAAAAAATGACAATTACTTTAACTGAAAACAAACGCAAAAGCATGGAAAAACTAAGTGTAGATGGTGTTATTTCTGCCTTAGCTTTTGACCAACGTGGAGCTCTCAAACGTATGATGGCTCAACATCAAACTGAAGAGCCAACAGTAGAACAAATCGAAGAACTTAAAAGTTTAGTTTCTGAAGAGCTTACACCATTTGCGTCATCAATTCTACTTGATCCTGAATATGGCTTGCCAGCAAGTCGTGTACGTTCAGAAGAAGCAGGCTTGTTGTTGGCATATGAGAAAACAGGATACGATGCAACAACAACTAGTCGCTTACCTGATTGCTTAGATGTTTGGTCTGCAAAACGTATTAAAGAGGCTGGAGCAGAAGCGGTTAAGTTTCTTCTATATTATGATGTTGATGGAGATAAAGACGTCAATGAGCAGAAAAAAGCTTACATTGAACGTATTGGTTCTGAATGCCGAGCAGAAGATATTCCATTCTACCTAGAAATTCTAACTTATGATGAGAAAATCTCTGACAATGCTAGCCCTGAGTTTGCAAAAGTTAAAGCTCATAAAATTAATGAAGCAATGAAAGTCTTCTCAGAAGAACGCTTTGGTGTTGACGTCTTGAAAGTCGAAGTTCCAGTTAATATGAAATTTGTAGAAGGCTTTGCAGATGGTGAGGTTCTCTTTACAAAAGAAGAAGCAGCTCAAGCCTTCCGTGACCAAGAAGCTTCTACTGATTTACCATACATTTATTTGAGTGCTGGTGTTTCTGCTAAATTGTTCCAAGATACTTTGGAATTTGCAGCAGAATCAGGTGCTAAATTCAACGGTGTCTTGTGTGGACGTGCTACTTGGGCAGGTTCTGTAAAAGTCTATATCGAAGAAGGTCCAGAAGCAGCTCGTGAGTGGTTGCGTACAGAAGGTTTCAAAAATATTGACGAGTTAAACAAAGTACTAGATAAAACTGCAAGTCCTTGGACTGAAAAAATTTAACATTATTTTCGGAGGAAACTAAAATGAATAGAGAAGAAATTACTCTTTTAGGTTTTGAAATCGTAGCATATGCTGGAGATGCCCGTTCAAAATTCTTAGAAGCGCTTAAAGCAGCACAAGATGGGGATTATGCCAAAGCAGAAGAATTGATTGCTGCAGGTAGCGAATGCTTAAACGATGCCCACAATGCTCAAACAAGTCTTCTACAAAAAGAAGCTGCGGGAGAAGATTTGGCATATAGTGTTACTCTTATACATGGTCAAGATCATTTAATGACTACCATTTTATTACAAGATTTAATGAAACACATGATTGAACTTTATAAGAGAGGAGCAAAATAATGAATGGATTAATTGCTCAGATTGAGAAAGGGAAACCTTTCTTCGAGAAAATATCTCGTAACATCTATCTTCGTGCTATTCGTGATGGTTTCATCGCTGGAATGCCAGTCATCTTGTTTTCAAGTATCTTTATCTTGATTGCTTATGTTCCAAATGCATGGGGTTTCCACTGGAGCAAAGACATTGAGAATCTCTTGATGACGCCATACAATTACTCAATGGGTATTTTAGGCTTGTTTGTGACTGGTACAACTGCGAAAGCATTAACCGATTCAATGAACCGTTCATTGCCTAGCACTAACCAGATTAACTTTATTTCAACCATGCTCGCTGCTATTGTAGGATTTCTACTTATGGCAGCTAATCCAGCAAAAGACGGTGGTTTCTTAACTGGATTTATGGGAACGAAAGGTTTGTTAACAGCCTTCATTGCAGCCTTTATCACCGTAAATGTCTATAAAGTCTGTGTGAAAAACAATGTTACAATCCGCATGCCTGAAGAGGTACCACCAAATATCTCTCAAGTATTTAAGGATTTGATTCCATTTACGTTATCAGTTGTACTACTTTATATCATTGAATTGATTGTTCATGCTACATTAGGCGTTAATGTTGCGGAGTCAATTGGTAAACTTCTTGCACCATTGTTCCAATCAGCAGATGGTTATGTTGGAATTACCATTATCTTCGGTGCATTTGCTTTCTTCTGGTTTGTTGGTATCCATGGACCTTCTATTGTTGAACCAGCCATTGCAGCGATTACTTACGCAAATGCTGAAACCAACCTTCAATTACTTCAAGCTGGTGAACATGCGGACAAGATCTTGACTTCAGGGACTCAAATGTTCATCGTTACCATGGGTGGTACAGGTGCAACACTTGTCGTTCCATTCATGTTCATGTGGTTAACAAAATCAAAACGTAACAAAGCAATTGGACGTGCATCAGTTGTTCCAACATTCTTCGGTGTTAACGAACCTATCTTGTTCGGTGCTCCACTTGTTTTGAACCCAATCTTCTTTATCCCATTTATCTTAGCACCAATTGTCAATGTATGGATTTTCAAATTCTTCATTGACACGCTTGGAATGAACAGTTTCACTGCAAACTTGCCTTGGACAACACCAGCTCCATTGGGTCTTATCCTTGGTACAAACTTCCAAGTACTAGCATTCATTTTGGCAGCTTTGTTAATTGTCGTTGATGTGATCATCTACTACCCATTCTTGAAAGTATATGATGAACAAATTCTTGCTGAAGAAGCAGCAGGTACGAATTCATCAGATGCGCTCAATAAAAAAGTAGCAGCAAACTTTGATACTAAAAAAGCTGATGCTATTCTGGAAAAATCAGCAGCTAAAGAAACTAAAGAAATCACTGATCAAACTAATGTTCTCGTTCTTTGTGCCGGTGGTGGTACAAGTGGTTTATTAGCAAATGCTTTGAATAAAGCAGCTAAAGAATATGGTGCACCTGTCACTGCAGCAGCAGGAAGTTATGGTGCTCACCGTGAGATTTTACCACAATATCAACTTGTTATCCTTGCACCTCAAGTAGCTTCTAACTATGAAGATATGAAAGTGGAAACTGATAAACTTGATATTAAATTAGCTAAAACAGAAGGGGCTCAATACATCAAATTGACTCGCGATGGTCAAGGTGCATTAGACTTCGTTAAAGAACAAATGGAAAAATAATATTTCGCTAGGGAAGGTTGGGGGAACTCAATCTTCCTTTATAGTGAAATGAAAATTTAGAAGAGGTATATCATGACTAAAACATTACCTAAAGATTTTATTTTTGGTGGTGCTACAGCTGCTTATCAAGCTGAAGGTGCTACCCACACAGATGGCAAAGGGCCAGTAGCTTGGGATAAATACTTAGAAGACAACTATTGGTACACTGCTGAACCAGCAAGTGACTTTTACAATCGTTATCCAGTCGATTTGAAACTTAGTGAAGAATTTGGTGTCAACGGCATCCGTATTTCTATTGCCTGGTCTCGTATTTTTCCAACAGGAAAAGGAGAAGTCAACCCTAAAGGAGTAGAATACTACCACAATCTCTTTGAAGAGTGTCATAAGCGTCATGTTGAGCCTTTTGTTACACTTCACCATTTTGATACACCAGAAGCTCTCCACTCGGATGGTGATTTCCTCAATCGTGAGAACATTGAACATTTTGTAAATTATGCAGAATTCTGTTTTAAAGAATTCTCAGAAGTTAACTATTGGACAACATTTAACGAAATTGGGCCTATTGGAGATGGCCAATACTTGGTTGGTAAATTCCCTCCAGGTATTCAATACGATCTTGCTAAAGTTTTCCAATCACACCATAACATGATGGTCTCTCATGCTCGTGCAGTAAAACTCTTTAAAGACGGCGGTTATTCAGGCGAAATTGGTGTTGTCCATGCTCTTCCAACTAAGTATCCATTTGACGCTAACAATCCTGACGATGTTAGAGCAGCTGAACTTGAAGATATTATCCATAATAAATTTATTCTTGATGCAACTTATCTTGGTAAGTATTCAGATAAAACAATGGAAGGTGTTAACCATATCCTTGAGGTGAATGGTGGTGAACTTGATCTTCGTGAAGAAGATTTTGTAGCACTGGATGCCGCAAAAGATTTAAATGATTTCCTTGGTATTAACTACTATATGAGTGATTGGATGCAAGCTTTTGATGGTGAGACTGAAATCATTCACAATGGTAAGGGTGAAAAAGGCAGCTCTAAATATCAAATTAAAGGTGTTGGACGTCGTGAAGCTCCAGTAGATGTGCCTAAAACTGACTGGGACTGGATTATTTTCCCTCAAGGTCTTTATGACCAAATCATGCGTGTCAAAGCAGATTATCCAAACTATAAGAAGATTTATATAACAGAGAATGGTCTTGGCTATAAAGATGAGTTTGTAGATAATACAGTCTATGATGATGGTCGTATCGATTATGTGAAAAAACACCTAGAAGTTATTTCTGATGCGATTGCAGATAGTGCAAATGTTAAAGGATACTTTATGTGGTCATTAATGGATGTCTTCTCATGGTCAAATGGCTATGAAAAACGCTACGGTCTCTTCTATGTCGACTTTGAAACTCAAGAACGTTATCCTAAGAAGAGTGCCTACTGGTATAAAAAAGTGGCAGAAACTCAAGTGATTGAATGATTTTGTAGATACTTCTTTAATACATTTTTACACAAAATAAGAGTGTTGGTGAGCGCACTAACGCTCTTGTTTTGTTTATAGGGAGAATAAAATGGTAATTGAATTAACAAATAAAGATTTAACAGTACAGTTTAAAGAATTTGGCGGTGCACTTTCTTCTATTAAAGATAGTGAAGGGATAGAATATTTATGGCAAGGAGATCCAGAATATTGGAGCGGTCAAGCACCTGTTCTCTTTCCAATTTGTGGTAGTTTAAGAAATGATATTGGCTTTTTCAAAAATGAAGACGGATCTTTTCATAAAGGACAGATTCCTCGTCATGGTTTAGTCCGAAAAGAAGTCTTTACTTTTGAACAAATCTCAGAAAATAGTTTTTCATTTACAATTACGCCGAATCAAAGCACGGTAGCCAATTATCCTTATGATTTTGAATTAAAAATTGTCTACACTTTGAATGGCAAAACAATTCGAACAGAGTATCAAGTAACAAATCATGAAGTTGTTAAAAAAATGCCATTCTTTATTGGTGGTCATCCTGGGTTTAATTGCCCAATAGTTAATGATGATCAGTATGAAGATTATTATTTAGAATTTGAAAAAGAGGAGACGTGTTCAATTCCTAAAGCTTTTCCTGAAACAGGCTTGTTAGATGTGCAGAACCGTACTGCTTTCCTAAATCAACAAAAAACTATTGATTTAGATTATTCACTTTTTGCTTATGACGCTCTAACTTTAGATGATATTCAGTCAAGAAGCGTCTCACTTCGTTCAAAAAAACACGATAAAGGATTGACATTAGATTTCTCTGATTTTCCGAATTTAATTCTTTGGTCAACAATAAATAAAAGTCCGTTTATTGCCTTAGAACCTTGGAGCGGCCTCTCTACATCTTTGGAGGAAAACGACACGGTGGAGGATAAGCGATTAATAAGTTTTGTTAATCCTGGTGAAACAGTAGTCAAATCATTTGATATTACAATACTATAGAAGCTAATAAAGAAGAGTTTTTAATTCAAAAGGCAGAAATGTCTTTTGAATTATTTTATAGAGAGGGTGTATGATTCATGTTAATGTCCGTATTATGTTTGGATAATAGTCTAATGAAAAATAAATTTAGTCACGTTTGTAAATTCACAACGAAGAAGATCTATTGAGTGTTATTTTTTTATTTTAAAAAATCTGAAAATTTATGTTAATTCATATTTTCGCAACAATATACTAATCAATTTTTCATTTGAATTACTAGAAAATAGTTATGATTTGAATTTAAAAGTCTACAAATTAAGTACCGCTGTCCAAATAGGACAATTTTAAAGAATACGTCTAAAAATATCCTATACTTTTTTATAGGAGAAAGCTAGATGTACCAACGTATAAGAGATTTGAGAGAGGATAATGACCTAACTCAAAAAGAAGTTGCTAGCATTCTTTCCTTTACTCATTCTGCTTATGCGAAAATAGAAAGGGGGGAAAGAATACTGTCTGCGGAAGTCTTAATAAAAATTTCAAATCTTTATGATGTTAATGTTGATTATCTATTAGGTCTTACGGATTTGCCTTATAGGTATCCATCAAAAAAATAGTCTCTCCTTGATTTGTTCATTGACAATTGAATAAACCGAGGTGGGACTTTCTTATTTGTCGAGCATTTTAGTCTGATACGCTGTGACAGGAGCGATAACTATTAGCTATAAAATAGAATGGTCCTCTATCTGCCATGACTACAAATAAGGATAATGATACTTCTGACCGTTCAGGCTGCCAGCGAAAAAGGACAGCGGGTGAAATGCCCATGAGTGATTTAACCAGTCATACCCACGGAGGAAATAATTTTTTTGACAGGAGTGGAGGTATGAAAACAGTAACATATAAAAACTTAATGAATATTGGTTTTCCGGAACAAACGGCAAGAAATATTATTAGAGAAGCAAAAAGAATAGCAGTAAAAAAGTTTGAAGAAGCTCGCAAAGTTGACCATAATGCGGTACAATTGAGTAAATCGCCCTTTGACAATAGAAGACTTGGTATTGCTCCTAAAGATATAGTAGAAGAGTTAATCGGAATTTCACTCTCTGAAGAAAGTTTAGAAAGTGAGAATTAAAGATGGCTACGAAAAATCAGAAAAAGTACAAAGGTGTTTATTGTGATAAGAATGGCAAGATATTTTATCAGGCTGATCTTGGTATTGATCCAGTAACAGGTAAACGAGTTCAAAAGAAAGCTAGAAAGAATCAGTATGGTAAACCATTTAGTACAATGAAAGAAGCGTATGATGAACTAGTCCGAATTAGATATGAGTTTAATAATAATCTTCGTATTGAAAATTACAATATAACATTTGAAAGTTACATGAATAGCATTTATCTAAGAGCCTATAAGCAAAAGGTTCAGGCTGTAACTTATAAAACTGCATTGCCACATCACAAGTTATTTATTCAGTATTTTGGCTCCAAACTTTTAAAAGGCATAACAGTTAGAGATTGTGAGTCTTTTAGATTGCACATCATTGAACATTATTCTAAAAATTATGCAAAGAATTTATGGTCACGATTTAAGGCTTGTATGGGATATGCTGAGAGATTAGGATATATTTCATCAATGCCATGCAAGGCATTAGATAACCCTAGAGGCAAGCACCCTGATACTCCATTTTGGACTTATGTTGAGTTTCAGAACTTTATTAAATCATTTGATTTACAAGATTACGAAGAGTTACAGAGATTTACAACTATTTGGTTATATTATATGACAGGTGTTCGTGTGAGTGAAGGTTTATCATTATGGTGGGAAGACGTAGATTTTGAACACAAATTCCTGAAAGTACATACAACCTTGGAAAAGGATGAAAATGGGAAGTGGTATCGTAAAGACCAAACCAAAACATCAGCAGGAGAACGTCTCATTGAATTAGATGATGTGACACTATCAGTATTGGAAAATTGGCGAAAAAATCAAGTTGCCAATCAAGATACAGATTTCATTATTTCACGTTTTGGTGAACCGTTTTGTAAATCAACAATCTGTCGAATTATCAAGAGAAAAGCTCAAGAAGTTGGAGTACCGGTGATAACAGGAAAAGGTTTGAGACACAGTCATGCTTCTTATCTCATAAATGTTTTACAAAAAGATATTTTATATGTAGCAAGACGAATGGGACATGCTGATAAATCTACAACCTTGAATACATATAGTCACTGGTTTAATGCATTAGATAAAACAGTGTCTGAAGAAATTACTCAAAATGTAATTAGTGCAGGACTAGATTCAATTTTATGCCAAAATTCCTGCCAAAGGCAGAGTTAGGGCTAAAAAGCCTATTGTATCGTCCATAGAGTAACGTATATTATTGTTACACTTAAATAATAGTGTGACTATGCAAATAGCCTAACAAATAAAAAACCACTGGGAGGGCACTGCACCCCAATAGTGGGACACAAGAAAAACACTCTTATTGGAAAGGTTATAATAAACTAGACACAAAGTTAAGAGAAATCGTGGAAAGGTTTATTATGGCAAGAAGAAAATTCGATAAACAATTTAAAAATTCTGCAGTAAAACTCATTCTTGAAGAGGGTTACTCTGTTAAAGAAGTCAGCCAAGAGCTTGAGGTTCATGCCAATAGTCTTTATCGCTGGGTTCAAGAAGTTGAAGAATATGGAGAAAGTGCTTTTCCAGGCAATGGGACAGCCCTAGCTGATGCCCAACATAAGATTAAATTGTTAGAGAAAGAAAATCGTTATCTTCAGGAGGAACTTGAACTTCTAAAAAAGTTCCGGGTCTTCTTGAAGCGAAGCAAGTAAAACGTTTTGAATTTCTCTTGAAACATCATGGGAAGATAAAAATTAAGCATGCAGTAAAAGTTCTTAAGGTTTCTCGCTCAGGTTTCTATGAATACATGCATCGTCGTCCTTCAAAACAACAAGTGGAGAGAGAAATTCTCTCAGAGAAGATAAAAGCTGTCTTTCATGAGCATAAGGGACGCTATGGTGCGGTTAGAATTACCAAGGTACTTCATAATACTGGTATTATGACCAACACGAAACGTGTTGGGAAACTGATGCACTTGATGGGACTTTATGCCAAGGGAAGCCGTTATAAATATAAACATTACAACAGAAAAGGAGCTTCGCTTTCAAGACCCAATTTAATTAATCAGATCTTTAAAGCAACAGCTCCTAATAAAGTATGGCTGGGAGACATGACCTATATCCCTACCAAAGAAGGCACCTTATACTTAGCCGTGAATATCGACGTTTTTTCACGTAAGATTGTAGGCTGGTCAATGTCTTCACGGATGCAAGATAAACTGGTGAGGGATTGCTTATTACAAGCTTGTGGGAAAGAACATCCTCAGCCTGGCTTGATTGTCCATACTGATCAAGGGAGTCAATATACAAGCTCTCGTTATCAATCTACTCTTCGTCAAGTCGGTGCTCAATCTAGCATGAGTCGTAAAGGAAATCCCTATGACAATGCAATGATGGAGTCTTTTTATAAGACGCTAAAGAGGGAGCTTATTAATGATGCTCATTTTGAGACAAGAGCTGAGGCTACTCAAGAAATATTTAAATACATTGAGACCTATTACAATACAAAAAGGATGCATTCAGGTCTTGATTACAAGTCTCCAAAAGACTTTGAAAAATATAATTCTTAAATTCTCTTAACTCCGTGTCTAGTTTTTCGTTGACTTTCCATATGATACCAATTTTCTGAATTGAACAGGAGATTGGTTTTTTAAATGACGTTGAATTCTAGTTTCATTATAAAATGTTATGTAATTTTTAACAATATTTGTTATACTAACTTTGTTGTGTTTTCTCCTATCTTGGAGATAAAAGGTTTCAGTCTTTAAAGCGGAGTGAAACCATTCAATACCGGCGTTATCTGCAGGTGTCCCTTTTCGAGACATTGAAAAGGCAACACTTTTCTGAACAATTTTTATAAAGTGCTTTTTAAGCGATAATTCGTTTGGTCATGGGAGTTTGGTAGTTAAGACTACCATGAATGCGATGATAGTTCCACCAGTGGACATAATCTTTCGTTTTGAGGGCTAATTCTTCTAGTGATTGAAAGGTTTCTTGGTTGATAAACTCCAGTTTGAAGGAACGATAGGTACTCTCAGCGACGGCATTGTCATAGGGACAACCAGCCTGACTGAGAGAACGGGTGATTCCAAAAGCTTCAAGCATCTCATCAATCAGCTGATTGTCAAACTCCTTGCCACGATCAGAATGGAACAACTTGACCTTGGTTAGTGCATAAGGGATGCTTTGAATGGCTTGTTTAACGAGCTCCGCAGTCTTGTGCCAGCCAACGGACAATCCTATGATTTCACGATTAAAGAGGTCAATGATGAGACAAACGTAAGCCCAGCGCCTATCCACACGGACGTAAGTCAAGTCGGTCACCAGGGCTTCCAGTGGTCTTTCTTGGTCGAATTGCCTGTCTAGGCGGTTTGGAATAGGAGCTTCGTTCTTCCCTCTAGAATGCGGTTTGAAGGCTGCTTTCTGATAAACGGATACCAAGTGGAGTCTCTCCATGATGCGACGAATCCGACGGCGAGAGAGTATGATGCCGTCCTTTTCTAAGCATTTCTTGATTTTTCTAGCCCCATATCTGGACTTGCTCTCAAAGAAAATATAGGTAATTTTATCCTCGAGATCAGCCTCTGACACAGGATCTACAACTTGGTAGTAGTAACTTGAGCGCGGGATGTTCAGCCAACGACACATAGCTGAAATGCTGTATTTATCCTTGTTTGCAGTGATTACTTGTCTTTTCGTGCCATAATCACTGCCGCTTGCTTTAGGATGTCTAATTGCATTTCGAGTTCTTTATTGCGTTTTCTGAGTTGAATCAGTTCCCGTTGTTCATCTGTCATATTATCAACAGACTTGAAGGAACCCGTTAGTTTGTCTTGTCTGACCCACTTATCGAAGGTTGAGGGCGTTAACTCATATTCTTTGATAAGCTCACTTCGTTTCATTCCAGCATTGTGCAAGTCAACGATTTGTTGCTTAAAATCATCGGTGAAGTGGCGACGTATTTTTCTAGACATATCTGTTCTCCTGTTTTCTTTAGTGTAGAACACTTTATAAATTCTGTCTAGTTTAGTGTAACCGATTCACATTGAGCGGGTAATGCCTTTTTCAATACAAGCGAGATAGTAAGCATGTGATGTATAGACAGATCCTTGATCACTGTGTAATAGGACTCCTGATTCTAAATCAAGTTGATTAAGGGTATCAAGTACAAGATCATTGTCCTGTGTATCTGAAATAGTATAGGCCACAATTTCACGATTATAAAGGTCCATAATAGATGACAAGTATAAGGTAGTTTTTCCAAAGTTGAGATAAGTAATATCTGTAACTAGTTTTTGTAATGGTCTGGTTGCCTTAAAGTCACGGTCTAGCTTATTGTCTGTGACGTAGTATGGCCTACCTAATTTAGGGGACTTCTTTATTCTAGTGCGACATAGCCACCCTCTGCTCTTCATGATACGATAGACTTTCTTTACATTGGCATTAATCCCAAACTCTTTCTTTAGAAGACTTGTAATGGTTCTATAACCATATATAAACTTATATTTTAAGCAGAGCTCTTCAACTTTTTCGATAAGACTATCATGAATAGGAGGCTTGATATTAGATTTCCACCGATAATAGGTTGAGCGTGAGACCTTAAAACAGTCCAGAATAAAACCTAATGGATACTGATATCTGTAGTAATCAACAAGCTTGATGAGTGTTACTTTATCGATTTTCTCATCAAGCTTTGATACTTTTTTAAAAGTTCAACTTGTAGTTTTAATTGCTCAACTTCTGATAACTGTTCCATTCCTTGACCGTAAGTATATTGCTTACCTACAGGTTGATGAAAACGATACGTTTCTCCTTTTTGATACCAGCGCCACCATGTATATATCTGGCTTTTATTTTTAATACCAAGTCTATCCATAATAACTTTTTCGGGCTTACCTGATTTCTTCATTTCAATACAGGCTAATTTGGTTTCTAACGAGTAAGCTTTTTTGACCATAATAAAACACTCCTGATTCTATTTTACTAGAATTCTACAGGAGTGTTTTTCTTGTGTCTCATTTATTGGGTGCAGTGCCGAGACTCAGTGGTTTTTTCTATTAAATTATACTCAAGATAGCTAAATCTTGTTTATCCATTATCGTGGTTGTATAATTAAGAAAACGAAGATGAAGGTTTGAATATGGCTTTTAATTGGATAAATGGCTTTAATTCTATTGTTATCATATTGTTGATGATTCCCAATATACATTATGCTAAGAATTATCAAATGAGTAATAAACTAACCAAAGTTCCACCTAAGTGGATTACGATTTTGGAACAAATTGGCAGATATGGTTGTATGATATTGATGGTTTTACCAATTTTTGTATGGGAGTTTAGATTATATGACAGGGGTACTATTATACTTTATGTAACTTATGAATTATGCTTATTGCTCGTCTATTATTACTTTTGGTCATCATATCTGAAACAAAAGCAACTTAAGAGTGCAATTACTCTAGCTATTATTCCAACTTTAATCTTTCTCTTATCTGGGATGGTCCTTGGTCATACCTTATTAATTATTGCTGCATCGATTTCTGGATTTGCCCATATACTTATTACTTTGAATACTCATTTAAATGATTAATGAACATCTCGCTGATTATATCTTCAGTGAGAGTTTTTTATTTTGAAAAGTGGGATCTAACTCCAAAGTTTATCATAATTTATTAATTATGGTAAAATACAATAAGGTTTAGATAATTAACAAGACTAATTATATAGGGAATATAGATGATAATAAAAAAACATTTGCTATCAATCGTTGTACCATGTTATAACGAGGAAGATACAATAAAACTTTTTTTAGCTGAAGCACATCGAGTTGAATTACAATTAGGAAATCAACTTGATTTTGAATACATTTTTATCAATGATGGCTCCAAGGATAACACGCTTAATGTTTTAAAAGAAATAAGCAACTACAATTCAAATGTTCATTATTTATCATTTTCACGTAATTTTGGTAAAGAAAGTGCCATGTTGGCAGGGTTAGAGCATGCTCGTGGTGATTTTATCACTGTTATGGACGCAGACTTACAAGACCCTCCTGAATTATTAATTGCAATGTATGACAAAATTCAAGAAGGGTATGATGTTGTAGGCACTCGTCGCAAAAATCGTGAGGGTGAGCCACCAATAAGAACATTTTTTTCTAAACTATTTTATAAGGTTATTAATATCATTTCGGATACAAAGATTGTCGACGGGGCAAGAGATTACCGTTTAATGACGAAACAGGTGGTCGACAGTATTCTAGAAATGGGAGAGGTTAACCGTTTTTCAAAAGGTATTTTTGCTTGGGTCGGCTATGACACCTATCATATTCCATATGAAAATAGAGAGCGGGTTGCTGGAGAATCATCCTGGAATTTTTGGCAGTTAGTTCGTTACTCATTAGAAGGCTATATTAATTTTTCAGAGGCTTTACTTAGTATTGCGACATACAGTGGTATACTTTCATTTATAGCTTCAATCTTTGGAATTCTATTTGTCGTTATCCGTAAGTTAACAGTCGGTGGTAGTGTAAATGGATGGGCTAGTATGATTGTGGTGATTTTATTTATTGGTGGCCTACAATTACTTTGTTTGGGGATATTGGGCAAATACGTTGCGAAAATATTTTTGGAAACCAAGAAGCGACCAGTCTATATTGTAAAAGAGACTGATTTATATACGGATCTATAATATGTAAAGGAAAAAATACATACTAAATTACAAAAATTACTTCATAATGAAGTTATCTCCTACCTAATTTTTGGTATTCTGACTACGATCGTTTATATCATTAGCCGTCTTATTATTTTTCATTTTTAACAGGATGCGACTGTTTCGGCTGGTTTGGTTAATATTATTGCTTTAATCTTTGCTTTTGTGACAAATGATACAATTGATACAATTGTTTTTAAGCAGGTTAGTAGAGGGTGGGCTCCACGTTTTGTTAAATTTATGCTTGCTAGATTAGTTACACTTGTATTGGATGTTCTTTTAGCCTTTATCTTTGTTGATCCATTTCTACATATCATTGGTCAATTTGTAAATGATAGTCCCAAACTAATTAATTCAATTGAAACATTAGTTGGTCAGGTACTGATTATTGTTTTGAACTATATTCTCAGTCAATTATTTGTTTTTCGAGATAGAAAATAAATTAAAAAACACACTGCTGTTTAGTAGTGTGTTTTTTATTACAATTCAGGCTCTATTTTTACCGTTTAGGATAGATGGGATGAGTTCTCAAAATTTCTGATAAAATCATTTCTAAGAAATTATTTGTCAGGAGTTTTTTTGTATGCAAATAGTGATGATATTTTTAATCAAGGAATCTTATGGTAAAACTAGGTCATCCTATAATTTTGCCTTGCTTTCTTGTTTGCAGTATATTTTTTCTATTTTGGTGATGGTGGTTCATAGTGGTCGTTTGTTTGAGAGCGATAGCCTGCATTTCATTTTTAAAAGCTTTTTGGTCGGATGGCAGTCCCCTATTTTCTTGTTTGCACCGCTTTTTTTCTAAGGGAAAAGGAACGAAGTGGTGGGTCTTGTCAACTCTATTTTAAGGGGCTAATAAAGAAATATGTTGGGTGGTCTTTGCTTTATTTGCCTTTAGCATTTCTATTCTTTGAGCACTTGAACTTATCTTACTGGTTTATGTTGCCCGCTTTGCTTGTTGGTTTTCTTTATCTCGGTTTTTCTCATACCCTCTGGTATATTCCTGCATTATTTTTGGGCTGGCATTTTTTACACTTACTATGTCGGCGACTCGGTCAAGGAAAAACTTTAGTAACTATCATCGCTTTATATGTTTTGGGCACTTATGAGACCTATTCCGCCTTATTTACGGGTCAGCTTATTGAGACATATATGGCCAAGTATTTTGCCATTTTTCAAACGACTAGAAATAGCCTCTTTTTTGTACCCATTTTCCTATTTTTGGGAATCTTGCTCTATGACAGATTTGACCACAAATCTTTCTCGAAAGCCACGATATTAAAGACTGTAATATTCTTGTCGCTCTTAGGTCTAGAGTTCCTCTTTATCTTCTATCATCAGGGACGGGACAAAAACTTCTTTCTAAGTGCACCAGTCTTTATTTCCTTTTTATTCAATCTCAGCATTCGTTCTCGCTTTTGGAAAAATCGTGACCTGTCATATCTAAAAGTGCTGAGTAGCTATTATTTTTTCATCCACCCCATGTACATCCAACTGACGAGCTATATGATGAGTAAAAGTGACTATAGCATTTATGATCAGGGAAAATTCATTTTCCTAGTCACCCTGATACTGACGCATTTGTCTTCAATTGTATTGATCAAGCTAGTCAATCGGCATAAAAAATACTCCACTAGATGCTAGTGGAGTAAAAGTATTATATGTCACACATTTTTTTGACTTTGTCATCTTTGATAGTAATACCTTCTTTTTCAAGACGTTCAATGGTATCAGCAAACAGAGGTAAATACTCTTTATGGGCAATGAAAAGTTCATCCATAGCTTGTTTGGCACGAGCTCCTGAGGGAATTAGTGGATTGATCGTGATAGCTTGTAATGCTGTTCCATAGTCTCCAGTAACAGCCGCTTCAATGGTTAATAGTTCCATAGCTTTCATGACTTGTAACCAACCACGTTCGGCAGTTGGCAGAGGACCGAAAGCAACTGCACGAGCTCCTTGAGCACCAAGATAAGCAGTAACTTCAACAGCACAATCAGCTGGTAGATCAGGTACTGCACCATTATTTTGTGTAGAGACAACAATTTCAGTGTTTTTATTAGCATAAATAGAAGCAATTGTTTCACATGCTGCATCAGAGTAGTGAGCACCGCCACGTTCTTCTAATTCTTTGGGTTTGTAGTTGAGTTCTGGGTTACGATATAATTCAAAAAGACTTTCTTCAAGGGCACGGACTTGCTCAGCACGGGTACCGTTTTCTTTAAATTCTTCGATGCCGTGTGCCAACATTTCATCAAAACGATAATAGTAGTTATGATAGCCACAAGGTATCATTTTCATTTGTTGTAATTGTTCTTTAAAGAATGGTATATCGAAAATGTTTTTTGGCAAACCATTACTTTCTTCATAAAGCATATCAATGATTTGCATGGTTACATCGTTACCGTTATTATCTGCGACACGGTGCCAGTGGAAGTGGTTGACCCCTGCAAATTTATGAATCAGGTCTTCTTCGCTCAAGCCTAACATTTGTGATTCACCCATTTTAGCCATTACGGGAACATTACAAAGTCCAACAACTTTATCCCAATTCCCATAGCGGAGAACTGCTTCAGTAACCATTCCGGCTGGATTGGCAAAGTTGATTAACCAGGCGTTTGGACAGAGACGTTTCATATCTTCAACAATTTCCAAAACAATTGGAATAGTTCGGAAAGCTTTAAAAATCCCACCATGGCCATTGGTTTCTTGTCCTAGCATGCCGTATGAAAAGGGAATGCGTTCGTCTTTTATTCGAGCATTTAACTGTCCAACACGGAATTGTGTGGTTACAAAATCAGCATCTTTGAGGGCTTCTTCACGATTGAGAGTTAAGTATACTTTAACATCGTAAGGACTTGCATCCCACATCCGTTGTGCCATAGCACCAACAATTTCTTGTTTTTCTTTGCCTTCTTCTACATCAACTAACCAGATTTCACTGATTGGCAGTTGGTCGTATCGTTTGATAAAACCTTCCATTAATTCAGGGGTATAAGAGCTTCCGCCACCAATAGTTGCTATTTTAACCATTTGTTTTTTCCTTCTTTCTTAATCTTTAATTTGAGTATACGATTTTGAAAATTTTAAACAAGAGATATAGAATCATTTAAAAACTTGTTTACAAATTTTTTCGTTTTTTAGGTGATTTTTGAAAATATTTTTGCTAAAGTTAAGATAAAGTTTCCACAGGGAGGACATTATGCTCATCAAAGAAGAATTGGAATCTTATACTTTTTCGCAGGCAGAAGCTGTTGCCGTCAGATATATTATCGATCATGTAGAACAACTAGAAAAAATTAGCATACAAGCCTTGGCTAAAGAAACCTTTACGCAACCTTCAACAATAGTCAGAATAGCCAAAAAGCTCGGTTTCAAGGGCTGGGTTGATTTTAAACATGCTTACCTTGAGGAACATCGCTATCTGACTAGTCAGTTCACGAAAGTGGATTCTAACATTCCTTTTAAGGCTAAGGATAATGTGATGACACTTGCTGCAAAGATTGCTTCGCTGGAAAAGTCAACTATTGATGATCTCATATCTTTACTTCATCACGATGATTTGTCCCAAGCAAAGCAAATACTTAATACAAATAAAACCATATATCTTTTTGGTCAAAATGCTAATATTTTACTGGCCCAAGATTTTGCCCTAAAAATGCGTAGACTAGGTAAATTAATTCATATAGTTACAACTGCAGGTGAGGAGAAGTATGAAGCTTATAATATTCCGCAAGATTCGGTGGCAATCTTAATTTCTACATCAGGTGAAACGCCAATGATTCTTGAAATTAATGAAATACTGGCTAAGCGAAAGATTAAACGGATTGGGATAACTAGTATAGGAAATAATACTTTATCTCAGTCAGTTGATCTTTTTCTTCCCATCACAACACGCGAAAAACTCTTTTCTAAAATCGGAAATTTCACGACAAATATTTCAATCCATGTCTTGCTTGATATTCTTTATGGACTTGCTTTTTCAAGTGCTTATGATGAAAATTTGAATCATTTAAAGACATCTGGACAATTAATTGATCGAAGATTTTCTGCTACAGAGTTGATGGAGGAAGAAAAAGAGGACTAAGCATTGTAATTAGTGGGTGAAATTTTTTATTTTACAATATACCCATAAGGGTATATAATTAATCCTATAATATTATAGGAGAATTTTATGGCTAAAAAAATTGTTATTATTGGAGGAGTAGCTGGTGGAGCGACTGCGGCAACTCGACTTCGTCGTCTTAACGAGGAAGATCAGATTATACTAATTGAGAAGGGTGAATACATTTCATTTGCCAATTGTGGTTTACCATATCATATAGGTGGAACCATAGAGGACAGAGAAAATCTAATTTTACAAACAGTTGATGGAATGAGCAGTCAATATGGTATTGATATTCGCAACTTTTCGGAGGTTCTTTCAATTGATACGAATGCTAAGACCGTTTCAATTTTTAATCATATAACACATGAAGAATACGACGAAACCTATGATGATTTAATAATCTCTACAGGAGCAAAAGCAATTAAGCCATCTATTCCTGGTTTAGAAGATGCAAAAAATGTCTTTACACTGAGAAATATTCCTGATATGGACTTAATAAAAGCCTATATTGCTGATAATGATGTTAAGAGTGCAACAGTTATTGGTGGTGGTTTTATTGGCTTGGAAATGATGGAAAATCTTGTTGAACTAGGACTTTCTGTCAATCTAGTCGAAATGGCACCACAAGTCATGCCTAATATTGACTTTGAGATGGCACAGCAATTGCATGCGCAAATTAATATGCATGGCATAAATTTAATTTTAAACGACGGATTAAATAAAATTGTAGATCATGGAAACCTCTTACTTTTAAATAGTGGTAAAACACTGCCTACAGATTTGACAATCTTATCTATCGGCGTGGTCCCAGAAAATACTTTAGCTAAAGCAGCTGGCTTGGAACTTGGTGTTAAAGGTGCCATAAAAGTTACACCTCAAATGCAGACATCAGCTGAACATGTTTATGCCATTGGTGATGTTATTGAAGTGACAGATACTGTTTCTGGTCTAGAGACTAATATTCCTTTAGCATGGCCAGCTAATCGTCAAGGACGATTGGTTGCAGATGTTATCAATGGAATAAACGCCCAATATCCAGGCACACAAGGAACCTCTGTGGCTAAAATATTTGAACTAACAGCAGCGTCAACTGGGAACAGTGAACGACAACTGATAAATTCTGACATTGCTCATGAAGTGATTCATATTCATCCAAACTCACATGCGGGGTATTACCCAGGAGCTTCACCAATTGCCATGAAGTTACTTTTTGGCCAAGATGGAAGAGTCTTGGGCGCGCAAGCGGTTGGGACAGAAGGCGTTGAAAAACGAATTGATGTTATTGCGACTGCTATGAAGTTTGGTGCAAAAGCCAACCAATTGGCAGAAATCGAGCTGGCTTATGCCCCACCATACTCTTCAGCCAAAGATCCCGTCAATATGTTGGGTTATGTAGCAGATAATATGATGGCCGGCAAGGTGTCAACATTCCAATGGTCAGAAATCAAAGCTTTAAAAGAAGCAGGAGCCTTTTTCTTAGATGTACGTGAAGATTTTGAATTAGCTACTGGCTTAATTGAAGGCAGTCTTCAAATTCCTTTGAATCAGCTACGTCATCGTCTTGCGGGATTACCTAAGGATCAAATGATTTATGTCTACTGTCAAGTTGGACAACGTGGGTATAATGCAGTAAGAATCTTAGCTGCCGCTGGCTTCCAAGTCAAGAACCTAGATGGAGGATATAAGACCTACAAGAATTCAAACTACCAGTTAAAAGAAATCGTATTAAGTCCTGAAGCCATGGAAGAAGCTTTTGTTGTACCAAAGACTAAATCAGAAGATGAGATGATTCATTTAGATGCATGTGGTTTGCAATGTCCTGGTCCGATCTTGAAAGTTAAGAAAACCATGGATAGTATGCAAGATGGTCAACAATTACGTGTTGTAGCTAGTGATTTTGGCTTCTCTGCTGATATTGAGAATTGGGCTAACAATACTGGTAACAAAGTTATAAATAATAAGATAGAAAACAATAATGTAGTTGCTACTTTGCAAAAGGGAAGTGGTCAAGTAGCACCAAATGAAGTCTTGCTCCAAAAAGAAGGAGTTTTGCAAGAAACTAAAAACGGGGCAACAATGGTTGTCTTTAGTGGTGACTTTGATAAAGCAATTGCTTCAATGATTATTGCTTCAGGAGCTGCTTCTTTCGGCAAGTCTGTTACTATTTTCTTCACCTTTTGGGGTTTATCAATTCTTAAAAAGAACAACATCCAGAAAAAAGGAATGGCAAAATTATTTGACATGATGTTGCCGTCAAGTGCTGATAAATTACCTCTCTCTAAAATGAATATGGGTGGCGCTGGTCAAAAAATGATTAAGACCATCATGAAAGATAAAAATGTTGATGCCTTACCAGATATGATTCAACAAGCACATGAACTTGGTGTCAAATTTGTGGCTTGTACCATGTCAATGGATTTGATGGGAATTGAAAAAGAGGAATTATTTGATTTTGTTGAATATGGTGGGGTCGCAACTTTTATTGGTGACTCTGAAAATGCTAATATGCAACTTTTTATTTAATAGAAATAATAATTATTAGTCTTCCTAAAATACATCAAAAAGCTTTTGTAATGAACAAAGGCTTTTTTTATCTATGGAAAACACATTATGTTACAGAAATGTTACAAATATTACTAAATTATGTTGACATTGTTTCTTTTATTTCATATAATGACCTTGTAAGATAAAAAGAAAGTAGGTCAAAACCATGAAAAATCCATTTTTAAATCAAGTTAGTCGTTTTTCAATCAGAAAATATAGTTATGGGGTAGCTTCGGTTATGATTGGAGCAAGTATCATGTTGACTAATCCAGTTTTTGCGGATCAAATCAATACCAGTCAGTCTACAACCGAAGGTTTGATTCAAACAACAAACCAAGAAAAAGAAATTGCTGAAAATACAGCAATTACTAATACAGCAATTACTAATACAGTAAGTACAACTAGCAATAATAGTCAGATTCAAGTAGACCAATTAGAAACTAAAGCTCAAGAGAATATTAATGAACAAGTATCTGATTCAATTATTAATGTAAATTCGACTGATGTTAAACCGCCGCAATCAGTAGAACTAATTCAACCAACACAAGTAACAAATCCTCAAACTATTGTAGCAGATGTTCCAACACAAAAATCGGTTACAAGTGGTGAAATTATTACTAACCAAGGAATTTATATTTACCCTGAAAATATGGCTGTCAGAAATGAAGCCAAACTTGTTGCACCAATTGTATTTTATGGGCAAAAAGGTGAAAAAATTAATTATCACCAATTGATTAATGCTGATAATACGCAATGGTTAGTTTATAAATCATTTAGTGGTATCCTTCGTTATGTTGCATTACCAAATAAGAATGTGACACCAAAACCAGATGCTACCAAACCTGCAGACGCTAAAGATAAGAAAATTGAAAACGAAAATATAGACAAAACAAATACCCTACCTGCAAGTGGGACCTATACGTTCACTAATGAAGTTGCAGTCAAAAACCAACCTAAGTTATCAGCAACTACCGAATTTGTTTTTTCAGCAGGCGAAAGTGTAAGCTATGATAAAGTTTTAGTAGCAGATAACATAAATTGGCTTTCTTATCTTTCTTTCAGTGGAACAAGACGTTATGTTCAGTTAGATAAAGTTGATGTTACAACTACACCTGATAAGAAACCAGAGCCTACAAAACCAACTCCAGAAGTGACTAAAGTTACCCTACCTGCAAGTGGGACATATACATTCACAAAAGAAGTTGTAGTCAAAAATCAACCAAAACTTGCTGCTCCAATAGAATTTGAATTTAAGCAAGGCGAAACTATTAATTATGATAAAGTTTTAGTATCAGATAACACGAGTTGGCTTTCTTATCTATCTTATAGTGGAACAAGACGTTACATTCAACTAGATCAAGTAGTAGTCGCGCCAACTCCTGATAAACCAACAAAGCCTAGTCCTAAACCAACTGATACGAATATTTATCCTAAAGGTAGATTAGAATATCATCTCCAAAATAATGGTGATTTCACTATCAAAGTTTCGGAAGTTAATAATAATCTAGCCATAAAGGAAGTGAAAATACCAGTTTGGTCTGAAGAAAAAGGACAAGATGATTTAGTTTGGTATACAGCTAAAAAACAAAATGATGGCACTTACTCATTGACTGTGAAATTGAGTAACCATAAAAATATGACAGGTCTTTACCATGTTGACTTGTATTATAAAACTGATGCTGGTAACCTTCTTTCAGTTTTAAAAACAAAGTTAGAAGTGCCAAAAAATGTGGTTGTGACACCTTCAACACCTGCCAAACCAACTAAACCAGATCTACCAGTAGCAAATACTTCTGGAACAATTGTATTGACAAAAGATTTAGAAGTTAGAAGTCAGCCAAGTTTGTCTTCAAAACCAGTTGCTTCTTACAAAGTAGGAATGTCTGTAAATTATGATCGCACATTAGAAGCAGAAGGATACCGTTGGATTAGTTATGTTTCATTCTCAGGAGTTAGACGTTATTTAGCCATTTCAAAACTATAAAAGAAAAAAGCTTCTGAGATTTCAGAAGCTTTTATTAATATTTGATTATTGGACTAGCATTTGTTGTAACAGTTGATTAGCACTTGTTGATGGGAGAATGCGAATTCGATTCAAAGAAAGAAGCCCGTCTGAGGCGCTAGCTAATCCCTCGTTAGTTGTGACTCCTAATTTGTAATTCAGAGACTTGGCAATTTTCAGAGTGGAATCACTATATCTTCCAGAAGGATAGGCAACTGCTATTGTTTCTTGATTAAGGTTTGTGTCTAAATAGGTTTTTGAATCTTTTAGCTCGGCCGTTTGTGATTCTGAACTTTCTTGTGATAAATCAGGGTGATTAATGGTATGATTTTGGAAGGACATGCCATTCTTTTTCATTTCTGTCATTTGCTCCAAGCTTAAATTGCTTACGCGTTTCTCATCAGTATAGCTAGTAATCACGTTATTAGTCGCTTTGACTTTATACTTTTTCATAATCGGATAAGCGATTTGGTAGAAGTCAATCATGCTATCATCAAATGTCAGCCAGACCACTTTATTAGCTGGCTTCTCATTTTTGTCCAATACTCGATAGGCTTCTTCTGGTGTCAAAAAATAATAACCATCGTCTGCCATCGCTTTAACTTGTTCCTCGAACACTTTAGGATCAACAATTAAATTTGCATTAGGCGCCTCTGAAGGGTCCATGGTATGAATAGCGTGGTACATCAAGATAGGTAATTTTATCGGAGATGATTCTTTTTTCCACTCAACCTTTTCCTTATTTGATAGTTTGTTTCTTTTAATCTGTTGACTTGTTTTAATCTTATCAACCGGCTTAGCAGTAGTTTTTTGAAGATAAACAAAACTTGCAATAGCAAAAGCAAATAAGGTAATAATTGAGATAAAGATAATTATTAAGCCAATGTTTTTCTTTCTCTTTGTACGTCTAGTCATAAATGCTCCAATGATTGTTTTTATTATTATATCATTTTTTTAGTTTTAACTCATCCAATTTAAAGTAATTTAATGATTTTTTGATTATGAGATTACTATAAAAAAATAGTATTTTTTGGTATAATATGAGGAATGTAGTAGAGTTTATTCGCAGATTGATAGTTTAGGAGAAGAAAATGTCAGTAAAACTAGCGTTATTAGGATTCGGAACTGTGGCTAGTGGACTCCCTTTTTTATTGAAGGAGAATGGCCATAAAATTAATGAAGCTGCTGGATCAGAAATAAGCATTGTAAAGATATTAGTGAGAAATGAGGCTGAAAAACAGCGCTTAGAAGATAGGGGATATAACTATCAATTTGTCACCTCCATCGAAGAGATACTTAATGATAAAGATATAGATATTGTAATTGAGTTAATGGGTCGAATTGAACCCGCAAAGACATATATCATGGATTCTTTACGAGCTGGAAAACATGTGGTAACAGCAAATAAAGACTTGATTGCCCTTCATGGGAAAGAAATTCGTTTATTAGCTGAGGAATTAAAATTAGCATTTTATTATGAGGCAGCAGTGGCTGGTGGTATACCAATTTTAAGAAGCTTAGCTAATTCCTATACATCTGATAAAATTACGCGTGTTATGGGTGTATTAAATGGAACTTCCAACTTTATGATGACCAAAATGGTTGAAGAAGGGTGGTCTTATGAACAAGCGTTGGAGACAGCTCAGAAACTTGGTTATGCTGAAAGTGATCCAACCAATGATGTTGAAGGAATTGATGCAGCCTACAAAGTTGCTATTTTAAGTCAGTTTGCTTTTGGTATGACCCTTGACTTTAGTGATGTTAAGCATCAAGGTATCTCTAGTATTACACCTGAGGATGTTGCTTTTGCTCAAAAGTTAGGATATGTCATAAAATTAGTTGGAACTGTAGAGGAAACAATATCAGGCGTCTCAGCCAGTGTAACTCCAACTTTTATACCTAAAGATCATCCCCTTGCCAGTGTCAATGGTGTTATGAATGCTGTCTTTGTAGAGTCTATCGGCATCGGTCAATCAATGTTTTATGGACCTGGAGCTGGACAAAAACCAACTGCAACATCTGTTATGGCAGATATTATTCGGATTGCCCGTCGCTTAAAAGAAAACACAATTGGTAAAGCCTTTAATGAGTTTAAAGTGGAAACAAAACTAACAGATAAAAATGATAATATTAGTCATTATTATTTTGCAATTGAAACACCTGATAAAAAAGGTCAACTGTTGCGTTTAGCTACCATTTTTAATAACCAAAATATATCCTTACAAGAAGTACTCCAAGACAAAGCTAAAAACAGTAGAGCAAGAGTGGTTATTATTACACATGAAATGAGTGAGAAGCAATTAGATACTTTAATAGACGAGTTAAGAAAAGAGAATGACTTCCAGTTGCTAAATTGCTTCAAAGTTTTAGGAGAATAGTATGATTATAAAAGTTCCAGCTACTTCCGCAAACATTGGACCAGGTTTTGATTCTATTGGACTAGCAGTTTCAAAATATTTAGAGATTGAAGTTCTTGAAGAACAAAATGAATGGTATGTTGAACATGAACTGGGAGATGTACCTCATAATCAGGATAATTTATTACTACAAACTGCCCTGCGTTTAGCACCGGATATTCAGCCTCATCATTTAAAAATGACTTCAGATATTCCCTTAGCCAGAGGTTTAGGCTCTTCGTCATCTGTAATTGTGGCAGGAATTGAATTAGCTAACCAATTAGCCAATTTGGAATTGTCAGATAATCGAAAGCTGACAATAGCAAATCAGATTGAAGGACATCCAGATAATGTAGCGCCAGCCATTTTTGGCCAGTTAGTAATTGCCTCACAATTAGATACTGGTTTGGATTATATTCTGGCCCCCTTTCCTGATTCAGCATTAGTCGCTTTCATTCCGGACTATGAATTGAAAACATCAGATTCTAGACAAGTTCTTCCGCAACACTTGTCTTATAAGCAAGCAGTTAAAGCTTCCTCTGTCGCTAATTTAGCAATCTCTGCATTACTAACTGGTGATTTAGTCAAGGCTGGTCGTGCTATTGAAAATGATATGTTTCATGAAGTCTACCGTCAAAAGTTAGTCAAAGAATTTCAAGAAATCAAACAAGTTGCTAAAAGCTTAGATGCATATGCCACATATCTTTCTGGTGCTGGGCCAACTGTAATGATTATTTGTCCCAAAGAAACTGAGGCTAATATCGTTACTGATCTACAAAAATTAGAATTAGATGGTCAGGTAATCTCCTTAACTGTTGATCAAAATGGCTTACAAGTTATTAAGTAAACTTCAGATTAAAATAAAGTAATATAATAGGGAAAAAGTTGTTGCCAACGCTTTTCCTTTTTTTATTTCGTGCTATACTATAGATATTGTGACAAAGAGGAAGAATATGGATTATAATGACGTTCTAAATTGGATTCATGGTCAATTAACTTTTGGAATTAAGCCAGGAATTGATCGAATGAAATGGGTACTTGAAAAATTAGATAACCCAGAAAAAAATATATTTGGCATACATGTTGTAGGAACAAATGGAAAGGGCTCGACAGTTAATAATTTACAGCATATATTAACAAAATCAGGTTATCATGTTGGAACTTTCACCTCCCCGTATATCATTGACTTTAAGGAACGTATTTCCTTAGATGGGAAAATGATATCAGAAGAAGATTTACTTGCCTGTGCGAAGCAAATTAAACCATTAACAGATCGAATTAATCAGGAGACAGATTTCGGACAAGTCACTGAATTTGAACTGATAACGCTAATTATGTTTCTCTATTTTGGTCGAATTCATCTTGTTGATATAGCAATCATCGAAGCAGGGCTGGGTGGAACCTATGATTCAACCAATGTATTTGATGCCTTTGCTGTGATATGTCCTTCGATCGGTTTGGATCATATCAATATTTTAGGAGACACCTACGGGGAGATTGCTGCGCATAAAGCAGGCGTAATCAAAGGTGGAGAACGAGTTATTTTTGCCATTGCTAATCAAGAAGCACGACAAGTCTTTTTAAATCAGATTGCTAATAATCATGCGACTGCATACGAGTATGGCCATCAATTTAATTTAAGCCCCATGGCTGACGCTTTAGAGTTTGAATCACAGCTTGGCAAGATTCCTCAGTTAGAATTGGCCATGCCTGGCCAGCACCAAATCTCAAATGCTGCTCTTTGCATAATGGCAGCGCAGCTATTGCAAGAAAAAATGCCAAGAATTACAGATGAAACCATCCGGCAAGGGCTGAAAGAGGCTTTTTGGTTGGGAAGGACAGAACTTTTAGCTGATAATTTGATGATAGATGGTGCCCATAATCTTGAAAGTGTTCTAGCTTTGGTCGATGTTTTGAAGGAAAAATATAGCGACAAAAAGATTCACCTCCTATTTGGGGCTATTGATACCAAACCAATTGATAAAATGTTAGCTATTTTGAATCAGGTTGGTGACTTGACGGTGACGACTTTTCATTACCCTAATGCTTATCCACTTGAAAAGTACCCAGATAACTATCAGAAGGTTTCTGATTTTAAAGAATGGTTAGAGAAAATTGATTTGAGGAGTAAAGAGGATTTTTACCTTATTACTGGTTCACTTTACTTTATCTCAGAAGTTAGACGTTATTGGAAATTAAAAAATTAAAGGATTTTAAGCACGATGAATATAGAAAAAGCAGAACAAGCCATTTATGATTTATTAGAAGCTATTGGAGAAAACCCCAATCGTGAAGGACTTTTAGATACACCTAAACGGGTAGCCAAGATGTATCAGGAAATGTTTTCCGAATTACAGGCTGACCCAAAAGATCAATTCACAGCCGTTTTTACAGAGAATCATGAAGATGCTGTAATTGTTAAAGATATCTATTTCCACTCCATGTGTGAGCACCATTTAGTCCCTTTTTATGGCAAAGCTCACATTGCTTATTTGCCAAGTGATGGTCGTGTGACTGGTTTAAGTAAATTGGCCAGAGCCGTAGAAGTAGCTAGTAAACGTCCACAGCTACAAGAAAGACTAACAGCGCAAGTAGCTGATGCGTTGGAGGAAGCCTTACATCCAAAAGGTGTCTTTGTTATGTTAGAAGCAGAACATATGTGCATGACCATGCGTGGTATTAGAAAACCTGGAAGTAAAACAATTACCACCACGGCGCGAGGTATTTATCAAACTGATCGTGAAGAAAGAAAAGAAATTTTAAGCTTAATTAATGAGAAGTAGGTAATAGGATGAAAATTGGAAAACATATCATTGAGAGTAACGCTACCATTATGGGGATATTAAATGTAACTCCAGATTCGTTTTCAGATGGTGGCTCTTATACAAATATTGAAAAAGCTTTGGCACAAACAAAACAAATGATTGCTGATGGTGCGACAATTATTGATATTGGCGGAGAGTCTACTCGTCCAGGTTACAAATTTATATCAGCTTCTGAAGAAATTGAACGAGTTGTTCCAGTAATTAAAGCCATTAAAGAAAACTTTGATGTTTTGGTTAGTATCGATACTTATAAAACAGAAACCGCACGTGCTGCCTTAGAGGCCGGTGCTAATATCCTAAATGATGTATGGGCTGGTCTCTATGATGGTAAGATGATTGACTTAGCTGTCGAGTACCAAGTGCCAATAATTTTAATGCATAATCAAGAAGATGAAGTCTATAATGATGTGACCAAAGATGTTTGCCAGTTTTTAGCTGAACGGGCCAACTTAGCCCTTGAAAAAGGGCTAGCAAAAGAGAACATTTGGATTGATCCTGGTTTTGGTTTTGCAAAAAATGTTCAACAAAATATGGAATTGCTAAAAGGTTTGGATGATGTTTGCCATCTTGGTTTCCCTGTATTATTTGGTATTTCACGAAAACGTGTTGTTGATTACCTTATGGGAGGCAATACGAGAGCAATAGAACGTGATGAAACTACAGCTGCATTATCGGGTTATGCCATTAGTAAAGGCTGTCAAATTGTTCGTGTCCATAATGTGGCTGCTAATAAAGAAATTGTTGACGTTTTTAGTCAGCTTATGTGAGGAAAAAATGGATAAAATATATTTAAATGATTGCCGTTTTTATGCTTATCACGGCGCAATGAAGGAAGAACAAGTACTGGGACAAATTTTTGTTGTTGATCTTTGCATGTCAGTTGATTTAAAAAAGGCCGGACAAACTGATAATGTGGAAGATACGGTTCATTATGGCTATGTCTATGAATCAGTAAAAGCAGAAGTTGAAGGGACTAAGCATGCATTGATTGAACATTTAGGACAAGCTATTTGTGATAAACTATTTAATGAATTTTCCAAAATAAATGCTATAACAATCAAAATAAGCAAAGAAAATCCACCAATTGCTGGGCATTATACTTCAGTATCAGTTGAGTTGGAGCGTAGTCGATGAACAATATCTATCTTAGTTTAGGTAGTAATCAAGGTGATAGCAAAGCGACCTTGAATGAGGCTATTAGACTAATTGACCAAATCACCAGGAGTCATGTCAAAGCTGTTTCCTCTTTTTATCAAACCCCTGCTTGGGGCAAAGAGGATCAAAATGATTTTCTAAATTGTGTAGCCTTAGTAGAGTCGGAGCTAAGTGCTCAATCTTTTTTACAGAAAACACAGGCTATTGAAATTGACTTGGGGCGAGTAAGGCATGAAATATGGGGTCCTCGAACAATTGATATTGATATTCTTTTGTTTAATCAGGATAAGATTGCTACAAAAAACTTAACCGTTCCTCATCCTTACATGACTGAACGGGCATTTGTGCTGGTACCTCTTTTAGAGCTTGAGCCAATTTTAAGACTTGATAACCAGTCACCACTCTTGCAAGAGAGTCTTGATCTGTTAGATAGCTCAGCAATTCTTAAAATATAAGACTAGCAGTTCTAATTTTTAAGAAATATCGTTTTTTTTACTGAAATTTGATATAATAAAATCGGCACTTTGCCGATTTTTTTATGAAAAAAATTGTTACTATGAAAGAAGATATATCATGATTAATGAACTTGAAGGAATTGATATCCGACTTGATGAACCCTTAAAAAATTATACCTATACTAAAGTGGGAGGACCAGCAGATTATCTTGCTTTTCCACGAAATCGTTATGAATTAACCCGCATTGTCAAATATGCTAATCACAAAAATATCCCATGGATGGTTCTTGGGAATGCTAGTAATTTGATTGTTCGTGAAGGTGGTATTAGAGGTTTTGTCATTATGTTTAATAAACTTAATACTGTTACCTTAGATGGCTATACTATTGAAGCTGAGGCTGGTGCAAATCTGATTGAAACTACAAAAATTGCTAGACGTCACAGTTTGACTGGTTTTGAATTTGCTTGTGGGATTCCAGGTAGCGTAGGTGGAGCAATCTTTATGAATGCTGGTGCTTACGGTGGAGAAATTGCTCATATTTTTCAATCTGCTAAAGTATTGACTAAAGATGGTGAAATTAAAACATTGACCGCGCGTGATATGGCCTTTGGCTATCGTCATTCAGCCATTCAAGAAAGTGGCGATATTGTTATCTCCGCTAAATTTGCTTTAAATCCTGGTAATTATGATCAAATTGCTCAAGAAATGGATCGCCTAAATTATTTAAGACAGTTGAAACAACCGCTTGAATACCCATCTTGTGGTTCGGTCTTCAAACGTCCTATTGGTTATTTTGCAGGTCAATTGATAATGGACGCCAATCTTAAAGGTCATCGAATTGGTGGTGTGGAAGTTTCTGATAAACATGCTGGTTTCATGATAAATGTTGATAATGGCACAGCTGAAGACTATGAAGCATTAATAGCTCATGTTATTAAGACAGTCAAGGACAATTCCGGCGTTACGCTTGAGCGGGAAGTTCGCATTATCGGCGAAGAAAAATAAAACAAGAAAGAGTAAAATTGAGGTTATATGACAATTGACTAAGCCAATTATCTTATTTAACAATGTCTCAAAGGTTTTTGATGACAATAACACTAAAGTATTGAATAATATTAATTTCGAACTTGAAGAGGGCAAGTTTTATACACTTCTAGGTGCTTCAGGTTCTGGTAAATCAACTATATTAAATATTATTGCTGGACTTTTAGACGCTACCAGTGGTGATGTCTATCTTGATGGTCAACGTATTAATGACTTACCTATTAGTAAACGTGATATCCATACTGTTTTCCAAAACTACGCACTATTCCCTCATATGAATGTTTTTGATAATGTAGCTTTTGCTTTAAAACTGAAAAATGTTCCTAAAAAAGAAATTGAAGAGCGTGTTACAGAGACCTTAAAAATGGTTCAATTAGAAGGTTATGAAAATCGTCCGATTCAAAAACTATCAGGTGGACAAAAACAACGTGTTGCAATTGCCCGAGCCATCATTAACCAACCTCGTGTTGTCCTTTTAGATGAACCATTATCTGCGCTTGATTTGAAATTGAGAACAGAAATGCAGTATGAATTAAGAGAATTGCAACAAAGACTTGGTATTACTTTTGTTTTTGTTACGCACGATCAAGAAGAAGCTCTAGCAATGAGTGACTGGATTTTTGTCATGAACAATGGCGAAATTGTTCAGTCTGGAACACCTGTTGATATTTATGATGAACCGATTAATCATTTTGTTGCTAATTTTATTGGGGAATCAAATATCTTGAACGGGACAATGATTGAGGACTATTTAGTTTCCTTTAATGGTAAAACTTTTGAATCCGTCGATGGTGGGATGCGTCCTAACGAACCCGTTGAAATTGTTATTCGTCCTGAAGACTTACAAATTACCCTTCCAGAAGAAGGAAAATTACAAGTTAAAGTTGACACTCAGTTATTCCGTGGTGTTCATTATGAAATCATTGCCTATGATGAATTAGGTAATGAGTGGATGATTCATTCTACCCGCAAAGCCATTGAAGGTGAAATTATCGGTCTAGACTTCACTCCAGAAGATATCCATGTCATGAGGCTCAATGAAACAGAAGAAGAATTTGACGCCCGTATTGATGAATATGTTGAGGTAGATGAACAAGAAGATGGGTTAATCAATGCGATTGAGGGGGAAAGACATGATGAAAACCTCTAAGCTCTATTCAATTCCATATTTCTTATGGATAGTGCTTTTTGTGCTTGCCCCTGTTGCTCTTCTTATCTATAAATCTTTCTTTGATATTGAAGGTCATGTGACATTAGCCAATTATCAGACTTTCTTTTCATCTTGGACATACATTAGAATGAGCTTTAACTCAATTTTGTATGCGGGGATTATTACTTTAGTTACTTTATTAATTGCCTATCCAGCAGCCTATTGTTTAACCAAATTAAAGCATAAACAGTTGTGGCTAATGTTGATTATCTTGCCAACATGGGTCAATTTACTGTTAAAGGCTTACGCTTTTATGGGGATTTTTGGGCAACAAGGGTCATTAAATGACTTTCTTACCTTTATTGGTATTGGCCCACAACAAATTTTATTTACTGATTTTTCATTTATTTTTGTTGCCTCATACATTGAGATCCCTTTTATGATCCTGCCAATCTTCAATGCCCTTGATGATATTGATGATAATGTGATTAACGCCAGTCGAGATTTAGGTGCTAGTGAAGTCCAAACTTTTTCTAAAGTTACTTTCCCTCTATCAATGAGTGGTGTCAGAGCAGGAGTCCAGTCTGTTTTTATTCCTAGTCTAAGTCTCTTCATGTTGACTCGCCTAATTGGTGGTAACCGTGTTATTACTTTAGGGACAGCCATTGAGCAACATTTCTTAACAACTCAAAACTGGGGTATGGGTTCAACTATTGGGGTTATCTTAATTCTGACCATGTTGGCCATCATGTACCTAACAAAGGAGAGAAGTAAATGAAAAAAATCGCACCATTTTATTTAGCATTCACTTTTGCCCTCTTGTATGTCCCAATCTTTTATTTAATTGGTTATTCATTTAATAAGGGTGGTGACATGAACGGCTTTAAAGGCTTTACTTTAGAGCATTACCAAACATTGTTTGCCGATAGTCGATTGATGTCGATCCTACTTCAAACCTTTGTTTTGGCCTTTACAAGTGCCCTTTTAGCTACAATTATTGGAACATTTGGTGCTATTTATATCCATCATGCCCGCAAGAAATATCATAATGCACTCTTATCAACAAATAATGTCTTAATGGTTTCACCAGACGTTATGATTGGTGCCTCATTCTTAATTCTTTTTACCACACTCAAATTTCAATTGGGAAGTATGTCTGTCTTACTTAGTCACATTGCTTTTTCTATTCCAATTGTGGTCTTGATGGTCTTGCCAAGACTAAATGAGATGAATCAAGATATGATTAATGCTGCCTATGACCTGGGTGCCAACCAGTATCAAATGATGAAAGAAGTTATGCTGCCTTATTTAACACCTGGTATTATTGCTGGTTACTTTATGGCATTCACCTATTCGCTGGACGATTTTGCGGTGACCTTTTTCTTAACGGGGAACGGCTTTACAACCTTGTCTGTCGAAATCTATTCAAGGGCACGTCAGGGCATCTCCCTTGATATTAATGCTCTTTCAACAATTGTTTTCCTTTTCTCAATCCTATTGGTAATGGGATATTATTATATTTCCCAAGATAAGGAGGACAAGCATGCGTAAACTTTATTCATTTATTGGAGGCATCCTGGGTATTGTCCTCATCTTAATTTGCTTAAATGTCATTTTGCAAAAGCAATCAGGCACAGCCAAACAATCCGACAAACTAGTCATTTACAACTGGGGAGATTATATTGACCCAGCTTTGCTAAAAAAATTCACTAAGGAGACTGGCATTCAGGTTCAATATGAAACCTTTGATTCTAACGAAGCCATGTATACTAAAATAAAACAAGGTGGGACAACCTATGATATAGCAGTTCCTAGTGATTACATGATTGATAAGATGGTTAAAGAAGATTTACTGGTAAAACTAGATAAATCCAAATTAACAAGCATGAAAAATATTGGAAATGATTTCTTGGGGAAAAATTTTGATCCCCAAAATGATTATTCCATTCCTTATTTCTGGGGGACTGTTGGGATTGTTTATAATGATCAAATCATAAAAAATCCACCTAAACATTGGATTGATTTATGGCGTCCAGAATATAAAAACCAAATCATGTTGGTTGATGGAGCTCGTGAAACAATGGGCTTTGGTCTCAATACTTTTGGCTATAGTTTAAATGAGAAAAATCTGTCTAAACTAACACAAGTTGAAAATCGTCTTCAAAAATTAACGCCTAATATCAAAGCAATTGTTGCTGACGAGATGAAGGGCTATATGATTCAAGGTGATGCGGGTATTGGGGTTACCTTCTCTGGTGAGGCTAGTGAAATGCTTTATAGCAATGAACATTTGCATTATGTTGTTCCTTCAGAAGGCTCAAATCTCTGGTTTGATAATTTGGTCTTACCAAAAACAATGAAGCATAAAAAAGAAGCCTATGCCTTTTTAAACTTTATTAATCAGCCGAAAAATGCAGCACAAAATGCTGAATATATTGGCTATGCGACACCAATTGATAAAGCAAAAGCCATGCTTCCAAAAGAAATCAAAAATGATACAGCATTTTATCCAACCCAAAAAACAATCAAAAAGTTGGAAGTCTACGACAACTTAGGTGATAATTGGCTTGGCATCTATAACGACTTATACCTCCAATTTAAGATGTATCGGAAATAATTAAAAACCTCACCATAATGTTGGTGAGGTTTTTAAAATAAAATTCTTAATATACAAATACTTTTCTTATGTGGTTAGGGACAGCAGCAAATTTTAAAAAATTCCATGCCTAATATTTTAGCATAGATCTAAAATATTCCCTGAATTCGAAAAGTATTTTTAGTCAACAATAAAAATATAGTATCATTGAGATTATTCAATTATATTCTTTGAAAAATTTTATATGGACGACCAACCTTTGTATAAATTTGTTTAGCCTCAATTATTTCATTTTCTTCCATGAAAGCAACATATTTTCGAACAGAAACATGTGATAGATTAGTTGCATCAGTAAGTTCTTGTATTGTGAATTCTCTATTTAGTGTTGAAATAGTTGACAGTACTAAGTTATAAGTACTTTCTGATAAACCTTTTTCTAAAAAAATGTTATCTTGCTTTTGTTTATTATTTTGACCATTCTTAAGTTTATCTATTTGATTCTGGTTAATGATATGTTGATTAAGTTGTTTTTTTCTGTCTAAAAAACTTGTAATGCTTGATTCAAACCTTTCGAAGGTAAAAGGTTTAATGAGATAATCTACTATCCCGAAATGAAAACCCGACTTTACAATCTTTCCATCATTAACAGCTGAGATGATGATAACCTCACAATTGTGATGTTTAAGCCTTAAATTTTCTAGAAATTGTATGCCATTTCCTTCTTTAATATGGATATCAAGCAGGATAAGGTTAATATTATAATGATCTAATTTATTTAAGGCATCACTTATTGAGTCACTTGATAATATTATTTGAAATTTATTGACTTTTTCTAAATAATTTCTATGAATAAAGTCTACCATTGGGTCATCTTCAATAATTAGTACATTCATATTATCCTCTTCTATAGGGGGTGGTCATCGAAAACGTTAGTTCATCTTGATCTATTTGTTTAGAGTAGATTGAATTTGTATCACTAAGTAAGTGTCTAAAGAATTGATTATTTAATATTTCAAGAATAGTATCATTAGTAATAGATTTATCTAAAAGTTGGTAAGTAGAAATGAGATAACCATTATTGTAGTCAATAGTTAATAATACTTTCTCGGGATTCAAAGCACTGATTATATGAGTGTGGATAAATTGATAAAGCATAAGTGCCTTATTTATCTGATTGTTGGATAAGGCATTTGGTATTTCACTTATTGCTTCAATAACAAAATCTGTATTTAATTCTTTGTATTTCCCTTGTTCTCCAATAAAGAAACTAGCTAGTAATGGTTCTTTGACTAAAACAGATAAAGTGTTAACAATGCCGTCTTCAGATTCTAAAATGCTATTTAAATATATTTTCAACTGGTCATAATATTGAATATCCACTAAACCATAGATAACATGTAATTGATTCATAAAGGTATGTGTTTGAGCTTGTAGTGCAGATGCATAAGTAGTAGTATACATCAGCTGATCCAATGTATAAATAGCTTCAGAAGCTTCGCGAATAAATATTAAATAACCCCGTAATTCGTGATTTACTTGAATTTGTGATACTTTCAATAACAAGTCTGTATCATTGACATGTAATAACTGTTCATGTGTAATATCGTACTTGATATTTGTAAATTCTGGGAAAATTTCTTCAATTCTTTTTCGGCTTACATTTTTTATATCATAATCTTTTATTAATTCTTTTCCTGATTGATTGGTTAATTGAATCATCCTGTTTTTATTTATCACAAGAACAGCATCCTCAATTTGGTCAAGCATAGCATTTCTTTCTTCAAGTAACTGGTATATCTCACTTGGCTCAAGGTTATGTAATTGTTTTTTTAACTTAATTGAAGTAGCACTTGCTACAGCTAAACTTATCAATATACAAAATATTAATGCAGTAGTGTAATTCTTTTTGGATTGAAAAACAACTTGATTTAACGTTGTCAGTTTTATACCCACGGCCAGTGCACCGATTTGTTTTTTGCCATTATATACAGGGATAAGATACCTTAAAGATTTTCCCAGACTACCTCTAGCTGTCGAAATGACTTCCTTTCCTTTCAAAACTTGATTTTCATCTCCACCTTGGAATGGTTTTCCTATTTTTTCCAGATTTGGGTGTGTTAATCGGATGCCATTCATATTCATAGCTACGACATAGTCTAATTTATATGTTTTAGAAATATCGACTGTAAATTGATTAATATCTTCATTAGGAACATTATCAGTCAATACCTGTTTGATGCCTTTATTTTTTGCTAACATTTTGCCTGTTGCAGTTAACAGATGAGTTTCCTGATGTTTAATCGATTGATACGTTTCGCCAATCATAATACTATAAAAAATTACTGTGGTCATAGCAATTATGGATATAAATATTAATGAAATACTTGCCCATAATGATAGTTTTGGTCTCATGAAACCTCCTATTTATAAAGTATATCATATAAATTTGAGTGATATTTGCTTAAATTAGTTAAATAAATTGAAAAAATTTAAGTATTTAAACTAATTAAAAAATCTATAATAATCTGTGATTGTCATTTATACTGAATTTATCAAATAAGGAGGTTGTAATATGGCAACGGCAACTACTAAGATAAGTACTTCTCGAACTGAAGAAGTCAAGAAGCGTTCTTTACATCAAATAAGGATTGGGTCGGTCCCCTTCCCTGTCTATTTAGTATTAGCTACATTAATAGTAACTACTGGATATTTACAACAGTTACCTGTTAATATGTTAGGTGGATTTGCTGTAATTTTAACTATGGGTTGGTTATTGGGAACAATTGGAGGCAATATTCCTGGTCTGAAAAATTTTGGAGGTCCTGCAATTCTTTCGTTATTAGTTCCTTCAATTTTGGTATTTTTTAATCTCCTAAATCCAAATGTCTTAGAAGCAACAAATATACTGATGAAAGAAGCTAACTTTCTTTACTTCTATATAGCTTGCCTAGTATGTGGAAGTATTTTAGGAATGAATCGAAAAATTCTTATTCAAGGATTATTTAAAATGATTATTCCAATGCTGGTGGGCATGGTTTGTGCCATGGCTGTTGGAACTTTAGTAGGTGTCATTTTGGGATTAGAATGGCAAAAAACACTATTTTATATTGTAACACCTGTTTTAGCAGGTGGAATAGGTGAAGGCATTTTGCCTCTGTCTCTTGGTTATAGTTCAATAACGGGCGTAGGAAGTGAGCAATTAGTAGCACAATTAATTCCAGCTACAATTATAGGTAATTTCTTTGCAATAATGTGTACTGCACTTCTAAATCGATTTGGAGAAAAATACCCTGAATACTCTGGACAAGGTCAATTAGTAAAAATTGGTAAAGGCGAAGACATGTCTGATGCATTAAAAGATAATTCAGGACAATTGGACGTCAAATTAATGGGGGCAGGTGTTCTTACAGCATGTTCACTTTTCATCGCAGGTGGTTTACTGCAACATTTAACAGGTTTCCCCGGCCCTGTACTGATGATTATTTTAGCTGCCCTGTTAAAATATTTAAATGTTATACCACAAGAAACACAAAATGGTGCCAAACAATTATATAAATTTATTTCCGGAAACTTCACATTCCCACTTATGGCCGGCCTAGGATTACTCTATATCCCTTTAAAAGACGTCGTCGCTACTTTAAGTTGGCAATATTTTGTAGTTGTAATCTCAGTAGTATTCACTGTAATTTCAGTTGGTTTCTTCATTTCAAGATTCTTGAATATGAATCCAGTTGAAGCAGGAATAATTTCGGCTTGTCAAAGTGGGATGGGTGGTACTGGAGATGTTGCTATTTTATCTACAGCAGATCGTATGAATTTGATGCCTTTTGCACAAGTAGCAACTCGTTTAGGTGGCGCAATTACAGTTATAACGATGACAGCAATTTTACGTATCATTTTCAAACAATAATTAGAAAGAGGATTCAATATGTCAAAAGATTTAGGTCAATTAGCTTTACTACAAGCAAAAGAGTTTGGTGGAAAATTAGAAGTTAAGTCAAAATTAGAAGTAAAAAATAAAGAGGACTTAAGTATAGCCTATACCCCAGGAGTTGCAACAGTGTCTTTGGAGATTGCTAAGGACTCAAAATTAGGTTATGAGTTGACAACGAAAAAAAATACCGTAGCTGTCATTAGTGATGGTACTGCAGTTTTAGGATTAGGTGACATTGGACCTATAGCAGCTATGCCTGTTATGGAAGGAAAAGCAGTATTATTCAAAGAATTTGCTGGCGTTGATGCTATTCCAATAGTACTTGATACTAAAGATACTGAAGAAATTATTTCAATTGTAAAAGCTATTTCTCCTACATTTGGCGGAATCAATTTAGAAGATATTAGTGCCCCTCGTTGTTTTGAGATTGAAAAACGTCTTATTGAAGAATGTGATATCCCTGTTTTTCATGATGATCAACACGGGACAGCTATTGTGGTATTAGCAGCAGTATTTAACAGTTTAAAACTTATAAATAAGTCAATACAAGACGTTAAAATTGTAGTCAATGGTGGAGGATCAGCTGGTCTATCTATAACTCGAAAACTATTAGCTGCTGGAGCAAAATCAATTTCTGTAGTAGATAAATTTGGAATTATCAATGAGAAAGAAGGAGAAAAATTAGCTCCACACCATCTTAAAATTTCTAAACTTACGAATAGAGAATTTGTATCTGGTACCTTAGAGAACGCACTTGAAAATGCAGACATTTTTATTGGTGTTTCGGCACCAGGTGTTTTAAAACATGAATGGATATCAAAAATGGCTCCTAAACCAGTTATCTTTGCTATGGCAAACCCTGTTCCCGAAATTTATCCTGACGAAGCAATTGATGCCGGAGCATACATTGTCGGTACTGGTAGAAGTGATTTTCCAAACCAAATAAACAACGTTTTAGCATTTCCAGGAATTTTCCGTGGCGCACTGGATGCTCGTGCAAAACAAATTACAATTGAAATGCAAATTGCAGCGGCAAAAGGTATTGCTAGCTTAGTACCGGAGAATGAATTATCGCCAACTAACATAATGCCAGGAGCATTCCAAAAAGGTGTTGCTGAGATTGTTGCAAAAAGTGTTAGAGATGCTGTCAAATAAGTATTTATAAAAGTGAATATATTGATTACTTGTTACTCCTAAATTTACAGACAAGTAGTCAATTTTTTTGTCCTAGAAACATCACCAAATCTTTGATACAATAGAAGGAGTTGTTAGAAAGTGAGGGAATAATGGAAAACCATAAAAATGAATATGCTTTAGTTGAAAATTCTATTATTTCATTTGTTTGGCGCGGTGCTTTAGTTGGCCTTGTGGCGGGGACGGTTGTCTCTTTGTTTCGTTTGGCAATTGAAAAACTGAGTCAATTAGTTGTTGGTAGTTATCAGGCTGCCCATCAGAATTTGCTTATTTTACTTGCCATTGCTGTTATCAGCTTTTTTATTTTACTTTTGGTAGGATATCTTATTCAAACTGATCCAGATATAAAGGGGTCTGGTATTCCACACGTTGAAGGTGAGTTGAAAGGTCTTTTGGCACCCAATTGGTGGAGTGTTCTCTGGAAAAAATTTATTGCAGGGGTTATCTCAATTTCTATGGGCTTTATGTTGGGTCGTGAAGGGCCTTCCATTCAATTGGGGGCAATGACAGCCAAAGGCCTCGCAGAGGGATTAAAGTCCACTCGTTTAGAGAAACGGATTATGATTGCAAGTGGAGCTGCCGCTGGCTTATCTGCAGCCTTTAATGCGCCAATCGCCGGTTTATTATTTGTTGTCGAAGAAATTTATCATCACTTTTCTCGTTTAATCTGGATTAGTGCCTTAGTAGCAAGTATTATTGCTAACTTTGTCTCTTTATATATTTTCGGGTTGAAACCAGTTCTTGCTATGCCTAAGGTGATGCCATTCCTTGCTTTGGATCATTATTGGATTTTGATTGTAATGGGGCTATTTCTAGGAGTAATGGGTTTTGCTTATGAAAAAATTATACTTAACCTATCGACTGGTTTTGACAAAGTCGGTAAGTGGCTTCACTTACCACAAGCCTTTTATGCCTTAATGGTATTACCTCTAATATTAGTTATTGGTTATTTATCTCCAAATCTCTTAGGTGGTGGGAATGGATTAATTATTTCCTTATCTATGTTAAAGGTTAATTTTATTTTAGTATTAGGATACTTTATTGTAAGGTTTATTGGTAGCATGTTATCTTATGGGAGTGGTTTACCAGGTGGTATTTTCCTACCAATATTGACCTTAGGTGCACTTGCCGGCTTACTCTTTGGCATTTGCTTTAGAGACTTAGGGCTAGTGTCTCAAGAAATGATGCCCTTGTTTATCGTTTTAGGGATGGCTGGATATTTTGGTGCCATTTCTAAAGCTCCCTTAACGGGGATGATTTTAGTAACGGAAATGGTTGGTGATTTAAAGCCTTTGATGTCAATAGCTGTAGTAACGTTTGTGGCTTATGCAATAATGGATTTACTAAAAGGGCAACCAATTTATGAGGCGATGCTTGAAAAACTACCAATCAGACATGTTAAGGATATTGTTGAACCAACATTGATTGAACTAACTGTCGGCCATAAATTAGCTGGTAAATATGTTCGGGATTTAGCCTTGCCAAAAAATACTCTTATTACAACTCAGGTTAATCATAATAAATCACAGGTTGTATCTGGCGATACCATCTTGTCAGCAGGTGCTACGATTTTCCTAGTGGTCAATGAACCTGATGTAGGAATGGTCAGACGATTACTAATGTCATAGCAGGGCTATTGTCATAAAAGAAAAGTTCTGATATGATTTATGACATGGGTATCAAGAAATTATAGATTGGAGATTCTATAAGTGATCATTGATAAAGTTTTTAATAATAATGTCGTACAAGTTCGCAATGACAAAGGCGAGGAAGAAATTATCATGGGGAGGGGTCTTGGTTTTCAAAAGAAGCCGGAGGACCTAGTAGATGATAGTTTAGTTGAAAAACGTTTTACATTACAAGATTCTAGTTTGATTAATGATTTAACAAGTGTTTATCAAAACTTGTCTTTAAAAGAAATTGAAACTGTTACAGCTATCATTGAACATGGTCAAGAAGTTCTTGATACTGTTTATGATATGGCACTGTATATTTCTTTGGCTGATCATTTGCATTATACGTTTGAACGCTTAGAAAATGGATTAATTAATAATAATCCGTTGAGCTGGGAAATTCGCAAATTTTTTCCAAAGAATTTCAAGTGGCGCGTGATGGTATTGCAATTGTTAAAGAAATGATGGATATTGATTTACCAGAAGATGAAGTAGCTTCCTTGGCTTTGCATTTTATTAATGCACAAAAAGATGTTGGTGCTATTGAAAGTGGTCAACAGATTGCTAAAATTGTGACTAATATTCTTGATATTGTCAGATTCCATTATGGGAAGATTTCTGAAGCAGATATGGTTTCTTACAACCGTTTTGTTACCCATATTCAGTATTTTGCGCAACGTGTCATCAATGGTTTGGTTCAAGGAGCAAATGACAGTTTCCTTTTTTGAGCAAGTGAAATTGAATTATCCACAAGCTTTTACTTGTACGGAGAAGATAAAATCCTTTGTTGAGACAAGCTATGATTTTCCGATGAGTAAGGATGAACAAGTCTATTTGACTATACATATTCAACGTTTAGAAACTTTAGCTGAAAATTAATTTTCAGCTTTTTAAATTAATTTTAAAAAAGCACTTGCAAATGAAAGCGCTTTTTGTTATTATATGAAATATAGTAAATGGATTGTTACTGGTAAGCAGGCAAAACCTAAATAGATACGAGATATGATGTACTAGCGCTAGCTAGGCATATATTTGGTATTTGTTTGGGTTTTTTCTATTGTCAAAATCCAAATCGATTAGACTAATGCAACTGATACCCATTATTGTCTTAGTCCAATGTATTTCAGAAAGGAGCCTCAAATGGCTAAAAAAGATTATACAGAGCTGGCTAAAGATATAGTAGCTCATGTTGGTGGTAAAGAAAATATTCTTGGTCTCAAACACTGTGTTACTCGTCTACGTTTTAATTTAAAAGATGAAAGTAAAGCAGACGATGACTACCTCAAACAACGGGATGGTGTTGTAACTGTTGTAAAAGCCGGAGGACAATATCAGGTTGTTATTGGGAATCACGTACCTGATGTCTATGAAGATGTTCAAAAAGTTGCTGGTATCCAAGGTAGTGGTAGCTTAGATATTGATGAAGGTGATATTGACAAAGGTAATTTATTTGACCGTTTTGTTGACTTGATTTCTGGAATTTTCCAACCTTTCTTAGGTCCATTGGCTGCGGCTGGTATCGTCAAAGGTGTCGTAGCAATCTTAGCAGCAACCTTACATTTGTCATCACAAACAAGTGCAATCTATGCAATTCTTGAAGCAGCTGGTGATGGATTCTTCCAGTTTCTACCAATCTTAATTGCTTTTACCTCGGCACGTAAATTTAGAATGAATGAGTTTACTGCGGCAGCGATTGCAACAGCGCTAGTCTACCCAACACTTCCAGGAACTGTAGCAGTTTTAGCAAAAGCTAAAGTGGCATCTGTTTTAGGAATTCCTTTCTTATTACCATCATCTGGTAGTTACCTATCAACAGTAATGCCTGTAATTTTAGCCATCTGGGTTGCTTCAATAATTGAAAAACAAATGAAGAAAATTACACCAGATGTGGTAAAAGTTTTCGTAATACCATTTGTTGTTATTTTAGTAACAGTTCCTCTTACTTTCTTATTAGTTGGGCCAATCGCAAACTTTGCATCAGATCTACTTTCTAACGGTTTTATTGGTTTAATGAACTTTAGTCCTGTTTTATATGGTTTCTTTCTTGGACTATTATGGCAAGTATTGGTTATGTTTGGATTACATTGGGCTATCGTTCCACTTGCAATTTTACAATTTACACAAAATCATTGGACTGATATCCTTTTAGGTGCAGCTCTTCCTAACTTTACACAAACTGGTGTTTTATTAGCAATTATGTTAAAAACAAAAGAGCAAAAAGTTAAATCAGTTGCTATGCCAGCCTTTATTTCTTCAATTTTTGGTGTTACAGAACCCGCTATTTATGGTATAATATTACCAATGAAAACACCATTCTATATTTCATGTATAGTTTCAGGTGTAATCGGTGCTATTCTATCTCTTTTCCATATTAAGATGTATGCCTTCGGCGCAATGGGAATTTTCCAATTTCCAGCATGGGTAAGCCCTACACAAGGATTAACACCAATGTGGATTGGTATTGGCTTAATGTTCTTAGCTATTTTTGCTTCTTTTGCAATTCAAATGTTGGTTCCAGTTCCTTACTTATACGGTGGACCAAAAGCTGACAATGCTGCACCTGTAACTACACCAGTTGAAGAAGTAGCACCATTAAAAGAAATTAATCAAGAAATTATTGCGAGCCCAATCAATGGTACAATCGTTCCATTAACTGAAGTACCAGATGAAGTATTTGCATCAGGAGCAATGGGTAAAGGTATTGCAATCAATCCTAAAGAAGGAGTTGTTTATGCTCCAACTAATGGTACTGTTACTTTAGTATTTGCTACAAAACATGCTATTGGTTTCCAAAGTGATAATGGTGCTGAGATTCTTATCCATGTAGGTATGGATACAGTTTCTCTAGATGGAAATGGTTTTACAACCTTTGTCCAACAAGGTGAAAAAGTGCAAGCTGGTCAAAAATTACTTGAATTTGATATTGAAGCAATTAAAGCAGCAGGACTGCCAACAATTACACCAATTATTATTACCAACACAGCAATCTATGACGACGTCTTGGTAAGCCAAGAAACAACTGTTAAAAAAGGAGATTACCTCTTAACAACAGTTAAATAATAAATAATGAAAATGCCTAATTATTATTAGGTATTTTCTAAAACAAATAAGAAAGCGATTACATAAAATGGAGGTAAAAAAATTTACCATTGGGATAGCATCAATTGCTTTGACTTTAATTTTAGTTGCCTGTCAAGATTCAACAAGTAAGAATGAACATGCGGAAACTTTTAAAGCAACTGTTAATAAAACTATTGTTAGTGGAAAAATTAAAGGGCATATGGATAAAAAGAATGATGTTATTGAATGGTTGGGCGTGCCATATGCTAAATCTCCAGTCGGTGAGTTGAGATGGAAAGCTCCTCAAAAAGCTGACAAATGGGAAAAGACAAAGGATGTGAGCAAGTATGGAGATACAGCTATTCAGTTTTCTAATGGAGAGGTTAAAGGTTCAGAGGATGCTCTGAATTTAGACGTAGTTAGACCTAATAATTCAAAAAAAGATTTGCCTGTCGTAGTTTATCTTCATGGGGGTAATAATCAATCTGGAACCAGCCAGGAAATTAAGGGAAATACAATTGTCAATGATATTGATGCTGTGTACGTTTCTGTTAATTATAGACTGGGAGCATTAGGATTCAATCCATTAGAAGCTTTAAAAACAGGTTCTAAAGAAGAAAATTCTGGTAACTATAGTTTATTGGATATTGCAGCTGCTCTTGATTGGGTAAAGGCTAATGCAGAAACATTCGGAGGAAATAAAGATAATATTACGTTAACTGGTTTTTCAGCAGGTGGACGAGATGTAATGGCAACTCTTATTTCACCGATTTTTAAAAATAAATACAATAAAGCTATTTCTTTTAGTGGAGGAATGACACTTGCTGACAATGATGTCAGTCAAGAAATATTTGCAAAAGCAATTGCTCCATTAGCCGTTGAGGATAAGAAAAAGGATACGGTTGAAGCTGCTCAAAAATGGCTTTTAAGCAAAGATAAAGCTGTAGGTGATTACCTTAATAGCATTAAAGCAGAACGATTAGCACCTTTAATGGGAAATGCTGGGATCCGTATGTCTGTCTTTCCTCATTTATATAAGGATGGCTATGTCATTCCAAAAGAAGGATTTGAGACTAGTAAATATAATGATGTACCTGTAATGTTAGTTACAGGAACCAGTGAGTTTTCAATGTTTGCTGCATTTGACAAAACGTTTATGGAAGATTATATGTCTGGTAATCTTTTTAAGGATCAAGAAAAATTAGCTGAGTTTAATTATAGTAAAACATATGGAAGTCAACTATATAGACTTTCAAATGGTGTTGATAGTGCTAAGCAAATGGCTAACAAGTATAAATCTCCAATCTATGTGACTGAAATTGCTTATGGAGATAATAAAGAGGTTACTCCAAAATTAAGTCAATCACTTGGTTCGTTCCATGGGATCTTTGAACCAATGTTACAAACACCATCTAATTATAAGGACTTTATCGGAGAATCCTTTGAAAATGATGGTGCCAAAGAAATGTCTAAACAATTCAAATTATATTTAAAAAGTTTTATTGAAAATGGAGATCCTAATCAAGCTAAATTACCAAAGTGGGATGATTTTACTAGTGATAATCAAGTATTATCAATTGATGCTGACAAGTCAAAATCAAAAATCAAAGCAACAAAAGATCAAGAAACCGCGGATGATATTTTGTTAAAAATGAAAAATGATAATACTTTAACACAAGAACAAAAAGAGGACTTAAATAAAAATGTCTTAAATGGTCGTTAGTTTAGTAATCCAATTGATAGTTTATATAATAAATAATCAAAAAAACAACTTCTACTTTTTGTAGAAGTTATTTTTTGATTTTTGGTGGATTTATCAGTGTGCGACTTTCTTTAGGTTTACTAAATTTTTTTCGGTATTGACTTGGGGTTAAAAGGTAATAACTTTTGAATTGGCGGTTAAAGTTTGAGAGATTATTAAAGCCCACTTCATTAGCTATTTCCAAGATTGAATTAGTCGAATTAACTAACAGTTCACAAGCTTTGCTTAATCTAACTTGAATGACGAACTCTGTACAGGATGTGCCAGTGTGTTGCTTAAATACAGTCATAAAGTGAGTCTTGCTATAACCAATAAAGTCCGCCAAAAAGTCGATTGTTAAATTCTGGTGATAATTGTTATTGATGTAGTCAATTAATTGACGAATTTTTTCATTTTTACGATAAGTATCATCAGTTGTTTTTCTAACAACATAGCGATGGAAGTATAGTAAATAGATAAATTCATGTAATTTAGACTTTAATAATATTTCAAAATGTCGACTCTCTACTTTAGCCAATTGAAAGATATCAAATAAAGTTTTCTTTATTTCTGTATAACCAGGCATGTTTGGCTTGATGCAATGGACAAACTTATAGACACTGTTCTGTAAAGGTTGTAAGTAGTGTAGGCTGACTTGATCAACATTTGATAGGCCAATCATATCTAAGTGAAATTGAAAAGTATCCATGATATGTTTTTCTTTATTAATTGGATGAATCGAATGCATGCCATTTGGGCGCACTAAAATAATATCCCCTTCTTGACTATTGAAGAAATCGTAATCAATATGGTATCGAGCAGTTCCTTCATAAATATATGAGACCTCTAGTTCAGGATGCCAATGAAAAAGAATATCCGGTCGACCATTTTTTACTTTAGTATGAAAATAGCGATAAGGTAATAAATGTTTTTTTTGTTCATAATATTGGTTAATTGGTAATTTGGATACTAACACAGTTTGGCCACTTCCTTGTATATTCGTATAATAATATTATAACAGTTTGTTTTTAAAATAATACAAAAAATTTATGTTTAGTCAATTTTTACTATAAAAAAACAACCAATGACAAAAATTAGCATACTGATAGCTGACTTGGACTATACCAATTTGAAAAAAATATGTGAAACTATAAAATATTTTAATAATAATATAAAAGAAATTTTTATAATTGTGAATAGTAAATAGGATAGTATCAGAAATTAAAATAATAGTGTTAGCTCTGTCGCCTGAACTTTCATATACTTAATTTATGTCATGAAAAGTTGGCTCCTTATGATGACATAAAATAAGACTTAAAATTATTTTTTATCTTACAGATAGTTTTTGGAAGATAATATAATAATTAAATCAAAATGCACTGGGCACTTAATCTCCGTCCTAGTGTTTTTTTTGTTAGAAAATAAATTATGGATGGCTTTGCTCATGGGATAGTATTAGTATTTCATAGGATATGCGTGGATATATTACCAATAAACAAGTATACTACAAGCATTACTAAGAAAGTAGGAATTTCTAATGACAACAACACAATTTCCAGAAAACTTTTTGTGGGGCGGAGCTATTGCCGCAAATCAAGCTGAAGGTGCTTATAAAGAAGGCGGACGTGGGTTAGTTCAAACTGACGTTACGACTGGTGGATCTTCAACCCAATCACGTTTGGCAACTTACATTGATAAAGATGGTAATCCAGGGGAATTGCCATCAATGGGTCATACAGCTAAATTGCCTGATGGTGCTAAATTTGCTGTTTTAGAAGATCATTACTATCCTAATCATGAAGCTGTTGATTTTTATCACCGTTATAAAGAAGATATCAAGCTTTTTGCTGAAATGGGCTACAGTATCTTTAGATTATCAATTGCCTGGTCACGTATTTTCCCAAATGGTAATGATAGTGAACCTAATCAAGATGGTTTAGATTTTTATCGTGGTGTTTTTGAAGAGTGTCGTAAATATAATATTGAGCCATTGGTTTCAATTTGGCATTTTGACACACCACTTGCCTTGGAAGAAGATTTTGGTGGTTGGACCAATCGTGCTTTAGTTGATTTTTATGCAAAGTATGCTGAAACTATCTTTAAGGAATACAATGGTCTCGTTAAATATTGGTTAACTTTCAACGAAATCAACAATACGGTTATGTTCCTTGACATGTTTGGCGATTCTGCTAAAGATGAAGAATATCAAGATGCTTATCAACATTTACATCATCAATTTGTTGCCTCTGCAAAAGCCGTGGAGATCGGGCATAAAATTAACCCAGATTATATGATTGGGAATATGATTTGTGGTATTACATTTTATCCAGCAACATGTGATCCTGCGGATATCTTAGCAACTGAACATAAATGGCAACAAAGTATTTACTACTGTGGCGACGTTCAAGCAAAAGGTAAATATGGCACATACACAAAACGTTTATGGCAAGAACATAATGTAGAAATCAAAATGGAAGAAGGCGATCTTGAATTACTTGAAAGAGGGAAAGTCGATTTCTACACTTTCTCATATTATATGTCTAACAACGTGACAACACATGAAGTAACAGATAAAGTGGAAGGTAACTTCTCTGCCGGTGTCCGTAATCCATATCTTGAATATTCTGATTGGGGATGGGCACAAGATCCAACGGGATTGCAGTATTACCTTGAAAAAATGTATGACCGTTATGATTTGCCAATGATGGTCGTTGAAAATGGACTTGGAGCCTTTGATACAGTAGAAGAAGACGGAAGCATCCATGATGATTACCGTATTGACTATCATAGATCTCACGTTAAAGCCATGTCAGATGCTATTGCAAACGGTGTTGATTTAATTGCTTATACAACTTGGGGCTGTATTGATATCGTCTCTGCCGGGACAGGTGAAATGCGTAAACGTTACGGATTCATTTATGTCGACAAAGATGACCAAGGTAAGGGGACATTTGACCGTACACCAAAGGATAGCTTCCACTGGTATAAAAAAGTTATTGCCTCAAATGGACAAGATTTAGGATAACGTTTACATTTAGAATTGCTGTGCTGACCATCTCTAATTTTGATATACTAGATATATCAAAGGGGGATATTATGCTTGAAACAGTTTCTAATGAACTATTAGCCTACCAAGAAGACCGCTTAGACAGCTACATAGAATTAAACAAGACTATGGCTCGCGCAGGTATTGTTTTTGTTGGTGATTCAATCATTGAATTTTTTCCATTAAAAAAATATTTAGGGCGAGATGTACCAATCATTAATAGAGGTATTGCAGGGACGGATAGTACTTGGTTACAAGAGCACTTACATGAGCAAGTCTTGGCACTAGAGCCTGAAAAGGTCTTTATCTTAATTGGGACTAATGACATTGGTCTTGGAAAATCAAATCCAGAAATTAAAGAAAATATTTTAGATATATTAACCGAAATCCACTCTGAAAATCCCTATATTAAGGTTTGTTTGATGTCAGTTTTACCTGTATCAGAAGATATAAAATATCAAAATACGGTTAAGGTGCGAACAAATCAGGTAATTGATTCCTTAAATGCTGATTTACAAACCATACCAGGGATTGAGTTTATTGATTTAGCTACTATTCTGAAAGCTGGTGGTAGTGGTTTAGCAGATGATTTTACCAAAGATGGTCTTCATTTAAATCTTTTAGGTTATCAAAAAATTTCACAAATCTTATTAGAATATGTATAATTGAAGCAAGAAAGGGAAAAGTATTTTTATGACAATCAAATTAATTGCCTCAGACATGGATGGTACTTTCTTGAATGATAAGGGTACCTATAATCGTCAAAAATTTGAAACAATTTTAAAGCAACTTGATGAACGTGATATTAAATTTGTCGTAGCTAGTGGTAATAATATGGATCGATTAAATTTGATTTTCAAGGGCTTAACAGATCGCTTGGATTTTGTTGCCGAAAATGGTGCACATGTTATTTTTAAGGGTGAAAATTTAAAACGTCATAAAATAAATGCTAAAGATGTGACTCTTTTTTTAGATTACTATAAAGACTTTCTTGACCGGTATGCTGTAATGGTATCTTCTAAAGATAAGTCTTATATGCAAAAGAATGCAAAATTACCAACAGCTATGGCAATTGACCCTGAAGAGTTTCATCAATTTTTCTTGAAAATTAAACAAGTTGATGATTTTTCAGAAATTGATAAACATCAAGTCTTAAAGATTACTATGATGTTACCTGAGGAAATTTGCGATGCAGTAATTGCAGATTTTAATGATAATTTTCCTGGTGACCTAACTGCTGTAACCAGTGGTTTTGGTGCGGTCGATGTGATTCAAACTGGCATTCATAAGGCGTGGGGTCTTCAATTATTAATGGATAAATATGATATTAGTAGTGATGAGATAATGGCCTTTGGAGACGGTGGTAATGACATTGAGATGTTGAAATTAGCTAAATATTCTTATGCAATGGAGAATGCTCCGCAATCTGTCAAAGATGCTGCCAAATTTATAGCCCCTCATCATCATGAAGAAGGAGTTTTGCAAATTCTTGAGACCTTTTTGGTGCAAGTGAGTGCAGAAGAGGATTCTGACTTTAATACATAAAGGAAAAACTGAGCTCTGCTCAGTTTTTTTATCTATCTAGAGGTAGGAGGATAGTATCATATATCCAGAGGATGTTATAGGAAATCAGTATTAATTCATGATAATATTATCATAATACTAAGGAGGATTTAGAAAATGGCTAGAGAATTTCCGAAAGATTTTTTATGGGGTGGTGCGACAGCTGCTAATCAAATTGAGGGTGCATGGAACGAAGGTGGACGTGGTCCGGCAACTTCAGATACTTCTAGAGCTGTTGATCCAAAAGATCGTAAATCAATGGGTAGTGAATTTTTAACACCAATGAATCGTGAAAAATTGGATTTTGCTTTAAATGATAAAGAAGGTTTGTACCCAAAACGTTGGGGTTCAGATTTTTACCATCATTATAAAGAAGATATTGCTTTAATGGCCGAAATGGGCTTTAAAACATACCGTATGTCAATTGCTTGGTCTCGTATTTTCCCAAAAGGTGATGAAACAGTACCAAATGAAGAAGGACTAGCTTTTTATGATGCAGTCTTTGATGAGTTAAACAAGAATGGGATTGAACCATTGGTTACTCTATCACATTATGAATTTCCAATTCACTTAGTTACAGAATATGGTGGGTGGAAAAACCGTAAAATTGTTGATTTCTTCGTTCATTATGCAGAAACTGTCTTTGATCGATATAAAGGTAAAGTAAAATACTGGTTGACTTTCAATGAAATTAATATTCTTGGAATGACTGGATACCTTTCAGGTGGTTTATTATTTGAAGATGGTAAACTTGATTTAGAAGAAATGTACCAAGCTGTTCACCATCAATTTATTGCATCAAGCTTAGCAACGAAACGAGCTCATGAGATTGACTCAAATAATAAAGTTGGAATGATGCTTGCACGTATGGAATCATATCCTGCAACTTGCCATCCAGATGATGTAATGGAAGCAATCAAAAAAGATCATGAAAATCTCTTTTTTGCAGATGTGCAAATTCGTGGCAAATATCCAACTTATATGACACGATTCTTCAAGGAAAACAATATTAACTTAATTATTGAAGAAGGCGATAAAGAAATTCTAGAAAAATATCCAGTTGAATTTATGAGTTTTTCTTACTATATGAGTTCAATCACTCGTAGTCCTAAAAACCAAACTGATGAACAAAAAACCGGTGGTAATTTGATTCTTGGAGAAGCAAACCCTTACTTGGAAGCATCTGATTGGGGCTGGCAAATTGATCCTGTTGGATTACGCGTAACCTTAAATAAACTTTATGACCGTTATCAAATTCCACTCTTCATTGTTGAAAATGGATTAGGTGCCATAGATAAGCTTGAAGAAGATGGAAGTGTACACGATTCATATCGGATTGATTACCTACAAAAACATATCGAACAAATGTATGAAGCCATTGAAGATGGTGTTGAACTAATGGGCTATACTATGTGGGGTTGTATCGATTTAATTTCTGCTTCAACTTCAGAAATGTCTAAGCGCTATGGTTTTGTCTATGTCGATGCTGACGACCAAGGAAATGGCTCATTTGATCGTTATAAGAAGGATTCATTCTATTGGTATAAAGATGTCATTGCTAACCAAGCAAGAAATATACTGTAAGTTAGTTGAAAAATTTGTTCTTTAAGAAGGAACAAGTTTTTTGAAGATATGAAGGGTAAAGTATTAAATGACAAAAAAGCTATATTTAATGAGGCATGGTCAAACATTGTTTAATGTCCAAGATAGAGTTCAAGGGGCATGTGACTCTCCTTTGACTGAATTAGGAATTCAACAAGCTTTGCAAGTCAAAGATTATTTTTTAAAGAATAATATCTCATTTGACGAAGTTTATTCTTCGACTCAAGAGAGGGCGACAGATACAGCAAGATTAGTATCTGAACAAACAGTGGTCCAATTAAAAGGGTTGAAGGAGTGGAACTTTGGTTCATTCGAAGCGCAACCAGAAATGCTTTTGCCAAAATCAAATCCGGATGCTGATTCCTTTGAAGACTTATTAGTTCCTTATGGTGGTGAATCAGCAGATACTGTTGGAAAACGCGTCAAAGAAACAATTATAGATACTTTAATCCAATCAACTGCAGAAAAAGTGCTTATGGTAACCCATGGTGGTGCTATGTGGGCACTTAGTTTAGAATTAATGATTCCATTCCCTCACCGTTATAGAATTGGGAATTGTGCCATTTGTGAATTCGAGTTTGAGAATAATGAGTTAAGATTTAAACGGATTATCCAATCAGATCAGGATTTTAAAATTTTCTATTTTGATAAAAAGGAGAATTAGATTGTTAAAACGATTTTATTTAATGCGTCATGGTCAAACTTTGTTTAATGTACAAGGTCGTATTCAGGGAGCATGTGATTCTCCCTTAACAGATTTAGGTGTCGAACAAGCTAAAAATGCCAAAGAACACTTTGAAGAACTTTGTCTTAGCTTTACACACGTTTATTCTTCACCACAAGAACGAGCTTGTGACACTGCCGAAATTGCTAGTGGTCGAACAGATTTAATCCGTTTAAAAGGGTTGAAAGAATGGAATTTTGGAACATTTGAAGGTCATCAAGAATACCTCAATCCGCATTTACATAAAGAAGACGGGTCTGGCTATCGAGATTATTTTGTAGCCTATGGGGGAGAATCAAATATTCAAGTCTATGAACGAATGGATAAAACAATACGTGAGGTTTTAGACCATTCTGATGAAGCAGACATTAACTTATTGGTCAGCCATGGTGCGTCGATTACACAATTTTATCGTCACAAAACAATCCAGCCACCAACTTTAGACAAACGCATGTCAAATTGTGCCATACTCGAGTTTACATATGATGGAAAAGACTTCCAAGTCCAATCAGTTTATAACCCATATGACCAGGAGTATGTCTACCAAAGAAATAATTAAAGAGAGAATTTAACATTTATGCAAGCATTTAATACATTAGCACCTGTTTTCTTCATGCTTACTCTCGGCTACTTAGCCAGACATAAGCAGTGGTTAACAGCAGATCAAAAGGCAGGAGCTAATGCCTTAATTTTCACCATCCTGTTTCCGATTCTGATTTTTCATCTCATCATGTCAGCGGAAATCAAAGCATCTACTTTTCCAATTGTACTCTACATATTTATTGCATTTCAATTGGCAATGGTCCTAGGAAAACTGCTCAAAGGATTTATTGGGGAGTCACATGCACACTTTGCACATTTTTTATTACCGACCGTTGAAGGCGGAAGTGTTGCCTTGCCTTTATATTTGTCCATCGTCGGCGTTTCCAGTAATACGGTTATATTTGACTTAGCTGGCGCAGCCACAGCATTCTTGGTTATACCAATCTTGGTATCCAAAGCAAGTGCATCGAATGCTTCGCTAAAAGAATTAGCAATCTCTACAATAACCCATCCGTTTTTAATTGCAATTGGTCTTGGCTTAGTAGCTAACGCTTTTCATCTTAATCAGTTAATTAGTCATGCTCCCTTTGGAGATGCTTACTTTGGCATAATTGAAAAAGCAACCTCTCCAATTGTTGGGACTATACTCTTTATTTTAGGATATGACTTACAATTTGACCCAGAGACTTTTAAGTCAATTGGGAAACTCTTATTGGTTCGAGTTGCTATCTATAGTTTAATTATTGCTGGATTCTTCTTACTATTTCCAGTACTAATGGAAAACAAGGAATTTAAGATTGCTGTTTTATTATATTTCATGTGTCCTACAGGATTTGCCATGCCAGCAATTATTATGCCAGCCTTTAAGTCTGTAAAAGATGAACTCTTTTCAGCAACCTTTATTTCGTTATCACTTATTGTCACACTAGTGGTTTATACTTTACTAGTTGTCTTTATGGCTTAGGCCAGTTTATTTTAAAAGGAGAGAATATGTCAAATCAAGCAAAATTTCCTAAAGATTTTCTTTGGGGAGGTGCAACAGCTGCCAATCAATGTGAAGGTGCTTACGATGTCGATGGACGTGGTTTAGCTAACGTTGACCTAGTTCCAATTGGTGAAGATCGTTTCCCAATTATTGCTGGTGAAAGAAAAATGTTTGACTTTGAAGATGGCTATTTTTACCCAGCAAAAGAATCAATTGATTTCTACCATCATTACAAAGAAGATATAGCTTTATTTGCTGAAATGGGCTTTAAAACGTACCGTATGTCAATTGGCTGGTCACGTATTTTTCCTAATGGTGATGAAACTGAACCAAATGAAAAAGGTTTAGAATTCTATGAAAATGTTTTTAAAGAGTGCCGTAAATATGGTATTGAACCGCTTGTAACAATCACTCACTTTGATTGTCCAATGCACTTAATTGAAGAATATGGTGGATGGCGTAACCGTAAGATGATTGATTTCTACGGAAACCTATGCCATGTTATTTTTAACCGTTATAAAGGTCTTGTTAAATACTGGTTGACTTTCAACGAAATTAATATGATTCTTCATGCACCATTTATGGGAGCAGGTATTTGTTTTGAAGAAGGCGAAAATAAGGAAGAAGTAAAATTTCAAGCTGCCCATAATGAATTGGTGGCGTCAGCCTTAGCAACTAAGATTGCTCATGAAGTAGATCCTGACAATAAGGTCGGATGTATGTTAGCTGCTGGGCAATATTACCCAAATACTTGTGATCCAAAAGATTACTGGGCTGGTATGAAAGAAGATCGTGAAAATTACTTCTTTATCGATGTTCAGGCGCGTGGTTATTATCCAAATTATGCTTTGAAGAAATTTGAACGTGATAATTTGAATATTGAGATGACTGAAGATGATTTAGCTTTGTTAAAAGAACATACAGTTGACTTCATTTCATTCTCTTATTATTCAAGTCGTGTTGCTTCAGGAGATCCAAAGGTAAATGAGGAAACACAAGGAAATATCTTTGCTTCAATTAAAAATCCTTACTTAGATTCTTCTGAATGGGGATGGCAGATTGACCCACTTGGACTTCGTATTACAATGAATGCCATTTGGGATCGTTATCAAAAACCACTGTTTGTAGTTGAAAATGGACTCGGTGCTATTGATACGCCTGATGAAAATGGTGATGTTGAAGATGACTACCGTATTGACTATCTTCGTCAACATATTCAAACCATGAATGATGCTATTAATATCGATGGCGTTGAGTTATGGGGCTATACAACTTGGGGTTGTATTGACTTAGTTTCAGCAGGTACAGGTGAAATGAAAAAACGTTATGGCTTTATTTATGTAGATCGTGACAATGACGGAAACGGAACTTTAAAGCGTACTAAGAAAAAATCATTTGATTGGTATAAAAAAGTTATTGCAAGTCAAGGTACTGATTTAGATTAACAAATTGTCCTTAGTCTTTTTATAATACTGGAAGTCGATTATTCGGCTTCTTTTTAATCCAATTGTCGAGTTAATATAGAGAAATAGTGTATAATGGTAGGAAAGGAGTAATGATGAAATTTGAAAAAAAACAGGTCTTAAATTTAGTCCTACTATTTGTAATCTGTTATGCTATAAAATCAAATTGGGAGATGGGCTCAAATGTAATAGAAACCATTTATCGAACTAGCTTACCTTTCCTGTATGGAGCAGCCTTAGCTTATGTCGTCAATATTGTGATGAGCACCTATGAAACTGGTTTAGGTAGACTGATAAAAGGAGAAAAATATGCTAGCTTAAAAAGGGCAATCTCAATGATTCTAGCTTACTTAACCTTCTTTACACTTTTAACTTGGATTATTTCTATTGTTATTCCAGATTTAATTGCTAGTTTATCATTGATGCTTCAATTTGACACAGAATCTATTAAAACAGTGGTTCATGACTTAAGTCACAATCAATTGATTGCAAAAGCCATTAAATATGCTGGAGGTGTTTCTGAAATAACAAAAACAATTTCAAACTACAGTCACCAATTACTACAACAATTATTATCAGTATTTACAAATATCTTAACTTCAGTAACAATGATTGCATCAGCAGTTATTAGTTTATTTGTCAGTTTTGTATTTTCACTTTATGTTTTGGCCAATAAAGAACAATTATGCCGTCAAGGTAATTTACTAGTGGATACATACACTGGTATTTATGCACAACGGATTCATTATTTTGTTGGCTTACTTCACAGTCGCTTTCATGGTTTCTTTGTTGGACAAAGTATTGAAGCAATAATTTTAGGCAGTTTAACTGCACTTGGTATGTTTATCTTGCAAATTCCTTTTGCGGCAACAATTGGTGTCTTAGTTGCTTTTACAGCATTAATTCCGGTTGTAGGTGCTTATATTGGGTTAGTTATTGGATTTATATTAATTATGACGCAATCTATGACTCAAGCTATTATTTTTGTTGTTTTCTTAGTCGTATTACAACAATTTGAAGGTAATCTGATTTATCCACGTGTAGTTGGTGGCTCTATCAAACTTCCAGGGATGTGGGTGTTGTTAGCAATTACAATTGGCGCATCATTAAAAGGAATTATTGGGATGGTTGTAGCTGTTCCTTTAGCAGCAACCTTCTATCAGATGATTCGGGACAATGTTGAAAAAAAACAAGCTATTAAAAAAAAACAGGTTTCTTAAGGAAATCTGTTTTTTTTTCGAATAATTTGATAGAAGGAGAAAATATATGTATAACATTAAAATTGAACAAGAATCACTAATGCCAAGAGAAAGACTTGTCAGCCTAGGGGCTGAAATGCTAAGTAATCAGGAATTATTAGCTATTCTATTGCGAACTGGGAATAAAGAAAAACCAGTAATGGAATTATCTGCCCATATCCTTTCTGGATTAGATAAACTATCTGACTTTAAAAAGTTATCTTTGCAAGAATTACAACAGTTGGCAGGAATTGGAAAGGTCAAATCAATTGAGATAAAAGCGATGATCGAATTAGCTAATCGGATTCAAGCAAGTGAAGAAAAGATTGAAGGACAACTTTTGTCATCCCATCAAGTTGCTCAACGGATGATTAAACTGCTTGGAGAGAAAAAACAAGAGCACTTAATGACTATTTATTTAGATACCCAAAATCGGATAATTGAGGAAAAAACCATCTTTATTGGGAGTGTGAAACGCTCAATAGCAGAACCTCGAGAAATCTTACATTATGCCTGTAAAAATATGGCAACTAGTTTAATTGTTGTCCATAATCATCCTTCTGGATTAACGAACCCAAGTGAAAATGATTTTCATTTCACTGAAAAAATAAAACAATCATGCGACCAAATTGGAATAACCTGTTTGGATCACATCATCGTTGGAAAGAAAACATATTATAGTTTCAGAGAAAATACACAAATTTTTTAATAAGTATTAATAAAATAACTAAATAACTGAACATCAGTATCTGATTTTTGTTGAAGTAGCTCAGGATGCCATTGAACACCAATGAAATTAAGTTTTGGATTGCTTGAAATAACAGCCTCTACAGTATTATGTCTCGGGTCTGACAGCAATGATCTCCAGACCTCTACCAAGTTCTTTAATACTTTGGTGATGAAATGAATTAATCAAAGCTATTTCACTATAAATATCCTGTAAAAAAGAGTGCTTTTTAGTTACCATTTCGTGGTATTGAGAATAGGATGGTCCATTTTGCCAATGATTTAGTATATTTTGATTAAGTGTGCCACCAAGGATAACATTCATTAATTGCATGCCACGACAGATTCCAAAAATTGGTTTACCTTGCTTCAAAGCTTCTTTGATTAAGGCAATTTCATAGATATCTCTTTCATAGAAGAAATCATCATTGAAGGCATTTTTTTCTTCTTTGTAAAAAGAAGGATCTACATTTTGACCACCTATTAAGATAATTTTGTCTATAGGGGAGACATTGTGTTGAGCAAATTCCTCATCACCAATAGGGAGAAGTAGTGGAATGGCGTCTGATTTAATTACTGCATCAAAAAAACCTGCATAGGCATAGGTCCAAGGCAGGTCATCTAAAGCAGTATTTAGTCGTTGATTGGCAGAAATGCCAATAATTGGCTTAGTCTTGCTTACTCCTATAATGTATCGTTTTGATTCATAAAGTAAAGTAAAGTTTGTAATTCACTAGTTAGGTCCACATACTGTACAATAATTCCTTTAGGAACAATTAAGTGAACTGGAGAGAAGCAAAGAATACCTCTTATTCCTGAAGCAATAAGTTGGTCCGCAACCTCTTGTGCATGATCACTTTGAACAGTTAGGATTGCAGTTTCAATCTCTGTGTTTTTAAGCTGCTCTTTAATTGATGAAATACCATAAATAGGAATACCATCTGAAGTTGATGTTCCAACAATTGGATTATCATCAGTATCAAAGCCCATGGCAATTTGCATTTTATTGCGATCATGGAAACGGTAGTGTAGTAAAGCCCGACCGATATTACCTACCCCTACAATGATGACATTTGTCGTTGAGTGGTCATTAAGTAGGTCGGCGAAGAAGTTCATTAATTTTGTAACATCATAGCCAAATCCACGACGGCCTAATTCACCAAAATATGAGAAATCACGACGAACAGTTGCTGAGTCGATACCCATAGCATCTGCAATTTGTTTTGAACTCGCCTTTTCAACTTGATCAGCATGAAATCTTTTAAATATTCGGTAGTAGAGGGATAAGCGTTTTGCAGTCGCTTTTGGAATAGATTTGTCGATAACCACGGTAGTAGCTCCTTTAATATAATAGACTGATATAATTCTGTTACTATTGTAACAAATACTTTGTGAAAATTACAACGTTAAAATTTGAAATACAGTAAAAATTAAAAAATTTTATAAAATATGTATAAAAAAACCAATTTTGACATGTTAAATCAAAATTGGTGAAACTATTATTTTTCATTTCGTTTAAGCAGATAAAAATAAAGGTCTCCATAAGTTCCCTGATAATCTAATTCTTGTCCGTCTACAGTTACAGAAATAACTGGATGGTAATCAGGGGTTGAAATATCACAAGAGACTTGAGCCCGTTCAAATTCCTTAAAATCTGAAAATAAAACTGTTTTTTCTTGTTTACTTTCATTAAAAAAACTGACTTTAATCATTAATTTCTCCTTATAGAATCTTAATTTTCTTGTTTGATAAAAATATCTCGTTCTACCAAACTATCCATTAAAAAGTAAAATTTATCTTGAATAATTTTGTTATCTTCTGACTTAAAGATGTTGACCAAACGAAGAGCAGATTTGTCTGTGATAGTTAATTTAAAAGAGCTTAAATCTTTATTGATTGTGATTTTTAAAGGAAAACCTTCACCGGAATTTGGAACTTCCTCTAACAGTCGAGTTAATTCATAGTGGCCAATTTTAGTTTCACTAAAAGTTGTATCACGCAATGTATATTTCTTTACTTTTGGACTGATGATATAAGTATATTTGCAATCCTTTAAGGCAATTTCTTTTTCAAAAGCCATTCTATTCTCCTATTATTTTTTTTATTTCATCTACTAGAAAATCAACTTCCTCAATGGTGTTTTGGTCTGAAAAACTGATCCTAAGTGATTCAATTAGTTGATGAGCATCTTTCCCATAATAACTTTCCAAAACGTGACTTGGTTCCACCGTTCCTGCAGTACAAGCAGAGCCAGTTGAGACTGCTACTCCTGACAGATCTAGGCGGGTTAATAGCATGGCATTAACTTGTCCGGGAAAGCCCAGATTAATGACATGTGGTAAGGATTTGTTGCCCTTATTAAGATAAAAAGCAGTGCCCTGCAATTGTTCCAAAAGATGTTCCTTAAGTTGCTCAACATGCTGATAATTTTCAGACATCATTTGATAAGCATCAGTAAGAGCTTTTGTCATTCCAACGATTCCAATTAAATTTTCAGTACTTGAGCGTCTCTTTTCTTCCTGATCACCGCCATGTAGAAGTGGATCAAAAAGAACATCATCTTGATAAAGGAAACCAACTCCTTTTGGTCCATGGAATTTATGGGCAGAAGCCGACATCATATTAATTCCAAGATTTTTTGGGAATAGTCGCACTTTTCCCATGGTTTGAACAGCATCAACATGAAAAACGGCTTGGTGATCTTTGAGGATGTCACCAACTTCAGCAATTGGGAGAAGATCACCAGTTTCATTATTAGCTGACATCATGCTAACTAAAATAGTGTCTGGACGCAGAGCTTTTTGAAATTCATCTAGTGAGATAGTCCCATCTTTTGCTTCTAGGTACGTAATCTCAAAGCCAAAACGCTTTTCAAGATAGTCCATGGTATGAAGTACAGAATGATGTTCAATGGCAGTAGTGATAATATGCTTACCTTTATCTTGGTGAGCTAATGCATAGCCTTTAATCGCCGTGTTATTACTTTCAGTACCACCTGAGGTATAAATTAATTGACGACTTGGAACATCGAGTAAATTGGCAATCTCTTGACGACATTCCCTTAAAGTCTTATTGGCCAGTCTGCCAAAAGAGTGAATGCTAGATGGGTTACCAAAATTAGAAGCCATGACCGAAGTCATGGCAGCAATTACTGAATTACTTAGTGCAGTTGTCGCTGCATTGTCAAAATAGATTAGTTTATTTTTCATTTTATTTTTTATTTAGTTGAGTCAAAAGCAAATAGTGGGCTTAGTGGTTTTTTTTCATGAATTCTAATGATAGCATCTGCAATTAATTGACTTGAAGAAATGTACTTAACATTATTTGGGATACGATTTTTTGTTTTAACAGAATCAGTTACAAGGATTTCTTTAATTGGTGCAGCCTCTAAAACATCAGCAGCTCCGCCAGCAAAAAGTCCATGACTTGAAACAGCATATATTTCTGTTGCTCCACCACGTTCTAAAATTTTTGCAGCTTCCGCAAAAGTTTTACCTGTGTTTAAAATATCATCAATCAAAATGGCCTTTTTGCCTTCAACATCACCAATGATAAATCCTTGTTCACGTTCAGAATCGTCTTGTGCATAGTCAATAATAGCAATTGGGGAATCTAGATATTCAGCTAATGAGCGAGCTCGCTTAATACCTGAATTTTTTGGACTAACAACAACAACATCGTTACCTGATAAACCTTGTTTACAATATTCTTTGGCAAATAGTGGAATTGTAAATAAGTTATCTACAGGAATATCGAAGAACCCTTGAACTTGAACTGCGTGTAAGTCAAGCGTTAAAACACGATCAATTCCAGCTTTTGTTAACATATTAGCAACAAGTTTTGCTGTAATTGGTTCACGTGAACTTGCAATACGGTCTTGTCGAGAATAGCCAAAATATGGTAATACAACATTGACAGTATTAGCAGAGGCACGTTTACATGCATCAATCATAATTAAAAGTTCCCAAAGGTTATCATTAACTGGGAAACTTGTTGATTGGATAATATAAATATCATCTCCTCGTACAGTTTCTTCAATGTTAATCATAATTTCACCATCAGAAAATTGACGTGATGAAAGTTTTCCTAAAGGAATACCAGCCGCTTCAGCAATCTTTTCCGCAATTGGAAGATTTGAAGTTAGTGAAAATAATTTGATTTGCTTATCAGCATATCGTTCAGTCATTAGAGATTGTGCTCCTTATGTTATGAGGAATAGTAGTCAAATTTTTGATTCTATTCTAGATTAATTTCAACACTTTAATTCTATCAAAAAATGAGAAAAAAATCAGTCTTTTAGCTATTAATTTTCGTCTTTTAGAGTTTTGCTAAATCGTGCAACTTTACTTTTGGCAAATTTAAAAGAAATCTGATTATCATTTAAGTACTGATTAAAGTCTTGTTTACCTTTTTCAGCTTGGTCAACTTCAAGCTCTAACTCATAATCCTTAATGTTAGCATATTGGTTGTAATCTAGAGCCATTTTACCAATTGATGTGTCTGTTTCACGACGGACTGTTGTAAGGTGACCAAAACAAGCTAATTGGTCTTGCTCAATATCTAGAGCATCGATTATTTCTTTAATTGGTGAAACTGTTAAGGAAAAATCCTTAATTAAAAATTTAGCTTGTTTATTAGATAAACTTACATTATATTCACGGTTGCCAACTTCTTCAGGGACTTTAAGGGTCATTTCAGCCTTATCAGCTAGAGTTCGAATCCTCAAGGACATTTTATGTTTCTTTAAATCAAAATTAGGGGTATCAATATAGTAATTAGTTTGTGTCACAGGCTGAATGTGCGACATTTTTGCTAACAAACGATTATATTCATCCTTTGTTAACAGTGTTTTATATTCAATTTCTAGGTTAGTCATGCAAATTCCCTTTGCTTTCGTTTTATGCTATAATTAATTGTTATTTCAATTTTATATTAAAGAAGAAATTTTGACAAGAAAGGAGTGGCAACGTGCCTCTAGATTGGGAAGAATTTTTGGATCCATACATCCAAACGGTTGGAGAACTAAAGATAAAATTACGTGGTATTCGTAAGCAGTTTCGTAAACAAAATCGCTATTCACCAATAGAATTTGTAACAGGTCGTGTCAAATCTGTTGAAAGTATTAAAGAAAAAATGCAATTACGAGGCGTTCTCGAAGAGAACATTGCTCAAGATATTCAAGATATAGCTGGTCTCCGAATTATGGTTCAATTTGTTGATGATATTGATGAGGTATTGAATCTTTTACGCCATAGAAAAGATATGTCAATCGTTTATGAACGGGATTATATTCGTAACATGAAATCCTCTGGATACCGTTCGTACCATGTGGTGGTCGAATATCCAGTTGATACAATTGATGGCCAAAAGAAGGTTTTAGCTGAGATTCAAATTAGAACACTTGCAATGAACTTTTGGGCAACAATTGAACATTCATTGAATTACAAATATCGAGGTGAATTTCCAGAAGAAATTAAAAAAAGACTTTCGACAACTGCAAAAATAGCTTTAGAGCTTGATGAAGAGATGCGTAAAATTCGCGAAGATATCAGAGAAGCTCAGCTATTATTTGATCCAGTTACGCGTAATTATAGTGATGGTGTAGGAAACAGTGATGACTCAGATGAATTATACAGATAAAGCTACTCGTGTAGCAATCATAGCTAATGGAAAATACCAAAGTAAGCGTGTCGCTTCAAAGCTTTTTTCTGTTTTTAAAGATGATCCAGATTTCTACCTCTCAAAAAAGAATCCGGATATCGTTATTTCAATTGGTGGAGATGGGATGCTCCTTTCTGCCTTTCATATGTATGAAAAAGAACTTGATAAGGTACGGTTTGTAGGTGTCCATACCGGTCACCTTGGGTTCTATACAGACTATCGTGATTTCGAAGTTGATAAATTAATTGAGAACTTACGTAAGGACAAGGGTGAAAAAGTCTCTTATCCAATTCTTAAAGTAAAAATTTCACTGGAAGACGGACGTGTGATAACTGCGCGTGCTTTGAATGAAGCAACCATTAAAAGAATCGAAAAAACAATGGTAGTAGATGTAATTATTAATAATGTTCGATTCGAAGCTTTCCGTGGAGATGGTTTATCGGTTTCAACTCCAACAGGGAGTACAGCCTATAATAAGTCCTTAGGCGGTGCAATTCTTCATCCAACAATTGAAGCTTTACAATTAACAGAAATTTCCAGTTTGAATAATTTAGTTTTTCGGACTGTAGGTTCATCTTTGATTATTCCCAAGAAAGATAAAATCGAATTAGTTCCGCAAAGAACTGGTATCTATACTGTTTCAATTGATAATAAAACCTATAATTTAAAGAACGTTACAAAAGTTGAATATTTCATTGATGAAAAGAAAATTAACTTTGTTGCGACTTCTAGTCATACAAGTTTTTGGGAAAGGGTTAAAGATGCCTTCATCGGTGAAATTGAGTCATGAGATTTGATTATACAGCCGACCGCCGGACGAAAGTAAAGACACTTTTGAAGGGGCATGACGTTTCCAAGGGTCTACTAGCTAAAGTTAAATATCGTGGTGGTAAGATTCTCGTAAATGAGCAAGAACAAAATGCCACCTATTTATTAGATATTAATGACATTGTAACTATCCACATTCCAGATGAATTGCCTTTTGAAAAGTTAGAAGCTGTGTCACATCCTTTGGATATTGTATACGAAGATGAACATTTTTTGGTGATTAATAAACCTTTTGGATTTGCCAGTATTCCAAGTGCTATTCATTCAAATACTATTGCAAATTTTATTAAGGCTTACTATATTGAAAAAGATTATCCCAACAAACAAGTCCATATTGTTACTCGATTGGACAGGGATACAAGTGGATTGATGCTCTTTGCAAAACATGGCTATGCGCATGCTAGATTAGATAAGCAGTTGCAGGCTCGGTCTATTGATAAACATTATTATGCATTGGTCTCAGGGCCAGGACAATTACCAGATAGCGGTGAGATTATTGCACCAATTGGTCGTTCAAAAGATAGCATCATTACTAGAGCAGTTGATCCAATGGGCAAGTATGCTAAAACAACATACCAAGTTGTTGGACGCTTTGCGGAAAATGTCCATTTAGTTGACATCAAACTACATACAGGAAGAACTCACCAAATCAGAGTTCATTTTTCTCATATTGGTTTTCCACTCCTTGGTGATGACCTTTATGGAGGCCGGATAGACCTTGGTATTACAAGGCAAGCCTTGCATTGTCACTCATTAAATTTTTATGATCCTTTTACTGAAAAAGAAAGTAAACATGCAATTGATTTGACAGATGACTTTGAGAACGTTATCATAGATTTACAGAAAAAATAAAAAGAGGTATAGAAAAAATGAATATTAGAAGTTTATTCGGTGGATTACGCGAAAAAGTTGTTGGTAAAAACATGAAAATCGTATTTCCTGAAGGAAATGACGAACGTGTTGTCCGTGCAGCGGCGCGTTTAAAATTTGAAGGTCTTGTAGAACCAATCATCCTCGGTAAAACTGATGAAATACATTCAATTCTTACTCAACTTGGATTCAAAGATCAAGAATATATCATTATGGATCCAGAATCTTATCCTGAATTTGAACAAATGAAAGCTGAATTTGTTGAAATTCGTAAAGGTAAAGCAACTTTAGAAGATGCTGACAAAATGTTAAGAGACGTTAACTATTTTGGTGTTATGTTAGTTAAAATGGGTCTTGCTGATGGTATGGTTTCAGGAGCTGCTCACTCAACTGCTGACACTGTTCGTCCAGCTCTTCAAATCATTAAAACAAAACCAGGTATTTCACGTACATCAGGTGTATTCTTAATGAACCGTGAAAACACAAACGAACGTTATATCTTTGCTGACTGTGCTATCAATATTGATCCAAATGCACAAGAATTATCTGAAATTGCTGTTAACACTGCTGAAACAGCTAAAATTTTTGATATTGAACCTAAAATTGCTATGTTAAGCTTCTCAACTAAAGGTTCAGGTAAAGCACCTCAAGTTGATAAAGTAGCAGAAGCAACCAAAATTGCTAAAGAATTAGCGCCACAATTATCTTTAGATGGTGAATTACAATTCGACGCTGCCTTTGTTCCAGAAACTGCAGCAATCAAAGCCCCAGATTCAGATGTTGCTGGTAAAGCTAACACATTTATCTTCCCAGACTTACAATCAGGAAACATTGGTTACAAGATTGCACAACGTTTAGGTATGTTTGATGCCATTGGACCAATCTTACAAGGTTTAAATAAACCTGTAAATGATTTATCACGTGGATCTAGTGCTGAAGATATCTACAAATTAGGTATTATTACTGCTGCACAAGCTTTAGAAAACAAATAATAGATAGAGTGGACTTGATTTCCTTGTGAGGTCAATCCGCTTTTCTTTTAAATTAGGAGAAAGATATGTCTAATAAAGTTGCCTTAGTTACAGGAGCTTCAGCCGGTTTTGGAAAAGCAATTGTTACAAAATTAATAGAAGATGGCTATCGCATTATCGTCGCTGCCCGTCGCTTGGAAAAATTAACTGAACTACAAACCATTTTTGGTCAGGATAAAGTATATCCTGTTCAAATGGATATTACAAAAACAGAAATGATTGACCAAGTCTTAAAATCACTTCCAGAAGAGTGGTCTCAAATTGACTTATTAATCAACAATGCTGGCTTAGCCATTGGACTTGATAAAGCATATGAAGCTAATTTTGAAGATTGGATGACGATGATAAATACCAACATCATCGGGTTGACCTATTTAACACGACAAATTTTACCTCAAATGGTTGACAGAAATAGTGGGATGATCATTAATTTGGGATCAACTGCTGGAACTATCCCTTATCCTGGTGGCAATATTTATGGTGCGACTAAGGCTTTTGTTAAACAATTTTCACTAAACCTTAGAGCTGATTTAGCTGGTACAAAAATTAGAGTGACTAATATTGAACCAGGTTTGTGTGAAGGAACTGAATTTTCATCAGTTCGTTTCAATAGTGATGAAAACCGCGTTGATGCTGTTTATCAAGGTGCTAATGCCATTCAACCGATTGATATTGCTAATACAGTCAGTTGGATTGTAAGTCAACCAGAGCATGTCAATATCAATCGCATCGAAATCATGCCAGTAAGTCAATCTTATGGACCACAACCTGTTCATAGAGATTAAAAATTAATAAAAGATACTTTTCATTAGTCCTGATATTTGATAAAATAGATAGAGCTTTGACAGACAGAAAATATAATTTTAATTGCAACAATTAAATGGGTGCTTAGATATATTCAAGTACCCTTTTGTCTGGCTCTAATAACTTTTAAACATCAATCTTCAATGAGGTAATTATGAATACAAAACAATGGCATGTGATGCCAGCAATTATTTCCACGGCTATTTTAAGTTTCTGTGGTGTCTTAATTGAAACATCAATGAATGTCACTTTCCCAGAATTAATGTCACTATTTTCAGTTGGACCCGCTGCGATTCAGTGGCTAACCACAGCTAATTTGCTAGCAGTAGCATGTATTGTACCCTTATCAGCTTATTTAATTAGGAACTACTCTGAACGCTATATTTTTATTTTAGCTAATAGTCTATTTTTAATTGGTATGGCTATCGACAGTATTGCCCCTACTTTATCAATTTTACTGATTGGTCGAATTCTTCAAGGAATGGGGACTGGGATTGCCTTACCATTGCTCTTTCATATCATCATGAGTCGGGTTGAATTTGAAAAAAGAGGGTTAGTGATGGGAGTGGCGACCATGACTACCTCATTAGCTCCAGCAATTGGACCAAGTTATGGGGGAATTATCCTGGCTTACATGGGATGGCAAATGATTTTCGTAACACTTTTTCCACTAATCCTTTTATCTACATTCTTTGGTCTCAAATCAATTCCCAATCGTGATGTTCTGATAATTGAAAAAGTCAATTGGTTGGCATTTGGTGTACTAGGGATTGCCTTATCAACTTTATTGATATCTATTGAAAAACTTTCAGTGATCCTATTTATAGTCAGCATGCTGTCATTTGTTTTGTTTTATTTCTTCAACAAGAAAAAAATGTTATTGAATTTGCAAGTCTTTAAGAACACAACCTACTTAATTCTATTACTGGGTGTATTGACCTATCAAATGATTCCTCTAGCTCTATCATTCATCTTGCCTAATCATTTGCAGCTTGTCCTCAACCTAAGTTCAGTACAAGCTGGACTCTTTATGTTCCCTGGTGCTATCTTAGCAGCAATCCTCTACCCACTATCAGGACATATCTTAGATCGGCTGGGTGCCTTTAAGCCACTTGTTTTGGGATTATCCCTTGCTATTATTGGACTCGCTTTTATGACGATTGCCTTGATGGGCAAATCAGCCCTCTTCTTGTTAGTTTCAGATATCCTAGTTAAAGCGGGGATGGGTGTTGGTGCAAGTAACATGATAACATCTGCACTTACGAAACTGGAAAAGAACCTAGAAGCTGATGGTAACAGCGTTTTAAACACTTTACAACAATTTGCAGGAGCCTTTGCGACAGCCGTTGCCTCTCAGTTTTTTGCTATTGGACAAGCCAGTGGTCAAGTAAATGGCGAAAGCCTTGGAGCCCGTAATGGAGTCTACTTTATTTTAGTCTTTGTCGTCATTACCTTTATTAACATCCTTATCTTAAAAAATCGAAAAGCTATTTCATAACAAAAAGCCTTAATCTTTGATTAAGGCTTTTCTAATTGCAGAGCAATTTAAAAATCATCAGAAATGGAAGGACCAGAAGTCACATCAGACCATCCCACAATAGCTTGCGCTGTTTCTTCCAAGTAATCAGCCAAGATAGGTTTTATATCCTGAACATAATCCAAACTTCCAAGGTAGGTGCCCTGCTCATCTTTTAAGGCATAATAGGATTGATAATAGATGTGATCAGCCGATGCTGAAGGTAATAAAAAGTGTTTCTGGTCAATTCCATTTGGTTTGACCAACTGTTTTTGAATCCAAGATTCAATTTTTAGATTGTCATCTTCGAAAAAGCTACCATTAAATTGATGGTTATGCCTAATAATTGTTCCTGTTTGGTCAGCTAATCTGACTTGAAAAGGATGAGCATTGATCATTTGATTTGCAATCGTAAAATAAAAATTTGTTAGTTTAACATTTAGTGCTGAAAATTGTTTCATCTCAACTAAATTTTCTTTATAGACCAAATGAGAATTGCTTAGCTCAGCTGTACTGAATATCAATTGTGGAAGCAGTAGCCTATCATCATTTTTAGGTAGAAATACTGCTTGGAAGTCTCTGCTTTTTTCCATAGAAAAAGTAGAAGATATGGTAAGATGGAATAAATGAGAAAAATGTTCTTCAAGAGTTTTGTATAGTGATTCGAGCTCTGCATCTTGATTTGGATTCAGTGCTAATACATTGTAAGGATTCATCATACTACAATGATAGCGACTTTTTTCTGAAATAGCAATTCTACTGTTCTTTTTTTAAGCGGAGGAGATGACCATAGGATAGTATTATAAATTCACACTAAAAGCCTAGAATCAAATCTTTATAGCATAGTATAATGTAGTTAAGAAAAATATGAGGTGAAATATGTCAAATAAAATTATCTTTTTAGATGTTGATGGAACTTTAGTAGATTATCATAACCAGATCCCGGAATCTGCAGTTAAAGCTATTCAAGCAGCGCGTGCAAATGGTCATATTGTTTTTGTGTGTACAGGTCGGAGCCGTGCAGAAATGCAAAATGAGATTTGGGATATGGGCATCGACGGCATGATTGGTGGCAATGGTTCATATGTTGAATACCATGAACAAGTTATTATGCACCAATTAATCTCTAAAAAAGAAGCTAAACATATCGTTGATTGGTTACATGAACGTGGTTTAGAATTTTATTTGGAATCAAACAACGGGCTATTTGCCAGTGAGAACTTTAAAGAAGCTGCCCGTCCGGTATTGCGTACCTATGTTATGCGTAAAGGTAAGACCGAAGAGGAAGTTCAAGGAATGGAAGCAGAAGATGCCTTGCATGGTCTCGTTTATGGTGGTGAACTCTATCGTGATGATTTAAATAAAGTATCATTTATCCTAAATTCTTATCAAGATCATTTGGATTCAAAAGAAGAATTTCCTGAGCTTGTAGCAAACACCTGGGGTGGACGTGGTGAAACAGCTCTTTTTGGTGACCTAGGTGTTAAGGATATTAACAAAGCTCACGCTATTGATGTTATTTTAAAACATTTACAAAAAGATAAAAAAGACACTATTGCTTTTGGTGATGCAAAAATTGATATTCCAATGCTTGAGTTTTGTGAAATTGGTGTATCAATGGGTAATGGTGGCCCAGAAATATTAGCTATGGCAGACATGATTACAGATGATGTAGAAGAAGATGGTCTCTATAATGCTTTTGAAAAATTAGAACTTCTATAATGAGAGTCGGTGAAAACACCGACTTTTTTTATTTGATAAACTTTCTAAAATTGGTAAATATCATCTATCAACTTCTAAGGATGAAATAGTCAAAATAATTGACTTATTTTTAATGAAACTATAGACTAAAGGTAAAATATTGGAGGTTCATATGAAAGCTATTCAAGTTTCAAAAGCTGGTGGACCAGAGGTGTTGAAACTAGTTCAAATACCAAAACCATCTGTTAAAGAAGGCTGGTCACTGATAAAAATTCTTGGATTTGGGATAAATCGCTCTGAAATTTTTACCAGACAAGGTTTTTCACCTAATGTCACTTTCCCCAGAGTATTAGGGATTGAATGTGTTGGAATTATGGAAGAAGCAAGTTCTAATAGTTCATTAGAAAAAGGACAATTAATTCTTTCCATTATGGGCGAAATGGGGAGGGCTTATGATGGTTCCTATGCTGAATATGTCTTAATCCCCGATCAACATATTTATCCAATTACTAGTCAACTTCCTTTAGATCAATTGGTTAGTTTACCTGAATCCTTTTATACAGCCTTTGGTGCGATGAAACAGTTGAAAATTTCAGCTGGTGATACCGTATTAGTCAGAGCAGGAGCATCTGCTCTTGGGATAGCTTTTTTAAATTTAGTCAAAGCCAAATATCCCAAAATAAAAGTCATCGCTAGTGTCAGATCTATAACCAAAGAAAAACAACTATTAGAACTAGGCTATGACCAAATCATTTTTGATCAAGATGGTAAACTACAAACAGATTTATTATTTACAAAAGTTCTAGAATTAGTTGGGCCAAAAACAATAAATAATAGTATTAGTCACATGTCTAAGGGAGGTATCATTTGTTCTTGTGGGCAACTGGGTTATCAGTGGTATCTAGAGGAATTCGATCCAATAGTGGCTTTATCTAATAATATCTATTTAACAACTTTCTACTCTGGAAATGTCTCACAATTACAAATTCAAGAATTATTAGATTATGTCGATGATAATAAGGTAACCATTCCAAAACCGAAAGTTTTCAAATTAGAGGAAGTTGCGGATGCACATATCTTTATTGAAGGAGACAAAGGATTTGGAAAAGCAGTAGTTTTAGTGTAGGAGATAAATTATGGAATTAACAAAAATGTCCAGGGAATTAGTTAAATCTTTTGATAGTTATAAGAGTATTTACGAATTGTATGCTAGACAACATGGTTTGCAAGGTAAAAGTTTACAAATCTTATTATGGATTTATAATAATCCCAAAGGTGTAACTCAAAAATATTTGAGTAATAGGACTTTGTCAACTAAGCAAGTCATAAATGCAACAATCAAAACTTGGCTTCAAAAAGGTTATGTTACGATGCAGGAATATGAAGATGATCGACGACAAAAAGTCATCATGCTAACTGCAAAGGGGAATGTTTTTGCTCAAAAAATCATTATTCCTATGGAAAAAATTGAACTAGTAGCAATTGCCTCCTTAGCTGTTGAAGAAAGGGAACAGTTTGTTAAACTACTGAAAAAATATACAACTTATTTAGTTAAAGAAATGGAGAATTTATGATTCGATTTAATAAAGTATCAAAAGTATTTGGTGACACAGCAGTTCTACATGAGCAAAGCTTTCAAGTCAATGATCGAGAATTTTATGTTTTAGTCGGATCATCTGGTTCTGGTAAAACAACTTTGTTGAAAATGATTAATTGTTTAATTGAGCCGAGTTCGGGGGAAATTCTCCTTAATAAAAAACCACAGAAAGATTATGATTTAAGGGAAATGCGTTTGTCGATGGGCTATGTATTGCAACAGATTGCCCTCTTTCCAAATCTGACAGTGGCTGAAAATATTGCCCTTGTGCCGGAAATGAAGAAGTGGACAGAAGCAGAAATTTCAACTAAAACAAAAGAATTCTTATCTAAGGTTGGCCTTAATCCAGAAGAATACATGGATCGTTATCCAAAAGATCTGTCAGGTGGTGAACAACAACGGGTTGGTATAGTGCGTGCTATCATTTCTTATCCTAGAATTCTGTTAATGGATGAACCGTTTTCTGCTTTAGATCCTATCTCCAAAAAACAATTACAAGATTTAATGTTAGATTTACATCGTGAGTTTGATATGACGATTGTTTTTGTTACGCATGATATTAAGGAGGCTATCAAATTAGGTGATCGCGTTGCTATTTTAGATAAAGGACAAATTATCCAAGTGGATACACCAGAAGCAATCATTGCTAATCCAGCTAATGATTTTGTAGCCAGTCTTTTCGGAGGTGATGAGAATGACTAATTTATTAATGACCTTCCAAGACAGATTTGGTGAATGGACCAAAGCCTTACTCGAACATTTACAAATTTCACTAGTAGCACTTTTGATTGCTATTATAATTGGTATCCCATTAGCAAGTTTGCTCAGTAAAAGTAAACGATGGTCAGATATAGTTTTACAAATTACAGGTATCTTCCAGACTATTCCCTCATTAGCATTACTTGGTTTGTTTATTCCACTGATGGGGATTGGTACAGTGCCGGCAGTAACAGCTTTAGTTATTTATGCCATTTTCCCAATTGTCCAAAATACGATTACTGGTTTAAATGGGATTGAACCAAGTCTGGTAGAAGCAGGGACAGCCTTCGGGATGACCAAATGGGAGAGACTGAAAAAATTTGAAATTCCAATAGCTATGCCAGTTATCATGTCTGGTGTCCGTACATCTGCTGTTATGATTATTGGGACAGCTACCTTAGCTGCTTTAATTGGTGCAGGTGGACTCGGATCCTTTATCCTTTTGGGGATTGACCGAAATAATCCGAACCTGATTTTAATTGGTGCTATTTCTTCAGCAATCTTAGCTATCTTATTTAATACCATTTTGCAATATCTTGAAAAAGCTTCACTCAAGAAAATTATCTATGCTTTTACCGTTATTGTTCTTGGTTTATTCTCATCATATTTACCAAGCATTGTTAATTCTATTGGTAAGAAATCCGATACCATTACAATTGCTGGTAAATTAGGCGCCGAGCCAGAGATTCTCATCAATATCTATAAAGAAATGATTGAAGATCAATCTGACTTAAACGTTGAGTTAAAACCTAATTTTGGTAAAACAACTTTCCTATATCAAGCTGTTAAGTCTGGTGACATTGATATCTATCCTGAATTCACTGGTACCATTACATCAAGTCTGCTCAATAAAAAGCCTGCTTTATCTAACAATCCTAAAACAGTTTATTATGATGCAAAAGATGGAATTGCTAAACAAGATCAACTGGCTTTCTTGAAACCATTCCGATACCAAAATACTTATGCGGTAGCTATTCCGCAAAAGCTAGCACAAGAAAAGAAAATTAAGACAATTTCTGATCTGAAAAAATATCAATCTGAATTAAAAGCTGGTTTTACTTTGGAATTTAAGGACCGTCCTGATGGGAACAAGGGGTTGCAAGATGTGTATGGGTTGAATTTACAAGTGTCAACAATGGAGCCAGCTTTGCGTTATCAAGCCATCGAGTCGGGCAAGATTCAAGTTACGGATGCCTACTCGACAGATGCTGAATTGACTAAGTATAAATTGCAAGTTCTTGAAGATGATAAACATCTCTTTCCTCCATACCAAGGGGCTCCTTTGATGAAAGGAGAACTAGTTAAGAAGCACCCCGAAATTAAGGAAATCCTCAATAAGTTATCAGGTAAAATTACTGAGGAAGAAATGCAAAAAATGAATTACCAGGTTTCTGTTCAAGGAAAAGATGCTAGTAAAGTAGCACATGATTACCTTGTTAAAGAAAAATTGATTAAGTAAAATAAAAAAGAGCTAGATAGCTCTTTTTTTATTACCATAGGATAATATTATGAAAGCCTTGTATATCATTAGATTTAATCTTGAAAGCAAGATATAATATCAGTAATCACATAAAAGGAGACGACCACATGTTTCATAAAACTTTAAAACCATTTCCAGAGGACTTTTTCTGGGGTGCCTCTACATCAGCTTATCAAGTTGAAGGAGCAGCCTTAGAACATGGTAAAGGCCCTTCATGTCAAGATGTCAAAGAAATTCCAGAAGGAACGTCAGACTTATCTGTTTCAGTCGATCATTACCATCATTTTAAAGAAGACATCGCCCTTATGGCAGAAATGGGCTTCAAATCTTATCGTTTTTCTATTTCTTGGTCTCGCCTACTTCCTGAAGGAACCGGTCGTGTTAACCAAGAAGGTGTCGAATTTTATAATCAATTAATTGATGAATGTCTTAAATATGACATTCAACCAATTGTAACAATGTTCCACTTTGATATGCCTGCAGCTCTTGATAATCGTGGCTCATGGGGAAATCCTGATTCCGTTGAATGGTTCTTAGAGTTTGCTAAATTAATGTTTGAAAGCTTTGGCGATCGTGTTAAATATTGGCTAACAATCAATGAACAAAACGTCCTTACTTTAGCTGGTCCAGTTATTGGTACTTTGTTCTTACCAGAAGGTACAACAAATATCAAACGTGAAATCTACCAACAAAACCACTACCAATTAGTAGCACAAGCTAAAGCAATGGTAATGTGTCATGATATGTTGCCCGATGCAAAAATTGGTCCTGCTCCAAACATCTCACTAATCTATGCTAACACTAATAAACCAGAAGATGTGATTGCATCACAAAATGCCAATGCTATCCGTAACTGGCTCTATTTGGACATGGCTGTGCATGGACGTTATAACAATTTGGTTTGGGCATATCTTGAACACCATGATGCACAACCAACATTTAGAGACGGTGATGCAGAAGCTCTGAAAAATGCTAAACCTGACTTCATTGCTTTCAACTACTACAATTCATCGACAGTTGAATATTGTGCAGAAGACTTCGCATTGGGAGAAGAAGAGTCTGACCAACAAAAAATGTTGACTGAACCTGGTTACTACCGTGCATTATCTAATCCTAACTTGCCTAAAACTGAGTTCGGATGGGAAATTGACCCTATTGGTTTCCGTGCAACTCTTCGTACGATTTATGACCGATACCAATTACCACTCTTAGTAACCGAAAATGGCTTGGGTGCATACGATACCCTTACAGAAGATGGGAAAATCCATGATCCATATCGTATCGAGTATTTACGTGCCCATATTGCGCAAATTCAAGAAGCGATTTCTGATGGTGTTGAAATGCTTGGATACAACCCATGGTCAGCTATAGATTTAATTTCAACTCACGAAGGTATTAAAAAACGTTATGGCTTCATTTATGTTGACCGTGATGAGTTTGATTTGAAAACGCAAAAACGTTATAGAAAAGATTCATTCTATTGGTATAAAAAAGTAATTGCATCAAACGGACAGGATTTGAGCGATTAACCAGTATTGTTTGTTATTTTGGTCTAGTTCAATTGAGCCAGATTTTTTATAATTTCCGAACGTTAATATAAATTTTTTAAAATAATTTGACAAAAAAATAACGTAAGTTTAAACTACTATGAGGAAGGGTAAGTTTTTTACCTAGCGATGCCTCTTTAACAAGAGGTCATAGGATGGTCATTTTAAAGAGAAAAGTAGTCCTAGATTGCTTTCAAAAGGAGAAACCTTATGTTTAATGACATGCCTGTATTTGATTATGAAGATATCCAATTGATACCTAACAAATGTATCATCAACAGTCGCTCAGAAGCAGATACAAGTGTTAAACTTGGTAAGTACACATTTAAATTGCCAGTAATTCCTGCAAATATGCAGACAATTATGGACGAATCTATCGCAGAACAATTTGCAAAAAATGGTTATTTTTATATTATGCATCGTTTTGACGAAGCAAGTAGAAAACCTTTTATTAAACGCATGCATGAGCAAGATTTAATTGCTTCAATCTCTGTAGGTGTTAAAACTTATGAGTATGATTTTGTAACATCCCTTAAAGATGATGCCCCAGAATTCATTACGATTGATATTGCCCATGGTCATGCTAACAGTGTTATTGATATGATAAAACACATCAAAAAAGAATTACCAGAAACTTTTGTTATTGCTGGAAATGTCGGAACTCCTGAAGCAGTTCGTGAATTAGAAAATGCTGGTGCTGATGCTACTAAAGTTGGTATTGGCCCAGGTAAAGTATGTATCACAAAAGTTAAAACAGGTTTTGGAACTGGTGGATGGCAATTAGCTGCTCTTCGTTGGTGTGCTAAAGCTGCTCGAAAACCAATTATTGCTGACGGCGGAATCCGCACACACGGTGACATTGCTAAATCAATTCGTTTTGGTGCAACAATGGTCATGATTGGTTCATTATTTGCTGGACATGTTGAAAGTCCTGGTAAAACAGTTGAAATTGATGGGGAATCATTTAAAGAATATTATGGTTCAGCGTCAGAATACCAAAAAGGTGAACATAAAAACGTTGAAGGTAAGAAAATTCTCTTACCAACAAAAGGTCATTTAGCAGATACTTTGATTGAAATGCGTCAGGACTTGCAGTCTTCAATCTCATATGCTGGTGGTACTGATTTGGATGGACTTCGTCGTGTTGACTATGTTATCGTTAAAAATTCTATCTGGAATGGTGATCAGATATAATTGCTATTGCAAAGTAGACTATTCTAGTGTAGACTATATTGTATTACATTTATAACTAATAAAATATATTACTTATTTATACTGTGAATTGGCGCAGTGTTTCTACAAGACACCGTAATGTCTAACAATAAGTGAGCTTAAAAAGCTTGCTTGGTTTCTAACCTTGCAAAGCAAAGGGTTTTTCCCTTTTGCTTTGCGGCGAGCTTTTTTTGCTTTTTTAAGAAAGGATTTTTATGAAACTACTTGAAGACCGTATGATTAAAGACGGTAACATCCTAGGCGAAAACATTTTAAAAGTTGATAGCTTTTTGACTCACCAAGTTGATTACAAATTGATGAAAGAAATTGGGAATGTTTTCGCAAAAGCCTATGCTGATGCAGGAATTACTAAGGTCGTTACAATTGAAGCATCTGGTATTGCTCCAGCTGTTTATGTTGCTGAAGCTTTAGATGTTCCAATGATCTTTGCTAAAAAGCATAAAAACATTACTATGACTGAAGGTATTTTAACAGCAGAAGTTTATTCATTTACTAAACAAGTCACTAGTACGGTTTCAATTGCAGGGCGTTTCTTAAATAGCAATGACAAAGTCTTGATTATCGATGATTTTTTGGCCAATGGCCAAGCTGCCAAAGGTCTGATTGAAATTATTAGCCAAGCCGGTGCATCGATTGCAGGCGTTGGTATTGTGATTGAAAAATCATTCCAAGATGGACGTCAAGTCATTGAAAACCAAGGTGTTAGGGTTACCTCGTTGGCACGTATCAAAAACTTTGACAATGGTAAATTAAACTTTATGGAGGCAGACGCATAATGTCAAGTACAGAGCAACACTCACACTCACAATCAGCCGTTTTAGGCTTGCAGCATCTTTTATCCATGTATGCTGGTTCAATTTTAGTTCCCATCATGATTGCAGGAGCCCTAGGTTATTCTGCAAAAGAATTAACTTACTTAATTTCAACTGACATTTTTATGTGTGGGGTTGCGACATTTTTGCAATTGCAACTAAATAAGCAGTTCGGTGTCGGCTTACCAGTCGTTTTAGGCTGTGCCTTCCAATCAGTTGCACCTTTATCTATTATTGGTGCACACCAAGGTTCAGGAGCTATGTTTGGTGCCTTAATTGCTTCAGGTATCTTTGTTATCTTAATTGCAGGCATCTTTTCAAAAGTTGCACGGTTCTTCCCTCCAATTGTAACGGGTTCAGTTATTACAACAATTGGCTTGTCTTTAATTCCAGTGGCAATGGGTAATATGGGTAACAATACTCCTAAACCAACAGGACAAAGTATTATTTTAGCTTTCGCCACAATCTTCATTATTCTTGCTATTCAAAAATTTGCGACTGGCTTTATTAAATCAATTGCCATTTTAATTGGTTTGATCTCAGGAACAATTATTGCTGCTTCCATGGGTCTCGTTGATACTTCAGCAGTGGCTAGTGCGCCATGGCTTCATATTCCAACACCATTTTACTTTGGAGCGCCTAAATTTGAAATCACATCAATTGTCATGATGTGTATCATTGCTATTGTCTCAATGGTTGAATCAACAGGTGTGTACCTTGCTTTATCTGACATTACTGGTGATACACTTGATAGCACACGTTTACGTAATGGATACCGTGCCGAAGGTATGGCTGTCTTACTTGGCGGACTTTTCAACACCTTCCCTTACACTGGTTTCTCACAAAATGTTGGACTTGTCCGTCTATCAGGCATAAAAACTCGCCGACCAATATACTACACAGCAATCTTCTTGATTGTCATTGGTCTTTTGCCAAAATTTGGTGCCCTTGCTCAAATGATTCCAAGCCCAGTACTTGGTGGCGCAATGTTAGTTCTATTTGGAATGGTTGCACTTCAAGGAATGCAAATGTTAAACCGTGTCGATTTTGCGGGCAATGAACATAATTTCATTATCGCAGCGGTATCGATCTCAGCAGGTGTCGGATTCAATGGGACTAACTTATTTGTAAGTTTACCATCAACAGCTAACATGTTCCTTACAAACGGAATTGTCATTGCAACAGTAACAGCCGTAGTTTTAAATCTTGTCTTTAACAAAAATCACAAATAAACCAAAAAGCTCAGTTCATAACTGAGCTTTTTTCTTTAATATAAGTAGTGGAAATTACTTTTAAGACCGTCGGTTTTGGCCAAGGTTCCATGAGTAGTAACAATTATACCTTCAACACCAGATAAGCCATTGATGATATGAAATGCTTGCATTGGATTTAGGCCAAAAAGACGTGTCGTCCAGATTTCACAATCCAAGGACTTTTCCGCAATAATAGTTAGGCTTGCCATATCAGTTTCAATGGGATAACCAGTTTCACGGTCAAATATATGATGATAATCTTTGTCGTTGACTGTTAAGTGACGTTCGTAAACACCTGATGTCACAACTGATTGATTCTCAATTTTGACTATGCCTAGATTAACACCTCGTTTTTTACCAGGATTTTGAATACCAATATAGAAACGACCATCGGGTCTGTTTTTATTTTTACCATGAACTAAGACATTTCCACCTAGATTTAATAAGGCAGAATAAATGCCATCCTCAATTAGAAAATTCATAATTTTATCAGCTATATAACCCTTGGCTAAAGCTCCTAAGTCAATTTTCATTCCTTCTTTAGTAAGAAAAACAGACTTAGTTTTAGGAAATAGCTGGATATTATTTGGATTAGTAAGTGCTAGGACCTCTTGGATATTATCATCTTCAGGTAAATTAGCATCGGAAAAACCAATTCGCCATGTTTGCACTAGTGGACCGATGGCAATATTGAGATTATTAGAATCGCCAAAACTGTTTTCTTTTCCAATTTCAATTAGTTCATAGAGATCGGGATGGACAGAAACAGGTTCTTTACCGGCCGCATGATTAATTGCCATTAACTCCGAATCGTCATCATTGGCACTAAAACGATTTTTGTAGGTCTCTAATAATTGACAGACAGTGACCATTTGTTGGTCAGCGTTTTGAGAATTAATTTCTATATCAATGATGGTTCCCATCATACGTAATTTTTCTTTGGCAATCATTTGATATCCTTTCTAGTTTAAGTGGCCAGAATATATAAAAGGGGCATAGAAGCCCCCAAAAATTTTAGTTTTTTAATTTCATCTCACCAGCTGGGAAGTAAGTTCCTTCTGGCATATCATTAATCATAATATGAATATTTTCTTTTGGTGCTTTCGCAATACGAGAAACAACATCAGTGACTTCACGAGCTAATTGAATCTTTTGTTCTTGTGTACGACCTTCAAATAAATCAATAGTTACAAATGGCATTATTGTCTCCTTCTTTCTTTCTATATTTTACCATTTTCATATCCTATTGCCTAGTGATTTCAGCTTTTTATAGCTAAAAATGAAAAACAATGTAAACGTTTTTAAATAATCATTTAAGGTCAAAGGCAATCGCCAAAAGACGACTTTTGTGATAAAATAGTTTAGATAAATAAAGAAGGTAGGATCCTAAGTTTGGCTCAATTATACTACAAGTATGGGACAATGAATTCTGGCAAGACGATTGAGATTTTAAAAGTAGCACACAATTATGAGGAGCAGGGCAAACCTGTTGTTATCATGACCAGTTCTTTAGATACAAGAGATGGTTTTGGCATAGTTTCCAGTAGGATTGGTATGAAGCGCCAAGCAATTCCCATCAATGATCAAATGGATATCTATGCATATGTTGATGGTTTAGTTCAAAAACCATATTGTGTCTTGATTGATGAGTGCCAATTTTTGTCCAAAGGAAATGTTTATGATTTAGCCCGTGTGGTAGATGATTTAGGTGTTCCAGTTATGGCTTTTGGTCTTAAAAATGATTTCCAAAATGAGCTTTTTGAAGGATCGAAATATCTACTTCTTTTAGCTGATAAGATTGAGGAAATTAAGACAATTTGTCAATATTGTAGTAAAAAGGCTATAATGCAACTTCGGATGAAAGATGGTGTTCCAGTCTATGCTGGGGAGCAAATTCAAATCGGTGGAAATGAAACTTATATACCGGTTTGTCGTAAACATTATTTCCAACCACCAATGTTAAGAGAAGATTAATAAAGAAAAGTAGAGGAGACACCCAAAAGTATGAACATATATGATCAGTTACAGGCTGTCGAAGATCGTTATGAAGAGTTAGGAGAATTGTTAAGTGACCCAGATGTGGTTTCTGACACCAAACGCTTCATGGAATTATCAAAAGAAGAAGCAGGCACACGTGAAACAGTCGACGTCTATCGTAAGTATAAAGATGTTATTCAGGCAATCGCTGACGCTGAAGAAATGATTAAAGATTCAGGTGGTGATTCTGACATCGAAGAGATGGCAAGAGAAGAACTAAAAGAATCAAAAGCGGCTAAAGAAACTTATGAAGAACAATTAAAAATTCTTTTACTTCCAAAAGACCCTAATGATGATAAAAATATCATCCTTGAAATTCGTGGTGCAGCTGGTGGTGATGAAGCTGCACTATTTGCTGGGGATTTGTTAACCATGTACCAGAAGTTTGCGGAAAGTCAAAACTGGCGTTTTGAAGTAATGGAAGCAACTTACAATGGTGTTGGTGGGATTAAAGAAGTAGTTGCAATGGTTTCTGGCCAATCAGTTTACTCAAAATTGAAATATGAATCAGGCGCTCACCGTGTTCAACGTGTCCCTGTTACAGAGAGTCAAGGCCGTGTTCATACTTCAACTGCAACAGTTTTAATCATGCCAGAAGTTGAAGAAGTGGATTACCAAATTGATCCCAAAGATTTGCGCGTAGATATTTACCATGCCTCAGGTGCCGGTGGACAGAACGTCAATAAAGTAGCAACTGCCGTTCGGATGGTCCATATTCCAACTAATATCAAAGTTGAAATGCAAGAAGAAAGAACCCAACAAAAGAATCGAGATAAAGCGATCAAGATTATTCGCGCTCGTGTTGCTGACCACTTCGCGCAAATTGCCCAAGATGAGCAAGATGCTGAACGTAAATCAACAATTGGTACTGGTGACCGTTCAGAACGTATCCGTACTTATAATTTCCCACAAAATCGTGTTACAGATCACCGGATTGGTTTAACTCTCCAAAAATTAGACACCATTTTATCTGGGAAAATGGATGAGATTGTTGATGCCTTAGTCCTTTATGATCAAACCCAAAAATTAGAAGATCTCAATAAATAATGAATTACGCACAAACCATAAGTCAACTCCAAAGTCAATTGGAAGCTGTCGGGGAAGATCCTGAAAATTTAATTTATGTCTTTAAAGAATTAAAAAAATGGTCAACTTTAGATTATTTACTTCATCAAAACAAAGAAGTTTCGACTGGGGATTTAGAACTCTTTCAGTCAATCATGACTCAATTAAAAACTCACCGTTCCCCTCAGTATATCACTGGCAATGCCTATTTCCGAGATTTGATTCTGTCAGTTGATGAACGGGTGCTCATCCCTAGGCCGGAAACGGAGGAACTGGTTTCGCTCATTCTTGAGGAGCACTCGGACCAGTCTCTTCGCGTTCTTGATATCGGAACAGGCAGCGGAGCAATTGCCCTAGGCTTAAAAAAAGAGAGACCAAACTGGCAGATTGATGCTGCTGATATTTCATTAGATGCCTTAAGCTTGGCGCAGGAGAATGGACGAGCACTGGATTTAGAAATCAATTGGTTGCATTCTGATCTGTTTAGTAATATTTTAGATAAGTACGATATTATTGTATCTAACCCACCTTATATTGCTTTTGAGGATAAGGATGAAGTTGGTTTAAATGTCTGGCATTCGGAGCCACATTTAGCTTTGTTTGCTGATGATAATGGTTTGGCAATTTATAGAGCTATTTTGGAGCAGGCTAGTCATTATTTGACAGAAGATGGTGCAATTTATTTTGAAATTGGCTATAAACAAGGTCAAGATTTGAAAGAATTAGCAGAGGCGAATTTTCCACAATGCAGGGTTAGACTATTACAAGATTATTTTGGAAAAGATAGGATGGTAGTAATCAATCATGAAGGAACTGATAGAACAAATTAAAAACGGTCAAGCAGTCGTTTTACCAACTGAAACTGTCTATGGTATTTTTGCCAAAGCAATGGATGAAAATGCAGTTGATAATGTATATCAGCTGAAACAAAGGCCAAGAGATAAAGCAATGAACTTAAATATTGCTTCCTATCAAGATATTCTTGATTATTCTCAGGGTCAGCCAGCATACTTAGAAAAGCTAGTCAATGCCTTCTTGCCTGGTCCCTTGACTATTATTCTCAAGGCTAATCAGAAGGTTCCTGCATGGATTAATTCGGGTAAAACTACTGTTGGTTTTAGAATGCCAAATCATCCTGTTACTTGTCAGATTATCAAAGAAACGGGTCCACTTATTGGACCCTCAGCAAACATTTCGGGCGATGACAGTGGCAAAACTTTTAAAGCAATTATGAAGGCATTTAATTATCAAGTAGATGGTTATTCTGACGATGCTGCTTTAACAGGGCAGGATTCGACTATAATTGACGTCTCTGGATTAAAAGCTAAGATTTTACGCCAAGGTTCAATTACTAAAGAAGAATTGTTAGATGTAGTTCCTGAATTAGAATTTTGAGGTGATTGATGATCAGACAACTTAGTGTTAAAGATGTACCACAGTTACAAGTAATCAATGAAAAGTCATTGGGATATGCCATTACTTTAGAGGAGTGTCAAAAACATTTAGAGGCTGTCTTAAAGAATGATGACCATATCCTAATAGGTTACACTGATGAGATGACTGATTTAGTAATTGGTTATTGTCATATGCAACTTTACCAGACTACCTATGCACCTACGGTTTATAATATTCTAGGACTTGCTGTCTTACCAGACTATCAAAGACGAGGTATTGGGGGCCAATTAATGAGAGCAATTGAAGAAATTGCTAAAAAGAACAATATTAACTATATTCGATTAAACTCAGGAAATAGCCGCAAAGAAGCACATGCTTTTTATCAGCATCTGGGTTATAAATCAGATAAAATACAAAAACGCTTTTTGAAAGAATTGAGGTAAGGAAATGATTTTTGATAAAGATAACTACCAAGAATTTGATAAAGAACTTTGGGATGCTATTCATGCCGAAGAAGATAGACAAGAACACAACATTGAGTTAATTGCCTCAGAAAACGTTGTTTCAAAAGCAGTCATGAAAGCTCAAGGCTCAGTCTTGACTAACAAATACGCTGAAGGGTATCCAGGCAACCGTTATTATGGTGGTACTGAAAATGTTGACGTAGTTGAAAATTTAGCTATTGAACGTGCTAAAGAATTATTTGGTGTAAAATTTGCTAATGTCCAAGCTCACTCAGGAAGTCAAGCAAATGCTGCCGCTTATACAGCTTTAATTGAAGTAGGTGATACTGTCCTAGGCATGGATTTAGCCGCCGGTGGTCATTTAACTCATGGTTCACCAGTTAACTTCTCAGGTAAAACTTATAACTTTGTTGGCTATAATGTCGACAAAGAAACTGAAATGCTTGATTATGAAGCCATTTTACAACAAGCTAAAGATGTTAATCCTAAATTAATTGTTGCTGGTGCTTCAGCTTATTCACGCACAATTGACTTTGCTAAATTTCGTCAAATTGCCGACCAAGTTGGTGCTTATTTAATGGTTGATATGGCTCATATTGCAGGATTAGTTGCCGCAGGCCTTCACCCAAGTCCCGTACCATATGCAGATATTACAACATCCACAACGCATAAAACGCTCAGAGGTCCCCGTGGTGGACTAATTCTTACCAACGATGAAGTGATTGCTAAAAGAATTAACTCTGCAGTCTTCCCTGGTATGCAAGGTGGTCCACTTGAGCATGTCATTGCTGCCAAAGCAGTATCATTCAAAGAAGCTCTTGATCCTGCATTTAAGGACTATGCCCAAGCTATCATTGATAACACAGCAGCAATGGCATCAGTTTTCGAAGCTGATGACCGTTTCCGTGTGATTTCTGGTGGAACTGATAACCATGTCTTCTTAGTAGATGTGACAAAGGTTATTGCTAATGGTAAATTAGCACAAAATCTTCTTGATGAAGTAAACATCACTCTTAATAAGAATTCAATTCCTTATGAAACTTTGTCACCATTCAAGACATCTGGAATTCGGATTGGTTGCGCTGCTATTACCAGTCGTGGTATGGATGTCAAAGCCTGTCAAGAAATTGCCCAATTAATCATCACTGCCCTTGTTAATCACGATAAGCCAGAAGTTTTAGAACAAGTTCGTCAAGATGTTCGTGCACTTACGGATGCCTTCCCATTGTATGAAAACCTATAATCATGTTAGATATATATATTAAAAAAATTACTATTCATCAATTCTCGCCAAATGATACGGAACTTTTTCTGTCAGAGGGTTTAGTTAATATCACACCAAGAATTGATGAGTATTTTCGTAAAAAGTTAGCTAAAGTTTTTTCAGATGATGCAAAGCGTGGTCAGTTTGAAAATGATAATATTTTTAGAGAGCTAATTACAGATGATTTTATCGATTCCAGTCAAAAAGTTGCTAAGCTTTGGAAAGAAGAGTTTGTGATTTCAGAAGACCAGAAAACAAATGATCTGGTCTTTCTTCAATTTGACAAAGAAGGTCAACCTTATTTTGCATTTTTAAGAATTGCATTGAAGGAAAGCTTTGCCCATATGGCTGAAAGCCAAGAGAATCCTTTTAGTATTACGCAAAACAACTTACCTTCTGCAGCTCAAGCACCAGATGAAGCTTTAGTCATCAATGTACAATCCAATACCTATTACTTGATTGAAAAAAGGGTTAAACATAATGGATCCTTTGAGAATTATTTCTCAGAAAATTTGTTAAAAGTTAAACCTGAACAATCTGTTAAAAAATCAATCAAGACTCTAGAACAGACTGCGCAAAAGATTGCTGAAAACTTTAATCAGGATGATTTTGCCTTTCAATCAAAAGTCAAATCAGCCATTTATAAAAATTTAGAAGAAGAAGCAGAGTTATCACCTGAGAAATTGGCTGATCAACTCTTTGATAATAATTTGACTGCAAGGTTAACCTTTGTTGACCAAATTAAGGAGAGTATTCCAGAACCGATTCAGGTGAGTGATATTGATTCTTCCAGACAAATAAAGAAATTTGAAAGTCAAAAACTGTCACTTTCAAATGGAATTGAACTGATTGTACCAAATACAGTTTATCAAGATGCAGATTCTGTTGAATTCATTATGAATGATGATGGAACTTATTCAATCTTGATTAAAAATATAGAGGATATCAAGAATAAATAAATGTTGAAATTTTTCAAACGTGTTATTATTCTAGTCGTTTTCATTTTTTGTGTCTTTCAAGCATATATTACCTATAAGAATGTTCATAATGTGCTACAGTATAAAGATATGGTTGAGAAAACCTTGGCTGAGAATAATACAAATACCAATGTCAACCTTGTTCTCGCCATGATTTACACCGAGACAAAGGGTGGCGAAGTAGATGTCATGCAATCTAGTGAAAGTAGCAGTGGAAGGACAAATTCTATCACTGATAGTAAATCTAGTATTAACCATGGCATTAAACTCTTATCACATAATCTAGAATTAGCCGAGCAAGCCCAAGTCGATTCATGGACTGCTGTGCAAGCCTATAATTTTGGGACTGCTTATATTCATTATGTTGCCAATCATGGTGGTAAAAATACCATTCCTTTGGCCAAAACATATTCTAAAACAGTTGTAGCTCCAAGTTTAGGTAACACAAGTGGTGAAACTTATTTTTATTATCATCCCTTAGCATTAATTTCAGGTGGTCAATTATATAAAAATGGTGGGAATATCTATTATTCTCAAGAAGTCCATTTTAATTTGTATCTCATAGAATTCATGTCTTTATTTTAAAAAATGGCAGAGCGGAAATGACAAATCTAAATTGATTTGTCATTTTTTTTATAAATTTTTGATAATTGATTTTCGGAACAAAATAAATATTTCTAATTCAAAATGTTAGGATATTCACAAAATTTAACCGATATTTTTGTGTAAGAATTCACTTATTTCCGAATAATGCCTTGTAAAAGGGATTTTGTGATGGTCTATAACTTGTGAAACGGTGAGCATATGTTTTTGTATGCGCTTTTTTCTATGCTATAATTTAGCCCTAAACTAAAAATTGTGAAAAGAGGAACAATATATATGGCAAAAATTATCGTTGTTGGAACCAACCATGCAGGAACAGCTTCCATTAAAACAATGTTAACAAATTACGGAAAAGAAAATGAAATTGTCACTTTTGACCAAAATTCTAATATTTCTTTCCTTGGTTGTGGGATGGCATTATGGATTGGTGAACAGATTGATGGACCAGAAGGACTCTTTTATTCTGACAAGGAAGAATTGGAATCAATGGGTGCAAAAGTTTACATGGAATCACCAGTGTTAAACATTGATTTTGATCAAAAAGTGGTTACAGCCTTAGTAGATGGTCAAGAGCATCAGGAATCATATGATAAATTGATTTTAGCTACAGGATCACAACCAATTATTCCACCAATCGAAGGAGTAGAATTAGTCAAAGATTCACTTGAGTTCAAGGCTACTTTAGAAAACTTACAATTTGTTAAACTCTTCCAAAACTCTGCTGAAGTGATTGAGAAACTGGCTAAACCAGGACTTGATAAAATTGCTGTTGTTGGAGCTGGTTACATTGGTGTTGAACTAGCTGAGGCATTTCAACGCAAAGGTAAAGAAGTTGTTCTAGTTGACATCGCTGAAACATGTATGGGTGGTTATTACGATCGCGAGTTCACAGACCTCATGAGTAAGAACCTAGAGGACCATGGCATTCAACTTGCCTTTGGCCACACCTTGAAGGCTGTGGAAGGCAATGGCAAAGTAGAACGCATTGTCACAGATAAAGCAAGCTTTGATGTCGACATGGTCATTATGGCTGTTGGTTTTAAACCAAATACAGCACTTGGTCAAGGTAAATTAGCAACCTTACCAAATGGGGCTTGGATTGTCGATAAAAAACAAGAAACAAGTATGAAAGACGTATTTGCCATTGGCGATTGTGCAACTATCTATGACAACGCCCGTCAAGATGTTAACTACATCGCCCTAGCATCAAATGCAGTCCGGACAGGTATTGTTGCTGCTCATAATGCTTGTGGACATGAATTAGAGGGCGCAGGCGTACAAGGCTCAAATGGTATTTCGATTTATGGGTTGAACATGGTTTCAACTGGATTGACACTAGCCAAAGCTAAAGATGCAGGGTATAATGCATTAGAGACTGGTTTTAATGATTTACAGAAGCCAGAATTTATCAAACATGGTAACCACGAAGTGGCTATTAAAATTGTCTACGACAAAGATAGTCGTGTCGTATTAGGTTGTCAAATGGTTTCAAAAGAGGATATCTCTATGGGGATTCACATGTTCTCATTAGCCATCCAAGAAAAAGTTACAATTGAAAAATTAGCCTTAATGGATATCTTCTTCCTACCACACTTTAATAAACCATACAACTACATTACAATGGCGGCATTATCTGCTAAGTAATAGCCCTAGAAATGAGGAACAGATGAGGCAATTAGTCTTAAATATCGCCATTAGCTTAGATGGTTATATTGCAAGAGAGGATGGGTCTTATGATTGGATTGAAGGGCATGGGACAGAACAATTTGATACCCCCTTGCAATTTGATAACTCAGGCTTTTTTGCCTCATGTGACACGATTATAATGGGACGCAAAGCCTATGATGACTGCCCACTGGAAATGATTGACTATCATGAAATGAAACAATTTTATGTGGCAACTCATCAGCAAAGACTTTCGGACAGACCAAATCTTCACTTTACCTCATTTATTTTAGAAAATGTTAAAAGCCTGAAAGCAGAAGAAGGCGGACCAATTTGGTTATTTGGAGGCGCTGATTTGGTCCAATTGATGATCGATCATGATATGATAGACCAGTACATTATTGGCATCATCCCAACAATCCTCGGAAAAGGCCGACCTTTATTCAAAGGTAATGACCAAGAACACAAATTAAAACTGATAGAATCCACTGTCACTGATGGCATCGCCATGCTAAGGTATAACAGGAGATAAAAAAAGAACGACAATTTTAATTGTCGTTCTTTTCTAATTAGTTCTTAGCTGCTGAAGCGAATTCTTCTTTTTGGAAAGCTTCGTCTATAATGGCTTTTAGTTGTTTTGCAGAAGCCTGCATTTTTTGTAATTCAGCATCATTCAATGGAATGTTTACTGGACGAACAATACCGTATGCACCAATGATAGCAGGTTGACCGATATAACAATCAGTTACACCTTCATATTGACCTTCTTGGAAGACAGAAAGTGGAAGTACAGCATTTTCATCATCAAGGATAGCTTTGGTAATACGAGCTAAGGCAACTGCGATTCCGTAGAATGTTGCACCTTTTTTGTTGATGATTGAATAAGCAGCATCACGAACTGAAATAAAGAGATCTAAAAGACCTGCTTCGTCGATGTCGCGGTTATCTTGTAACCATTGTTCTAATTTAACACCGGCAACGTTAGCGTGTGACCAAACAGCAAATTCTGAGTCACCGTGTTCACCCATGATATAAGCATGGACAGAACGAGCGTCGACACCGATTTTATCTGAAAGAGCTTGACGAAAACGAGCTGAGTCAAGTGAAGTACCTGATCCGATAACACGTTCTTTAGGGAATCCTGAGAATTTCCAAGTAGAATAAGTTAGGACGTCAACTGGGTTAGCAGCAACTAAGAAGATACCAGAGAAACCTGAGTCAACGATTGCTGTTACGACCTCTTTATTGATACGTAAGTTTTTTTCAACCAAGTCAAGACGAGTTTCACCTGGTTTTTGTGGAGCACCAGCAGTAAGTACTACTAAGTCAGCATCATGACAGTCTGAGTAGTCAGCTGCATAGATTTTTTTGGGTGATGTGAATGCAAGAGCGTGGCTTAAATCTTCTGCATCACCTTGAGTTTTTTCTTTGAAAATATCAATAATTCCAAGTTCTTGAGCGATATTTTGTGTTACTAATGCAAATGCATATGAAGAACCAACGGCACCATCACCGACCAAGATAACTTTTTTATGTTGTTTAGTTAAAGTCATTTCTAAACATCTCCTTAATTTTTTTAGAGGGAAGCCCCATACAACTTAATTTTAGCATTTTGAAAATTGTTTGTCACTTAAATCACGAAAAAAGTGAAAATTATTTTCTGAAAGGGGTTCCAATTCGTAAAAATATTGATTTTGTGCTATAATTAAATAGAGTTTGGACTAGAAAAGGAGCATTCCTTAGATGCAAGATAGAAATTTAATTGACGTAAATCTGACAAAGGAAATGAAAACATCTTTCATTGACTATGCCATGAGTGTAATCGTGGCCAGAGCTTTGCCGGATGTGCGTGATGGGTTGAAACCAGTTCATCGTCGTATTTTATACGGAATGAATGAACTAGGTGTAACACCGGATAAGCCCCATAAGAAATCGGCCCGTATCACCGGGGATGTAATGGGTAAATACCATCCACATGGCGATTCATCAATTTATGAAGCTATGGTCAGAATGGCCCAATGGTGGTCATACCGCCATATGCTTGTTGATGGACACGGAAATTTCGGTTCTATGGATGGTGACGGTGCCGCTGCGCAACGTTATACTGAAGCAAGAATGAGCAAAATTGCCCTTGAAATGCTTCGTGATATTAATAAAAACACAGTAGACTTTCAAGAAAACTATGATGGTAGTGAACGTGAACCATTAGTTTTACCTGCTCGATTCCCTAACTTATTAGTTAATGGGGCAACTGGTATTGCTGTTGGGATGGCGACAAATATTCCTCCTCATAATTTGGGTGAGTCAATCGATGCCGTTAAATTAGTCATGGAAAATCCTGAAGTTACAACTCGTGACTTAATGGAAGTTATCCCTGGACCTGACTTCCCAACAGGAGCCATGGTAATGGGTCGTTCTGGTATCCATAGAGCATATGATACTGGACGTGGTTCAATTGTCCTACGCTCTCGGACTGAAATTGAAACAACTAAAAATGGCCGTGAACGTATTGTGGTTACTGAATTCCCTTATGGGGTTAATAAAACAAAAGTTCATGAGCACATTGTTCGTCTAGCTCAAGATAAACGTATCGAAGGGATTACAGCAGTCCGTGATGAATCTAACCGTGAGGGTGTCCGCTTCGTCATCGAAGTAAGGCGTGATGCGTCAGCTAATGTAATTTTAAATAACCTGTTTAAACTAACTAGTTTACAAACTAACTTTAGTTTCAACATGCTTGCGATTGAAAATGGCGTTCCTAAGATTTTATCACTTCGTCAGATTATCGACAATTACATTCTTCACCAAAAAGAAGTTATTACACGTCGAACTCAGTTTGATAAGGATAAGGCAGAAGCGCGAGCTCATATTTTAGAAGGTTTACTAATTGCCCTCGATCACTTGGATGAAGTCATTGCAATCATCCGTAAGAGTCAGACTGATGTGATTGCGCAAGCTGAGTTGATGCAACGTTTCGAACTTTCCGAGCGACAAAGTCAAGCGATACTAGACATGCGTCTGCGTCGTCTGACTGGTTTGGAACGTGATAAGATTCAATCTGAATACGATGCGCTGATTGCTTTAATTGCTGATTTGGCGGATATATTGTCCAAGCCAGAGCGAGTGCAAACCATTATAATCGAAGAGATGGATGAAGTTAAACGTAAGTATGCCGATGCTCGTCGTACGGAATTAATGGTTGGGGAAGTTCTCTCTTTAGAAGATGAAGATCTGATTGAAGAAGAAGACGTACTAATCACCTTGTCAAACATGGGCTACATCAAACGTCTCGCGCAAGATGAATTTAGAGCGCAAAAACGTGGTGGACGTGGTGTACAAGGTACCGGTGTAAATGATGACGACTTTGTACATGAATTAGTTTCGACAAGTACCCATGATACCCTGCTCTTCTTTACCAACAAGGGACGTGTTTATAGATTAAAAGCCTATGAAATTCCTGAGTATGGTCGGACAGCAAAAGGCTTACCAATTGTCAATCTATTGAAGCTTGATGACGGTGAAACAATTCAAACCATTATCAATGCACGAAAAGTTGAAGTTGCCGACAAGTATTTCTTCTTCACCACAAAAGGTGGGGTTGTAAAACGTACTAGTGCTTCAGAATTTAATAATATCCGTCAAAATGGTTTAAGAGCCTTGAACTTGAAAGAAGACGACGAGTTAATCAATGTCTTATTAACTGATGGAACTGAAGATATCATTATTGGTACCCGTTCAGGTTACTCCGTTCGTTTCAATGAATCATCAATCCGTAACATGGGTCGTTCAGCTACCGGTGTCCGTGGTGTTAAATTACGGGACGAAGATATGGTTGTTGGAGCTTCTCGAATCACTGATGATCAAGAAGTATTAATCATTACTGAAAATGGTTATGGGAAACGTACTGCGGCCTCTGAGTACCCAACAAAGGGTCGTGGTGGTAAAGGTATCAAAACTGCTAATATTACAGTTAAAAATGGCCCACTCGCAGGTTTAACAACTGTTTCTGGTGACGAGGATATGATGATTATCACGAATAAAGGAGTTATCATTCGTACATCAATCTCAAATGTTTCTCAAACAGGTCGAGCTACCCTCGGTGTTAGAGTGATGAGATTAGACCAAAATTCTAAAATTGTAACCTTTGCCTTAGTTGAACCGGAACCTGAAGTTGAAGAAGAATTAATTGAAACAACAGAAACTAATGAAACAACTCCAACAAGTGCTGAAATGGAAAGTCAAGCACCTAGTGAGGAATAAGCATGGCAAGAAAAAAGAAATCAAATATTGGGGATAGAATCCGCATTGTCCTAGCTATCACTTTATTAATAGTAGGACTTGGGCTTTTGTTCAATAAAACTATTCGTAATACGATGATTGCTTGGAATTCTAATAAATATCAAGTTAGTCGTGTCAGCAAAAATACCATCAAGAAAAATAAAGAAGCTAAAACAAGTTTTGACTTCGCTGGTGTAAATGCAGTTGATACGCAAACTGTTGTTGAAGCTCAAATGGCCGCACAGAAGCTTCCAGTAATAGGTGGTATTGCGGTACCAGATGTTAGAATTAACCTACCTATTTTCAAAGGGCTTGGGAATGTTGAGTTACTTTATGGTGCTGGCACCATGAAAGATGGTCAGATTATGGGTGGTGAAAACAACTACTCATTAGCAAGCCATCATATTTTTGGAATGGTTGGTTCTTCTAAAATGCTATTTTCTCCGCTGGAAAATGCTAAAATTGGAATGCCAATCTATGTGACAGATAAAGAAAAAATTTATCGTTACGATATTAACTCAGTTAATCGCGTAACACCTGACCGAGTTGATGTCATAAATGACACACCAGGGTCAAAAGATATTACCCTAATTACTTGTACGGATGCTGAAGCAACGGAGAGAATTGTTGTTAAAGGACTCTTGAAAGAAGAAATGACTTATAATGGGGCCCCTGAAAAAATTCTTAATTACTTCAGTAAATCTTATAACCAAGTAGCTATTGAATAATCAATTTGAATTACAAATATACTTTTCACCACTGTGAGAAGTATTTTTATTTGATAAATGATAATCATACTACAAGTAATTCAATAGGAACAAAAGAAAGAGAAAGTACATTTTATGAAATTAACTGCTATTCATCATGTGGCCATTATTGTTTCTGATTATGATAAATCTAAAGACTTTTATGTTAATAAGCTTGGTTTTGAGATTATCAGAGAAAATCATCGTCCTGAGCGTCATGATTATAAATTGGACTTGAAATGTGGTGACATTGAATTAGAGATTTTTGGTAATTCAAAATCAGATCCTGAATTCACGGCGCCACCAAAACGAGTTGGTCGTCCGGAATTTGACCGCGAAGCCTGTGGCCTTAGACATTTAGCCTTTTATGTGAAAGATATTGAGTCATATATAGAAGAGTTGAAAGTGCTAGCCATTCCTGTAGAGGAGCTACGTTATGATGACTATACTGGCAAGAAAATGACCTTTTTCTTTGATCCAGATGGCTTACCACTGGAATTACATGAATAACAAACGCCCTATGCTTAGGGCTTTTGTTATGGGATTGACTCATTTTGTCATCTGGTAGTCGCAGGTTTTTAATCGTCTTCTAAATGGTAAGGTGATATAATAGTCACACGGGATTTTGATTAATTAGGAAATGACTCCAAAGGAGAAAAATAATGAAAAAAAGTAAAAAACTAATGCTTGCAGGACTAGGTCTTGCTTTAACCTCGGCTATTATTGCCACGCCAGTTTATGCGGCAACTAGTGATGTTCAGCAGGTTATCAATGAGGGCTATGTTCAGCCTGATTACGTGCTCGGCTATTCCCTTGATGAATCACAAAAGCAAGAAACACTTAATCTCTTGAACTATGATAGTGCTAATGATAATCAGGTAAAAACATTGACAACGGCTGCCTATGCTAAAATCATGAACGTAGCTGATGATGCTAGCATCCAACTTTATTCATCTGTTAAAATCAAGAAATTGGGTGCAAATGATGTGCTCAAAGTGGAAATTGTGACGCCTGATAAAATTACCAAGGTAACTCAGGACATGTACCGTAATGCGGCTGTGACGCTCGGAATTGAGCATGCTGACATTAGTGTTGCAGCACCAATTGCTGTTACGGGTGAATCAGCTCTCGCGGGGATCTATTATTCTCTTGAAGAAAACGGAGCACAGATTCCACAAGAGAACAAAGAGCTGGCGCAGGATGAATTGAAGGCCTTATCAGACATCGATGCAGCGAACCAAGGTAAAGATGGTTACGACACTGATAAATTGAATGTTGCTTTGACAGATATTAAAGCGCAAGTAGCTAAAGGTGGGTCTGATTTAACGAAAGAAGATGTTGAAAAGATTGTTACAGATACCCTTACTAAATACAAATTAGATAATGTTATCTCACAAGACCAAATTACAATGATTAATAATTTTGCCTTTAACTTATCAAACTCAGGTGTCATCACAAATGGTGACTTCACGAAGACATTGAATTCATTGAAGGATTCAATTGTTGCAAAATCGGGTAATGCCTTTAAAGGAATCAACTTAGATAGTTTGAAAAATGTTGATACAACAAAAGCAGTAGAGACAGGAAAAAATATTTGGCAACAAATCGTTGATTTCTTTAGAAATTTAATTGGATAACTAAAAAGAGGATAAGGAGACTTATCCTTTTTTTAGTTCTTAAATTATTATTTTAAAAGATTAACTTTATTAGTAGCTTTATTTCAAAACATATTTTTTATATAAGCACTTGACTAAAATAAAATTACTTTATATACTTAACTGGTTAAGTTAAATTAGTAAATGTTGAAAGGAGAACAATTGAAAATTAAAAAAATTTTTTATAGCTTATTATTTTGTATATTGTTACCGATTTGCTTAATACTTACTGGTTGTCACTCAGAAAAGCAAGAAAAGGTGGAAGGATTAAAAATTGTAACTAGTTTTTATCCAATCTATGCCATGACCAACTATGTCTCTGGTGATCTGAATAATATTAAAATGATTCATACAAATTCTGGTATTCATGGTTATGAACCGTCAGCCAATGACGTTGCTGCCATCTATGATGCCGATGTCTTTTTCTACCATTCACATACTTTGGAATCTTGGGCGGGCCAACTGGATGCTAGCACCCACCACTCAAAGGTTAAAATTATAGAAACATCAAAAGCATTGCCTTTAGACAAGGTACAAGGACTAGAAGATATGGAGGTGGGTAAGGGGATTGATCCAGCTACCCTTTATGATCCACATACCTGGTCTGATCCCATTATGGCAGCACAAGAAGTACATGATATTGCTGATAAGCTCTGCAAGTTGGACCCTAAACATAAGGATGTCTATCAGAAAAACGCCAATAGCTTTACTGAAGAAGCGGAAGCGATTGCCAAAGACTATAAAGTAAAATTTAAGTCTTTGAAAAAGAAAACCTTTGTGACGCAACATACTGCTTTTTCATATTTAGCCAAACGCTTTGGTTTAGTCCAACTTGGCATTTCAGGTATTTCTCCTGAACAGGAACCAACTGCAAGACAACTTAAGGAAATTCGGGACTTTATCAAAACTTATAAGGTCAATACTATTTTTGTTGAGAAAAATGTGTCACAAAAAATGGCCAAAACAGTGGCTAAATCTACGGGTGCAAAACTGAAAGAATTGAGTCCTTTAGAAATTGATCCAGGAGAAAATAAAGCTTACTTGAACTATATTGAGCAAAATTTAGAAATTTTATATCAAGAATTAAAATAATAGGAGTAAAAAATGAATAAGAAGAAAATGATTGGCACCGGTGCTGTTCTTGCTTTGTTATTTAGTGCTTGCGGCTATGAACTTGGTCAATTCCAAGCTCAACATGTTAAAGAAAACTCAGTGTCTTATGTTGACGCTGATAAAGCAAGTAAAAATTACAAAATCAAGCAAGCTGCAGATAAGAGTCCAGATGATATCAGTAATGAAGAAGGAATTTCAGCTGAACAGATTGTCGTTAAAATTACGGATAAGGGCTATGTCACTTCTCATGGTGATCATTATCATTATTACAACGGAAAAGTGCCATATAATGCTATTATCAGTGAAGAGTTGCTGATGAAAGACCCAAACTATGTTTTCAATAAAGCAGACGTTGTAAACGAAGTTAAAGATGGCTATATTATAAAAGTAGATGGAAAATATTACTTGTACCTGAAGGAAGGAAGTAAGAAGGAAAATATTAGAAGTAAGGAACAAATAGCAGAACAATCTAGAAAAGGAAGAAAAGAAGCAGAAAAAAATGGTTACGGATCAGCTTCAGAAAATGCTTCTAAGTCTGGTGGACATGTTGCAGCCTCTAGACAAGAGATTAAAGCTGCTAAAAGCCAAGGGCGCTACACCACTGATGATGGGTATATCTTTAATCCAAATGATGTTTTGGAAGATACTGGCGATGCTTACATTGTGCCTCACGGAAATCACTTCCACTATATTCCCAAAGCAGAATTATCTGCAAGTGAATTAGGTGCAGCTCAAGCCGTTTGGGCTGCTAAATCAGGAAAAGGAGCAGGTCATAAGGCTGGTACAGGCGGTGCATCAATACCAATTCCTGTATCAAACGGTGGCAACTGGACTCCCACTCCAAGTGGTGGAGGTCATTCAAATGCCCCTATCTACTACCCAAGCGTTCCTAACTCACCAATTCCAGCCCCACACCATACTGGCGGTGATGATCATCGTCACAAACCAAATCAGCCAGCTCCAGTAGTTGATAAGAATCATGTGTCTTATCATGAGCTCTTGCAGAAACTCTACAAACAACCTGCAAATAAACGTCACCGTGAAGACGATGGTTTAGTATTTGACCCAAATCAAGTCACTAAATTAACCAGTCGTGGTTATGTAATTCCACATGGTAATCATTGGCACGTAGTACCAGAGAGTCAATTATCACCGCTTGAAATCTACTTGGCAAGGATGCACCTTGCCGGTCAAAGCCAGGTGGACAAAGCGACAGCTGAGAAACTTCTTGGGCTTGAAACTCCAAAAAAACCTGAATCACCAAAACCTGTTGACCACAAGCCTGAATTACCAAAAGGTAAGGACGGCAAGATTAATCTAGTGAATGGCTCTATTAAGAAAACCAAACAAGGAAATGACGGCAAACCATATACGACTGATGATGGTTATCAATTTTCTGTTGATTCAATTAAATCATATGATGAAGAAGGGATTATAGCAGATCATGAAGGGCATGAACATTATATTCCTTATAGTGAACTTGAAGACAGTGAGTTAAAACAAGTTCAAGATAGCATTAATGCTAAGAATAGTAAGATTGAAAAAATTGAAGCTGGTCACTATAGCAAAGAAGAGATTGCCAAAAAATTACAATTTCTCTCACTGCAAACTAATGTACCAATTGACAAGTTTAAGGTAACCGGAGATAAGATTATTATTCCTCATGGTAATCACACTCATACTGCTGAAATGAAAAATGTGCCATCGGCAATAAATCCAGATCAGTTTGACGATCAAGAAGAGTATAAGACAACCCTCTTGCAACTTAAAATGGGCAAAGCAAAATTGGATTATCAAACAGAAGATGTCATTCGATCTGGCTCTGATTTAATCATTTATTTAAAAGACGGATCCCAAAAAACCATCTCTTTAAATGATATTAAATTACCAATAGACTACAAAGAAGTAGACTTTGTTGAAATACATAATCAAAAACAATTAGAGCAAAAAAAATACGACTATATTGCTCAACAGTATCATGTAAGCTTAAGAGATTTACATGTTTCAGGAGATGTCGTCAGTGTTGCTAATAAACCGACGGTATCTCTCAAGCTTGTCAATATAAATGATCCTATCATTTACACATTAAAAGACGTTGCTCAGCCAATGCCTGAAAATAAGGAAGGCAAAGAAACCTCATTACCAAGTCAGCCAGAAGAAACATCACCACAAGAGACTCAAGATGTTCCAATAGCTGATCCAGTTGATAAAGCTGAAGTAGCGGAGGAGAAAGTTGACATCGATAATTATGATGCGCAGATGCAAGCATTAGCTAGTCGGTATGGAATAGATCAAGCAACTTTCCAAAATCGACTCACTCAACTAGCCTTTAAATATGGTGTTAGCATAGGAAATATTCAATTTAGCCAATATTTATTATTTAATTCAAATGGTAGAGCAGTTACATATGATATAATTAATCAACAAGAAGTACAATAATTCAGTTAACTATATCAAAAAATCTTATAATAGATAATATTATATTCCCCTTCATTAGATAGAAGATCTAATGAAGGGGATTTTTAATAGATTATAGCAATAAAATGATAACCTCTCAATCAAATAGCGGTATATCAGATTTGATTAGTCATTTCATAGAATTCATTTATTAGCGACATAAGATAATCAATCAAAGAAAAAGGATTAAGTTCTGCACTGAGTAGAACTTAATCCTTTTTTTGTAAATATAAAAATCGACTTATTTGAAACAGTACATAAATGGTATTTCAGTTGATTTAAAAGTATGCAACAGATGCTGCGAAGACTAAGGCTGGTAACATATTTGCTACACGTATTCGTTTGCCAAAGACAATATTCAACCCAACACAAAAGATAAGGATTGAGCCGACCAGTGAGATATTGGCTAGTGCTCCGTCAGTCATAATAGGTTTTAAAATATGAGCAAAAGCAGTAATAGCACCTTGGATGATGAGGACTGGAAAGGCTGAAAAAACGGCACCTTTTCCAAGCGATGATGATAAGACTATAACAATGATAAAATCTAGGACACTCTTGGTTAAGAGTAAACTGATATCGCCACTGATACCATCTTGAAGCGGTCCGATAACAGCCATAGCACCAATGCAAACCGTCAAAGTCGCCACAACAAAGGCATTTACAAAATCAGGATCCTTGGAATTGCCACTTTTGACTTTCAGCCATTGACCAAATTTCTCAAAGGAGCCTTCAATATTAATGACTTCACCAATCAGAGCGCCCAAAGCTAAGCAAGCAACAACTAACATGCTACCACCACTAATTAAAGACTCTTTAGACATCTGCAACATACCCGACATAGCACCAGAAATGCCAATGAAGAGGACACTGACACCAGTAGCCATACTCAAGCTTTCTTGATGGCGCTCATTGAGTTGTCGTCCAAAATATTTACCAACAATCCCTGCAAATAAAATTGCAGATGCATCAATTAATGTTCCTAAGGCAAACATGTTTTCTCCTTTTATAAGGTTATTCCCAAGCTTTATTATATCCATAAAGAAAACGCTGTCAAGAGCTTTTGGTAAAGTGTTATGATAGAGAAAATTCAGATTATTAAATATCCTATAATAAGTATACGTTTATACATTTTGTTATTAAAAAATGAGAAGTAAAATTGATGTGAATTGACAGAAAATCAAATGAATAGCACCTATAAACATTGATAAAAAGGAATTGTCAAAATCTTTCAATCAATTTGTCAAACTATTTTAAATTATCATAAATGTATAAGTATTCTATACAAAAAAATGAAAAAATATTTATAGAAATTATGAAATCATATCTTTTTTAGACTTGACTGAAATATATTATAATTTCATTTCATACTTTTCATAAAACTTGTAACAAACTATTATAATTAGCTTCGTATCGGATTTGTTGATGTTAAATAATCCAAACTATTAAATGATATAATGGAGTAGAGGTAATTGAAATGAAAAGAAGTCATTGATCATTTTATCGGCTCTTGTATTTTAACAACTTGTTCTAACAATAATAAAGAATTGGCAAAATCTACTTTAGATAATAATGATAAAAATGTAAAAAAATAACTCTCCATTTTGGAGAGTTATTTTAGTTTTTCTTGTCTTTAATTTTGAAGTGCAAGTCGTCTTCTGTTAGTTGGACTTTGATTTTCTTTTCGGAATTGATATTTAGGATGGAAGTTAGGGCTTTTTCTGAGGATTTGATAACGTCCTCTTTTTTATCACTGAGGACAAATGCAGAGGTGTTATAGACGGTTTCGTCTGTTTTTTCTGCTAAGAATTCTTGGGCTTTGACACTTGAGGTTGCTAGGTCAACAGCTTTATCGACTAAGCCACTGGATTGATTTTTGATTTTTATTTTGCCACTTTGTTGGGAGTCAACATAAACGGTTAGTGGTTTTTTGAAGGTCACTAAATTATCCTTAATTAGGATATCATTTTTACTGATTCCGGCTAAGTCAATTTTGAATTCAGTGGTAACTGGGATCAAAACTTCCATATCTCGACCAATAAAGAATCTGGTGATGGTTTCTGTCCAGCTCGGCCATTCTGTTAAATTGTCGTTTTGAAAGGTTTGCTTACGGGTAGTATCAGTCTCGGCGTCAGCGACAACCAACTGGATTTGCTTGTCAAATCGTTTGAGGACGTAATTGTAATCAGCGGTTGTTGTTCCGCCGAAGAGGTGGGTGAGTTGATCACGGAAAAAGAAGCCGAGGCCACAGGTAAGAGCGACAAGCACCAGTAGTGGCACCAAGATTTTGGTAAGACGGTTGCGAATTTGTTTCATATCAAATCTCCTATTTAATTTGTTATTAAGAGCATTGTAATTTTTGGGATACTTTCATTATACAGGAAAGGGGGAGAATACTCTTAGATAGACACTTTTAAAAGAAAAAAGATTTGACTATATCGGGGAATAATTGAAATTTCCGACTATTAAATGTGGTATAATAGGTATATTAAGCGCTTTTATCAGTTGTAAAAAAAGCAGACCTGGTCTTTTTTTTTGAGAACAATTCTGAACAGCTTATTTCTATATTATGTTATAATGCAAGCACAGCCTAAAGGAGGGATATATGACATCACTTTATGATTTTACAGTTAAAGACCAACATGGAGAGGACATTTCCCTTAGTCAGTTTCAAGGTAAGGCACTTCTCATCGTCAATACAGCAACGGGCTGTGGTTTGACTCCCCAATACCAAGGTCTCCAGGAACTTTACGATCAGTATGTCGACAAAAGTTTTGTGATTCTAGACTTTCCTTGTAATCAATTTGCTGGGCAAGCACCTGGTAATGCCGAAGAAATTAATAACTTTTGTAGTCTCAATTACCAAACAACTTTTCCTAGATTCGCTAAGGTAAATGTGAATGGTAAAGAAGCGGACCCAATGTATGTTTGGTTAAAAGCTCAAAAGAAGGGGCTACTAGGTAAAGCAATTGAATGGAACTTCGCCAAATTTCTGATTGACAAAAATGGCCAAGTCGTAAAACGTTATTCCTCTAAGACCGCCCCTCAAGAGATTCGTCAGGATTTAGAAATTTTATTAAAGGACTAGTTTTAGTAAAAAAATCAATAGATATATTAAAAAACACCTAGTATTTCAATACTAAGTGTTTTGTTTTAATTCCCAAAATAAAACTCTTCAAAACTCTGGCCTGCTAAGTCAGCCATTTCCTTTAGGATAGTTACATTTGGTTTTGAGCGACCAATTTCCCAGTGACTAACAGAGGATAAGGAGATGTTGAATCGTTCAGCAAACTGACGATCTGTTTCGCCAAGTTCCATTCTTAAGTTGAAGATTCGATTATTAAGTTTTGATGGATCGCGTCTTTCTTTTATTTCAAAAATTGGGCCAGGACTCAACTCGAATCCTTGAGTTACTTTTTCCAGGGCCTCGTCGCGTGAGATATTCAAACGATTAGCCACTGTAATGACTTTCTTCGGTGTTGCATTTAGCTCCCGACAAGCTGCAGTGAAATTAGAATAAAGTTTCCCTAAAACTCTCACTTCACGGGACTTAGTTGGAGATGTCTCTCTCTTGCTTGGCATCTACACATCCTCCTAATTATCAAATAGTTCTCCTTAACTATATCGTAATTAAATAATCATTTCAAGCAAAAGTCGGATATTTATGAAAATAATGACTTAAAACGTTCATATAAAGGAGAAGTTAGTTTTTAGAGAAATATCATATCTAAGCACATTTTATCATTTGATAAATGAGTATGATGAGAGACAGAATGACTTAGTCGGAAAAGGTTTACAAATTAATTGGATGATGATAATGTAATCATATTAGGTGATAGTTTAATTTAAATAGGGGTGACAAATGACACAGTATGAAAAGATTGCTAACGATATTCGGAAACAGATATTGAATGAAAGCTATAAAAAAGATTGTCTTATTCCGGACCAGTTTGAATTAGCCAACCATTATCAGGTCAGTCGAATGACGATTCAAAAAGCTATTAATCTGCTTAAGATTGAAGGTTTTTTGTATACCAAAAGAGGTAAGGGAACCTATGTAACCTTTCCACCGTTACAGCAAGATAAGTATGGTACTGATGTCGGAACGATCGTAGGCACATCAAGCTATTATTCCAATCAAGGTAATATGACAAGTAAAGTGATATCTTTTGAAACACGTTTACCAGTCCCTGAAGAAATGGATAAGTTAAAACTCTTATCAGATCAAACAGTCTTTGATATTATCAGATTAAGGTATTTAAATAATGAACCATTTCATTTAGAATATTCTATTTATCCATGTCATATAATTCTTGGACTAAATAGTCACATACTAGATCAATCTATTTACAGATACATTATTGAAGAATTAGATTTACAAATTGGCTCAGGCATTCGACAGATTAGAGCAGATAAACCCGATAATTTTGATCAGATATATTTAGAATGTGCCAAGGATGATCCTGTATTAGAAATCGAACAAGTTGTCTTTCTCAAAGATGGCAGGCCCTTTGAATATTCCCAAACACGCGCAAAATATACCAAAGCATCAGTAAACTATATTGATTTCAGATAGAAGGAGAAAAAATGTTAGGAGCAGTTGTAGGTGATGTGATTGGTTCACGTTTTGAATGGAACAATCACAAATCAAAAGATTTTCAACTATTTACAGAAGATTGCCATCTAACTGATGATAGTCTAATGACGCTAGCAGTTGCTGAGGCACTAATGAAGAGCAAAGAGGACTTTTCGGATTTATCAGAAGTAGTCATTCATTCGATGCAAAAACTAGGTCGAAAATATCCTCACGCCGGATTTGGTTCACGATTTTATCAATGGTTGAATGAACAGAATCCTCAACCTTATGGCAGTTTTGGTAATGGTGCAGCAATGAGAATTTCTCCTGTAGCTCTGGCTGCCTCTTCCTTAGAAGAAGCTATCATTCTGTCGAAAGAAGTAACAAAGGTCAGCCATAATCATCCTGAGGCAATTAAAGGGGCAGAGGCAGTAACTGCCGCAGTCTATCTAGCAAAAGCAGGAAAATCGAAAGAAGATATTTTAGAATACATTTTGGATCATTACTATCAGATTGATTTTAGTTTAGATGAAATTAGAGAGTCTTATGGCTTTGATGTATCCTGTCAAGGCTCTGTCCCACAAGCATTACAAGCCTTTTATGAATCCACTGATTTTGAAGACTCTATCAGAAATGCAATCTCGATAGGAGGAGACTCTGATACAATTGCAGCCATCACGGGATCAATTTCTGGAGTCTATTATGGAATACCTGATCAGTTAATTAGTCAAACTGAAACTTATCTTGACTCCTGCTTAGGGCATATAATGAAGCAGTTTGATGCTTATATTGCGACTATGTAAACTGAAAACTGTACATGAGAAGCTAAGGCTATATACAAGCCTAGCTTCTTTTATTATACTGTAAATGTAAACGATTTCAAAAAGGGGTATAACATGGAAAAATTCTTTTGGGGTAACTCAGTTTCAAGTATGCAAACTGAAGGTGGATGGAATCAAGGTGGCAAGAGTTTATCTGTCTATGATATTCGAGAAGCTACTGATCAATTAAGTGATTGGCATTTTGCCAATGACAACTATAATAATTACATTGAAGATTTTGACTACATGAAAGAACTTGGTATGAATATGTATCGATTCCAAATTTCTTGGTCACGTGTGGTTAAAGAAGGTGATGGTGAATTTAACGAGGAGGGTATTGCATATTATTCTCAGTTTATAGATGACTTACTTGCGCGTGGAATTGAACCGATGATTTGTCTCTATCATTTTGATATGCCATTACATTTAGCTAAAGATTACAATGGTTTTATGTCTAAATATGTAAAAGATGCATTCATCAGATATGGTAAAGAAATGGTCGATCGTTTTGGGGACAGGGTTAAGTATTGGATTACTTTTAACGAACAAAACATCTTCCATTTTAGAGAAGGCTTTCACATTTCTGGATATGATCAAGGTGATGAATCTATTCAGGATCTTTACCAAATTGCTCATAATGTCATGATTTGTCATGCTGAAATAGCCAATTATATCCACGAAACTACAGATGCTAAAATAGGTGGCATGTTAGCTTATTCTGAGGTGTACCCAGCTTCGCCTCGTCCAGAAGATATCAAGGTAGCAAGGGAATGGGATGAATTTGTTAATCAGACTTTAATTGAATGTTATGTCAATGGGAACTATTCTCGTCAGCATTTGGCCTATGCCAAAGCAAATGCTATTGATTTAGGTATTATCGACGGCGAAATGGAGAGTCTGGCTAAACTTAAGAGTGATTTCATGAGTTTTTCTTATTATAGTTCTACAACGATAAGTGCTAAGAATATCCCTGAAGGGACACCGCCAAACTTTTATCTGGACTTTGGTAAGGAGGCTAACCCTTATATTGAGTCTACAGAATGGGAATGGCAAATTGATCCACTTGGTTTCAGAGATGTCCTCAATAAACTCTATCAAAGATATAAAGTACCAGTTTTCCCAATTGAAAATGGGATTGGGGTTCGTGAAACTTGGGATGGTGAAAATCCAATTCAAGATGATTATCGTATTGATTATCACAAAGATCATATCAAAGCTATGTTTGATTCAATGACGGAAGATGGTGTCGAGGTAATTGGTTACCTTGGTTGGGGCTTGATTGATATTTTAAGTTCTAAAGGTGATATGGAAAAACGCTATGGCTTAGTTTATGTTAACCGTAGCAACCATGATTTAAAAGATATGAAACGAGTTCCTAAGAAGAGTTTTGATTGGTTCAAGAATATGATTGCTAGTAATGGCTCTTCAGTTTTTGAAGATTAAAGGAGTAGTGTTATGGAAGAAAGTAAATGGGGAAATTTTTTAGAAAAATTTGCTGAGTTCTCTGCAAGATTAGGGAATCAAATTCATCTAAGAACCTTACGCGATGCTTTTACAACTATTATGCCACTGTTTATTTTGGCTGGTTTAGCTGTTCTTTTAAATAATGTCGTGTTTACTGCCTTATTTAATGGAGATGTTTTAGCTAAATTTCAAACCTATGGGAACATGTTAACAAATGGCTCCCTAAACATTGCTGGTTTATTAATTACACCAGTTATTGCTTACTTTTTGTCACAACATCGTGATTTTGATAAGCCAATCAGTTCATCAGTTGTAGCGATATCATCATTATTTGTCATGTTGCCAATGATTAAAGAAGTGATTCCAAATGGAGCTGAAAAAGCAATAGAGGTTTCCGGGCTTGTCACTTTTAAAGAAATCGGAACAACTGGATTGTTTGCCGGTATTATTATTGGGATGCTAGCAACTGAAATGTTTATCAAATTAACCAAAAATAAACATTTGCGTATTAGACTAGGCGACGATGTTCCACCTGCAGTCGGTGAATCATTTTCAACAATGATTCCTTTGATGTTGACAGTTTCATTCTTTGCTTTAATCTCCGCATTGCTATTGAATTTGTTCAACACTGATATGGTGACCTTGATTACTAATTTGGTTCAAGAGCCGCTGCGCCGTGTCAATACTTCCTTATTTGGTTACTTATTAATATACTCTACTGGTAATTTCCTTTTCACCTTGGGGATTCACCAATCAGTAATCAATGCTACATTAACTGAACCCTTAATGCTTCTGAACATGAATGAAAATATGGCTGCTGTTCAGGCTGGTAAGGAAGCTCCGCACATTTTAAATTCTGCATTCCAAACATGTTATGCTCAAATGGGTGGTACAGGTGGAACTTTTGCATTGGTCATTTTAGTCATTTTGTTTATCAAATATAAACCATTTAAAGATATCATTAAATTATCTGTTGGCCCAGGCTTATTTGAAATTAATGAACCAATCATATTTGGTTTCCCAATTGTCTTCAACCTTCCAATGATGATTCCTTTTGTTCTTAGTCCTGTTATTGGTGCTTTAATTGGTTATTTTGCAACTGTGGTAGGATTTGTTAAACCTTTAACGGTAATGGTTCCTTGGACTACACCACCATTAATCAGTGGTTTCCTCGCATCGCAAGGTGATATTAAAGTTGTTCTTGTGCAAATCATTATTTTAATTGTTACAGCATTATTTTACTGGCCATTTGTCATTGTTGCTCAAAAAGCAGCTAAAAAACAAGCTGAAATAGAAGGAATTGTGGAGGAAATCTAATGAAAAAAGTAATGATATTTTGTAATGCCGGAATGTCGTCATCTTTGATGGCTAAGAAAGCAAGTGATTTGTTAAAAGTAAAGGGAAAAGATATTCATGTTGATGCTACAACAACAAGTGATTCAAAAAATATAGTGAATAAGGATGAATACGACTTATATTTGGTTAGTCCTCAAACCAAAATGTATTTCAAACCAATCACGGAATATGCTAAGCTTCATCATAAACCAGTCGATAATATTCCATTTAATGCCTATATACCAACACCAGCTGGTTTAGAAAAGCTAACAGGAATTATTCTTTCACATATTGATTAAGACAGAAAAGCTATAACACTAAATGTTATAGCTTTAAAATTATGTGGCTCTTAGTCCGTTCCACTCCAAAGGTGTGAAGCAATTAACTACCCGCTATGGGGGTGCGTATTGAAGGCTATACCCAAAAAAATCCTCTCGCGATACAATAAGGGTGTTCAAGCCAATTGTATTGCGAGAGGAGTTAGAGTATGTACAGAAAGGCATATAGCTTATCACACACAAAGTGGATGTGTAAGTATCACATTGTGTTCACCCCTAGGTATAGACGAAAAATAATCTATAATCAATATAGAAGCAGTCTTGGTGAAATTTTTCAGAGATTGTGTAGCTAAAAAGGCGTAGAAATAATCGAAGGACATTTGATGCTGGATCATGTCCATATGTTGGTGAGTATTCCACCAAGGCTTAGTGTCTCAAATTTTATGGGATATATAAAAGATAAAAGTGCACTCTTGATGTTTGATAAACACGCCAATCTCAAATCTAAGTTTGCTAATCAATGTTTTGGGGCGGAAGGATATTATGTAAGTACTGTAGGAGTATACGAAGCCACAATAAAAAAACACATACAATATTAGGATAAACATGATATCGCACTGGATAAATTAAGTGCAAAAAAATGTGAAGGTCCCTTTAGGATAGCGGCAAATAATACAAATGGCCTTTGAATGGCCTGTGACTATTCAAGAGCAATGAAGTTTGAACAAAGTGAAAGCCAGCGTCTAAAGGCGCTGGCTTGTATTCTGGGCTTATAGCTCTTGTTCGAACCACCCGTTATACGGATGGTTATTATTCATTAATTAAGTTATCAATTTTTGGGACATAAAATAGTAATAAGAAACCAAATAGGATGGTTATACCACCAACTATTGCAAAATAGGCTATCTCAGTGTGATCTGTATAGAATTTAACGAATTGAGCATTAAGGGCCTGAGCTGATGCATTACTCAAGAACCAAATCGACATCATCTGAGCTTTAAATGCTTTAGGCGCTAGCTTATTTGTAACTGACAAGCCAATTGGTGAGATAAGCATTTCACCGACAATAACAATTGCCCAACTCATAATTAACCACATTGGACTAACTCTGGCTTGGCTTCCAAAGAGCATAACCGGAATTGCCATCCAAACAAATGATAAGCCTGAGGCCATTAAACCAAAAGAGAACTTTTTGGCTGATGAGGGTTGTTTGCTTCCAAGTTTAGCCCACATCCACGCAAAAATTGGCACGTAGAGCATAATAAAGAGTGGGTTGATACTTTGGAAGTATGAAGATGGGAAGTTGATGTGGTGGCCAAAGAAGGTGAAGTAGAGGCGAGTTTGTTCATCAGCGAATAGGGCTAAGACAACGGCGCCTTGCTCTTCAATTGACCAAAAGAGAATTGAGGCAATAAAGAGTGGAATGTAGGCAAAGACGTGTGAACGCTCTTCACTTGTAATTTTCTTACTTTTGAGAATTGACACGAAATAATAAATTGGAATGACAATTGCGACAATAGTAAAGAAATTGATGACTAAATCAACTGACAATAAACCAGTCACTTGAAGTAGAAGTAGAACAAGTGTAATAGCAACCAGAGCAGCAACTGCTTTCTTGATTAAGGAAGATTTCTCAGTTGCTGATAAAGGGTCACTTGGGACCAAACTGTCTGGTGATAGGTATTTATTGCCATCACGGACGTACTGGATGAGACCAAGTAACATCCCAACGGCTGCTAGTGAAAAGCCAAGGTGGAAGTTAACTTCTTGCCCAAGATAACCAACTAATGCAGGAGCAATAAAAGCTCCTAAGTTAATTCCAAAAACAAAGATACTGAAACCAGCATCACGACGCAAATCCTTTTCGGCGTATAGACTCCCCACCATATCTGAAACGTTTGGCTTAAGTAAACCAGTCCCAAAAATGATTAAGGCAATTGAAAAGAAAAGGGCAGTTTTGCCGAATGGCGTTGCAAGGGCTATGTGACCAAGCATAATTAAAATTCCACCATATAAAACAGTTTTACGACTACCTAAAATACGGTCACTAATATAGCCGCCCAAAACTGAGGATAGGTAAACAAGTGAGCCATAAATAGCCATAATCGATGCTGCGGTCGCTTTATCAAATCCTAACCCACCATCCGCAACACTGTAGTACATGTAATAAAGCAAAATTGCTCGCATACCATAGTAAGAAAATCTTTCCCACATTTCAGTGAAAAAAAGAGTGGACAAACCACGAGGGTGTCCAAAAAATGTTTTTGTATCTATCTGATTCATTGAACTCTCCTTTTAATAACTATTTATTAGAATACATTAATATATCAGACATGTCAATAAGATTAGAATATAAAATCAGATAATAATACCATAAACTGTGTATAAATCAATTTTATTCATGTATAGATAATGACAAAGTACTCTTCATTAATTAGACCAAGGCTACTAGTGAATTCTTTCTGTGAAAAATGTAGTAAAAAAAGCCCTTAGGCTTTCTTTGTTTTAAAGGATTGCTTCAGTATAAATGGTGCAATAATTGTAGAGAGGATGACTACAATGACCAGTTCTGAATAGGTGTGGCTTGAAATCAGTTTATCAGCTAAGCCAATTTGTACAATAATCAAAGCCATTTCTCCTCGGCTGACCATCCCTCCACCAATTGTTAGAGCATCTATTTTCGAAAATTTAAAGGAGCGCCCAACCATATAGCAAGGAATCAGTTTAGTTGCGACGGCCAGGACTGTGAAGAGGACGATTATCGGTAAGTTGCTAATGATGCCGTCTAGTTTTAATGGCAGAGCAATTGAGGCGAAGAAAATCGGAATGAAAAAGATGTAGGCAAAAATTGAGGTTTCGTGCTCAATCTCAGTAGCATATTTAGTCTGTCCGATGGCAAGTCCCGCGAAGAAAGAACCAATAACTGCAGACATGCCAACGCTATTAGCAAGTAGTGCCGTAGTAAAACAGAGGAGTAAGGCTAAGAAAGTATTTTTCTCAAAGTTATCAAACTTGTTTACAAATTTAAAAATGGCTGGAACGATGTATTTGACCAAGGCAATTAGAAATAAAAGAAAAGCAAGTTGTCCTAGTACTTCAAAAATCAGTTGATTTGATGATCCAGAATCGGATTTACTACTTGAGATAAAGAAGCTAAGAAGTAGCACTGCAATGATATCATCTGCCACAGCAGCACCTAAAATAACTGCCCCTGTATTGGTCTTGACTTTGTTATATTCTTGTAGAACTTCCACAGTGATAGAAACACTGGTCGCCGCAAATACAATACCGTAAAATATTGCAGTATGTGATTGATAACCCATTGCTAAAATTACCAAGTAAAAGGCTGCAACAGGTATGATTACACCGGAGATAGCTACAACAAGACTTGGCTTGAGGTATCTTTTAAGTAATTCTAAGTTAGCATCCATCCCAGCCAGAAACATCAGTAAGATAACACCTAATTCAGATAAAAAATGAATTAATTCCCCTTGATGGACAAGATTGAGCACAGCTGGACCAATCAGAATACCAACAAGTAATTGCCCAACAACGGCAGGAATACCGATTCGACCTGAGAATTGGGTCGCTAGGAGACTAGCAAATAAAATAATCGTAATATGTAAAAGTTCTTGCATTATTCCTCCGAGATAAAAAATTTGAGTATCGATAATATTATAGCATGATTATGGTGATACTTGAAGAGATTCATTTGTAAAGGTCCCCCAGATATAAGAAAAAGGAAACATTACTGTTTCCTTTTGTTATTCCCCTCGCTTTTCAGTTTTAGGGCTCGGGCTAAACAAGTCCACCAGACTTGTTTACTCCCATTCAACCGTTGCTGGTGGTTTGCTTGTGATGTCATAGACGATGCGGTTGACGTGGTCAACTTCGTTTACGATGCGGACTGAAATCTTTTTAAGAACATCCCATGGTAGTTGTGCGAAGTCTGCTGTCATGCCGTCGATTGAAGTGATAGCACGAATAGCAATAGTATAGTCATATGTACGACCGTCTCCCATAACACCAACCGAACGAACGCCAGTATTAACAGTGAAGTATTGCCATATATCGCGGTCAAGTCCAGCTGCGGCGATCTCTTCGCGCAAGATGGCATCTGATTCACGGACTGTTTCCAATTTTTCTTCAGTGATAGCACCCATGACGCGAATGGCTAAGCCTGGGCCAGGGAATGGCTGACGCCAAACGATATGTTCTGGCATTCCAAGAGCGATACCAAGCGCACGCACTTCATCCTTAAACAAAGTGTTTAAAGGTTCAATCAATTCAAATTGCATATCTTCTGGAAGACCACCGACATTATGGTGTGATTTGATTGTTTGGGCTGTTTCTGTGCCAGATTCGATGATATCAGTATAGAGTGTTCCTTGTGCAAGGAAGTCTACACCTTTCAATTTACTAGCTTCATCGTCAAAGACGTAAACAAATTCATTACCGATAATCTTACGTTTTTTCTCAGGATCATCAACACCAGCTAGTAAATCTAAGAATCTATTTTTAGCATCCACACGGATGATATTAAGACCAAATTTACCACCAAGCATTCCCATAACTTGGTCACCTTCATCTTTACGAAGAAGACCGTGATCAACAAAAATACATGTTAATTGGTCGCCAATAGCTTTTTGTAAAAGAACGCCAACAACTGAAGAGTCAACACCACCTGATAAACCAAGAAGGACTTTTTTGTCACCAACTTGCTTGCGAATATTATCAATTTGCATATCAATGAAGTTATCCATTGACCAGTCACCACGCGCTCCACAGATAGAAACAGCGAAGTTTTTAAGGATATCGTTACCATATACAGAATGTCTTACTTCTGGGTGGAACTGGATGCCATAAAAGTTACGTTCAGTATTTTCAATAGCTGCATAAGGGCAATCGTTTGAATCTCCCACAAGGTAGAAACCTTCTGGAATTTCTGTAACAGCATCACCATGACTCATTAATACTAGTTGTTCTTCAGGAGTACCTGCAAAAAGTTTTGACTCAGCACGTAAGCGAAGAGTTGATTGTCCATACTCACGGTTACCAGCTTGACCTGCAGGAACAACTTTACCACCCAACGTGTGAGTAATTAATTGCATACCGTAACAGATTCCGAGGATTGGAATACCAAGTTCAAAAATTTCTGGGTCAATAGCAAAAGCATTCTCAGCATAAACGGAATTAGGCCCACCAGATAGGACAATACCGATTGGATTAATCTCTTTAAGTTCTTTAGCAGTGATTTTATGGCTCTTTAATTCAGAAAACACACCAAATTCACGAATACGTCGTGCAATTAATTGGTTGTACTGACTACCATAATCAAGAACAATAATTTTTTGAATATCATTCAAAATTGAAATTTCAGTCATTGTAATCCTTTCATTTATCTTAACGATCTGTTAAGAGTTTTACATCTCATTGTAGCATATTTTTTTCAAATATTCATTATAAATTTTCCATTTTTTCTCGTTAAAGCCTAACATTCTGATGCATTTATTAAAATATGTACGTAGATTTAAACCGTATTTATATCCAGTGTTTTAAGTTAATTGTAAGTTACGAATGTAATGCTACTTTAATAAGTAAAAGGAAAATTTTAATTTCATTAAGCTATTTATTTGTTGAAAGAGGCTCATATGATTAGTAATAAGAAAAAGAGGGCCGTATTATTTTTAGTTTTCTTCATTTGCGTGCTTTCTTTTTGCCTAAAACCAAACAATTTTTATCAGTCAATTAAAATTAAGAATATACCGACCAAAATAAAACAAAGCTATTCTGTACGTGATAAAGTTACATTTAATTTTAAAAACTCCTCTCCTAAATTGGGTACAATTTATAAGATTAGACGTGCGCATAGAAAAATTCATTATTCTATATTTTATAGAACTGGCATGCACATTGTTGAAACTGAGGTGGAACAAAGTTATATTAAAAATTTAACTGGTCATTCAGCATTCAAAAAAAATGAGTTAGTAACTATTAAGGATAAAGCAGTAATAAATGACGGTAAAATAAGTTATTTTAACTCTCATCAACTATACAAAATTAAGAATGTGCAAATATTTCTTAAACTAGGTAAAGTTTATACAACTTATCATTTGCTTGCTAAAAATAATAAAAAAACAAGAGTAATAGATGAAGAACAACTCTGTAAAACCTATTTTGTTCACTTCCATTCTAAAACTAATCAAAAAGCAAATAATAAAATACTAAATAAAGCTTTTTCATATGCAAATAAACATAAACAAACAGATATATTTCTACCAAAGGGTGAGTATATGATAGGTAGTAAGTATCCAAAGAAAGATTATTTTATTTTACCATCAAATTCTTCCATAATCGGAAATCATACTCAACTCATCATTGATAATTTCTCCTACTGGTTTGGATTGGAACAGGTCCTTCTCCACGAGATGGGGTTAGTAATTTTGAACTGTCACATATTCAATTTAGGGCTAACAATCTGAAGCTTGGAGCTCAGTTGTTAATTATGGCCGACCATGGAAATAACTGGTATATTCACCATAATACTTTTAAATTGGTCCAAAAGAAAGGAAATCATATTTTTGATTTAGGCTCTCTTCAAAATTCAATTTTTGAATATAATCAATTTGTTGGCTACGCCCCAGAGTTAACCTCAATAGCAAAAATAACAGTAGATAAGAATCTTCATGACTACTATGCTGAAGCTATCCAGCTTGATGCTGCTGAAAAAAATGGTATTTGGGATGCTGGATTAATAAAAGCTATTGAACCCAACTACAGCATATATAATAATTTTAGATTCCTTAGTGATCATATAGTTATTAAAAATAATCAATTTTTACCATTCATTAATCATCAGGGCAAACTGATTGCATATGAAGCATCAATCGGTCAGCATTCTTCAAAGGTTGGTCATGTAGTAATTGAAGGAAATTATTTCCATAAGAGCTTAGTTAATGGTTTTGCTCATAAACAAATCTGGGTATTAGAACCAATCCATTTTCCTCCATCAGCGAATACCTTGGTAAATAATAATGTTATTGATTAAATACAAAAAACTAGTTCCAATTATATTTAGTATTCTTTCATTTTATTTCTCATCCAAAATTGTCAGAATTATGTTAAAATAGAGTCAATAAAAGTCTTGAGGAGAATGGGATCATGCTACCAGCCTATATAAAAATCCATGATACAATAAGAAAAGATATTGATGACGGCATTTGGCCCATTGGTGATCGTTTACCAAGTGAACGGACGCTAGCTGAAAAATTTGCAGTCAGTCGAATGACCTTAAGACAAGCTATTACTTTACTAGTTGAAGAAGGCATCTTGGAAAGACGGATTGGCAGTGGAACTTATGTTGCCAGTCAACGTGTACAAGATAAAATGCGCGGAACGACCAGTTTCACGGAAATTGTTAACTCTCAAGGGAAAAAGCCGTCTTCAAAACTGATTTCCTATCAAAAGCAACTTGCCAGTGATACTGAAATTAAAGAATTGCAATTGGAATCGACAGATCACGTGATTCGAATGGAACGGATTCGCTTTGCTGATAACGTTCCCCTCGTTTACGAAGTGGCCTCTATTCCAGAGAAGTACATCCGTAATTTTCGACGTGAAGATATTACTGAGCATTTCTTCAAAACCTTGGAGACCAATGGTTTTGAAATTGGCAAAAGCCGACAAATCATTTATGCTAGATCAGCAAGTGAACGTGTTGCATCCTATTTAGGCGTTAGCAGAGGCCACGCTATTCTTGCTATGACCCAAGTATCATATTTCACCAGCGGGAATCCATTTGAATATGTGCGTAGCCAGTATGTGGGCGACCGTTTTGAATTCTATCTGGAAAACAATTAAGTTAAAAAAGGCTTGCTTATTAGTGGTAACCTTTTTCTTTTCTGCTCAATTTGGTTTTAAGGCCACAATCGTGATTAAGTATTGTTATTATCCCTGATTATATGGTAAAATTAAGGTTATGGAAATTGAAAAAACAAATCGGATGAACGCTCTATTTGAGTTTTACGCAGCACTTTTAACAGATAAGCAAATGAACTACATTGAGCTGTACTATGCAGATGATTATAGTCTTGCTGAGATTGCCGAAGAATTTGGTGTTAGCCGTCAAGCCGTTTATGATAATATTAAGCGAACTGAAAAAATTCTTGAGACCTATGAAATGAAATTACATATGTATTCAGACTATATCGTTCGTAGTGAAATCTTCGATGCCATTACGGCAAAGTATCCGGAAGATGCTTTTATTACAGAGCAAATTTCCATTTTAACAAGCATTGATAATAGAGATTAAGAGGAGTAGTTATGGCATTTGAGAGTTTAACAGAGCGCCTACAAGGTGTCTTTAAAAATATCCGAGGTAAAAAAAAGTTATCTGATAAAGATGTTCAAGAGGTAACAAAAGAGATTCGTCTGGCTTTACTTGAAGCCGACGTTGCTTTACCTGTTGTTAAAACTTTTATCAAACGTATTCGTGAACGCGCTGTTGGTCATGAAATCATTGATACCTTAGACCCAACACAACAAATTTTAAAAATTGTTAATGAAGAATTAACTGCAATTTTAGGGTCTGAAACATCTGAAATCGTTAAATCACCAAAAATTCCAACTATTATTATGATGGTTGGTTTACAAGGGGCTGGTAAAACAACCTTTGCTGGTAAATTGGCTAACAAATTAATCAAAGAAGAAAATGCTCGTCCTTTGATGATTGCTGCCGATATCTACCGTCCGGCTGCCATTGATCAATTAAAGACTTTAGGTCAACAAATTAATGTTCCTGTCTTTGATATGGGAACTGACCACTCTGCAGTAGAAATCGTCACAAAAGGGTTAGAACAAGCTCGTGAAAATCGTAATGATTATGTCTTGATTGATACGGCCGGTCGTCTACAAATTGATGAAAAATTAATGGGCGAGTTGCGCGATGTTAAGGCTCTTGCACAACCAAATGAAATCTTACTGGTTATTGACAGTATGATTGGTCAAGAAGCAGCTAACGTTGCTGATGAGTTCAACAAACAATTAGAAATCACTGGTGTTGTTCTTACCAAGATTGATGGTGATACTCGTGGTGGTGCAGCCTTATCAGTTCGTGAAATCACTGGTCGTCCAATTAAATTCACTGGTACTGGTGAAAAAATCACTGATATTGAGACTTTCCACCCTGATCGTATGTCCAGTCGTATCTTGGGTATGGGTGACCTCTTAACACTGATTGAAAAAGCTAGTCAAGATTATGACCAACAAAAATCATTAGAGTTAGCTGAAAAAATGCGTGAGAACACATTTGACTTCAATGACTTTATTGCCCAATTAGACCAAGTTCAAAATATGGGACCAATGGAAGATCTCTTGAAGATGATTCCTGGAATGGCTGGTAATCCTGCCTTAGCAAACATCAAAGTTGATGAAAAACAAATTGCTCGTAAACGTGCCATTGTCTCATCAATGACGCCTACTGAACGTGAAAATCCAGAACTCTTAAATCCAAGTCGCCGTCGTCGTATTGCCTCAGGATCTGGTAATACCTTTGTCGAGGTTAATAAATTTATCAAAGACTTTAACCAAGCTAAAACAATGATGCAAGGTATGATGTCTGGTGATATGAATAAAGCTATGAAACAGATGGGTATCAATCCAAATAACATGCCAAAAAATATGCCTAATATGGGTGGTAGTGGTATGCCGGATATGTCAGCCTTGGAAGGCATGATGGGCCAAGGTGGTATGCCTGACATGTCGGCATTTGGTGGTGATATGGATATGAGCCAAATGTTTGGTGGCGGGCTTAAAGGTAAAGTTGGTGAGTTTGCAATGAAGCAATCAATGAAACGCCAAGTTAACAAACTTAAAAAAGCGAAGAAAAAACGTAAATAAGTGCAAAACCTAAGAATTTCTTAGGTTTTCTTATTATTAAAATTTATAAATACGGTATGGTTTAATTAGAATAATTCCATTTAATACTTTTTGAGACCCGTCATCTGCGGGACTTGCCGACTTAGCAGCTAACTATTCCTTAATTTTCTTAGCAGGTTGGTTGACCAGTCGTAGTGGTGGCATAGGAGTCGTTTCCCTTTTGTCTATTGCCCAAGGAAATCGAAATCTAGCCACTCAGTTTTATTACACCGTATTCAGATCAAGAAATCTTAACACAATTACCTCCTAAAGATAGCAATTTTGTCATTATACTGGGTGGTCCTATTCACATGGGACGCCATTGGCAAAAAGTATTCACTGATCAAGGCATCAACTCAGAACGCATCTATTTTGAAGGATTTTCATAGTAACAAAAAAGGTCCTATGGACCTTTTTTAACTTGCTTTTTCCTTTAATTCCTGACTAGTTTCAATGTAGTAGTAAAAAGCATCCTCCGCATTATCCGGACTCGGGACAATTTTGAAGTAGAAGTAGTGATCCTTTTTATCCTTAGCATTTTCTTTATTTAATTTGAAATAGCTTTGCTGAGAACTAGCCATTGTGTAGAGAATGTCATCTGTTAAAAAGGTGAGAGGAATATGCAGCGCGGAAAATTGATAGAAGTCTTCTTCGAAACGCCGATAATTCCGACTGAAATAATCAAATTGGCACTTGCTCCTGTTAAACGGATGTCTCGTCATGATTTCTGTTTTCCTCCTCCATTTCAATCCTAATCAAACTCGCCATTGGAAAGGTTCGATAGTAATTGTTAATTTTAACTTGAAACTGCTTAGGTTGGATCTCACTAATTCTACCTTCTATTTCACTCATCTGATTATCTTGAAAGATACTTAACCAAATAGGAAGCTGTTGACTGTAAGCTTGTCCTAAGAGAAGATATTTTTCAGAGAGTGATAAGTCACTTGTTATATCAATCGTTTTGCGATCTTGGTCAAGAGAATTGGTGTGTTCTGATAAAAAGAAACCCATCCATTTAGCCATTTTACGGTCCTGATAGTCACGTGCTGATTGGAAAGGTAAATAAGAGCGATCAATCATGAGCAGGTTTCCTTTCTTTGATTTGTGCAGAATGCCCTCCAATCAATTGACTCCGTTCCGCAATTCGAGAAGATTGCAAAAGAGAGGTAGCCTTTTGCAGAGACATGATACCATATCTGTTTTGAATTAAATCAATGGTTTTTTCTAGTTGGCTTTCTTTACGAAGTGTCTCAAAATCATCAAAAAGGTTAATTACCTCTATATGATCATCCACAAGCCCATCACAACGTACCCCAATTTGACGAACGGCACCACCATAGTAATGTTTTCGAAAGAGTGACAAGACAGTGTTAATGACCTTCTTGGTAGATTGCGTTGGGTCAACTTTTTGCTGACTATTGATAGACTTTATATCTTGTCCCTTAGAAAATGAAACATGAATAGCAATGACGGTTGTTTTTTTCTTACGAGCTCGCAAGCGTTTAGCGACATGCTCAGCCATCTCTGAAAGGACTAATTCAATTTCTGATTGAAAAAGATAATCTCTCGGTAGAATTTGTGAATTACCAATTCCTGTTGATCTTGGTCGATAAGGATGGTGAATATTACTTTCATCCACACCATTTGCATGAAACCAGAGTTGTAAACCAATCACACCGAATTCTTTTTTCAAGAGATCGGGATTACTATTGGCAAGTTGTTTGATACTGGTAATCCCCATAGCAAGCAGACGTTTTTCAGTACGCGAGCCAATTCCCCAAAAATCAGTCATTTTTTTGATATTCCAAACTTTTGTCGGTACATCTTCATAAGACCAATTAGCTAACATGGTTTGTGTATGTTTTGCTTCATTGTCTAAGGCCAATTTAGCTAGAAGTGGATTAGCATTACTGAGACCAACGGTCGAAATAATCTTGGTTTCTTTCCAAACCCGATATTGAATCCGTTTAGCCACCGCATCTAATTTTTCACGATTACTTTGTTCTTTATCCTTAACAAAATAATTAAGAGAAGAAGTTAAGTCTAAAAAGCCCTCATCAATAGAGTAAGCTAGAATATCTTTTGGAGAGGCAAACTCTTGAAAGATGTGTTGAATAGCAATGTTCTTTTCAATATATATATCCATCCGCGGTGGGACAACATAGGTGTGTCTAGCCCAAGCTTCAATATACTTGACCAAGGCAGGTGTGACATCCCACCCTTCTCTCTTGGCAACATGATAGTTAAAACGTCTGGTCTGAATATCAAAGGGTAAATCATAAGATCGCCCAACATTAGACTTACCAAAAATCCGTTTAAAAGTTGGAGAAGAGGCCAAAATCAAACCATTGCTATTGTCTGCTCGACTCATGACACATAAAGAGGTTGTCAAGGGATCTAAGCCACGTTCCACGCATTCCACGCTGGCATAAAAAGATTTCATATCCACAAAAGCAATATCTGACTTTGGTTCTCGTGAATAATCAATATAGGACATGAGTAAAATTACACCTCTAATGGCATAAAGTTAGCAATGATTTTACCAATGATACGTGGACCTTCATCAAATGGAGCAAATTTGTCTGAGTATTTTTTATTCAAAGATACGAGACGTAATCCGTTTTCTTCACGGTAGACTTTTTTGACGTAAGTTTGTCCATCCCATTCAACGGCATAAATGGCACCATCATAGTCAAATCCTTCTTGTTTTATGAGAACGACTTCTCCATTGAGATAAGTTGGTTCCATAGAATCCCCAAAGACCCATGAAGCAAAGTCATAATCCATTTGTTCATCATAGAAAACCACATCATAGTTGCCATCACCGAAGTAAGAGTAACCAGTACCAGCAGATAAACTTTCATAAACACGATAAGAAAATAGTTCCTTTTTCTTAGTCGGCAAGGTAATAATTTTACTTTCTTGTGCTAGTAATTTCTCTGAATAGGTCACAACCTTAGATTGATTTTGTTTAGTTAGTTGTTTGTAGGGAATGATAATCTCTTGATAGTGATTGAAGTAGTCTTGATCTGTCTCAAAAATAGAGACTAAAGCATTTAAATGCTTTTGATTAGGACTGTTCTTATCCTTTTCCCAGTTGGAAATAGTCATCTTGTTTACTCCAAGTTCCTGACCTAATTGCTCTTGACTCATCTTGTGTTGTTGACGAATTTTTTTTAATTGTTTACCTGAAAACATACCTTAGCTCCTTTAGTAAAGTTATAACTTTACTAAATTATAACAAATCCATTTGACAAATTCAAGATTTTTGTCATGAAAATTATTAGATTTTTTGACATTTTTCATCAGATAGCGTATCATTGATTTGGCTTTAAATTGTAAAAATATTCATTTTTTGAATATATACAATTTGCCAATAAAACTCTAGGAGATGTAACCATGTTAACTATTGCATATATAGGAAATGGAAAAAGTGCTAACCGCTACCACATTCCATTTGTTAACCAATTGGATGATATTAAAATAAAAACAATCTATTCACCAGTACCAAGTCCTTGGGAGCCAATTGAAGGGGTTATTTATACTAATGATATTGCTGATGTATTGGAAGATCCAGAAATCCAATTAATTGTTCTATCCATTCCTCCATCAGCTCATTACTCAGTTGCTAAACAATGTTTACTTGCTGGCAAGAATACCCTAGTTGAAAAACCATTTACAGAGACGGCAACAGAAGCCAGAGAATTATTTGCTATTGCTAAAGAAAAAGGCGTTTTTGTTCAAGCTTATCAAAACCGTCGTTTTGACTCAGACTTCCTAACTGTTCAAAAAGTAATTAACAGTGGTGTTTTAGGGGATATCCTAGAAGTGGAAATGCACTTTGATTATTTCCGTCCGGAAATCCCTGAAAGTATTGATGAGTACTCTATCAATACAAGTTACCTCTATGGCCACGCTTGTCACACAATTGACCAAGTCATTTCATATTTTGGCATGCCAGAATCAGTTCACTATGACGTGCGCCAGCTATTAGGTAAAGGACGCATGAATGACTACTTTGATTTAGACTTCTATTATGGTGCTAAGAAAGTCTCTATTAAATCAAGTTATTTCCGTATCAAGGAACGCCCAAGTTTTGTCGTATACGGCAAAAAAGGGATGTTCGTGAAAGAAACTAAAGACCGTCAAGAAGATGACTTAAAACGCTTCTATATGCCAGATAATGCTGATTTTGGTGTAGATAGTCCAGAACACTATGGTACGTTGACTTATATTGATGACAATGGTCAATATCACGAAGAAAAAGTCATTTCTGAAAAAGGAAGCTATGCCCGTATGTACCAAGCTATCCACGATAGTATCATCTTAGGTAAAGAAAAAGTCGTTAAAGACGAAGAAACCATTCGCCAAATCGAAATCATCGAAGAAGGCATCCGCCAAATGGAAGCATGGCAAGGATAATTAACGGTTATTTCGATACTAAAAAGTCCATCATTTACGATGGGCTTTTTAGTAATTGTTAGACAAGTCTAACTTTTTTCAGAACTTTTAATGCCCTTACCGTTATAATATGAGTAAACAGTAAAGGAGACAAGACCATGCAATATCAAGTAGACAGTATCGAAGATTATTTACAGGCCTTGCCTGATGACCGTAGGGACGTAATCAATCAGTTGAGACAAGTTATCAAAGATAATTTGCCGGATAAATATGAAGAAAAATTACAGTATCAGATGATTTCCTATGTAGTTCCTCACGATGTTTTCCCAGAGGGCTATCATTGTAATCCTGAAGATAATCTTGCCTTCATTACCATCGGTTCTCAGAAGAATCATATTGCTATCTATCATAATGGCATTTATATGTTTGACCATGTTAAAGAATGGTTCTTGACCCAATACCCACTCTATATGAAGACAAAGCCGGATATGGGGAAATCATGTATTCGTTTTAAAAATATGAAGACAATTCCTTATGAGTTAATAGGTAAACTTTGCCAACAGGTCAGTCAAGATGACTTCCTGAAAGCCTACCAAAAGACACTTAAATAGGAGACTATTTGTTTAAGAAAAAACCTAGTAAATTTAAATTAGTTAGACGCTTCAAACATTTGAAAAAAGATTTACCAGCCGTCTTTTTGGCTATGAAGAATCCTAATACACCAATTTTAGCCAAGTTAATGGCTCTAATTATTGTGGTTTACGCTTTGTCACCAATTGATTTGATTCCAGATTTCATTCCATTTCTGGGATATCTTGATGATATCTTTATTTTACCAGCACTCATGTATCTTTTGATTAAAATGATCCCAGAAGATATTTGGCTAGAATCACAAAAACAATCAGAGAATATGTGGATTAATGGTAAACCTAAGAAATGGTATTATGCTTTACCAATTGTTATTTTTTGGATACTAATTATCATCTTTATTATTCATTTTATTCGTATGCAACAATCATAGAGGAAAAATCATGTTAGCACACAAACTTATCTTTATGGACCTTGATGGGACCTTGCTTAATTCAGAGAAAAAAATTAGTCCTAAGACACACTATGCCTTGATTGCTGCGCAGCAAGAAGGAGCCAAATTAGTTCTAGCATCTGGTCGCCCTCTTCCCGGAATCTTACCACTGGCCAAAGCTTTGCAGATGGACATTTATGAAGGTTTTTTGATCTCATTTAATGGTGCCCAGGTCATGGACTGCAAGACCGGCCAAGTCCTATACAACAAAACAATGACAGTCGAAGAGGGTCAAGCCATTTTACAGCATGTGGAGAATTTTGATGTGATTCCGATGGTGGTCAAAGATGACTATACTTATGTCCAAAACGTTTTTGCAGGGCATTTAGACTTGGCGGGCACTGATTTTAATGTCATTGATTATGAGGCGCATAGTAATGGCTATAAATTATGTGAAGTGGATAATATTGCTGTTTTTGCTGATTTCCCGCTCAATAAAATTTTGTTGGCAGGTCAGCCGGAATACTTGGACCAGCACTATCAAGAAATTTCAGCACCTTTTGGCGATGAGGTCAATGCCATGTTTACGGCACCTTTCTATTATGAATTTACGGCTAAGGGCATTGATAAAGCCAAAGCTATTGATACCATCTTTAAGCCAATGGGCTATCAGCCTGAGGATATGATTGCCTTTGGTGATGGTCAAAATGATGCAACTATGGTTGCTTATGTTGGATTAGGATTTGCTATGGAAAATGCTGTCGATATGCTCAAAGAAATTGCCGACAAAGAGACAAAATCCAACGATCAAGATGGCATTGCTTACGCACTAGAAAATTTAATTTAAGGAGAACCTATGTTCACAGAGACATTTTATGAAGTTTTAAAACACGAAGGACCAGTTTCTATCACCAGCTGGGGTAATGAGGAGCCACACGTCACCTGTACATGGAATTCCTACCTAGTTCCTAAAGACGATGACATTATTCTAATCCCAGTGGCAGGTATGCATTCTACACAAGAGGACATTGCTGTCAACAATCAGTTAATCCTGACCTTAGCTGCGCGTCAGGTTGAAGGATTTAATGGCTATCAAGGGACAGGTTTTAGAATCAACGGCAGTGGTAGTTTTCTATCTGAGGGAGACTGGTTTGATGAAATGAAGGAAAAGTACCCATTTATCAGAGAAGTTCTCCAAGTAAAAGTCAATGAATCAATACAATTACTTTAAAAACTCCTTTTGTAGTCTATTAGACATTGAAGCAATCGACTTTCACAAGTTTGATAAAAGCAAAACCTATCAAACTATTATTTATATTGGTTCGCACTATGCTTTTGGTATTAAAGGCCTGACCCATGCACTAGGAAAGATGAATTCTTTCCATTATAGCCACTTACTCGTCGCAACAGTTGGTTTATCAGACCCAAATGTTCCAGTCAATAAAGAAAAGCGAACAGAAAATATCAGATACTCCAGTTATTAAGAGATATCAAGAAATTACAAACAAGTAAAAGAACCTATTAAAAATAGGTTCTTTTTTTAACGATCATGTTCGAGAGAGGTGGAAAGGTTGATTTTTCGAACATAGTTTCTGAAATAATCTTGTTTGAAATAGAGGGCGTAAATTGTATTGAGAATAAAAAGGATTGATTCTTCTGTGGAGAAGTTTCCGATTTTCTTTTGTTTATCTTCTCTGGTACAAATAGTAAAGTAAGCATCAGCTTGTTCTTGTAAATAGCGCCCTTTTTCACTGGTTAAACCAATAATATTAACTTTTTGTTGATGTAATTGCTCTAAATGGCGTAGTGCATCATTCTTTTTTGATTTACCAGAATAGGAAATAATTAAAGCGACATCATTTTCGGTTAAAGAGTTAGCCATCAAACCAAATTCACTACTGCTAGCAATCTCGATACTTTTACCAATAGTTAACATATTACGCTTGAAAAGATGAGCGATATAATCATTAGGACTGAGTCCAAATACAACAACACGTTTAGCTTTTCTGAGGAAAGTAACGGCTTTATTTAATTCATTCTCAGACAACTTATCAGCTGTATCTTGAATACTTTCTTTCTCAATTGTAGCTATTTTTTGAATGATATCACTGGCGCTGTCTTCTTCATTAAAAGGAAGGCTGTGATCAATATCAGAATAGTGGGTCTCAGAATAATAGCGTTCAGATAAAAGAACTGGTAAAAAATCTGTCCAACCTTTATAACCCAGAGCTTGCGCAAAACGCACAATACTAGACTTAGAACTAAAGCTAATTCGAGCAATATCATCAAGGGATAGTTGTTCAATAGTACCAAGGTTATCAAGAATCGATTGAGCTATTGTAGCTTTAGACGATTTCCCCATCTGCGCCAATTCATTTATATCATCCAGCATAAGTTTATTTATCCTTTTCACTCTATTTCATTTTTGAAGAGAAGGTTCACTAGAATGTGAAACCGTATACCAAGTGTATCTGAAATTTTAATATTTGTCTAGACAGCAGTATATAATTGACTTATATATCAAGGCCCTGATAATAAAAAAATTAAAGGAAATGGGATATGTCAAAAAAATACCATGAATTAGCACAAGCTATTATTGATAATTTAGGCGGAAAAGAGAATGTACAAGATGTCTACCATTGTCAAACGAGATTACGTTTTAAATTAAAAGACGGTCAATTAGTTCAAAAAAGTCAATTAGAAGAACTAGAAGGCGTTACTATGTACCTATTTAATGCAGGTGTCCACCAAGTTGTAATAGGTACTCATGTAAAAAATGTTTTTGAAGAAATAGAACCTTTAGTCGATTTAAACAAAGATGAAGACGGAAAGTTAGAAACAGAAAAATTATCTCCAGTACAGACTCTCATTAGTTTTGTAGCAGCGGTCTTTCAACCAATCATTCCAGCATTATCTGGAGCTGGTATGGTAAAGGCAGTACTTGCATTATTAGTCGTTTTTAAATTAATTTCTAATACCTCTCAAACTTACGTCATGCTTAATACATTTTCAGATGGTGTCTTCTACTTTCTACCCTTACTATTAGCATTTACGACAGCTCAAAAATTAAAAACAAATCCCATTCTAGCAGTTGGAGTTATTGCAATGATGCTACATCCTAATTGGATTACATTTTTGACAGCGGGAGAAAAAGTTGCTTTCTTTGACTTAATTCCATTTACTATAGCAACTTATTCATCATCTGTAATACCAGCTATTTTGATTGTATTTGTTCAATCTTATGTTGAACGATTGTTGAAGAGAATAATTCCTAAATCAGTCGAATTAATTTTTGTACCTATGTTTATTTTTCTTATTATGGGTACACTAGCTTTTTCTATCCTAGGTCCAATTGGTGCCATCATTGGGAACTTACTAGCGGATGGATTCACTTATTTATCTGAAACAATAAGCTGGTTACCTCCAGTCTTAATAGGTGCTTTATTACCAATTATGGTTATGTTTGGTATCCATAATGCAATAGCTCCTCTTGGAATTATGCAAATGTCTCAACTAGGATACGACTCTATCTTTGGACCAGGAGCATTGGTTTCAAATATTGCACAAGCTACAGCAGCTTCAATTGTTGCTATCAGAACAAAAGATAAAAAACTAAAACAAGTGGCTTCATCAGGTGCTTTGACAGGTTATATGGGAATTACAGAACCTATTTTATATGGAGTAAACTTGCCAAAAAAATACCCCCTTTATGCATCTATGATAGGTGGTGGTCTAGGAGGGCTTTATGCCGGAGTAATGCAAGTGCATCGTTTTGCTACTGGCTCATCAGGTCTTCCTGCTGTATTACTCTATATTGGTGATAATACCATGGAATTTTTCTGGAATATTATTATTGCAATTATTATTACAGTCATATCGACAGCTATAATAACTTATTTCTTATCATTGCGTTTTGAAGAAAAAATTCCTAGTGAGTTAGAATTACCGGCAGAGAAATTGATAGCCTTGTCAGATACTCTCATCACAGCTCCAATTTCAGGGCAAGTAATTGAATTGTCACAAGTTGCTGATTCAGTTTTTGCCTCAGAAAGTCTCGGAAAAGGTTTTGCCATACAGCCTAATGCAGAATTAGTAGTTGCACCATTTGATGGTCAAGTTATAACGGTCTTACCAACTAAACATGCGATTGGTTTATTATCTGATTCAGGCCTTGAACTACTTATTCATATAGGATTAGACACAGTTAATTTAAATGGTCAATTCTTCGAATCTTACGTTAAAGAAGGAGATAAGGTTGCAAAAGGTCAAAAACTGATTAGTTTTGAAAAAATGGCAATTGAAAATGCTGGCTACCAAACAGAAATTCCAATTGTCGTTACTAATACAGCAAATTTTGTTGACTTTAAGCTGATGGCAAATGGAACTATTGAAACAATGGAACCTGTTCTAAAGGTACAAATATAAGATAAGGAGACTATTATGACCTTACCAAATGATTTTTTATGGGGTGGTGCTGTTGCGGCTAATCAAGCTGAAGGTGGAATGCTTGCAGGAGGTCGTGGATTAACCAATACAGATGTGGTGCCGATGGGTTCTGACAGGATGGCGATTGCTAAAGGCGATCTGGACAACCTCGAGCGCAGAGCTGATTACTTTTATCCTAGTCAGGATGCCATTGAGATGTATGATCACTATTTGGAGGATATTGACCTCTTAGCTGGGATGGGCTTGAAGTGTTTTCGGATGTCCATTTCCTGGACCCGTATTTTTCCAAATGGTGATGATCAAGAACCAAATGAAGAAGGCTTAGCCTATTACCAAAAAATCTTTGAAAAATTACAAAGTTATGGGATTGAACCTTTGGTGACCCTTGCCCACTTTGATGTGCCCTTGGCTTTAATCAAAAAATATGGAGCCTGGCGTGATTCAAGAATGGTTGAGGCTTACGTCAATTATGCCAAAACAGTCTTTAGCAGGTATAAAGGCTTAGTCAAATACTGGTTGTCAATCAATGAAATTAATATTCTCTTACATCAACCTTTCCAAGGTGGGGGTATCTTATTTAAGGATGGTGATAATAAGGAAGAAGTCATATATCAGGCTGCCCATTATCAATTATTAGCTTCCGCACTGGCTACTAAATGGGCACATGAGATTGATCCTGAAAACAAAGTCGGTTGTATGTTAGCTGGTGGGAGCCATTATCCTTATACTTGTCGGCCAGAGGATTATCTGGAAGCAATTCATCGTGATAATGGGGAGTATTTCTTTATTGACATTCAAGCGCGTGGTTACTATCCGAATTATGCTTTGAAAAAATTCGAACGTGATAATTTGCAGATTATCATGACAGAAGAAGAAAAAGCAATTTTAAAGGAAAACCCAGTTGATTTTGTTTCCTTTTCTTATTATTGCTCGCGCACTGTTTCGGCATTTGAGGAAGACTACCAAATGTCAACTGGAAATCTTTTCAAATCCATTAAGAATCCTCATTTACAATCAACTGAGTGGGGTTGGCAAATTGATCCACTAGGCTTAAGATCTTCGTTGAATATGCTTTATAATCGTTACCAAAAACCATTGTTCATCGTTGAAAATGGACTAGGAGCAATAGATGTCCCTGATGAAAGTGGCTTTGTTGAAGACGACTACCGGATTGATTATACTAAACAACACATTATAGCACTTAAAGATGCTGTGGAAATTGATGGTATAGATTTGTTAGGTTATACAAGTTGGGGGATTATTGACCTAGTAGCTGCTTCGACAGGACAAATGAGTAAGCGTTATGGTTTTATTTATGTTGATAAGGATGACCAAGGAAAGGGTACCTTAAAACGGGTTCCGAAAAAATCTTATTATTGGTATAAAAATGTTATAAATTCTAATGGAGATAAATTTGACTTCTAATAAAATAGAGTTCTAACAAGGTTGAAACTGTTTATAATTCGTCAGATATTTTTACTATTATACAAATAATGGTATAATTGTAAAAGTTAGTATACTAACTATAAGTCTAATATAATTTTTAATAAAACAAGTTAAGGCTTACCCTAATAGGGGAGAGAAACTATGAAAGCAGCACAATTAATATCCTATACAAAGCAAGCTTCCTATTTACAAATTAATACTGTTGAGAAACCGACAATTCGTGATTATGAGGTCTTAGTAAAAGTCGCCTATGCAGGAATAAATCCTGTTGATAATATGATTGCAGAAGGAAAAGTGAAAATTATTTTGCCCTACAAACTTCCAATTATTGCTGGTCAGGAATTATCTGGTGTAGTTGAAGCAGTTGGCGAAAAAGTCAAACAATTTGCAGTTGGTGATAAGGTTTATACTAAAACACCTCTTGATCAAGCAGGTGCTTTCGCTGAATTTATTGCTTTGCCAGAGATTGATTTAGCACTTATTCCTGAGAATTTAACCTTGGAAGAAGCTGCAACTATACCTTTAACTGGCCTTACAGCTATGCAAGCCTTCGAAAAATTACGGGTTGAAAAAGATAAAACAATTTTTATTTCAGGCGCAAGTGGCAGTTTTGGTGCGCTAGCCATTCCCCTAGCTAAAGCAAAGGGTTTAACAGTTATTGCCAGTGGTAATGGTAAAAGTGAAGAGCGCTTGAAATCACTTGGCTTGGACTGCTTTATTGACTATAAAAAAGAAGACTATAGTAAAGTGGTCTCCAATGTCGATTATGTTATTGATACCTTAGGTGGAAAAGAGATTGAAAAACAATTTTCGATTTTAAAACGAGGCGGAAAGTTGGTCAGTCTAAAAGGGCTACCTAATCGAGAATTTGCCAAAAGTATGTTGCTTTCACCAATTAAACGATTTTTGTTTACATTAACCGGTCTACACTTAAATCGCCAAGCTGCAAAAAATAATCAATCCTATGATTTTATCTTTGTTGGCGCAAATGGAAAGCAATTAAAGGAAATTACTGATATCTATCAAGAAAAGCCCTTCCCAATTTCTCTAGATCAAGTTTATGATTTTGAAGATATTAATTTATCGCTTGAGAAAGTAAAAAAAGGCTATTCTGTCGGAAAAACACTAGTCAAAATATCCTCTTAAGCTCTCTGATTGGAGAGTTTTTTTCATCTTTAAAAAAACGGTAGATAATAATCTTTTTCTTTGCTTTGTAAACGGTTTTATGTTATTACTATAGTATAGATTAATTAATTAGAATTAGTCTAATTAAGAACAAGGAGGACTTTCTAATGACATTCGATTATAAAGATCATGGCAAAGAAAAATTTATCGTTAACATTGAGGATTATACCAAAGAAAACGAGAATTACCGTACAACAATTTGGACTGGTGAAAAACTTCAGGTTACATTAATGGCTATTGAACCCGGTGACGATATTGGTTTAGAAGTACACATGGGTATCGATCAATTCCTCCGTATCGAAGAAGGTAAAGGTTTATGCCAAATGGGAGATGCCGAAGATAATCTTACATTTGAACAAGAAGTTTCAGATGATGATGTAATTTTAGTACCTGCTGATACTTGGCATAATGTAACCAATATTGGTGACAAACCTCTGAAAATTTACTCAATTTATGCAGGTCCTGATCATGTCCCTGGTACAGTACATAAAACGCATGAGGAAGCTAAAAATGATCCTAATGAAGACTAATTTTAGTTATTTAAAAGCGCACTCAACTGAGTGTGCTTTTAAAATTTCTACATTTAGAAAAGGCTTTCACAAAAGAACTTAAACTTTATGAAAATTATTGCAATTTATTAGAATTTGGATTATAGTTAAGATGTAAAAATCTTTGGGAGGAAAATCACAATGAAAATAGTTGCAGTTGTCGGAACTAATTCTGACCGTTCTACCAATCGGAAATTGCTTTATTTTATGAAGGAGCATTTCAAGGATAAAGCAGATATTAGTATTTTGGAAATCAAAGATTTACCAGCTTTTAATGAGCCAGAGGATAAATTGGCACCAACAGCTGTAGCTCAGTACTCTGAAAAAATTAGTCAAGCAGATGCTGTTATTATTGCAACTCCCGAGTATAATCATACTATTCCAGCACCTTTATCTAGTGCCTTAGAATGGATTGCTTATACTAGTCGTGCTTTAATTAATAAACCGACGATGATTGTGGGAGCGTCTTTAGGTTCTTTAGGGTCATCACGCGCGCAAGCTCACTTGCGACAAATCTTAAATGCTCCAGAATTGAAAGCTCGTTTAATGCCAGGGACAGAATTCTTGCTTGGCCATTCTGAACAAGCTTTTGATGCGGAAAACAAGTTGTTGTATCCTGAAAAAGTTACTGAACTTGAAGATGTCTTTGCAGAATTTCTTGAGTTCTCTCAACTGGTCATTCAATTAGTCAATCAATCAGATACTGAACGAAAAAGACAGTTTGCTTGGGAAAAAGTAGAATAGAGAGGTGATATCATTATGAAATTTGTTGGAATTATTGGGACTAATGCAAAAACATCCTATAATCGTCAGTTATTAACTTTCATGAAAAAACATTTTGAGGACCAAGCATCAATTGAATTGCTTGAAATTGATCAAGTCCCGATGTTTAATGAAAGTGATGATCAAACCCATAGTCAAATTATTCAAGATATTACTAAAACAATTGAATCTTCTGATGGAGTTATTATTGCAACCCCAGAACATAATCATTCTATCCCTTCCTCTTTAAATAGCTTAATTGAATGGCTATCATTTAATGTTCATCCATTAGCTGGTAAGCCGGTTATGATTGTTGGAGCCTCATATAGTGAGCAAGGCTCTTCACGCGCACAATTACATCTTCGTCAGATTTTAGATGCTCCAGGTGTAAATGCAACTGTTATGCCAGGCAGTGAATTCTTATTAGGTAATGTTCATCAAGCTTTTGATCAAGATGGCAATATTAAGGATAGCAAAACAGTTGATTTCTTAGAATCTTGTTTCTACCGTTTTGCTCGTTTTGCAACCATCGCAAATCAACTTAACCAAAATGAAGAAATATTCTACGAACCGGGTACCTATCAAGTGACAACTGTTGGCCATAATGGTGACCTGCCAATGGCAGTTACTTTCTCACAAGATCGGATTGAAAAAATTGATATTGATTCTTCAGGTGAAACTGGTGGTATAGCTGATGTGGTCTTCACACGTATCCCAAATGAAATCATTGAAGGTCAAACCTTAAATGTTGATTCAGTTTCAGGAGCCTCAGTAACATCTAATGGTGTACTAGATGGTGTATCTAAAGCCATTAAAAAAGCAGGAGCAAACCCAGCGGCACTAAGAAGTCGTGCTAAAGCACCGTCAGCATTAGACCATGAAGATAAAATCTATCAAGCTGATTTGGTTATCGTCGGTGGTGGTGGTGCTGGATTAGCAGCAGCTGCACGAGCCTTGCAAGAGGATAAGAAAGTTATTGTGGTTGAAAAATTCCCATCAGTAGGTGGGAATACCGTTCGTGCAGGTGGGCCTATGAATGCACCTGATCCGGATTGGCAAAAAACTTTTGCAGCCAATCCTGGCGAAGCACATAATCTAGAAGGTTTAATGAATATGGATGATAGTCAAATAGATGCTGAATATTTAGACGATTTCCATGCTTTGAAACTTGAATTGGAAGATTATCTAAAACAACCAACTTATTTATTTGATTCTAAACTGTTGTACCGGATTCAAACTTATATCGGTGGTAAACGTAAAGACTTACAAGGTAATGAAATTCATGGCGACTATAATCTCGTAAAAATCATGACAGAACGTGCTTTAGAGTCTGTTCGTTGGTTAGAGGATGTTGGAGTAGAGTTTGACCACAGTGATGTCACAATGCCAGTTGGTGCACTTTGGCGTCGTGGGCACAAACCATTTATGCCAATGGGGGTTGCTTTCATTTCAGTTCTTAATAAATATGTCCTTGAACATGGTGGAATAATCTTAACAGATAGTCCAGTTAAAGAATTAATTGTTGAGGCAGGTCGAGTAAAGGGCGTAATAGCAAGAGGACGTAATGGTCAAACACTAACAATTAATGCCAATGCTGTTATTCTTGCTTCCGGTGGCTTTGGGGCAAATACGAAGATGTTGCAACAATATAACACCTACTGGACAGAAATTGCTGACGATATCAAGACTTCAAATACACCAGCTGTGACAGGTGATGGTATCCTATTAGGTCAAAGTGTAGATGCTGATTTAGTTGGAATGGGCTTCACCCAAATGATGCCAGTTTCAGATCCAGAAACAGGTGCATTATTCTCAGGTCTACAAGTACCACCAGCTAACTTCATTATGGTCAATACTGAAGGCAAACGTTTTGTTAATGAGTATGGCAGTCGTGACCAGCTCTCACAAGCAGCAATTGATAATGGTGGTTTATTCTACCTCATTGCTGATGATCTGATTAAAGAAACCGCCTATAACACTAGTCAAGAAAAAATAGATGCTCAGGTAAAAGCAGGTACACTTTACAGAGATGATACTATTGAAGGACTAGCTGTTCAACTTGGTATGGAACCATCAGTTCTTGCTGAAACAATTGCTAACTATAACAAATATGCCGATCAAGGATTTGACCCAGAGTTCAATAAGGGTGCCTTTGATTTGAAAGTTGTGAAAGCTCCATTTTATGCAACTCCTCGTAAACCAGCAGTTCACCATACTATGGGTGGTATAAAAATTGATACACAAGCCCATGTTCTTGATACTAAGGGACAAATTATTAATGGTCTCTACGCAGCCGGAGAAGTTGCAGGTGGCTTACATGCCGGTAACCGATTAGGAGGTAACTCACTAACTGATATCTTTACCTTTGGTCGAATTGCGACTGAAACAGCAATCAAAGAACATTGCTAAAAGAGAAATTACTATATAAAAAGGTGAGTATCTTACTCATCTTTTTATGTTTAAAAAAATATAGAAAAGAGATAACGATTTTAAGCCTCGACAACTGAAAATAAGAAATAAATGATATACTAGATATTAAGATTAGACTGGGTAAAGGAGAGTAATAATGGCAATAAAAGAGATATTAGAATCCTTAGAGGAAATCAAAGACTGGCAAGAAGAAACATATAAACATTTGCACAGTCATCCCGAATTATCAATGCAAGAAGTGGAGACTGCCCAATTTATCTTTAAAACACTAGAATCCTATGGTTACAAAACTCAAAAAATTGGTGGCGGAGTAGTTGGTATCTTGGAGAATGGTCAGGGTCCCAAAATCCTCTTTCGCGCTGATATTGATGCCTTACCTGTCAAAGAAGAAAGTGGCTTAGATTATGCATCGACAGTTGTGATGGAAGATTTAGAAGGCAACCAGGTCCCTGTAATGCACGCCTGTGGACATGATATGCATATCACAGCAGGACTAGGAGCAGCTTGGGCACTTGCACAACATCAAGACAAGTGGTCAGGAACTTACATTGCCCTTTTTCAACCAGGTGAAGAAACTGCTCAAGGTGCCAAAGCCATGCTTGCTGATGGACTGCTAGACAAAATTCCCCACCCTGAAATTGCGCTCGCTCAACACGTTTTAACTGAACCAGTAGCTGGACAGGTTGGCACTATGTCTGGACCATTTTTATCCACGGCAGCTTCAATTAAAATTATCATCAAAGGCAAGGGCGCCCATGGCTCAATGCCCCATTTAAGTATAGACCCGATTGTTATTGGTTCAGCAATCGTCTCACGGCTTCAAACAATAGTTGCACGCGAAGTCGATCCCTTTCAATTTGCCGTTGTCAGTGTTGGCGCTTTTCAGTCTGGTTTGAAAGCAAATATTATCCCAGATACGACGACTTTACTGCTCAATGTCCGAGCTTACAGTGATCAAATCAAAGACCAACTGATTAAGGCCATCAAACGTATAGCAGAAGCGGAGTGCCAAGCAGGTGGTTGTCAAGAAAAACCTGACTTTGAAGTCTATGATATCTTCCCTTTGACGGATAATGATGGTAAAATAGCAGAGCAGGTTAGTCAATCCTTTAAAACATATTTAGGGGAAGAACGCACTAATTCTTATCACCAAATGACTGCCTCCGAGGATTTTTCCTATATCCCAAGAGAGCTTGGTATTCCGTATTTTTACTGGGGATTTGGTGGCTTTACAGAGGATCAAACGGTTTATGCCAATCACAATCCAAAGTTTGCACCAGCCATTCAGCCGAGCTTAACAACAGGTACCCAAGCAGCAGTAGTTGCTATCTTAACTTATTTAGGTAATGAACATTAATGACAGAGAATTATAACAAGTATATCGTAAAGGTTGCCATGCAAGCAGGCATTGAGATGTTAGAATCCAATGCCGAATGCTACCGCGTTGAAAATACCGTCCAACGGATGCTTCAAGTTAGTGAACAACCAATTACAGAGGTCTTCGCCAATACAACAGGGCTTTTTATCACCTTAGACGGTCCTGACTTAGACGAGCCAATAACACTGATTAAACGAATTACTAAGCGTGATACCAATTTACGGAAGATTCATATCGTTAATCAGATTTCGCGTGATTTGACTTCGAATAAGATTACCTTTGAAGAAGCCTATGCCAAATTAATGCGCATGGATAAGAAGAATTACTCCAAGAATGTAGTCGGCGTATCGACCATCCTTTTAGTGATTTCATTTGCCATCCTGCTTGGTGGTGATATGAATGAAATCCTCCTTTCTGTAATTGCGGCCTTTCTTTTACTTTTTTCCTATAAATTAAAGGACTTCTTAGCTTTAAATGATTTCATTTTCGGAACGGTCGCAACACTCTTAGTAGCAACCATCATTCCTGTCATTATTCATCTCTCGCGAATGCCTAATCCGTCATTTGACATCGTCGTCATTTCTGTTTTGATGCCTCTATTCCCGGGGACAGCCTTTACCAATGGTTTTCGTGATTCTTTCAAAGGAGATTATGGATCAGGGATTACGAAAATTGTTGAAGCGTTGATTATTGCCGTTAGTTTAGGTGTAGGTGTTGCCTTAGGCCTCTTTATTGCGAAAGGAATTATCACATGGGTATGATTTTACAAATAATTGGTGCCTATGTCGCAACAGTGACTTCAGGCGTCCTTCTCGAAACTCCCCGACACGTTGCCTACCAAACTGGATTCATCGGTGCAGCAGGTTACTGGGTTTATCTACTCGTCTTACCTCATACACAGATTGGATTAGCAACATTATGTGGCGGCATTGTGATTGCTTTTATGTCGCAAATCGCTGCGCGTATACTTAAGTCACCAGTCACAGTCTTCTATATACCAAGTTATTTTCCTTTAGTTCCTGGAGCAGGGGTTTACCGCATTGCATATTACTATATCCAAGGAAATCCTAGTCTGTCAGGAAAATATTTTATTGAATCAATCTTCGTTTCAGGTGCCATTGCTTTATCAGTATTCTTAGTTGATTCCTTCCTGGAGATCTATAATTTCGTCAAGAAAGAAAAATTACATATTAATCATTAGACTTACTGTTGGTAAGTCTTTTTATTTTTATCCAGACAGCTAGATTACCGACTCTTGTTAATCCTTTAGTGTAGGAACCCCAGTATTGGCAAAGTTGACCACCAAATTGCTTTTTATAATTAAAATTACCTATGCCCTCTTTACTTTTATCCGTTTCAATGGTTCCACCAAAATTGAAGTAGTCAATTCTATGGTCGACTGCATAGGTCAACATTTCGATATTAATCATGGTAGTACCGCCAAAGACAAGATATTCTTCTAGATTACCTCCAAAATATGAGAGCAGTTGGTTGCCATGTTCAATGAAGAGATAGGAAGACAGTGGCAAAATATCTGAGTTTATCTGAAAGGAATGAAAATCTTGTAATCGTTTGTGATAACTATTTAATTTTTGTTTGGTGTTTTTGATAGCCACATTCCGCTTTTTAGAGTCTGGTTTTTGCTTTAGCTCTACAATTCTCTTAGTAAAATCAACAATTTGATCATTTAGGCTTTTTTCGTAAGGTTTGCACTCGAGATAGGCAAACATAAATTTGGCGCGTGAACCAAAATTTGTCTTTAATTGTTGAAAAAACTGTTTATCTGGAATTGAGAAGTTTCTTCGTTTGGCGGTTTTGGCAAGTATTTGATAAAAATGGTATATTTCAGATTCATCTAGTTCTCTTACTTTTACATAGGCTTCCTTGCTTTTCTTGATATTTCGTATTAAGACGGGCGAGAATGAGTCCACTAACTCTTTGTAAGAATTGTAGGAACTCAAGTCTTTGATGAAGTTTTGATTATCACCTTCTAAAAGAAAGTCGGTATCATAATAGTTCAAGTAACCCTTATCTAAAAGAAACTCGTTAATGTAAGCATGATTGTTCTGACTGATCACTTGTAGATTTTCATTATTGTGCGTGCGAATTTGATTAGGATGTATCATTAATGAAAGTGCCTTTTTGGTGCGGACATGCTCTTCTATGAGTTTTATAGCTTGCTGATACCGCTGCTCACTATTACCATTTTTAAGAAGAGGACCATGGATTAGAAAAGCCTGCTTAAAGTAGCGCCATTTTTTTGCATAATTTATTACTGCAAGACCGACGACTTCCTCATTTTCGACCAATGCTAGACGTTCACAGAACAAGTAATTATTTCTAGAGACTTGCAACTCATAGATTTCGTTTGATTGTAGAAAATTTGACCATTTAAATTCTTCTTGTAAATTTATAAATATTTCTTTCTTACAGTTTATTAGTTTCATAAATCTCATTATTCCTTTTTTTAGTGTGCAGTAAAAGAAAGCAATAGCAGTAGGTAGTAGGTAATAAATCCACATAACTAGAGCTCATTAGACTATTAAATAATTTAGATTACGTAATCATTTCTTATTGTTACGGTTATATTACAACCGTATTTCTAATATGTCAATGATGAAATTTAATAATTTTAATTAAATCAACATATAAATTATTACTTACTAGGTTTTTTGACAGCCAAGGTCAAAAAGATTTAAATTTTGTTATAATATATAGACAAAGAAAGTTCGATGAGGAAGATTATGAATTTATTAGATAGATTGAAAAAAGCAAATGATAAAAAAAGTAAAAATAGAGAGATCTATATTGAAAAAAATCGCAATTCTTATTTAGAGGAGTTACAAGAGTTACAAGCTAATATTAATCAACTGAAGGTTGCAAAAAATCCAAGCACGACTCGCTTATCAATCCTTAAAAAAAGAAAAGATCGAGTTGAAAATATTCTAAATCATGATATCTAATACGTAACATGAGGACTAATTATGAACACTGATAATATGGATTTACCTATAAACTTGTCACGAGTTAAAAAAGAAAAACATAGTATAGTAAAATTAATTACATAATTTGTTTATTTATGAACTTTTAAAAAATGCTTTCTTATAGAAATATAGTATAATGCTATTCAGGAGGAGATTATATGACAATTGTACAAAAAGAAACAGCCATGAAGGCTGTGCATACTGCATCCGTAGCTGCTGCCGGAGTGGCTTTAAGCCCAATTCCATTTTCGGATGCCATGTTATTGGTTCCTATTCAAACAATGATGATTACTAATATATTCAAAGCATATGGGCAAAGCACTACACGAGGACTTGTATCTGGGGTTGTTCAAGCTACAACAGCAACAACATTAGGAAGAACTGCAGTTACAAGTATCATCAAATTTGTCCCTGGAATTGGTACTGTAGTTGGCGCCCTTATTGGTTCTGGTGTAGCTGTTGCCATCACAGAATCGATTGGCCAAAAACTAATTAATCAATTTGAAGAACATGGTTCAGTTGATACAGAGAGTTTGAAATCAATTATCAAAACAGTTATTTTAAAGAAAATAAGAAAATAGGATTTTATATCGTGAAACAAAAAGAAGACAAGCCTTTGTCTTCTTTTTGTATTTGAAAAGGGTGGACATTTATTAAAGTTAATCCATAATTTCTAGCCAAGGGAAACATTTAAATCATTTATATACAAGAGCAATGCTATGGTAGGATATATCTAGAAATTTTTTGTTCATTATTTTTTTAAATCGAAGAACGATATAAATTATCATAATTATATTTATGTAAAATATCAAATAATTTATTTCAATATATACAATAATCTTTTTTAGAATTATCGTTATTATTCAGCAATGCTGAGATTGCCATTCTGAGACATTTTCAAGTGATTTTACCTATCAGTAACCACAAACAAGGTAAATATAAATTATGGTAAATTAACTTAAGGGCACCTCTAATAACTACCAATTAATTCACCTCTAAATGAAATTAGAAAAAAACACAGAAAACTAAGCATAGTCGGCACTGCACCCCAATAGTGGGACAGAAGAAAAACACTCTTATTGGAAAGTCAACGAAAAACTAGACACGGAGTTAAGAGAATTTAAGAATTATATTTTTCAAAGTCTTTTGGAGACTTGTAATCAAGACCTGAATGCATCCTTTTTGTATTGTAATAGGTCTCAATGTATTTAAATATTTCTTGAGTAGCCTCAGCTCTTGTCTCAAAATGAGTGAAAAGGCAACACTTTTCACTATTATACCTCTTTTCATACGTTTTTAGAGGTGCCCTTAAGCTTGTTTTATGATATAATTATTTAGATAACAATATAACGTTTAATAGATTTAAGGGCTAGTTTATTGTTAAATAATTTATGATAAATGGACAAGTTAGGAATAATAAGAAGTAGATGCGTAGAAAACTCGAGATTGCTAGTCTAATTGTCATGTTTATGGCAGTCGTTATTACCTTTTGGCCACAATCAAGCAAAAAGGTGACCAATTATAAACCGAACTCATCTTTAACCTATAGTGGTTTGCTAAAGAAAGGTAAGTTTTCAGGCAATGGTACCTTAACTTTTAAAAATGGGGATCGTTACCAAGGTAATTTTAAAGATGGACAGTTTGACGGTAAAGGTAAGTTTACGTCAGTTGCTAAATGGTCCTATGAAGGTGAATTTAGCAAGGGAAAACCCAATGGCAAAGGGAAATTGATTACCGTATCAGATAAAGTTTTTTCAGGTCGCTTTGTAAACGGAGGATTTGAAAAATGAGAATCAAATGGTTTAGTATCGTTCGGATAATCGGTCTCTTTTTTGTCCTCTATTACCATTTCTTTGAGAATCAATTTCCTGGTGGTTTTATAGGTGTAGATCTCTTCTTTACATTTTCAGCTTTTCTCATCACAGGTCTCTTTTTTGATGAGTTTGAGAAATCTGAGTCTTTTGATCTGACATCCTTTTTCCATCGTAGGTTTTATCGGATTGTTCCACCACTTGTTTTTTCGATTTTAATTGTCATGCCTTTTACTTTAATCATTAATCGTGATTTTTTGACAGCAATAGGTAAACAGATCACCGCGGCTTTGGGGTTTGTGACGAATTATTATGAGATATTCTCTGGTGGTTCTTATGAAAACAAGTTTATACCACATCTATTTATCCATACTTGGTCACTAGCAATTGAGATTCACTTTTATATCATTTGGGGCTTAATTCTGTTTTTATTGGCGAAAAGAATCAGAAAATCAGAAGGTACTGTGAATCAAAAAATAGCGATTTTAAGAGGACAAGTCTTTGTTGTTGCAGGGAGTCTATTCTTGCTCAGCTTTCTTGCCATGGTTATCGGGCTGATGATCGGAATGGATAAATCTGTGCTTTATTTTTCAGATTTGACGCATATTTTCCCATTCTTTATTGGCGTTATTTTAGCTTCAATTTCTGGTGTCCGCGGTCTGCCACGTAAATTTAAAGAAAAAATCGAGCAGCAATCTACTAAGCAAACCATAGGTATATTTATTGGTAGCCTAATCTTGCTCTTGGTTTTAGGTTTCAAACTTCATTTTGATAGTTGGGTAACGTATGTTTTTGGTATGCTTGTGGCTAGTATCTTAGCCGCAACTATGATTTTTCAAGCTCGTATCTTACATGAGAAAACACTAGATATTGTAGAGCCAAAGGGATTGACTTTCCTAGCAGATATTAGCTATGCGATGTATTTGTATCATTGGCCATTCATCATCATTTTTGGTCAATTTGTAGGTAAAGTACCAGCAGCCCTTTTAACAGTGCTCTTTTCGACCCTTTTCTCAACACTTTCTTATTACTATCTTGAGCCTTTGTTGAGAGGTAAGACGGTACCACTCTTTTTTGATCAATCTAAACAATTGCTTGGCAAATCAAAATTGACGCTCGAAGCCATTAAGAAGCCAGGGGGTGCTGTTTTAGGAATCTTATTAGTAGTCATGACGCTCCAAATTTTTAGAGCACCTCAAAATAGTCAACTTGAATCAAGTTTATGGCTAAGTGGTATACAACAAGATGCTGATGCCTTAGGTACGTTAGAGGCAACATTGACATCCGCTAAATCTAACCAGTATATGATTCCAAAAGGAGTTTCAGTGATTGGTGATAGTGTTACTTTGGGAACTAGAGAATATCTACTAGCACATGTGCCGAATAGTTCTGTTGATGCAGCTGGTAACCGGAAGATGAATGAAGCAATTGAAGTGATGAAAGCTGAAATTGCTGGCAAAACTTTACGTGAATATGTCGTGATTGCTGTTGGCACAAACTCTTTAGATGATTATAAAGAACAGACAGATCTATTGCTTCAAACTGTACCTGAAGGGCATCGCGTGATTTTGATGACGCCACATGACGGTAGTGCTGATGCAAGCTATAATTCAGAGAAATTAGCTGTCTATGAACGAAGTTTAGTCAATCAATATAAGTATATCACGCTGGCAGATTGGAACACTTTGGCAAAAGCGCATCCAGAAGCTTTTACTGGAACTGATGGCACCCACTTCGGCGGTAATGAAGTCGGAGGTGCTTTATATGCGCAATGTATCAATGATGCTTTGAAAGCAGCAGAGAAAACGCCCACGAAATAAATCAAAAAAAATCCTCAAACATTTGGGGATTTTTTTCGTATATAAAAGTAGGAGGAAATGACATGATAAAGGAAATAGCGCAAAGGATGTTAAAGAAAGCAAGCGATTTTGGGGCAAGTGATATTTACATATTACCCGCCAGAACAGGATTTTCGGTTGTTTTCAGAAAGTCAGCACATCGTGAATATGATCAGCTCCTGTCAGATGCTGAAGGTCAAAGTCTCATTTCCCATTTCAAATTTACAGCAGGGATGAATGTAGGTGAGAAGCGCCGGCCACAACTAGGATCTTGCTTGTATGAGCTTGCAGATAGAAAGTGTCGCTTGCGTCTATCCTCAGCGGGTGACTTTGAAAGTCGCGAAAGTTTGGTGATTCGAATTTTGCATGACACGAAACAACCACTCAAGTTTTGGATTGAGGCAGATTTACCTCAGGTAAAAAAGTTAGTAGCTAGACGCGGTCTTTAGGGCACCTCTAAAAACGTATGAAAAGAGGTATAATAGATTAAAAATAAGCTAACGAGGTATTGAAGATGAATTTATTTGGAGATAGCGACTATCTTGAAAAATTAAGTTTAAAAGGAGACCCTCTTGAGCGGCTAGAAAAAGTGGTTGATTTCGAGTGTTTTCGCCCAACTCTTAACCGGATTTTTAAGTATGATTTAAAAAACAAATCTCATGGTGGTAGACCGCCCTATGACCTTGTTTTAATGTTGAAAATTTTAATTTTACAACGCTTATACAATCTATCTGATGATGCAATGGAATATCAAATGATTGACCGGATTTCGTTTAGAAGATTCCTTAAGATTGATGACAAGATACCAGACGCAAAGACTATCTGGAACTTTAGAAATCAGCTATCAAAATCTAATAGAGGAAACTGGCTTTTTTCTGCCTTTCAAGAAAAACTTGAATCACAAGGGATGATCGCTCATAAAGGACAGATTGTTGATGCAACATTCATAGAGGCGCCTAAACAACGTAATCCAAAAGACGAAAATGAATTGATTAAAGCAAATAGGGTACCAGTGAATTGGACGAAGAACAAAAGAGCACAGAAGGATACAGCTGCTCGCTGGACAATTAAAGGTAATGAGAGACACTATGGCTACAAAAATCATATTGCTATAGATACCAAATCAAAATTCGTAAAGAATTATCAAACAACGCCTGCAAATGTGCATGATTCTCAAGTAATAGGCGTTCTTGTTGATCCCGATGAGATCACCTTAGCAGACTCAGCTTATCAAAATCAAGCAACACCTAAAGGTGCTGAACTTTTTACCTGTCTTAAAAACACACGTTCTAAATCTCTTAAGGTAGACGATAAAATGTTTAATAAAATCATTTCGAAAATACGTGTCCGTATTGAACATGTATTTGGCTTTGTTGAAAATTCAATGCATGGTTCTAGTTTACGTTCTATTGGATTCGATCGAGCTGTTTTAAATACTGACCTTACAAATCTGACTTATAACTTATTGAGGTACGAACAAGTTAAACGTTTAAATCTCAAAACATGGCGGTAATCTGTCTAAAATAAGAATAAACAGTCAAGTGGCGTCTGTAACATAAAGAAAAACACAGTAGACTATGCTTAGTTTTCTGTGTTTTTTTCTAATTTCATTTAGAGGTGAATTAATTGGTAGTTATTAGAGGTGCCCTTAAGTAGTAAATCAATAGATATGAGCTAAACAATTCTAAATGGAATAGGTTCATATCAGAAGCAATTTAAATTTCATTAGTAAAGAGCATCTTAGTTAAAGATAATTGGTGATGCTCAAATCAAATTCAACTTATATCAAAGAACAATGCGGGAGCTATTCAGCTATTCGAAAAAATATAAAAGCTAAAAGTAGGTAAGAATTTTCATAAAGTAGCTGTTTGCTGATTTGTTCAATAATAAATAAGTGAATAAATCATTATTTTATTTTAAATCAATGGAAACCATTGATATGACTAGAGAGAATGCTATAAAATAAAAAATATAATAATTTATTTTTGATAAAATTTAAATTTAAAAATTAACAAAATAAATTAAAATATAAAATTGTTTTTCAAATTTTAAAATTAAAATAAAAAAGCATTCGAAACTTAAGCTTATAAAAAAATGTATAAAATAAAAAATAAAGTGAGTTTAAAAAATGAAAAGTAGAAAGTCAAAAAAGACTCTCTACTTTTTACTTCGCCGATTGTAAAATTAAGCTAGACAAATAAAAAAGTCATTTGTGCTACACTCAAGATAGTTCCCGCAAAAGAATTATAAGGAGTGAAGACAAATGACCTATACCCATCTTACATCAAATGAACTTGCAATGATAGAGGCGTATTATAATAATCATCAATCTGTAGCTAAAACCGCAGTACTATTGAATAGATCTAGACAAACGATTCATAAAGTTTACCAATTTTTCAAAACAGGGCACAATGCTCTAGATTATTTCAATCAATACAAGAAGAATAAAACTCGCTGTGGCAGACGTCCTATTGTCTTATCAGATGAACAAACAGAATATATTCAAAAGAGGGTTGTTCAAGGTTGGACACCTGATGTGATTGTTGGCCGTGCAGAGTTTTCTATTTCTTGTTCTATGCGTACACTTTATCGTATGTTTAAACAAGGCGTATTTGAAGTGACTCACCTACCTATGAAAGGAAAACGTAAAGCCAACGGACACAAAGAAACTCGGGGAAAACAATCTTTTCGTCGATCACTTCGTGACAGAGGAAATGATTATTCTAAATTCAATCAAGAATTTGGCCACCTTGAAGGGGATACTATTGTGGGTAAAAAGCACAAAAGTGCTGTTATTACCCTCGTTGAGCGATTATCTAAAGTAATCATCACTCTTCAGCCAGAAGGCAGACGAGCTATAGATATTGAAAATCGTTTGAACCAATGGATGCAATCTGTACCTAAGCATCTATTCAAATCAATGACTTTTGATTGTGGAAAGGAATTTTCAAATTGGAAATCAATCAGTAATATAAATGATATTGATATCTATTTTGCAGATCCTGGTACACCATCACAAAGAGGGTTAAATGAAAACTCTAATGGTTTATTACGTAAAGATGGTTTACCAAAGCAAATGGATTTCAACGAAGTTGATGAATCTTTTATCCAATCTATTGCATCGAAAAGAAATAATATCCCTCGAAAATCATTAAACTATAAAACACCAATAGAAGTATTCTTGAGTCACATATGCAAAGAGGAATTGTCTAACTTAATTTGACAATTAATACTTTTTAATAGTTACTATGTTTAATAATAAATTCAATTTAAAAATTTATATACTGTTTTCTAGAATCATAGCGATTATGCTAAGTTTGAACATAAATCATTTATATAATTTATTTATTCAATTCTGTTGTTCAATTACGTCTTGTGTATAACAATTACTTCAAAACAAGCCATTGATTTATATACTTCTGGTGATATAATTATTTGAAAGCATTATTTTGTAGTGTGAAAAGGAACATAAAATATCAATGGATATATTTTATGCTAGCTTGTGTAATTGATGAATGTTGGCCTTCTGAGTTAGCAATAAATATATATTCGGTAAATTTCAGTTTTAAAAAAGAGGTCTATATGTATATAATTGTTTTAATGTTAATTATTTTGATTCTATTTATTGGTTATAAATTGCATGACCGTTATTTATATTTTTTATGGAAACAAAAAATAAAAGATAAACATGATTATGATGAAGATTCACTAAGGAGAATGTTAAACCAAATTGCCCATAATGCATTTATTTTTTCAGGACCCGAATTGCCATATGGGAGAGCAAAATGGTTTCTGGAAAGTGAAAAAGCATTCAAAGGTACTTTTAATCCGGATTTTGTGGAATTTTTTGGGTTTTCACCTATTAGAAACTTAGTAGAAATTGATTTTAGAGAATTTGGAATGTTACTTACACAAGATGGCATTTATTTTTCTGAACAATATATTTCTGAACGTCATTTAAATAAGAAAAATCAAAAATATGCAGTTGAAGCTTTATTTATACCATTTTCTGGACTTTGGAATGTTAAATATAATCCTACAGCAAAAAAGATTCAGTTCTTATACAAAGATTTTAGTACGAAGACAATATTTCCGAAATCAGAATTAGTAGATAAGAGCTTTTTAATTGAGGATCTAAATAATCTAATCAACACAGGTTACACAAATGATCTTACTACTGGATATTCTAACGATAAGAATATATCTAAAATAGACGATGCATTTAATAAGCTAAATCAGGAATTACTACTTGCTAATTCAATAAAAACTGGTTCTCTTGGTGGAATAAATACCATTGCAAAATCACATTATCATAATGAAACTCTTAATGGTATTGCAAATAGTCCTCAGGGACATGGTTTTGCAGCGGAATACGCGAATAATATCAGTGATAAAATTAGAAATCCGTTTAAAAATGTTACTCGGGTTGGTCAAGACAACCTTAAGAATGGTGCAGATAGAGTTGTTGGAAATATAAAAATTCAAACAAAATATTGTAGTTCTGGAAGAAATTCTGTCAATGCAGCATTTGATAAAAAAGAACTTGGCGGAATGTATAGATACAAAGGAATGCAATTGGAAGTTCCCAAAGATCAATATAATGATGCAACTGCCGTAATGAAACAAAAAATTAGAGACGGCAAAGTTGCTGGGCATTCTAACCCAAATGATGCGTATAGTATTATTAGAAAAGGTCATGTTACTTGGAAAGAAGCACATTTAATTGCAAAAGGTGGGAATGTTGTATCTTTGAAATATGATGCATTAGATGGTGTTATCCAAACTCTACCATATGCAAGTATTGGGTTTGTAATAACATTTGCTCAAGCAAAATGGTCAGGTGCTTCTAATGAAGAAGCTGCAAAACTTGCAGGTAAACAAGGTATTAAAACATTACTTGTTGGTACAGCAACCTTTGCTGGATCTCAACAGATTTCAAAAATATATTCATCGTATATGCTAAAAAGAAATGGCTCTAAAGCAATTGGAGACGCAGCTAAAAAGAAGATTGTTGCTGAGAATATTGCAAAGAATGCAACAAGAGTAATATCATTTGCGATTATTATAGGACCAGATATTTTTAATACTTTGACAGGTAGAATTTCAAAAGAACAATTGCTGAAAAATTCGGTTGTAGCTGGTAGTGGTTTTGCTTCAGGTGCTGTTGGAGGAGCGTTAGGAAGTGTTGTCCCAGTTGTAGGAACTGCCATTGGTAGTATTATTGGTGGTATTGTAGGAACAGTAGCAAGTAAGAAAATTTTAGATAAATTTATTGAAGATGATCATGTAGAAATGTTTGCAGAGCTAAAAGAAGAGTATATTGATTTAGTCATGTCAATAAATTTATCAGAAGAAGAGTTTAATAAGATTCAGGAATTAATTTTTGATAAAAAACTAGAATCAAAATTAAAAACGATGTTTCAACAGAAAGATTCAATAGGATCAAGAAATTATGCTAGACAAGAAATTGTTGAAAACTCAATATTACATGTTATTAAGGAACGAGAAATAATTACAAATAATGATATATTAGTTGGATTAGATGAAGTTCAAGTTAAATTTCAATAATTAATATTTACGATGAGAATTTACGTATATTGATAAAAGAACGGCTTTATATATATCTTGAGTGTGATAATAGATGTAATAAGATTTGAAAGAAAGGCCATAAAATGATAAGTGATAATTTAGTTAAATACCCTTACATTATATGTAAGGGTATTTATTTCAACAAAAATATTAAATTTCACAACAATTAAAACAGTATAAATATCAATAAATTTAATTTTAAGCTGAAGTTATATTGAAGTTTTTAAACAAATAAATTAAAAAGTATATAAAAATAGAATTCACTTTACACGAGTAACATCTTTCCGAAAAACTGTAATTTTCTTGAAAAACATATAAGGTTATGTTATACTTCTATTATAGACAATATAGAAAAAGGCCTTATGAAAAAAGGCAAATAAAGGTAAATATAAATGAGACGTGAATTACTTTTAAAAAAAATTGAAGACTATAAATCAATTATGCCTTGGTATGTTTTAGATTATTATCAATCTAAATTGTCAGTGCCTTATAGTTTTACAACCTTATATGAATATCTTAAGGAATATAAACGTTTCTTTGAATGGTTAATTGATGCTGACATCTCAAATGTTACTAAAATTGCTGATATTGATTTATCTACTTTGGAACATTTGACTAAGAAAGATATGGAGGCTTTTGTTCTTTATTTACGTGAACGTCCTTCTCTTAATACATACTCAACTAAGTCTGGTGTCTCACAAACGACCATTAACAGAACTTTGTCTGCCTTATCCAGTCTCTACAAGTATTTGACTGAGGAGGTTGAAAATGACCAAGGTGAACCTTATTTCTACAGAAATGTCATGAAAAAGGTCTCTACTAAGAAGAAAAAAGAAACTTTAGCCTCACGGGCTGAAAATATTAAGCAAAAACTCTTCTTAGGTGACGAAACCATGGAATTTCTGGAGTATGTTGATAATGAGTACGAGAATTTACTGTCAAATCGAGCTAAATCATCTTTCCGAAAAAATAAGGAACGTGATCTTGCTATTATTGCGCTTCTTCTTGCTTCTGGCGTTCGACTCTCAGAAGCTGTCAACCTTGATTTAAAAGACTTGAATCTAAAAATGATGGTCATCGAGGTAACGCGTAAGGGTGGAAAACATGATTCTGTCAACGTTGCTGGCTTTGCCAAACCATATATCGAGAATTATTTAGCCATTCGCAAGAACCGGTACAAGGCAGAAAAACAAGATCTTGCTTTCTTTCTAACTGAGTATCGCGGTGTTCCTAATCGAATTGATGCCTCTTCTATAGAAAAAATGGTTGCTAAGTACTCACAAGATTTCAAAATCCGGGTTACGCCCCATAAATTACGCCATACACTGGCTACCAGACTTTATGATGCAACCAAGTCTCAGGTCTTAGTTAGTCACCAATTAGGCCATGCCTCTACACAGGTTACTGACCTTTATACCCATATCGTCAATGACGAACAAAAAAATGCCTTAGATAAATTATAACATAATTATATTTATGTAAACTATTCTAATGTTTTAAAAGTGAACTGTCAATAGTTCACTTTTTTTCTGGCTTTATTTGATACTTTCACCATTAGGTAATGGTGGTAAGCTTGTTCCTTCAGGTGCTGTATAGACATTTTTTAATCCTTGTGTCCAGGATACTTTTTTCAATTGTTCAGGACTTATCTCATTGATAATGGTATTACCTCTGCCCTCTGAGATTTTTTTACCAAACTCTGGATCGACTAAGGTACCACGTCCTACTGCTACTAAATCAGTATAGTTTTCAATGGCATTTTGAGCACCTTTTTCATCAAACACGCCACCGACTAAAATTAATTTTGTCTGAGCATCTAGGATTTCTTTATAATACTCACCAAAACTTTTTTCTCCACCAGTTGGTACTGTTGCGTAGCCATTCCAAAGGGAGAGGTGAATGTAGTCTATTTCGCGTTTAATAACTTCTTTAATTAATTCGAGTCCTTCCAGATATGTATAGCCTACTGTTTCGCCATGGATTTCTTCAGGGCTGAATCGATAACCAAGTATAAAGTTTTCGGGTGCTGATTCGGCAATGACACGTTTCACTTCATCAACTACAGCTAGTGGAAAAGCCATTCTTTTTTCTAGGCTACCGCCCCATTTGTCTTCTCGCTGATTTGAAATTGCTGAAAAGAACTGTTGTAATCCATAATGGTTAGCGCCATGGATCTCAACCCCATCAAAGCCGGCTGTAATGGCACGTTTTGTTGCACGACCAAAATCTTTAATGATTTCTTCAATTTCTTTATTAGTCATTTCCCGAACAGGATAATCTAAAAAGTCAAAATCGATTGCTGATGGTGCTAAGACTTCCTTGCCTTTTGCAGCTCGTCCCATAGCTTCACGTCCACCATGATGGATTTGTAAGATTGCTTTGTTGCCGTCTTTCTTTAGAGCCTTAGCAATATTTGTGATTGACTCTAGGTGGTCATCGTCATAGATTCCTAATTGTTCTGGTACACCAGCTTTTGTACAAGGTCCACCATTTTCGGAAACATAATGAAATTCAACAATCATCATGCCTGCAGCTTGAGATCTTGCATTATAGTATTTTAGTGTGTCTTCAGAAGCGAAACCACCTTCTAAACCTGAAAAAGTTAGCATTGGCGGCATGACAATACGATTAGTAACACTTGCTCCATGTCTGAAAGTTACTTTATCTGTTAATTTATTAGTCATAAGAAACTCCTTTGTAATTTTCTTTCATTTTAACATTTTGGACAAAGTCACACTAATAAAAAAAGCAATCCTATTGGATTACTTTTTAAAATAATCAGTGCAATAATCAATCCATTTGCTTTGATAATCTGCATGGGATAAAACTGACATATCACTAATTGATTCTATCTGCCGGCTTTTTGCTTCTTGAACAAAATCGAAAATATAAGCATCAGCTTGGCTTTCGTAAACAAGTACAGTACTTATTCCCTTGTCAAAGGCAACTTTTAACCGACTGTGACCATCTATAGCTATATACCCTCCATGTTTATCCTTAGTGACTGGAATAATGACATCCTCTGCTGTATTGATGAATGAGTCTACAGCCAAATATTTATCTTGATTGATATAGAATTGAGAGGGTTGAATTTCTGATATTGGAATGGTACGAAGAACTTTAGTTTCAAACTGAGCTATTAGTTGTTCCTTATTATCATAGAATTCACTAATATGTTCTGCATTAAAACGGAATTCATCAATTACTGCTAAGTAATCATCTGGATTAGAACCAGTGATAATGGCACAGTTGCTTGAGATGATTCTAACTTCATATGGAACTTCTTGATTAACTAAAAAGCAACCATGCTGATTAAGTGATTCTTGAGAAAATCGTGAATCATTATAGGTGTTTATTCTTGAAATTTAAATATGATTAATCATTATTTTGTCTTTTCTAAATGGATAAATAAATTATTTGTTCTTCCGTACTTTAGAGATGCCTTTTCATCCTTTTCAAGAATGGCAGATTCTAGATCAATATTATTAATGGCTGCAATTGCAAAACTATAGTGAATAATGTCTGATAATTCTTCAGCCAATGCTTCAGTGGGATTAATAACTGAACTTTTCCGTCCATTTTGTATATTTAAGACTTGAGCAACTTCACCTACTTCTTCAACTAATTTTATAAATAGACCTTGGTCACCTTTATGAAATTGATAAACTGATTTTAAGTAGTCTTGGTAGTTTTTGATTGATAAATCCTTGGTTAATTCAATTATATCAAAAAACAAGCCGGAGCTTGTTTTTTTTTAAATATCAAATTGAGTTCCAATTCCCATATCTTGTGCTTTTTCGACAATTAATTGAGCTGTTACGATGTCTAAGACTGCTGATCCAACACTCTTAAAGACTGTGATGTCTGATTCTGATTTACGACCGTGAATTTGTCCTAATAAGAATTGGCCAATCTCTCCAGTATAGTCAGTTAGTTCAAGCAAGCCTTCCTTGATTGGTGTTTGGATGTCTCCTGCTTCTGCTAAGACGCCATCACTGGTATCAAAGATAACTGCATCTGCTTTGACTAGTAATTCTTTAGGCAACTCAAGCATTTCTGGCGTATAGGCTCCAATACCATTGACATGAGCGCCAACTTTGACATCTTCAGCATTAAAAGTATTAACTTTTGAAGTTGTAACTGTTGTGACAATATCAGAATCCGCTACTGCTTCTTTTGCCGTTTGGACAGCATAGATTTTTGTAGTGAAGCTATCTTTCATATCAGCTGAAAGTTGTTGGGCAAATGTTTTTGCACGCTCAAAATCAATATCAAAGACTTTTAATTCTTCCAGTTGACGTGCGGTCATCATGGCGATGGCTTGTTGATAGCCTTGGCCACCGGTTCCAATTAAACCAGCAATTCTTGCATTTGGGTTTGAGAATTCTTCTGTCGCAGCACCTTGGATGGCAGCTGTGCGTAATTGGGTTAAATAGGTACCATCTAAGATAGCTGAGACAATACCTGTTTCTGGGTCTAAGGCGACCATTGTTGCAGGCACTGAAGGTAAACCTTTGTTGATATTGTCAGGATAGACAGAGACGATTTTGACACCTAAAGCATTCTGTTCACCTTTAGTCGCAGCTGGCATATAGAGGCTTTGACCATTAAAATCTGTTACATCTAGGTTAGTTCTTAATGGAACAGTTGCATTTCCACTGGTATATAATTTACTTGCTTCTTTGGCAGCTTTTATTGCATCAGTCATTTTGAAACATTGTTGGATATCTTTTTTAGTTAAAATTAACATGTTTTTCCTCTCTTCTATTTTTTCAACATACCGGAAGCACTATAGAGCAAGATAAAAGCGACAAACCATTGAAGGATTGAGACATTTAAGCTTGTTACGACAAAAACCGCACATAGAACACCAAGGACACCAAAAGTTGAGGTGAAAAGGGTAATTTTACGACTGTATTCACCAGACTTAACAAATTGAACGCTTCCCACTGGTACTGAGAATGTTGCTGCACCCATCATAATTGGGAAAGCGACTGCTGGATTCAAGCCTAGTAAGTAAACAGTAATCATAGTAAGGGCATAAGAGCCAATTCCAATGTTATTTAAGGCACCGAAAATTGCTAGCGCTACAGCCGCAATAACTAGTTTAACTCCAGTTAGTTCAGTAGCATTGCCACCACCTGGTAACCATCCAAATTTACCACCAAAGATAATCAAGGCGGCAATAATCATACCTATACCAATAGAATATTTTAGTTTTTCAGCTGGAAGCTTAACAGCAAATTTTGCGCCAAAGTACGAGCCAACCATTTGGCTTATTATACAAACAACTAAAGTTACAATAGAAACTTTAATACTAGTGATATAAGCCAGTGCCATTACAGCAACAGGAATTGTGCACTGTGTATTTAAGGTTCCTGGTAATTTTTTAACACTTGTCCAATTGAGTTTAGGATACAAGCTAGTACTGATGGCAAAGTCTGAAATACCGACAGAAGATAATAGCACTAGAGATTGGTAGAACAGCTGTTTTTGCTGGTTCAGCCATTACTTCTTTTTTATGGCTTATTAAGTCTTTAATAAAGATAAAGGCAAAATAAGCATTTACAATTATAACGAGAAACAATAATATATTTTTGAACGTCATGGTATTCTCCATTAGAATATTTTTCGAATACCTTCAAAATCGTTTCCATAGGCGCGTGCCAATTCCTGACCATGTTCTTGAATGATCTTTAAAGTGTATGCATCATGTTTAACATATTCCTTAGCTAAGAGACGCATTGCTTTATTGTGTGACCAAATGACATCACATGTGTCATCTAAAGTTCCAAATAGAACAATATCATCATCACAAATTAAATTAACCCAACGCCCACCCATGTCTTCAAGTTTATCAGTCTCAAAACCATGAGGGTAAAAACGTTTGAAAGGTAAAGTGTAATGACCACTTGGACTAAACAAAATACAAACGAAACCTTCTAATCTAGCTTCAGCTTCTTTTAAAGCTTGAATAATTGTGGGACTTAAACTTTCTTCCCAGATTTGGATATAAAGACTTTCCTTGGCATGTTCAATCATATATAAGATTTTATGTTGGACGGCCTCTTTATTTTCCAATTGCCATAGTAGAGTATCGTCTTCTTTTTCTTTTATATCAGATAAGTGATCATCTAAATATTGAATATCACCAAGAGTTGTTTGTTTGAGCATGCTAACAAACTCTTCTGGCGAAATGGCAGAGTATATCTTTGGTTCACTTTTATTAACTAAAACGACTCCCTTTTTTACCAATGTTTCTAAATTATTATAAACTTTGGACCTAGGGACACCTGATTTTTTACTGACCTCATATCCTGTCATGGATCCATTTTCCACCAGACTAAGGTATATATTGGTTTCAGACTCAGTATAGCCGAATTGTTTCATTTTTTTAACCAGCATATTAACTCCTCGTTTTTCATAGTAGCTACTTACAGTAACTACTATATTCTTGTGAGCGATTTTTGTCAATAGATTTTGTGAACTTTTTAACGTTTTTTTGAAAAATATTTCACGAAGTAAAAAAAGGACCTAATTTTTAGGTCCTTTTTTTACTTCTTATGGGCGCCGTATATGCCGAGCATATCGAAGCATAATTGGATCTTACCTAAATGGTAGGGGATAAATTTTTCGTCAGCCATCGTCTGGAAAATTTCTTGACGGCTTGCCCATTTAACAGCCTGTACTTCTTCTTCTTGTAAGCTTAAATCGTTTAAGTTGACATTAGCAATTACTAAGAAAGTATCATCAAAGCCCTCTTCAAAGTTTATTGTAAACTGTGGTCTAGTTTCAGATAAATCAAAAGAAATTCCTAATTCTTCCTGAGCTTCTCTCATGATGGCTTGCTGCGGTGTTTCTCCTGCTAAGGCACTGCCACCGACGGAGATATCCCACATGTTCGGAAAGTCTTCTTTATCCTTTTGTCGTTGTTGAATCAGCATCTCACCTTTGGTATTGAATATACAAAGATGGACAACTAAGTGAAGGTCACCTTCTTCAAATTGATGACTTCTAATCATGGTACGACCAGTTTTAATCCGTTGATTATCATAGATATCCCAAATTTCTTGCATGTTTGACCTCCTATCTACATGTGAAATGCTTCTTTGATTAAGGCTAGTAATTGATCATCAATATCTTCAACGTGATGCAATCGAATAGCATTATGATAACGCTTCTTTGAAATTTGTTCCGTTTTTCTTAATCGAGAATGGCTTAAAGGATGATCGCTGACGATATTAAGATCTAGCCGCTTCTTCTTTGGGTGAACTCCTAGAAAAGCAAGTTTTTTTTTACAAGATGTAAACTTGTTTTTTTAATTTCAATAATAGGTTGACCATATGTTTGTATATTTTCTAAAATAGTTTGGTAAATTTCTAAAACATGATCTTCATTATTTTGGAATAAACTATCCATGGCATAATCTTGATTCATGACCATTATCTTTTACTCTTTGTGATCGTTACTTTCGTTCCTTTTTCAATTTCACTAGTAATAGAAATCTCTAACTCAAGGTTGTTGAGTACTTTTTTTGTCATATAAAGTCCAAGACCAGAGGCTTTTTGATGTTCATGACCATTAAAACCAGTGAAACCATCATCAAAAATGCGATTGATATCCGCTTCTAGTATTCCAATACCTAAATCAGATATCTCAATACTATCACTTTTTAATTCAATTCTGATTTTACCACCATGCTTGGAATACTTGATAGCATTGTCAATAATTTGTTCTAAAGCAAAACTGAGCCATTTTCTATCAGTCTTAAGTTTACATCGACCAGATACACTAATACTAATATCTTTAGATATACAAACATAAGCATAACTTTTGATGATTTGTTTGATTAGATCTGCTACTTGGACCTGTTCAAAAATGTAATCATCATTATAATCAGAAAACTTCAAATAGGTTAATAATTGTTTCAGGTAATTTTCCATTTTAAATAGCTGAATCTTACCTTCTACCTTATCATAAGCCTTGGTTTGTTCCATTAGTGAAAGAACAGAAAGCGGAATCTTCATTTGATGGACCCACATTTTTATCATTTGGTTTAAGTTTTCTTTTTGTTTGATCAGCTCTTGTTGACTAAAATCACTTTGACTTAAGATTTTTTGAATAACATTCAAGTAGGCAAGTTCACTGGGAGATTGTAAATCATTTAACTCGTTTACATAAATAAAATCTTGTAAGATTTCTATTTTCCTTTTGAATTTCAAATAACTGGGAACTGTATATAGCAATAGAAACCCTAATGAAACCCATCCAGCAGTAATAAAATAATCGAGTGGTAAATGGACCAAATAAAAAACAAGAAAATTTAGAAATAGTAAGAGAAAATATAAGATATACCAAGATTTGTACTCTTTAATAAATAATCTAATCATTTCAGTACGTAACCTACTCCTCTCACCGTATGAATGTTATCCATCCCAAGCTCACCGACGCGTTTGCGAAGTCTGGTCATATTGACATTCAAGGTGTTTTGATCAATGAACTGATCATTCTCCCATAAGTTAGTCAAAATTTCTTCCTTGGTTACTACTTGTCCTTGCTTTGAGAATAGCAGAGCTAAAATTTTGTGTTCTGTCGGAGACAAGGCAATTTGTTCCTCACCCTTAACCAAATTGCCATCAAACATGAGGGTGAAATCTTGAAAGGTCAAGTCTGATTTGGTAAATTGTTGCGCTCTTCTTAAGAAGGCAGAAATTTTTGCATCTAAAATAGTTAGTGAAAAGGGTTTACTGATAAAATCATCTCCACCCATATTTAGAGCCATTACAGCATCCATTTCATCTGAGGAGCTAGATATAAAAATTATTGGAACTGTCAGCTCTTTTCTGATTTCAGTTGTCCAATAAAATCCATTATAATAGGGAAGGGTAATATCCATCAAGATTAAGTCTGGGGCAAAGTCTGTGACTTCACGTTTAATATCTCTAAAATTTAGGACGCTTGCTACTAGATAGTTTTGGGATAAATGTTGCGTTAGCATATTCTTTATTGTCGAGTCATCCTCAATGATAAAAATTTTTTGATGTATTTTCATATGACTATTTTAACAAAAAAGAGGCGAAAAATCGCCATCTTTCTATCTTTCTATAATTTTATAATAAGTTCGGCTAGTAATACTATAAATGATAAAGTATATCGCAATGATAATAGCTATTGTCGATGCACAAACAGTATAGATAAGGCTTGTATTAGTAACTCCAAAGAGTAATAACATCTGTTTAATCATCACTAGGGCAACACTAAAGTGGATGATTGACATTATTATTGGCATGAAAAAGACAAGGAGAATTTGAGAGTTAATTGTCTTTTTAACTTGTTTTTGACTCATTCCAACTTCTTGTAAGATTTTATAACTCTTTTTGTCTTGGTGGCCTTCAGTATACTGTTTATAGTAAATTATTAAGGCAGCACCCATTATAAAGGTAAGTCCCAAAAGAAATCCTGTGAATAGAAATCCACCAAACAGAGTATATGATTCATCTTTAAATCTATTTTTTTGATCGACATGAGCAATAAATTCTTTTGTGTTACTGATGTTTCCACTCTTATCAAGAATTTGATTTAATTGTTTCTGATTAAGATCAGCATAGACTTTATAGTTAGGTCTGATCTTATATTTTTGTTCAGTATTTACAAGTTCTACTATTTGGTTAAAAACTGTCTGATCCTTGACGATTATTAGTGATGGGTAATAGGTATTCGTAACATCTGGATAGACTACTTTTTTAAAATTTTTAACTACCTGATAAGTTTTTCCAAGGACAGATATTGACTTAAGTTGACTATCACCTTTTTGTGTAAAATAAGCAACTTGGTTTTTACTAAGTTTTGGTGCTTTATTTCCAAATTTTTCAAATTCTTTAGAATGTATTAAGTAGGTATAACTAGTTTTAGTTGGGATAGGTTGATTTAAATCCTTAGCAGTGACTTGAAGTTTACTACCTTTAGCTCCTGGAAATGCTAACATAGTGCTAGTTGATTCAATGTAATCTGTTTGACTTAATTGTAGTGGTTTTAAAACAAAATCATTCAATTGCTTTTTGGCTACTGACTCATTTTCTGAAACAAATTCAATTGAAGTATTTTTGGGAAACAATTTGTCGATTGCATCTTCTGTATTAGTATACAGAGCTGTTGTTGTTGCAATAGCAACAAATGCCATACAAGCTAAAAGTGTAATATTTGCTAGACCAAGAGCATTTTGCTTCATTCTAAAAATTAATTGGGACGTTGAAATAAAGTGCTCAGGCTTGTAATAATATCGTTTATTAGCTTTTTTTCTTTTTAGATACCAAGAAACAAATGAAATATAAAAGAGATAGGTTCCGATAATTACAAAGACAACAGCAATAAAGAACCGATATAAGACTGCTAAGGCTGCTATTTTTTCAGAACTTAGGGAAAGGTAATAACCAATTCCGATTGATAGGATGGCTAAAAAAGCAAATAAGATATTTCCTTTTGGCTCTAATTCTCCATGTTGATGATCCTGAAAAAGTAGAAGGGGAGATGTTTTTTTAATTTTTAAGAGTCCTACGAGTTCTAATATGACAAAGAATCCTAGGAATAGGAAACTTGTAATGATATATCCTTTACTATTAAACGGTAAGGATAATTGATTCATGTGAGATAAATTTACAAAAATTAAATAAAATAATTTTGAAAATATAAAAGAGAATAGACTTCCGAGAATAATTGTCAAGCCAAAGATTATCAGCAATTCAATACTTGATACAAGTCCAATTTGGCTTTTATTCATACCTAATATATTATATAGTCCAAATTCACGGTTTCTTTGCTTTAAATAAAAATTATAGCTATATATCTCCATTATCAATGTAAAGATATTAAGGATCACCATCGCCATTGTTAATAGGATTTTACCATAGGACATATTAGTTGTAATGGGACTAAATAAAATAATTGAAACGATACAACTCAGCACAAATAAAACAGTACTGGCTAATAAAAAAGGGGCTACAACTTCTTTTGATTTTTTTAAATTATTCCATGCTAATTTTAGGTAGAACATGCTATTCACCCCCCAATAAACCTGTCATTGCAAGTGAAATTGATTTACTAAATTCACTATTAGATTTATTACCTCGGTACATTTGATGGAAAATACGACCATCTTTGATAAATAAGACGCGTTTTGCATGACTTGCTGCATTTGAAGAGTGAGTCACCATGAGAATGGTTTGACCATCCATATTTATCTCTTCAAATAGATCTAATAAATCCTCAGAATTTCGATAATCTAAGGCAGCTGTCGGCTCATCTGCTAATAATATCTGTGGTTGGGTAATTAAACTTCTGGCTATTGCTACTCTTTGTTTTTGTCCACCAGATATTTCAAAAGGACGTTTATTTACCAAGTTATTAATATGTAGTTTCCTTGCAATTTGGGATAATCGTTTTTCCATTTCATGATACGATTTCCTGTCAAGTACTAATGGTAAAAAGATATTATCCTTGATAGACAAGGTATCTAGTAAATTAAAATCTTGAAATACAAAACCCAGATTTTTAAGGCGGAAATGTGCTAACTGGCTTTCTTTAATTTTTGTAATATCTTCACGATTTAATAAAACCGTACCATTTGTTGGTTTTTCTAGGGTGGCTAAAATGTTTAAGAGAGTTGTTTTACCTGAACCAGATTCTCCCATGATTGCAATGAACTCACCATTATCCACTTTAAAGTCTATATCTTGTAAGGCATGTGTAACTTCCTTTGAGAATCGTGTTCGATAGGTCTTTTGTAAATGATTAATTTCTAATAACATGTGCTAATCTCCTATTTCTATTATAACCTTTTTTATACTCTTAATTATAAACATTATCTTGCCTGTTAAACTTACAAGAGCAAGTCCAAAACTTACAATTCTGTAAGTTTTATTTTCATTATTAGACAAGCATTTTGTTATAATATACTTATCAATCCTTAGATAGGGGAAAAGACATGGTAAAAAAAAGACGACTTACGAATTCACTAGGTACATTAGGTAAAGTTATTTCATTTATTCCTGACACAACTGAATTAATTGGAAAAGGAATGGAAAATACACGACCAATTGTTGAAAAATATATGGATCAACGTCATCAACGCCAAGAAAATTTAAGACATTTGGATGATGTTGTTAATATTTCTTTAGATGATGCCAAGGCACATATTGAAAAGCAAGGGTTTATTGTTGCTACTATTCCGGCGCGTCCAGATAAGCATCATGCAGATTGTAAGCTCAATGAAGTTATCACAATGTCACCTAAAAGTGGTAAATATCCTCAAGGGTCATTAGTAAAACTCTACTTTGCTGATTTAAATATGCTAGAAAAAAGTCAAGAATTAAGAGATAAAGATACCCTTCGTTCAGTTGAATTCAATCAAAAGGTTGCTGATGCAATTGAGAACGTTAAACATATCAAATTTCCATTTAATAAGTAAATAAAAAGAACCCTAGGGTTCTTTTTATTTACTTAAAAATGGTTCTAGGTCTGTTAAAGCGCGTTTAGCGAAAGCTTCATACCGTTCTTTTTTATCTCTAATTCGTTTGCCTTCAAGTTCCTTAATAATACCGAAGTTAACATTCATAGGTTGGAAATGCTTACTATCTGCATGTGTGACATAATAAGGTAAGCTACCAATTGCAGTAGTTGATGGGAAAACAACTTTCTCTTCACCTTTGAATAGACGAGCTGCATTAATTCCTGCTACTAAACCAGAGGCTGCAGACTCAACATAACCCTCAACACCTGTCATTTGACCAGCAAAGAAAAGATTTTGATTAGCGCGTGATTGGAATGTTTCCTCAAGTAAATTTGGAGAATCCATGTAGGAATTACGATGCATCACACCATACCTTACAAATTCAGCATTTTCTAAACCAGGAATCATTTGGAAAACTCGTTTTTGCTCTCCCCATTTTAAATGCGTTTGGAAACCAACCATGTTATAAAGACTTCCAGCAGCATTATCTTGACGTAATTGAACAACTGCATAAGGCGTCTTAAATTCGCCGTCACGAGGTCCAGAGTAATCTTCCGGGTATTCTAATCCAACAGGCTTCATTGGCCCGTAGAGCATTGTTTTAATCCCACGTTTGGCCATAACTTCGATTGGCATACATGCTTCGAAATATTTTTCTTTTTCAAAAGAATTAAGCGGTGCTTCCTCTGCTGTCGTGAGAGCCTCATGAAATGCCATGAACTCCTCTTTAGTCATTGGACAGTTCAGATAAGCAGCTTCTCCTTTATCATAACGAGACTTGAGATAAACCTTGTTCATGTCAATCGTTGACTTATCGATGATTGGAGCTGCCGCATCATAAAAGTAGAATCCATCTCCACCGTTTAAAGCATGAATTTTTTCGGCTAAAGCATCTGAAGTCAAAGGACCAGTTGCAATAACGGTAATGGCATCATTTGGAATCTCCGTAATTTCACCGCGGATAACCTCAATCAAAGGATTATTTTCTAATTCCGTAGTCACAGATTCCGCATAACCTTCGCGGTCAACAGCCATTGCACCACCAGCAGGCACACGATGTTTCTCGCCAGCACGCATAATGATTGAATCCAAACGACGCATTTCTTCCTTCAAAAGACCGACAGCATTTGTTAGACTATCACCACGAAATGAATTAGAACAAACTAATTCGGCAAAATTTGAAGTCTTATGCTGAGGTGTTGATTTAACACCACGCATTTCATAAAGTTTGACAGGAATACCACGCTTAGCAATTTGATAAGCAGCTTCCGAGCCAGCTAAACCAGCTCCAATAACATTAATATAAGATTGAGACAATAGACTAATACCTCTTTGGAGTAAAAATACTCCACAAATCTTTCTAAAATTTTTAATTGCTATATTATAGCAAATTTACAGCTAAAACTAAAATAACTTTCTCTCTTTTACATAACTATATCTATGTAATTTATTCTAAAAAAAACAAATCCAAGCTGCTACAAAAACAGATAAAATACTAAATAAAGAACCAATTAAATAATACTCAGCAAAAACAGGATCCTTGGAAATTTTATCATAACGAGCAATAGATTTAGCTGTAAAAACAAGTCCTACTGACGCAAACTGGCCCATGACCATACAAATTCCAATGACAATTCTTTCCAAATTACCAATCATGGCACCTGCACCACTAATCGTATCAAGTTTAGCTTGCGTCCGTGGCTGAAAACGCTCAAAAAAGATTTTGAATGCAATATTACTTGGCTTGGTGATTAAAACCATAAATAAGATGACTTTGAGATAAGAATTCTCTAAAAATGCAGGAACTTGTCCCTTCCAAAGTAGGAAAACGAAACCTAAGATACATATTATATGGAGGATTTGGTCAATGGCAAAGCTTTTAATCTGTGTTAGTTTCAATAATTTGGCTAAGTAAGTTTTGCTGAAATCAATAACTGCATGGCTCAGCCATACGAGTAGGCTAATGTCGACAGTTGACGGAATCATGATAGAAATAATTACAAGTGGCAAAGCAACGCCTAGAAGATGTTTTATTAAATAGTTCATTTCTGAGTTCTTTTTATCTGATGTTTCTTGACTCTGCAATTGAAAATCAGATAAAAAATGAGCTATTAAATACATAATTATTAGTGGGTTGTCTGTTAAAAATGTCGATAATCCAGTCATTTAGTTTCCTCCTCAAGCCCTTGCTGGTAGAGGTCGCATGCCGTCAATCTTGTTCTAAAATAGACTTTTATGCTGCTAGATTTTAGACGTTTTGAGAGAGCACTTGGGTCCAGTTTCATTTCTTTTGCTAATAATGCTTGATTAAAGTCCTCAGCATAAATATTTTCTGATAACATGGTTTCAAAAACTTCCTGCTGACTTGTCACCCAATTGTTTTTGATAGCTTCTCCTGCTGCTAGCAGACTATTAATGACCTTACTTGTTAGTTTATTATCAGATTGAAAGGCTAAATGGTTTTGACCATAATCATTTTTTTCATGAATGTAATTAATGGCTTGTCTAGCATTCCAATATGCAGGTCCATCAGCACCAATGCTTACGTCTGGATTTATGTCTGTTAAAATTTGTCCTAAGCCAATCCCAAAACGAATCTGATATGGTTTCATAAGCAAAATAATATCATCAATTACTTGAAAAATATTGACTTGGGTGGAAAGAAGCCCCTGAAATTCATCACCTAATGTTAGTGAAAATTTTGAAACTATTTCTTCTTTATACTTTTCATTAATGGCTTGAAGACAGGCTTTAAAATTATTTTGGACGTCATAACGATTTTCCAGTGACTTTGAATCAATCACATCACCTATTACTGCTAGATAGTTCATTATCTTCTCCTTCACTATGTCTATTATAGCAGACATTATGAAAAATGTCCGTTATAATAGACATTTTATAAAAAGTCCGTTATAACGGACTTTTCCTTGTAAAAATTAATTAATTGACACGCGTGTCAGCTGTTCCAGTTTCTATAACTTGAACAGCTGCATTTAGACCACCCTCAACTAAGTTTTTAACAGCTTCATCTGTATAATAGGCAGCATGAGGTGTATAAATAACTTTATCATGAGTTATCAATTGTTTAAAGAGGGCATCAGTGATTTCTTGATTTTCGAAATTCTTAGGAATGTATGGACCTTCGAATTCATATGTATCAATTCCAGCACCAGCTAAGAGACCATTATCTAAAGCATCTAGTAAATCTTGTGTTTCAACTAGAGCACCACGTGCCATATTTAGTAAGATAGCATCTTTTTTGAATTTACTAAACATATCTTTATTGAAGATATGAATATTTTCAGCTGTAGGTGGCATATGGAGTGAAACCACATCAGCGTCTTTAATTGCTTCTTCGACAGATGACTTATATTCCAAAATTTCTTGTGCAGCAGGGCTATGATAAATATCAAATCCAACGACCTTACATCCGAAGCCTTTGAAAATTTTGGCTGTCGCTAGGCCGATTCTTCCAGTGCCAATAATAGCGACGGTCATATCGCCTAAAAGGCGGCCACGAACAGGAAGGCTCCATGTGAAGTTTTGATTTTTAACGTTTTCGAGGATTAATTCAACTTTACGGATTAAGTTCAAGGCAATAGTAACTGTAAATTCAGCAATTGACTCCGGTGAGTAACTTGGTACATTACTGACAATAATATCATTAGCTTTTGCTAAATCTAAGTTGTACATATCAACACCTGCACTACGTTGTGCAATTTGTTTAATGCCAAGCTCTTTTAAGATTGGGTAAACTGCATCGTCCAATGGACCAATTTGTGCATTAACAACACCATCAAAACCAGCAGCATTTTTAGCTGTTTCAGGAGTTAATGGGCCTTCTTCTAAAGATACTTCGATTTGATTATTTTTTGCCCATTGTTCAGCAAGTACGGCTTCTTCACCGCGGACATTATAACATTTTAATTTCATCTATTTCTCCTCACTAAACATCCAATTTATAGTCGTTAGGATCGATAACTTTTAAGACTTTGATAAATAAATAATTAAATGCATAGTTCAATACAATTGGAGCAACAACAAAGACAATAACAACAATAAGAATGTTGGCAAATGACCAGCCACCTTTTGCTAAGTTCAAAGCATTGATTGGGCCAATTAGACCACTGATCCCAAAACCAGCACTTGCAGGTGTACCTTGAATGTTAAATAATGCAGCTAAAACACCAAGAACTGCTGCTGATGAAAGCATTGGTAACATAATAATTGGTTTAGCTAAAACAGTAGCCATTGAAATTTTTGGTGAACCAAGAACGTGAGCTAAAGCGGTACCTTTTGAATTTACTGCCCAACCTGCCATACAAAGACCGAAACTTGCTGCGCAGATACCAAGATTGGCTGCACCTGAACCAATACCCGCTAAACTAATTGCTAAGGCAATACCAACAGTTGTAATTGGTGACACAATAAGGAAACAGAAAATCATGGCAATCAATACTGACATTAAAATTGGTTGTAAACCAAGTAATGAAGCAATACCTTGACCAATCATAGTTGTAATCATTTTAACATAGGGTAAAAGAAAATGTCCAATACCACCTACTAATAGTAAAGTAACTGTTGGTACAATAATCAATGTAAATGATTTAGTTTTATCTGATAAGAATTGGATTAATAATACACCAAGAGCTGCTGTGATACCCATATTAATGATGTCACCAGTACCTTGAAGCATAAATGCTCCTTTAACAAAATTGGCAGCACCACCAGCGAACATTACTGCTAGACCTAATGAAGCAGATTGAATTGGGTTGAACTTAAAGTTATTACCAACTAGCATCCCGATAACAAGACCCATCATAGTTGTTGCTAATCCTGCTGCGGCTATAAGTGTTCCGAAACCTGACCACAATGGTAAAAGAGCTTTCATCAATTCTCCAAGAATAGCTCCTGGGATAAGAACAATAACAGTGCCTAATGCTAAACCATTTAAGATATTTATAGTAAATGACTTAGCTGTTTGTCTTTTTGTAACTTCTGACATAAGATGTCTCCTTCATATTCTTTGCTTGTGATTTCACTAACTATATTTATATTAACATATAGACGCAGATAACTAAACTTAGTAAAACTTATTGTACTATATGTTTTACAGTAAAATACATTTTTATAATGATAATGACCAGAAAATGTACATTGAAGTGTGCTATACTAATCATAGGAAAGGGAATTATCATGGATATCAGACAATTAACTTATTTCATCACAGTCTCTGAAACAAAGAACTATTCGCATGCAGCAAAAAGTTTATTTGTTACACAACCTACCCTCTCTCAATCAATAAAAAAACTAGAAGCTGAATTAAATACTACTTTATTTTCACAAAGTGGACGTCAACTACTTCTAACCGAGGCAGGGGAAATACTCTACAAACGAGGAAAAGATTTATTAGCAGATTTCAACCAAATTACAGAAGAAATTCAACAATTAGGTCAGGAAAAGAAAGAAACGATCAGAATAGGTTTAACGGGTCTTTTTGCAATTCAGTTTATGAAACAAATTTCAACCTTCATGGCAAAACACTCAAACGTTGAAATTTCGATGATCCAAGACGGTTCACGCAAACTCCAGGAACTACTTTCATTGGGGCAAATTGATATTGGGCTCTTATCATTTCCGAGTATCTTCAACAATATTACCATTGAACCATTACAGACAACAACCAAAGGTTATCAAGTCAGTATTGTACTTCCAAAAAATCATCCATTGGCAAAAAAAGAATCGTTGCGATTAATCGATTTAAAAGATTGTAAATTTGCATCATTATCAGAGAATTTCATGCTAGGTGAGATGCTACCTCGTCGTGCAAGAACACTTGGTTTTGAACCAAATATTGTCTTCAAGCATGATGACTGGGAGGTTATTATTCACAGTTTAAAGAGTTTAGATGCTGTAGCAATTCTAGCCTCTGAATTTAAACCGCTAAGCCAAATTGAAGAACTAGTTTGGATTCCTTTCCAAGATAAAAATGATTTTTATCCAATTGGTATTGCCTATCGTGATGATTATTCTTTTAGTCCAATGATTGAAGAACTGCTAGCAACCATTAAAACAAATTAAAAAAGAATTTTAGGACATCCTAAAATTCTTTTTTGTTATTTAACTTTTTCTTCTTTGTAATCACACGTCTCACTACTACATACAACTTGTTTGCCACCACCTCGAATTTTCTTCTCAACTAAGTAATCACCAGATTTAGGACATGTTCTGCCGACTGGAATATCCCAAGAAGTGAAGTCGCATTCAGGATAACGATCACAACCATAGAAAATACGATTGCGTTTTGTTTTACGTTCAATGACTTGCCCTTTTTGGCAGATTGGACAAGTGACGCCAATCTCTTTGGTGATTGCTTTTGTGTTACGACAATCTGGGAAATTGCTACAAGCATAGAATTTACCAAAACGGCCTAATTTGATAACCATTGGATGGCCACAAAGATCACAGTCAAAACCAGCTGGTTCATCTTTAATTTGAATTTTTTCAATCTCGTCTTCAGCCTTAACAAGATCATTTGAAAATGGTTTGTAGAAATGGTCAATAACAGTCTGCCATTTAACTTGTCCTTCTTCAACTTGGTCAAGTTCAGCTTCCATACTGGCCGTAAATGCCACATCAACAATATTAGGGAAAAATTCTACAATCAGTTTATTAACGATTTCACCTAACTCTGTTGGCTCAAATCGTTTAGCAGCTAATTTAACATAGTACCGTCTTTGAATAACTTCCAAGGTTGGAGCATATGTTGACGGACGACCAACACCGTTTTCTTCTAAGGTTTTGATTAGAGTTGCTTCTGAATAACGAGCTGGTGGTTGTGTAAAGTGTTGTTCTGGTGAACTTGACTCTCGTTTAACTGTTTCACTTTCTGTCATTTCAGGCAACATTTTATTTTTATCTGAATCATTATAGACTGCCATATAACCATCAAATTTAATTTGACTACCGTTTGCAACAAAAGTAACTTTATTTTGCTCAAGAGTAACTTTAACAGTATCGAAGATAGCTGCAGTCATTTGACTGGCAACAAAACGATTCCATATTAAAGTATAGAGTTTGAGTTGATCTTTATTTAAGTGTTTGGCAATTGACTCTGGCGTATGATTAACATTTGAAGGTCTGATTGCTTCATGGGCATCTTGTGCGCCACTTGCATTTTTAATACGACTTCCATGTTTAGAATACTTGCTACCAAAACGATTACTAATAAAAGTAGCTGCCTCGTTTTGAACAGATGGACTAATCCTTGTTGAGTCAGTACGCATATAGGTAATTAGACCTTGTGTTCCTTGACTACCAAGATTGATACCCTCATATAAATTTTGAGCTATCATCATTGTTTTACGCGTACGGAAATTAATTTTGTTGGCAGCATCTTGTTGTAATGAGGAAGTTGTATACGGTAATGGAGCATTACGACGGCGTTCTTTTTTCTCAACTTTCTCGACTGTGAAATCATCATTTTTAATGCGAGAAAGAACGTCTTTTACTTCTTCGTTAGTATTTAATTTAACTTTCTTGCCGTCAACCCCATAAAAAGAAGCTTGGAATTTCTTTGTACCTTTTTTAAAGAGACTATCGATTGTCCAATACTCTTCAGGTTTAAAAGCTTTAATTTCATTTTCGCGGTCAATAATAAGCTTTAGTGCAACAGATTGGACACGACCAGCAGATAAACCTTTTTTGACTTTTTTCCAAAGAATTGGTGAGATAGAATACCCAACAATACGGTCTAAAACACGCCTTGCTTGTTGAGAATCAACTAGATTCATATCAACTTGTCTAGGCTCAATAAATGCATTTTTTACTGCATCTTTCGTGATTTCATTAAAGACAACACGATTCTTATCTTCAAGATTAAGTCCTAAAATATGAGATAGATGCCATGAAATTGCTTCTCCTTCACGGTCCGGGTCACTTGCCAGAAAAACTTGTTTTGCATTTTTTGCTTCTTTTTTAAGTGAATTAATCAGTGGACCTTTACCACGAATATTGATATATTCTGGCTCGTAGTTGTTTTCAAAATCAATTGACATTGATGATTTTTTTAAATCACGGATATGACCAACTGATGCGACAACTTTGTAATTGCGTCCTAAATATTTTTCAATTGTTTTTGCTTTTGCAGGTGATTCAACGATGACCAAATTCTTTTTTGGACTGGTTGTTTTTTTCTTACTTGTGGCTTTTTTACTAGTAGTTTTTGCCTTACTTGTAGTTTTCGTTACCAAATTGACACACTTCCTATAACTTATTGGTTAAAGCTTCTAGAATAATATCCCATTTTTTTGGAACTGTCAATAAAAAAATTTGTTATATATGAAGAAACTTGAGAATTATTGGTATTCTGAAAGGATGTCTAAGCCAATTGTGACGCATTTTGCACCCTCTTTGATAAGCTGGTGACATCCCTCTGAATTATTATTGACAATCGTTCCTGGTATTGCAAAAATATCTCTTCCTTCATCCAGTGCATACTTACAAGTAATTAGACTTCCAGAACGGACTCTGGCTTCACAGACTATGATTCCTAATGATAGCCCTGCAATTATCCGATTCCGTTGAGGAAAATGATAAGCTAAAGGTTCTTCTGCTGGTCCATATTCACTAATCAATAGATGGTTATTTGCAATATACTTTTGCAGTCGATGATTTTCTTTTGGATAAAATTTAGTCATCCCTGAACCAATTACAGCAATTGTTTTCCCTCCATTTTTGATAGCTGCAAAGTGGGCAGCCGTATCAATCCCTCTGGCTAATCCACTTACAATAACAAACTTACTATTTAACTCTTCGATAATTTTATCAACGGCATGAATACCTTTTTTTGTTGCCTGACGCGAGCCCACTACACCTAAAATAGGCTGATTTAATAAGCTAATATCTCCTTGATAAAATAAAAGAACTGGTGGATTATAGATTGATTTTAAAGAAATTGGGTAGTTTTTATCAAAAATTGAAATGGAAGGAAAAAGATTGAATTCATTTTTTATTGCACCAATGTCTAAAGATTTATAATTCTCAATAAAAATGATTGGTTGCTTGCATTCAGATATGAGTGCCATATTACGTAAGGAAAGTTTTTTGTCATACTTTTCCTGATAGGCGATAATTTTTAAAATGTGATGATTTTCTAGTCCAGCTTTTTTCAATTTGTATAGTTCGAAATTATTCATAATAATACCTCTCACTATATTATTCGAAAAAGAAAGAAATCCCTAAAAGGGATTTACTCATTATAAATTTTTTATCACACGAGCAGGATTTCCACCGAGAACAACATTATCCCCAAAGGATTTTGTAACGACACTGCCAGCTCCAACAACGACGTTATCACCCAGAGTGATTCCAGGTAAGATAGTTACACCACCACCCAGCCAAACGTTGTCTCCAATAGTTATCGGAGCACCAAATTCAAGCCCAGCAATTCTTTCCTCAGCATTAAGTGGGTGTAAAGGCGTCAATAACTGACAATTAGGTCCAAACATAGCATTATTACCAATGCGAATTTCACAAACATCCAACATAGTCGTATTAAAATTAGCATAGAAGTTTTCACCTAGGTAGATATTGGAACCATAATCACAGGCAAAATTGGCTTCCATAAAGATATTATCACCAGTCGACCCGAGCCATTCCTTCAAAATTAGACTTCTTTTATCCCCATCTAACTCATTGTTGAAGCGTGCCATATAGTCACGTTTTTTCTGACGCATGGCTTTAAGATCGCTATCACTAGCATCATACATTTGACCCGCAATCATTTTTTCAAATTCAGTCATTTCACATCTCCTCGTAACTAGTTAAAAATTATTTAAACGAAAAACTACTATTTTTCTGCTGAAAACTAGTATTAAAGCATGGATTTAACTGGTTCAAATGTACGTCGGTGGATTTCAGTCACGCCCAATTTGCGCAAGCCTTCCAAATGATTCTTTGTTCCATATCCAGCATTTTTGGCAAAATCGTAACCTGGGTATGCCTTATCATAATCAACCATTAAGCGATCACGAGTGACTTTAGCAACAATTGAAGCTGCCGCTATAGATAAAGAATTGGCATCTCCTTTAATAATTGATTCTTGAGGAATAGAATTCTCAAGTTTCATCGCGTCAATCAAGAGAAAATCAGGAGTCAAATTGTCACCTTCTAAGTTATTGATTGCGGCTTGCATGGCTAATTTAGTAGCCTGATAAATATTAACTTCATCAATCACTTCGTTAGTCATTAAACCAATACCAACTGCGATTGCTTTCTCTATAACCAGATTATAAATCATTTCATGTTTAGATTTAGGTATTTTTTTGGAATCATTCAACCCAGTGATTTTACAGTTTTTCGGCAGAATAACACAGGCTGCGACAACTGGACCTGCAAGGGGGCCACGACCTACTTCGTCGATACCAGCAATGGCTTGATAGCCTTGAGCATATAAGGATTTTTCATAGCGTAACATATTCTCTAGACGCTGGTCTTCATCAAGTATGGCTTGAATAGCCCTTTTTCTCGCCTCTAAAGCCTTCTTGACCCCTGCACGGCTATCTGTATCAAAAGTAGCAAAAAGAGGGTCAGTGAGGTCATTAATGGCCTCTAATTGACTTTTAATGTCTTTAATCGTCAAAGTCATCAACATCACCTACTTGATCAAGGGTAAAGACACCCAGTCTGCCGTCTCGAACTTCTTTGACAAAAAGATTGTAAAAACGATCATAATCATCTTTATAGCCAAGCTTTCTAGTCATAGACATAATCATTTCTGGAGCTTCGTCTTCAAGGTTGATTCCTTTAAAACGGTCAAGTAAACGATTTGGATAATGCTCTTTAAAGTAATTTAAACCAAAAATAGTCACTTCATCCATAGGTAGCAATTGGTCTTTGATTGCACCTGTCAATGCTAACTTAAGACCAACTTTTTGATCTTCGAATTTGGGCCATAGAATCCCAGGAGTATCTAAAATTTCCAAATCTTTATTTGATTTTAACCATTGTTGACCCTTGGTAACCCCAGGTTTATTACCAACGACTGCTATTTTCTTACCTGCCAGACGGTTCATCAAAGTCGATTTACCAGCATTTGGAATCCCAATAATCATTGTTCTTAGGGTTTCTTTTTGGATACCGCGGTCGCGTAATCTTTGAATTTTGTCTGCCATCAAGTCTTTAGCTGCTTCAGTCACTTTTTTAACTGTAGATTGCTCTTTCGAGTTAATTGCTAGTGTCTTGATGCCTTGTTTCTCGTAGAATTGACGCCACTCTTTTGTCATACTCTTATCAGCTAAGTCTGCTTTATTTAAAATCATTAATTTAGGTTTGTCACCAACAATTTTAGTCAGCATTGGATTTTGACTTGATAAGGGTAAGCGTGCATCTACTAGGATAGTCACGAAATCAACGTGTTTAATATTTTCTTGTACTTGTCGTCTAGCTTTGGACATATGTCCTGGGAACCATTGAATGATAGCCATGTTTTTCCTTTCAACTTAAATGTCAATTAAGTTCTGATCTATTTTGAAGTTATTTGTCTCATGTAAATGGTAATAAATACTTCAAGCAAAGCCTATTTTACCATTTTTTTAATGATTTTGCTCCTGATTAGAATATAAAATGACCTTTCAAATAATTGAAAAGCCATTCTTTTTATTTTATATTTTCTGCCATTTGTTTCATGACACGTTGGAATGTCAGTAAATCTTCATTTGGAATTCCTTTTACAGCATCATTTTTAAATCTTTCAGCAACTGGCAGAATCTTTGTATACATTTCCCGACCATTGCTTGTCAAATCAAGAAAATTAGTCCGTTTATCAAATTGGATACGTTGAATAAGTCCATTTTCTGTCATCCGATCTAATAATTTAGCAATAGTTGGCTGTTTTGATCCCAATAAATTAGCTAATTGTTTCTGACTAATCTGCTCATTATTTGCAATATGGTAGAGAGCCATCCATTGAACACGTGTTAGTCCATATGGTTGGATACGATTATCTAATTCAGTCGCAAGTAACTTACTTTCTTTATTCGTAAAATAGGCTAAACATTCTTCAATCTTAAACATACAACCTCCAAAAAGACTATATCATAAAAGACGAATCAATTCTACAATTTTATCATTATTTTCCGGATTATAATCATTTCCTATAAATGTATTAAAATTTTCATCACTAAACCTCGGATTTAAACTGTCAGTATAGACTTTAATTGCTTTGATTTTGTTATCTTTAGTCTCTATAAAAACTTGAAATAGGCCACTAACAGTCTTTTCTTCGATTTGAGCTGTAAAATCTGGACTTTGTGCAAAAATCCATTCTTCGGAAGAGAGATATTTAGCTTGATCAATGATATCATCAGTCCAATCTGGAAGGATTGGTTCTTGATTCAATACCTGACAAAAGCTGGCAATTAAATTCGAACTTGATAATTCTCTATTTTTTTGGTTTAGATTAAGAACCCTTGATTTTACTGAAGTAATTCCTTTAGATTGTAATTTGATTTTTGAAGGTTTTAACACCTTACATAGAACGGCCTCATTTAAATCAACCAAGCATGTTCCATGATGAAGCACCCATTCATTCTCAATTAGATAAGCCATTCCACTAATTTTTTTACCATCTACTGTTAAGTCGTTTCGACCATTTTTTTCTACAATTATTCCTTTTGTCTCAAGTACTTTTTGAATGAGGTTTATAATTTCCTCAGTCGATTCTTCGGTTGAAATATAAGAATAGTTAAGATTTCCCTGATCATGATAGACCGCACCTCCACCACTATATCTTCTGACTAAACAGATTTTGTTTTCTTTTAGATACTCCATATCGACTTCCGCATATGGATTTTGATTTCGTCCAATAATTACTGATGGTTGATTGACCCACAAAAACAGAGCTTCTTCCTTTAGATCGAGAAGATGTTTTTCAAAGGCGATGTTTTCATATGGATTTAATCTATCAGAAAGGTATAATTTCATTCGTGAAATGCTCCTAAACCAAGATCAAGTGATGCTTCATGGATAACTTCAGCTGTTGTAGGATGGGCAAAGATGATTTGTTCAATTTCATCTAATTTCATTTTATTTGTGACATAAGTTGTTAATGTCGCAATTAAAGTGGAGGCATCTGGTCCTATAACCGAGGCACCAATTACAGTATCTGTTTGATCTTTAATAATTTTGACGAAGCCTTGTGTTTGATTCAATGTTAAAGATTTTCCATTAGCTTCAAAATGAGCATATCCTACTTTATAGTCTATTCCTACTGCTTTTGTTGCTTCTTCGCTTAATCCAACACTTGCAATTTCAGGTGAAGTAAAGACAACACTAGGTGTATTAGTTATTGTAAATTCACTTGCCATGCCTAAAATATTTTCAACAGCAATCATCCCTTGTTTGCTTGCAGCATGTGCAAGTTGAATCATATTGTTTACATCACCGACAGCGTAGATATGATCGACAACTGTTTTCATGTGATTGTCTACTAAAATACCTCTAGTTTTTTCATTAAGAGTGACGTCTGTTTTTTCTAAAGCAAGTTCTTCCATATTTGGTTTACGACCAACAGCAACTAATACTTTCTCACTGATAGCAAATTGTTCTTTACCTTTTTCTTGGAAATGAGTGATAACTTGTCCATCAACTGCTTCTGAAAATGCCGAAACTTTGCTTTCTAGATAAACTTTGATGCCTTTTTCTCTTGCTATATCAAAAATAGTTTTAGAAATTTCTGCATCCATATTTGCTAGTAAGGCGTCCCTAAATTCAATAACTGTTACTGAAACTCCAAGTTGAGCATAAAGGAAAGCAAATTCAAGACCAATGACACCACCGCCAACAATAACCATACTCCTAGGTAATTCTCTATTATCTAAAGCTTCAGTACTTGTCAAAATGTGTTTTGAATCAATCCCTGGAATGTTTGGAATGGCAACGACTGAACCTGTCGCAATAATACAATCTTCAAAAGTGACAATAGTTTCTTGTTCAGAATCTATTTTGACACTTGTATTATTAATGAAACTCGCTTGACCTATAATGACTTCAATTTGATTTTTTTCCATCAGAAATTCAACACCGGTGGTTAATTTTTCAACAATTTGATTTTTACGATCAATAATTGCAGGCATATCCGGTTTAATCTGACCATCAATCATAATCCCAAAATCCTTACTATGGATAGCCTGCTCATATAGTTCTGAAGAAGCAATTAAAGCTTTGGTAGGGATGCAACCTACATTTAGGCAAGTCCCTCCCATTTTATTTTTTTCTACTAATAAAACATTTTTCCCAGCCTTTGCAGCTCTAATGGCTGCAACATAGCCACCAGTTCCACCACCTATTATGAGAAGATTCACACTTTTATTAATTATTTCTTTGCTAGTGCTTATTTCTTTCTTGCTAAGAATTTCACTACTATCAGTTTGAGTGTCAGAAGCAGCTAGTTCATAAATATCTTGACCAACTTTCACAGATTCACCCTCAGTTACTAGAAGTTGAGAAATCCGTCCATTTGATTTTGCTTTAATTGAACGATTTCCCTTTTTAGTTTCGATTTGAAAGAGTTCTTGCCCTTCTTCAACTAAGTCTCCTTGAGCAATATTAATTTTTCCGACGGTAAAAACTTTGCTACCAGGAAAACTTGGTAATTTTTCCATTTTTATCTCCTTAAATAAAATTCAGGAAGGCAAAAATGCAGCTTCCTGAATAGCTCAGTATATTATTGACTTATTTATCTTCAATGACAGCTGCAGTACGAATAACTTTTACACCATTTTGCAAGTTATCACTAACTGGGCAATGTTGATCAATAAATTCTGAAAAAGCATCAACTTTTTCTTGCGGTTCAGAAGTTACAAAGTGAGTAGAATAACGAATTTCTTGGAAACCATTACGGACTCCTTCTGCCAATCCCATAAATCCATCAGGATCAAGGTCTCCTTCTAATTCCATCCAGAATTCATCATATTTGAAGTCTTGAGATTCTGCAAATGCTGCACAAACAATTGATTGACAAGCACCAAGTGCACATAGAATGGCTTCTACAGGATTCATTCCTGTATTAGTTCCACCAAGTTCTTCTGGCTCATCTAATGTGATTTTGAAACCACGCGCATTAGCTTCTACTTGCAATCCATTGGCAGTCTTTCTGGCTGTCGCTTTAAATGTTTCTAACATAAAATACCTCCAAAATTAAAAAAGTTGTGTAATAGTTAGCATGCTATCTGTTTTGATTATAACGCTTTCAATTTGTGAAGTCAATAACTTTCTTATAGATTTTGCTATTTTTTCACAATTAACTTTTTTCTTGCTTTGTTTTTTCAATAATGTTATTATCTGGTTATTGAAACTATATAAAGGGGTTTTTAAAAAATGACTTTTCCAATATTGCCAAAATGGGAACAACTACCAGATCTTGATTTATATTTAGATCAGTTGTTACTCTATACCAATAAAACAACTAATTTTGGTAGCCCGGCCATCCAAAAAGAAGTTACTGCTTCAATGATTAACAATTATGTCAAACATGGATATCTGGCTAAGCCAATCAAAAAGAAATATGAAAAACAACAAGTTGCTAGGTTAATAGCTGTTACCATACTAAAAAATGCTTTTCCAATCCAGGCCATTGCACAAGTTTTAAGCCAGCTCCAAGAAAAGTCCAATTCTCAAGTACTTTATGATACATTCGTCGACTATTGGAATGAGGAAAAAACTCAAGATACTCCTGAGATAATTATCAACGCTTGTCAAACAATTAAGTACTACTTCCAAACCCTTCAACTAGTCGAAATTACACAAGAGGTACCAAAAAATGAATCAAACCTTTAAACAAAGTCTTCCCTTATCCTTTGGAGAGGAGGTGGCAAATGCAACAACCCATGCAATTGGATCAGCGACAATGCTTGTCCTACTTCCGATTACAGCTATCTATTCATATCAAACTTACAATTTACAGGCAGCTGTTGGCTCTTCAATTTTCGTGATTAGTCTCTTCTTAATGTTTTTATCATCAACTATTTACCACTCAATGACCTACGGATCACCTCAAAAGTATATACTGCGGATCATTGACCACAGCATGATTTATATTGCTATTGCCGGTTCTTATACACCAGTTGCTTTATCACTTGTCGGTGGTTGGCTAGGCTATACTATCATTATTCTCCAATGGGGTATCACTATTTTCGGAATCCTCTATAAGATTTTCGCTAAAAATATAAATGAAAAATTCAGTCTTGCACTCTACCTGATAATGGGCTGGTTAATCGTCTTTATCTTACCAACTTTAATTCAAAAAACAGGACTAATATTTGGGATATTGATGTTTCTAGGTGGCTTATCTTATACAATAGGCGCAGCCTTCTATGCTAAAAAGAAACCGTATTATCATATGATTTGGCATTTATTTATCCTCTTAGCATCCGCTTTACAATATATTGCAATTGTTTATTATATGCTCTGAGAAAAAATTAACAAGACAAAGAGGCTAGTCAAACGACTAGTCTTTTTTAGCAACATTTAAACTTTTAGTGATATAATAAAATTATTAGAAAAGAGGACTTAATGACCACAGTAGCAATATTTTTCAATCCGAATTCTGGAAAAAAAGATGACCTTTTAGCTAGTACTGTTAAGGCATCACTTATCACCAAAGGAATCTCAGAATCAAATATTACTATAATAATCCCAAAATCAATAGAAGAATTATTTTTATTAGCAAAAGCAGCCAGCCATAACGGTGTTGATATCATCATTCCACTCGGCGGTGATGGTACAATTAATAAAGTTATTTCAGGTGTATACGAAGGTGGTGCCCATTCTCGAATTGGCCTTATTCCATCAGGAACAGTAAATAATTTTGCTCAAGCTTTAGACATTCCACTTGATTACCAGGCAGCCATAGATAATATTTTCGATGGACAAATTAAAGCTGTCGATATCTGCAAAGTTAACAATGATTATATGATTAGTAGTTTAACTTTAGGCTTATTGGCTGATATTGCTGCTAATGTTACAAGTGAGAGCAAACGTAAATATGGACCCTTGGCTTTTCTCAAAGACAGTCTACGCATTCTTCGCAGGAATCGAACTTATTCAATTATAATCAATGAGCAGAATAATACGTATATTGCTGATCTCAAATTTTTACTGATTACAATGACTAATACCATTGCTGGCATGCCATCATTCTCTCCAGATGCCGCAATAGATGACGGGCACTTTCAAGTTTACACAATGAAAAAAGTATCTTTTTTCAAATTTCTCCGTCATAGGAATGACTTTTACAAAGGAGATTTTTCAAGAGCTAGAGAAATTCACCATTTTAGTGCTAACGAACTCAGTCTTGAACCAACTAATCCTCATAGACCATTTAATCCACGGACACGAGTTGACGGCGATAAAAGTAGTCGTCTTCCTATCAGATTGACTGTCTTACAAAAAGCAATTCAAGTCATTGTTCCAAAATGAAAGAGGCCCCCTGAGGGCCTCTTTCGTGTCTTATCATATTTATGTCCGAATTATCAGGTCGAACATCGAAGTAGTTTTTTAAAATCATCACCCTTTCTTTAAAAACAATATAATTATCATTGCTTATTATTCATATTAAGAATAATAAGTTACAACCCTATTATTTGAAAAGATAAATCGACAAATATTATTTATTTTGTCTTGTCAAAATAGTTTTTTAACCTGCTAATATTTGCCTGTTATTCATCCACTCTCTGATTAGCATCTTCTAGTAAGCTATCTTTATCTTCTTTAGGTAAACTGAAATAAGATAAAACTGCTACAAGTGTCCCTGTCAGCAAACCAACTAGTAGACCTGACTTTTTATTAGTCATAGGTACTCCTATTTCATTTTACGACCATTTAACATTTTTTTTGATAATCTTAGAACTGGTACTAATAATATTACCAATTGAAAAACATCTTTCATATCAAATTTATTTTTTTGACTAACTGATTCTACATTTTTATTTTTATTAAACATAACTTTTCTCCTTGGTTCTTCTTCAATGACAACCTTATCTTTTTTAGGGCTAACATTTTCTTTTACATAGATAACTTTATCTTTAATTTTTTCTGGTAATTTCTTTTGTTCGATTACTTCCCCATTTACTAAACTACCAATTGAAGTTTTAGCAAAGTCTGCAACTTGGTCAACAATTTGATCAATTTTTTCTTGAGATAACATAATATTGCCCTCCAAATATTTTTTATTCACTTGAATTCTTCCAAGTCAAAACAAGATTAAATAATGTGTAAAAAGACTGATAAACCTTATAGGTAAGGGTTTAGTAAAAGTGACAACACGTTATTTAATTTATATTGTCATTATATTATTTTATTTTTTTTAGGTCAAGTAATATGCGTAATAAAACCTAGAAAATTTTATTTCTAGGTTGCTTTTTTTATGTTAATTGATTAAAATCCCAGACATCAGATACCCAACCCTCATAAAAGTCAGGTTCATGACAAACCATTAATATTGATCCTTTGTAAGCCTTCAATGCTCGTTTTAATTCATCTTTGGCATCGACATCTAAGTGATTTGTCGGTTCATCTAAAACTAATACATTGTTTTCTCTATTCATTAAGAGGCAGAATCTTACTTTAGCTTGTTCTCCACCAGACAAAACTTGAATTTGACTTTCAATATGTTTAGATGTTAAACCACATCTTGCTAATGCTGCACGCACCTCAGCTTGATTAAGTGCAGGGAAAGCATCCCAAACAGCTTCAAGTGGTGTTTGTCGATTTCCACCTGCTACTTCTTGTTCGAAATAACCTAATTCAATAAAGTCACCACGTTCAACTTCACCTGAAAGTGGTTTGATAATTCCTAAGAGACTTTTCAATAGTGTCGACTTACCAATACCATTGGCCCCAGTTATAGCAATCTTTTGGTTTCGTTCAAAATTTATAGTCAACGAATCTTTAGTCAAGGGACGATCATAACCAATTACTAAATCTCGCGCTTGGAAAATGAAACGACTTGGTGTACGAGATTCTTTAAATTCAAAACTTGGTTTTGGTTTTTCAGCCTGTAATTCAATCAAATCCATTTTATCAAGTTTCTTTTGTCTTGACATGGCCATATTACGGGTTGCTACACGCGCTTTATTTCGGTTTACAAAGTCAGTCAAATCAGCAATTTCTTTTTGTTGACGTTCATAAGCTGCTTCTAATTGTGATTTTTTCATTTCATAGACATCTCGGAACTGATAATAATCACCGGAATAGCGAACAAGGTCTTGATTCTCAACATGGTAAACAATATTAATCACATCATTTAAGAAGGGAATATCATGCGAAATCAATACAAAAGCATTTTCGTAGTTTTGGAGATAACGTTTCAACCAATCAATATGCTCAGCATCTAAATAGTTGGTTGGCTCATCTAATAATAAGATATCTGGTTTTTCAAGAAGTAACTTAGCTAATAAGATTTTAGTCCTTTGACCACCCGATAATTCTGTCACATCAGATTCCATCCCAAATTCCATAACGCCAAGAGCACGCGCCACCTCATCGATTTTTGCGTCAAGGATATAAAAATCCCGAGATTCAAGGCGGTCTTGGAGTTCACCAACTTCTTCCATCAAAGCCTCAACGTCAGCCCCTTCGTCAGCCATTGACATGTAAATTTCATTGATTCTCTCTTCTGTTTTAAAGAGCTCGTCAAATGCTGTACGCAAAACGGCACGAACTGTTTGCCCTTGCTCAAGAACAGTATGCTGATCCAGGTAACCAGCTGTTACATATTTAGACCATTCAACTTTTCCTTCATCAGGGATTAGATGACCCGTAACGATACTCATGAAGGTTGACTTTCCTTCACCATTAGCTCCAACTAGGCCAATATGTTCCCCTTTCAAAAGTCGGAAAGAGACATTTTCAAAGATTGCACGGTCACCAAAACCGTGACTCAAATTTTTTACTTCTAAGATACTCATATGTTCATTATCTTTGATTTAACACCAAAGCATTTTTTCCTTTCACAAATCGCAGAGCTATTATCTTGTGCTCACAAATCATCAAAAAAGCCGTTACAACGGCTAATATCTATAGTCATTATGGCAAAATCGCAGAGCTTTGTCAATTCAATAATTAGTGGAAACCTTGAATTTGCCACTATGAATTATTTAAGGTAAAATAGAAAAAAATCTGTACGGGGACAAAATATGACGAGCATCTACCAAACTATTGTAAATGACTTAACACAAGCCATTACAGATAATTATTTTAAAGAGGGTGATAAACTTCCTTCCATTCGGAAAATAAGTTTACAATATAAATGTAGTAAGGATACCGTACAACGGGCTCTACTCGAATTAAAATTCAATAATTTAATCTATCCGGTAGCTAAAAGCGGTTATTATGTTTTGGGAAATATTAAGGACAGTCAGTCTGACTCAACTAAAAGTTTAGAGCAAGTTAATCATGAAGCTTTTGAAGATTTTAAGCAGTGTCTTAATCAAGCACTTAACCATCAAGAAAATCAACTCTTCAACTATTATCATAAAGAAGAAGGTTTAGATGAATTGATCAAGTCACTTTCCCATTACTTTATCAATAATCAAGTCTTTACATCATTAAAGAACATTATGGTTACTTCTGGTAGTCAGCAAGCTCTCTATATCTTAAGTCAGATGCCTTTTCCTAATGGCAATCAAACAATTCTGATTGAAAAACCAAGTTATTCTCGGATGGAAAATCTGCTAACAACATTAAAGATTCCTTATCAAACTATTGAACGTCATTTTCATGGAATTGATTTGAAAACTTTAGAGGAAATATTTAAAGAAGGTAATATCAAATTTTTCTATACCATCTCACGATTTTCAAATCCCTTAGGATTATCCTATACAAAAGAAGAAAAAGAAAAAATTGTAGACTTGGCCAAACAATATCAAGTTTATATTGTTGAAGATGATTACCTTGGAGATTTTGCCAAAGGGAATGATTCGCCAATTCATTACTATGATACTAATGATCGAGTAATTTACCTAAAATCTTTTTCAATAACTGTTTTTCCATCTTTACGGATTGCAGCTCTTGTGTTACCTTTAGAATTGCGGATTGATTTTATACGCCATAAATCACTCATTGACCTTGATACCAATTTAATTATGCAAAAGGCTTTAGCTCTTTATTTATCAAATGGTATGTTTAGTAAAAATCTCAAAAATCAGATTCACTTTTTCTTTACTAATCGAGGACACTACCGTGATATTTTTACAGGCAATCAAATGATTAATGCTTATCATGTTACTCCTACCGATCTTATAATAAAGGTACCTAAGAAAACAATCATTCCAACAGAAATCAAAAAAGTCTCTCACAAAATTATTAATAACAAGAAATCTATCTACGTCATCTTCAAATTGAGGGAAACTCTAGCTCCATTGCTGGAAGATTGGATAAAATAAAAAGAAAGCAAATTCTTTGCTTTCTTTTTATTTTGTTTGCTCAAAGCGGAGATGGACGATAATACTATCACCATAACCATTTCTTTCAAGATCTCTTTGAAGACGATATGAAATATAGTGTTCAGCAACATTGATAAAGCCTGCATCCATCAGACGATTCTCGACTAAAGATTGAATCATATTAATAGTTGGTTTTTCAACCTTCGCTTCTTCTAAATCAAGAACAACTTTTTTTGTAACCTGTGCTAAATTTTGGCGCCAAGTTTCATCAATAACATATACAGTTCGTGCAGCTTTAATGATGGCTTGATAAATTTTATCAGGATTAAATTCTGCAACCTGACCATCACGTTTAATTATTTGCATTGTACCGCCTCTTTTCATCTTGTTTTCAACTTACTTACATTATGCAAATCTTTTGACCATTTGTCAAGTTATTGCACCTTGCAATACTTTATAAGAATTATCTAGATTAATTTCTTAGTAATCTGGTCTGAGGACACCAGTTGTCACATATTCTTTAGGCGCTTTGTCAAGGACAATCGCAATAATGCTATCGGCCTCATCTCGAGTACAGGCTACAAGCGGAAGACGCAATGGCCCAACATTAAATCCTTGATGGTTGAGAACTGCTTTAACAGGTGCTGGACTAGCTACAGAGAATAAGGCGTTGACTTTAGGTAAAAATCGTCTTTGTATTTTCGCCGCTTCCTTAATCTTCCCAGCTTCTATTGCTTGAAACATGTTATAAATTTCATCACCATTAGTATGTGATGCGACACTGATTAGGCCATCAGCACCTAAGTTCATTGCGTGAAATGCTTGTCCGTCTTCGCCAGTGTATACCAAGAACTCTTCAGACTTGTTCTCAATAATATAAGCCAAGTGATCCAAATTAGTACAGTCTTTGATACCAATAACATTTGGATGCTCTGCCAATTTCAACAAAGTATCCGGATGAAGTTCAACCACAACTCGGCCAGGGATATTATAGATAATAATTGGTAAATCACTAGCATCAGCGATTGCTTTAAAATGGTGATAAAGGCCCTCTTGGGTCGGTTTGTTATAGTAAGGAACTATGGCCAAACCGGCTGCAAATCCTCCAAAAGCATCAACTTCTTTGGCAAAATCGACAGAGTCTCTGGTGTCATTTGTTCCAATTCCAGCAATTAGGGGAACACGTCCATTGACGATTTTCTGCACTGCAGAAAATAATTCAAGCTCTTCTTGGTGAGTCAAAGTAGGACTCTCAGCCGTTGTACCAGCAAGAAGAATAGCTTCTGTATGATGATCCAAGAGGTGTTCAATTAATTTTGGTAAGGCATCAAAGTTGATTGAACCATCTGCATGAAATGGTGTAACTAAAGCTGTAATAATGTGACAGTTTTTAAGTTGTGAATAAGACATAGAGTACCTGCTATCTTCCATTGGGTTTTGTTGTAAGTGTTAATTCAACTCGAATTTTAAATCTTGACTAGCTTTCACTAAACCTCTCTCATGTAAAGTTTCTGCAATTTGAACAGAATTCCAAGCTGCACCTTTTAAAAGATTGTCAGAGACAACCCACATATGCAAGCCATTTTCAATATCGAGATCTTTTCTAATTCGGCCAACATATGTTTCTCTGGAACCTACAGCATTAACTGCTTGAGGATAAATTTGATGAGCAGTATCATCTTCAAGGATAGCACCAGGGAATTCTGCTATTACTGCTTTTACTTGATCAATTGGGGCAACAGTTTTAGTTTCAATATAGACTGATTCAGAATGAGCTGATAAAACTGGAATACGAACACATGTTGCTGAAACTTTAATGGAATCATCCGACATGATTTTTTTCGTTTCATTTGTCATTTTCATTTCTTCATAAGTGAAATCATTAGCAGTAAAAACATCAATTTGAGCTAAAGCATTGAAAGCAATTGGATAATGTTTCTTATCTCCTGAACAAGGTAAAATATTAGCTGTTACATCTTTTGGATTCAAACCTTCATTAATAACTTGACTAAACTGATTAAGTGTTTCATTTATAGCTGATTGACCTGCTCCAGAAACGGCTTGATAAGTTGAAACAATAATTCGTTCCAAGCCCCATTTTTGACGAATAGGTTCAAGGGCGACCATCATTTGGATTGTAGAACAATTTGGACAAGCAATAATACCATTGTGATTATCCATTGCTTGTGGATTAACCTCTGGAACAACAAGAGGAACATCAGGATGTTGTCTAAAATGAGAAGTGTTGTCTACAACAACTGCTCCTGCTTTAACAGCATATGGAGCATACTTTGCAGAAATAGATCCTCCGGCTGAAAATAAAGCAATATCAACTCCTTTAAAAGCAGATTCAGTCGTTTCTTCAATAACAATTGATTCATTTTTATAAGTTAAAGTTTTACCAGCTGATCTTGATGAAGCTAGTAACCTAACTTTTTCAATTGGAAGGCTAGATTCTTCCAACATTTTAACCATTTGTGTTCCAACGGCACCTGTGGCACCAACAACAGCGACTGTATAACCCATTTTTCTACCTCACTATAAACTATTGTTTACTATATTTAAAATTTTCAAAAAATTTATATTTACTTATTATAGCGTAAAATTTTTAACTTGAAAAGTCAAAAAAAAAAACCTTTGTCAAAAGACAAAGGTTTGGGGCATTCAAAGAATGTGATAAAAGGGTTCACACAATTTATCAAAGTCGGCTCCTGCCTTAATGACCTCCCCGCGCAAAAGTGGTCTAAGACCACAATCGACTCATCGCATGTACCTATCATAACAGAAAGATTCTTTAATTACAAGAGGGGTGCAATTGTTTTTACCAACAAACCAACAAGTTTTTGATGGAATGGCCGATTATTAACCATTTCAGGTGTAACTAATTTGGATTGTTCTTGTACTTTTTGAAAGTCTTTTAAGATATCGGAAATAATCGATACACGATATAAATATGTTGCACACTCGAAATGATGATAAAGACTTCTGTAGTCAAGATTAATAGTGCCCACTACTGCTTTCATGCCATCACTGACAAAGATTTTCGAATGAACAAAGCCAGGTTTATACTCATAAATGATTACACCAGATGACATTAAAGCTTTATAGTAAGTTTTTGCTAGGGCATAAGGAATTTTTTTATCTGGGTTACCGGGCATAATTATTCTGACATCAACACCACGTTCGGCCGCAAAACGTAAAGCATGCTCCATCTCACTATCCAAGATAAGGTATGGTGTCATTATATATACATACTCTCTGGCATGGTTAAGAATATCGATATAAACATTCTCGCCAATTTTATCTGTATCTAATGGTGAATCACCATAGGGGATAATGTAACCATCAGACGGAATGTGTTTTGTATGTTCTATTAAATAGGGTTCAATGATAATTTCTTTTTCAGAAATTGACCACATTTGTAGAAAAAGAACTAAGAAACTGTCAACAGCTTTCCCTTCAAGCATCAAACCAGCATCTTTCCAATGACCAAAGCGATCAATCTCATTTATATATTCATCAGCTAGGTTAATACCACCAGTAAATGCTACTTCCCCATCAATAACAACAATTTTCCGATGATCACGGTAATTGTAATAGGTCGAAATAATTGGGGAAATTGGTAGGAATGATTTTGCTTTGATTCCCAATTCACTTAAACGTTTTGAATAATCCAGTGACAAAGTCGAAAGCTCAGTCATTCCATCATATAATACTCTAACCTCGACGCCTTCATTAACTTTTTTCTCTAAAATTGTTAAAATCTCACCCCACATAAGACCTTCTGCAATAATAAAAAATTCCATAAAGATATATTTTTCTGCCTTTAATAGCTCAGCTTTCAAGGTTTCAAAAAAATCTTCGCCACCTGGAAAGTAGGTTGTCCGCGTCCCATCATAAACTGGGAAATTGCCACTTGTTCTTTGTAAATATTGGACTAAATGATAGGTAGTTGAAGTCTTTCCTTTTAAGACTTCTAAAATCTCTTGATCATTTTTCATAAACTTACTACTCTCATCGACTAAGTGATTAATTCGTTTTTTTAAGCCTCGATAACCCCAGTCTAGTTTTGTATAAACTAGAAACAAGGACCCTAATAAGGGTGCAATCATAATTAATATTAGCCATGTAACCCGAGAAATAGCATCCATTTCACTATTTACTAGATATAGAACAATAAACATTGAAAAAATGGCTTCAACAATTGTTAACCAATAACGATATTGCTCCATCCAGGCATAGGACTGATAAATAAAAACTAATTGAATGACAATCAGAATAGCAATAACTGTCCCCCGGCTGAAGATTCCTCGCAAAAATCCTAATTTACTCTTATGGAGCAGATGCTTTACTTTTGTTTTATTATTAATGTGCCTTTCCTCCATAAAGTTTGATATTAACAGATATTATATCATATTCAATGATTAGACAGGAATCAATTAATCTCTTTCTCTAAGAGTTATTTCAACTGTATCGCCAATTGTTTTATTGATTGCCTTTTGAATATCTTTTCTGATTCCAATAATATAGACAACTTGATCGAATTCATCCTTTATTCCCATGTTAACAATTGGCCCATCATAATCATAGCCATCAAATGTAACATGGACTTTAACACGTCCTTTATTGAATTCTTCTCTAATATTATATGGAAAAATAGTATAAGCTCCTCCTTTTCCAGGAACTGCATAGATAGTTGATTGATAAGTATATGTTTTCATCTTTTTTATTACCTTTCTAGTCAAGTCTATCATCAATAGTTTATCAAAATTTTCTATTCCTTCCCATAAAAAAAGAGAATCTTAGATTCTCTTTTAATTATTTTAGAATAAACCAATAGCAGTTCCGTCGTCTAATACATCCATATTTAAGGCAGCAGGAGCTTTTGGTAAACCAGGCATAGTCATTACATCACCAGTTAAAGCAACTATAAAACCAGCACCAGTTTTTGGAACAAATTCACGAATTGTGATGTCAAATTCACTTGGTGCACCTAAAAGATTTGGATTATCTGAAAAACTGTATTGTGTTTTGGCCATACAAACTGGTAATTTATCCCAACCAAATTCACTAAACTGCTTTAATTGATTTAAGGCTTTACCAGAGTATTGAACTGAGCGACCACCATAAATTTCGGTAACGATTTTTTTAATTTTCTCTTGGATAGCATCTTCTGATTGATAAAGGCGACGGTAATTTGCTTGACCTTTTTCAATAACTTCTACTAAAGTCTGTGCCAATTCGACACCGCCATCAGCACCATCGGCCCAAACACTTGCTAACTCAACAGGGACATCAATTTGTTTGCACAATTCTTTAAGTGCTGCAATTTCAGCCTCTGTATCAGCTACAAACTCATTAATGGCAACAACAGCTGGTACATTATATTTTCTGATGTTTTCCACGTGTTTTTTTAGATTGGCAAAGCCATCACGGACAGCTTGAACATTTTCATTATTTAAATCAGCTTTAGCCACACCACCATGCATCTTGAGTGCACGTAAAGTAGCAACTATCACAACTGCATCAGGAGTTGTTGGTAAATTAGGCACCTTGATATCGAGGAATTTTTCAGCCCCTAAATCTGCTCCAAATCCAGCCTCTGTAACTGTATAATCAGCTAAGCGTAACGCAGTACTTGTTGCAAGTACTGAATTACAGCCGTGAGCAATGTTAGCAAAAGGTCCACCGTGAACCAGTGCAGGGGTTCCATAGATAGTCTGAACTAAATTTGGTTTAATAGCATCCTTAAGAATTAATGTTAAAGCACCCTCAACTTTTATATCTCTAACATACACAGGCTGACGGTTTTTATTGTAGGCAATAACAATATTTGCTAATCTTTTTTTTAAATCAGCTAAATCAGTTGAAAGACACAAAATGGCCATGATTTCAGAAGCTACGGTTATATCAAAACCGTCTTCTCTTGGTACACCATTAAGCGGACTTCCTAGACCAACAATAACCTGACGAAGTGCACGGTCGTTCAAATCCAAAACGCGTTTCCAAATGATACGGCGTTGATCAATCTCAAGTTCATTTCCTTGTTGTAAATGATTATCAATTAAGGCTGATAAGGCATTATTCGCTGTAGTAATGGCATGCATATCTCCTGTAAAATGAAGATTAATGTCTTCCATTGGTAAAACCTGTGCAAAACCGCCACCAGCAGCTCCACCTTTTATTCCCATAACAGGTCCTAAAGAAGGTTCACGTAAGGCAATCATTGTTTTCTTACCAATTTTATTGAGAGCGTCTGCTAAGCCAATACTCATTGTTGATTTTCCTTCACCCGCTGGTGTAGGATTAATGGCAGTAACTAATATTAGTTTGCCAACTTTATTGTTTTCTAATGATTGAATTTTATCAAAGGATAATTTTGCTTTGTATTTACCATATAATTCAATATCATCATAGGTAATCCCAACTTTTTCTACAATTTCTGTAATAGGTTTGAGTGTTATGCTTTGAGCAATTTCTATATCTGATTTCACTTTAGTCTCCTTGTTAGTTAAGATATGACTATTATACCACAGTCGCAACACAAACAAACAAATATATATTTATATATAATTAATGTTCGGTTTCTTGCTATTTTTACAAGATTATTTCATTTTTTTGAAAATCTAAATAAATTAAACCGAACATAACGAGATATCTGCTCTGATTTAATATATGTATAATTTTAGATTAAATATTCTATAAATTCATCCGCGAATTAAAACGTTTACTAACTAGTGATTTTTGTGTAAAATAAGGCTATGAAAATATTAATTACATCTGGTGGAACTACTGAAAAGATTGATTCTGTTAGAGGGATTACAAATCATTCAAGTGGTCAAACAGGAAAAGAAATCGCTCAATTATTTTTAGACCATGGTGACCAAGTAACTCTTGTTACAACTAATGCTACTATTAAGCCAGATCCACATACTAATTTAACTACTTATATCATTAGTAATGTTGATAGCTTATTGATGACCTTAGAACCTTTAGTTAAAGAAAATGACTGTCTTATTCATGCCATGGCAGTTTCTGATTATACCCCAGTCTATATGACAGACATGGATGAATTGCTAGCTACAAGTAACCCCCTGACCTTACTTGAAAAAGAAAATAAAGAAAGTAAGATTTCTTCAAAATCAGACTACCAAGTTCTTTTTCTTAAAAAAACGCCCAAAGTCATTTCAATGGTTAAGGATTGGAATCCAACTATTCAATTAATTGGTTTCAAATTACTTGTTAACGTATCTGAGGAGGAATTGATTAATGTAGCCAGAGACAGTTTACGAAACAATAAAGCCGCTGCAATTATTGCTAATGACTTAAGTGGTATTAACAAAGACGAGCATCCGGCATTATTAGTTTCCGCTGAAAATGTTCAAAAGTTAGAATCGAATCAAGAAATTGCTCAAGCTATTTTTGAAAGGGTGAGCGCATATGATAACTAAAATTACTCTTGCAGTTACCGGTAGCATTTCAGCCTATAAAGCTGCTGATTTAACGAGTCGTCTTGTTAAAGAGGGCTATCACGTAACTGTATTAATGACTAAAGCTGCCCAAGCTTTCATCACTCCACTCACATTACAAGTCCTTTCAAAAAACACAGTCCATTTGGATATCATGGATGAAGATGATGTTTCCAAAATTAATCACATTGACCTGGCCAAAAATACCGATTTGTTCATTGTCGCACCTGCTAGTGCCAATACGATTGCTCATCTTTCATATGGCTTTGCAGACAGCATAGTGACAGGTGTCGCCTTGGCTTTGCCTGAGGAGACAAAAAAAATGATAGCGCCAGCAATGAATACAAAAATGTACACAAACCTAATTACCCAAGAAAATTTAAAACGCTTGGCCTCAGTTGGTTTTTATGAAATCAAACCGAAATCGAGTTTACTAGCCTGTGGAGACATTGGAACTGGTGCCTTAGCTGATATCGAGACTATCGTATCGGAAATTCTTAACTTATCTGAAATTAAATAAATTTATAACTTTAAAGGAGTTTTTTTTACTTATGAACCGTTCTAAAGCATCAACGATTGCTACTATTTCAATCTTTTTTGCCATTATGCTACTGATTCACTTTATCAGTTCAATGGTTTTTAATATCTGGCCGGTCCCAATTAAACCGACACTTGTTCACATCCCAGTAATTGTAGCATCAATTGTTTATGGTCCTAAAATCGGTTCCATTTTAGGTGGATTAATGGGTATTATAAGTATTATTACCAATACCATTGTCCTTTTACCAACCAGCTACCTTTTCTCTCCATTTGTCACTAATGGTAACTTTTACTCTATTATTATTGCTTTAGTTCCAAGAATTCTAATTGGTGTCTTCCCATACTTTATCTATAAAATGATGCAAAATAAGGCAGGACTCATTCTATCAGGAATAATTGGATCTTTAAGTAATACAGTTTTTGTCCTTAGCGGAATTTTTGTTTTTTTTGCTACTGTATTTAACGGAAATATTAAAGCCTTGTTAACTACAATTGTTTCAACAAATGCAATTGCTGAAATGGTAATTTCTGCCCTTGTTGTCTTTGCAATAGTCCCTACTTTAACAAAATTGAAGAAATAAAAATTTACTTGTTCTTCGAAGTAAGTTTTTTTGAAAATTTAATTATGTAAGCAATGAAATCTCTATAAAAAAAAGATGATTTTTTCATTCCAAAATGGTATAATGAAAGCGTTTAAAAATATAAAGGAGCAAATAATGACTTATAAAGAAAATTATCAAAAATGGTTAGCTGTTTCTACTCTTCCAGATTATCTTATGGAAGAACTTAAATCAATGGATGATAAAACTATGGAGGATGCCTTCTATACCAATTTAGAATTTGGTACAGCTGGGATGCGTGGTTACATTGGTGCAGGAACAAACCGAATCAACATTTATGTAGTACGTCAAGCTACTGAGGGTTTAGCCAAATTGGTTGAGTCAAAAGGTCAGGATGCTAAAGATGCAGGAATCGCTATCGCTTATGATTCACGTCATTTTTCACCAGAATTTGCCTTTGAATCAGCACAAGTATTAGCTGCGCATGGCATTAAGTCATATGTTTTTGAAAGCTTACGACCAACCCCTGAATTATCATTTGCTGTTCGTCACCTTGGAGCTTTTGCAGGGATCATGATCACAGCCAGCCATAATCCAGCTCCATTTAACGGTTATAAAGTTTATGGTGCAGATGGTGGACAAATGCCACCAGTAGACGCTGATGCTCTTACAGACTATATTAGAGCTATTGAAGACCCATTCTCAATTCAACTAGCAGATTTAGAAGAAGCTAAAGAAACAGGTTTAATCGAAGTCATTGGTGAAGCTATTGATAAAGAATACTTAAAAGAAGTTAAAGATGTCAATATCAACCAAGACTTAATCGACAACTACGGACGTGACATGAAAATTGTATATACACCACTACATGGTACTGGTGAAATGCTTGCTCGCCGTGCTTTGGCTCAAGCAGGTTTTGAATCTGTTGAAGTTGTTGAAGCACAAGCAAAACCTGATCCTGATTTTTCAACTGTAAAATCTCCCAATCCAGAAAGCCAAGCAGCATTTGCTCTTGCTGAAGAATTAGGTCGTCAAGTAAATGCTGACGTTTTAGTTGCAACCGACCCAGATGCTGACCGTTTAGGTGTTGAAATTCGTCAGGAGGATGGTTCTTATTGGAATTTGTCAGGTAACCAAATCGGCGCTTTAATTGCTAAATATATTTTAGAAGCTCATAAGCAAGCAGGTACTTTACCTGAAAATGCTGCTCTAGCTAAATCAATTGTGTCTACAGAGTTAGTTACTAAGATTGCTGAAAGCTACAGTGCAACAATGTTTAATGTTCTTACTGGCTTCAAGTTCATTGCAGAAAAAATTCAAGAATTTGAAGAAAAACATAACTATACTTACATGTTTGGATTTGAGGAAAGTTTCGGTTACCTCATTAAACCATTCGTACGTGATAAAGATGCTATTCAAGCAGTATTAATAGTTGCTGAAATTGCTGCTTACTACCGCTCTCGTGGTTTAACATTAGCAGATGGTATTGATGAAATCTACAAAGAATATGGCTACTTTGCTGAGAAAACCATTTCACTAACACTTTCAGGTGTTGATGGAGCTGCTCAAATTAATTTAATTATGAATAAATTCCGAGACAATGCACCAAGTCAATTTAACAATACAGAAATTATACTTTCTGAAGATTTCCAAGAACAAACAGCAAAAGATGCTCAAGGAAACGTTAAACCATTAACAACTCCTCCAAGTAATGTATTAAAATATACACTTGCTGATGATTCATGGTTTGCAGTTCGTCCTTCTGGTACAGAACCCAAAATCAAGTTCTACATCGCAACTGTTGGTGAAACTTTAGAAAAAGCTGAAGAAAAAATTGCTACAATCGAAAAAGAAATTAATGCATTCGTAGATTAAAAAAAGGTCCAGTGGACCTTTTTTTCTGTTCTCCATGAAATATGATAGAGAACACCTTGGTCCAATGGACCTTTTTTTTGTTAAAGAACTAGGAAAAATTTCCTAGTTCTTTCGTTTTCCATTCAAGAGTCACTCGCCTGAATCGATTTTCTATTCCTATAAAACAAAAAAGAGCATTTCTGCTCTATTTATTTTGATTTAATATAATTAACACCATCAGCTTTTGGCGCAACAGCTTGACCAAAGAAGGCTGCTAGGATAAATATTGTGAAAACATAAGGGGCAATTTCCAAATATACTGGTGGAATTGATTCTAGGAATGGAAGCTGACTTCCAATAACTGCCAAACTTTGAGATAAACCAAAGAATAAACTAGAAAGCATTGCTCCAATTGGATTCCACTTACCAAAAATCATTGCTGCTAGAGAAATAAATCCAGGACCTAAAATTGTCGTAACAGCAAAGTTTACTGAAATAGATTGAGCATAAACTGCTCCTCCGATTCCGCCAAGAAAACCAGAAATCATTACACCATAGTATTTCATCAAATAAACATTAATACCTAAAGTATCAGCTGCTTGAGGGTGTTCACCAACAGAACGAAGGCGTAGACCAAATCTTGTTTTATACAAGACATACCAAGCTACAAATGAAAATACTACTGCAGTGTATCCAATTAATGTAGTATTTTTAAAGAAAATATCACCAATCACTGGAATTTGTGATAATATTGGAAAATCAAATTTACCAAAAGAAGTTTGAATATTATCAGTTTGTCCTTTACCATAAAATGCTTTCACAAGGAAAACTGCTAATGAAGGAGCTAGTAAATTTAAAACAGTACCACTAACAATATGATCTGCTCTAAAGTTAATTGTTGCTACAGCATGGATAAGTGAGAAAATTAAACCTGCAATCCCAGCAACTAAGATTGAAATCCATGGTGTTGCTGCTCCAAACACCTTAGCAAACTCGAGGTTGAAAATGATACCAGTAAAAGCACCAATAACCATAATCCCTTCAAGACCAACGTTAACGACACCAGATCTTTCAGAGAAGGTCCCACCAATACTAGTGAAAATTAAAGGAGTTGCATAAATAAGCATTGAGGACATTAATAAGGATAAAATTGTAACTATACTCATCTTATTTACCCCCTTTCACTGTTATTTTTTTCGTTCTAATCATATAACGTTCAATCAGGTAATGCGTTCCAACGAAGAAGATAATTGAGGCTGTAACAATTTTCACAAGTTCTGGTGGAATACCAGCAATGTTCATACCAGGTGCTCCAACATTTAGGACACCAAATAAGAATGATGAGAAGAATATTCCAATTGGATTATTTGCCGCTAATAAACTAACTGCCATCCCATCAAAACCAACTGCTAAAGAGCTAGATTGAACAAAGACATTGCCAAATGTACCAAGACCTTCTACGACTCCTCCAAGTCCAGCTAAAGCGCCTGAAATAATCATCGAAAGAATGATTGTACGTTTTGAAGACATACCTGCATACTCACTAGCATGTGTATTTAAACCAACTGAACGAATTTCAAATCCTAAGGTCGTTTTATTGAGTAAGAACCAAATTAATACTATAGCAATGATTGCAAAGAAAATTCCAATATTAACTCGGGAATGATTAGTTAAATCTGATAACCATTGGGATTGGTAACTAGCATTTTTACTAACTTGAATAGAAGAGTCAATACTTTGTTTTATACTTTTGGCAAAACCATTTTGAATAACAGCGTTGCCGATGTATAAAATAATGTAGTTCATCATGATAGTTACAATAACTTCACTAGTACCTAAGAAGGCTCTTAAAATACCAGGAATTGCCCCAGCAATTCCGCCTGCAATCATACCAATTAAAACGGTGAAAAGAATTAATAAAGGGCGAGACATCTCAGGATGTGCTAAAGCAAACCAAGTTGATGAAATCCAACCAGCTAAAGCTTGACCAGAAAGACCAATATTAAAGAATCCAGCGCGACTTGCAACTGTAAAGCCAAGCGCAATTAGAATTAGTGGACCCATTGCTCTCATGATTTCACCAATATTTTTAACACTACCAAAGGCGACTTGGAATAATCCTTCATATCCCCAGATTGGATCATAGCCAAAAATAAACATAATAATTGCACCCAGTATAAATCCCAATAATACGGATATGACTGGTACTGCAATTTGTTGTGCCTTTTTAGACATTTTCTTCCTCCTTATCAATCGAACCACCGGCCATCAAGATACCTAATTCTTGCTTATTAGTGTTTTCAGGACTTACAATACCTTGAATTTTACCATCATGAATTACTGCTATTCTATCTGATACATTTAATATTTCATCTAATTCAAAACTTACAACTAAGACTGCTTTCCCTTTGTCACGTTCTTCAATTAGACGTTTGTGAATATACTCAATTGCACCAACATCTAGTCCACGAGTCGGTTGGCTAACAATCAGTAAATCCGGATCACGGTCAACTTCTCTAGCTATAATTGCTTTTTGTTGGTTTCCTCCAGAGAATCCTTTTGCAGGTACTAATTCACTTGCGCCTCGAACGTCGAACTCTTTCATCAATTTACGAGCATATTCATTAATTTTGTTGTAGTTTAGAATACCATTTTTACTTAATGGTTCTTTGTAATAAGTTTGTAAAGCAGTATTTTCTGCCAAGGAAAGATCTAAAACTAGTCCATCTCTATGACGATCTTCAGGAACATGACCAACTGATAATTCAGTAATTTGACGAGAAGACATATGCGTAACATCTTTATTTTTTATTGTAATTCTACCAGATTTTGTTTTTCTTAAGCCAGTAATAGCTTGAATAAGCTCACTTTGTCCATTACCATCAATACCAGCAATACCAACGATTTCACCAGCACGAACATCAAGTGAAAGACTTTTAACTGCAGGAACACCTCGATTTTCATCTACAACCAAATCTTTAATAGATAAGATGACATCTTTAGGTTGTGATGGATCTTTCTCTGTAATAAATGATACTGAGCGACCCACCATCATTTCAGCAAGTTCTTTTGAACTAACCCCTGCTACTGGAACTGTTTCGATACTCTTACCACGTCTAATAACTGTAACTTTATCTGCTACAGCACGAATTTCATCAAGTTTATGAGTAATCAATACAATTGATTTACCTTCTTTGACCAAATTTTTCATGATAGACATTAATTCTTTAATCTCTGATGGAGTTAATACTGCTGTTGGTTCATCAAAGATAAGAATATCCGCACCACGATATAATGTTTTCAAGATTTCAACACGTTGTTGTGCTCCAACAGAGATATCAGCAACTTTTGCATCTGGATTTACAGATAGACCATATTTTTCTGATAATTCTTTGATATCTTTACTTGCTTGTTTTAGGTCCAAAACGCCATTTTTGACTGTTTCATTTCCTAAAATTATGTTTTCAGCTACAGTAAAAGCCTCTACCAACATGAAATGTTGGTGAACCATTCCAATTCCTAGTTTAGAAGATTTTGATGGCGAATCAATATCAACTACCTGCCCATTAATGATAATTTCACCTTCAGTAGGTTCTAATAAACCAGCTAACATATTCATTAATGTTGATTTGCCAGCTCCATTTTCTCCTAAAAGGGCATGAATTTCACCTTTTTCAACTTGCAAATTAATATGATCATTTGCAATAAACTCACCAAATTTTTTTGTAATGTCTTTCATTTCAATGACATATTGAATCATGGGATTGTGCTTCCTTTCAATTCACTCTTTTATTTCAGTAAAGCTTGTCACTAGTCACAAGCTTTACTGAGATAAAAGTATCTCAGTCTAAAAAGAACGACCGACGAAGGTCGTTCTTTTTAGTTATTATTTTTCAGGAACTTTGATGTCACCAGAAATAATTTTTTCTTTTGCTTCTTTAACTGCTTTTATAGCATCGTCGTTTAAGTTTGTAGTAGCAAGGTCAACACCACCATCTTTCAAACCATAAACAGTTGATTTTCCACCAGGGAATTTCTTATCAGCAACAAGTTTGTTAATTAATTCAACTGATTTACCAACTTGTTTAATAGATGAAGCTAATACAAAGTTAGATTCTTTTTTATCGTTAGTTGTGTATTTACCTTCAGCTTCTTGGTCACGGTCAACACCGACAACCCAAACTTTTTCATCTTCAGAGCGTTTTTCATTGATACTCTTAGCTTCGTTAAAGACACCAGCACCAGTACCACCAGCAGCTTGATAAATTACATCAGCACCACCAGCATATTGGGCAGCTGCAATTGCTTTCCCTTTAGAGGCATCACCAAATGATCCAGCATAGTCAACTTTAACTTTGATTGAGTCGTCAACCGATTTAACACCAGCTTCAAAACCTTTTTCAAAACGAGTGATAACTGTACCTTTCATACCACCTACAAAACCAACAACTTTAGTTTTTGTAGTTTTAGCAGCAGCAATACCAGCAAGATATGCAGCTTCATTATCAGCGAAAGTTACGCTTGCAACATTGTCTTTACCTTCGATTACATCGTCAATAATTACAAAGTTTACATCAGTATTATCACCAGCTGCTTTGGCAATTGCGTCTTTTAGAGCAAAACCGATACCATAAACAACTTTATAACCATTTGATACTGCAGTATCAAGGTTAGTAGCATATTCAGATTCACTGTTAGATTGGAAGTAATCAAAACCAGCACCTTTTTTTAGGCCATTTTCTTTACCCCAAGCTTCCAAACCTTCCCAAGCTGATTGGTTGAATGATTTATCATCAACACCACCAGTATCAGTTACAATCGCTGCTTTCAAATCAGTTTTAGCATCTTTACTATCAGATTTTGAAGCACCACGATTACCACAAGCAGCTAAACTTAATAATGCTACTGAAGTTAAACCAAGACCAATAATTTTCTTGTTCATCTAAATGAACCCTCCTAAAAGTTTCTAGCAATTACTTGCTGAAAAATAATATAAAGCCTTATGGCTGAATAACAAAATAAGTCAGATTATTTTAAATCTGTAAAAGAATAGGGTAGTAAGTCACCTACTGTCATTTCCTGGGTTCTGCCATCTTTTGCAATTAAAGTTACTTTTGCTGTAGGTGGGAAGAACTCCGCCATGACTTGACGGCATGCTCCACATGGAGAAACCGGATCTTTGGTCTGACCATAAATGACAATTTCTGACAATTCTTGATAGCCTTCAGAGACTGCTTTAAAAATAGCTGTTCTCTCTCCGCAATTTGTCAAACCAAAACTAGCATTTTCAATATTACAGCCTGAAAATGCATGTCCTTCTTTTGTAAGTAATGCGGCACCAATAGGAAAATGAGAATATGGAACATAAGCATGTTTACTTGCATCAATTGCTAATTGAACTAAATTAATAGCCACCATTAGCAATTTCCCCACGTACAATTTTCACACCAGATGATGTACCAATTCTTGTTGCACCAGCGTCGATAAATGCTGCGGCATCCTCTAAAGAACGAGCTCCCCCAGCAGCTTTAACACCAATATCAGGTCCAACTGTTTGACGCATTAGTTTAACATCTGAAATATTGGCACCTGCTGTTGAAAATCCCGTAGATGTTTTAACAAAATCAGCACCAGCAGCAACTGAAAGTTGGCAAGCTTTAACTTTTTCTTCATCAGTTAATAAACATGTTTCAATAATAACTTTAACTAATTTATCACCACTTGCTTCAACAACTGCATGAATATCATCTTCAACAGCTTGGAAATCGCCTTGTTTTAATAAACCAATATTAATGACCATATCAATTTCATCTGCACCGTTTGCAATGGCATTTTTTGTTTCAAAGGCTTTTGTTTCAGCAGTTGTTGCACCTAATGGAAATCCAACTACAGTACAAACTTTAACATCTGTGTCTTCTAGTTCTTTAGCACAGTATGAAACCCATGAAGGATTTATACAGACACTTGCAAAGTCAAATTCCTTAGCTTCTTCTAATAATTGATCAATTTGACCTTTAACTGAGTCAGCTTTTAGCAAAGTATGATCAATATATTTATTAATTTTCACAAATGTATCCTCCTTAGGATATAATTTCAATAATCTCTTTTGTATCAAAGTGTTCCTTACTTATTTTAACATTTTTTTCGAAATCTGTAAGCACATTTTGATCTAAATCTTCACAAGAATAAACCGTTGCGATGACTTGTCCAATAGTAATGTAATCGCCAACTTTTTTCTCAAAGACAATTCCACTTTCATAATCTAATGGGTCTGTCTTTACTGCACGACCTGCACCTAATCTCATAGCAATTAATCCAAATTCCAAAGCTGGCAATTCAGAAATATAGCCTTCCTCTTTTGCTAGAATTTCTGTTTTAACAGGTGAATTAGAAGGACGATATAAATCTTCTAAATCCCCACCTTGATAAGAAATCATCTCTTCGAATTTTTTTAGTGCTTTTCCATTAACTAATTGGTCTTTAATCTCTTCGAGACTTTTCTCCACTCCAGCTAATTCTAACATCAATTGTGCTAATTCACAGATAAAATGAGTGATATCGTCGCGACCTTTTCCTCGCATGATGTCAATTGCTTCCAGAACTTCTAAACGATTTCCGATTGCTTGTCCTAGGGGTTGACTCATGTTAGTAATAACAGCAATAGTTTTGCGACCAACTTCTTTTCCTAAATCAACCATAAGGCGCGATAGCTTTTCTGCATCCTCAATGGTTTTCATAAAGGCCCCATCACCAACTGTTACATCTAGCAGGATGCTGTCTGCTCCAGCTGCAATTTTTTTACTCATTACTGAACTTGCGATAAGGGGAATAATGTCAACTGTTGCTGTTACATCACGTAAAGCATAAAGTAATTTATCTGCTTTTACTAACCGATCGGACTGTCCAATGACAGAAACACCAATTTCTTGAACTTGTTTAATAAATTCATCTTGACTTCGGTCAATTTGATAACCTTTAATAGCTTCAAGCTTATCAAGTGTACCTCCAGTGTGACCAAGACCTCGTCCACTCATTTTTGCAACGGGTACCCCAAAACTTGCAACTAATGGAGCTAAAATTAGGGTAACTTTATCCCCTACACCACCTGTTGAGTGTTTATCAGTTTTTATCCCGTTAATAGCAGACAAATCAATCTGATCTCCGGTCTTAACCATACTCATTGTTAAGTCACGAGTTTCACGAGTAGACATTCCTTTAAAGTAAACTGCCATTGCAAAGGCAGCCATTTGATAATCAGGAACACTGCCATCAGCATATCCTGAAATTAACCACTCAATTTCTTGAGTCGATAACTCTTTACCATCACGTTTTTTTTGAATTAAATCAACTGTTCTCATCCTTTATACTCCTAAGAATGTAATAACCTTTATCTTTTTTGATAATTTCAACATTACCAAAAATTGAAGACATTTTATCCTTTGCACTTGGTGCACCTTGTTTTTTTTGAATCACAATAGTCAAATCCCCACCATTATTTAAAAAATTTATACTTTTTTCGATAATTTCATGGACAACTTGTTTTCCAGCCCTGATTGGTGGATTACTAATAATGTGATCAAAAGTTCCTTGAACATTACCGTAAATGTTGGACTGTTTAATTGTAGCTGTAACACCGTTTCTCTCAGCATTTTTTTGAGATAAATCGATAGCTCTGTTGTTGATATCAACCATTGTGGCATCGACTTTTTGAACTTTAGCCAAACTAATTCCGAGTGGGCCGTATCCACAGCCGAGATCTAAGACTTTATCTCCTGGATGGAAGTATAAAGTACTCAATAATACTTGACTACCATAGTCAATCATTTTTTTTGAAAAAACACCAGCATCCGTTAAAAATGTAAAAGTGGCTCCTAGTAAGGAAACTCTTAATTCATGAATGTCATGTTGACTATCTGGGTTTTCATCATAATACATATTTGCCATAGAAATTCCTATCTTTTTAAGATGCTTTTTCATTCTACCATACTTTGAAATGGTTTACAAGACGCTTGTTATAATAGTTTTTCATGATAATGTTCGTCTTTTAGTTGATAGAATTCTATTCATTATTTTAGAAAGTATATACATATAATGTATTTTTACTGTTTTATTATTAAATTTAGAAAGCCCTTTCCTTACAATTTCGTTTTTCTCGTGTTATAATTAAGCTAATGCCGAATAACAGGAGAGATAGATGACAAAAGATTATACAAACTTTGATAGAATATCTAGAAAATCATGGAAAGAGTTACATCAAAAAGTTAAACCTCTATTAACTGAAGATGAGCTAGAAACAATTACCAGTTTGAATGATAATATTAATATCAAAGATGTAACAGAAGTTTATCTTCCACTACTCAATTTAATTAAAATCTATAAAATCAATCAAGAGAATCTTTCATTTACTAAAGGAATTTTTCTAAAAAAAGAAATTGGCTTCCGTCCATTCATTATTGGCATCTCAGGTTCAGTAGCTGTAGGTAAATCAACAACCAGCCGTCTATTACAGCTTTTATTGTCACGTACCTTTAGATCGAGCAAAGTTGAAATGGTTACGACAGATGGATTTTTACATCCGAATGCTTATCTCACGAAACATAATATTCTCAATCGTAAAGGTTTTCCTCAATCATATGACATGGAATTGCTTTTAGAATTCCTAGATAAAATGAAGACTGGTGAAGATGCTGAAATCCCGATGTATTCACATGAAATCTATGACATTATTCCAGACAAACGTCAATTCATTAAAAATCCAGATTTCTTAATTGTCGAAGGTATTAATGTTTTTCAAAATCCAAAAAACAATCATATTTATATGAGTGACTATTTTGATTTTTCAATTTACATCGATGCAGATTCTAATCATATCGAAGACTGGTATATTGAACGCTTTGAACGTATTCTAGATCTGGCTAAAGCTGACGCTACTAGTTTTTATTCTAAGTATGCAAAAATGCCTCGTGATGAAGCAATAACTTTTGCTAAAGATGTGTGGAAAACAATTAACTTAGAAAACTTAAAAAAGTTCATCGAACCAACTAGAACTAGGGCAGAGCTTATTTTACATAAAGCAAAAGACCATAAAATTGATGAAATTTTCGTCAAACGGTGAGAAAGACTTGCCAAACAAGTATTTATTCTATATAATAGTGTAGTTAGATTAATTTGGAGGTGAAAACATTGGCAAATATTAAATCAGCTATTAAACGCGCTGAACTTAACGTTAAATCAAACGAAAAAAATTCAGCACAAAAATCAGCTATGCGTACTGCTATCAAAGTATATGAAGCTAACCCAACTGAAGAACTTTACCGCGCTGCTACTTCAAGCATCGATAAAGCTGCATCAAAAGGTTTGATTCATACTAATAAAGCAAGCCGCGATAAAGCACGTCTTGCTGCAAAACTTGGCTAATCAATATCCAATGAAAACTCCTTCAGGAGTTTTTTCTTTTTCTTGACATCAGTCAAAAAGACTTAGTTAAATACTAAGTCTTTTTTTATTATAATTTGACCTGAAAAATAGTTCCTTGAGGAAAATTATCTTTGACTGTAACATCACCTTTTAAAGTGACCACAATCTGTTTAGCTAATGCTAGGCCTAGACCGAATCCACCAATTTGACGCGTCCTAGCTTTATCAACCCGATAAAAGCGATCAAAAATTCTCTCTTTATCTGAATTAGAAATTCCTATGCCATTATCACTAACACGAAGTAAGAGTGATTTCTCAGTCGTTTTAACGAGGATTACAATATTCCCATTTTCAGCTGTATATTTCACAGCATTATCAAATAAGATGGTTATTAATTGTTTTAACAAAGCTTTATCAGTGACAAATTTATAGGAAACTTCGTTAAATGATTGAAATTTTATCCCATTTTCTTCCGCAATTAGCTTATAATTTTCAAAAATAGGATCAAAGAATGAAGCGCCAATTTCTTCTTTCTTTACATCAATCCCATCATCTCGTCTAGCTAAATTTAGGAGATTAGTCGTCAAAATACGCATGTTTCTAACTTCTTCAAGACTTGAAGCAATGGCTTCGCTATTCTCTAAGATAGTCTCGTTTGGCTTCCTAAACAAAGATTCTAAGCGATTTTGTAACACAGCCAAAGGCGTCCTTAATTCATGACTAGCATTTTCAACAAATGACTTCTGCTTTTCAAAACTCTCAACAATAGGTTTTCGACTCCAATAAGCTAAATAGATACTTGCAAAAATGGAAATTAACCAAAAGATACTCATAACCAATATAATAATATTCTCATACCGCTCATTAGCCCGATCAAGTTGGTCAACATTTGCCACCGCACTGAGATAAGAAACGGCAGGATAATTATTTGATTGAACTTTAATGGTGACAGTATGAAACTTTTCTTCATGTCCGTAAAAATTTGTTTTCTTTTGGGTAACTATCTTATTAAGTTGATGTGGATTTAATTTAAAATAATTTAAGTTTGAAAAAGCATCAAAGGGATTTAAAATTGTTCCATCAGCACTATATAAGATAATGTCAGTATTACCAACAGGATCAGTAATCAAAGATGACTTATAGCGACTCGTCGCTTCATTAAAATTCTGATTATCAAAATTAAAGAGTGAAATCTGTTCCATCGCTTTATCAGCATAAAGAGTAGAGTGTTTTGCAACAAGATTCAAACTATTATCAACTGTTGAATAGACACCAAAGCGCATAATTTGTAATATGATAAAAGTCATAATAACAAAAATACTTGTAAAAACAGTGAAGAAATGAAAGAAATGATCAAAGCTCCCTGACTTTAAAAATAATTTTATCTTATTCATTTGTTTTTAAAATGTAGCCAACGCTCCGAAGAGTTTGTAAATCAGCAACAAATTTTGTTCCCTTCAATTTTTTTCGTATTTTTGAAACATAAACTTCTACGACTGAAATTGTTGTATCACTATCAAATCCCCAAATTCGATCAAATATCTGTGATTTTGGCAAAATAACGTTTTGATTTTGAAGGAAATAAACAAGTAATTCAAACTCTTTTCCAAGTAATTCCACTTCCTTCTCATCAACAGTAACGACATTACGTTCTGTATCAACTTTTAGATTTTTATAATATAGACTACTGTCCATCAGTTTTCCAGAACGTTTGAGTAATGCTTGAATGCGCATCTTCAATTCTTCAAGATAAAACGGCTTAGTTAAATAATCATCAGCTCCTAATTCAAAACCATGACCTTTATCATCAAGACTCTCTTTAGCGGTCATAATTAACACAGCTGTATGAATATCTTTTTCCCTAAGCTCTTTTAAAACTTGAAAACCATCTTTTTCTGGAAGCATTAAATCAAGCAAAATTAAGTCATAGACACCACTTTCAGCCTCATAAAGCCCCTCATCACCATCAAAAACTTGTAAGACATCAGCAAAGTCATCTAAAAAATCAAATATTGAATTGGACAAACTCAAATCATCTTCGACTAATAATATTTTTATCATCTCATCTCCATCTATCTTATAAAACACTTTTAATTACTATTTTAGCTTATTTTAAATAAAATAGCATGAAAAGCTTAATTTTAACTAAAAAAGAAAGCCAGAGGCTTTCTTTTTTAGTTAAAATGCTAATAAGGCTTGAGAAACCGCTGCTTTTTCTTTATCAATTAAATCAACACGAGCAGAAATTTCATTGATACCCATTTTAATATTACGACTTATTGCCATATCATCTAACTTAGGCTCGAAGAAAGCTTTATACTCAGCTAAACGTTGAGCAGTTTTAAAGTGGTTAGCAGGGTAAATAACGAAACGGTCGAAACTCATATCGCCACCCAAGGCCGCTTTAATCCATTCCCAATCTTGACGAGCCCATTCCCATATTTTTTCTTGAGTAAATGGCTGACTTAATAAGGCACTATACCACATTGCTAAATCTTGAGGTTTAACGATAGCTTTGTCTTTCATGCTGGCTTGAATTCGTCTCAAAGTTAGGTCTTGATGAGTTTTTGATAAAGCTGCCGCAATATCCAAACGAATATTGTTATTATTTGTGTGAATATAGGTATCAAACAAATGATCAACAGCTACTTCATCTTCAAAATATTTAATTTTGTTAATCAAAACAAAACGACGAATTGCAGCAGGCAATTGAGCAATGTCTGATTGATGCTCTTGATAAACTACTTTGGCTTTCTCTAAAACATCTACTTGACCTGTAAGAATTAGCTGATTTAAAACAATCTGACGGACCATTTCGTCTTCATCTGATTCATTTTCTTTTTTCTCAAATCCAAGACGTTCATAATCAGCTTGGTAAATTGATTGAATTAATTGGTGTAAAGCTTTTTCTTCATCAGAATCTTCATCAACGAAGTTTCCAAGACCTGTTAATACTTGGTGAACTGCTGATGCAACCATATATGATTTTTCGGCTTTAAAGGCTGAAATGAATTCTACCAATTGGGCATATGATATCATTCCACTCTCTGCTAATAAGCGACGCTCTTGAATTAATTGGAGTAGACTGGTGTTATCCAATTGTTCAAGATGATCAACTAGATTTTCAAATAATTGGCCTTGATAATTAGTAATATAGTGAGCAGTATTTTCTGTATTAAAACGTAGTGGTCCTTGATTTTGCTTTGCAATTAGACTAAAGTTAGGAATCACTAAAGTTTCTTCTGTCAAGGTGTCAGGAATACCAGTCCATGAGCTATTTAAAGGAATTGGCCAAATTCTGTTTTGTTCTTGGTGATCCCCAATAAAGAACTGCTCTTGACTAAGTACCAATGAATCATTTTCAACTTTTACTGTTAAGACTGGATATCCAGGCTGTTCTAACCAAGCATCCATAAAGGCTGCAACATCTTTTCCAGAAGCTTCAGCTAAGGCATTCCACAAGTCTCTACCGACTGTGTTTCCATACTGGTGCTTATCAAAGTAAATTTTCAAACCTTTTGCAAAAATTTGATCACCAATCCAACGTCTCAGCATATGCATTAAACGACTTCCTTTTGCATAAACAATTGCTGGATCAAAAAGTGTATTAATTTCATCTGGATGGTTAACACCTACATGAACTGATTGAACGCCATCAGTAGCGTCACGTTTTAGCGCAAGTGGAACTCCACCAGTTTGGAAATCTTCAAAAATTTTCCAAGCTGGTTCAATTGCATCAACTGATACATATTCCATCATGTTAGCAAAACTTTCGTTCAACCATAAATCATCCCACCATTTCATAGTAACTAAATTACCAAACCATTGGTGAGCTAACTCATGAGCTACTACTAGTGCTACTTGCTGACGGCTTGATGCTGTTGAATTTTTATCAACTAATAAATAGATTTCACGATAAGTGATTAAGCCCCAGTTTTCCATTGCTCCTGAAGAAAAATCGGGTAAGGCAAGATTATAAGATTGAGGAATTGGATATGAAACACCAAAATACTCTTCATAAAAATCAATAATACGAACAGCAATATTTAATGAAAATTCTAATGATGAAGTAGGATGTGCTTTAGTCGCAAATACACCAACTTCTGTTCCACCTTTGGATTTAGCAGTGACACCATGTAAATCACCTAAACCAAATGCGAGTAGATAAGAGGACATGCGAGGTGTTGTATCGAAAATCCAGATACCAGTTTCTTGTCGCAATTCCACATTGGTTTCCGGCATATTAGAAATAACAATTTCAGATTCTTTTTGATCAAATTTGATGCTTAAGTCAAACGTTGCTTTAGCTTGTGGTTCATCAATACATGGGAAAGCTTCGCGAGCAAAATGACTTTCAAATTGAGTAGAAATGACTTCTTTACTTTTACCGTCAATTGTATAGTATGATGGGTAAATTCCTGTCATATTGTCAGTGATAATACCGGAGAATTCAATGACAACTGTCATTGTACCAGTTGTAGGTAATTCAACATGGACTGCTTCATTTGCATGATCCACTGAAAATACAAGATCTTCGTTATCTAATAGAATAGAATGAAGCTCTAAATCTTTTTGATGAAACGAAATATGGTTATCAAATGCTTCACCATTAATGGCTACATTCCCAGTGAAGGTCTTATTTTCACGATTAATGTCTAAAAATAAATTATAATTTTCAGGACTAAATTTCTCGATCAAATGTTCTACTTTGTTCATAAAACTCCTCAGTCTAAAATAGTGATTAGAAAATATTTCTAACTACTATTATATCATATTAACTTATAATTCAATAATTTTTCCAGTTTTAAGGTAAACAATCCACTCACAAATATTACGAGCATAGTCACCGATTCTTTCCAAATACATAAGCACTTGGAAGTATTCTTTCCCTGCAAAAACAGCATCTGGAGTTTTTCTAATTTCTTCAACTGCTAATGCTTGAATATCACGGAAATAATTATCAATGATTTCATCATGTGCAGCAATTTCGTATGCTTTTTTATCATCACCGTTGATATAGGCATTTAAAGCATCCTCAACCATATGTTTAACAGCTTTACCCATTAAGTTAATTTGTTCTTCAACAAGTGGTAATCTTTCTTCACCCTTCATACGAATTGTTGCTTTTGCAATTGACGAAGCATGGTCACCCATACGTTCAATATCACTTGATGCTTTAAGAACAGTGATAACAGTACGTAAATCATTTGAAACAGGCTGTTGTAAAGCAATAATTTCAAGTGATTTCTTCTCAAGTTTGGTTTCGAATTCGTTAATAGTATCATCTTCTTCAATGACTTCTTTTGCTAAATCACGATCATGACTAACAAAGGCGCGAACAGTTTTATTAATTTGTGCTAAAACTTCTGTCCCCATTGAATAAAATTGATTATGTAATTTGTCTAATTCTTCATCAAATTTACTTCTAAGCATAATCTTCCCTTCTTTTCTATATATCTATATTTGTTCATAAACGTATTGAGATAGTTTTCAAATAATTATCCGAATTTACCAGAAATATAATCTTCGGTTTCTTTTCTCTTAGGATTCATAAACATTGTTTTCGTATTACCGACTTCAAGTAAATCGCCGGCAAGGAAAAATCCTGTTCGGTCAGATAATCGAGAAGCTTGTTGCATTGAACGAGTTACAACTACTAAGGTATATTCTTTTTTTAATTCAAATAAAGTTTCTTCAATTTTTCCGGCTGAAATTGGGTCTAATGCTGAGGTAGGCTCATCTAATAAAATAATTTTTGGACTAGTTGCTAATACTCTAGCAACACAAACACGTTGTTGCTGTCCACCAGATAAACTTAAGGCTGAATCATGCAAGCGATCCTTAACTTCAACCCAAATTGAAGCTCCTTTTAATGAGGATTCAACAGCTTGGTCAAGAACTTGTTTATCTTTGATACCTTTTAAACGAAGACCATAAACAACATTTTCATAGATTGACATTGGAAATGGATTTGGTTGTTGGAATACCATCCCAATTTCTTTTCTTAAATCTACTGTATCAGTTCTAGGACTATAAATATTATGTCCATTATAAATGATTGTTCCTGTAACTGTAACTTCTGGATTCAAATCACTCATGCGGTTAATAGCACGTAACAAAGTCGATTTACCAGATCCAGAAGGGCCAATCAAGGCTGTAATTTCATTAGGGAAAAAATCCAAAGATACATTATTTAATGTTTTCTTCTTGTTATAGTAAACAGATAAGTCTTTAACTTGTAATATTGGTTCTGTCATAGGAGCCCTCTCTATCCAAAATGACCTGATACGTAATCATTTGTTGATTTACATTGAGCATTTTGGAAAATATTGCGTGTTTTATCATATTCAATCAGGTCACCCAAATAGAAAAATCCTGTATAATCACTTGCACGAGCAGCTTGCTGCATATTATGAGTAACAATGATAATTGTATAGTTTTTTTTCAAGTCAAACATTGTTTCCTCTAATTGCATAGTTGCAATAGGATCCAATGCTGATGCAGGTTCGTCCATTAATAAGATATCAGGTTTCACTGAAATTGCTCTTGCAATACATAATCTCTGTTGTTGTCCACCAGATAAGGTAAACGCTGATTTGTGTAGGTCATCCTTTACCTGATTCCAAAGTGCTGCTTGTTTTAATGAAGTTTCAACAATCTCATCTAAGATCTGTTTATCTTTAACCCCAGCACGCTCATGAGCAAAAGTGATATTACGATATATTGATTTTGCAAAAGGATTTGGACGTTGAAAAACCATTCCAATATTTTTTCTAACTTCAAAAACATTCATTTCTGGACTATTGATATCAATACCATGATAATTAATCTCACCAGTAACTTTAGCAATATCGATGGTATCATTCATTCTATTCAAACTTCTGAGATATGTTGATTTACCACAACCAGAAGGGCCAATAAGAGCCGTAATTTTGTTTTTTTCAAACTGCATATCAATCCCTTTGATCGCTTCATTACCTGCATAATAGACGTGTAATTCTTTTGTAGATAAAGCAATTTTTTCTTCAGGGAAGGTCATGATATGACGTTCATTCCAATTATATTCAGTCATTATTTCTCCTTGAACCTATTCAGCTGCTGTCATTCTTGAATGAAGTCTCTTACCGAGTAAACGAGCTGATAGGTTAAAAATTAAGATAAAGATTAATAATACTGCTGCACTACCAGCAGATACTAAAGTTCCATCAGGAATAGTCCCTTCACTATTTACTTTCCAAATATGAACAGCTAGTGTCTCAGACTGACGGAAAATAGAAATTGGACTTGTAATACTTAATGGATTCCAGTTTGACCAATCAAGAGCCGGTGCTGATTGTCCAGCTGTATAGATTAGAGCAGCCGCTTCACCAAAGATACGACCTGATGCTAAGACAATACCAGTTACAATACCAGGAAGTGCTTCCGGAATAACTACATGGAAAACAGTTTCCCAACGGGATAGTCCAAGTGCTAACCCTGCTTCTCTTTGTGTATGATGTACGTGAAGTAAACTATCTTCTACATTACGAGTCATCTGTGGAAGGTTAAATACAGTTAAAGCTAAGGCTCCTGAAATAATGGAGAAACCATATTGAAATTGGACAACGAATATCAAATAACCAAATAAACCAACAACAACTGATGGTAAAGATGAAAGAATTTCAATACAAGTACGGATAAAGTTAGTAAGGGGGCCTTTAGTTGCATATTCAGCAAGGTAAATACCAGCACCCGTTGAGAGGGGAATTGAAATGAGTAACGTAATAACTAGTAGAAAAAATGAGTTATATAGTTGGATACCAATCCCACCACCAGCTTCGTATGAAGACGAGCGACCAGTTAAGAAAGACCAAGAAACATGCGGTAAACCACGGACGAGAATATATAGAATTAATGAAGCTAAAATAGCTACAATGATTCCAGCAATGGTATACAAAGTACCAGTTGCTAATTTATCAATCTTTTTAGCGTTCATAATTTCTCTTTCTCTCTTTCGTAATTAATTTAACTATTGAGTTAAATGCTAAACTCATTAATAATAATACTAAGGCTAATGACCAAAGAACGTTATTTTGAACAGTTCCCATAACTGTATTACCAATACCCATTGTTAATACAGATGTCAATGTCGCCGCTGGTGTTGTAAGTGAAGTAGGCATAACAGCTGAATTACCAACAACCATTTGTATAGCAAGTGCTTCACCAAATGCTCTAGCCATACCAAAGATGACTGCTGTAAAGATTCCTGGTCTAGCAGCATTCAATACAACACGCCAGATTGTTTGCCAACGAGTTGCACCCATAGCCATGCTTGCTTCACGATAATGACGTGGGACTGCTTTCAAACTATCCACAGTCATGAATGTTACAGTTGGAAGAATCATAACAAAGAGCACACAAACCCCAGATAAGATACCAAAACCAGTGCCGCCAAATAGTGAACGAACAAAGGGTACAATTATTTGTAAACCAATAAATCCATAAACAACTGAAGGAATACCAACAAGTAATTCAACAGCTGGTTGTAGTAATTTTGCACCATATTTTGGTGAAATCTCAGTCATGAATACTGCTGCTCCAATTGCAAATGGTGTTGCAATAATAGCAGAAAGGATTGTTACGACAAAAGAACCTGTAATCATTGGAAGTGCTCCAAGATAAGGCATACCATTCTTATCTTTCAAACTCGGTTGCCATTCTTTACCAAATAAGAAATCAAAAATATTTACTTTATCAACAAAAAAGGTTGACAACCCTTTTTGAGCAACGAAAATTAAAATCATTGCAACTATAAAAACGATTAAAGCTAAACATAAAAATGTTAATGTTTTACCAAATTTTTCTAAACGTGAATTTTTAGATGGCGAAACTAATTTTTTAGCTAATTCCTGATCTTTCATAATACTCCCACTATTTCTTTGAAACTTTTCCATCATGAGATTTAACAACTTTCATCTCAGTCATTGGAATATAACCCATATGTGTAACAACTTTCTTTTGTACTTCTTCAGAAGTCATAAAGTCAAGAAATTCCTTAGTTAAACCATCTGCTTTTCCATAAGTATACATATGTTCATAAGACCAAATTGGCCAGTCATTGGTTTTTACATGTTCCGCATTCGGAGAAAAACCATTTAGGTTAGGTGCTTTAACACTTTTATCAACGTAAGAAAATGCTAAATAAGAAATAGCTCCCGGAGTTTGAGCAACAATTGATTTAACCATACCGTTTGAATCTTGTTCTTGACTTTGTTTAGCTGGAACATCCCCCATGATAACATTGTCAAATGTCGCACGTGATCCAGAACTTGCTGCTCTATTAATAACAGAAATTTCTAGATTTTGACCACCAACTTGTTTCCAGTTTGTATATTCACCAGAAAAAATCCGTCTTAATTGGTCAGTTGTAAGATTTGAAACTTTAACTTTTTTGTTTGTAATAATTGCTAGTCCAGCTACTGCCACTTGATGATCAGTAAGTTTTTTAGCATCAATACCATCTTTTTCTTCAGCGAACAAATCACTATTCCCGATTTGAACTGATTGTGATTGAATTTGAGAAAGACCAGTTCCAGAACCACCGCCTTGAACATTTATTGTTTTACCAAGGTGTGTACTTGCAAATTCATCAGCTGCCGCTTCAACTAGTGGCTGTAATGCCGTTGACCCAACAGCTGTAATGGATTCACCTTTTTGAATCCAACTTGAACATGCTGTCAAAAATAGTGTTGATATTGTTAACAAACTAAACAAAAAGAATTTCTTTTTAATATTCATTGATTTATTTCCTATTCATAAAATATTAGGGTAGGTTGATTTTTCAACTCAATCATTATAGTAACATAACTAGCATTTCAAAGGAAGAACTTTTATCTGGATTGTACGAAAAAAGCAGACATTATATTTTTCTTTGAAATCTAAATATATTATTAGTATTTCAAGCTTAATTCAATATTTTTTTTAATACTGGAAGCTCTGCTTCTGGAACAAACATTACCTTCTGCCGAGTTTGAAAATCTGGTTTTTCACCTTCAATAGTGAGAAGTACATAACCTAATCTTTCACCAAAAATATACGCAGCTGCATAGTCCCAAGGCTGAATATATGAAAAGTAGCCAAATACTTGTTGCCTTAAGACTTTAATGATTGAAATACCAGCTCCGCCATAAATCCTAACACCTAATGACTGTCTAATTAAATTCATCAAACCACAATAATTTTCTAAATACATTCCTGAATTACAAATGACTAATGATTCTGATAAACCCTTAGGCTCATAAGGAAGTACTTTTTTATCATTAAATAAAACATCAAATTGACCACCACCCGCAAGGAGTTGATCTTTCATAACATCATATATAAAAGCAAATTGGCCTACACCATCTTCAAAGTAAGCTAACATAATAGCAAAATTTTCACCCTGTACAATAAAATTGACAGTTCCATCAATTGGGTCAATTACCCAAACAGAACCATCATTGATAGGATGTCTGACATCATTCTCTTCAGCTAATATATTGTCTTGAGGGTAGTGTTTTTTTATTTGGGAAATCAAAAAGTCCTGAGTTTCTTGATCCACATTTGTAACTAAATCGTCATGGTTGCTTTTAACCTGGATATCCAATTGTCCAGACATTTTTTCTTTAATGAAATCAGCTGCATCATAGATTAATGATTTTGCAAAGTCGAATTTATTTATCAAGTGTAAAATATCCTTCCTCAAGTTTTTTGGCAGCTTGAACTACTTTATAGGTAGAATAGCCACTACTTTTTTCAAATTCACGATCAATTTGTTTTTCTTGAGCTTTACTCGGAACTACTTTTTTAAACGCCGAGTATGCCTGCAAGAGATTTTTAGCATTAACTTTTCCTTCATAAGCAAGTTCAACTTGATTTAAAAAATGAAGCACTGATGTGATATCGTCAGTGCTCCAGTTTATATCAAGTGGATAATTATAATTAGTTGACATGTCATCCCTCAATTTCTGCTTTAATTGTTGCTTGACGTAATTCTTGTTTACGGTAATCTCTTGGTAAAAATGCTCTGATATCATCTTCGTTAAAACCAATTTGCATTCTTTTTTTATCCATGATAATTGGACGTCTCAAAAGACTAGGATTTGATGCAATTAAATCAATTAAGTCAGAAATGGATAAATCTTCTACATCTATATTTAATTTTTGAAATACTTTTGAACGAGTTGAGATAATATCTTCTGTCCCGTTTTCCGTAAATGATAATATTGATAAAAGTTCATCTCTTGTTAAGGGACTGGTAATTATATTATGTTCTTGAAAATTCACTTCATGTTTTAATAGCCATGCTCGCGCCTTACGACACGAAGTACAACTTGGTGATAAAAATAAGGTAACCATACTTTTCCTCTAATTTTTCTACTTACCTCATTATACAAAAATTTAATTAAATTTGCTATCTTTTTTCCAATTTAATGCAATCTCTTTATCATTATTTAATTGATCTATTAAATCTTCAATCCCCTCAAATTTAGCCATATCTCTTATTTTATCTAACCAGATAATTTCTAAAGATTCTCCATAGATATCACCATCAAAGTCAAAGATATTAACCTCGAGACGCAGCTCGTCTCCGCCGAAGGTAATATTTTTACCAATACTTGTCATTGAGCGGTAGATTCGTCCATTAACTAAGACATCTGTAACATATACTCCATCAGCTGGCAGATAAGTACGATCAATTGGTGCTAAGTTAGCTGTAGGAAATCCTAAGGTGCGACCACGCGCATCCCCGTGAACTACCATCCCTCTTGTCGTAAAATCATAACCTAATAATTGATTGGCAGCATTCACATCACCAGATTTGATAGCTTCTCTAATCCATGTTGAAGAAATCTTTCTTCCATTAAAAGAAACTTCATCAATTGTATAGACTTTCCCATCAAAATTGCGTTGTAAATAATCACTATTAGTACGATTATGACCAAATTTATAGTCAAAGCCAACTACTATATATTTGGCATTTAAACTTCCAATATAGTTTTTTATAAAATCATCAGAGGTAATTTTTGAAAAAGCCGTTGTAAAATCAATCAGGTAGAGATGGTCTACTCCATATTCTGAAAATTTTTGATATCGTTTTTCTGGGTAAGTAATGTGTAAAAGTAACTCTGGATTATATTTGGCAAAAGCGAGTTTTGGTGTTTCATTAAAAGTTAAGCTTACAATTTTAAAATTTTCTTTTTTAGCCAAACTTTTTGCTTTATCAAATAAAGCTTTATGCCCTCGGTGCAAACCATCAAAATAACCCAGTACTAAGACTGTTTTGTCATCTTCACTAATATCTTTATATGATTTAATTTGTTGAATTTTCATAATACCCTTTTTCTAGTAATCCTATAATAGGACTTTTTTTGGTTTATAACCATCTTCTCTTTGTTCAAGAACAGCGACTAACTGATCATCAAAAAAGGCAGCAACTAGTTTTTCCTGGCTTGGTAAGACTATCCTTCTGCCAAAAGATAGTTCCTCTTTTTCACTTTCACTAATCATCATTTTTGGTAAATCAGAAACACCTAAACTAATTGGAAGAAAGAAACTGTAATCTTGATTTTTTACAAGTTCCTCAATCTCACTAAGTGTTAGAGCATTGTCTAATGTCAAACCAGCTGAAGCTGTCCGCATTAATTTTGACATATGACTTGGGTAATCAAGCTTTTCACCTAAATCCACAGCTAAAGTTCTTACGTAAGTTCCTTTACTACATGCAACTTTAAAAGAGAAACGACATAGTCCGCCAACGAAAGTTAAAGGACTAGTTCTTTCAAACTGATAAATAGTAACTTGTCTTTCTGGACGTTCAACAGTTTGACCAGCTCGAGCATATTCATATAGTTTCCGTCCGTTTACTTTAACAGCTGAGTACATAGGAGGAATCTGAGTAATTTCACCAATAAATGTTTTCATCGTGGCATCAATTAATTCTTCAGTTAAATCTTTCGATACAGGAACTTGTTCAATGATTTCACCACTAGCATCTTCTGTTGTTGTTGAGAAACCTAGCGTTACTTCTCCCTCGTAGACTTTCCCTGCTTCAGTCATATATTCAATGACACGAGTCGCCTTTCCAACTGCTATTGGTAATACACCAACGACGTCTGGATCAAGGGTTCCACCATGACCAATCTTTTTCTCTTGCAAAATGCGTCTTAATTTAAAAACCACATCATGGGAAGTCATTCCAGCTTCCTTTTTAACATTTATTATTCCATTTTTCATAATTTTCTTTCATTTTCTGATTATTTTATCAATCTGGATTATACGTTTTTTCTTTCTCTTAACATACCAAAAGATTTTAAAGCAGCCTATTTACTCATTTCTTAAAGCATCAAATTTCTCACGCATTGTTGGATTCTGACGCGTTAATTTTTTTATTGAGACATCATCTAGTTTATTGTTTGCCAGACGGAGTTGATTCTCACTGGTAGTTAAAAAGCGTTTGACTTCTTCCATGCGTTTAATCGACTTGTCTATTTCATCAATAGCTTTTTTAAAGTTACTACTTGCTGACTGATAATTCTTAGCAAAGGCATTTTTAAAGAGATCCAAATCTTCTTCAAAGTGTGTAATATCTATATTTTGCTCACGAACTAAAGCAAGTTCTTGTTTGTAGGTCATGGCATTCATAGCAGCGTTTCGCAATAAACCTATAATTTGAATAAAGAATTGAGGACGAATGATATACATCTTTGGATATTCATGACTGACATCTACTATCCCTGTGTTATAGTAATCATTGTCTGCTTCAAGCATAGTGACTAAAACGGCATACTCACACCCTTTTTCACGACGATCACGGTCAAGTTCTTTCAAAAAATCACTATTTCTATGTTTGGTCTTGGTGGTGTCTGCCTCATTTTTCATTTCAAACATGATAGACAAGAGTTCTATCCCGTCTATATTCTCCTTAAAAATATAGTCCCCTTTTGAGCCACGACTTGATAATTCATTATCTTTAGCAAAATAAGCATTCGGAAAGGCATAAGCGCGAACTTTATTAAATTCAGTTTCTGCGTATAATTCTAAACTTTCTCCTATTGCTTTGGTTGATTGCTGTGCTTTAAAGTTTTTATAGAAATCAACTTGTTCATTTGCTGCTTTAAGTTGAGCATCGTAATCACGTTTTAAGGAAGCAAGAGATAGCTCGCTTTCTTTCTCCTGAAGAAGAATTTGATTTTGTAAGGCATCGCGCTCTTTTTCAATACTTGTCATTGCTGACTGTAATTTACTCTGATTTTCCAGTTCCATTTTTTCTAGCTTATTTTGTAACTGGGTTAATGCTTTATCTTTTTCAGTTAATGATTTGGCTAAATCTAAAGCATTTTGAGATTTAATCTTTTCAAGTTGACTTTCAAGTTCATAAATCTCTTTATCCTTTTGAGCTAGAGCTTCTTGCCGAACCATAGTCTGATCTTTTTCAGATTGGCTGAGTCGATTACTTAACTCTTGAATCGACTTATCTTTCTCCGCCAATTTTTCTTGTAACAGTCCTTTAGCTTTTTCTTGATGGATTGCTAATTCATTAGTAAGTCGTTGTTGAATTTCACGGTCAAATTCTTCACCTCTTATTTGTGACAATAATAAACTATATTCTGATTCATCAATTGTAAATACTGTATGACATTTAGGACATTTAATTTCTTTCATGATTACTCCAATCACTGATATTCATGCTTACTATTATAGCAAAAAAGACTAAGAATATGCTCATCTTAGCCTTTGTAATTATCTCTTTGTTAACTCACCCTCTTGATAAGTTTGATAAAAATTTGTTTTTTCCAATATAAAAGATTCCAAATCATTTAATAGTTGAAATAGCGAGGCACGATTTTCAAATTCTAATCGTGTTTTTGGTAATTCTTCATGCCTAAAAGTCTCTAATAGTTGTTCAATATCATCAATCAGTGTCAATGCTGGATTTCCTTGACTGAGTTGACTAGCTGTTTCGTGAATCAGGTGGGCTAGTAAGATACTTTGCCTTGTCGTTACTGATACTTTTGATATACTTACGAACATCTGTTTCATTAATTTAGTTTGTTGTTTGCGCATTTCAAAATAATGTACTTGATAGTTGCTAGCTTGAAATAATTGATTATAACTATCCCGATAAACAAGACCTAATGCCTCTTTTAAACTAGATTCTAAGTGTTGGATTTCAGACAAGCTACTTTGACTTGATTCTTCCAACAAATCTGCTTCCATCTCAAATAAAATTGTTTTCATTTGCTCTTCTACTTTTCTATGGTATTGGGCAATTTTACGTTGATTTGATCCCATATAACTATTAAACAAAAGTGCAACACATGTTCCAATGACAAAAATATAAAATTCATTTAATAACATTGATAGAGCAATTGACTGGATGGCCCATAAATGGCTGACTAAGACAGTAATTGGAACTAATCCAGATTCCAATTTAAAGAGATACAATATTGGAATTGTTAGTAAAAGGTATACTGAGAATGCTAATAGAGTATAACCTGTTACTTTAAAAATTAGTATGGCAATTGCAAATGCTAGAAAGAAGGATAAGAATCTGCTTAAGGCCACCGACAAACTAGATTTCCGAGTATCCAGTATACTTAGTAAAGCAATAATGCCTGCAGAACTGGCAAAGTCTAATTTAAAATATTGTGCGATTAGAATTGAAATAACTGTAGCAAAGACCATCTTAAGGGTACGTTCAATGATATTCATGTGAACTCCCTCAACTTAAAGCCTTTTCAATTTCATTTTGAAGATGTTGCCATTCTTGTTGGGCTCGATTCAATTTGCGATGATAATCGTTCAAACCTCTTAGATAATTATTTATTAAATAATCTTGTTTAACTAAGGGAATTACAGGTATAGAGATATCCAGTAAATCTTTGGTCGACAGATTAATAACATCTTTGCCATGATCTGCTTCATCTAATAAGGCTTGGCCAATTGGTGAATCCAAAAAGAACTTGATGTAATAGCCCCGGAAAGCTTTTTTTGGTCTTAATACTGTAATATTTAATGAAGCAACAATGTCATTTTCTTGTTTATGAAAAACACAAACTTTTTTAACTGTTCCTTTAGAAGCAATCAGGACATCCCCTTCTTCTAAAATATAACGTAATAGTTGGCGTCGTTCCATTTGGAATGTTCTTAAATGCTCATAATTGATTCCATCTTTTTGCATATCAGATAAATTAATCAATCCAAATTCGCCTTCTTCAATTTTACTAGAAATTGCTTTGCCTTTAAAGCAGTCTACAGTTTCTGCTAAAGTCATTTTCTCTCTATCATCATTAATGTAAGTATCAATAATGCTTTTCATATTATTTAGTATCTTTCTATCAATTCTTGGTATTTAAATACTATCATATTGTACTAAGAAATACAAGAAAAATGGATGCATTTTGCACCCAAATTTTTAGTCAACTGATTTTAATGCATCTAGCATATCTAGTCTTTTTAGTGACAAGTGAACAATAAAGCCTAAACCAATTATAAGAAGTGTAATTGTTATGACCGGAACCAAATAAACATATAAGTCCACATCCGTTCCAAAATTCATATTAGAAGCACCCATTAAAGTCATTAAAAGCTGATGGAGATAATAACCACTTATCAATCCTAATATAATACCAATTCCTGACAAGAGAATTGTTTCCTTGAAAATATACATGGTGACCTCTTTATCAAAGAATCCTAAGACCTTGATTGTAGATAGTTCTCGAATGCGCTCAGCAATATTTATTGTCGTTAAGTTATATAAAATGACTAATGACAGTGAGGCTGACAAAATGACAAGCAATGCCATCACTTGATTTAATGAATCAACAATTGATTGGACATAATCAGTAATCATGATATTTTTGGATAAACTAATCACTTCTGGCTTATTCATGAAAAATTTTGAGATGGATCTGACATCTTTTCTTGAATGCTTAGGGAGATTTATCAGAAAGGCTGGATTAGTCTCAAGCTGCTTAAAGGCTTTTTGATAATAGTCGTTTGAACAAATAATATAATGTCCAACTCGCATATCAATTACATTTGCTACTTTTACATTAAAGTTTTTCCCGTGTTTATCTGTTAATGTTAGATTTTGTCCTGGTTTTACGTTATAAAAAGATGCGAGTTTAGTAGAGATGAAAACGCCATTTTTAGGAACTAATAATGGTTTCTTTGTTCCATCATCAATTAGTTCCATATAAGGCTTTAAAGACGGTTTCTGGCTTGAAAGAACAGTGACCTTGGAATTAGTTCTCTGCCCTTTAATGTCCAAGTCCAAACTAGTTAAATTGATTTCTTGATAGGATGAGATATTTTGTATATGAAAATAGTCCTGAATAGTTTTCTGACTCTCTTCACTTTTTTTGGACACTAGTAAGATATCATATGGAGTTAATTCAGAAAATTGCTTATCAATTACTTTAGAAAGCGAAGATTGTATACCTAACCCTGAAAATAGTAAAGCTACTGAACCAGCTACACCTACGATAGTCATGATCATTCGTAGTTTATATCTAATGATATTTCGGGCTGTCACTTTCTGTGTAAAAGTGAGACGCGACCAAATAATAGGAAGACGTTCTAAAAATATTTTAGCACCCTTGCTTGGTGGTTTTGGGAGTAATAGCTGAGCAGGTGCCTGATTAAGTTCTTTTCTAGCCACTAAATATGCTGGTAAGAGAGCTGATAAAGCAGCTAAAAAGAATGCCAAAGCAGTATAATTCCAATAAAAATGATAAGTGACACTCTCAAGAATTAAATTATTTAAACAGATTTTAACAATCATGGCTGATAAGAGATAGGTTCCTCCAATCACACCGATAAGTGTACCAAGTGCACTAGCAATAAATCCATAAATAATAAACTTTTTATAGATATCTTTTTTTGAATAACCAATTGCTAGTAATAATCCTGAATTAGTCCGTTCTTCATCGACAAAGCGGGTCATCGTAGTAAATGTAACTAGAGCTGCAACTAAGTACAGAACTACTGGAAATATATTACTGACATTCGCAATTGAAATGGTTGATGAATGATAAACCTGGTAACCTTCTCCACCTTCTTGGGTCTGACGGTTAGAGATTAGATAGACTGGTTTAGGCATTGCTTTGACATCTGATTTAGCCTGCTCAATTGTTTTTTCTTTTTTGGCTAATTCTTTTCTTGCCTGATCAATTTTTGTTTTAGCAGTTTTTAAAGTTGGGCCATTTAAATAAATTAGTTTCTTTTCTTGATTTGAAAGATTAGTTTCTGCTTCAGTAATTTTTTGCTCATTTTCAGCAATTCGTGATAGGGACTTCTTTTGTAAGTCCTTAAGTCGCTCTTTACTATTATTATAAAAAATATTTTCTAAGGACTCCTCCTTTGTTTGCAAACTTTTATCATATTTAATTCCAAAAGGATTTAATTTTGCTAAATCATTATAGCGAATGCGAGCAAGGTTTTTTTCGCCTTTAAAAGCATCTGGAGCTATGAGACCATAGAGAGCTAAATTACCATCTCCTGTCCGAGATGCGCCTAAATTTTTCTTTGACCAAATTTCTGGATTTTCGTAAAAACCAACTATTTTGAATGAATCTTGGTTTAAAAGTTGTGTTTTTGGGCTATGGATTCTGACAGTATCCCCGACTTTATAATCCTTTTGATACCAGCTCGAGAGAGCTATCTCTGAACTAGTGCTTGGTAATCTACCTTTTTGTAAGCTACTAGTTGAAATTCTTTTGTCAGGTGATTGTAGCCGAATGGCGGCACCACTAGTATCGAAATTTGCTTCAACTTGATGAGACAACTCATAAGTAGCATTGGGGATTGATTTTATCTCTTGGAGATCTTTTTTTGAAAAGCCGTGACTTCCCATTATTGAAAGATCCATTAGCCTATGCTGATTAATATAGTGTCTAGCTGTGTTTTCTAGGTTTGGTCCTGAGACTTTTAAGCCAACTAATGCAAATGAGCCTAAGGCCATGAGCAAAAAAAGTGATAGAAAACGGCCCTTTGTTTGCCATATCGATCGGAAGATATCTTTCCATAAGGTTTTTTTCATCATAGTGTCACCTTAATATTCTATCTGATCAATACTGAGTGGATTTTCGTTCTTAGTAACCTTTGTAACCTTAGCATCATGCATATGGATAACTCGATTTGCGATTGGTGCAAGGGCAGTGTTATGTGTCACTATTACGACTGTTGTTTCTTTATTTGCTGCCATCTTTTGAAGTAATTTCAAAATCTGCTTACCAGTTTGGTAATCTAATGCTCCTGTAGGCTCATCACATAAGAGAATTTTAGGTTTTTTGGCTAATGCTCTTGCAATTGACACCCGTTGTTGTTCCCCACCAGATAACTGACTTGGAAAGTGGTCCAAACGATGTGAGAGTCCAACCTCTGTTAGGACTGTTTCTGGATCTAATGCATTTCTTACTATCTCTACTGCTAATTCAACATTCTCTTTGGCTGTTAAATTTGGAACAAGGTTATAAAATTGGAAAACAAAGCCAATATCATTGCGTCGATAGTTGGTTAATTCCTTACTACTATAACTGGAGACGAGCTGACCATCTACTAGCACCTGACCTTGGTCATTGGTATCCATTCCACCTAAGATATTTAAGACAGTTGATTTACCAGCACCAGAAGCTCCTAGTATAACGACCAACTCCCCTTTTTCAATATCAAAAGTAACCTTGTTATTGGCAATAACTTGGCTTTCTCCTATTTGATAATATTTGGATGACTCTTTTAATTCTATATATGCCATTGGATATCTCCTTATATCAACATGCTGTTGATTTAACTTTATGTCTATTATATAATGTCTTTAAAGTATCTTCAAGAACAGACTAATGCAATCTGTTGATTTAAGGAGAGAATTTTGGTAAATAAACGACATACGAATTCAAAAGCAGCTATTAATAAGGCTTTTATTTCATTAATGAATGAGAAAGAGTTGGAAGCAATTACTATCTTTGAATTAACGAGAAAGGCCCACTTAAATAGAGGGACCTTTTATCTACATTACAAAGATAAAAATGATTTACTTGAACAGATCAAAGCAGATTTTTTCAATCATTTGTTTATGATTTTAGATGATGAAATAATTTACACGGATACTGCTCATATTTTAGAAAAAACTTTAGAAGCCTTTAAGGCAAACTATCCCCTTGTTGCAGCCTTATCTCAATCTACAAATTTAGATTTTAGAAAAACACTTGCTGATTTTATTTATAGTGTTCTTTTGAGTATTGATAACTATCAATTTTTGATTCAAGAATCATATGATATACCTTTAGACTATGCTCTTGAAGTTTATATGACAACGATTATTTCAATTATCTCACATTGGATAAGTAAAGGATGTTTAGAAGAGCCTGAACAAATTTCTAGATATATTTTAAAAATAATTTCTGTCGCAAACTAAAAAGTACCATTTGATGGCACTGCACCCAATAAATGAGACACAAGAAAAACACTCCTGTAGAATTCTAGTAAAATAGAATCAGGAGTGTTTTATTATGGTCAAAAAAGCTTACTCGTTAGAAACCAAATTAGCCTGTATTGAAATGAAGAAATCAGGTAAGCCCGAAAAAGTTATTATGGATAGACTTGGTATTAAAAATAAAAGCCAGATATATACATGGTGGCGCTGGTATCAAAAAGGAGAAACGTATCGTTTTCATCAACCTGTAGGTAAGCAATATACTTACGGTCAAGGAATGGAACAGTTATCAGAAGTTGAGCAATTAAAACTACAAGTTGAACTTTTAAAAAAGTATCAAAGCTTGATGAGAAAATCGATAAAGTAACACTCATCAAGCTTGTTGATTACTACAGATATCAGTATCCATTAGGTTTTATTCTGGACTGTTTTAAGGTCTCACGCTCAACCTATTATCGGTGGAAATCTAATATCAAGCCTCCTATTCATGATAGTCTTATCGAAAAAGTTGAAGAGCTCTGCTTAAAATATAAGTTTATATATGGTTATAGAACCATTACAAGTCTTCTAAAGAAAGAGTTTGGGATTAATGCCAATGTAAAGAAAGTCTATCGTATCATGAAGAGCAGAGGGTGGCTATGTCGCACTAGAATAAAGAAGTCCCCTAAATTAGGTAGGCCATACTACGTCACAGACAATAAGCTAGACCGTGACTTTAAGGCAACCAGACCATTACAAAAACTAGTTACAGATATTACTTATCTCAACTTTGGAAAAACTACCTTATACTTGTCATCTATTATGGACCTTTATAATCGTGAAATTGTGGCCTATACTATTTCAGATACACAGGACAATGATCTTGTACTTGATACCCTTAATCAACTTGATTTAGAATCAGGAGTCCTATTACACAGTGATCAAGGATCTGTCTATACATCACATGCTTACTATCTCGCTTGTATTGAAAAAGGCATTACCCGCTCAATGTCTCGAAAAGGGACACCTGCAGATAACGCCTGTATTGAATGGTTTCACTCCGCTTTAAAGACTGAAACCTTTTATCTCCAAGATAGGAGAAAACACAACAAAGTTAGTATAACAAATATTGTTAAAAATTACATAACATTTTATAATGAAACTAGAATTCAACGTCATTTAAAAAACCAATCTCCTGTTCAATTCAGAAAATTGGTTTCATAAGAGTGTTTTTCTTCTGTCCCACTATTGGGGTGCAGTGCCGATAATGGTACTTTTTAGTTATTTGATTGCTTTTAAGGCTGTGATTGCAGAAACATAGTCAGGTTCATTATTAACATTTTCTAAGTATTGAGTATACACAATTTTATTGTCTTCATCAAGTACTAGTACTGCGCGTGCTAATAGATGCCATTCTTCCATTAATAAGCCATAGGCTTTACCAAATGAATTATCATAGTAATCTGATAGCATGATCACATTATCTAGTCCTTCCGCTGCGCAAAAACGCCCTTGGGCAAAAGGGAGATCACAAGAAATTGTCAGTACATATGTGTCATCTGACTTTGTCAATTCTTCATTAAACGTACGCGTTTGAGTTGAGCATACACTAGTGTCAATTGAAGGCACTACACTAATAACTTTTTTCCCTTTGAAATCTGAGAGTGATTTTTCTACCAAATCCGGTGTGATCAGTGTGAAATCTGGTCCAATTTCTCCAACTTGAAATTGTTTACCAACTAATGTTACTGGTTTCTCAATAAATGTAGTCATAATTTTCCTCCTTTGTAAATTCAAACATAAAACAAGTTCTTACAGTTCTATTTTATCGTAGAAAGGAATAGATTGAAAATGAAAGGTTTTGTTAATTTATCAAATTAATTTGGGATATTATAAGCCCATTCTTAAATTAAAATAATTTTTCATGCGTGAAAGTACAGACTCATCACCGACAAAGTAAATATGATCACCTTTTTCTATGACGGCATAAGGTCCAGGAGAGATAACGAAATGGCCTTCATGCTCGATAGCAACTACTGTAGCACCTGTCTGATGCCATAAATTTAGGACACCAATAGATTTACCAAAATGATCAGAATCCTGGCTACAAATAATTTCATAGGGTGCTAATGGATATTGCTTACTGATTGATTGACTTTGCATCATAAAGTCATTAACTAATAAAGACAACTCCTCCATTTCTTGCTTTTGTTGGTGAATGTTTTTTCTGATATTTTCTTTGATAACAGCAATAGAATGAGTTGTTTCATATTGATTAATGAATTCCATTGCTTTCTCTTTAGATAATACAATTGCCCCGCTACCATGTTTTAAGGTTAAAATTTTTAAATCTGCTAAAATATTTAAACCTTTTCTAGCGGTTTCTGGTGACACATTAAAAGTGGAGGCAATTGTTGTCCTAGACTTTAATTTTTCTCCTACTTCATATTCACCACTGGCAATCCTTTCAGCCACTGAAATAGCAATCTGCTGATATTTTGAGCTCGTTAGTTCGCTCTTATTACCCTTTGCCATATTATCGCTCCTTTATACTAACTAAAACATTCCTATTATTTCATATTTCCAAACTTTTTTCAACACCACCTTTTAAGGTTGTTTCAAACTTATAGAAAAAGCTGGCAAAAAACCAGCTTTTCGGGTTAACACTGTCAGTTATCTGAAAACTAGTTCACTAATCCATCAGTTTGATTTGAAGATGAGGTATTCTTTTTCATTTTCTCAGTTTTTTCACTGACAAATTGTGATGTTGAATTAGCAGCTTTAGACATACGATCTTGGACTGTTACTTCTGCTTTTTCTTGTTCCTCTTTTGTACGAATATCAACAACGTTAACATTAACTTCAATGACCTTAAGATGTGTCATCTTATCAACGTTTTCTGCTACAATTTCCTTAATATGATCAGCAATTTTTGGAATATCTTTACCGTATTCAACAATTATATCCAAGTCAACAGCAACTTCTTCGCTACCAACTTCTACACTAACTCCGTCTGTAACTGAATTGGAATTAACCATATTGTTTTTCACGCTAGAGAAGAAACCACCTTTTGCGGATAGTAAACCATCAACACTTTCTAGTGCATGTCCAACGATTTTCTCAATTACTTTGTCATCATAAGTTATCTTATTTTTTATGTTAGTGTTAGTTGGATTTGATGTATTATTTTTTGAATAGTTTTCGGTTGTATTTGTATTGATTTCAGTCATAGTGTTCTCCTTATTTAATATCTTTCAGACCTTTTGAAAGCCCTTTTAGTGAGTCTTTTACATCAGTAGTAAATTCGTCTACTTTACCGGATGTATTTTCGACTTTACCTTCAGCCTCTAATGACTTGTTATTAGAAGCTTTACCAAAAGTCTCTTTCACTTTACCACTTACCTGACGTAATTTAGCATCTACTTTTTCTTCTGACATATGATTCACCTTCTTTGTAAGATAATTAATTATTTAACGCGAGGCTCACTTTGCATGTTTTCAGCACCAGACTTAGCGTTATTTACTTGTTTTTTTGTAAATTGGCTTGTTGTTTGTGCAGCATCAGACATTTTATCTTGAAGAGTTACTTTGTCTTGTTCATGTTGCGCACGAGTTTTAATATCAACTACGTTAACATTACATTCAACCACATCTAAATCTGTCATTTTCTTAACTTCTGTTTCAACAATTCCTTTAATGTCTTTAAAGATTGTTGGAACATGTTTTTGATATTCAGCGACGATATCAAGATCAACGGCTACCTGTTTTTTACCTACTTCAACGTTGACACCATCTCGAACATTATCAGTATTAACAAGTTTTCCTTTAATGTTTGAGAGAAGACCACCAGTTACGGCTAGTAATCCATCAACGTTTTCAATAGCAAGACCGACGATTTTTTCAATAACTTTATTTTCATAAGATAATTCGCCACGAATTCCTGCACCATTTGCGTTAAAATCATTAGTGTTACGAGTGTTAGTTGTTTGAGTGTTTTTAATGTAAGTTTCAGTCATAATCTTTCTCCTTTAAATCAAGTCAATAACTAATAAAATGATTTTTCCATATATTAGCGACGATTAATAAAATTATCTATAAGTCCAGTGCTTTTAACAAATAAGCCAGCATAGATACCTAAAACAATGAATATGATTGCAATTAAAGTTTTAAGGAATCCAAATGACATAAGTAATATTGCTAATACTAGACCTACTACGCCACCAATAATTGGATATTTATATTTTTCGAAAAATGCCATACATAACTCCTATTCTACTCGGTTTTTCTTACCGAATGTCATATCTGAATCAGAAATGTCCTTAACTCGAACTTTGAAGTTAACGGGTTTATCTAAACCAAAGAATTCGTTAAAACCTTTTTCAATACCTTCTTTGATACCACTAACTTGTTCATTTACACCGATACGAGAATCTAAACGTCCAGCAACGTCAATATCAAATTTACGTTTATAAAGAGTTGCTGAAACATTTGGGTTTAACATTAAACCAGTTTCTTTTAAAGCTGTTTTTACATATGCTTCAATAGCTGATTTTTTTAATAGTAAACTACCATTATTTTTTCCAAGTTTAATTTCTGTATAAGTTCTTGGATAAAAAATTACTGCTAAAATTCCGATTATAGTTAAAATAGCTAATGTGACTGCAGTCCAGAAGAAAAAGTACTGTAGTCCTGGTGTAAGATAGTCAGGTACGCGATTCATGTCGAATCCCATCCAGTCATAGCTATGAGGCATATTCAAATAACCTTGAGTCACTCCAATTACCAATAAGAACATCGATAATAATATCAGACCTAACAGTGTATAAAATACTTTCAATGATTTTGCCATAATTACCTCTTTTCTACTGTACGACTAATTTAATTAATACAAATTAGTTCATTTTACTTAAGATAATTGAGGTAACAAAAACTACCAGTACTGCACCAATGATCGAAGGAATCAATGCCATTCCTGCTAATGATGGTCCCCAAGAACCTAGTAATGCTTGACCAACCCAGGCACCGACTAAACCAGCAACAATGTTAGCAATCCAACCCATTGAACCACCATGTTTTGTAAGAGCTCCGGCAATCAAACCAATGATACCACCTACGATTAATGTCCATAATAAACCCATAATATTTCTCCTTTACTGAATTTTGCTACAAACAAGTTATAGCACCTATTTTAAATAAATTAATCCATTTTACTTAGTACAAATGATACGACAACAACGACGATCACTGCACCAATAATTGAAGGAATCAATGCCATCCCTGCTAATGATGGTCCCCAAGCTCCGAGTAAGTTTTGACCTAACCAAGCGCCAACTAAACCAGCAACGATGTTAGCAATCCAACCCATTGAACCACCATGTTTTGTAAGTGCTCCGGCAATCAAACCAATGATACCACCTACGATTAATGTCCATAATAATCCCATAATATTTCTCCTTATATGTCTAACGATGAAAGTTTCATCGTCTAACGGTATTTAATATATTAATGCATTTTACTTAGTACAAATGATACAACAACGACGACGATCACTGCACCAATGATTGAAGGAATCAATGCCATCCCTGCTAATGATGGTCCCCAAGCTCCGAGTAATGCTTGACCTAACCAAGCACCAACTAAACCTGCTACTATGTTAGCAATCCAACCCATAGAGCCGCCTTTTGTAAGAGCTCCTGCGATTAAACCGATTAAACCACCTACAATCAATGTCCATAATATAGCCATAATGACATCTCCTTTTCTTTGGACAATTGTCCTTGATATTTTTTATCACCTAAGTGACCATATAAATTAACTTCATAGTGTCTTTAAAATATATTTGTTAGATAAACAATTATATAAAGCTTATATAACAACGTTTTTAAAAGTGACCACTCGTTATTTAATTTATATTGTTATTATACAATACTGATTTCAGATTGCAAGGAATAACACTCGATTTATTGAAAATATATTTATAGAATTAAAAATAAGTTCTTGCAAATCCTAATCTATAGGATTTACAAGAACTTAAAATTTTATTTTTTTGTAATTGGAGCTACACTTGCCAGTAATTTTTTAAGGCCAACGTCAGGAAATTTTATTTTTAATTCCATTGTTTTTCCACTGCCAGACACTTCTAGGACAGTTCCATCCCCCCACTTTTTGTGCTGGGCAATATCTCCAATTTGCCAATCTATACTATCTGATTGCGCTAAGTTATTGCCAAATGGTAAGTGACCATCCGCTAATGAAGTGACTCTTTCTTTATTTTGAGCTTGGCTCTTACGAGCTTGAATGGCTTGTGAGAGACTCATACCTTGTCCGAATTCAGATGTTTTTTGTTGACTGTAGCGAACACCAAAGGAAGAATTTGCTGGACGAGCTAGTCCTTGATAAGATAACAACTGGTCAGAAATTTCTCTTAAGAAGCGTGTTGGTCGATTATAGCTGCTTTTACCAAACAAGGTTCTTGTATTTGCATTTGTTAAAAAGAGTACTTGTTCAGCACGTGTAATACCAACATAAGCAAGACGACGTTCTTCTTCAAGTTCAGCTGGATCTTCAGAAGCTCTAGATAGTGGGAAGACACCTTCTTCCATACCTATCAGAAAGACCACTGGAAACTCTAATCCCTTAGCAGCATGGAGGGTCATCAGTGTCACTTCAGCTACATCTGCATCGCCATTATCTGTGTCAGCAATCAATGCTAAGTCATTTAAGAATCGACCAAGTCGGTCAAGCCCGCTTTCATCTTCTTCAACATTGTTTTGATTGTCATCGAAGTTTTTAGTTACCGAAATGAATTCTTCAAGATTTTCTATTCGGGCTTGACTCTCAAGTGTATTCTGAATCCGCAGAGCTTCTAGATAACCCGATTGATCGATTAACTGCTCTGTTAATTCTGTAATTGTTAAGTTATCCAATTTTAATCGAAAATCTAAGAATAGATTTGCCAGGTCCATAATTGACTGCGCAGCTTTTCCCTTTAGGGGAGACATTAACAGATTTGATGAGGCATCCATTAATGACATCTCATTTTGAAAAGCAAATAAACGGAGTTTTTCCATTGTTCCTGGTCCCACGCCACGTTTAGGTTCATTGACAATGCGCTCAAAAGAGATGTTATCAGAAGGGTTGGCTATAATATTAAGATAAGATATAACATCGCGAATTTCTTTTCGGCTATAGAACTTAGTCCCACCAACCATAGTATAAGGTATATTTGATTTCAAAAATGCTTCTTCAATAGTACGTGATTGAGCATTAGTACGATATAAAACGGCGAAATCTTTGAAATTTTTCTCATTACCTTGGCACATATTTGAAATAGTTGATGCTATAAAGACTGCTTCATCATGTTCATCGTTTGCTCGATAATAGACAATCTGTTCACCATCAGCATTCTGTGTCCAGAGTTTTTTATCACGTCTATTTTGATTATTTTTTATGACATCATTTGCAGCTTGAAGAATTGTTTTAGTTGAACGATAGTTTTCTTCTAATAATACCACCTTAGCAGATGGGTAATCTTTTTCAAAATCCAAGATATTTTGCATATCCGCTCCGCGCCAGCCATAGATTGACTGGTCGGCATCACCGACAACACAAATATTTTTAAAGCGAGAGGCCAATAATTTTACTAACTGATATTGAGCATGGTTAGTATCTTGATACTCATCAACATGTATGTATTGGTAACGTTGTTGATAGTAAGCTAAGACATCTTTATTGGTATCAAAAAGACGAAGGGTCATCATAATTAAATCATCGAAGTCCATTGCTTCACTACGTCGCAATTCCTCTTGATATGCCTTATAACAACGAGCTACAATTTGGCTATACATGTCAGCTGCTTGAGCTTCAAATGCTTTTTCATCCAATAAGTCATTTTTGGCATTGGAAATAGTCCCTAAGATTGAGCGTTCACTCCATTTCTTAGGATCCAAATTAAGTGATTTGAGAATTCGCTTCATCAATGTTCTTTGTTCGCCTGGATCAACTATCGTGAAATTACGATTATAGCCAATATGGTCCGCTTCACGTCTTAAGATTCTGACACACATTGAGTGAAAGGTCGCAATTAAAGTGTCTATAGTTGCAGGATTCAAAGCAAGTGCTCTGTCTCGCATTTCACGCGCAGCTTTATTGGTAAAGGTAATTGCTAAAATGTTCCAAGGATTGACAAATTTTTCATCAATCAAGTAAGCGATTCTGTGAGTTAAAACTCTTGTTTTACCAGACCCTGCTCCAGCCATAATTAACAACGGTCCTTCCGTTGTTTGGACTGCTTCTGCTTGTTTTTCATTCATTCCATTTAATAAAGGATTCATTATTACTCCTTGTCGTAATTATCCATACAGTTATCAACTTTAAAATTATACCATGATTAGATGAAAAAATAAAAAGCATTTCTTTTTGAACCAAATAAAAAAAGAAAGTTTAACTGACAATAAATTAGATTTTAAATTAAATATCGTTTATATCTATACTTTTACAAAATTATTATTGACAACATTCGTAATTTACTGTATTATTAATACAATTTAATATAACCGATTGATATCATACAGGAGAAGAAAGTTTTTTCGCCGAAGGAGTTATACTCTCAGGTGTTCAATTTATTTGAACGGGACTGCATGATGGACGGACTTCTGGAGAGACCTATCTAGGCGCCGAAGGGGCAAGGCAATTTCGCTCAATCTCTCAGGCAAAAGGACAGAAGATAATAATAATTACTAGTTAAGGTTTTTCCTTTATTGGTTTATTTTATCTACCTTACATTTCAGAAGTCATCCTCAGGATGACTTTTTTTGTATTATCATCGGTGAAATAAAAAGGAGATAGCATGTTAAATATTGTTAAAATTATCGATGATTTGGTTTGGGGACCTCCTCTACTAATTCTTTTGGTCGGAACTGGGATTTACTTAACAGTTCGTTTAGGACTTTTACAAGTTACAAAATTGCCAATGGCATTCAAACTAATCTTTTCAGAAGATGAAGGTCATGGCGATATTTCTTCCTTTGCCGCTTTAGCCACTGCATTGGCTTCAACAGTAGGAACAGGAAATATCGTAGGTGTTGCTACAGCCATCAAATCAGGTGGACCAGGGGCATTATTTTGGATGTGGATTGCCGCTTTCTTTGGGATGGCTACAAAATACTCAGAGGGAGTCTTAGCCATTAAATATCGAACTAAAGATGCTAATGGCGAAATTTCCGGTGGACCAATGTACTACATACTTAATGGTATGGGGCAAAAATGGAAACCTTTAGCCAGCCTATTTGCAATTTCTGGTATATTAGTTGCCTTATTCGGAATTGGAACTTTTGCTCAAGTCAATTCCATTACTTCCGCTTTAGATCATAGTTTTGGAATTTCGGGAAAATTTTCAAGTATAATAATGGCAATTATTGTTGCCTTTATTATCTTTGGAGGAATCCAATCAATCTCGAAAGTTGCAGAAAAAATAGTACCTTTTATGGCATTTATATATATTTTTGCCAGTCTGGCTGTTATCATCATGAAATACGATCAAATCATTCCAGTCATTTCCTTAGTCTTAAAATCTGCTTTTACTCCAACTGCTGCTATTGGCGGATTTGCTGGTAGTCTGGTAAAGGATGCTATCCAAAAAGGGATTGCCCGCGGGGTCTTTTCAAATGAATCTGGACTCGGATCAGCACCGATTGCAGCCGCTGCAGCAAAAACAAATGAACCCGTAGAACAAGGATTAATATCTATGACAGGTACATTTATTGATACTATTATCATCTGTACTTTAACTGGTTTAACCATTCTAGTTTGTGGTCAATGGACAAGTAACCTTGAAGGAGCTCCATTAACCCAAGCATCATTTGCCTCTGTCTATGGTAATTTCGGAAGTATGGCATTAACAATCTCACTTGTATTATTTGCCTTCACGACTATCCTAGGGTGGAGTTATTATGGTGAAAGATGTTTTGAATTTTTATTTGGAACAAAACATATCCGCATATTCCGTCTTCTTTTTGTATCAATGGTTGCCCTAGGTGGCTTCTTAAAATTAGAACTCATCTGGATTATTGCTGATATCGTAAATGGACTAATGGCCCTTCCAAATTTAATTGCCCTTCTAGCACTTTCACCAATTATTATTTTTGAAACCAAAAATTATTTTCAACGAAAAAACATCTAGCCAAAAATGGATTTCAGTAATGACACACAGCTCCACTAGCACAATAAATACGATGACTTATGGTATAATGGTGTGATTAGTATAAAGGAGTTACAATGACAAGAGATCCGAGTGCAGACCTTAAATTAGCAAAAAGAGGTCCAATTTTAAGTATAGTAGTCTACCTATTAATTAGTTTGGCAAAATTGATTTTTGGCTATAGTTTAAACTCAAATTCACTGATTGCTGACGGGTTTAACAACGTTTCAGACATTATCAGTAATGTCGCTTTATTAGTCGGACTCCATTTAGCAAGTCAACCAGCCGACTCTAATCATCGTTTTGGTCATTGGAAAATAGAAGATCTGTCAAGCTTAGTCACATCATTCATCATGTTCATCGTTGGTTTCCAGGTTTTGATCCAAACGGTGCAGAATATCATAAAAGGTGACACCGCACCAATTGATCCACTAGGAGCAATTGTCGGACTAGTCTCCGCAGGACTAATGTTTATTGTTTACTTGTATAACCGAAAATTATCAAAAAAAGTTAAATCCAGTGCACTGGTAGCTGCTTCTAAAGATAACTTGTCTGATGCCGTAACGTCAATTGGAACCTCAATTGCTATCGTTGCAGCCTCACTGAATCTACCAATCATCGATAGAATAGCTGCCATTATTATTACTTTCTTTATCTTAAAAACAGCTTATGATATCTTTTTACAAAGCGCTTTTAGTTTATCCGACGGATTTGATAACAAACATTTAAAATCATATAAAGACGCCATATTAACAATTCCAAAAATAACTGATGTTAAATCTCTCCGAGGTCGCACTTATGGGAGCAACGTTTATTTAGATATTGTCCTTGAAATGAATCCTGATTTATCAGTATTTGAAAGTCATGCCATTACCGAAGAAGTTGAACAACTCCTAAGTGATAAGTTTTATGTTTATGATATTGATATTCATGTCGAACCTTCAGTCATTCCTGAAGATGAAATATTTGATAATGTCAAAAAGAAGATTTTTAGAAATGAAAAGATTATTCTCTCAAAAGTCCCCGACTATCACCGTTACATTGCAGATGACTTTACTTTAATTGATAAAGATGGACAAACTTATAATCGGATGCAATTTTTAGAAAAAGAAGACTATTTTCCAAGTAATTTTGAAGAATTCAATATGATTTCGATTAGTCAAAAAACTAAATTAGTGACCTATAAATTGAATGGTTGCCAACATACCAGTATCTGGCGACGCCACGAAGTATGGTTCTTAATTTTCCATCAAATATCACCAAATCAAATACCTGAATTAAAACATAAACATTATACAGTTAAAAGACTACATTAATAAGATGCCAAGAGTGAGGACAAAAATATTTGTCTTCATTTTTTTAATCAAGTGTTTGAAGCCAACAATGTATCCTTGCTTCGATATATCTAGGATTGCAAGTAAATCGAACACTGAACTATTGCTTTCAAAATTATACAACAAGGACATTAGTTATGATAGATTAAACAGGAATTTATCAATGATAATCATCCTTAACATAAAAATAATACATTTTTCTGTGGTGGAAGTATTATAGAAAATCTTTTTCGAGATATCTATACATTAAAAAGATGACCATACGGTCATCTTTTTTTAATTTTTAACTTGATCAGTTGCTACATCTTCACCAAACCATTTGTTTGAGATTTCTTGGAATTTGCCATCTTTATATAGTTTTTTAAGTGATTTATTTAGATTTTTAACAAGTGTTTTGTCTTCTTTACGAACACCAACAGCAAAGTTCTCACCCTCGTATTCACTTTTTACAATATTATAGTTAGCTAATTCGCCCTCTTGTTTCAAATAGTAGTTAGCATAAACTTTATCAATCAATAAGCCATCAATACGACCACTTTTAAGGTCGATAAAGGCTTGTGTGAAGGTTTCATATTGAGTTGCATCTTTATCCTTAACAATGTCTTTAAGGACCTTAGGATTTGATGTAAAGGCGTCATAACCCGATGAACCGGATTGAGCTCCTAAAACTTTTCCTTTCATCCCTGAAAATGAGGTGATATTAGCCGATTTTTTGGTTACTAAAACTTGTTCATTCTTCATATACGGATTCGAAAAGGCCACTTTAGCTTGACGTTCTTTTGTAATGGAATAACCATTCCAGATCATATCAATTTTACCGTTTTTAAGCTCAGTTTCTTTCAAATCCCAGTTAATTGGTTGGAATTTAACTTTAATACCGTATTGATCAAAAACGGCTTTAGCCAATTCCACATCGAAACCGGTATTTTTACCAGATTCATCTTTATATCCCATTGGAACAAAAGTATTATCAAAACCTAGGGTAATTGTTTTTGTTTTTTTATAGTTAGCCCAACCATCACTTTTAGTTGAACTTTCTTTACTGCCGCATGCTACAAGAATAATAGCCATAAAAGCTGTCATTGCTGTCAAAATTAGTTTTTTTAATGTCATAAGTCTACTCCTTATTTCGGATTCACTTTAATGATTCGATCAGAAATGGTTTCAGCAAACTGCAAATCATGGGTTACCACAATTTGAGTAATACCCATTTCTCGATTTTGAAGAATCAATTTCTCTACCTCCTGGCGTAGTTCAGGATCGAGAGCACTGGTTGGCTCATCATAGCCAATTATTTGGGGGTCAATCATCATTGCTCTGGCAAGGGCGACCCTTTGTTTCTGTCCGCCAGAGAGTGAATGGGGATACACCAGCATATGGTCTTTTAGCCCCAAACGCGTCAACAAATCTTCAGCTTTCTTCTTAGCTTCAGCTTTTTTAAGGTCCATGGTAATTGTCGGAGACAAAATGAGATTATCTAAAACTGTTAAATGAGGAAAGAGCTGAAAATCTTGGAAGACAAAGCCCAGTAAATTACGATTTTCCAGGTGGTCAATTGGAACTGGTTCATTATTATAAATGATTTCACCTGAATCAATCGGTTCCAGCCCTGCTAACATTCTTAAGAGCGTTGTTTTACCACCACCTGAAGGTCCTACTAAGGATAAAACCTCACCATTGGATAAGGTTAAATTAAATTGGTCAAAAATGTGTTTGTTACCAAATTGTTTGGAAATATTTTTTAATTCTAACATATGGTCTCCTTACTTATAGTAATTGAAACGTTTTTCGACATGACGAGAAATTAAAGTCACGATACCAATCAAGAGCAAGTAAATAATTCCAGCAATAAACATTGGTGCTAATGTTGCATCTCGGTTAGCAGCTGTCTTGCTAGCAAGTAACAAGTCACCAACTCCTAAAACATAAACTAATGAAGAATCTTTAACTAAGTTAATCACTTCATTAAAGACACTAGGAAGGACAATCTTAAAAACTTGGGGCAAGATGATGTGACGAATTGTTTGTAACTGTGACATTTTCAAGACTTTTGCAGCTTCATATTGCCCTTTAGGAATAGCTTCAATTCCACCTCTGAAAATTTCAGCAAAATATGCGGCATAGTTCATTGTAAAAGCAAGAATTGCTGCCGGCATCCGGTCAAACGTAATACCTACACTAGGTAAAACATAATAGAAGAATATTAACTGTAATAATAAAGGTGTGCCACGCATTACCCAAACATACAGTGTTAAAAACCATTGCAAGGGTTTGAAATTGACTTTCATTAAAAATGCTAAAACAGCTCCTAAAGGAATAGACAGTATAATGACTATAGAGAATACTTGTAAGGTAACCATAGCCCCATCTAATAAACTGGGTAAAACTTGTAATATATATGTCATAGAAGCTCCTAAAAAAATAGTTGTTCTCATTATATCAAATTTTCAGATTTTTTGTTTCAAATATGAATAAAAATTCACTGAAAGAATGAATACACATTTTATGATTTACAATTTCTTTACAAATTCTGACTTTAATTTCATTGGTCCAAAACCATCAATCTTACAATCAATATTATGATCACCTTCAGCAAGTCGAATATTTTTAACGCGTGTACCTTGTTTTAAATCTTTTGGTGCACCCTTAACTTTTAAATCTTTTATGATTGTGACTGTGTCGCCATCTTGTAAGAGACTGCCATTACTATCAAGGACTTTAAGATCTTCTTCAATCTCTTCTTGACCTGGTGTCCATTCTAATCCGCACATTGGACAAATCAATAAATTACCATCTTCATAGACATATTCAGATTGGCATTGTAAACAATTTGGTAGTGACATAATTTTCCCCTTATATTTGTAGATTTCTAATAGTTTACAGTAGATTCCATAATTTTACAACATGAATACGTTCACAATATGAAAAAACCTAGCAATAACTAGGCTTTACTTTTAAACTGCTTCAATACTTGCAACAATTTCATTAATTAATTCTTGATCTTCTAAAGATGTCACATCAGCCACAACTTTTGGAAGGTCATTTTCTGAAAGCATGACTTGAAGTTGTACACTTTGTTCATCGTTTGGATCATTGTATTTAAATACGTAAGCAACTGTCTCGAGGAGATTAGAGTAAGACAAACCACGTTCTTTTAGTTCACGAATCGGACGGATAAATCGTTCATCATAACCAAGTTTACGAATAGGAGTTCTTGCAACACGAACAACATCGTCAACAATAAATGGATTTTCAAAACGACTAATAATCACATTGTGGTAAGCAACTAAGTCTTCTTCGTCAAAGTTCCATTTAGCAACTAGTAATGAACGTATTTCTGCTAAAACAGCATGAAGTTGTTCTTTAACAGCTGGTATTTGTAAAGCTTCTAAAATTGTTTTAGCTCCAGCATGTGCTCCGGTGTATGCTGATGTCGCATGACCTGAGTTTACTGAGAACAATTTACGTTCAATAAATGGCTCCAAATCTTCTTCGTAATGCACGCCTTCTAATTGAAGGTCTCTATTTTTCATACGACTTGTTTCAACAACCCACTCATTAAATGGTTCAACGACAACAAATAATGGATCTTCATGGATCTGAGCAGGAACAATTCTATCAACAGCCGCATTGGGGAAACCAACAAATTCTTCTACATAAGCTTCATTTTCTTCAGAAAGGTATTTTTTTACTTCTTCCAGTAAAAATTGTGACCCCCCAATCATATTTTCACAAGCCAAAACATCAATTGGGTTATTATTTCCATCTGCTTGACGTTTTTGAATACCTTTTGCGATTAATTCTGCTATAAAAGGCAAGATATTTGGCCCAATTGCTGTTGTAATAATATTAGCTTCTGCAACTGCATTAACAACTTCTTCAGGATTGAGACGGTTATTAATTCCTGAAACATTTTCAACTAAGATATGACGTTTGCCATCTTCAGCAATCTCAATTTCATAGGCATGTCTGTCATTTAAGGCGTTGATAATAGCTTCATTAACATCAACAAATTGAATTGAAAATCCATTTGCGGCTAATATTTCACCAATAAAACCACGTCCAATATTTCCTGCTCCGAAGTGTACTGCTTTTTTCATTCTTTTTCTCCTTTAGAAAGCTTGTAAGAGTATATTAAAAATTAGTCGACTGAGTTTAGTAATGCAATAATTTGACTTTCTGTTTTTGCATCAGCTAAGCGAACAACGTTATCAACATCTGCACAGAAGATTGAAATTTTTTGAATCAATTGTAAATGTTCATCACCAATTCCAGCAATCCCAAATAGTACTGTAGCTGTTTGAGGGGCTTCTTCTGTTCCGAAATTAACACCATCTGGTACTTGAACAACAGACAATCCAGATTTAATCACTTTTTCTTTTGCTATATCTGTACCATGAGGAATAGCAATAAAATTACCCATAAAGACTGATAGTTCATTGTTACGATCAATCATCGCCTGAATATAATCTTCTTCAACGTAACCATTTTCAAATAGTAATTGACCACAATAACGGATTGCTTCTTCCTTGTCATTAAATGACTGGTTTAATTTAATAAGTTCTGGTTGAAATTCCATCTTAATTCTCCAATTTTTTAATTCTCTCTGTAAAAATCTGATTTAGTAATTGATAGATAATATCATAGTTTGCTTTTTTATAAATTTCGGTGTAGAGATGATTTTCAATGATTGATTGACTAATGGCAGTCATCAAATCTCTAATTTCATCTCCCTCATCAATACGGGTTAGCATAATCAAAACACGAGTTACTAACTCATCTTGTCCATTCATTGACTTAGCCATTACTGGGTGTTCCAGCTCCACAATTCTAAAAATGGACTTGTCCGTTTTACTAGACTGAGTATGTAATAAAGCTAAGTTAGTATCAGGAATAGCCATTGGACTATCGTGAAAGCGACTAATTAGTTTATTTGCCAGATAAGCTTTATCTGCCACAAAATCCAACTCATTAATCAGTTCATTAATGGTTTGATCAAATTGCTGTGAGTTATCTATTCGATGCAATGAGAATTCTTTGAGGATTAGCTGACTTGCAGATAGGTAATCTTCAAAATTTTTTTGATTGCTGATCGCGTCGCTATCTCGCAACTTAACATCTCGATTTAATTGAACCTCTTGAAGAAACTGTTCGATTTCAAGAATTTCAGCTGGATTTGGGAAGGTAGATACTAGTCGAATGCGATTATCATTTAGTAGCTTAGTCGACAAAATGGCGTCATAGGCATCGAAGTCTCTTTCTTCCAATCCATTTGTCCCTTTAGTATGAATCATTTCAATAAAAGGAGCAATATTTTTAAGGCGAGAAACTAATAACTCAGTTGCAAGAGGCCGCTCATCTGTTAGCAATAAGATTCTAACTGGATAAATCTGTGGACTTCTGCGTAAACTTGATGCAAAATGTAGGGTCAATAATTCCAGTTCACTATCTGTTCGTAAGTAGGCTGGGAAAATTTCCATGACTAATAAGGTAATGACCCGATGTAAATATTCATTGTGGATTAATGCTTCTTGTGCTAAGTCAGCAATGTTTCGGTCAGTATATAGGATTGGTACTGCTAAATTCAATCTAATATGATTGAATAAAAATTTAAAAAGTGTTTGATCCTTTGTAAAATTAATTTTTGTATAAAGGGAAACCTTATCAATTAAATTTGACACATTATAATAAAATTCACTGTCAAAATTCTCTTGAAAAAGAGGTGTTTCTTGTCTTTTTAATATCAAATTATCAAGCATCTTGGCAAAATATAGAATTTCTTGAATAGCATATAACTCATTCATTTCAATTGATAATTTTGCAAAAACTCTTTTTGAAAAATCTAAGGCAACTTTACTTACCGGCTGTTTGTCAACATCAATTAATGACCAGTTGCTCAATGCCAATAAGATAATGAAAAATTGGACTAATTTAGCATCCATCTCAGGTAAATCTGATTGATATGACTGAAAAATATCTTTGGTCAAACTGAGTCGTTTTTTACTAATAAAGTCAAAATACTGTGTCTCTAAGTGCCAATAATCAGATAAATGCAGGTTATTAGCAAGAAGGATAGCTAATAGTTGACGTTTCTTATGAAACTCATCAACTATAGTATATCCTTTTTGTCTACTAACAGTTAGACCAAAATCAGCTAAACGTTTTTCAATATCACTAATATCTTGAATAATAGTAACATTGCTAACACCAAGCTGTTCTTGTAAGTACTCATTTGTTACTTCCTTTGTTTGAATTAACAAAAAATAAGTAATTAAATTCAGGCGTTCCGTTTTTGTGAAGTTTTCCTGACTCGAAAATTCGGATAAACGGTCAAGTTGGCCAGTTAAATAATATTTTTGATCTTCTTTGACAATTCCAATATTCAGTGTATTTAAAGAGTTTGTCAAATCATTCAGTACACGATAAACTGTACGTCTTGAAACTTTTAAAATATCACTTATATTATCAATTGAAAGCTTCCCATAATTCAGGAAAGCTTTCAATAATTGTTCTTCACGTTTTGTTAATAGCATATGTTAATTATACACCATATTTAGTCTTATTTATGCATTCTATCAACCATTTTGTCATATTCTGGTGTAGTAACCAAACTATCTACTACAAGAATTTGAGCATTTGGCGCATATTTTTGTGCTTCTGATTGATTAGCAATGTTAGATACAACTAAAATGTTTTTGGCATTGAAACGACCAAGTTGAGAATTTTCTACTTTTGATACAGGAATATCGACTTTTCTCACTTTGAAAATTTCGGCTAAGGTAGCTTGACCCATTGTTGCAGATCCTTTTGCTTCTCCATAAGCAAATACTACTTCATCAATATAGTTCAAATCAATAGATTCTTCAGATCCTGAATCTTGATTTGGAGTTACAAGACCAGCTTCAGGCTTTTTTGCAAGTTTCGCTACGATTTCATCATATTTTGGAGTTGCTAAGAAATTATCAACAGACACATGTGAAGCACGTGGTGTTTTTTGTGCAGCACGTGGTGCTAATTCTTGTTGAGTAACAATCAATGTATTAGTTACATCTGTTAAGTTTGAGATTGCTTTATTTGTAACTGGGATAGCAAGACCAGCTTTTTTAACTTTATCACGAAGGATTGAAGCACCCATTGCTGAGCTTCCCATACCTGCATCACATGCAAAGATAATTTGTTGAATATCATCGTTTGCAAATTCTTCTGAAGCGACACCGTTAATAGATTGGCCTTTTGATTCTGCTTTGGCAGCTTTAGTAGCCGCTTGTGCTTCTGCTAGGGCGCTTTCATCATCCTCAGATTTATCTGCTTTAAGAATAACAGAGGCAATTAAGAATGATACAGCTGCTGCTGAGAATACACCGGCTAGAACTGCTAATAAGTTACCTACGTAGTTTCCTGCTTTTGGAACCATACTAACGATTGCAAAGATAGATCCAGGTGATGCTGGAGCACCTAAACCAGAACCTAGTAATTGGTTTGTGAATGTACCTGTAACACCACCACCGATAACTGCTAAGAATAAAGCTGGTTTCATCATTACATATGGGAAGTAAATTTCATGGATACCACCAAAGAAATGAATGATTAATGCACCCCATGAAGATGATTTAGCTGCGCCACGACCAAAGACTAAGTAAGCTAATAAGATACCAAGACCTGGACCAGGGTTTGCTTCAAGTAGGAAGAGGACAGATTTTCCTGTTTTAGCAACTTGTTCTGCACCAAGTGGTGTAAAGATACCATGGTTAAGAGCATTGTTTAGGAATAAGATTTTTGCTGGTTCAATTAGGATATTTGCTAATGGTAACAATTTCATATCAACAATTGTTTGAACACCATTACCAATAGCTGTTGTAAATACTGCAACAAAAGGACCAACTAATTTAAAGGCAATTAAAAGTAAGGCAAAACCGATTAAGCCTGCTGAAAAATTGTTAACCAACATTTCAAAACCAGGACGAATTTTTTCTTGGAAGGCTTGGTCAAATTTTTTGATAGCCCATCCACCTAGAGGACCCATAGCCATAGCACCAATAAACATTGGAACTGTTGAACCTGCAACAGCACCGAAGGTTGCAATTGCACCAACAACACCACCACGTTGACCGTGAATAACATAACCACCAGTATACCCAATTAAAATTGGGAGTAAGTATGAGATCATTGGACCAACAGCTGCACCAAATTCTTTATTTGGTAACCAACCAGTTGGAATGAATAGGGCAGTTAAGACACCCCAAGCAATAAATGCACCAATATTGGGCATAACCATATTAGACAAAGCTGTTCCCAGCTTTTGTACTTTAACTTTAAGTGAAGATTTTTGTTCCATCAGAACGCCTCCTAGTTTATTTACATTATTATCTTATCACGAAAGCACTTTTCCTAAAACTCAAACTTTGGCACATCTTTTGTGACAAAAAAAGACATCTGTGACACAGACATCTTTTTGGATTAAAACTATTACTCAACAGTTACTGCTTTCGCAAGGTTACGTGGTTTGTCGACATCAAGCCCACGTTGTAATGATGCGTAATATGCAATTAATTGAGTCGGGATTACCATTCCAATAGTAGCTAAGTAAGGGTGAACTTTATTAACAACGATATCGTCGTCTTCCCGTTCTAAACCTTCTTCTACTACGGTTAATACGCTAGCGCCACGAGCAGAAACTTCTTGGATATTGCCTCTCGTATGCGCAGCAACTAATTCGCTAGATGAAATCAGTCCAATAACCGGCGTACCATCTTCAATCAGAGAAATTGTACCATGTTTTAATTCACCAGCGGCAAAGCCTTCACATTGAATATAAGAAATTTCTTTCAATTTAAGTGAAGCTTCCATTGCTACATAATAATCGTTACCACGACCAATGTAGAATGCGTTACGAGTAGTTGCTAATAATTTTTCAACTTTTGAAGCAATTAAATCTTTTTCAGAAAGTGTTGCTTCAATAGATTGTGCAACAAGAGACAATTCATGAACTAAATCAAATTCAATAGCTTCTTTTTTACCATTAGCTTCACCAACAGCTTTAGATAGGAATGCAAGTGCTGCAACTTGTGCAGTATAAGCTTTTGTGGAAGCTACGGCAATTTCAGGACCTGCATGAAGAAGCATTGTGAAAGTCGCTTCACGTGAAAGAGTTGAACCGGGGACGTTTGTTACTGTCAAACTTGGAATACCCATTTGATTAGCTTTCACAAGTACTTGACGACTATCAGCAGTTTCTCCTGATTGGCTAAGTAAGATAAACATTGGTTTTTTACTTAGTAATGGCATGTTATAACCCCACTCTGAAGCTACACCCATTTCAACTGGAGTGTCAGTTAATTTCTCAATCATTGATTTAGAAGCAAAACCAGCATTGTAAGAAGTACCAGCTGCAAGTATATAGATACGGTCAGCTTCTTGTACTGATTTAACAATTGCTGGATCAATAACCATCTGTCCAGATTCGTCTGCATAAGTTGAAATTAATTTACGCATTACAGTTGGTTGCTCATCGATTTCTTTCAACATGTAGAAAGGATAAGTTCCTTTTCCGATATCAGACAAATCAAGTTCAGCAGTGTATGAACCACGTTCCATTTGATTGCCTTCATAGTCAAGAACAGTTACTGAATCTTTGGTAAGAATAACGAGTTCTTTATCATGAATTTCCATGAATTCACTTGTTTCACGAATCATAGCCATTGCATCAGAACAAACCATGTTATAGCCTTCACCTAAACCAATCAATAATGGTGATTTGTTTTTAGCGACATAGATTGTTTCTGCATCTTCTCTGTCAATAAGTGCAAAAGCATATGACCCTTCAATAATTGATAATGCTTTTTTGAAAGCTTCCAAAACTGACATACCATCTTCATCGACGAATTTACCAATTAAATGAACAGCAATTTCAGTATCAGTCTGACCTTTAAAGTCATGACCTGCCAAATATTCCTCTTTCATTTGGAGATAATTTTCGATAACACCATTGTGCACTAACACAAAGCGTCCAGTTGCTGAGGTATGCGGGTGTGCATTTTCTTCCGTTGCTTGACCATGTGTAGCCCAACGTGTATGTCCAATACCTGTATGTCCTGCAACGTCTATACCGATTTTAGCACGAAGATCTGCAATTCTTCCTACAGATTTTACTAAGCTAGATCTGTCACCATTTGCAACAAAGATTCCAGCTGAATCATATCCACGGTATTCAAGTTTTTCAAGTCCTTGCATTAAAATATCAGTTGCATTTCGATTACCAACAACGCCAACAATTCCACACATAATTTACTTTCCATCAGTAAGTTTTCTTACTGCTTTCTATATTTTTCATTATATTTTTAAAATTGGTATAGTCTAATTTTACATATCAGAAAACCTGTATTTAAAGTATAAACCTTTGATAACTTCTTGTCAACAATTAAATTGGTATAGTTTGATAAAAATTTTACAAAGAAAAAGTAGAGTAGTTTTACTACTCCACTTCTACGAAACCAAACTTATTAAGAGGTAAAACTCTGAAAATAACAATTCCTTTAATTTTTGATTTATCAATCAAACCAAATGACCGACTATCATCTTTGTTTAAACGATTATCATTTAGCACTAAAAACTTATTTTGCGGAATAACATCTGTTTTTCCCTCAGTAAGTGTTGAGATATTAAAATCATCGGTATACAAAGAACCCATCGGAGCCGTTGATAAATAATCTGTTTTTTCTTTTTCAATATAAGTTTGAGGCTCAACTCTATCATTTAAGTAAAAAATGTCATCCATATATGTGACTTTTTCACCTTGAGTAGCCACCACTCGGCTCATGTATTTTTTCCCATTCATATTATAAACAACGAAATCTTTATATTTAGGGGTTATATTCTTCTTTATTGTTATTAAATCACCTGGTTGTAAATAGGAATTAGCTGAATTATCTGTTACTTTATAAGTTGAAAACACAAATATCTTTAACAAAATTGCAACTATTACTATTATCAAAGCAAGTATAATGTTTCGTATAAAATCTCTTTTTACCATGTTTGCTCCTAGTCTTTAATCTATTATAACATGATATTGATAATAACTAAAGTATGGTAATTTCAAACTGTTTGAAAATTCCTTAAATAAGAAAAAGACATAAGCTAATCTTATGTCTTTTAATATTTATTTATTTAACAGTACGAACACGCATTGTGTTAGTTCCACCAGAACCAACTGGTACACCGGCAACAATAACAATGTTGTCACCTGATTTAACAAGACCAGCTTTAAGTGCAACTTCTTCAGCAACTTCAAACATATCATCAGTTGATGCTGGTTTAGTAGCAAGAACTGGAATAACACCCCAATAGATCATCAATGCTTTTTGAACTTTTTCATCGAAAGTAATAGCAAGGATATCCGCATCAGGACGGAATTTAGAAATTGAACGAGCAGTGTAACCTGATTCAGTAATAGTTACAACTAATTTAATGTCCATTGAATGTGTAGCATCTTTAACTGCTGATGCAATAACATCTGTTTTATTTGTACGTGGGAATTTAGAAGAATCTAAACGACCATATTCGTTAAGCAATGTTTGTGCATTCTTATCGATTGTAGCCATTGTACGTACTGATTCTACTGGGTATTTACCATTTGCTGATTCACCTGATAACATTGTTGCATCAGTACCATCAATAACAGCATTGAATACGTCTGAAACTTCTGAACGAGTTGCACGAGGTTTATCAGTCATTGTTTCAAGCATGTTTGTTGCAGTAATAACTGCCTTACCTGCAGCATTAACTTTAGTGATAATCATTTTTTGGAATACTGGAACCATTTCGAATGGTACTTCAATACCCATATCTCCACGAGCAATCATGATACCATCAGCAGCTTCAATAATTTCATCTAAATTATCAATACCTTGTTGGTTTTCGATTTTAGCAAATAATTGGACATGTTCATTACCAGTTTCACGACAAATTTCGCGAACTTCTTCAACGTCTTTTGCAGTACGCACAAATGAAATAGCGATAAAGTTTAAGCCTTGTTCAAGTCCAAAACGAATGTCAGCATTATCACGTTCAGCTAAAGCTGGGAAAGGAATCTTAGTGTTTGGAATATTAACACCTTTTTGATTAGCAATCAAACCATCGTTTTCAACGACAGTAACAAATTGACGTGTTGAAATATCTTTTTCAACAATTTTTAAGCCAAGTTTACCATCATCGATAAGGATTGTATTACCAACTTCAACTTCATCATAAATATCAAGATTACCAGCTACACTCAAAGCAATAACTTCACGAGTTGATTTGATACCTTGTTCAGTAGCAACACGAATAGTTTCACCAGTTGTATAACTAAACTCTTTAGAACCATCTTCAAATAGTTCTGTTCTCATCTCAGGACCTTTTGTATCCAATAAGAAAGCTACTTTTTGACGAGCCATTTCTTCGGCACGGCGAACTGTCGCCATACGATCACCTTGCTCTTGGTGATTACCATGAGAAAAGTTGAAACGGAAAACATTTGCACCAGCTTCGATTAATTCAGCAATTTTTTTAGCTGAAGCTTCAACATCAAGTTTGCCAGCCCAGTAGCCATCTTCACCGTATTTTTTACCACCACGGATTTCTACCGCAGGACCAAGTGTTGCAACAATTTTTACGCGTTTATTCATATTATATGAAACTCCCTCTTTTTTGTCGAATGTCGACGATATTACTATAATTATTGTGGTTTTTATACCTAATTATCTATTAAGTGTACGGTTTAATTCTGCAAAATCTAAACGTGCTTTGTGTGGATTATTAACAACAATTTTACCGTCATCAGTAAGTGAGAATAATGCTCCTTCTTCTGAAGTTCCAAGAATTGGACTTTCGACAAGTTCTTCATTATGGATACCTACAGCTAGACCACCTTTTCCTTCTTTAAGAAGTTTCACAGCATGTGAACCCATCCAAGAAGCAATAACACGATCTCTTGAAGTAGGTGAACCCCCACGCAAAATGTGACCCAGGTTTGTTACACGTGTGTCAGTATTATTGCCAGCTTCTTTGAGCTCTTTAGCAAATTCCTCACCACTCTTAACACCTTCAGCTAATACGATAATATGATGGTTTTTACCCTTTTTATTAAAGTCTTCATCAATAGTAGCAACTACTTTATTGATGTCATAACCTTCTTCAGGAACAATAATTTGATCAGCTCCACTTGCAATACCTGCCCAAAGTGCAATATCACCAGCGTTACGCCCCATTACTTCAACTACAAATGTACGACCATGACTTGATGAAGTATCACGAAGTTTATCAATAGCTTCAACGGCTGTATTAACAGCTGTATCGAAACCAATTGTGTAGTCAGTTCCAGCGATATCGTTGTCAATAGTACCAGGAATTCCGATTGCTGGGAATCCATGTTCAGTAAGACGCATAGCTCCATGATAAGAACCATCTCCACCTAATACCACAACACCTTCAATACCATGTTTTTTTAATTGTTCAATACCAGCTAATTGACCTTCAAGTTGAGCAAACTCAGGATAACGCGCTGAATACAAGAAAGTTCCACCACGAGAAATTTTATCACCAACATCTCTAGATGAGATTGGGAAGATGTCACCAGCTACTAAACCTGCGTAGCCATGGTTTACACCAAAAACTTCCATTCCTTCATAAATTGCTTTACGAACAACTGCTCTAATCGCAGCATTCATTCCAGGGGCGTCACCACCACTAGATAAAACAGCAATACGTTTCATTTTATAGGTACTCCTTTTATTAATTTAACGACTTTATTATAGCATATTACTTTGAAAAATACTTCACTAATATACCACTTTTTACTTATAAATCGTTTTCATTGCGATTGTAGCGATTTCATTTTCAAAATCATTTGTGATAGCAATAAACTTACCATCAATTGCGAGCGTTTCCTTAGATTCTTGATAGTGAATAATAACCGGAACAGATCCTGGATATCTATCTAAAATATTAGCTATTAGAGCATCCTGATCATGATTTTTAAGTAAAATCCAATAACTCTTTTCCTGAGCAAATTGAATTGAGGATAATATCATCTGCAAGCGATTGTCTCGCTCTTTTACTCGACCAGATATAAAATAGAGTTGGCCTTCTTGTAGCATGTCCTTGACCTTAGCATACTGCTCTGGGAAGATTGTCACATCGAATTTTTTCTTCGTATCAGTCACCGATAAAAATGCCATTTGTTGCCCATTACTTTTAGTTCTGATAATTCGAATAGAATCAATTTGCACTAGAATCTCAGCATCTGTATCTTTAACAAGTTTTGTGATTGGTGTAAACTGTTTTCGCGTCTTCTCAGCTAAAGCTAATAGAGGATGTTTACTCAAACCCACCCCTATTATTTCTTGTTCAAGTTGATATTTTTCAGAATTTGAGTAATCATCTGCATCAACCCAACTAAAAGAAGAATCCGCAAATAAAGAACCAAGTTCATTCACAAATACAAGCAAAGCTTCACAGTTTTCGATTACTTTTTTTCGATTAGGTTCAAATTGATCAAATAGGCCAATTTGAATCAAAGGAATCAGTGCTTCTTTTTTCTTATATTTTTCAGGAATTCTAGTCATAAAGCTTTCAATTCCACTAAAGGGACGATTTTCAATAATCCAATAAGCAAAATCCCTTGGAAGACCTTTAATATTTTTCATCCCCATTAAAATGGTGTTTTTTTCCACTTTATCAGTATAGGGAATATTATTAATACTTAAAGGGATAACTTTAAAATCAGAATCCAAAGCATCACTGATATAATCACTATTTGAGTAATTCATAATGACATCAAAAAAAATACCAGGGTAATGTGCTTTAAAATAGGCCAGTTGAAAAGCTAAAGCTGAATAAGCAAAGGCATGACTCCTGTTAAAACCATAACCAGCAAACTTCTCCATCCGTTTGAATAACAACTTTGCAGTTTCAAGTGAACGACCTAATTGAGTAGCACCAGCTAAAAATTCAGATTCGAGCTTCTTCATTTCAGCACTATTTTTTTTGGACATAGCTCGGCGCAATAAATCGGCTTTGCCTAAACTAAAACCTGCGAAGACTTGTGCGATCTGCATAACTTGTTCTTGATAGAGCATGATGCCATATGTCGATTCCAAAATAGGAGCAATTACGGGATCAATTAAATCAACGACCTCCTGACCATTGCGCCTTTTAATGAAATTGTTTGTATAATCACTGGCACCGGGACGATTTAATGACGTTGTCGCAACAATCTCTTCAAAGCGAACAGGTTTAATCCGCTTCAATAAACTAATAGCTCCATTTTGTTCAAACTGAAAAATACCTTTAGTATCACCACGCGCAAACAATGCTAAGGTATCAGAATCTTCTAAATTAATATCCGCAATCGAAATATCAATACCTTGATCTTTAAACAATTTCTCTTTCATTTTTTGAACAAAAGTCAGATTGCGTAAGCCAAGAAAGTCCATTTTCAATAAGCCATTGGCTTCAACTGCCGCTGCATCATACTGAGTAATCATCATATCATCGCCAAGTTTCAAAGGGATGTGGTCAGTTAAATTATCATCACTCATCACAATTCCCGCAGCATGAATTGACGTCTGCCTTGGATTACCTTCAATGCGCTTAGCAATTTCAAAAGCCCTTTGATATTCGAGTCGACTATTAACAAATTGTCTGAAGCTTATATTTTTTTCATAAACGGAATCAAGTGTATCTTTAAAACCTATTTTTTTGGTTAAATGGCTCAGTTCATATTCAGGTACTCCGAATCTTTTGAAAACATCTCGAATAGCTTGTTTAGGTCCAAATGTTGAAAAGGTTACAATTTGAGCAGAATGATCACTACCATATCTATTTCGAACATAGTGTAGAAATTCACTTCGGTAAATATCGGGTAAATCAATATCGATATCTGGCATACTATAGCGTTCTTTGTTTAGAAAACGTTCAAATAGCAAGTCGTTTTTTATTGGGTCAATTCCAGTTATTTCAAGACTATATGCAACTAAAGAACCTGCTGCCGAACCACGCCCCATCCCCATGTAGTAGCCTTTACTCCGTCCAAAACGAAGTAAATCCCAGACAATTAAGAAATAATCATCAAAGCCCATTTCTGAAATAATTTGCAGTTCTTTTTCTAATCTTACTTGGTAATCAGGCAACCAAAGGTTCTTTTTCTTTAGTCCTTCTTCGGTCAATTGTCTTAACTGATCCTTAGCAGGAATTTCCCTATTAAATCTTGGCAATTTTAGTTGTGAATCAAAGTGATATGAAATAGTCGATGTGAGATTCTCGAGATTTTTTAATGCATCTGGAAATTGCACTTTAAAGAAATCCGTTACTGTTTCAACAGAGTCTAAAAATTGACCTTGCTCTACTAATGATGTTTCAGTCAGGTTTACATTATCACGAATAGCATGTAAGGTTTGAAGACTTTCTCGATCATTACCAGAGAAATATCTGACTTTCCGTAATGCGATCAGAGGATTATCTGTTGGATTTGATCGAGTATCCGGATAGACTCCAAAATATGTTTTTAATGGTAAGTCTATTGCTTGCAGATTTGCTTGGTCGGGAATTATTGCAACTAGACCATCTTTAAAATGCTCTAAGTCTATTTGATTAAATTCACCAGACATTTTGGACGTTGAAATCTTCAGAAGATTTTTATACCCTTGATTATTTTGAGCAATTAAAAACAGGGTCATTAAATTGTCTTGACTAGGGTAATCTATCTCTAGACCTAAAATGGGTTGGAGGCCATGTTTCTGACAACCAGTAATAAAATGATAAGCTGCATAAAGGTTATCCTTATCCATGATACCTATTGTTTTATAGCCTAGTTTTTTTGCTTCTGTAAAATAATGTTCTAAGTCAACCAGACTATCCATGAATGAATAAACTGTTTTTGTATCTAATTGTGCAAACACTGACTACTCCTTTCCTAACTGTTTTCTTCTATTATACTATGAAAAGCCATTTGATGCCTTATTTTTATTTTTATGCATTATATGATAAAATTGTCGCAAAATATTAGTTTACTTGACATTTTCAACTATTTTCTGTACCATTGATATAGTACAATTCAATATGTCTTACATTTCAATTGTGATTGAATATTTTTAGAGAGGGGAACATATGTCTTGGAATTTTGATGAAAAATCTCCCATCTACGCACAAATTGCACAGCATATCAAAATGCAAATTGTCAGTCAAGAAATTAAAAGTGGTGATCAATTACCAACAGTTAGAGAGTATGCAGAAAATGCAGGTGTTAACCCAAATACTATGCAACGGGCTTTTACAGAATTAGAACGTGAAGGCATGGTTTATTCGCAACGCACCGCAGGACGATATGTCACTGATGATCAAGAACTGATTTCTCAAAAAAGACGTGAACTTGCCAAAGAAGAGCTAGATTCTTTTGTAACAAATATGTCTAAAATGGGTTTCAGTAAAAATGAAATTCTTCCAGTTTTAGAGGCCTATATAAAGGAGGACAAATAGTATGGGACACTTGTTACAATTGCACCATGTTTCTAAATCCTACAAACGAAAAAATGTTATAAATGATCTAACACTTACCATTCCACCAGGAAAGATTATCGGTTTACTTGGTCCAAATGGAAGTGGAAAGACAACTTTAATTAAATTGATTAATGGTCTAATTCAACCAAATAAGGGTGAGATTGTTATTGATGGATTTAGACCATCAATTGAGACAAAAAAAATTATCTCATATCTTCCAGATACATCATACCTTCGTGAAGATATGAAAATTGCTGATATTGTTGAATTATTTGCTGATTTCTATAATGATTTTGATAGAGCAAAGGCATACAGTTTATTTAGAGATTTAAATCTAGACTTGGATGATCGTCTAAAAAATTTATCCAAGGGTAACAAGGAAAAAGTCCAATTAATATTGGTTATGAGTCGTAAAGCAAAACTATATATTCTTGATGAACCAATTGGTGGAGTCGATCCTGCTGCCCGTGATTATATTTTAAAGACTATTATTAACAACTACAGTGAAGATGCTTCAGTACTGATTTCAACCCATCTCATTTCTGATATTGAACCAATATTGGATGAAATTATTTTCCTTAAAGATGGAAATGTTCATTTAAGCGGAAATGTTGATGATTTAAGAGAAAGTCATAAACAATCCATTGACTCACTCTTTAGAGAAACTTACAAAGTATAGGAGGCACTATGTTTGGAAAACTATTAAAATATGAGTTCAAATCTATCGGTAAATGGTATTTTGCGATAAATTTAGCAATTATTGCCATTGCAGGTTTACTCTCAGTAACCATTAAATGGTTGGAAATTGGCAGCAAACCTCAAAGTGCCACATTGTCACTGCTCAACCAACTCCTACCATTAGCCCTAAGTCTAATATTTGGATCACTAATTACTGGTTCACTCTTAGCAACATTGTTAATTATCATCAATCGTTTCAATAAAAATATTTTCGGACGAGAAGGATATTTAACAATGACTTTACCCGTCTCAGAACATCAATTAATATTATCGAAACTAATATCATCTTTAGTATGGGGATTCTTTAATGGATTGATTTTAATTCTAGCAACACTAATTATGGTCATCCCCCAAGTATCATCGAGGGAAATTAATGGTGTAATTAAAAATGTTAGTGACATAATAATGAAAAACCCATCAACCAGCGTTCAAATAGCTGTCTATTACCTATTATCTGCTATTGGAAGCGTCTTATTAATCTATTTAGCAATTTCAATTGGACAATTATTTGCTAATAGACGTGGCTTAAAAGCGTTCATTGCCTATTTTATCATTACTATCGCTGTAAGTATCCTCTTAGCATTTATCAACTTCCAAATTTTTGATATAAAAACTACTAATTCTAACCTGATATTTAGTCAAAGGTTTTATTTAATTGGAATTGTTGAAACACTGATTGAAACCATTATTTTCTATCTAGCTACATATGGAATTATCAAATACAAACTAAATTTACAATAAAAACTTTAACCTTTTAGGGTTAAAGTTTTTTTGTTATAAATCCTATTTAATAAACCACCTAATTAAATCCTCTCCGAAAATAAAGAGATAACTATACCCAATAATTGAAATAGGTTTAAAAATCATGATTATACTTAAAAATCGTTTAGAGGACATGTTTGTTAAGCCAGTAATCATAACCATAATATCGGCAGGTGATATTGGTGAAGCCATGCATAAAATAAATAATTTCTCATACCCTGGTGTTTCAAGCTTTCGCTCATAACTGTAAAAAGTTTTCTCATCCACAAATAATAAGATAAACTTTCTCCCATATATTTTAACAATAATAAACAATAGGTAACTGCCAATAATAATTCCTATATAATTATATATAAAACCCTCAATAGGTCCAAAAATGAGAAATCCAGCAATAGTTGTCAGTCCACCAGGTATAACTGGAAATACAATTTGGAAAATCTGAACAACGATAAAAATAACCGGACCCCAAAATGGATAGGCCATTACTAAATCCTTAAGGGCATTCCTATCATTCAGAATCCCTAATCGATAAGCCCACAGGACAAGGAAAAAAGTACCTACCAAGGCTAATAAACCTAATATTTTAAACAATTTTTGCATAAATTTATAGGTTTTTGAATTTTGATCTTTCATAATTTTATCATACCATAAGCAAAGATATTTTGCTATCTAATTTATTTTTTGTTATAATACTACAAGTAAGTTAAACTTACCCTTTATATTAAGGGGTTGTTACGGATTCGACAGGCATTATGAGACATGTTTTGCGACCCATCGGCAGATGTAAAATGCCAGTTAAATATAACTGCAAAAAATACAAACACTTACGCTTTAGCTGCCTAAAAACCAGTTAGCGTGACTTCAACAAGATTGCTTGTGTCCTGTTAGAAGTCTCAAAATAGCAAGCTACGCTAATGTGTCCGTCTAGCCACCTTAGAAGAGATTAATAGACTCGCATCTTAATGGCTTGAGTTATGTGTCCTTAGTATGTTAAATTAATACATAACCTATGGTTGTAGACAAATATGTTAGCAGATGTTTGGACGTGGGTTCGACTCCCACCAGCTCCATCTCGACTTCTAAAAAGTCACCCGTAACTTACCAGAATCTTGATTTTTCAGGGTTCTTTTTTGTTTCTACAGTTCTACTTAGCTAATATTATTTAGACCTACATGTATTATGACAATTATACTTAAATTTTTCATAATATCATATTACAGATGTTATGTTAGGAATCAATATTTTTAAATCCTTAAATTAGTTGATTAAAGAAAATACTCATTTTCAGGGCTACCAAGTCGCAAGTAGTAAAATACAAGAAAAATAAAATATGATATAATAATAGTAACTATTTAGATTTGGAAACCGATTATGACTATAAAAAAATTAGTAACTATCCTTTTAATACCAACAATTTGCCTTGCTGTTGCCGCATGTTCCAATAAATCGGATAAAGAAAAAAGTAAAGATGATAAAACTGTCTTAGAAAACAAAAAAAATCAAGTTGCACCTCAACAAGATAAACGTTTAGCATTTGATAAGATAAAAGTTGCCTCAGCAAAAGATCAATTCAAAGGTGGCTCTACGCTTGAAGAATTAAAAGTACTCTATGGCGAGCCAACTAAACATGAACAAAAACCGGCTGGAAATGTCAAATTAGACATCTACTCTTGGACCTTTGATCGTGTTGAAATAACAATTAATATGTTTCAAAATTCAACTATTGTTAAATCAATTGCTAACTTTGCCTTTACACGAGATTTGAAAATATCACTCAAAGACTACAATAAATTAAAAAATGGAATGACTTATAATCAAGTAACTAAAATCTTAACTGAACCAGATGATTATACTATGGCTTCTTCTTCTGAAAGTGATCAAATCCAAGCAATTTGGATCTCTGGATTAAAGACGAATAATCGTAGTGCTAATATCACTCTTATATTTGAAAATGATAAATTAGTAAGTATGTCACAAAAAAGTTTAATGAAATAAAAAAAGAAGATAGAATGTTCTATCTTCTTTTTTTGTAAAATTTGAGATTGGCCAGTAAAAAAGACATTTTTATAAGACATTTTTAGTTTTTTTCTATCCACCTTGAGAGAATCGAACTCCCATCTCAAGAACCGGAATCTTACGTGATATCCATTACACTAAAGGTGGTAACACCTTAATAGTATACCATATAATAGATAAATTGAGAAGATGGATAAATGATTTTTTTAGACAAAAAAAGCTAAGAAATCTTAGCTTTTACTTGATTATAATTCAATATCACCGAACAAGTCAGCCATAGAGAAACCAGTTTGAGTTTCTGGTAATTCATAATCACGTTTTTGTTCACGTTTTGGACGACGTGGACGTGATTGGCGTTCGCTGTTGTTGTAGTTGTTTTCGCCTTCAGCTTGTGCAGGACGTTCTTCAAGAGCTTTGATTGAAAGTGATACACGTTCATCAGCAGCATTAACTTCAAGAACTTTAACAGTAACTTCTTGACCTACAGAAAGTACATCTTTTGGATTTTCAACACGGTTGTGAGAAATTTGTGAAATGTGAACAAGTCCATCAATTCCAGCTAAAACTTCTACGAAAGCACCAAAGTCAGTTAAACGTTTAACTTTACCTTCAACTACATCGCCTTGAGCAAGTTTTTGTTCAACACCATCCCATGGTCCAGGGGTTGTAGCTTTAAGAGAAAGTGAAACACGTCCAGCTTCTTCGTCAATTGAAAGTACTTTAACTTCAACTTCTTCACCAACAGAAACAACTGATTTAGGTGAAACATTACGTTCGTGTGATAATTCAGTCACGTGTACAAGTCCATCAACACCACCAAGGTCGATAAAAGCACCAAAGCTTGTTAAACGAGCAACTGTACCAGTTACAACTGAACCCTCAGAAAGTTTAGAGAAGACTTCTTGGCGAGCTTCTTTAGCTGCTTCTTCAATAACTTCACGACGAGACAAAATGAAACGGTTTTCTGCTGCGTCAACTTCTTTGATTTTAGCTTCAAATTCTTGACCAACAAATTTTTCAGTGTTACGTACGAAACGAGTGTCAATCATTGAAGCTGGGATAAATCCACGTAATCCTTCAAATTCAACTGAAAGTCCGCCTTTAACAGCGCGTGTACCTTTAACAGTAACAACTTCACCTTCGCGACCAACAAGTTTGTCCCATGCTTTACGAGCTTCTAAACGTTTTTTAGATACTAGGAAAGTAACTGTATCAGTGTCTTTACCTACAACTTGACGAAGAACAAGCACTTCAACAGTGTCGCCAGCTTTAACAAAATCGTTGATATCAGCATCACGATCGTTAGTCAATTCGCGAAGAGTTAACACACCTTCAACGCCAGTACCATCAATAACAACGTTTGCTTGACCGTTATCAACTGTTAAAACTTCCGCAGTGACTACATCACCTGGGTTTACTTCGCTAACACTGTTTAGCAAATCTTCAAATTCATTCATTCTAAAAAATCCTCCAACAAAAGCTAGCTTCAACTAGCTTTTGATAACAATATATTTTCTCAAGGTAGCCCGCAACGACATGTTTATCTTTGACGGTCTCAGCTTCCACTGATACCTTTGACTGGGGTAGCTGGATTCGAACCAACGCATGAGGGAGTCAAAGTCCCTTGCCTTACCGCTTGGCTATACCCCAAAAAATGGAAAGAGAGGGATTCGAACCCCCGAACCCGAAGGAGCGGATTTACAGTCCGCCGCGTTTAGCCTCTTCGCTATCTTTCCATAGCAACAAAAACTATTCTATCATAGATTTTGTGTCTACGCAAGTGTTTTTGACCACTTTTAGTGATTCAAATTATAGCTTTCAATGATGTTTTCAACAGCTTGTTCCAAAGTCTTGAAAAAACTTTCAACTGTCGATTTTTTCAAAACTGCAAAGCGATCATCCAACTCTGCAATCTCACCAACAAGTCTTTTTCCGATTAGTAATTGATAACCATCAACTTTTTTGCCTTCAAGTTCAACTTTACTTTCGACCAGTTGAATTTCAATTTTTTTATCTTTTTTACTCATTTCTTACCTCACTTTTATCATTTTACACAAAATTAAATGAGCTTGCAAGAACAAGCTCACTAAAATTAATCAACTTTGACAATCCAACCTTCAGGTCCCTCGATATCTCCAAATTGAATCCCAACCAACTCATCATATAATCGACGCGTAATCGGACCAACTTCTGTTTCACTATAAAACACATGAAACTTATCTTGATATTGTATACCACCTATTGGTGAGATAACTGCGGCAGTACCGCAGGCTCCCGCTTCCACGAACTGATCCAAGCTGTCAACAGGAATATCCGCTTCAATGGCCATCATTCCCAGACGCTTCTCAGCAAGTTCCAAAAGGGAATACTTGGTAATCGATGGTAGAATTGAGGGACTAATCGGAGTGATAAACTGATTATCTTTGGTAATACCGAAGAAATTAGCTGCTCCTACTTCTTCAATTTTAGTATGAGTTGCAGGGTCAAGATAAATGACATCAGAGTATCCTTGCTCTTTTGCACGTTTACCTGGTAAAAGAGATGCAGCATAGTTGCCTCCAACTTTAGCAGCTCCAGTTCCGTATGGAGCTGCTCGGTCAAAATCTGTTGCAACAATAAAGTTTGAAGGTACAAGACCGCCTTTAAAGTAAGCACCTACTGGCATTGCAAAGATAGTAAAAATATATTCGTCTGCTGGTTTTACACCAATAATATCACCAACACCAATTAACAATGGTCGTAAATACAGGGTTGCTCCAGTCCCATAAGGTGGAACATAATCTTGATTAGCAGTGACTACTTGTTTAGCAGCATCAATAAACATGTCAGTAGGCACTTGCGGCATCAATAAACGATCAGCTGTGTCTTGTAATCGCTTCGCATTTTGATCAGGTCTGAAAAGTTGAATCGAACCTGTTTTAGTCCGGTAAGCTTTCATTCCTTCAAAAGCCTGTTGACCGTAGTGTAATGCAGGTGAACTTTCTGAAATATGTAAGGTAGAATCCTCACTTAATCTTCCTTCTTGCCACATACCATCTTTAAAATGTGCAATATATCTAAATGGTAATTTATGATATGCAAATCCTAAATTTTCCCAATCCATTGTTACTGACATAAGCCACCTCATTTCTACTTTTTTATATTGTACACTAAAAACGAAATTATTCAAACATTTTTTATTTTCTGAATTTATCATATACAATAAAAAGAGTTGCCTCTTTTTATTTTAGTCTTGCTGAGAAGACCTCTTGGTCAGAAATTGCATCGGAAATGAAGGAACCATTACTTGTTCGGTCAGATAGATTTAGATTATTTAACTGAACTTCATAAACTTGACCTGTTTTTGAAGTAACCTCTAAGACAGACGCTGCTTCTGTTTCTTCTTCTGGACTTGTAAATAAATCTATCTTACTAGATTTAAGACTTCCTTTTACGCTATCAGCTAAGAAGACACAGTGTGGTTTACTCTTTAATTCTCTTAATACGAGTAAGCCCCGATTGGCACGACTGGTTTGCGGAATATCAGTAATTGCAACACGTTTTAAACTTCCTCGTTGGGTTAAAACAAAGAAACTATCAGACTGAACAATGAAAGCAGATGCTATGTAGTCATCATTTTTTAAGTTCATTGCTTTGACGCCAGCTGATTTTAAGCCTTGCACGGGAACCTCTTGGCTTGAAAATCGCAAAGCATAGCCGTTATGGGAAACCAAAGTGATATCTTCAAAGAAAATTGGTGAAATGCTTATTATGCGATCTTGATCATTTTTGATTTTAGCATATTTAGTTGATTTTGAACGGTGTGTTCGCCATGGTGCTAAATCTTTTCGTTCAAAACGTTTGATTTGTCCTAATTGGGTGACTGAATAATAAGTTCCTTTTGTAAATTGATCAACAATTTCAACATGTAGGACTTCTTCATCGGTTCCGTAATTGGTAATAGTTTGTGATAAGTGTTCACCAGTGTCCTTCCAACGGATATCAGTTAATTCATGGATTGGACGGTAGATCACATTTCCAAGATTTGTGAAAATGAGTAGATGCTGAGTTGTCTTAGCAGCTTCAACAAATACCAATTGATCATCATCACGTTTTCCAATTTCATCAATACTTGAAGCATTAAATGATCTTGGACTGGTCCGTTTAAGATAACCACTACGGGTTACACTTACAAAGGTTTCTTCCTCAACAATGAGACTAGCTGTGTTAATTTCAATTGTCTCTGCTTCAACTTGTAATTCTGAGCGACGCGCATTAGCAAATTTTTTCTTAACTTCACGAAGTTCACGTTTCATCACATTAAACATAGTTGCTTCATTACCAATGATTGCTGCCAACATTGTAATCAAATCACGTAATTCTTTTTCCTCATTTTGCAAGGTAACGATATCTGTGTTTGTTAAACGATAAAGTTGTAGGGTCACAATTGCTTCTGCTTGTTCTTCAGAAAAATCATAAGACAATTTTAAGTTTTCTTTTGCATCACTCTTATTATCAGATGCTCTGATAAGGGCAATCACTTCATCCAAGATTGAAAGGACACGTATCAAACCTTCAACAATGTGTAACCTTTTTTCAGCCTTTTCTTTATCAAACTGTGAACGTTTGACAATAATATTCTTACGGTGGGCAATGTAAGATGACAGAATTTTAATCAGACCAACTTGTCTTGGTGTGTAGTTGTCAATTGCCACCATATTGAAGTTATAGTTGACTTGCAAGTCAGTATATTTCAAAAGATAATTTAAGACGTTTTGAGCATCCGCATCTTTTTTCAATTCAATAGCAATCCGTAATCCAGTACGGTCTGACTCATCACGAACTTCAACAATACCTGGAACTTTATTGTTGACACGGACATCATCAATTTTCTTAACTAAAACAGATTTATTAATTTCATAAGGGATTTCTGTCACAACAATCTGTTGTTTACCACCTTTAAGTGTTTCAAATTCTGTTTTCGAGCGGACAATAACACGTCCTTTACCAGTTTCATAGGCTTTTTTAATTTCCTCTGCACCTTGAATGATTCCTCCAGTAGGAAAATCAGGACCAGGTAAAAATTCCATCAGCTTGTCGAGTGATGCTTTAGGATGGTCAATCATGTAAACGACAGCGTCTATGACTTCAGCTAAGTTATGTGGTGGAATATCCGTTGCATACCCCGCTGAGATACCAGTTGCACCATTGACCAAAAGGTTAGGGAAAGCGGCTGGTAAAACAGTTGGTTCTTTTTCGGTGTCATCAAAGTTCCAAGCAAAAGGAACTGTTTTTTTCTCAATATCTTGTAAGAGATAGCCAGAGATTTCGGATAGGCGAGCCTCTGTATAACGCATTGCGGCAGGTGGATCACCATCCATGGAACCATTGTTACCATGCATTTCAACAAGGGTTTCTCGATTCTTCCAGTCTTGAGACATCCGAACCATGGCATCATAAATAGAACTGTCACCATGGGGGTGAAAGTTACCCATGATATTTCCGACAGATTTTGCTGATTTACGGTAACCTTTCTCAAAGGTATTGCCGTCCTTGTTCATTGAATAAAGGATACGACGTTGAACAGGTTTCAAGCCATCCCGAATATCAGGAAGAGCCCTCTCCTGAATAATATATTTGGAATAACGCCCAAAGCGTTCTCCCATAATGTCCTCTAAGGACATGTTTTGTACGTTTGACATAAATTAAGATACCAAGCCCGTCAGTTGCCAAGTAAAAATAGGAAATTGCCAGTTCATCCTGATGAGCTAGGAGATTTATCTTTTTTACACAGCAACTAGGGCGGGTTCAATTCCTTTCTTTTGTTTTGAAAAGAGTATTGTATTTTGAAAGGATTATACTGAGCAGAGGGTTTAGCCTTTGTTCAATTCCTTTCTGTAAATTTGAAAAGAGGTTGAATGGTTATTAATTAGAATCTGATCTCACCAAAGGGTGGATTCAATTTCATTTGTGGTGAAAAGAGCATTTTTATTTCTATCTGAATTTGAGATAATTCATGCTATTAAACATCCAAAACTGAATTCTCTTCCAAAGTAAATTTAACATTGTCTTCAATCCATTGGCGGCGTGGTGCTGCTTTATCCCCCATGAGGACGGATACTCTGCGCTCTGCATGCGCTAGATCATCGATTGTGACACGAATCAAAGTTCTTGTTTCAGGATCCATAGTTGTTTCCCAAAGTTGATCGGCATTCATTTCACCAAGTCCTTTGTATCGTTGAAGCATGGCTCCTTTGCCAAATTCTTTACGAAGATCATCTAATTCGCCATCGGTCCAAGCATAGGCAATCTTCTCTGATTTTCCTTTGCCCTTAGACATTTTATAGAATGGTGGTAAGGCAATATAGACGTGGCCTTCTTCAACAAGCGGACGCATGTAACGATAAAAGAAAGTTAATAGGAGGGTCTGAATATGGGCACCATCGGTATCGGCATCGGTCATGATGATGACTTTGTCATAGTTAATATCCTCAATAGAAAAATCAGCACCAACTCCAGCTCCAATAGTATGAATCATGGTATTGATTTCTTCATTCTTGAGAATATCAGCCATTTTCGCTTTTTCTGTATTTAAGACTTTACCACGGAGCGGCAAGATAGCTTGGAACTTACGATCACGACCTTGTTTAGCTGAACCTCCGGCAGAATCCCCTTCGACCAAATACAATTCGTTTTTCTTTGGATTCTTAGATTGGGCAGGCGTTAACTTACCAGATAAAAGCCCCTTGTCCTTCTTGTTCTTCTTGCCGTTTCGTGATTCATCACGCGCTTTACGGGCAGCTTCACGAGCATCTCTTGCTTTAATCGCTTTGCGGATAAGATTGGAAGCCAGTTCACCATTTTCCAACAGGAAGTAAGTTAACTTGTCTGATACAATCCCATCAACTACAGGCCTAGCCAATGGCGAGCCAAGTTTATCTTTGGTTTGTCCCTCAAATTGCAAGTGCTGCTCTGGAACAAGAATTGAAAGAACGGCAGATAGTCCTTCGCGGTAATCTGAGCCTTCCAAGTTTTTATCTTTTTCTTTGAGTAAATTAGTCTTTCTGGCATAATCATTCATTACTTTAGTAATGGCTGCTTTCAAACCAGTTTCATGGCTACCACCATCTTTTGTACGAACGTTATTGACAAAAGATAAGATATTATCAGAGAACCCATCGTTGTACTGAAGAGCAACTTGAACTTGAAACTCTTGATCTTGCCCTTCAATATAGATAACCGGTGTTAAGGTTTCTTTATCTTCATTCAAATACTCAACAAAGTCCTGCACACCATTTTCATAATGGAATTCTTCAACAACTGGTTCATCACCCCGCAAGTCTGTCAGCGTCATTTTCACATCTTTAAGAAGGAAAGCTGACTCTTTTAGACGTTCAGCAATCGTATTAAACTTAAAGTCGATGGACGAAAAGATGGTTTCATCAGGCATAAAAGTAACTGTTGTACCAGTTTTTGATTTTGGAGCAGTCCCAATTTTTTTAAGGGTAGAAACTGGTTTCCCACCATTTTCAAATCGTTGTCGATAAACTACGCCATCTCGAGTGATATCAACTTGTAACCAAGCTGACAAAGCATTTACTACAGAAGAACCTACACCATGTAGTCCGCCTGAAGTTTTGTAGCCACCTTGTCCAAATTTACCACCCGCATGCAAGACAGTAAAGATAACTTGGACAGTTGGAATCCCCATGGCATGTTTACCAGTTGGCATACCACGTCCACTATCTTCAACACTAACAGAGCCGTCTTTGTTAATGGTAACTTTAATAGCATTACCAAATCCCGAGAGAGCTTCATCGACAGCATTGTCGACAATCTCCCATATTAAATGATGAAGCCCAGTACCATCAGTTGAACCGATGTACATCCCTGGACGTTTTCTTACAGCATCCAAGCCTTCTAAGACTTGAATGGCATCATCATTATAATTATTTATAGTTATTTCTTTTTTAGCCAATTCTGACCTCCAGATTTTTTCATCTTTCTTATCTTACAAGTTTTTTTAAGATTTTGCAAAGTTATTTTTTTCTTTCCTAAAAAATTTCCTAAAATAGTCGCACAATTATCCTTTATGGTATAATATGGCTATGACTTTACTATTATTAATTATTATTGCCTATTTCTTGGGATCAATCCCTACTGGTTTATGGATTGGCCAACGTTTCTTTGGTATCAATTTACGTGAAAATGGTTCAGGAAATACCGGCACAACCAATACTTTTCGAATTTTAGGAGTTAAGGCTGGTCTTGCGACTCTAGCAGTTGATGTGCTTAAAGGAACTCTCGCAACTTTATTACCTGTCTTAATTGGATATACAGCAATCTCACCACTTGTCATCGGCTTCTTTGCGGTCCTTGGCCATACTTTTCCAGTCTTTGCAAAATTTAAAGGTGGTAAGGCTGTTGCAACAAGCGCAGGCGTTTTACTTGGCTATGCACCACTTTACTTTATCTTCTTAGTCCTTGCATTTGTGATTATCCTCTACCTCTTTAGCATGATTTCACTATCAAGTATTTCTGTAGCTATTATTGCTGTGATTAGTGTCTTAACTTTTCCAGCTATGCATTTTCTATTACCAAGCTACAATACCTTTTTAGTTGTCATTGTCTGCTTACTAGCAGCAATTATTATCTACCGTCATAAAGACAACATCCAACGGATTCGGCAAAAAGAAGAGAATTTAGTCCCATGGGGGCTCAACCTCAGCAAACAAAAACAAGATTAAAGCAGAGCAATTAGCTCTGCTTTTTCTTATTCAGCTTCTTGATAGACCACTTGTCCTTTACAGATTGTGTATTTAACTTTACCGACTAGTTCTTCACCGACAAATGGTGAGTTACTGGCTTTTGAAGCAAAGTTTTCAGTGATTCGTCGTTTTTCCTTATCAGCGAAAATAACCAAGTCTGCAGGGCCATTCTCCGCCACATAACCAGCTTCAAAAGAATAAAGTGATGCTGGATTAATGGTCATTTTAGCTAAGAAATCCATTAATGACAAATGGGCGGTTTCAACCAAGTGGGTTAACCCTAATGAAAGGGATGTTTCGAGGCCAGTCATTCCTGAAGGTGCTTCCCATATTTTGTCGACAGCCTTCTCATCTCGGTGATGAGGCGCGTGGTCTGTGGCAATAACAGAAATCACACCCGACTTAAGCCCTTCAATTACTGCTTGACGGTCACTCTCAAGACGCAATGGCGGATTCATCTTAGCATTAGCCCCTGCAGTCAGCAATAGCTCTTCCGTTTTTGAGAAGTGCTGAGGCGCCACTTCAGCCGTCACATTGGCGCCAATGGCTTGCGCAAATTCAACTACTTTGACTGATTCGGCTTTTGACAGATGTTGGATATGAACGTGGGCTTTACTGTCGTAAGCAATCATCACATCTCTCGCAATCATACTGTACTCTGCAACCCCAGTGGCACCACAAAAATGATAGTGTTGTTGAGCTATATTTTCGTTAAACCCAAGAACGCCATTCAAAGCAGGATCTTCTTCATGCAGAGCAATGAAGGTATTATTTTCACGGGCTAAGTCAAAAGCTTCTTTTAAAACTTTTGAACTTTCTAAAGGGATGCCATCATCTGAAAAAGAGACTGCACCAGAAGCCAGTAAGCCTTTAAAATCAGTCAAGTTTTCGCCATCAAAATTGGTCGTTACGGAAGCATTTGTATAGATGTTAATCTTTTCTTTGGCAGCACTAGCTAGCACTTCTTCCAAGACCTCAACAGTTGAAATGGCCGGATTAGTATTAGCCATCATTACTACTGATGTCACTCCTCCAGCTGCCGCAGCAAGGGCACCAGTATGAATATCTTCCTTGTGGGTTTGACCAGGTTGTCGAAAATGAACGTGAATGTCAACCAAACCAGGTGCAACAATATAACCTGAAGCATCTATGACTTCAGCACCAGCTTTTTCAATTGATTCAGCAATCTCAACAATTTTATCGTCTTCAATTAAGATATCAACTGGCCCATCAAAATCCGATTTAGGGTCAACTAATCTACCATTTTTTATTAATAACATCTCTACTCCTCTAAAAAACTTACAACTTAGCTAACCAATCAATAGGCTTAATGCCATGATCTTCCAAAAAAGTATTGGTCTGTGAGAATGGTTTACTACCAAAAAATCCCCTATATGATGATAATGGACTTGGGTGTGCACTTTCAATAACTAAATGTATTGGATTGGCAATTAATTTTTTCTTCTTGCGAGCATAGCCACCCCAGAGGATAAAAACAACAGGGCTTTCTTTTTCATTTAAAACTTTAATAACGGCATCTGTAAAGGGTTCCCAAATTTGTCCTGCATGAGCGTTAGCTTGGTGTTCAGGAACAGTTAGGCATGCATTCAGAAGCAGAACACCTTCTTTTGCCCAAGGAGTTAAGTCATGATGGTCACGATGCCCAATGTCGGTCGTCAATTCTTTTAAAATATTTTGCAAAGATGGTGGCGCAGCGATTTCCTCCGGAACAGAAAAAGAAAGGCCTTGAGCTTGATTGGGTCCATGATAGGGATCTTGACCAAGAATTAATACCTTGGTTTGGTCATATGGTGTTGCTCTCAGTGCATTAAAAACTTTTTCACGGGGTGGATAGATAACTCCTTGACTATAAACCTTATCCAGAAAATGATTAATCTCTGAAAAATAGTGCGCTGGTAAATGGGCTTTAATTGGCTCTTGCCATCCTGAATCTTTCATAAACACCGACCTTTCAAACTTTCTATTAGTCACATTTTACCACAAATCTGATAGAAAATCCCTTGAATTCAAAAATTCAAGAGGAATAATCGGTTTTTCTTAATATGCTAGTTTTTCTTCAATCACAGCCTGTGATTTTTCCAAAACGATTGTAATTCCCCAATAGATCAAAGCAACTAGAATATACATAGACATGTAGTCCCATTCACGACTACCAATGATTTTAGCATTCTGAAAAATGTCCGGTACCGTAATCATCGCTGTCAATGAAGAGCTCTTGACCATATCAATGATGACATTACCAAGTGATGGCACAGCAATCCGAAAAGCTTGTGGCAAAATAACTTGTTTGACGATACTAGCATAAGGTAAGCCTAAAGCACGCGCAGCCTCCCATTGACCAAAATCGACCGCTTCAATTGAGCCTCGGAACACCTCGGCCATATAAGCAGCGCTGACCATGGTAAAGCCAATCAAAGCGCATAAGAGTGCTGGCAATTGAAAACCGTAATAAGGTAGCCCAAAATAGAGGACAAAGAGAACCACAATCATTGGTACTCCCCGCATAAAGGAAACGTAAAATTTAATCAGCTGCCTTAGCCAAGTTTGTTTAGATCTGCCTAGGAGAGCTAATATCAACCCTAAAAATAATCCTGAGGTAAAACTTAATAGAGAGATTCCTAAAGTATAAGGAAGGCCACCTAAGACATAACCTAAGCTTTTCCAAATTAATTCTAAATTGATCAATCATGCTACCTCTCTTTACCTATTACTCAACATCTTTAGTGTCAATTACAGGAATCTTTTTATCTCTACCAAATGGTACTGTTAAGTCTTGACCACCATAGTAAGTTTCAGATATCTTTTTCAAGCTACCATCTTTTTTCATGGCTTTAATAGTCTTGTTGATTTCTTTTAATAGACTATCATCATTTTTACTCATAACAATCCCTTGTTCAGTTGGATTATATTGAACATCAGCCATTTTTATATTCATTTTTGGATTTTGTGACTTCATAAAATCAACAAACAATTTTTGAGCAGGGTAATCATTTGGAATAAAGTCTGTACGTCCATTAGCCACATCATTTAAGTAAACATCATTGGAAACATTGTCATAGGAAACTAGTTTTGCACCAAGTTTCTTAGCAATTTTCATTGATTCTGTTCCTTCAACACCAGCAGCTTTTTTGCCTTTCCAGTCACTCAAGTCTTTCTTGGAAATACCTGAAGTACCATCTGCACGAACAATTAATCCACCAACCCCATATTTATAAGGTTCAGACATATTGTATTTAGTAGTACGTTTTTTTGTGATATCAAAGTTATTGATTGATAAATCAACACGACCACTGTCTAGAGATGTAAACGCTTGATCAAAACCAGTTTCAACAAATTTAACCTTAACATGAAGACGTTTAGCAACTTCTTTCATCATGTCAACTTCATAACCAACTAGTTCATTTTTATCATTCATATATGAAGTTGGTTGGTAAGTTTTAGGGGTACCAACGGTAATAACGCCTTTTTTCTCAATCTTATCCCAAGAACTTGTTTGAGAAGATGTATTTGAAGAACAAGCTGACAAAGTCAAAGCAGCAAGTCCTAGTCCAACTAATGCATAGTGTCTTTTCATTAAAAGAGACTCCTTTTCTTTAATAAAATTAGTATAGCACTGTCAGTTTAAATATAAAATGATAATGCTTACAAAAAAAGAGAAGCTATCCTATAATAGACTTCCCTTTTTAAACATGTATTATATAAAAATAAGATTATAACATTAATTTTCCATTATCTTCGAAGAGTTGTGCTACTTGCAAAAGAAGATCTTCTCTTCCTTTAGCAGCCATGAATTGTATACCCAGTGGTAATCCTGACTTGGTTTGGTGCGTTGGTAAATTAATTGCTGGTTGCCCAGTCAGATTCGCTAGGGGGGTATAAGGATTCAAAGCAAGGCCTGGTCTAAACATCTCTGTCACCAATTGCATCTGCTCAGCAGGCATAAACTTTTCAGCATTGGCCAATTTTTCCAACAATTGAGGACTAGGATTAATTTGACCATGTTTGGGCGCAACGTCATGAGTTGTCGGCGTGAGCAAGAGATCATAAGTCTTATGAAAAACGTCCATAATAGCACTGTAGTTATCCCAAACATGCATCATGGCTGTGTAATCTTTAGCCAAAATCATTTGTCCACTTTGATAGATAGCCCAAGTCATCGGCTCCATATCAGCCTTAATAACTGGACGACCCAAAAATTTCTCAATTCCTGCAAACATACTCGCCGTCTCAACTGAATTCATCACATAATAATGAGAAATCAATTCTTTCATATCAATTGGCGCAGACTCTAGTTCCACAGCCTCATATCCTTTGTCTTTAAGAAATTGCACAGCATTAAGCACAGCTTGCTTCGCCTCAGAACCAAGATCAGTACCATCAGGATTCTTAGTCAAATAGGCCACCTTCATATGTGGTAATTGACTATCAAACAGCTCTTCCTTTGTCAGAATTGGCAAGGGAAATGGACTCTCCAACTGACAATCTTGCAAGTAGTACAATAAATTTCTCGTATCGCGAACAGATTTAGTAATGGCAAACTGGACCGCTGCCCCCTGCCATCTACGGTAAGGATTGGGACCGGATGGAATTCGTCCACGTGATGTTTTCAAGCCAATCAAACCATTAAATGAAGCTGGAATCCGAATTGAGCCACCACCGTCACTTGCTGGTGAGATAACTGTTATGCCGGCCGAAATTAAAGCTGCCGCAGCTCCTGATGAACCACCTGCATTACGGCTTTTATCGAAAGGTAAATTAACAATGCCAAAAGTCCGACTATCAGAGATATTTTTAAAGCCATATTCTGGTGTATTGGTTTTACCTAATATAATAAAGCCTAAATCTTCTAAAGCCTGAACATAATAGTCTGTCTTACTTGCAATAGTGTCTTTAAACAAAATTGAACCTGAACCAGATAATTCATCTTTCATATCCATCCCCAAGTCTTTTAAGTAAATTGGGACACCAGCAAAGGGTTTATCTGTAAAGTCACGTTTATCAGCCTCTTTCAAAGCCTTTTCATACCTAGTCGAAATGATGGCATTAATGTCTGGATTCAATGCATTTGCTTTTCTAATAGTGTCCATTACTAATTCTTTAGGACTAACTTGTCCAGCTCGTACGGCCTCAGCCATAGCAGTTGCATCTTTAAATTCCATGTTTTAGTATTCTCCTACTAATTTAACTTTCTGACTATCTAGAATATGACCCTCAATAGCATTCATGAGGTGATTTAAATAAAAGCCATTTTCTAACTCTAAAACTGAATCCAAGGCATAGACCACCAAATGATAGTCATGATCCTTATCAGGTGGTTTGGGGCCAATATACTGTTGGTCGATTGTCTTCACTTCAGCAGAGAAAAAATTGCTAACTAATGAATTTTTTCCTTCCAAATGCTCCTTATTCTCAAGAGAAAAATTTCTAGCAATAGTGCACTGGTCGGTTTTAACATTGGCAACTAACCAATGGATGTAAGGAAAACCACAAACAGGAACGGCATCATAATCAATTAAAGTCCAGGCCAGTGATTTTGTTCCATTTGGTAGCTCCTCTATAGAGAAAGGAAAGGATGTAACAGCCATTCCAAATTCTGTTACTTGGGCATTTTTAGCATAGTCATCTGGGATAATTAAATTATTAAATGGAAAATTTACTTTCATTCTTAAGTCCTCAATCCTTTAAAGAAAATCTAGTCATTATACTGGAATTGGTTCACTATAGACCATTTGGTCATCTAAATCAAAATAAGTACAGGTTTTTACTAACAAGTCAACATCCCACTTATAGATACCTGCATCAGTAGTATCCTTACAAAAGGTTGAAAAATCAGTTTGACCAGATTGGTGCAATTTTAACTGTTGCATAAAATAATCTTTATCTAAATTTTCAGCAACCGCTTCAACTTGAAAGGCTGCCATTGCCACTTGATTACCATCTTTATCATTATAAATAGCTTTCCCATCTTTAATGTTAACAGTATTGCTAACCATTCCTAGATCTAGAAAAGCTTGTACCAACATTGGAAAATTACGGCCGCCAAATTCCTCTTGAGCCTTTGTTATAGCATCTTTAGTTATCATTTTCTCTCTCCTTTATTACGTCAGTTATACCATAAAAGAAGATAAATCACCATTACTTAACACGGTCGAAAACTAGCATCAGTTTTCAGAAAAAGATGGGTTATCAGATTTTAAAGCGTTCCAGTAATAAGCTGCTTCCTGATAGCCTTGATGTTCATACATATCCCGATTTTCTTCTTCGGAAACAAGGATTAATTTTTTGAAATATTGGGCAGCAGTTCTCTGTAAAGCAGAACCAATTCCTTTACCACGGTAGTCTTCAATCAAAGAAAAATCATCGATCTCTATATATTCTCCATATTCCCAAGCAGTCACATCTCCAACTAATTTTTCACCATCTTTAGCAACATAGATTCGAGACCCTTTTTCAGGCAAATGCATGCGATTGTATACTAGCATCTGCTTAGCAAAATCTTCACCATAAACCAAACTTTGTTGGTATTTCAAATCAAGATAGTCAGAAAAATCTGAAGCATGTAATTCCTCAATGGTAATTGATCCAATATCTTTTTGACTAAGTTTTAAATTACTAAACTGATTTGTAAATATAATATGTCGCGAAAACTTAAAGCCCTCTTTCTCCAAGTACTCTTTAATCTCTAAATCAGGGTAATAATTCTCTGGAAAATTAAACATAATATATTTGTGCGGGTAATTAATTTGCTCCTCTTTTATATAGTCAATATCTTTAGCCAACTCCTCAATATTTGGGACAAGCTTATAATCTATATAGTTGGAATAATAACGTTCAGAAAGAATATCATCCTTCATGTGAGTAAAACGGTCAGTATCTAGATATGGCATCTTATTTGTATTTAAAAGTTCTTTATATCCCATTGATCAGAATCTCCTTCAATTTACATTGTCACATCTAATTATAACACTCTCCAACAAAAAAAGCAGGAAGCACCTGCCCTTTTACTTATTTATGCCAATTTTCTTGGTCCTCTTTAAATTTCTTTAAGAGCTGTAAACCGTCAGCATCAATGTAGCCTTTAACTTTAGCCACTCTAATTAACTCTGAGTAATTAGACAAAGTAATTAACTCGATCCCAGCCTCTCTGAAACTAGCTGTTGCTTTTGGAAGTTGATAAGTGAAGATAGCAACAACTCCTAGGACTTCTGCTCCTTCCCGAATAGCTGCCGCAGCCGCATCTAATACCGATCCGCCAGTTGAAATTAAATCTTCAATGATAACCATTTTTTGACCAGGCAAGACACGTCCTTCAATTTGATTACCAGCTCCGTGATCTTTTGGCTTACTACGAATGTAAGCAAAAGGTAAGTTCATTTTATCAGCAATAATAGCACCATGAGGAATACCAGCTGTTGCTGTACCAGCAATCACTTCAACCTCTGGATAATGCGCTTTAATTGTTTCAACAAAGCCATTTTCAATGATGGTACGTGTTTCAGGGTATGATAAGGTAATTCTATTGTCTGTGTATATGGGGGATTTGATACCAGAAGCCCAAGTAAATGGATCTTCAGGTTTTAAATAAACAGCTTTAATATCAAGTAATTCAGCAGCAATTTGAGATGATAATGGCATAATAGGCTCCTTTGGTGTTATATAGAGTAAATAAATTTCTTAAGCATTCCATTCAGCTTTAATGGCATGGTATGAGGCCACAGGATCGTCTGCAAGCGTGATTGGACGACCAACAACAATATAGTCACTACCAATTGTTTTAGCTTGACTAGGTGTCATAATACGCTTCTGGTCACCAATATCAGAACCAGTTGGACGAATGCCAGGGGTTAAACAAACAAAGTTATCTGGCGTTACTTCTTTAATTGCTTCAACTTCATGTGCTGAACAAACGACACCGTCTAATCCGGCAATTACAGTCCGTTTAGCATAATGTAAAACAGATTCTAGAAGTGTCGATTGAATGTTCTGATCTTCACGCATCATTTCTTCACTGGTTGACGTTAATTGTGTCACTGCAATCAAGATTGGACCTTGACCTAAGCCCTTACGCGCAGCTTGGAGCATTTCAACACCACCAGCAGCTTGGACGGTTGTCATATCAATCCCCATTTTTGACAGAACTTCCATTGTCGACATAACGGTGTTAGGAATATCGTGCAATTTCAAATCAAGAAAGACGCTGTGACCAAGCGCCTTCACATAGCGAACAATTTCAGGACCTACGGCGTAGTAGAGTTCCATCCCTATTTTGACATAAAGCTTTTCTTCTTTGGGAAATAAACCTAAAAAAGATTTCATTTCTTCAAATGACGGGAAATCAAGAGCAATAATCGGACGTTCTTCGTGCATGGAGTTTTCCTTTCTGGGCTATCCATTTTAGGGATAAAAAAACCTTACTTCCAAAGAAGCAAGGTTACCGAAAAGTTGGCGTGCAAATGCACCCTTTTTGTCATGTAACCTTAGGAGCCTCTCTGGACTTTTTTAAAGGTATCAAATTTTCTCCTTATTATATCTTTTTTTAATTAGACTGTCAAAGCTTTTTCAAAGGCAAAACTGGAATTTGCTTAAAACCTGAACAATAAAAAAGCCTATCTTAAAGATAAGCTTTAGTTTAATAATTGTTCATTTGCACTAAGTGCCTCCGGTGAGGAATGTTTTGGCCCTTGATAATGCTTAATAAAAGCATCTTCTTCAATGTTGACCATTTTAATATGTTCATACAAAACAGGAGGAACGGGCACTTCTTTGAGTGACATCACAATGATTTTCAAAGATGAAAAGACATCAATTAAGACACCAAAAACACGAATTCTTTTATCTCCAAGGATTGCTTGAAAAACATCTTTATTTTGGCAAAGTTCAACTAGATTCTCAAGACCACGAATCCAAGTATCTACAATTTGCAAAGTCTTGTTCATTAATTTGAATGCTTTCTCTTCATACCAAAACGTTGATTCAATTAAACGTTGCTGATAATCCAATTGATTAATTGCAGAAACAATTTCACCCAACTCAGATTGAACAGATTGAGCCGAAAACTCGCCACCTAAAATAGACGGCGTCCGCTCCACTAATTGGAGTTCATCTTTAAACAGTGTCAAATAATGAATACTGACCAATAATTTTTGAATTAAAACTTTATGACTACTTTGTTCAGTACGACTCATACGACACTCCTTCTTTGAAAACTCTTCCATGGTAAACTATATTATAAATATAACACAAGACTATTAAAAGGGCAATGAAATGAGGTGAACTAAACAGCATTTTAAATATATTGTTTAATAGTATTCTGAACGATTTCTTTACCAATATCATTGTAATGAATTCCATCATTAGTTACATTAAACTCAAGATTATCATCTTTTGATAACACAAAATTTAAATCAATAACTTTAATCGACTTATGAGATGAATATTCTTTTATCCTATCATTAACACACTTAACTCTTGCATTATCAATTTCAGGTCTAAATAATGAATATGGGATAGTTGTTAGAGTAATATTAATATTTTCCAACTCTAAGAAATTCAGTATTTCCTCTAAATTTTGAATTATTTTACTAATACTGTACGAGGCTGATATGTCATTAATACCTGCAGAAATTAAAACTTCTTTGACTCCATAACCCTGAATTAACTTAATTTGACGATTGATGGAATTCAATGAAACATTTCCAAAACTAAAATTATCATAAGCATCTAGTTCGATATCTATCATTCTAGAGTCACCAATAATTAATTTGTGATATCTCATATTTTCTATTTTCTTTTTAAAAAATGATATATATTTTTTTTGATTTTCAATTTCCCTCCTTGTATAATCAAAATATATTTGTCCTAATACGGCTTTAAAATCCTCTAGATAATCAATATCGTAAGAAAATTGATGTTCCATTAAGTAAGCCTTTGTTCTATTTGTAAAAAAACTTTGATTTTTGATATAACTTTTCTTAGATGATATAAATATTGCACCATTAGGATAAAAGTAATCTTTTTTATTTTGCCTTCTATATCCCTTATCAACTCCTGCAATCTCCTCAGCAAATCCATCTTTTGTTAGCGTGGATAACAAACTCGGATGCTTATCAGCTTTAGTGAAACTTACAACATTTTCTGATTCTTCTGATGATTCAAAAAGCTGTAATGCTTCTTTCAAATGTTGGTGATTTCTTAAAGGTGATGTAACTTGTAGAAGTGCAAAGACTTGATTTTCATGAAAATCCTTCAAAAAATCATTTAACATATCTGCTGTTGTTGAAGTATCAGATGATAATTCAGGACTTCTCATTTTTACTGAAATTCCTTTTTGTAAACAAATTTCTGCGTATAATTGCGAATCTGTACTGACAAATATATCCTCTTTTTTAAACATTTCACTGTTGATTGCTGCGTCTATAGTGTGATAAATCAGTGGCATTTCATCAAGAAATAACATATTTTTGTTTGGTAGTCCTTTTGAACCTGAGCGTGCAGGGATAATACAGATTGGATTCATTTCATACCTCAATCATTTAATTTTCTAGCAGGAACGCCTACATATGTACCTGTTTCTGTTAAAGATTTAATAACAACAGTTCCTGCACCTATAGTTGTATATGGGGAAACTTCAATTAACTGTACTAAAGTACAACTGCTTCCGGCATATACCCCTTCATTAAGAATGCATAATCCATTAATAGTTGAGTTTGGCGCTATATTACAATGACTTTTAATAATTGAATGGTGTTCAATAACAGCTCCAGTATTAACAACATTATTATCATAAATTTCTACTTTAGATCCTACGAATGCACCAATCCCAATAAATATGCCCCTTCCCTTAATACTTTTAGGTGATAAAATAATTGCTTTTGGACTTATTATATTTATAAGAGAATGGTAATATTCTTTTGCAACTAAATCAAATAATTCCTTTCGTTTCACATTATCACCAATGGTAATAAAAACATTGTTAACTTCACCACTTTCAAGGTAGTGAAGGATATCATGCATTTTCCCAAGAATTGGATAACCATCATGCTCTTTTATATCTTTGTCATCAAAATATCCCATAAACTCGTAATTATTCAAATCAAGTATTGGTAAAATAGCATCCGCGTGACTTCCTGCACCTAAAAAAGCAACTTTATTTTTCATAGCTAAACTCCAAATCATTAAATTCTTTGTAAGTTGTAATCTCCTTATTTAATAGTTCTTTAATATTCAAATAGGCAATTTCACTAGAATTTTCTTTCATATATGGATTTTCAAAATCTGTAATTAAATTCATAGAATTGATACCATTAATAATAGCATTTTTATCAACTGGAACATTTATGATACTATTACCTTGCAATCTTCCCTTTTGTCTATCTCCGATATTTAAAGTTGGTTTCAACAAGCTTGGGATTTCAATAATACCTGATGAGGAATTACCAATTAGCCCCTTAGAGTTAAGGACCAGTGAGTGAAAAGTTTTTGTTGGTAAACTTGTAAACAAATATGAGTTCTTTTGAAAATCTATGAATTTTTTAATTTCTTTCATTATAAAATCTGATCCGGTATCAGAATTCGATCCAATAAAAACATATGAAGAATTTTCTTCTTCTAGTGCTGCTAGTAAAACCTTAACTTGAGACAACGCCGCATCTTCTCCTAAAAGAGTTTCAGGGTGAAATAATACAACATAATACTCTTCAGGTAAATCGATTTGCAATATTTTAGATAATTCATTAAATGAGTACTTTTTGCTTACCATTACATTTTCTACACCTAGGGAACCGGTATTAACTACCATTTCAGGCTGTTCCCCAATTTGAATAACTCTTTTCTTATACTCCTCTGTCGATACAAGATGTAAATGACTCATTTTTGTAATCGCATGTCTTATATACTCATCAAAATTACCAAGAGTTTTTTCCCCACCGTGTAAATGACATATAGGAATATTATAAATTAAAGCTGTATTAACAACTGGCAACATTTCATAACGGTCACCAAGGATTATAATTAAATCGTAGTTTTCGAAGGAAAAAATTGAACTTAATTCCAAGGTTAAAGTAGAAATTGACTTACAAATTGTTTCTTTTGAGGTATCAATCAATTTTAATGGAATTTTATAATTAATTGTATAACCATCCTCTTCAATAATTTTGTAGGTAAAACCAAACTTCTTTTCTAAATGCATCGCAGTTGCGATAATATGTAAATCAATATCAGCATCATTATTTAGTTTTGAAATTAAGTTTTTCAAAATGCCATATTCTGCCCTAGAACCTGTAACTAGTCCAACTTTTTTCATTTTAACTCCTTAAAATTTTTAGTCTTTAATTTGAAATTCAAATCTGCTATCTTTTACCAATTGATCTGGCTCAAAACTTTCCTCTGCTTGATCACCAAGAATATCATACCAATGCATAGGAGAAATACCATTACCTGGTCGTTTAACTGTAATATTTTCTGTTGTATAAGTATCACCCTTTTTTATTTCCTTAAGTGCAACAATTGATTTTCGAGCAACAATCTTATTTTTTTCTTCTACAGGATCTGGAATTTTCTCTGATTTTCCAAGTGCTGATTCTACTATCCTAATTCCTTTCACTAAATCTGAAAGAATTTCTGGAGTTGCACTAGCCTTATGATCAGGGCCAGGCATATTTGTATCTAATGTAAAATGTTTTTCAATAACTTCTGCTCCAAGTGCCGCTGCAGCAATTGGAACTTGATAACCAATTGAATGATCTGAATATCCAATTTTTAAATTAGGAAATTCCTTTTTTAATGTATTTAAGACATTTAAATTAATACTTGTAAATGGGGTTGGATACTCTGTTGTACAATGTAGAATGGAAATATCTTTTGTTCCATTATTCACTAAAATATTTACTGCATTATGAATTTCTTCCATATTTGCCATTCCAGTTGATAGAATCACTTTTTTGTTTAATTTACCAATAATTTCAAGATATGGTAAATTAGTAATTTCTCCTGAAGGTATTTTATAAATTGGCATGTCAGTTGAAATCAAAAAATCTAGAGATTCAAAATCAAAAGGTGTTGAAAAAACATCGACTTTTTTTGCTAAACAATAATCTTTTAGCTCAAGGTATTCTTCAAATGAGAGTTCTAAACGTCGAGTCATTTCAAGTTGTGAATCCTCAATTCCAGTAGTAATTTTTTGATACTCTGCTTTTGGTGCATATTTCGAAATTAATTTATCAGCTTTGAAAGTTTGAAATTTTACAGCGTCGACACCACACTCTACTGCAACATCAACCATTCGTTTTGCTAATTCAATATCTCCATTGTGATTACATCCAATTTCTGCGATTATATAAACCATTTCTTTTCTCCTATTTTAACTTTCTATATTGACTTCTTAGCTGCTTCAACATAAATAATGTAAAAGCAGATCCTTTAAAACCTAATAATTTTACTAAACTACCACGTGCTTTTATATTTTTATTTTGCAACAGACGATAGTCATGACACAAATAGCTATATTTCTTTGCTAAATCATAGATTTCATTATTACTTTTATACATATATATATTCGGTAATACTGCTAAATAATAGTAAGTAGCCAGTAGATTTTGACTTGGATTTTCTGTATTTGAAGAATTTGACAAAATAATATCAATACTCCTCAAAATATCTAATACATTTTTTTCTTTTATGACCGATGTAATACTTCCTGTTCTATTTTGTCTATACATATACTGATAAGAATCTAACACAGCATAGGTTGAAATATGATTTAGAATATCACTACTCCATAAACAATCTTCTGACAACATATTTAATGCAAATGTAAGATTATTGTCTTTTATTATTTGAAGTTTAATACATTTTTGCCATGCTGAAACTGAGTAAAGACCTTCAGAAATTAATCCGAGACTTTCTTGTTTGAAATTTCCAAATTTATTGGTAAATTGTACCCCATTTGTTGACTTATTACCATTATAAAAATTTGAAAAAGAAAACAATATGACATCAGGTTCACTACTATTAACTATATCATTGATTTTTTTTAAAAAATAAACATCACTCCAAAAATCATCACCATCTAGAAAAAAAATATATTCTCCTGATGCATGCCGAATACCGAAATTACGAGCGTCAGATAATCCCCCATTCTTCTTATGGTAAGTTCGAACCTGAGGAGATTTTTTCGTTAAATTATCACAAATTTCACTTGTTGAATCTGTCGAACCATCATCTATAAGTAAAACCTCAAATTCAAACTTATTTTCAGTTTTTTGACTTACTACACTATCGACACACTCTTCAATATAATCTTTAATATTATATGCAGGTATAATAATCGAAAATTTCAACTTAATGACTCCTTCTATTTCTCATGAAATGATTTATATCTTCTTTATTTGCCAGGTAGAAATAGGACAAAATAACTAAACCGGCAAAGTATCTAACTAAAATACTTCCAGCAAATTTTGTAATAAAAAATGTGTAGATAATTGCACAAAGCGAAAGAATAATATATGTTTTTTCTGTAACATCATCATAATGATATTTCACTTTAGAGATGTAATGGTGTAATATTAGCAAAACTAGATACGAAATCATTGTTGCAATTGCTGCGCCATATATTCCTACTCTTTGAATCAAGAAAAAATTCAGCAAAAAATTAACTCCGGCTGCAAATAAAGTTCCTATAGGAATAAATTTAGTATTTGCATAATAAAATTGAATGTTAACAGGAAAAGTATATAGAAATACAAAGAAATAACTAAGTATAATCATTGGAGTAAAATAGATGCTCTCGGTATATTTAACACCACCCATTATTTTTATGACTTCAGGAGATATTGTGAGGTATACCAATGTTGAAAATAAACCGATTTTTAAATATTTTGAAATAATTTCTTTTAACTCTGGTAAATTATTTTTGCGAGATTCAAAAAACCAAGGAACCCATACAGTATTTAATGCCATTAATACAACTTGAATAATAAGTCCTAATGAATAGCCAAAACTATATAAAGCAACATCTTTAACTGTTAAAAATTTACCAATCATGACCCTATCTAACTGATTTAGAATTTGATTTCCTAGAGCATGAAAAATCAAAGGAAAAGAGACAGTGATTGTAAAATGTAAATAATTCTTATTTAGTAAAGTTTTTCCATTTTTATATATAACAGCTATACAAACAAGTGTTGCTATACTATATGGAATAATTAAACCAACAACTCTTGATAAAAAATCACTATTAATGTTTTTTAGTAAAACAATAGAAATAATAATACTTGCCAGAGATGTAAATAATGATAATATAAGACTTGAAATTGTTTTTTGATACTGTATAAAATATTGACTAAAGAAATTAACTACAAAATGAAAATAACTTTGAAGCATTAATAATATCGTTATTTGATTAGAAAATCCTAGAAATTTAGAAAATGCAGGTAAAAATATTAGGCTAAGAGAGAATATTACAAGAAATACTAAATTTGAAAAAGTTAAGGCATGAGAACTATACTCTTCATAATGATCACCATATTTTAATTTAGCAACACTTAAAGAGCCATTTGTTTGAAACCCAATTATTATTGAAATAATGGAGACCCATGACATGTATAAACTAAATTCACCAAAACTAGCTTGATTCATCAATCGCGTATATATTGGAAGTGTAAAAAATGCTAGTCCTTGTACTAGCATTATTCCCAAAGTATAAATAATTCCTGATTTAACTAATTTATTTCCCATCTACTTCTCCGACTTTTTATAAAATTGTGAAAGGGTTTGATTGTTTATTTTTTTTCTTTCAAAATCAAAAAACCAACCCCACTTACTAAAATAATGAACTGCAGATTTTACAAATATTTTAAATAATTTCGAGTTGTGATTAGCACCAGACTCATAATCATGAATTACAGTAACCTCTGGAAAATAAATAGTTTTTGAAATTTGATGCATTCTTCGAGAAATATCCCAATCTTCAAAGTACATAAAAAATTTGTCATCGTAGAGGCCAATTTTTTTCAGGTTATTGACTCTAATTACTGAAAAGCATCCTGATAAAATTGGCGCCTCATATATCATTGTCTCAGAATACGAACGAAGCTCATATTTCTCAATAAAATTATTATAAACGAATTTAGGAAATTTCGTCTTTCTTAATAGCATTCCAATAGGTGTGGGTAGCAACTTAGGAAGATGTTGAAGACTTCCATCGCTATTTATTACTTTTGGCATCATCATTCCAACATCAACATGATCTACTAAAAATGACACCATAGGAGTGATAACATCCGAAGTTGAAGATATGTCAGGATTAATCACAACATGAAAATCCGCATTTTCTTTAATTGATTTTTTGAGTGCAATATTATGACCTGCTCCGAAACCAATATTCGAATTATTAAAAATATATTCAATATTTTCATTCAAATCTTTACAAATCTTTAATTTATCAGTGGGTGAGTTGTCAATTAAAATTAATTTTTTTTCTATTATTTTAGACTTTGTAAAACTATCAATTGCTCTTTTTAATTCATCAATACTTGTATTGTATAATACTATACTTCCGTATACTTTCAAAACATTATTACCTTTCTGATAAAATTGAAACGTATGGGGTCACTCCCTTATTTCCTGGAACAGCTTTTTGACTATTTACAATGTCTATTTCAAAGAATAACAAACTAAACACTAAAGCAATTGTCACAATGACTTGCCTCCATCTACTTTTAGAGTCAAGTACTAGCATTATTGAATAGATTAGTGAAACACTAAACAAAGTTACAAATCTATGAAAAATGTAAAATTTCAGTGAGATTATTATACTAATAATCAAAATGATATTTAATAGCATAATGATATTTCTTTTCTTTAAATTATCTATTTTAAAGTATGACTTTTTAACGAAGAAAATAGGAATAAGTATAAAATATCTTAATACCATTCCAATACCACTACCAATTTCTGTTGCTTTATTATAAATATCCAAGTTTAAGTAAAATTGATATTTTGTCCCAGCAAGTATACCTGTCTGAGCTAAAATCTGAACAAGAGATATTCTAAAAAATAAAATTGATAAAATTATTCCAATAAAAAATGTACGCTTATTATATTTTAATTTATTAAACAAAATAAATGGTAGGAACAGTATAGAAACATAATGAAAACCTGTTGCTAATAGGACTAGTAAAATATATTCTTTTATATTTCCTTCAAATAATACTAGAATAGCATATATTAATATACAAACCGCAGTTTCCTGTCTCATGGCATTTAGACTATTTAAGTAAAAATAAACATAGTATAAAAAAATAAATATTTCTGGATATTTAACTTTATTACACGATAAAACAATAAAAATCGAATTAACAAAAGCCATAAAAACAAAAATTGACTGACTGGTAAACCCGATTGTTTTTAGTGCCTTATTTACTATTAGGAATATAGGTTCTAAAGTGTGAAAATTATATATATTAATATTGTTAAAAATATTTTGATATGTTTCAAAATCTGCGCCAACACCTTTTCTTAAAGCAGCTGTTAAAAATAATCCTAAAAACACAAAAAATAATGAAATATTTCTCGATGCTTTATTTTTTGAATTAGTAGCTAAATAGCTAAATATTAAGCAATATAATAATAATCCATTGTATATAATTATTGTACTAATCATTTAAAACTTTCTAAAAATTCAATATTGAAGGAATGTAAAAGTTCTTGTTCTTTTTCAAATTCCTTCATAGGTAACATTTTAACTTCAATATTTTTCAAATTATCATATCCTAATACTGCCGAGCTAAATATCGTATAAAGTTTGATTTTACTATATTTTCCTAATATCGATGAAAGGTAATCTTCAAATATTAAGTCTGTATTTATATAATTAATTCCATTTACAATATATGTTTCTCTTGGATGAGGATAATAATACTCAATTTTTAAATTCTTGGCAATCTGTTCAAATGTATTCTTATTTTTTGATCCATCTTTATAAATAGGTTGACCAATTAATATTGAAATTTCTTTATCAGGATTTATTTTAGTATCAATCTTATAATCAAATAAAGTCAATTTTTGACAATTGGATATAATATTATTTCCACTGTAAATTGTATAATGTACTTTTGAAAATTTTTTAATTGATTCCAAATCATATGATATGAATAATACTTTTTTCAACAGTTTTAGTGGACGTGGAGTTTGATTCTCGTATAGCAAACTATTTTTAAATAAATTAGCAACACCATCATCAAACGTCATTAGTTCATTAAAGACTATTGAAGTCAAAATAGATTGAACAAAAATTGAATCTATACTAGCTATAAAAACCTTTTCATATCTTATACGATTTCTTAAAAATCTCTGTCTAATAGTTTCCTTTACTAAACCTTTGGAATCATGTAACTGAATTTCCTCTGAAATCTGACAACTCTGACTCAAAAGCTTAAAATAATATTTACGTTTTGTATTGTCTGAAAAAAAATAATTAATTAAATGAAACTGTTCCATTTTATGGTTTTCAATAATTTTTTTAGCAATATACATTTGTAATGGTGTATGACAAATTATCAAATTCATTATAAAATTTCCCTTTTCCAGATTTTATGTTCAAAATCGTATCGTTTTAATATTTTTGCAGGAGACCCACCGATTATAGAATAATCTGGAAAATTACCTTTAACAACACTATTTGCACCAACTATAGTTCCATTTCCCAATACTGTCCCAGGTAAGATTACAACATTTTCACCAGTCCAACAGTTTTCACCTATAATTACTGGCTCAGAAAATAGTTTCCTATCATCAGGGTATTCTAAAGGACTTGCTTGATTTTCACCTTTATACTTTCCATGCTCATTATCTGTAATAAGAATATTAGATGCAAAAAGACTATTTTTTCCAATTGATATCTTTTCTACACTTGAAATATGTACTCGATCACCAAATTTACAATTGTCTCCAATTTCTACACATCCAAATTCAGAAGAAGAGCGGCGATATACTTCAAATCTACAAAAATATCCAATAGTTAAACCATTCCCATATTTCAGGTAATTCTTGCCTCTTATAAAAAATGGACGTCGAATCAATCTTGCTTTTGGCCAAAAAATTTTTGTATAAATTAGATTTCTTATATTATTGAAGAGCTCGGTAGGGCTATATACTTGTTTTAATTGTTTCATTTAGTTCCGTCATTTCTATAGTCTTTTTAAAATCAAATTTCTGATAGTTAAAACTATATTTACTTAATTGTTTATCATAAGTTAAATTACCAAACATTTTTTTGATATTGTCATTAAAAAATAAACGCTTAATTACTGGGTTAAAGAGCTTAGTTTTAAATTGTTTACGATTATGAACTTTCGCAATTATTGACATCATGTTAGTAGTGGAAACATATTCTGCATTTTGTGGGAAGAATATTCCACTACTTTCTGTTAACAACAGTTGTTTAACAAATTCACAAAAATTTCCAATATATAACATACTACGCTCATTAACATAATTTGGTATAATCGGAAGTTTTCGAGAAAGTTTTGATAGTCTTGGGTAATTTCCTTTTGAGCCTTCCCCATATATCATAGGTGGTCTAATAATAGCAATTTTAAAATTTTCATCACTCAAAGCTTGCAATCTTTTTTCTGCTTGCCACTTACTATCACCATAAAAATCACTTGGAGATGGTTCTGTATCTTGATCAATCATTCTACTAGCTTTTGTACTATCACCGTATACAATAATACTACTCATAAAAATAAACTGTTTAACCCCAGAGCTCTTGGCTTTTTTGGCAGTTTTTTCAGTTAACTCTGTATTGACTTTGTAATAAAAGTCTTTTTTACTCTCATCTTTAGAGAAGTGTGCAATACCAGCAACATGAAAAACACTATCATACTGTGAAAAATCATTTTTTTCCCAATTAGGGTCAACCATATCTAAAGTATCAACCTGAAAAGTTTCTACAGAATTCATAAGCCAATTTTCTAAAGATTGGCCAATATATGAATTAGCTCCTGTAATTAGAATTTTTTTCATCTTATTTCTCCTTTTTTTGTCCTGTACCACCTTCAACTACGCCATCACTTCTAAGGACACTCAAGAATGTTCCAAAGAAGCACTTAAGATCTAGTAAAAATGACATATTGTCAACATAATAGCCATCTAGCCTTGATTTGTCTTCAATTTCTAATTCATCACGTCCATTGATTTGTGCCCAGCCTGTTAAACCTGGTCGAATATCATTGGCTCTGTATTTATCTCTTTCGGCGATTAAATCAAATTGATTCCACAAAGCAGGTCTAGGTCCTACGATAGCCATTTCACCTTTAAAAATATTAAAAAGCTGAGGCAATTCATCTAAACTTGTTTTTCGTAGAAAAGCTCCTACTTTTGTAATCATAACTGTAGGATCTTTTAACATATGTGTTGGCATATCTGCAGGAGCATCGACATACATACTTCTGAACTTGTAAATCATAAAGTGACTTTTATCTTTTCCTACCCGTTTTTGTTTAAAAAGCACAGGCCCAGTGGAATCAATCTTTATTGCGATAGCAATTCCCAGTAAAACTGGTGCTAAAATAATGATGGCAATTCCTGAAACGATAATAGATAAGCTACGTTTGATAATGGGGTACATTCTCTACTCCTGTTTTGCAAAGTGAATCAATGTTTCTTTCAAATTGTCTGTTGGCAGTTGATCTAAGTTTGAAATGATAGCTTCAACTTCTGCTAGTGGTTTACTAGTAACTTTACCAACAAAAATTTTATCATGTATTTGTTCACTGACTCGTTCATTTGAAGATAACAATTCTTCATAAAGTTTTTCACCAGGTCTGATTCCTGATTCTACAATTTTAATGTCTTCTTCTGTGTGACCACTCAATTTGATTACTTTTTTCGCAAGGTCTAAAATTTTGACTGGTTCACCCATATCAAGAACAAAGACCTCTCCACCTTTAGCTAAAAATCCTGCTTGAATAACAAGACGACTAGCTTCCGGAATGGTCATGAAATAACGGGTCATTCTAAAGTCTGTTACTGTGATAGGTCCACCTTTTTTGATTTGCTCTTTAAAGAGAGGAACCACACTACCACGACTACCAAGGACGTTACCGAATCGCACAGCTGCAAACTGAGTTTTGCCTTCTTCATTCAAGCCAGTGACGATCATTTCAGCGAAGCGCTTAGTTGCACCCATCACATTAGGCGGATTAACTGCTTTGTCAGTTGAGACCATGATAAATTTAGGAATCCCAGCAGCCTTGGCTGCTTCCGCCACATTTTTTGTCCCAAAGATATTATTTTTAACAGCTTCTTTTGGATTGTATTCCATCAATGGCACATGTTTATGTGCTGCAGCATGATAGACTATATCAGGTCGATAATTCGCCATAATTTCAAAAATCAAGTCTCGATCTTGAATGTCCGCGATAATTGGGACAATGTCAATTCGTCCCTTTAACAGTGCTGATAATTCACGATGAATCAGATAAATGGAATTTTCACCATGCCCTAAAAGTAAAATGCGTGCTGGATTAAATTTAGAAACTTGACGACAGATTTCTGAACCAATTGATCCTCCTGCACCAGTTACAAGAACTGTTTTCCCGTTAAAAAATGAATTTAAAGACGTTTGATCTAATACTACTTCCTTTCGTCCAAGTAAGTCAGCAATCTCAATTTCTTTAAATTTATTAAGTGACACATTACCTAGAACGATATTCTCAATACTAGGCATATTGTTTACGTGAACGTTTGCGTTACGGCAGATATCTAAGATTGATTCTCGTTCTTCCCCAGATAAACTTGGGATGGCAATCGTAACTTGTTTAACTTCATATTCTGCTACTAATCTTGGAATGGAATTTTTATTTCCCAGTACTTTAATCCCGTGTAAGTAGGTGCCTAATTTATTGATATCAGCATCAACAATACCGACAATGTCAATATCTTTACTCTTATTCAGAATTGTTTGAATAAAGGCACTACCACCTTCACCGGCACCAACAACCAACATTTTTGTCTTTTGGTCTTTTTTATTATGTTTGACAAACAAATTTTGTTCATGCCACATCCGCCAAATCATCCGAGGAAGGATAATTAAAAATGTTCCAAAAAGGAATGATAAGAAAAGAAAACGACGACTGAATGTATCTAGGAAAAGAACGTCGACCAAATAACTTAATAAGGATGCGAAGAACATGTTAGCTATTAGGATAAAGATGACTTTATAATCGGTAAAGCGATTGATAATGGAAAAGATTCGAGCTCTTATTCCTAAAACTGTATAAACGAAAAGTGTTACAAAAAGAGTGATATAGATTTCTTTGTCGCTTAATCGAGTACTGTATGATAGTAAGAACCGAAAAGCCGACAGATGTGCGAATGTAATCATAAACACATCAATCAGATATAAAATCGCTCTTTTTTGACTTCTTTTCATTTTTTATCTTCTCTTTCTAGATTTCTTTTTAGCTGGCTTACCATAATTCCCGTAAGCCCCATAACTACCATAACCACCATATGAATCAAGTGTTTCTTCTACTTTATTTAAAATAACACCCAAGAACAAGGCACCACTTTGTTCCATTTGTTCTTTTGCTTTTTGGATAAAGCGTCGTTTAATAGCCCCTGCTTCTGTTACTAAAATGTTTGCGTCAGCTTTTTGTGAAATAATCGCTGAGTCTATAACAAGGCCAATAGGTGGGGTATCGATAATCACATAATCAAATAACTCTTTTACAGTATCAATCATGAAATTAAAATTGCTATTTTGGAGTAAAGTTGTTGGATTAGGAGGAACATGTCCTGCTGGAATCAACATTAAGTTTTCAATATTTGTATGAGAAATAACTGCTGATAATTCTGCATTACCTGATAGGTAACTTGATAGACCTTCATACTTTTCATCAGCTTTAAATGTACCAGACATAACTGAATTACGGATGTCTGCATCGATTAATAGGGTTTTAAGACCTGCTTTAGCAAATGAGATAGCAATATTTGCGGATAATGTCGATTTCCCTTCACCAGGTTGTACTGATGTTAAGGTGATAACTTTTAAATCTCGACCACTAAATTGGATGTTAGTCCGAATGGAGTTATAGTACTCTTCGGCGATATCATATAGTTCTTTTTTACTTTTTACTAATTCTAAACGTGCCATTCTTTACCTCTTACATCTTGTTAGTGTTAGGTACAATACCTAACAAAGTCATACCAAGAAGCTCTTCAACATCTTCTGGGCGTTTCACGCGGTCATCAACGACTTCTCCGACAATCACTGTCACGATTGTTAAGAAAGCACCGAATAAAATACCAACAAGTGTGTTACGTTTGATATTTGGTGAAGATGGACTTGTCGGCATAACTGCTTTTTCAAGCGGAGTCACATCTTGGACCTTAGTGACTGATTTAATTTTTTCGGATGCAACATCGCGAACTGAGTTTGCTAAGTCTTTAGCAGCCTGAGGATCATGATTTGTCACAGCAATTGAGATAACACGTGTATCTGCTGGAATTGTTACAGCAATCATCTTACTCAATTCTTCCGGTGTCATTGAAACACCGTCATTAGCAATGACATCTTTCATAACATCACGAGATGTAATAATTTCCTTATAGTCATTAACTAATAAACCACCGGCTTGCAAGTCAGTTGCTGACAAATTATCAGCTTGTTGTGTTTTATTAAGAACATAAATACGTGTTGATGCTGTGTAAGAGGGCTTAATTAAGAAGATACTAGATAATAAAGCCAAAGTCCCAAAAAACAGGGCCATGAAAATAATTAAAAACTTCTTCGTCCATAACTTCTTTAATAAACTCAATACATCAATTTCCATTGATGGTTTTTCCATGTTATTCATAAATTCTCCTATAAAAATTCGTTATTGATCAAACTTGCAGCATTCTCTTCAAAAAGTTTTCTTGCCCGTCTTGTTCCATAATCCTTTTCAACGATTTGATAAGCCTGTTTCATATATGGTGGACGTTTTTTTAGATTATGCATATCACTTGATATACAATGGACTAAGTCCTTATCCAAAAAGTATTTGGCACGTTTTTTAAAGATTTTAAGTTTATCACCAAATAGCTTCGCTTTTAAGACATGGGCACTATTGACTTGCGTGTAACAACCCATATTAATTAACTCCTGCACACGGTCCCCATTAAATTCAAGAACTGCGTAGCGTTCGATATGCGCGACAATTGGTGTAATTCCTAACATTAACACTTGAGATAAAGCTAAATGGATATCCTTCCATGGGGTCATCTGGCTAAATTCAATTAGAGCAAAACGTGTATCGTTCATGCAAGGAATTTCATTATTTTCCAGTTTTTTTAGAATGTCTGCTGTGAAGTATAATTCACCACCGTATAACAAAGTTAAGTCAGGAAACTTATCTGCAGCTTCCCGTTTAACATGCATAAATTTATTTAAAATGTCATCTTCTGGTGTTTCAAACATTCCTTTTCTGCGATGTGATGTTGATACAATTGTACGAACACCTTGCTTATAACTTTCCTCAAGTAACGATAAACTTTCATCTATTGTTAGCGGACCATCATCCACATCGAAAATGATGTGGGAATGGATATCAATCATTTAATTCCCCTCCATGGTATTTTTTATTGCTTCTTTTGCAGTTTCGACACTCTGATCATCTAGTTTTAACATGTATAGAGCAGAACCTGGCATTGCATAAGATGGTAATTCACCAGTTGACCCTGAACCAGTAACATCTTGTGACGTTACTGTATATGATGATTTATCAGCTACCTGTGAATTTGCTAATGTCATCAATTGATTTAATGATAAATTTGTTTGAATTGAATTTTGTAATCCCGTTACAATTGATGTAAATTGTGCAGGTGATTTAATTGTTGATAATTTTTGAATAACTGCAGAGATGACCTTCTCTTGGTTTTTACCACGATCGTTATCTCCACCTTGTAGTGAATGACGTTCGCGAACAAATGTTAGAGCTTGTTTTGAATTCAGAGCAATCCGACCTTGTGGGAAGTCGTAACCATTTGCACTAAATGCTTGGTCATTATTAACTTCAATGCCACCTAATAAATCAATTAGATCCATGAAGGTCGAGAAATTAATTCTTGCATAGTTATTAATCTTGATGTCATATAGACTTTCTAGAGTTGCCATAGAAGTCTCTACACCATAGATTCCAGCATGAGTTAACTTATCGTACTGATCTGCTCCTCCGCCAGGAATTTTCACATAAGAATCACGAGGTGTTGTTGTTAACAGAACTTTATGGGTCTTAGTATTGGCAGTCAAAATGATGTTCACATCTGAACGTGAAACTGTAGAAATTGCGCCGTAAGTATCAATACCACTGATATAGACGTTAAAGGAATCCTTGTTTGATGACAGTTTATTTGACGATTTGATTGCTTTTTTGACTTTGTAAGTGTAAATAGTCTTAACCTTATCCCTATAGTTGGCATCTGATTGCTCAATCAATGAACCATAGGCACTATTTAAAACCATCGCTTTGGAAGAACCAATCATGATTTTGTCATAGGCTTCCTTATATGAAGCGACATTATTGCTTGCTAAATCAATTTTTTTGTCTTCTTTAATACGTTCCAACAAAGAATGAATATTCGATGCATCCATATCAGTTGGCGCATCAACTTCTTTCAACTCAGAAACAGATTGAATTGAACTATCTTTAGGAACAACTACTAACATTTCAACTTCTGAGAAAGATGCCGTTTTATTCATCTGTGCTGTAAAGTCAATAGTTTGTTTAAAAGCAAAAAGAGTAATTGCCAAAATAATATTAGCAATTATCAAAGTAATCATTGATAGAAATCTTGCTCGTTTTCTAATAATTAAGATAAGCCAGAACAAAAAGAGCAAAAATAAAATCCCAGCCACAATTAAATTGAAATGATGGAATGCAAGGAAATTATAAGTATACATTAAGAATATAATGATAAGCGATAATATCGCATATAGCACTAGTAAAGCGAAATTAATTATGCTAAAACTTGTGCCACTTTTTTTAGTAGTACCATGACTACTTCTTGATCTTGATGCCATTAATTTAGTCTCCGAATCATGTTCTTACACAGAAATATAGAGATATTATACCACTTTTTCATATATTTTACAATTTTTGATTATTAGAATATTAACAAAAATTCAATAAATTTCAATGAAAACGGTTACTTTCTAAATTATCTTTTTAAATTAGAAATTGTATATTTTTAAGTTCGCCGATTGTAAAATTAAGCTAGACAAATAAAAAAGTCATTTGTGCTACACTCAAGATAGTTCCCGCAAAAGAATTATAAGGAGTGAAGACAAATGACCTATACCCATCTTACATCAAATGAACTTGCAATGATAGAGGCGTATTATAATAATCATCAATCTGTAGCTAAAACCGCAGTACTATTGAATAGATCTAGACAAACGATTCATAAAGTTTACCAATTTTTCAAAACAGGGCACAATGCTCTAGATTATTTCAATCAATACAAGAAGAATAAAACTCGCTGTGGCAGACGTCCTATTGTCTTATCAGATGAACAAACAGAATATATTCAAAAGAGGGTTGTTCAAGGTTGGACACCTGATGTGATTGTTGGCCGTGCAGAGTTTTCTATTTCTTGTTCTATGCGTACACTTTATCGTATGTTTAAACAAGGCGTATTTGAAGTGACTCACCTACCTATGAAAGGAAAACGTAAAGCCAACGGACACAAAGAAACTCGGGGAAAACAATCTTTTCGTCGATCACTTCGTGACAGAGGAAATGATTATTCTAAATTCAATCAAGAATTTGGCCACCTTGAAGGGGATACTATTGTGGGTAAAAAGCACAAAAGTGCTGTTATTACCCTCGTTGAGCGATTATCTAAAGTAATCATCACTCTTCAGCCAGAAGGCAGACGAGCTATAGATATTGAAAATCGTTTGAACCAATGGATGCAATCTGTACCTAAGCATCTATTCAAATCAATGACTTTTGATTGTGGAAAGGAATTTTCAAATTGGAAATCAATCAGTAATATAAATGATATTGATATCTATTTTGCAGATCCTGGTACACCATCACAAAGAGGGTTAAATGAAAACTCTAATGGTTTATTACGTAAAGATGGTTTACCAAAGCAAATGGATTTCAACGAAGTTGATGAATCTTTTATCCAATCTATTGCATCGAAAAGAAATAATATCCCTCGAAAATCATTAAACTATAAAACACCAATAGAAGTATTCTTGAGTCACATATGCAAAGAGGAATTGTCTAACTTAATTTGACAATTAATAGTTTGTAATATATATGGTTTTTAAAAATATACCGTTGAGGATACTTAATCTTGATAAAAATTGCTATTTAATATAGACTGAAAGTATGAGATTACAACAATTACATTACATTATAAAAGTTGTTGAATGTGGCTCGATGAACGTCGCAGCAAAACAACTTTTCATTACTCAACCTAGCCTCTCAAATGCTGTTAAGGATTTAGAAAACGAGATGGGAATTACTATCTTTAATAGAAATCCAAAGGGTATCACCCTAACAAAGGATGGTGTCGAATTTTTATCTTATGCACGCCAAGTTGTTGAGCAAACATCCCTCTTAGAAGACAGATATAAAAATCTCAATTCTAAACGAGAACTTTTTAGTGTGTCTTCACAGCACTACGCCTTTGTTGTTAATGCTTTTGTCTCACTATTAAAAGAAACCGATATGACCCAGTATGAACTTTTCCTTCGTGAAACAAGAACTTGGGAAATCTTAGATGATGTTAAAAACTTCCGATCTGAAATTGGTGTCTTATTTTTAAACGACTATAACCGTGATGTCCTGAGAAAGATGATGGAGGATGACCACTTAATTGCGACACCACTCTTCAAGGCTCACCCTCACATTTTTATCAGTCGAAATCATCCGCTTGCCAAGCATACACGTTTAACCTTCAATGATTTAAAACCATACCCTTATCTCAGTTATGATCAAGGCTTACACAACTCCTTCTACTTTTCGGAAGAAATGTTGTCAGAAATCAGTCACCCCAAATCCATCGTGGTCAGTGACCGAGCAACCTTGTTTAATCTTATGATTGGTTTAGATGGTTATACCATCGCCAGTGGCATTCTGAACAGTAATTTAAACGGAGATGGGATTGTTGCAATCCCACTTGATGTTCCTGACATTATCGATATTGTATATATCACACACGAAAAGGCAAATTTATCAAAAATGGGCCAAGCCTTTATTGACTATTTGATCAAAGAGGTTCAATTTTAAAAGACAAAAGCTAGTCATCCAATGACTAGCTTATTTTAATTGTAACTGCTCTTCGATGACAGTATTAATCCGATCGAAGTAAAATGGCGTGCGTTGATAATCCACTCCAGCATAAGTTGCCAGCTCAATAATTTTATCAAGAAAAGCTTGCGAAGAGAATTGGGTTGTCCGGTGTAACTCTTCTTCATCAAATGCTTTGATTAAATGAGCTAACGGATTACGAACTGATTTTTCAAATTTCCTTAAACCTTCGACAGTTGTTTTTATGTCAGTAGGTAAGTAAGATAATTGAATTAAGTCACTAAGACTTCGACTAGTAATATTGCGGCTTTGACGTTTTGATAAATAGTTATCAAACAATGGCAAGTGAGCTTGATACATAGCATCAAAATTCCAAGTATCATACTCCTCATTTTTAGCATCATTAATAAAAGTATCTAAATTAGGTACTTGTGATTTTACCAACCTCAAAAAGAGACGATAAAGGATTGGTGAAACCGAACGAACAAAATCAATAATTTCACCATTTTTGACTTTTACTTCTAAATCTAAAATGTAATTAGCAAGTTGTTCATCCAATTTATCTTCATTCATAAATAAAGGAATTTGATACTTTTCTTCGATACGTTTTGTATCAGCCTCATGCTCATAGAGAAATTCTAAATTGAGTTCACGACGTTCTTTTAATAATTCAATCAAAAATAAGGCATCCACAGAAAGGTTAGTCATTTTTGATGCAACTTTAAATGCGTGACTATAAGCATAGACATCCAAAAGGATATCTATTGTTTCATTTAAATCAGTCATAGGCAATCAGCGTTTCTAGTCCAACCTTCATCATATCAGTGAAAGTTGTTTGACGTTCTTCTGCACTAGTATCTTCACTTGGATCATTCAAGTTATCAGAAATTGTCATGATTCCCAAAGCTTTAACACCATGTTGTGCAGCTAAATAATAGAGGGCTGCAGCTTCCATCTCGATTGCTTTAACGCCTAGTTCCCCAAGAGCCATATTACGTTCAGGCATATTTGAATAAAAAACATCTGAAGATAATACAGAGCCAACATGAGTAGTTACACCCATCTCTTTTGCAATATGGTAAGCCTTATCAAGCAAATCAAAATCAGCAATTTGTGGGAAATCAAATTCTGGGAAATCATTACGGATAATATAAGAATTTGTCGCCGCAGCTTGTGCTAAGACCAATTCACGGACATGAACATTAGGATCAATAGCACCAGCAGTTCCCACACGGATAAGGGTTTTCACCCCATAATCAACAATTAATTCGCGGGCATAGATAGAAATTGATGGCATACCCATCCCAGTCCCCATTACAGAAACACGTTGTCCTTTGTACATACCAGTGTAACCAAACATGTTACGAACCTCGTTGAAACACACAGCATCTTCAAGAAAATTTTCAGCGATGAATTTAGCACGCAAAGGATCCCCCGGAAGAAGAATCTTATCGGCAATCTCGCCAGGTTGCGCAGAAATATGAATAGACATAATTTAAGATATGAAGGGCGACAGAGAACAAAGTAAAAATAGGAAACTGACGACGCATCACAGATACTAGACAGTTTATCTTTTTGACCAAGTCCTTAGCCTGAGTTCAAATCCATGAGCTCAGCCCTCACCTTTCTGATTTTATTTTTTTAGAATTTTATTTTATAGTTCAGCAAGGATTGCTTTTACCAATCCTTTGAAATCTTCTTTGATATGTTGTGTTACTTCAACTACTTCTTCGTGGTTTAATTCTGATTGGAAACCAGCAGCAAAGTTTGTAATGGCAGAAATACCCAAAACTTTCATTCCTGAATGGGCAGCAACAATGACTTCTGGAACAGTTGACATACCAACCGCATCTGCACCGAGTGTCTTGAAGGCACGGATTTCAGCAGGTGTTTCGTAAGTCGGACCTGTAACACCAATATAGACACCACCTTCAAGTTTTATGCCTAATTTGTCAGCAACTGTAAGGGCAGTTTTACGATAATCTGAGGTATAAGCGTCAGACATATCTGGGAAACGTGGACCGAATTCTTCCAAGTTTTCACCAATCAATGGATTATTGCCAGTCATATTGATATGATCTGTAATTACCATTAATGTGCCAGGACCATAGCCAATACCTCCAGCAGCATTTGTTACAAGGACACCAGTACAACCTAAAGCTTTCATCACACGAACAGGGAAAGTTACCGTTTCCAGAGGATTACCTTCGTAAAAATGGAAACGACCTTGCAAAGCAAGTACTTTACGTCCTGCTAATTCACCATATACTAATTTCCCAGCATGGCCAACAACTGTTGACTGTCCCCAGTTGGGAATTTCTGAGTAATCAATTACGATGGCATTTTCAACTTCTTCAGCTAATTCTCCTAAACCTGATCCTAAGATAAGACCAAATTCTGGTTCAGTAATACCTTTTGCTAGCAAAAAATCTCTTGTTTCATTAATTTTTGTCATTAACGACATATACATCTCCTAAAATTATAATGGATTAACCACTTCACCATCTTCCTTAGTATAAGGACTTGGTAGTGGAACAGGTAAAATCTCAAGTAAGGCTTCTGATGGACGGCAAAGTTTTGTCCCTTTTCTTGTTACAACAATTGGACGATTAATCAAGATAGGGTCTTCCATCATGGCATCCAGAATCTCATCTTCAGTCACAGCTTCTTTATCTAAACCATGCTGATTATACTCTGGTACATTTTTGCGCACAAGTTCTTGGAAAGAAATGCCCATTGCTGCCACCAAATCCAATAATTTTTCTCTGCTCGGCGGATTCTGCAAATACTCAATTACTTGAGGTTCAATGCCTGCATGACGAATTATTGCAAGTACATTGCGGGAAGTTCCACAGTTGGGGTTGTGATAAATAGTTACTTTTTCCATATGGCTCCTTATTTCAATTCAGATAAGAATGATTGACCAATCATCGCTGTTTCAACGCCAAAGTTTTCAGCCACTGTTGCAGAAATGTCCGCAAAGTGTCCTTGAGGGATCAGACCATTGCCAGTAAATGATGGTGAGTAAGCTAAAAGCGGAATGTATTCACGCGTATGGTCAGTCCCCACATAAGTTGGGTCATTTCCATGGTCAGCCGTAATCAACAAGAGATCTTCTTCTTTCATATTAGCAATGATCTCAGGAAGACGTTCATCAAACTCATGCAAACAATCACGGTAGCCTTTCGTATCACGACGGTGACCAAAGTTGGCGTCAAAATCAACTAGGTTAGTAAATGAGAAACCTTTAGTAAATTCTGGCAATTGCATTGTTTTAAGCAATGTATCCACACCGTGGCTATTTGACTTGTTGTGCCCCATATCATTTGTGATACCAGACCCATTAAAGATGTCATTAATTTTTCCGACGGCATAAGTTGGCACACCAGCATTTGCTAAATTATTAAGAACTGTATCTTGGAAAGGAGAGACAGCATAGTCATGACGATTGGCAGTACGTGTAAAGTTCCCAGGCGTACCCACATAAGGTCTGGCAATAATTCGTCCAAGAAGTGCAGGGCGTTCCAAAGTAATTGAACGGGCATATTCACAAATGCGATAAAGCTCATCTAATGGAATAACATCCTCATGCGCAGCAATTTGAAGAACTGGGTCAGCTGAAGTGTAAATAATCAGCTCACCAGTTTCCATTTGACGAGGGCCAAAATCATCAATGACAGCTGTACCTGAATAAGGTTTATTAGCTTCACGAATGACTTTACGACCTGAGAATTCTTCAATTTTTGTTAAGATTTCTTCTGGAAAACCATTCCAGAAAGTATCAAAAGGTTCTGTAATGTTAAGACCCATGATTTCCCAGTGACCAGTCATTGTATCTTTACCAAGAGAAACTTCTTCTAATTTAGTAGCATAGCCACTAGGATTTTCTTCCTTGGCAACAGTTTTCAAAGGTGTTTCGCGAGGAATATTTCCTAAACCGATTTTCTCCATATTTGGAACTGTTAAACCAACTTGTTCTGAAATATGGCCTAATGTGTCAGATTCTGTATCAGCAACACCAGCATTGAAAAAGTTATCAGAGTCAGGTGCAGCACCGATTCCTACTGAATCTAGCACAACTAGATGAATACGATTAAATTTAGACATACGTCTCCAATCTAAGGGAGGTTACGGTTGGCTCCCTAAAACCTATAAATATTTTTTTATTTTATAAACACTATTTTTTTGGAGCTTCGAGGACTTTAACACCATCTTTTCCTGCAACGATGACTTTGTTGACCATACCATTAAAGAGACCATGCTCAACAACACCTACAGTTTTATCCAGCATTTCAGCAAACTCAAAAGGTTTTTCGATTTTGCCTAAGTCTAAGTCAATGATATAGTTCTTCATATCAGTGATTAGACGTTGATTTTCTTTCATCCGAAATGATGGTTTATAGCCTGCTTTTTCAAATACGCGGAACAAACGGTCTGCACCATATTGGATAACTTCAACTGGTAATTTGAAAGCTCCCAAATGTTCAACCATTTTTGATTCGTCAACTACCCAAATGTACTCTTTAGTTGGTGTCGCTACAATTTTCTCCATCAGAAGAGCAGCTCCCCCACCTTTGATTCCATTGAAGTCTTTGTCAACTTCATCAGCACCATCAACTGTTACATCTATGCTATCAATGTCATCAACATCTTTTAAAGGAATACCTAGACCTTCTGCTTGTTTAGTTGTTGCACTGGAAGTGGTTACGCCTACAACTTGTAAACCTTCATCCTTTATTCTACGACCGATTTCCTCTACGAAGAAATAAGCAGTTGACCCTGTCCCTAAACCAACAGTCATTCCATCAGTAACAAATTGAGCAGCTGTTACACCAGCTTGTTTTTTTAGTGCTTCCATGATTCCTCCTAATAAAAAAGTGTTCAGATATTTTTATTATACCATGAAAGCCCTAACTTGTTAATGAAAAGTGGCGTGAAACGCAACTTTCAAAATGAAGTTGAAGTCATTTATCTTCTCCTTTTGATACTTTTTTATTAGCAGGCAATTTTATCTAACTTCCGAAAGAATTTTAGAGAAGAAGTAAATGATCTGATAAATTTGACACTTATACTACAACCTCAAAATTTCATGAAACAAAACTTATACGAGGTCATTCATAAAATCATTAACAGAGACAAAACCTTGCATTCTTTGGGCACTTATCTTACAATTAAGGTTATGAGTATAACTAAAGAATTTGATACAATTACAGCTATTTCAACGCCTCTTGGTGAAGGGGCAATTGGGATTGTCCGCTTATCAGGTAGTCAGGCATTAGATATTGCAAAATCAGTCTTCAAAGGAAAAGACTTAGCAAGTGTTGCTAGCCATACTATTAATTACGGGCATATCCTTGATCCAGATAAAGATGAAATTCTCGATGAGGTCATGGTTTCTGTCATGCGCGAGCCTAAGACTTTTACCCGTGAGGATGTTGTTGAGATCAACACTCATGGTGGAATTGCGGTCACAAATGAAATCCTCCAATTATTAATTAAGCACGGGGCTCGTATGGCTGAACCAGGTGAATTTACAAAGCGCGCCTTTCTCAATGGACGCGTTGATTTAACCCAGGCTGAGGCTGTTATGGACATCATTCGTGCTAAAACGGACAAGGCCATGAATATTGCTGTGAAGCAATTAGATGGCTCCCTTAAGCAGTTGATTGATGCCACTCGCCAGGAGATTCTCAACACTTTAGCTCAAGTAGAAGTGAACATCGACTATCCCGAGTACGACGACGTCGAAGAAATGACTACTGCTTTAATGCGGGAGAAAACCCAAGAGTTCCAGACGCTTTTGGAGAATTTGCTGCGCACTGCCCGCCGTGGGAAAATCCTTCGTGAAGGGCTCTCCACTGCCATCATTGGCCGTCCGAATGTCGGCAAATCAAGCTTGCTCAATAATCTTTTGCGTGAAGAAAAGGCCATTGTTACTGATATAGCAGGTACTACACGTGATGTGATTGAAGAGTATGTGAACATCAAAGGCGTTCCCCTAAAATTAGTTGACACTGCCGGCATCCGCGATACCGAAGATATAGTGGAAAAAATTGGTGTCGAACGTTCTAAGAAAGCTCTCAACGAAGCAGACTTGGTACTTCTTGTTCTTAATGCATCAGAAAAGTTAACCGATCAAGACCATATCCTGCTTGATCTCAGTCAAGATAGCAACCGCATTATCCTTCTCAATAAGACAGACCTTGAGGTTCAAATTGAGAAAGACCAATTGCCATCAGATTATATTGAAATCTCAGTTCTTAACAATGAAAACATTGATCAAATTGAAGACCGCATCAATCAACTTTTCTTTGATAATGCAGGACTGGTTGAACATGACGCAACCTATCTATCCAATGCCCGTCACATTTCATTAATTGAAAAGGCAGTCCAAAGCTTACAAGCAGTTAACGACGGCCTAGCTCTTGGAATGCCCGTAGACCTCCTCCAAGTTGACCTAACCAGAACCTGGGAAATCCTGGGAGAAATCACCGGCGACGCAGCCCCAGATGAATTAATCACACAACTATTTAGTCAATTTTGTTTAGGAAAATAAAGTCCAATAATACTTTTCATCTGCTGTCCACACCACAGATGAAAAGTATCAAAAAATAAAATCAAATATCATATCAGCAAAAAAGAAGCCTTGCGGCTTCTTTTCTTCTGTCTATTTAATTAATTCATAGATGGCTTCTGCGTAGATTGCTGCTGAGCGGAAGATATTATCTAATGGCATGTATTCGTTGGCTTGGTGCATTGTGTTTTCGTCGCCTGGGAACATTGCTCCAAAGGCTACACCGCGTTCTAGTAAGCGTCCGAATGTACCACCACCGATAACTTGTTCAAATCCTTTAAGGCCAGTTTGTTTTTCATAGACTGACAGTAAAGTAGCAACTAATTCATCATCCATTGATACATAGTGTGGTGTGTGGACGTGTTCTGATAAGCTCACGCGTGAAACGCCAGCTAATTTTTCCAGACCAGATTTAAGTCCTTCAGGATCAATACCTTTTGGATAACGGAAGTTAAGGGCAATGGTGTTATCAGTAGCTAGCTGATCGAAGTTGAAGACACCAGCATTCATACTAAGGGCACCCATTTTTTCATCAACAAAAGCAAGCCCAAGTTTTTTGGCATCGAAATCTTCATGCAATGTGAGGCCAGCAATTTTAAGGAATGCTTCGGCAGGTCCTGCAAATGTGAATTGGTTGAGGAATTTAGCTAATAAAGTCGCTCCATTAATACCAAGTTCTGGTGTTGACCCATGTGCAGATTTACCAATGACAGTAACTTTAATGCCTTCTGCTTCTTCTGTGATTTGTCCAGTCACATTTTCTTCAGCAAGGAATTGTTCAAAAGCAGCTGTTAAAACAGAAAACTCATGAGCTGAGGTGATAAGCGCTGTTGCTGATTCAGGAACCATGTTCTCACGAAGGCCTCCTTTAAAGCTTTTTAGGACAAAAGCACCATCATTAGCACCATCAAAATGAAGGTACTCCGTGATATTACCTTTTTCACCATTGATGATTGGGAATTCGGCATCTGGTGAGAAACCAAAATCAGGGTCTTTAAGTCCGTTATGAGCGAAGTAATAATCCATGTCGCCCCATCCAGATTCCTCATCAGTACCAACGATGAATCGTACTTTTTTAGAAACAGGAAGACCTAAATCTTTGATAATTTTTAAAGCATAGTAACAAGCTAAAGTAGGTCCTTTATCATCTGAAGACCCACGCGCATAAATACGGTTGTCCTTAATCACTGGCTCATATGGATCTGTATCCCAACCAGCACCTGCTGGAACAACATCTAAGTGAGCAAAGATTCCAAGTACTTCTTCACCTTGACCAAATTCAAAGTCACCAGCATAGTTGTCAATGTTTCGTGTTTGGTAACCATCACGTTCAGCCATTGCTAGAAAATGCTCCAAAGCTTTAACTGGACCAGGGCCAAATGGGTGTTTGTCATCAACTTGACTATCATCACGCTCAGAATTGATGCGCAATAAGCTAATGAGGTCTTCTAACATGACCTCTTTACGTGCTTCAACTTCTGCTTTAAAATCTATCATTCAATTACTCCTCTTCTAAAGGGAAATAAGCTGTATGATCACATACAACTTACTTAACCATTTATTATTATTTATAGTAGTATTATACCATGTTTGCCAATAGAATGCTCTGGCAAATTGTTAACGACGTTCAATTAATTCATCAACAGGTAGACGGTAGCTTGGCTCTGGATGCTCATCGCTATAGCCGACAGTGATTAAAATCTCAGGACGGAAACGTGAATCCACATCTAAAATTTCATTAACGATAGTTTTATCAAAACCAAGAATCATATTAGAAGAAATTTTTTGGTCAGTCAAAGCAAGAACTAAGTTCATTGCCACAAGGCCAGTATTAAAAGCTAGGTAATCACTCTTTTGATCAGGTTGGAATTTGTCATAACGTGGAGGTAAAGTTTCCATGTAATAGCCAATTAAATCATCAGGCAATGATTTGACACCGACACGGGCAATCTTACGCGAACGTTGAGCAAGATCAGTATCAGAGAAAACAGCAATAACGTACTGTGCTTGTTCAATCTGAACTTTATTTCCTTCAACCATATCTTTAGCAAGGTCAGCTTTTTTGTTTTCAACCACAACAAATTTCCAAGGTTGAATATTGTTGGCACTTGGTGCTAAAGTCGCAATCTCGATGGCTGTCCGTAAATCTTTAAAGTCAACTTTTTGATCATTAAATGATTTAACAGCGTGGCGTTTCTTATTCAATTCTAGAAATTTCATAACAAAACTTCCTATCTTTCTTTATTTTCGTACACCTTATTTTATCATTTTTTGAAACTGTTTTCATGCTTTTTTTGCAATTTTCAACCAAAAGTTAGTCATTTTTTTGATTAAAACTAGCTAGTAAATTTTCGGCAACTTTTTCTGGAATCCCCAAGGCCCTTATCTCATCTACAGTGGCATTACCAATAGCTGTCATATTCTTAAAATGTTTGAGCAAGGTTTGCTTGCGCTTAGGACCAAGCCCCTCAATATTGTCCAATTTTGAGGAGAAAGAATTCTTACTGCGAACCTGTCTATGGAAGGTAATAGCAAAGCGGTGAACCTCATCTTGAATGCGATGAAGCAAGAAAAATTCCTCTGAATTGCGGGGTAAATCAATCACTTCCAAGGGGTCACCAAACAAGAGTTCTTGGGTTTGGTGCTTGTCATTTTTTTGCAAACCAGCAACTGGAATAGATAAGCCGAGTTGATTTTGAATGACATCCTTAGCGATATTAACTTGCCCTTGTCCTCCATCAATGATGATTAAATCTGGAGCTTGTAAGTTGTCCTTTTGAACCCGACTATAACGTCTGGAGATAACTTCCCGCATACTGGCATAGTCATCTGGCCCAGTGACTGTTTTGATTTTGAATTTTCGATAATCTTTTTTACTTGGTTTTCCATCGACAAAGACGACCATAGCGGCGACTGGACTTGTTCCTTGAATATTCGAGTTATCAAATGCTTCAATTCGAATAGGTGTTGGAATAGCCATTAACTCACCTAGATTATCAATAGCCCCTTTTGTCTTTTTGAAATCTTTTTCCAGCAAATCAAATTTTTGTTGAAGGGAGACACGTGCATTCTTGGTTGCTAAGGCGACTAGCTGCTTCTTCTCACCACGTTGTGGTTTAATTATCTTGCTTGGGACAATAGCTTCTACCAGTTCGTGGTCAATGTTAGCAGGAATGAAGACTTCCTTGGGTAGGAAATGTCTTTTATCTTGGTAAAATTGCCCCATATAAGTTAAGAAATCATCTTCTTCCTCGTTATAGTAGGGGAACATATTAACATCTCTTTGGATTAATTTCCCCTGTCTAACAAAGAAAACTTGAACGCACATCCAGCCTTTTTCGACGTAATAGCCAAAAATGTCTCTGTCCATTAAGTCTTTACTCATCACTCGTTGTTTGGTTCTCAGCGTAGCAATTCCCGAAATCAAATCACGATACTCAGCAGCTCGTTCAAACTCCAATTCCTCGGAAGCTGACTTCATCTTTCTTTTTAGACCATCAATGATTTTGTCGTCTTTACCATTCAAGAACAGTTTGACGTCTTCCACCAGGCCATCCCAGTAAGCTTTATCAGTTTGACAAATGGTATGGGCATTACACTGGCCGATGTGATAATAAAAGCAAACTTTGTTTACAGGGTTAGTACATTTCTTAAAAGGGAAAATTCGGTCCAAAAGCTTTTTGACTTCATTTGCTGTATAAGAATCAGGATAAGGGCCAAAATAGAGCCCATCATTCTTACGAATTTGGCGAGTAATCAATAGACGCGGGAAATGCTCATTAGTAATCTTGATAAAGGGATAAGACTTGTCATCCTTTAACTTGATGTTATATCGAGGCATGTTCTCTTGTATCAAGTTAATTTCTAAAAGAAGAGCTTCTGTATTTGAGCCCGTTACAATGAATTCAAAATCAGCAATTTCTGAAACCAATAATTCAGTCTTGGTATCATGACTTCCTCTAAAATAAGAGCGAACCCGATTCTTTAAATTTTTAGCTTTTCCAACATAGATTATTTTGCCGTCTTTATTTTTGTGGAGATAACATCCTGGACTATCAGGAAGCAATTCCAGCTTATGTTTAATCAGATCATTCATAAATACTATTCTACCAAATTTTAGCCTGAAAGAGTCAAAAAAGAGCTGATGGATCAAATTCTTAGTATACATATAAATTAATATTTTTCATAAAGCAAGAAGTGATAATACTTATAGCAAAAAAATACTTTTCATCACGATGAGAAGTATTTTTATAAACTATTTTGAATCCTGAATCCTAAAATAAGCTTTATTCGATGATATGAATCTTAACCACTTTTGTATGCATAATTGCCATAAGAAATAATAAGCTAATCAGTACTAGTGGGAAAAGGGACATTGAGATATATTGGGCAATAACACCAAATAATGGGGGAATAATGACAAATCCCAAATAAGCAAAGGCCATCTCGACACCAATCATTGCCTGTGACCGTTCCTTACCGAAATGCTCCGGTGTGGAATGAATAATACATGGATAAATTGGTGCACACCCTAAGCCGATTAAGAGCAAACCTGCTAGAGTAAGGCCATGGATTTGCAAAGGAATTAAGAAAATCAGAATACCTGACCCAATTAATACGAGCCCAATCCGAATCAACTGATCATTGGTAAAACGCATGGCCATAAAACCATTTATCCCACGACCAAGTGTGATGCCCAAATAAAAGAGGGTGGTAAATGTAGCTGCCATAGGTACACTCAAACCTTTAACTTCAACCATATAGGAACTTGTCCAAAGTCCCGTCACTGATTCCAGTGCACAGTAGGCAAAAAACGTCAGCATTATCTCTTTGGCACCAGGAATGGCCAATACTTCTTTAAAACTTAAGACTTTAGCAACTTGCTGATTCTGACTGGGATTAACATGGTCATTTGTCCAAAGTGGCAAATTCATAAAGAGCACAGCTGTGAAAATAACCTGTATTACTCCCACTAATATATAGCCACTATTCCATGTGTTTCCCAGATTCATCGCATATCCAAGGGAATAGGTCCCCGTCGAAACACCTACACCCCACATACAATGCAACCAACTCATATGTTTGCTTGAGTAGTGCAGCGCAACATAATTATTTAAGGCAGCATCAACGGATCCCGCACCTAAACCATATGGAATGGCTAATAAACAAATCACCCAAAATGAATGACAGAGACCAAAACCAAGAATAGCGAAGGCTGTAATGGCTACGCTGACTGCAGTTACCATGCCGGTTCCAAACTTTTTGTTAAGTCGGTTACTTTGTAAACTTGAAAAGATTGTTGCCATGGAGATTATGGTGGTTAGAATCCCCATATAAGAAACAGGTAAGCCCATTTCCAGTTGCATGGCAGGCCAGCCTGCACCGAGTAAGCCATCTGGTAATCCTAAACTAATAAAAGCCATGTAAATGACCAGTAATAATAAATGTGTCATTCTATCCTATCTTCTAATTAGTTTGTCAATGACAACTAGAACCCCATTTTCATTATTGGTAGTTGTTTGATAAGTGGCAACCTTCTTAACATTTTCATTAGCGTTTAACATAGCATATGAATTATCTGTAAGCTTGAGCATTTCTAAATCATTATCACTATCCCCAAAAGCAACAAGATTAGTAGCTTTCAAGCCCCAATGGTCTAATAAATAGGTTAGAGCTGTGCCTTTATTTACGCCAGTCCCTATCACATCAACATTATCATGACCAGTTGCAACTGCTTGGACTTGGCCTGAAAGTGTCTCATTAAGGACTTTAATAATTTCATCGGTCACATCTAATGGGGTATTAAAAGAGAACTTCAAAATCTTATCTTGGGGAAGCTCTTGAAAACTTGCTACTTCTTCTAGTCTTGTGTAATAGATACTAAAATAGTCTTTATTTTCTTGACTGGATGAAGCTAAGATATAAGCTGAATTCTCACCACAGACAACTGCTTCTGAGGATAATTGATTACGATCCAAATAGGCAATCACAGTTTCAACAATATCATTTGGCAGTGGATAGGATTTTAAGAGTTGACCTTTATCAACAATATAGGCACCATTTTCTCCGACAATTGTCATTTTGTCTTGATAGTCCTCAAAAAATCCTGCAATTTGATAATATTGGTTTCCACTAATAGCCACAAAATGCATATCTTGATCAGTTAACTGTGCAAATAATTGATTAAAATAAACTCGGTCATATGAATTTTGATCATTTAAGAATGTACCATCCATATCTGTTGCAAATACTTTAATTGTCATCATTGACTCCTTATCTAAAAAAAGGCTTAAAGAGATACCCTTTAAGCCTTTCGTTTAGGTATAACCTAATTATTTTTTGGGTGTGTAAATCAAATGTTCATTAACAAAGGCAGTAAAGCCTAGTTCACTTAATTCACGACCATATCCTGAATTTTTAATTCCGCCGAATGGAAGTTCTGGAAGACTAGCCCAACCTGAGTTGATGAATGACATACCAGTTTCAATTTTAGCAGCTACTGCTTCGCGGTGTTCTTTGTTGCTTGAGAAGATTGTACCACCCAAGCCATAATTAGAATCGTTAGCCACTTCGATAGCTTCTTCTTCTGAAGACACTTTGTAGATTTCGCCAACTGGACCAAAGATCTCTTGGTAGTAAATTGGGTTATCTTTAGTCAATCCAGCAATAATCGTTGGCATAACAAAGTTACCTGGATGATCAATGGCTTCACCACCGTAGACTAATTCAGCGCCGTTATCAACTGCCAATTTAATTTGAGCTAGAACATCTTCTTTAGCTTGAGCTGATGATAATGGTGCCAAAGTAGTTTCTGGATCCATTGGGTCACCCCATTTAGCTGTTTTGAAGACTTTCGTTAACAATTCTTTGAAACGGTCGTAGTCTTTTTCAAGAACGATGAAACGTTTAGAAGAGGTACATACTTGACCTGCATTATATAAACGTGAGAAGAAAAGAACAGATTCTAACTCATCCCAATCAGCATCGTCGAGAATGATGAAGGCATCATCACCACCCAATTCAAGGGTCGTTTTCTTCAAGTTTTTACCAGCTTCTTCAGCGATAGATGCACCACCACGTTCAGAACCAGTTAAGCAGACTCCAACCACACGTTTGTCAGCAATAATTTGTGATACTTGCCCATAAGAAACAAAGAGGTTTGTGAATGTTCCTTTTTCTGCACCAGCTTCAATAACTAATTCTTCAAATGATTGTGCTGACCATGGACAGATTGATGCATGTTTCAAGACCATTGGGTTACCGACGATAAAGTTTGGTGCAAATACACGCATGATTTGATAATATGGGAAGTTCCAAGGCTCAACCGCAAGAATAACACCTGTAGCTTGTTTGATATAGTAAGCTTCACCAGTATCAGTATCAAGTGTTGTTGGTTCTAAGAATTTGTCTGCATTGTCCGCATAGTAGTCTGCAATGTCAGCACAAAGCTCAATTTCACCTTGAGCTTCAGTGAAAAGTTTACCCATATCTTTAGTCAAAATTTCCGCATATTTATCGCGGTCACGACGCAAGATTACAGCAACTTCATGAAGTTGTGCTTTACGTGTTTCTAATTGGTCATCTTTACGCCATTTTTTGTAAAGTTGGTGTGCCGTTTCTAGCACTTCTTCTAATTGTGCATCACTAGTGTTCTCATACTCTTTAAGAACTTCATTTGTAAAAGGGTAGATAGTTTTATAAGCCATAATAAGCCTCCTTTTGTTATTATCTAAAGTCTATCAGAATTTGGCAACGATTTCAAAAAAACGCTACGAAAAGAGAAAATTTTAAGAATTACTCGAATAACAAGTCTTTTAATTGCTCATAATTTGCAATAATATAATCTGGAACTGATTTACTGTGATTTTCAAGACCATGTGGATTATACCAGACTGTCTCGATCCCAGCATTATTTCCGCCCTGAATGTCTGCAGTCAAACTGTCTCCAATCATTAGTGCTTTTGTCGAATCAAAACCTGGAATTTGCTCGGCAATCCATTCATAAAAAGCTGGATCTGGTTTTTGGCTACCTGATTGCTCAGAAATGAAAATCTTATCAAAATACGTTTCAATATCTGAGTGGGCAAGTCGCCCTTCTTGAATTTTTGTGATGCCATTAGTTGCGGCATATAGTGAATAGCCTTCGGCTTTTATATCTGCAAGCAACTGTGTAGCCCCAGGATAGGTCTGTCCTTGATTCTTGAGGTGGGCTTGGTAGCGTTCAGCCATATAGATGCCGTCAACCTCTTTTCCGAAATAATTAAATAATTTGGCAAAGCGCGTGTTGACCAATTCTGGTTTGGTAATTTGTTTTAATTCCAGACTTTTCCACATGGCCTGATTCATCGGTTTGTAATAATCCTTGTAAACTTCAATATCTGCAATCTGACATTCAATCAATAAGTCTGTCAAAGCTACTTCTTCTGCTTGGTCAAAATCCATTAGGGTATGATCTAGGTCGAATAGTAAAAATTTTTTATCCAAAACAAGTCCTCGTCTTTCCTATCATTTGTCCAATTATATCAAATTGCAGTCTCTCAACCTAAAATTTTTTCATAATCTCAGATAAATATTCCGAATTTCAGCAAAAAGCCCTAATTGACATTAGTTTAAGGCTTGGTGGATAATATACTAAAATTATAACTAATTCAATAATCTTTTCCTTATAATTCCAAGGCTTGAATTAATAAGTCTGCCACAGCTCCACCCGACATTGGATTTTGTCCTGTGATTAAGTGTTTATCTTGAATGGCAAATGAGGTATAAGGAATTGTTTTTTGAAATTCTGCTCCTCGTTCCTTAGCCATTTTTTCCACACTATAATTTATATAGGATTGTTTACCACTTAGCAATTCTTCCTGATCAGTAAAACCGGTCACTTTCTTCCCATCTAAAAGGTAGTCATCAGCAGCATCTTTAACATTTAATAAGCCAGCTAAACCATGACAAACTGACATAACATAACCCCCATAAGTGAAAATATGACTGGTCAATTTTTGCAGAGCATAGTTATTGGGGAAGTCCCATAGCACACCATGGCCTCCTGTATAATAAATTCCTAAATAATCATCTGGATTAACATCTTTAGCTGTCATGGTATTTGACAGTGCTCGATCCTGAAAATCCTTTGATTGATAAAGCGTCAGGTCACTTGGCTTAATGTAAGCTCCCTTTAATGAACGTGGGTCAATTGGGACATAGCCACCTTCTGGGCTAATATAATCAACTTGAAAACCAGCTTTCGTTACCACATTGACAAATTCTGTTGCCTCTGCTAACCACAAACCAGTTGCTTCTAGTTTTCCAGGAAAATTTGGAGTGTTTGTTAAAACTACTAATATCTTTTTCATCTTTTTTCCTTTCGGACTTCTACTTATTGTCATTATACATTTTTTAACCATTTATGTCATTTATCCAAATTTATCCTATTTACTGAAAAATCCAAATATATATTATTCCGAAATTTATAAATTTTATTGTCTAAATAATGTTTTTAACAATTTCTAAGCTTCTATCTTCAACGTCATAAACTATCCGGTGATGACCATTCCCTTTACCTAATCTAAAAATGTTAACGAGACATCGAAAAAAATTCCCTACTTATAAAAAGTTGGGAATTTTTACTATGCTTATTTTCAATTAATTTCATTGACTCTAAGCTATTTATTTTATAAGACTATTTGTCTTTTTTCGCTATTAGGTTATCGACTGACAAAGCACCACTACCAGCAAAAACAAATAGTAAGAAGACAACTGCATATAATGCTGCTAACTCTCCTTTATTAACATATGGTAAAAAAATATTACCTGGTAAACCATGGAACATAAAATAAGCAACCGCCATTTGACCTGATAATATAAATGAGGCTAATCTGGTAAATAGTCCAATCATTATTAATAGGGCAGTTATTAACTCAATTATGCCACCAATACCCATTAATGATTGAAGCGGTACTTGCCCACCAAATAATCCAAAAACTTTATCCAACCCATGTAATAACATCATATATCCAGCAACCACTCGTAATAAAGTAAGTGCATATGGTCTAACTATCTCAATTTTTTTATCATTTTCTTCTCCTTTTCTGGTCCGACACATATCACTAGTTAGTTATATCTGTCAGAAAATATATTATATGATATTCTAATAAAAAATACAAAATTTTCGACTTGTTTTCATCAAAATAATAAAGAACCTCAAAATATTCTTTTGAAGTTCTCTATTGAATATTTTTATTGATATCTTAAATCATGTCTATTCTATGGATTAATTATGCCATCACCATTTAAGATAAGAACACGATCAAGATTGAATAATAAGGGATTTAACCGGTATTTCATTGAACCCGATTCGAAGAGTAAATAAATTTTACCCTCATAGCCTAGTGCCTGTTCTAAATAAGGTGGCAGCTTCAGTTGCGACTCAATTTGACCTTTATTTAACTGGAATTTGGGGTCACTTAATTTATTATCAAAAATAATCAGTTTGGATTTATTTAATCCGTAGGATTGCGTCATAAAAATGGAATCCTTGTAAAAGGAGATTCCTTGAATATCACTATAAGTATCAAGCACGCGAACTGGTTTTGCTAACTTTTCTTTTGATTTTAGCAACTGTCCTTCCTTATCAATTGAAAAAACAGCAAGTTTTCCTTGCCCTTTCAGCTTAAAGTAACCAATATAGAGTTTACCTTGATGATAGGACATGTAGGAGGTTTCTTTAATGCCTTTTAAATGTGCTGTTTTTGAGAAACTAATAGACTGATTACTATCCTTGAAATCGTAGTTTTTTATTTGTTTTAGAGTTAGTGCTTGAACTTGCGCAACTGAGTGATTACCAATAGTGGCAATCCACAAAACCTGATTATCATTATCATAAGCAATAGCCCCAAGATATTCTTTATTTTCCAAAACAATCGTTTTAATGAACTTTCCTGTTTTCCTTTCAATCAACCAAAGAACAGAGTTAAATTTCTTACTCTTACTGTAAGCTGAAATTACAAGATAGTCTTCATTTAGAATTGCCAAGCCTTGCGGGACCATATCACTTGCAAGCACTGCTCTATTCCCATTCTTAGTTTGCTTGAGCGACTGGCTTTGCTTTAAACCGGGTATAACATAAGTTCCTTTGGCAGATTCACTTCTGTCCAATTGTTTAGTCAGGTCAGGATACTTCTCTTCCAATTCTAACATGAATTGTCTGTCAGAATTAATAATAGGATTAATATTATTACCTTCTTTTAAAACCACTTTTGGACTCGTCAGCTGTCTGTATAGTGCAAAAGCAATTAAAGCTAGCGCTAGCAACAAGAAAAAGGATAAACTGATTTTTATTAATTTTTTCATTTTACCCCTCTTTTTAGTTTATGATACTTTTTATTTATTTTACAAATCTCGAATGACTTCTACCCTTGTAATCAGTCCACCACGCATCTTATCAATCCTAAGGGCAAAGGAACCGAGATTCAAAACTGCTCCAACAGAAATAGAACGATCTTCTTCTTGAAGACGTTTAGTCATATAATCTCGAAGTTTTTCTTCTTTGGGGCCATCAATGGAGACATGGGCAATCATCTTGGTCATTTTTAAGGTTTGGCTACCGCGTATCATTATTGAAGTTGACTCATCAAACTTGACAAATAAATAGCGACGAATAGCAAAAAGAATAGCAACAGCAATTATTCCTAAAAGAAAATCAAACATTTTTGGGTGATCAACGATCATTTGACGCGTTAAGGCAAATAAGAGAACTTCAATAACTGTACCAGGTGAAGGTTTAGATAACATCTTAATCAGCTCAACACCAACCGCTAAGGTCAAAGCACGACCTAAAATATTCTCAAAAAGGTGATTATTGTTGACATCACTTATCAAAAATCCTGGCAAATTAGCCACTAATGATATAGCAAAGAAAATCATGGCGATTGTTAAAATTAAAGATAATAATATTTCCAGATAATGGGAAATTTCTGTTACAAGTTCTTGTAAATATTTTCTCATTGACTCTCCTTGTTTTTCATAATTTCTTTAAACCAGTCCTTACTTAATTTCAGATATGCTTGGCTACCCAAGTTACCATCAACCCGATCATAGGCATGATTGGTATAAGGAACGATGACTAACTTATTGGTGATTAGTTTTTCAGTTAATTGTTCGGCTAGTTCATAAGTTGACTCTTGTGGAACTAAACTATCTCTCGCCCCAGAAATAAATAAACTTGGTGGTGTTTTTTTACTAATAAAATTCTTTGGTGTTATGGCAGAATATTTCTTAGGTAATTGATCAGGACGTCCACCCAAGTAGGATACTGCCATATACTTGGCTAAATCTCCTTTGACACGGTCACTATTTTCATAGAATGCTCGTGGGTCTGCTACCGGGTATGCAACTGACACTGCATCAATTTTTGGTAATCTCGTATCATCAGCATACCTATACTTACCATTATTGATTTTATATGCCAATTCCAGAGCTAAATTCCCACCAGCAGACACACCAGTGACAAATAAGTTCTTGGTGCTCCCACCATAGTCTTCAATGTTGTTTTGGACCCAGGCAAAGCCTTTGGTTAATTGTCGTTCGGTCACGTCTGAGAGGTGTCGGTGCTTGCTTGATAGGTCATAATCTAAGCTGACCACCACATAGCCTGATTTTGCAAAGGATTCCCAGTAGTAGGCATGTGAATTGCGGTGCCCTGCAATCCAACCACCACCATGAATGAAAATTAAAACTGGCTTATTTTTTTTACCATCATCGACTTGATAGACGTTGAGTCTGGCGTGGCCCAGTGGTGTTTTGTCATATGTCTCAACATTGATATCGACACCACTTGTTTCTTCTGCTTGATAGGATCTGAAGAAACTGACACCTGCTCCCAGTTGATTCAGACTTGTTTGAATTGAAATGATAATATATAGACCAATCCCTAAGCAGAGTGCTGCTAAAAGGAGATTAGTTAAGTGCCATCGACTTGAGCGATGTCTTAATGAAAATACAAGACTGGCTATAAATAAAATGATCATCAATGGCAACCACAGACGAATATAGGGTACCGTGTAGTGATTGGCAATTGAACCAAGATAGGGAATTGGAAATAAGGTTGCTAAATTAAATACTAGTAAAACTAAAACCGCACATTCTAATAGTACAAAAGCCAATTTTTTGATAATTGTCATATTCCCTCCCCAAAAATTCTTTATTATTCTAGACTATCAAAACTTTTTCAGTTCTGCAATTCTGAGGCTTATAGAGTAGAAAATTTCAAAAAAAAGAGATCTTAATGATCTCTTTACCAAGTTCCAATAAGTGCTTGCATTGCTAAGCTTACAACTGTGATAGCTACCCAACAGATGGCACCTAGTGTGATGGCTTTCCCACCAGTCTTAAACAGTTTAACGATATTTGTATTTAACCCGATTGCTGTCATTGCCATCACAATGAAGAATTTAGATAAGGTTTTTAATTGATCAAAAATAGATGGATTTAGCCCCATAGCACTAAAAACAGTTGTTACAATTGACGCGAGCAAGAAATAAAAGATAAATGTTGGAAAAGCTTTTTTCAAACTAAAACTAGAGTCATTATTTCCTTCTTTTTTTGCCTTATAAAGAGATAAGATAAGGGTAATTGGAATAATAGCTAATGTTCTGGTTAATTTAACAATGGTTGCTCCATCCAAAGTATTAGAACCATGAATAGCATCCCATGAAGCTGCAGTTGCTGTAACTGATGACGTATCATTGACAGCCGTTCCCGCAAAAATTGCGAAGCCATGATTTGATAAGCCCAGTAATTGCCCTAAACTTGGAAAAATAATGGCAGCAATCACATTAAAAAGAAAAATTACTGAAATAGCTTTTGCAATTTCTTCATCTTTCGCCTTAATCACCGGTGCCGTTGCGGCAATTGCAGAGCCACCACAGATTGATGAACCAACCCCAACTAATGTTGCAGTATTGACATCAATATGCATCCATTTTTGTAAGAAATAGGCGACCAGTAAAGCAATTGCAATGGTTGAGATAATAATTGGTAAGGATTCAATCCCCACTTTCATAATCTGAGTCAAATTTAGTCCAAAACCAAGAAGCACAACTGCTGTCTGCAAAATATATTTTGAAGTAAAAGCAATACCAGTTTTGGTCTGATCACGTTTTGTATAAAATAAGGCAATAAGCATGCCCATTAAAATCCCAAAAACAGGACCACCAATAATTGGAAAGAGCTGACCCAAAAACCATGCTCCAAGAGCAATAATTAAACAAACTAAAATACCTGGAACTTTTTTCTTAATAGATGACATAGAAACTCCTTTACTCACTCTATTATAAGACTTTTTTAATTGATTGTAAAACCCATAACAAAGTAAAGTAAATAAATTTATATGTACATCCAATTCCTCACACATCAGAAACGTAATAAGAAATAAAACACCTACCTCAAAAAGGTAGGTGCTTCTTCTAATTACAATGCACCAACAATTTGGTGTGGAAGATAAGCTTTGTCTAACATTGCCATTTGGTTATCAGTTAAGATTAATTGGAAGGCACCTAAATAATCATCAAGGTATTTTTCTTTGGTAACACCAACAATTGGTGAATCAATACCTTTTTGCCAGAGCCAAGCTAAGGCTACCTGTGCACGAGAAACATCTAACTCTTTAGCTAGCTCAGCAACACATTTAACAATCTCTTTGTCTTGTTCCTCAGTACTGTCATATTTCGATTTAGCTATTTCATCTGTTTTACTTCTTGCCGTATCAGCATCCCAGTCACGAACAACCCGACCAGCAGCTAAAGGACTATATGGGACCAGAGCAACACCAGAATCTTTACAGAAAGGAATCATCTCACGCTCATCTTCGCGATAGAGCATATTGTAGTGATTTTGCATGACAGAGAATTTAGTCCAGCCATTTTTTTCTGCCACATATTGAGCTTTTTGGAATTGCCAAGCGTACATAGCTGATGCACCTAAATAATGCACTTTACCAGAACGGACAAGATCATTTAGAGCAGCCATTGTTTCTTCAATTGGCGTGTTATAATCCCATCTGTGGATATATAATAAATCAATATAATCAGTACCTAAGCGTTCTAAACTAGCATTAACCTGATTGATAATAGCTTTGCGTGAAAGACCTTTAGTATTACGTCCCTCATGTTGACCATCACCAAAAAATAATTTTGTAGCAATCACAATTTCTTCACGATCAGCAAAATCTTTGATCGCACGTCCAAGGTATTCTTCACTTGTTCCGGCAGCATAGGTATTAGCAGTATCAAAGAAGTTAATTCCCATATCGAGAGCTTTCTTAATAATCTTACGACTTGCATCTTCATCTAAAAGCCAACCTGAGTGAAAACCTGTACTTGAATCTCCAAAACTCATACACCCTAAACAAAGTTTTGACACTTCCAAACCTGTATTACCTAATTTTGTATATTCCATTTCGTCTCCTTTGTAAATCCTGAACTTAATCTTTCCAAATTTCTTTAGCTCGATTAAAAGTAGACCAGGCTTTTGGCCAACCCACATAAAAAGCTAAATGAGTAATTATTTCTGAAATCTCTTCTTTTGTGACACCATTTTCCTTAGCAAAATTCAAATGATGATCAAGTTGTTCCAAATTACCACCAGAAATTAATGCCGAAACAGTAATCATCGATCTTGTTTTAGCAGGAAGTTCACTTTCTCTGGACCAAACTTCTCCAAATAGGACATCATCATTAAACTCTGCAAATTTTGGTGCAAATTCACCCAAGTTATTTCTTCCAGCTGTTTGTTTAACTGCCATATTTAATCACACTTTCTATCTTATAATTTGTCGTATTCTTCATCAGTAACTGCTTCATAAAACTCACTAGCACCAGATGTTATAGCTATATGAGAAAACCATGAATCCTTAGTTGCACCGTGCCAATGGCGAACCATCTTGTCGGTCACAATGACATCACCGACCTTAAGTAACTGAGCAGTCTTGCCTTCTTCTTGATACCAACCTTGACCAGTTGTGACAAGTAGAATTTGAAAACCATCTAAATGAACATGCCAATTGTTACGACAAGCTGGTTCAAAGCTAACATTCCCCACCTGCAAATTTTGATCAGGTGACTTAGCTAGAGCTTTTAAAAATGATTGTCCCGTGAAAAATTGCCCGTAAGGATTTTCTTGTCCTAGTGGGAAAATACCATTCAAAACTTCTTCTTCGTTCATATTAATCTCCTTTTTATTTATCAAATAATTGGTGTTCACGAGGAACTATCTTATTCTTATAATTATCTATTTTATGATTGAGACGGTCCAGAGCCTGATTGAGTTCGTCAAGTCTTGCTTCCATGGCTTCTTTTTCATCTTGCAGAATAGCCAAGCGAGCTTCAATCGTTTCATCGCCAAGTTGAACAAGTCCAATATACTCAATTAAACTTTCAACTGGAATGCCTGCGCCCCTAAAGTATCTGACAAACTCAAGCACATCAATATCATGCTGTGAGAAATCACGGATTCCAGACTGCGTCCGCCCAATAGGAGGAATCAAACCAATCCGTTCATAATAACGAATCGTATCAGCTGATACACCCGTTAATTCACTTACTTTCTTAATATTCATATCAATTCCTTATTAGCTGATAATAACTAATGATTTAATGGCTTTGCGTTTATCCATTGCCTCATAGGCTGCTTGGATGTCATCTAAAGCAAATGATTTTGTGAATACTTTACCTGGATTAATTTTATCTGTTAAAACAGCATCTAATAAAACTTCTTTGTCAAATGTTGTTACAGAGGCGATGCCTCCACGTAAGCCAATATTTTTCCAGAATAACTCATTGGTATTCATGTTTGGATTTTGTGGGATACCTACACGACCAATAACTGCACCAGGTCTTGCTACTTTAACAGCTGTATCGACTGACTGTTCTGTGCCAACACATTCCAAAATAGCATCCGCCCCAGCATTATCAGTTAATTCCATTACTTTTACGACTGCTTGGTCACCACGTTCAGCAACAATATCAGTTGCTCCAAACTCAAGTGCTAGGTCTTGACGGTCTTTATGACGGCTCATTGCAATAATACGTTTTGCGCCAAGTAATTTTGCACCAATCACGCCACAGAGGCCGACAGCACCATCACCCATGACAACAACTGTATCACCTTCTTTAACTTCGGCTGTTTTAGCAGCATGATAACCAGTTGCCATAACATCAGAAAGGGTCAAAAGGGAATTTAATTTTTCTTCAGAGTAGTCCGAAGGCTGTCCTGGAATTTTAACTAAAGCCCAGTTAGCATTTGTATAACGAAGGTATTCACCTTGGTAGCCAATATTTTTACCAGCTTCATGATTTGTACAGTTCCCATCAAAGCCTGCTTGACAAGCTGCACATGAACCACATCCATGAGTGAAAGGAACAACAACAAAGTCACCAACTTTAACTTGATCTACTGCTGAGCCAACTTCTTCAACAATTCCAATAGCTTCATGTCCAGCTGCTGTATTTGTCTCACGTTTTGAAATACCACGGAACCACCACAAGTCAGATCCGCAGACACATGCACGGACAATCTTAATGATGGCATCTGTTTCTTTTTCAATAACAGGTTTTGGAAATTCTGTCACTTCCATTTTGCCGATTTCAATAAATGTTGCTACTTTCATATGATTCCCCTTTTTTATTATTAATTTCATTATAAACCTTAGAGTAGACTCCAGGTCAAGCAAGAACATTAATTATTTATAATTTTTCATTTATTAGAACAGATCTATCAAAAGTATGAAATCTTGTTCCAAAAATATTTCTTATCTAAATAAAGCAATGTTTTGATTTAAGTAGCGTTCTGGTTGATCAATAATAGTTGATACAAGTTCAATAATGGCTTTTCTAGAAACATCATGACCAGTTACAGTTTCACCTTTAAGAGAGATTTGGCAAGTCGTATCTGAGCCATTATCAAACCAAGCTGGTCTCAGAATAGTATAATCTAAACCTGACTCTTCTACTATATCGGCTGTTTGACGATAGGGTTGTAAAATTGGATTATTTGATATATTTCCTGAGCCTCTTATTTCATTATAAATACCAATAGAAGAGACAAAAACAATTCTCTTTACCTTATTATCATACATTACCTTTAGAATAGGTTTAATCATTTCTGGTAAATTTCCAGACAAAGCCACAAAAACAATATCTTGCTTTTGCATGGCTCGATTTAACTTCTCGTCTTCAAAAACAGAAGCAGCCATAGCCTGTTCATTTTCATTGAGTCTTAGAAGATTACTACCTCTTGAAAACAAAGTGAGTTGATATTGATCCTGGTTAGCCAATTTTCTACGTAATGTTTCTCCTAAGGATCCTGTCGCACCAATAATTAATATATTTTTCATTGAATTTCTCCTAAATTGTTGAAGCAAGCTGGTTTGTAACATGCCACTTGCCATTAATTTCTTCAAAGGTCATTTTAATTTCTAAGGGCCACTTATGCATTCGACTGCCTCAAATACTAGCTACAACGTAACTGCGACCAATGACAAGCATTTTTTTATTATCTAAATCCCTAACAGTGGCTGATACAAACTGAGAGGAGTTATAGATCAACTGGTCGTTTGCAATATCACTAAGCCATTCCACTAGAGGTTGAACATAACCAGTCATATGAACCAAAACAGAGTCCTTTGAAATTATATTCTCTAAAGTTTCAATATCCTTTTCAACCATTGCTTGATTAATCCTACGATAGCTATCAATAAATCTTTTGGTATCATCTCTTGTCTAACTTTCTTTATTTGGTTGTAAAGGTCCGTAGAAATAAGAAGCTGTCGCACCACCATCAATTAAGAGTGTTGAGCCTGTCATGTAAGCTGCCTGTTCACTTAGAACAAGCTCTGCTAAATTAGCTACTTCGTCTGCTGCACCTGGTCTGCCTGCGGGAGAATTAGCGAACATATTCTTATAGAAGTCTCCTCGTGGTCCATTAAATTCGTCCAAAGCAAGTGGTGTAACAATAATGCCTGGGGCAATAGCATTAATACGAGCTCCTCTTTTGCCCCATTTAACGGCTTCACCCATAACCCTTTTCTCATTTGCTCGTTTTGCAAGCTGATAAGCGTGCAAACTGTTCTCAATTTGGTCAACTTGCAAAAAGTCTAGGTCTAACAGTTGATTTGGATCAGTCATCGCCAATGCTCGGTCTTGTTTCTCAGTTAGTGCCGGCATTCTAAAACCTGACTGACTTGAAATGGTAACACCTCTGCCGCCTTGAGCAATAATTTTACCAACTTCCTCCAATAGGACAGCTGTCCCATATAAATCGACAGCTAAAACCTTTTCTATTGAAGCTTGTGATGGTGAAACGCCTGCGCCATTAATCATATAATGAATTTCACCAAAATTTTGCGCGTATGTAATAAAGTCCAAAATAGATTCTTTATCAGATAAGTCCATTTCTTTAGCTACCACATCAAAACCAGCTTGGCTTAAGACTGTCGCCATTTCTTGGGCATTTACTATTGATTTATCCCCTAAGACAATTTGACAGCCGTAGGCAATTCTACGCGTAATTGCTAATGAAATTTGTCCTGCTCCTGTTACTAAAACTACTTTTTTCATATTCCCCTCTTTTCTATTTCTTCTATGATAATCCTTGGAGTTAACTCTAAGTCAAGAGAAAAATAAAAAAAGTTGAAGAAAACTTCAACTTTTATTTACCACTAAAGACTGGGAATTTTGTATATTCGCCATAATCTGTTACATTGATTGCTTTTAGAATTGTCATATCCTTACTATCTACCGTGAAATCAAGTTTCATATTAGTCAACATATGATTTGGGTTAGTTGATTTTGGCAAGGCAACCATTCCCAATTGCATAACGTATTTGATACACAACTGAGCAGTTGACACCTGATACTTTTCGGCCATTTCTATAATTGTAGGGTTCTGTAATGCTTGACCATGTGCAATTGGTGAATAAGCTTCAAGAATAATATCTTCTTTTTGACAAAACTCGATTAAGTCAAATGGTGTATTTCCAATATGTGTTAAGATTTGATTTACGACTGGTTTAACTGTGCCATGTTTAAGAATGTTCTTCAAATCATTGATAAGGAAATTTGATACCCCAATCGATTTTACTTTTCCAGCTTTTTGAGCATCTTCAAGGGCTCGCCATGCTTCCATATTCCCTTTGTCATAGTTTTTATCCGTTTGACGCCATTCAGTCCATGGCTGTGGACTATGAATAATCATTAAATCTAGATAGTCTAAACCTAGCTTTTTTAAGGACTCATCTATTGATGCGGCTGCATCATCATAATTTTTATGTTCAGCTGCTACTTTACTAGTTACAAAAATCTCTTCACGAGGAATCCCGGATACGAAAATACCTTTTCCTACACCAGCTTCATTACCATATGCTTGTGCAGAATCTATATGACGGTAACCCAACTTTAAAGCTTGGGATACGACGGATTCAACATTCTCATCATTAATCATCCATGTTCCTAAACCTAAAACTGGGATGATTAACCCATTGTTCATTTTTACTGTCTCAACCATAATTAAACCTCCGTTATTAGTCTATTATAGCATTTGCCCCTTAGGGTCGGTCAACTATAAAACGTAAACCGGAGAAGCTCAACCTTTAAAACTTGTTTTAATATTAATATTAAGCACGTTTCTTTAAAATAGCACCAATTCGTCCTTGGATTTTTTCAGATACTTCTCTTTTACGGATACCAGTATAATCATGAATTAATTGTCTCATGGATTTAATCATGACAGCTTTATGAGCTTGGTCGATTGAACGTAAACTACTGAGAACTTGATAGAAATTGACAAAGGCTTTTTCATCAAAAGTAAAGGCATGGAGGCTTGTGATACCACTACTGATTAAAGCATCAAAAAACAAATCACAAACCATCTTTAATTCCTGTTTTGAAAGTTGTCTATTCCATTCTTTAAAAGTTAATTCTAAATTTCGACTAAGACTGCTTGGATGGGGAACAGTTACAAATTTCCCTTTAGCATCGACTTGCCAACTACTTGTTTTATGTTGCAAAACTCCAAAAGCACTACTTTTAACAATTTTAGGTGGAACATCACAATAGAGCATAACTCCAACCACTGATTCTTGTGGTCGAATAACAATCAGTTTTTTTCTAATTGATTGATAGCCTGGTCTCTCTAATAAATCTTCTGATAAGCCTGGTGAATCTAATAAATAAACTTTCTTAATTGCCTCTTGATAACTAGGAGTAATAAAACTCGTTCCATAAAGGGCTAGGGTGCCACCCTTGGAATGTCCAGATACAATGATTTGATCCTCAGGGTTTTCATCTAAGTAATTTTTTATAAAGGAAATGGCTGCGCGATGAGCTGGAATCTCACGCATATAGGTTAATTTAAAATCTTCTTTCCAGCCAATCAAACTGTCATCTGTCCCACGAAATACTACTTGAACGTAGTTAAGACTTTTGATTTTAAAGACCATGCCCGCAAACTGGCGTTCAAATTCAACGTCAATTTCATTAATATAATGTGAAAGAGCTAATTCTTTAAAGCGTTTTGATTGTCTAATAGCATGAAAAAGATTCAATCTTTCTTTTGTTATTAAATAATTATAAACGCTGTTTAATAGGTCTTTCTCATCATCCACTGTCAATTCTGACAAGTAGACATCCGATTGACTGGTAATTGTTTCTTTAACAACATCATCAAAGGATAAGTAACCAATTTCATTGATGGCTACAATATCTAATTCATTGATTGGTAAATCTTTAAAACTTTTATTTTTATTTTCTGTAATATAATCAACTAATGTCGGCAAAATTTCACCATCTTTCTACTTCTAATTTTCATTTTACCGAAGATAAGATTAAAAATCAAGTAAAGGAAAAGCCTTTAATCAAGGCTTTTTCACTATAATTTTCTCATTTTTCACAGATAACCATTAAAGAATACGTTCCATTTGGGTCTGCTGAGGTATAAAATCAAGACCTAGGTAAAAATCATAAGCAGACTTGTTGGCATTCCAAACATTCAGAGTAAGGTTATAACAACCATTTTCACGTGCTAAGTTCTCTGCGAAACTCATCAGTGCTTTTCCAACACCTTGTCCGCGACTAGCCTCAGAGACACATAAGTCTTCAACATAGAGGCTTTTATATGGCAAACGAACTGGTGAATCAGGAATTTTAAATTCTAGAAATAAATGACCAAGTATTTGTCCATTCTTATCTGCATAAACATAAATTGGTTTGTTTGGTTGGTCTAAGAGTTCTTCTAAACTTTTTCGATTGAATTTTCCTGAGCCTTCCTTAAAGATATCTGGTCGCACCTGATGATGAATCAAACAGATATCTTTCAAAAGGACCAAAATTCCTGGAATATCTGATTTTTCAGCTAAACGTATCATATTCTGTCTCCTATTTATTATAAAAGCTAGCGCAGTCCGTCCCATTCCGCATAGAACTGGTCAAGGTACTGCAAAAGAAAGTTATGTCTTTGCTCTGCCATTTGACGGCCAAAAGTGGTGTTCATTAAGTCTTTTAATTTAAGCAATTTTTCATAGAAATGCATAATGGCTGTATCTTGGCCATTTCGGTAATCCTCTGGAGTTAAATCTTGACGAGGCTGCATGTTGGGATCATGAATAAGACGCCCTTTGTGACCGGAATAGGCCATACATCTGGCTATCCCAATTGCTCCAATAGCATCTAGTCGGTCTGCATCCTGAACCACTTTGCCTTCGATGGTATCAAGAACTTTCCCTTGCCCACCTTTGAAAGACATGTTATCAATAATATAAAGGATTTCTTTACTCGTTTGTGGCTCCATTAAATGATTAGCCAGCCATTCAATTATTGCTTGACGTGCGGCTTCAGGGTCAGCATTTAATTTTTCATCAGCCATATCATGGAGTAAGGCTGCAAGTTGACAAACGAAGGAGTCCGCTCCTTCTGCTTCAGCTATGGTCTTAGCTGTATTTCGTACGCGCACAATGTGCCACCAATCATGACCACTTGATTCGCCATCAAGTTTGTTTTTCACCCACTTTTGCGCTTCTTTTAAAACAAGCTCTTTATCCATTATCTTCTCCACCATCAAATAAAGCCAAGTAATTACCATAGCCTTTTGCTGCCATTTCCTTATACGGAATGAATTGCAAAGCAGCCGAATTGATACAGTAGCGTAAACCACCTTTGTCACTGGGACCATCATTAAAGACATGACCCAGATGAGAATTAGCTTCCTTGCTTCGTATCTCTATCCGTCTCATCCCAAAAGATTGATCATCGTGGTGTGTCACCGCACGATTCTCGACTGGCTTAGAGAAAGCTGGCCAACCACAACCCGAATTAAATTTATCTAAAGAAGAAAAGAGGACCTGACCATTCACCACATCAACATAAATCCCCTTTTCAAAAAAATTATCATATCGACCAATAAAAGCAGGCTCAGTCGCCCCATTTTGCGTCACCTCAAAAGCTAGCTGACCAATGCGATTTACTAGTTCTTTTGAATTAATTTCATTTTTCATCAATTAATAACTCCATTTCTATACAGGGAAGTTCCTCACCCCAGATTAACAATTCGCGCTTATCAACAAAGCCAAGGAGATGATAAAATAATCTAGTCAATTTATAATTTATATCAGGATGCTTATCAGACAATGTTTTAACAATAATCCCCAAGTAGTTGTTTACTCTCGCATATTCAATCAAATTATTTATTAACTGCCTGCCTACTCCTCGTTTATGGTATATAGGCTTTACTCCCATTGCATCAATTTCTAGAAAATCATTTGATTCAATAATAGAAAGAAAACCTATTATTTCATCATTATCGTATGCAATAAGACAAGGTACAATACAAGCAGATTCAATGTAGGCTTGAGTAGATTGTTCGATTCCAAACCATTCAGGTAAGGTTCTTAAAACTTCACTTGAAGCTGTTTATTTATTTTATAATTCTTAGAACATATAATAGATACCATAACCATACCTTTCGAATCATTATTAATTTATTTTACCAAATTAAATAAGAAAGATGAACATTTTACTAGGGTCAGAAATATTCCATTTCAAAAATTAAGATCACTGAGAAACATTTCTATGTATTTAGACTGCTGATTTATTTTTTGTATTAGCTATAATTATTAAGTTTAAAAAGTCATAAATTATTAACTTAGAAATTTTTATTTAATAAACTCGTAAGTTTGACTATTAAAATTAAAGCTTAACTATTTTGTTTGCATAGTATTTAAAAAATTGTTAATTTCTTTACTTTTCTCAGTGGTATAATTATCTAAAATATCATGTTTTAAATTAATGGGAATTTTTTAGACGAGGCTGAAAAATTAAGCCTGGAATCCCTTGGATTTCTAAAACATTCATTCACCACAAATGAAAAGTACAAAAAAAGAAGACAAAGTACTTTGTCTTCTTTTTTAATAATAATAATTATTTCTTAGTATCATCATCCATTGATAGAACGCTTAGGAAGGCTTCCTGAGGTACTTCAACTGAACCGATGGCTTTCATGCGTTTTTTACCAGCTTTTTGCTTTTCTAAGAGTTTGCGTTTACGAGAAACGTCACCACCATAACATTTGGCCAGGACGTTTTTACGTAAGGCTTTGATGTCGGAGCGGGCCACGATTTTTTGGCCGATGGCTGCTTGGATTGGCACTTCAAATTGTTGGCGTGGAATGATTTTCTTTAATTTTTCAACAATGAGTTTTCCACGTTCATAAGCAAATTCGCGATGGACAATAAAGCTGAGGGCATCGACTTTTTCGGCGTTGAGGAGAATATCCATTTTCACTAATTGTGATTTGCGGTATTCGGAAATCTCATAATCAAAGCTGGCGTAGCCGCGAGTTGATGATTTGAGCTTGTCAAAGAAGTCAAAGACAATTTCTGCCAGAGGAATCTGATAGATAACATTGACGCGGTTGTCGTCGATATAATCCATGGTCACGAAATCGCCGCGCTTCCTTTGGGCTAATTCCATCACCGCCCCGACGAACTCCTGAGGCACCATGATTTGAGCTTTGACGTAAGGTTCTTCAATAGACTCAACCTTAGTTGGATCTGGGAACTCAGACGGATTTGAGACGCGTACCAAATCACCATCAGTGGTGTTGATTTGGTAGACTACCGACGGCGCTGTCATGATCAAATCGATGTTGAACTCACGCTCCAAACGCTCTTGGATAACGTCCATATGCAAGAGACCCAGGAATCCACAGCGGAAACCAAAGCCCAAGGCTTGAGAGGTTTCTGGCTCGAACTGCAAGCTGGCATCATTCAGCTGCAACTTCTCCAAAGCTTCCCGCAAGTCGTTGTACTTGTTAGACTCAATCGGGTAAAGGCCGGCAAAGACCATTGGGTTCATTTGTTTATAGCCGTGCAGGGCTTCAGCAGCGGGATTGGTTGCAAGCGTGATAGTATCACCCACGCGCGTATCAGCCACCGTCTTAATAGATGCGGCAATGTAACCAACGTCTCCGGTTGCTAAGAATTCACGACCCACTGTTTTCGGTGTAAAAATACCAACTTCGGTAACATCAAAGGTTTTACCATTTGACATCATCTGAATCTTATCACCAGGTTTAACAATACCATTGATTATCCGAACCTGTAAAATAACACCACGGTAGGCATCGTAAGCTGAGTCAAAAATCAGGGCTTGCAATGGGGCATCGACATCACCAGATGGTGCTGGAACCTTTTCAACAATCTGTTCCAAGATTTCTTCAATCCCAATACCAGCTTTAGCGGAAGCTAAAACAGCTTCAGAAGCATCAAGACCAATCACATCTTCAACTTCCTGACGAACCCGTTCAGGGTCAGCCGCAGGCAAGTCGATTTTATTAATAACTGGCAAGATTTCCAAGTCATTATCTAAGGCCAAATAGACATTAGCTAAGGTTTGTGCTTCAATCCCCTGAGCTGCATCAACAACCAAAACCGCTCCTTCACAGGCAGCCAGAGAACGCGATACCTCATAAGTAAAATCGACGTGACCAGGTGTGTCAATTAGATGAAGAATATAAGTCTCACCGTCTTTAGCAGTATAATTTAGTTCAATGGCATTTAATTTAATTGTAATCCCACGTTCACGTTCCAGGTCCATAGAGTCCAATAATTGGGCTTGCATTTCACGACTTGAAACTGTTTCAGTTTTTTCTAAAATTCTATCCGCGAGAGTTGATTTCCCATGATCAATATGGGCTATAATAGAGAAATTTCTAATTTTTTCTTGACGATTTTTAAGTTCTTGACTGTTCATTTTGGTTTCCTATACACATTTTTCAATTCATTATATTATATCAGAAAAGTATACTTCTAGCTAGATAAATAACATGAGCTTAATTGCTAATATGCTATAATCTCGTAATATAAATGAAATTAACATTATTTAATATATTGCAACAATTTAAGATATCATTTACATTTTTATGATATATTAATAGAATGAAAACATTAAATCTCACGGGAGAGAGATTTGGTCGCTTGACAGTTCTTGCTAAAACAAGCAAAAGAGCTGGAAACAATGAAATTGTCTATATTTGTAAATGTATCTGTGGCAATATCATTGAATCCTACACATCTCTTTTGCGACGTGGTAAAACACGTTCATGTGGATGTTTACAAAAAGATACACGTCTGTCTGACTTAAGCACCCTTAATCAAAAGAAGACTTTTGTTGATGGTGTTGAAATGGACATGTTTACTAATCGCCAGAATAAAAATAATACCACTGGTTATAAAGGTGTCTACAAGCATCACAAAGGTTATATTGGTCGTATCTGTGTCAAAGGTCAGCATCACAGTGGTCCGCTACGGGCAACCAAAGATGAAGCTTATCAAGATCGTTTAAACTTGGAAGATAAATACCTTCCTAAAATAGATACAAAAAAAGAATAGTCGCTCAGTTTTCAAATTTTGAAAATGTCAGAGCAGACTATTTTTTTATTTTTGATCTAATTCATGATTACCAAACCATAAATCAATTTCTCTAAGCGCTGCTTCAGGAGAATCAGAACCGTGGACCACGTTTTCCATACCCCCAGTATCCCCGGGTGCTTGCGCAAAATCACCACGAATTGTACCTGGTAAAGCATCCTTTGGATTAGTAACGCCCATCATAGTTCTCCAAGAAGAGACAACACGATTCCCAGAAATAATTCCAATTAAAATTGGACCCTTTGTCATATAAGCTTCCAACTCTGGATAGAAAGGCTTTTCAACCAAAGCACTATAATGCTGTTTTAGTAATTCTGGACTCGCTTGACAGAGTTCCAATTTCTCCAAGTTGAAACCACGACGTTCAATCCTGTACAAAACCTGACCAATCAAACCACGTTCAATACCATCAGGTTTAATCATAAAAAATGTTTTTTCCATTAGAAGATCTCCTCTTATTTTTTCTCATTATAGCACATATGTAAGGGCTTGCAAAGAAAAAACTAGGATCATTTGTTAATTAACCAGAAGCCTTTATTTTACAAGCTTTTTACAGAAATTTTGCAAAGAAAATTAATGAAAATAGTGCTTTTTAAATTTATATTCTAGCCAAAAAACATAATAAATATTCAAAAAAAATCCTAGTTTGGATATTATGACAAAAATTTTCCAAAACCATACAAAAAGCCATTTTCATAAAAAATGGCCTTTATGATAACAGCTTTCACTTGAGTGATAATTTAATGATTTCCCAAAGGACCGCAACCCAGTAAAATGACAAAAAGAATCGTCCCAAGGAAAAAGACAATACAAAATGCAATGACTATCATTTGGATAAGCAGATCAAGCAAGTGGATACCTCATAAAATAGGCAAAAAGGACTTTAATAAACAACAAATCTAAGACTACAAAAACTTATTAACATAATGGATTTGGAATCATTCAAAATAACATAGCTCTAAAACATACATAGTTATTAGGATGTGCTTTGATGTGTTTTGGAATCATTCAAAATAACATAGCTCTAAAACGATAAACCTTTGATAACTACTGTATGCCCCGTTTTGGAATCATTCAAAATAACATAGCTCTAAAACCTAACATAAATGCCGCTCCTACATCTTATAGTTTTGGAATCATTCAAAATAACATAGCTCTAAAACTTGCTGATTATGTTACTTAAGTCAGACAACGTTTTGGAATCATTCAAAATAACATAGCTCTAAAACACCCATTCCGGTTCGTTCATTTTTTCCACCGTTTTGGAATCATTCAAAATAACATAGCTCTAAAACGAAGCCTATTTTGCAGAGATTGAAGAAGAAGGTTTTGGAATCATTCAAAATAACATAGCTCTAAAACAACTTTTTTATTATTGTAAAACTTTATTTGGTTTTGGAATCATTCAAAATAACATAGCTCTAAAACAACTTTTTTATTATTGTAAAACTTTATTTGGTTTTGGAATCATTCAAAATAACATAGCTCTAAAACAGCATGTCAATTCTTGAAAAGAAGATTATGGTTTTGGAATCATTCAAAATAACATAGCTCTAAAACCCAACCATTACCATTCCTGATTGCGAACGAGTTTTGGAATCATTCAAAATAACATAGCTCTAAAACAGTTAAATAACATGAAACTAAAAATAAAACGTTTTGGAATCATTCAAAATAACATAGCTCTAAAACAACTCTTCAAAAATATCAGCTAACTTCAAAGTTTTGGAATCATTCAAAATAACATAGCTCTAAAACTTGCAGCATCTGTTTTCATATCCTGAAAATGTTTTGGAATCATTCAAAATAACATAGCTCTAAAACAGAAGAAGATAAGTTCAGAGTATTTTTTGAGTTTTGGAATCATTCAAAATAACATAGCTCTAAAACAAAGCTATTAGGACAAGAAATTGACAAACTGTTTTGGAATCATTCAAAATAACATAGCTCTAAAACTGCTTGAATCATAATACTTCCAGTTCCTGCTGTTTTGGAATCATTCAAAATAACATAGCTCTAAAACAGAAGATGAAATCCCTATTGCTGGTGAAGGGTTTTGGAATCATTCAAAATAACATAGCTCTAAAACAGTAGTTCTGATTTTTTGATATTAAATATCGTTTTGGAATCATTCAAAATAACATAGCTCTAAAACCATAATCATATGTAGCTCCACCAACGCGAAGCTTTGGAATCATTCAAAATAACATAGCTCTAAAACTTACGTTCATATTCCCATTTGTGTTCTGTTTGTTTTGGAATCATTCAAAATAACATAGCTCTAAAACATTATATACAAAACTGTTCAATTTTGTTCAGTTTTGGAATCATTCAAAATAACATAGCTCTAAAACACGTGATCAAGTATGATTGCTTGTTTATCAGTTTTGGAATCATTCAAAATAACATAGCTCTAAAACAGAATAAAGAAGCATTATCTAAAGGAATGAGTTTTGGAATCATTCAAAATAACATAGCTCTAAAACCTGGAGTCTGTAACAGTCGCTCTGACAGTAGTTTTGGAATCATTCAAAATAACATAGCTCTAAAACAAGCACACAGAAACCGATTGCAAAATACTCGTTTTGGAATCATTCAAAATAACATAGCTCTAAAACGCCCTCTGTGCCATATCCATTAAATAAGGTGTTTTGGAATCATTCAAAATAACATAGCTCTAAAACTGACGGTGTGGCACACTCCACGTCTTACAAGTTTTGGAATCATTCAAAATAACATAGCTCTAAAACAGTTATTATCTAGCCTAGCAACATTTGAGTGTTTTGGAATCATTCAAAATAACATAGCTCTAAAACGTAAATCGTGTTACTTTAAATCCTTGCGACGTTTTGGAATCATTCAAAATAACATAGCTCTAAAACGATATTGTCGTAAACTCTTGGAATATCCAGGTTTTGGAATCATTCAAAATAACATAGCTCTAAAACTGATAAGTATAATTCCACTATCAAAATTCAGTTTTGGAATCATTCAAAATAACATAGCTCTAAAACGTGTGACCAAATGGATGATTACTTGTCGCGTTTTGGAATCATTCAAAATAACATAGCTCTAAAACTGACGTCCGTCTTTATCTTTTGAATTGACGTTTTGGAATCATTCAAAATAACATAGCTCTAAAACCTATCACTATTACTATAAAAATTAGTCAATGTTTTGGAATCATTCAAAATAACATAGCTCTAAAACGCCGTAATGATACGAAAGGTTGCGATAGTTGTTTTGGAATCATTCAAAATAACATAGCTCTAAAACTGTATAAACAGTTTTTTCTCCATATATAAAGTTTTGGAATCATTCAAAATAACATAGCTCTAAAACCTCGTGGAATAATTTTTCCAAAAGATTTCGTAATCGCGCTACTCATCTTAGCAGGACTTCAACTTTGAAAGATACCTATTTCGGGAATCCATTCTACTACTATTATACCACTTTAGGAGACATAAGAAAGAAATCTTGATCTAAAATATATTGAGGAAAATCATATAATTTCCGTGGTTCTAAAAATAAAACAGATTGATTCGACAATGAGATGTATTCAAACAATTGTTCTACTTCTTCCTTGCTCAAGTAGGAACCGGTATTGATAAAAACGAGCAATTTTTTCTTGTTTAAGTATTTATACACCTGTAGAATTTCAAGACATTTTTCAAAAATTGTGTCACTTTGTGTTTCAAATTTGACACCCAATGCTTTGATTAATTCGAGTACTGTTATTTCATCATATTCCAAATCAAGTTCACTTTCCAAACATTCAAAAGCAATTAGTTCTGTAATAGTCGCAGCAAGTTTATCGACCATTGATTTAACTTCTGGTTTTTCGTTCAATTGATTTTCTAAATCAGCATGAATAAGTTTTAAAAGCGATGGTGCATTAATATCATAACCTAAAATATCTGTAACAAGCATAATTTCAGTTTCTTTAATTGATTTTAGTTTTTCATCAAATAATTTCAACAAATCATTTTCTGAATACTGATAAAAATGTTTAACCAAAGTTGAAAAAACAGTAACATTTTCCACAGTAAAGACAGTATGTGATTCAATTAATATTGGTCCTTCTAAAATAGGAAAATTAAGTTTTATCTTCATATTCCTCACCTAAAAAAACAATTCGATTATCAGAATTTGCAAAACTTGTATCTCGATAGCCACTTAAGTATATCATGCGAGCAAACTGTTTTTCAGTAACCGTTAAAAGAGTTATATTACCACTTTTAGGATTATTTTCTTGCAACCTATTAATCATGGCGGTATTGGCACTATTATTTAGCAACAATTTACTATAAACCGAAAATTGATGCATAATAAAACCTTCACTAATAAGAAATTTTCTAAACTTACGATATGCCTTTCGTTCATCAGCTGTATCAGTTGGCATATCAAACATAAGCAACATTCGCATATACCTATAACTCATATCCTAAACTCAGGAACTCCTTTCCCATGATTATTGAGCGATTTAACAACCTTTTTAGTGTAATCACTGACAATATTAGTCAAATACATCTCTTTACTATTGTATTGATAAGTATTTGAGAAAATTGAAAAGAGGTGACGTTTTATTTGAACAAAACTAACGCTTCTATTTTCATAAACAATTTGGTCAATTATAGGACGAAACGGTTCCATAATATCACTGGCAAAGTTGAACTGGTTGAATTGATTAGAATGCTTCAAACCAAACTGAGTCATACAGCCAGATACAACAAGCTCACGCGCAAACATACTTAAAAGTAATGTATACCCATAATCTAAACCTGCATTAATATTATTATCTTGCTCCCTAGAAAAATCATTACCAAAAAGTGTATTAAAATAGATACGAGCAGCATGCCCTTCTCTATTTGAGGGATCATACTTTTCCAAACCATGGTATAAATCCATTATGGACTGCGATTTTTCATAAAAGCCAGAGGTACCTAAAAAAAGACTTTGATTGATTATTTTCTGTGCAATAATAGTAGTCCAAACTTCTGCTTTTAATTCTTCATTCCATAAAATTTGTTTAGACAACTGTAAACTGGAATCATGTCGACCATAATAAGGTGTCAATAAAGCTGTAGGTAATCGTTTATCATCACAAAAAATCACTAAAATATTTTCATCAACTAATCTTTTAATTAACATTGTCGATAATACAATATCTGTTGTTTCCAATAATAAGATGTCAATCTCTGACAAGTGAATCATTTCTGTCCGAGAAGCATCCTTAAAAATTAGATGATTACTCTTATAAGTTAGTTTGGAATGTGTATTGACAATAACTGTACGCCACCCCATCAGTCTCCTCCAATTTTACTCAAATCAATACGTGTTTCATAAAGACCAGTAATAGATTGACGAATTAAAGTACTGTTTAGAATCTCAGTTGAAGAAGTATATCGTTTTCTATCAATATCAACATTAAAGAACTTGAGTGTAGCAGGTGCTCCTAAGCCCGTAAATGTGAAAAGATTTAACATATTTGTTGCTTGTTCTTCAATGCTAAATTGATTTTTTTCATTATAAAGGGTTAGAATTTTTTCTAAATTAGCATCTGCTAATATGTATCTTCTAGAAAAATCAGCAATAATATCCTTTATTTCATCAAAATAATGCAGGTGACTCTCAACAAAATGCCTATGCTTTTCTCTATCTTCCTCTTTTCCAGAGAATGATGTATAGCGAGATGCTAAATATAAAAATTGGATATATTTGTTAGGTAATGAGAGTTCATTCCCTTTTTGCAATTCTTTTGCACTTGCTAAAAGACGTTTTCTTCCATTTTCTAATTCAAAGAGACTAAATTTAGGTAATTTAATAATGAGACTCTCTTGTATGTCTTGATAGCCTTTCTTTTCAAGGAAAGTAATACGATCTTTTTCAAATTCATTTTGCTCCATAATTGTTATTCCAACTAATTCTTTAACTGATTTTGTTTTTTGGCTCTTCCCTTTTGTAACTTTAGCAACAACTAATACAGAATAGGCAATAATTGGACTGCCAAAACCACCATATTTTTTTGGATCCCAATTGTTTTTCCGTGGAATCAATTTATCAGAATCACGTTTTGACAAAATAGATTCTTTAGAAAAACCACCTGTCTGGACTTCAGTTTTCTTAACCACGTTAATTTGCGGTATTGATAAAACTTTTCGAATTGTTTTTATATCTTTGACTTTATCCCAAACAATTTCTCCAGTTTCTGTATTAGTTTCAATTTGTGGTCTGGTTATAACCGTACCATCAGCAAGTCTAACTTCTTTTTTAAAGAAATTCATAATATTGGAATAAAAGAACATTTTTGCGGTCGCTTTACCTAGAGATGTATCACTTTTCACTACCAAGCTAGCCAAATCATAATGCTTATAGTCTCCATAAACAAATTCTGCCTCAAGTTTTGGATATTTTTTCAAAAGTGCTGTTCCAACGACAGCATTGAGATAAGCGTCATGTGCATGGTGATAATCATTTACTTCGCGTATTTTATAAAAGCCGAATTCTTTCCGAAAATCGGATACCATTTTTGATTTAAGAGTAATAATTTTAACAGGCCTTTTATTTTTAGAACTATCATCTACATTATTGTTAAAACGGTTATTTAAAATTTGTGCAACATGCTTGGTAATTTGTCTGGTTTCAACTAACTGCCGCTTAATAAACCCAGCCTTATCATATTCAGATAATCCACCTCGTTCTGCTTTAGTCAAGTTATCAAATTTTCTTTGTGAAATAGCACCACTTTTTAATTGATGCTGCCAATAAGATTTCATCTTATTTACAATAGCAATATATGGAACATTATCAGATTTTCCTCTGTTAGATTCTTGTGATGTTAAGACAATATTGTCAATGGAATTATCTTTTATAAAACTTTGAGGAATAATATGATCGATATCATATTGACTAAGTCGATCGAAATCTAAGTCTTTCCCAGTATACATATCTTTACCATCTTGTAAGAGATATAAATAAACTCTATCACTTTGTAATTGAGCATTACTTATTTCATGCTCTTTTAATATCTTACTTCCTATATTTTTATGTACTTCTTCTAATTTACGTAATCTCTCACGAGAGTTATTGATTCCTCTTTGAGTAGACTGATTTTCCCTTGCCATTTCAATAACAATATTAGACGGCTCATATCCCATAACCTTAACAACTTCATCAACAATCTTAACACTTTGGAGAATGCCTTTTTTAATGGCAGGACTACCTGCTAAGTTTGCAATAGTTTCTTCAAGTTTTTCACTTTTAATTGTCTTTTCCTGGGCTTCTTTGATGATAGATGCAAAATCTAAAGATGGATCATTTATTAATTGCATGAAATTGCGATTGGCTTGTCCATCTTCTATTAGAAAGTCAAGTATTGTTTTACCTGTTTGCTTATCTCTTATACCATTAATTAATTTTTGAGATAAACGACCCCAACCTGTATAATGGCGTTTTTTCAATTTTTTCAAAATTGACGGGTCAAAAATAGACTCATATTTGGATAACCGCTTGGCAATCATCTTTTCATCTTCAAAGAGTGTCAGTGTTAAAACAATATCCTCAAGACTATCTTGATTTTGCTCATCATCTAAAATTTTTTGATTTTTTATTATATTTAATAAGTCATGATAAGTTCCTAATGAGGCGTTGAATTTGTCTTCTACACCGGAAATTGTGATAGAGTCCAAACACCGGATTTTATTAAAATAGTTTTCTTTTAATTGTTTTACGGTGACTTTTCTTTCCTTTTTGAAAAGATTTGATACAATCTCAATTTTTTCTTCAGAAGATAGAAATTCTGGTTTTCGCATTCCTTCAGCCTGGTATTTTACCTTTGTTAGTTCATTATAAACTGTAAACATCTCATACAAAAGACTGTGTTTCGGTAATACTTTTTCCTCTGGAAGATAGGTATCAAAATTGGTCATTCGTTCTATGAAGACTTTCGCAGATGCTTCTTGTTCAACAACTTCCTCAAAATTCCATGGTGTAATAGATTCATTAGAACGTCGTTTAACCCATGCAAATGAACTATTTCCGTTTGCCAAAGGACCGACAAAATATGGAATCCTAAAAGTAAAAATTTTTTCAATTCTAACTTGTTTATCTTTTAGAAATGGATAGTATTTTTCTTGACGTCGAATTATAGATTTAAGCTCATTCAAATGAATTTGATGAGGTATGGAGCCATTATCAAAAGTTCTTTGTTTCCTTAGAAAATCTTCTCTTTCAAGTTTTGAAATAAGACTTTCAGCACCCTTTAATTTCGAAAGAATTGGTTTGATATACTTATAAAAATCCTCTTGACTTGTTTTTCCATTAATATATCCTGCATATCCATTTTTATCTTTGATATCAAAGATTTCCTTGTACTTTTCTGGAAGCTGCACTTTAACCAATTTTTTCAAAAGTTTTAAATCATCTTGATGCTCATTAAAGCGTTGTACCATTGATGCTGATAAAGGAGCTTTCGTATTTACCCCTTTCACGGTCAAAATATCTGATAATAAAATAGCATCTGATAAATTTTTAGCTGCAATGAAGAGGTCTGCATATTGATCTCCAATCTGAGCCAATAAATTATCAAGATCTTCTTCAAAACTCTCTTTCGAAATTTGAAGTTTTGCATCTTCAGATAATTCAAAATTGGCTTTAAAATTAGGCGTTAATCCCAAAGATAAAGATATCAAATTGCCAAAAAGTGTATTTTTCTTTTGGTTAGGAATTTTAGCAATGAGATTCTCCAATCTACGTGATTTACTCATTTTTTCCGTCAGTATGACAGTAGCATCAATAGTTTGCGTGTCAATTTTATCATCTTCAAACATGAGATTATAAGTATCGACTAATTTTAAAAACAATGCATTGACATCTGTATTTTGGGAATCTAAATCTCCTTCAATTAAAAAATGGCCTCTAAATTTAATAATATGTGCAAGAGCTAGGTAAATCAACCGTAAATCAGCCTTTTCATCACTATCTGCTAATTTTTTTCTCAAATGATAGATTGTTGGATAGTTTTTATGATAATCCACTTCATCCTTAATATTCCCAAAAATGGGATGACGATCATCATTTTTATCGTCAGGAACTAAGAAGGAGTCCTTTATACGTTGGAAGAATGCAGAATCAATTTTTGACATTTCATCATCAAAAATACTCTGCAAGTACTTAATACGATTTATTCTTCTAGTATATCTTCTTCTAGCAGTTCTCTTCAAGCGTCTTGCTTCAGCAGTTTCACCGCTATCAAACAAGAGTGTTCCAATCATATTTTTTTTAACAGTCTGACGGTCTGTATTTCCCAAAACCTTCATTTTTTTTGCAGGAACCTTATAATCATCAGTAATAACAGCCCATCCGACACTATTTGTACCGATGTCAAGTCCTATAGAATATGACTTTTTCATAATAATCTCCTTTGATTATGATATCGTTTTCATTATAGGTCGAAATTATCTAAAAATCAACCTTAAAAACGTATTTAAAATTAATTGAAGTAGAAATATTGTAAGAATTATTAACTCAATTATTTTTTTAAACGTCTTTATTTTTTTATTTATTAACCTTCTTTTCATTTCAATAATTCCTTATAACACAATATGTTTTATTGTATCATGAGGATTTAAATTATGAAATTTTTTTATTAAATATTAATTGTCAAATTAAGTTAGACAATTCCTCTTTGCATATGTGACTCAAGAATACTTCTATTGGTGTTTTATAGTTTAATGATTTTCGAGGGATATTATTTCTTTTCGATGCAATAGATTGGATAAAAGATTCATCAACTTCGTTGAAATCCATTTGCTTTGGTAAACCATCTTTACGTAATAAACCATTAGAGTTTTCATTTAACCCTCTTTGTGATGGTGTACCAGGATCTGCAAAATAGATATCAATATCATTTATATTACTGATTGATTTCCAATTTGAAAATTCCTTTCCACAATCAAAAGTCATTGATTTGAATAGATGCTTAGGTACAGATTGCATCCATTGGTTCAAACGATTTTCAATATCTATAGCTCGTCTGCCTTCTGGCTGAAGAGTGATGATTACTTTAGATAATCGCTCAACGAGGGTAATAACAGCACTTTTGTGCTTTTTACCCACAATAGTATCCCCTTCAAGGTGGCCAAATTCTTGATTGAATTTAGAATAATCATTTCCTCTGTCACGAAGTGATCGACGAAAAGATTGTTTTCCCCGAGTTTCTTTGTGTCCGTTGGCTTTACGTTTTCCTTTCATAGGTAGGTGAGTCACTTCAAATACGCCTTGTTTAAACATACGATAAAGTGTACGCATAGAACAAGAAATAGAAAACTCTGCACGGCCAACAATCACATCAGGTGTCCAACCTTGAACAACCCTCTTTTGAATATATTCTGTTTGTTCATCTGATAAGACAATAGGACGTCTGCCACAGCGAGTTTTATTCTTCTTGTATTGATTGAAATAATCTAGAGCATTGTGCCCTGTTTTGAAAAATTGGTAAACTTTATGAATCGTTTGTCTAGATCTATTCAGTAGTACTGCGGTTTTGGCTACAGATTGATGATTATTATAATACGCCTCTATCATTGCAAGTTCATTTGATGTAAGATGGGTATAGGTCATTTGTCTTCACTCCTTATAATTCTTTTGCGGGAACTATCTTGAGTGTAGCACAAATGACTTTTTTATTTGTCTAGCTTAATTTTACAATCGGCGAAACTAAAAGTATTGTGTTATAGTTTTAGTGTTATTTTTGTTTTTTCTCTTGACTATTTGATCCAGAAGTTGTATCATAATGGTGTTGGAATCATTCAAAACAACATAGCAAGTTAAAATAAGGCTTGTCCGTAATCAACCTTTCAAGGTGAACACCGATTCGGTGTTTTTTTTATTTACTATGTCAAATAAACCAAAAAACAGGCACTTTAAAAAGTGCCTGTTTTTTGGTTGTAGAAAAAGTAGTTTTTTATCAACTTTTGATAAAATAAATAATATAATTATAATATTTTCAATACTGTTAAATATCAAACTTTGCGAATGAAACGAAACAAACAGAAACTTTACGCCGTAGCAAAAATGTTAGTAACTATAAATTTCTTAGTTTCGAAAATCCAAAGATAAAATTTTTCATTAAAATAGCCATTTTCCCGTGCGGTAAGGTCAGAAATGAGAACATTTCTGACCTAGGCAAATATTGAAACAGAGTTTCAATATTTAGTCATGGAATGCCGTAGGCGGTCGCTGACGGCCTCGCATAGGAAAAGTGGTTATTTTGACAATTTTGGAAAATTTTTACAAATAAAAAAACAAGCTCTGACATAGTACTTGTTATTTTATTATCGTCTCCTTTTGCTAGTGCTATAAAGTCCTATAAAAATGGCTTCATAGAGGATAAAAAAGAGAATGAAGCAATGCATGAAGAAGGCTTCCGGTAGTATCCAGATAACGGGGTCAGTTAAGGGGTCAAAAGACCAGTTATCCTTACCGGCAAAGAGGATATGGTGGAAAAGGACAAAGAAATTGTCGAAGCCCATGAGGAAAGCCATAAGAACAATTGCTAGGGGCAAGACAATAGCCAGTCCAAAAAAACGACTATATAGCCCTAGTGTCCTTCCTTTCATATTCTGATATAGAAAAGGCAAAGTAATCAGACTGCTTAGGACAAATAATACTTGGCTTAAATGGAAGAGGCCTTTGACATCTGCGAAGTGGGCTAAGCCTGCTTTTGAAGCTGAGAAACTGGCAAACTTGAGGGACTTGACCAAGGGATTGGTCAAGTAGTCCATTAAGCCATTGAAGTTATAAAGAATGGACTTTTTGGTCATGAAGATAACTTGGCTAATTTTGAGATAATCCACTTCAATGGGATAAAAGAGCCAAGCTAGGTAGATGGTTAAAAGGACTGATAATGAGAGGACCCAGATGAAAGTTGACAGAATTTGGCATTTTTCTTTCATGACAAGTCCCATTCATCCAATGAAGCAATAACATAATCCGGTTTGACTGGTAAGCTTGGGACTTCTTCTGGCTTAGTGAAGCCTGTTGTTACCAGTAAAGTTGCCACATCATTTTGAATACCAGCCATAATATCTGTCAAATAATTGTCGCCAACCATAATGGCTTGAGAGCGTTTGACATCAAGAATATCTAAGGCCTTGTTCATGATGATGGCATTTGGTTTGCCAATAAAGACTGGTTTAACACGGGTAGCTGCTTCTAATAGTGCAACTAAAGAGCCTGCACCCGGCATGAGTCCTCTTTCCGTTGGAATATTCAAGTCTGGGTTGGTCCCGATAAATAGGGCACCTTTTGCGATAGCTAAGGTCCCCACTGAAAGCATTTCGTAAGTCAATTGGGTATCAAGGCCTACAACCACGTAAGCAGGATTGTCGCTGTCAATTTCATAGCCTGCTTGAGCGATAGCCGTCTTGAGTCCGGTTTCGCCGATGACATAGGCAGTTTTGCCCCGATTCATGTCATTCATGTAGTCAACGGTAGCCATGGTTGCCGTGTAAATAGATTTTAGCGGTGTTTCAATGTCAAACTGGGTAGCCAACATGTCTTGGACCATTTCTGGCGTCCGCGTAGTATTGTTGGTCACCAAAAGATAGGGAATTTCTTGTTCTTGTAGTCTTTGAATAAAGCGTTGCCCGGCTGGGATGCGCTCTTTTCCTTTGTAAATCGTTCCATCTAAGTCAATTAAATAGCCTTTGTAGGTCACTGCTAACTCCTTTTAGTCAATTCTCATCCATTCAATAATGGCTTGTGCGTTCACCTGCCCCTCCGATTGAATCTCATGGCGAGTGGTTAAATGATCTTGGACATGACGGGATATAATCTGACCGCCTGGCGCTACTTCTTTGACATATTTGAGGCGCAGGCTGACGGGGTTATGGTGTCTTAAGAAGTCATACCCTAAGCTATCATACATCCAATCCAAGTACTTACTGTTATTAACATGGCCGTTCATATCAATATCGAAGTAACGAACATGGTAAGTTTTGTCTGTTGGGTTTTCCAAAGCTTCAGGTTTGAAGGCCCGACGCATTTTTTTAACAAACTCAGATTCAAAAGGAGCCACTAATTCTTCTGGAATTGCGAACACTTTACGAGTTTCAGGATTCATGAGGGCAAAGATGGTTAAGATATCAGCCAATTCATTGCCTTCTTGGTCATAGATATAAAACTGACGATAACAGAATATTTTATTGTAGGAAACGGCTTCTGTTTTGATGATAATAGTCTCATTAAAAACAGGTAGGCGGTTAATATGAACTTCGTAGTCAGTAATTATCCATACAAGGTTAAAATGGTCTAAAACATAGTCATCACTCCGATTTAAACCATTGGATTGACGGGCTGAAACGGTTAAACAGTAAGCCAATAATAAGGGTAATTTGGCATCGTGTTTGACATCACAGAGGTCAAAGGGCATGGTAAAGCTTTCTTGATATTGTAATCCCATTTTAATTCTCCTATTGTAAGATAAATTTCTCTGCAACTGAGTCCCCTAAGAAGAGGCCTCGTTTGGTCATGCGCACTGTTTTGGGGTCATCAACTAAGAGCCCATCGGCTACCAGTTTTTTAACAACCTGGCCATACCTTTCTACAAAAGAATAAGGGAACTTAGCTTCAAACTGAGCGATGGAAACACCCGTTTTTTTCCGCAAGCCTAGGAAGAGCTCTTCTTCCATCTTCTCTTCCATAGTCAGGACTTCTTCAGTCAGGCGGGCATTGCCTTCAGCCACAGCCTTGAGGTAGTGTTGGATGGGCACCCGATTGCGGTAACGCACACCATCCAAATAACCCGAAGCTCCAGCTCCACAGCCGTAATACTCATCATTGTTCCAATACATTAGATTATGCTGGCTATAAAATCCTGGTTTTGAAAAGTTAGAAATTTCATAGTGCTCAAAGCCATTGGCTTCCATTTCATTAATAATGTAGGTAAACATTTCAGCTTCTAAGTCTTCCGTAGGTAAGTTTAACTTACCACGGCGCATCTTGTTCATAAAAATAGTATGGTGTTCTAAAATTAAACTATAAAGGCTAAGGTGAGGAATATCCAAGGCCAAGGCCTTAGCCACATTTTCTTTGACTTGGTCTAATGTTTGACCGGGAAGTGCATAAATTAAATCAATTGAAATATTATGAAATCCAGCCTCTTTTAGACTGTCGATCGTACTATATATTTGTGCCTCATTATGGCTACGCCCAATTTGTTTCAAGTGTTTATCATTAAAGGTTTGAACGCCGAGTGAAACACGATTAACGGCTGATTTTTTCATAACCTCAATTTTATCCGGAGTTAAGTCCCCTGGATTGGCTTCAATAGTAAATTCTTCCAAATAAGGCAAATCTAAGTCTTTGACCAATTCGGTCAGGAGATAATCTAATTGTTGGGCTGTAATAGAAGTTGGAGTCCCACCACCTATATATATAGTCCGTAATTTCTTTATTCCAAAAGAGCGAAACTCAGCAATAAGAGCCCGTAGATAATCATCTACAGGCTGATTTTTGATAAAGACTTTTGAGAAGTCACAATAATAACAGATTTGTGTACAAAAAGGGATGTGCACGTAAGCAGATTCGGGTTTTATTAACATAACCTTATTATACCATTTTTGATTTTTTAAACATAGCTGAGTGGTTTTTAAGATGTGATATTCAGTTTCTTTTCCATTCGGATAAAATCGAAATCAGCTCCATTAGTTGTCTGTTTAAAAGTTTCAATCTTTTTATAACCGCTATTTGTATATAAGCTTATGGCACGACTATTAAAGGCAGCGACATTAAGAACAAGGGTGTCGCATGAATAATTAGCTTTAGTATAATCTTCAATCGTCCTAAGGAAGTCTTTTCCATGGGATTGACCTGTCCATTTTGGTGCCATACCAAGTCCAATTTCCAGCTCCTTATCATTAATTTCAAATGAGGCAAAGCCGAAAAGAATTCCATTTCGAATGACCTGAAAGTAGCTGTTTTGACGGAGCTTGGGGTCAATCATCTCTGCATAATCTTCGGGGTCCGCAGCTAGGTTGTAAAAGTCATAAGGTGCTGGGTAAAGCCAGTCCTTGGCAATGATTTCCGCACTTTCTTGGGTCATAGGCATGATGTAGAACCAGGGCTTCTTTTGCCAAAGCAGAAAAAGTTTAGACATATATTTAAGACGACGCTTCTGAACCGAACAATTGTCCGACTGGTAAATATAGTTAAGATAACCTTTTTGGTATTCAGGAATAATATCCTTAAAGTAAGCAGAAGCCTGGGGATCCAAGCGCTTAAGGACTTCTTGGGTTTTATCTTTCATACTGGTCTCCTTTATAATAGATTGAACTTTTAAGAGTCAAAATTAAAAGTTTAAAAAATAAAATCTGGCTAGATCAAAAGATTATTTATGATTCTAATATGATGTCACTTATTCTTTTGACTTAGGGTCTTAATAATAGTTGAAGCTAGAACAGACTTGTCCTAGCTTCACTATTTTTTTAATTTATTCTTGTCTTTTAATTTCTACATCAAGTTGCTTAAGTAAAGAAAGTACAAGTGAATTTTGGTGGCTTTAGTCAATTCCAATTTCTGCACGGACAACATCAGCAATTGTATCAACATAATAGTCAACTTCTGCGTCAGTTGGAGCTTCAGCCATAACACGTAAGAGTGGTTCAGTACCACTTGGTCTTACTAGGATACGCCCATTGCCTTCCATTTTAGCTTCCATTTTTGTAATAATTTCAGAGATTGCTGGTACTTCCATGGCTTTATCCTTCATGCTATTTTCAACACGAATGTTAACGAGTTTTTGAGGATAAATTGTGACTTGAGCAGCTAGCTCTGATAATTTTTTACCAGTTTCTTTCATAACTTTTGTCAACTGAATAGCTGTTAATTGGCCATCTCCTGTTGTATTATAATCCATAATAATAACATGACCAGATTGTTCCCCACCTAAATTATAGTTGGATCTACGCATTTCTTCAACAACATAACGGTCACCAACTGCAGTTACAGCTTTGTTAATACCATGTTCATCTAAAGCCTTATGGAAACCTAAATTTGACATAACCGTCGTAACAATTGTATTTTGGGCAAGTTGACCATTTTCTGAAAGGTATTTCCCAATGATAAACATTACTTTGTCACCATCAACAATCTCACCATTCTCGTCGACAGCAATCAACCGGTCACTATCACCATCAAATGCTAACCCAATTTCTGATTGGGTTTCTTTTACTAGTTCTTGTAATTTTTCTGGGTGTGTCGAACCAATTCCATCATTGATATTTAAACCATCAGGTTTTTCACCAATAACAGAAATATCAGCATGTAAGTCGACGAATATATCACGGGCAGTGGCTGATGCAGCACCATTTGCAGTATCAAGAGCAACTTTCATGCCTTCTAAATCTAAGCCAGTTGAAACTAGAAATTTTTCATACTTACGTAAACCTTCTGGATATTCTACCAAAGTCCCAAGTCCACCAGCACTTGGTCGTGGAAGTGTATCTTCTTCAGCATCAAGTAAGTCTTCAATTTCCAATTCTTGATCATCAGCTAATTTAAAACCATCTGATCCAAAGAATTTAATACCATTATCTAAAGCAGGATTGTGACTTGCTGAAATCATAACACCAGCACTTGCTTTCTCAGTTCTAACTAAGTAAGAAACACCGGGAGTTGCAAGAACTCCTAATTTATAAACTTCAATTCCGACTGACAATAAACCAGCAATCAATGCTGATTCAAGCATCTCACCAGAGATACGAGTGTCACGTGCAACAAAGACTTTTGGTCTTTCTGTTTCATGTTGACTTAAGACATAGCCACCAAAACGACCAAGTTTAAATGCTAATTCAGGAGTTAACTCAACGTTAGCTTCTCCACGGACACCATCTGTACCAAAATATTTACCCATATTTATTTAAGCGACGAACGCTTTTTCCTCCAAATTCTTCTGTTTAAGTTTTTTTACTTCTTTTTGACTGTTAATTGAACATTCAATGATGACGGTTCAATTGTGACAGACTCTTCTGATAAAGTAACTGTTTTGCTTGTTGACTTTGTCACATCAGTAATATCAACTTTGGCAGTAACTTCATTTATAGTATCTAGAACCTCTCTAGGTCCAGAAATAACCACAGTTTGTCTAGACAAGCGTGGTTGTATTTCACTAACTCGATTACTCATTTGACCAGTCATTAGGACAGATACTGGAACTGTCTTACTAATTTTTTTAATTTTAACTTCTAAGTCTGTTTTAGCAGGATTAATAGAACTTGCTAAAATTGTGCCATCTGCAGAGACTGCTTGTAAGGTAACCGTATCATTATAATCCGAGGATAACTTAACATTGTCCGGTAATTTAGCAACCACATGATCAATTAAATCAATTTTAGATTCATCACTTGTAACTTCAACTCGTTTATCAGTTGAAGTAATGCTTGCAATCTCATACCCAGAAACAATTTGTTTTGGATCTACACCACCTGTAACTGGAAAAGATTTTGTTTTCTTTCGTCCAATTGTGACTGTTAAACGATCCGGAGTCACTTTTGCTGTTAAACCAATTGGTAAATTAGAGACTTTCAAAGGCACCGATACCTTACCTGGTTTTGAATTGGTTAAATCAGCGACAATTTTAAAATGTCGTGTATCACCGTTAACTTCTGAATCCAGTTTTACCCTATTCGTTGATGAAAGGTAGACTTGAGAACCGTATGAATAATCACTGATAAAGTATTTATCACTATTATATTTCATATCAATTGGCACATCAGTTATACTTTGTGTAAAAGTCTCAACTGGATTATTTTTTTGTGAAGAAGCATTGTTGGAATTACTTACAGCAGATAAGAACAAGAGAATAGCAAAAAATACAGAAACAAGTCCAAGCCAAAGGCGACTATTATAAAACTTTTTCACGTCTATTTGCCTCCCAATATATTTTTATACCAAGGTGAATCATTTTTTGCATCTGTAATGAGAAACGATTTGAGTGTAGACTCAAATTCATCCATTGACAAATCATGCAAAAATTGACTTTTATGCGTAATTGAAATTCCACCCGTTTCTTCAGAAACAACAATGGTTATAGCATCTGAAGCTTCAGATAAACCAATTGCTGCTCTATGACGTGTACCAAATTCTTTTGAAATGGACATAGATTCTGATAATGGTAAATAAGAACAAGCAGATTTAACCTTATTATCAGCAATGATAACAGCACCGTCATGTAATGGTGTGTTTGGAATAAAAATATTTATCAATAACTGATTGGAAATTTCCGCGTTCAAAGGTATCCCAGTACTAATGAATTCTTGTAGTGTTTGTGTTTCTTGTATTGCAATAAGTGCACCAATTCGCCTTGGGCTCATATAGGAAACTGATTTTACAATAGCATCTACAAGAAGTTCTTCACTGGTTTTCGTTTCTTTTTGGAGGAATACTTGTGTACTGCGACCAAATTTCTCTAAAACAGTTCGAATTTCTGGTGCAAATATGATAACGCCCGCTATTACCCCATAAGTAATAACTTGGTTCATCAAATAGGTAATTGTGGTAAAACCAACCCATTCTGCAATTATTTTAAGTAATACAAAGAAGACGACACCCTGAACCAATGACATAATCTTAGTTCCCGCTAATGCCTTTATGAAACGATAAATGACATAAGCAACAATTAGAATATCAAGAATATGTATAGTAAGTATCCAGGGATCACTAAAGAGGTTCATTATAAATTTTGAATCAATATTATTAAAATTACTCATTTTTCCCTCTTTCCTAGTAAAATTGGCATTGTAAATATTATATCATGTTTCTTTAAGATTTTCTGTATCTAAATTTATCAATTGTATGTTAAAATATAAACATGAAAATTAAGACGTTTATGGGCATTACTGCCGGAAAATCAGCTCAATTTGTTTTGAATAAACTTGGTCGTGGATCAACTTATCCTGGTAAATTGGCTTTACAAATGGACAAGGATATCTTAGACTCCCTTGCCAAAGATTATGAAATTGTAGTAATCACTGGAACCAATGGTAAAACTTTAACAACTGCACTAACTGTTGGAATCTTAAAAGAAGCTTTTGGACAAGTATTAACTAATCCAAGTGGTGCCAACATGATTACAGGAATTGTTTCAACTTTCTTAACTGCTAAGACTGGTAAATCCGGTAAGAAGATTGCTGTTTTAGAAATTGATGAAGCAAGTCTTCCTAAAATTACTAAATATATCACACCAAGTTTGTTCGTTTTTACTAATATCTTTCGTGATCAAATGGACCGCTATGGTGAAATTTATACAACTTATCAAATGATTATTAATGGTGCTAAAAATGCTCCAGAAGCTACAATCCTCAGCAACGGTGATAGTCCAATTTTTGCCTCTAAAGAGCTTGATAATCCGGTCAAATACTATGGTTTCAATACAGAAGACCATGAACCAAAATTAGCTCATTATAATACTGAAGGAATTCTTTGCCCTAATTGTGAGCATATTTTAAACTATCGTTTAAACACCTATGCTAATTTAGGACATTACATTTGTCCAAATTGTCAATTTGAGCGACCAGAGCTAGACTATCAATTAACAGAATTGACTAATATCAGTCATAATATGTCTGAATTTGTAATTGATAATCAATCCTATAAAATTAATGTCGGAGGCTTATACAACATTTATAATGCCCTAGCTGCCGTTTCAGTAGCTGAATTCTTCGGAGTAGCTCCAGAAAAAATTAAAGCTGGTTTTGAAAAGAGCCGTGCTGTTTTTGGTCGTCAAGAAACTTTTACTATTGGCAATAAAACATGTACTATTGTGCTGATTAAAAATCCAGTTGGAGCTAGTCAGGCTTTAGAAATGATTAACTTGGCAGACTTCCCATTCTCATTATCAGTCTTACTTAATGCCAATTATGCTGACGGTATTGATACTTCTTGGATTTGGGATGCTAACTTTGAATTGATTAACCAAATGGATATTACTGAAATCAATGCTGGTGGTGTCCGTCATTCTGAAATTGCCCGTCGTCTTCGTGTTACAGGTTATGACGAAACTAAAATTACTCAAGCTGAAAAATTAGAAGATATTATGGTAGCAATTGAAGCACAAGAAACGGATCACGCTTATATTTTAGCTACTTATACAGCTATGCTTCAATTCCGAGAGTTGCTTGCAAACCGTCATATCGTGAATAAGGAGATGAACTAATGACATACACTTCTTTACAATCTCCTGAAAGACAGGACTATAAATACCAAATTAGAATTGCTCATTTATATGGAAATCTAATGAACACTTATGGTGACAATGGCAATGTTTTAATGCTCAAATACGTTGCAGAAAAACTCGGTGCTCAGGTTACTGTCGATATTGTCTCAATTGATGATGACCTTGATCCAGACCATTACGATATTATCTTCTTTGGTGGGGGGCAAGATTACGAACAAACCATTGTCGCTCGTGACTTACCTGGAAAAAAAGCCGCTATTGCCGATTATATAGAAAAAGAGAAAGTCATTTTAGCAATCTGCGGTGGTTTTCAGTTACTCGGACAGTATTACGTCCAAGCAAATGGTGAGAAAATTGATGGTATCGGGGTAATGGGACATTACACGTTAAGCCAAAATAAAAATCGCTACATCGGAGATATTAAAATTCATAATGAAGAATTTAATGAAACCTACTATGGCTTCGAAAACCATCAGGGTCGTACCTTCTTATCAGATGATGAGAACCCCTTAGGGAAAGTTGTCTACGGAAATGGCAACAATAAGGTAGATCAGACTGAAGGCGTTCATTACAAAAATGTCTTTGGTAGCTACTTCCACGGACCAATCCTATCTCGGAATGTTAATCTAACCTACCGGTTAGTGACGACTGCCTTGAAAAATAAATATGGTTCAGCCATAGAATTGACTGACTACACTACTGTCCTTGGAAATGAAGTTTCTGAAGAATATGCAGATGTTAAAAGTAAAGCTGAATTTGAACAAAAATAAAAGTTTCCCATTTTATGGGAAACTTTTTTGTTATGCAACGATTGCTTTTGCAATCTCTTCAACTGTGATACGTGAGAAGTACTGAGCAGTATCAATCGTTTTAAGTTTTTCAAGTACATCTTTGTACTCATATTTAGTTCCAATGAGAATTTTTTCAATGTCTTCAACGTCTTTAATACCGAAGAAATCGCCATAAATCTTGATATTTTTAATGACTGACTGTTGAACATTAGCAAAAGTATTAATTTTACCTGCTGGGTAGCGAACATTGCGTTCAATTGTATACTCAGGTGCTTTACCATAAGTCCAATCCCAAGTGCCAAATTGTGTATCCGCTGATTCTTGAATTTTAACTAATTCATCTTCAGAAAGGACGTATTCAGTCATATCTGGATATGTTTCTTTCATTTTTTCTAAGATTTTATCTGAAAATTCATTAACAGTTATTTTTTCAGGTAATTCATTAAGGATATTGGTTACGCGAGCACGAACTGATTTAATTCCTTTAGATTCAATTTTATCTTTACTTACTTTAAGGGCATCGCCAAGCACTGACATATCAACATCAAACAAGAGACAGCCATGGTGCATCATACGACCTTTGTAATAAGCTTGCGCATTACCACAGAATTTCTTTCCATCGATTTCAAGGTCGTTGCGTCCAGTAAATTCTGCTTTAACACCTAAATCAGCTAAAGTTGCAATAACTGGTTGTGAGAAAGTTTTGAAATCGAAGGCACCCTCTTCAGATTTGTTAGAAATAATGGTATAGTTCAAATTGTTTAAGTCGTGATATACAGCACCACCACCAGATAAACGACGAACGACATGGATACCATGTTCATCAGTATACTCTTTGTTGATCTCTTGAATGGTATTTTGGTGCTTACCAACAATGATTGCAGGTTCGTTAATCCATAAGATAAAGATTTCATCTTCACTTGTAAGTTCACGAAAAGCGTAAGCCTCTAAAGCAATATTATAAGCAGGGTCATTACTTTTGTTAACGATATATTTCATTTCTACTCCTAATTGTTTTCTACGTCATTACTTAATATTTTAAGACAAACGCTATAATTAAACAAGTCAAAAGATTGATTTTTCATTAGTTTCAAGCACTTTTGTGACTTTAATATTCTATCAATATTTTGATATGCAGCCCAGCCATTCAAAAAAGCTTAGGAAAAATCCTAAACTTTTTTATTAATCATTTATGCTTATTTTCTTTTTGGTGGGTTATGGATTGCTTCGCCTAATACATCAGCAAATGCCTCGTACATAACTTCTGAGAATGTTGGGTGACCATGGATTGAAAGTAATAATTCATCTACTGTCAATTCAGATTCCATAATTGTAGCAGCTTCGTTAATCATTTCAGCAGCTGCAGGTCCTACGATATGAACACCAAGGATTTCATGGAATTTAGCATCAGCAATAACTTTTACGAAACCTTGAGCTTCGTTTGAAGCAATAGCACGACCATTACCAGTAAAGCTGTTACGTCCAACTAATACATCACCATATTTAGCACGTGCGTCTTCTTCAGTAATACCAACCATTGCTACTTCTGGGTGAGTATAAACTGCTGCAGGAGTATATTCTAGGTTAACTTTACGAGTGTTTCCACGCATTGCATTTTCTGCTGCAATCTCACCCATCCGGAATGCAGCATGAGCAAGCATTTTAGTTCCGTTAACATCACCTGGTGCATAGATACCAGGGATTGAAGTTTCTTGGTATTCATTAACTTTTATACGGTTACGTTCCATATCAAGATTAAGATTTTCAAGACCATTCATTTGTGGAACACGTCCGATAGAAAGAAGAGCTTTTTCAGCAACAATTTCCTCACCATTGTTAAGTTTCAGCGTTAATTGATTGTTTTCTTCAACGATTTCAGAAACTCCAACTGAAGTTTTGATCTTCATACCTTTTTTAGCTAAGATTTTTTGTAATTCAAGTGATACATCTTTATCCATAGCAGGAATGATGCGGTCTGCCATTTCAACAACAGTTACATCAACACCGTAAGATGCCCATACTAAACCAAGTTCAATACCAACAACTCCACCACCCATAACTGCAAGTGATTTAGGCATTTCACGTAAGTCAAGGATATCATCAGAAGTTAAAACAAGTTTAGAATCAATTCCCGGGATATTGATACGCGAAACTTTTGAACCAGTTGCAAGGATGATAGAACGTCCTTTAATTGTTTCTGAACCAATTGTAACAGTTTTGTCAGGGTTAACTTGACCAAGACCATTAAATAAAGTTACTTTGTTTGATTTCAATAGACCTTTAACACCACCAGTTAACGTTTTAACTACTGAGTTTTTGAAATCAACTGTTTTATCCATATCAATTGTATAGTTAGTTGATGCTAAATTGATACCACGACCTGCAGCAATCTTAATACCATCAAGAATTTCAGCATTTTTAAGGTATGTTTTAGTTGGGATACATCCAACGTTTAAACAAGTTCCACCGAATTCTGATTTTTCAATGATTGCAACTTTTCCACCCAATTGAGCAGCACGTATTGCACCGTAATAACCAGCAGGTCCGCCACCAACAACAACGATATCGTATTCGTTATCAGCAAGTGGAGCTTTGTCAGCTTTGGCTGGAGCTGCATCATCTGCTTTAGCTTTAGGTACTTCTAAACCAGCTGATTCAAGGTTTTCTGTTGCTTTTGCATCAGATGATGCTGATGATGATACTTCATCTACAGATTCGCCCTCTGCTCCAATGTATCCGATAACTTCTGTTACAGGAACTGTTTCACCGTCTTTACGAACGATTTTTAAGAGGACACCAGCGTCTTCTGCTTCAATTTCCATGTTAGTTTTATCTGACATGATTTCAAGAAGGATATCACCTTCATTTACAGTATCGCCTTCTTGTTTTTTCCACTCGATGATTTCACCTTCTTGCATATCAACACCAAGTTTAGGCATAATAATTTCAAAAGCCATTATTTTCTCCTTTAAATACTTCATATATAGGTATGTACAATTAAGATTGACTCTTTTACACTGTCACTATACCACATTATTAATCAATTTGTTGTATCTTGACGACTTATCAGATTAATAGTCCAAATGGATTTTCCATTAAGTTTTTAAGATCAACCATGAATTTAGCACCGTTCATGCCATCAACAAGTCTATGGTCAATTGTTAAACACATTGCCATGATTGGACGAGGAACGATTTCACCATTAACTACAGTTGGTGTCGGAATAGTTGCTCCAACACCTAAGATTGCTGAGTTTGGTTGGTTAATGATAGGGTTAAATGTTTTAGTACCGAACATACCTAAATTTGTGATAGAGAATGTTGAACCTGACATTTCAGCAGCTTTTAATTTACCTTGCTGAGTTTTCTTAATGACATCTTTTGATGCAACAACGAAATCAGCAAGTGACATCTTATCTGCATTGTGAACTACTGGTACAATTAATCCATCATCAAGACCAACGGCAATACCAATATTTACAAATTTGTGTAATTCAATTTCTTGTGCGTCATTGATTAATGAAGCATTCATGTATTGATGTTCTGGTTTCATCAATGTTTTAACAACGGCCATACCAATTAAGTCAGTAAAACTTACTTTCAAACCAGTTTTTTCCATGATTGGGTCAATTAATTTTTTACGAAGAGACATCATCTCAGTCATATCAATATCATAGTTCAATGTGAATGACGGAGCTGTTAGGTAAGAGTTAGTCATACCTTTAGAGATTGCTTTACGCATTGCAGACATCTTGATAACTTCAACACCTTCAGGAAGTTCAGCTTTCGCATTTTCTCCTTTTGCCGGTTTAGCAACAACTTCTTCAGCTGGTTTTGATGCTTTGATTGTAGCTAAGATATCTTCTTTCATCACTTTACCATTAAACCCAGTACCAGTGATATCAGCTAAGTTGAGACCAGCATCCTCTGCCATTTTACGAGCAAGTGGTGAGGCTTTAGGTTGAGCGTTTTTGAAGTTTTCAACATCTTCTTGATGAACACGACCTTTAGGTCCTGAACCAGGAACTTGACCAAGTGAGACACCCATTTCAGAAGCTGTTTTACGGGCAGCAGGTGTCGCACGAACTTTTTCGCCATTTCCTTGAGGGAGAGTAGTTTCTACAGTTATTTCAGATCTTTCAACATCTTCTTTAGGTGCTACCGTTGGGGCAGCATCTGCCGAATTTGGAACAGGGATTTCAGTTGTTTTTTCACTTGAAGCAATATTCTCAACTGATTCACCTTCAGCACCAATATAACCAATAACTTCAGTTACAGGAACAACATCTCCTGCAGGACGAACAATTTTCAACAAGATACCAGCATCTTCAGCCTCAATCTCCATATTAGTCTTGTCAGACATAATTTCTAGAAGAATATCACCTTCATTGACACTATCGCCTTCTTGTTTTTTCCACTCGATGATTTCGCCTTCTTGCATATCAACACCGAGTTTAGGCATAATAATTTCAGCAGCCATAGTTTTCCTTTCATTGTCTCTATGAACTAGTAAACACTGAAGGAAGCCTCCTAGAGAGACTTCTTCATGTCTTTATTAGTTACCTTTTTTTGCCATTTTTACAATAGCAGCTTTGATTTTTTCAACATCTGGTAAGATAGCCTGTTCAAGAATACGTGCATAAGGAACTGGCACATCTTCACTAGCTAGACGTACTACTGGATGATCAAGATAGTCAAACGCTTCACTTTCAGTAATCATAGTTGCAATTTCACCGATGTAACCACCAGTTTTGTATGCGTCATTGACAAGCATTACACGACCAGTTTTCTTAACAGATTCAATAATCAATTCTTTATCAAGAGGTACAAGTGTACGGGGGTCAAGAACTTCAACGTTGATTCCTTCTTCAGCAACTTCTTCAGCAGCCTGAAGAACACGTTCTAACATACGACCATAGGATATGATTGTTAAATCAGTACCTTCACGTTTGATTTCACCTTTTCCTAATGGAATATAGAATTCAGGATCTTGATTAACTTCTTCTTTTTTACCATACAAAGATTTTGGTTCCATGAAGATAACAATGTTATTATCTTGGATTGCTGATTTCAAAAGACCTTTAGCATCATTTGCATTTCCTGGTGCAACAACTTTGATACCTGGAATATGTGTCATCCAAGCTTCTAAAGATTGTGAGTGTTGAGCAGCAGATCCGATACCAGATCCAGAAGCAACACGGAAAGTTACAGGTGTTTTAAGTCCGCCACCAAACATGTAGTTATTTTTCGCACCATTGTTAACAATAGCGTCCATCATGATTGTAAGGAAATCCATGAACGTTACGTCAACAATTGGACGTAAACCTGTAATTGCAGCACCAATAGCAGCACCAGAAATGGCAGCTTCTGAAATTGGTGTGTCTTTAACACGTTTAGCACCGAATTCTTCAATCATACCAACTGATGTACCAAAGTCACCACCATATACACCAACATCTTCACCCATAAGGAAGATGTTTTCATCTTTGCGCATTTCTTCTGACATGGCAAGATTTACGGCTTCACGCAAAGCCATTAATTTTGTTTCACTCATTTATTTTTTTCTCCTAGTTTTTACAAAATAGAAATAATCCGTTTAATTCGTTAAATAATAAGAATTGATTGTATAACTTATTAGTCAACCCAAACATCTTCAAATGCAACTGAAAGTTCAGGATCTGGACTGTTTTGAGCAAATTCGTAAGCATCATCAATTTCTTTTTTAACTTGTTCTTGGATAGCATCCAATTCTTCGTCAGTTACAATACCTTCTTTTGTAAGATAAGTTCTGTACTTAATCATTGGATCTTTTTCTTTCCATGATGCAACTTCTTCTTTAGTACGGTATTTACCAGCATCAGCTGTTGAATGACCAAACCAACGGTAAGATTCAACTTCGACAATAGCAGGTCCGTTTCCACCACGTACATGTTCTACTGCTTTTTCCATAGTTTCGTATACTGCTAAAACATCATTTCCGTCTTCACAGTAGAATCCTGGAATTCCGTATGCTTCTGCACGAGTATATAAATGAGGTGTGTTTGTTGCATTATTGATATTCATTGAAATACCATAACGGTTATTGATGATAAAGAAGATTACTGGTAATTTCCAAGTAGCAGCCATATTAACTGATTCGTGGAATGAACCTTCATTTGTAGCACCATCACCAGAGAAAGCAACAGCAATGTTGTTTGTACCTTTGTATTGTTGAGTTAATGCGGCACCCACTGCAAGAGCGTAACCACCACCAACGATACCATTTGTACCATAGTTACCTTTTTCAATATCAGCTAAGTGCATTGAACCACCGCGTCCTTTTGAGACACCAGTTGCTTTACCAGCTAGCTCAGCCATCATTTTATTAAGATCCATATCTTTTGCAATTGATTGACCGTGTCCACGGTGATTTGAGAAGATAATGTCATCATAAGTTAAATGAGCAACAGCACCGACGTTAGCTGCTTCTTCACCAACTGAGAAGTGGGTCATCCCTTGTACAAATCCACGACGAACAAGTTTGTTGATACGTGAGTCAAATTCACGAATACGTTCCATTTTTAAGAACATATCCAAATGTTTTTCTTTCGAAACTGTTACCATTTTGGCCTCCAAAATATTAATTTACTTTTTAATCATAACTTTTTTCATCACAATTTGCAAGAAATTAAATCGCTTTCTAGCCTTTTATTATGCGATTTTTAAAGATTGATAGTTTGAATTTTCACAAACTATTTTGTTATAATATAGTCAATCTGTTATATATTACAGTTAAAAAGAGTTGCTATTGCAACTCTTTTCTTAATTTCTTATTTTTTTCATCTAGTATCTCAAATTTCTAATTGCTGTCCAATCTCTTCCCACTCAGTCAAAAGTGCATCCTGCTGTTCATTTAACTGGTCAATTTCCTTTTGCATATCAATCAACAATCCAGCATCATTCGTCGACAACATTTGTTCTGAAAGCTCAGCTAAAGAAGACTCAATCGATTCTAACAGGTTCTCGACTTCAGATAAGCGTCTTTGTAATTTGCGGACTTCTTTTTGGTTTTCCTTCTGTAATTGATAATCATTCACTGTCTGGTTTTCTTGACTCTCTTTAGTCAATGGCTGCGCCTCTAAACGGGCCAATTCTTCCAGCTCAGCTTTTTTCTCCACGTAGTAATCATAATCCCCAAGATAAAGTTGTGAACCCTCCTCAGTAATTTCTAAGACTTTTGTAGCTACGCGGTTGATAAAGTATCGGTCATGACTTACAAAGACTAGGGTGCCGTCATAATCAATGAGGGCATTCTCTAGGACCTCTTTACTATCAATATCCAAATGGTTAGTTGGTTCATCTAATAGTAAGAAATTGTTATTTTCCATGGATAATTTAGCTAAGAGCAGACGCGCTTTCTCACCACCTGATAACATACTAACTGTCTTTTTAACATCTTCCCCACTAAAAAGGAATGCTCCTAGTCGGTTTCGGATTTCAACCTCTGGAGTTCTTGGAAAATCACTCCATAGCTCATCAATAACAGAATTATTTGCAGTTAAGCGAGATTGTGTTTGGTCATAGTAACCAATCTCTAAGTTGGAACCTAATTTGAGTTGACCTTTGATAAAAGGTAATTGTCCTATCAACGACTTAATTAATGTTGATTTACCAATTCCATTTGGTCCTACAATGGCAATGGCATCCAGTTTATTAACCTCAAACGAAATGGGCTCAGACAATATATGATTATCATATCCAATTGCTGCATCTTCAAGATTTAGCACTTTATTACCTGAGGGTTTGTCGCTATGGAAGGTCATATGGGCTGATTTTTTTGAAGCCGTTGGCTTATCTAAGCGGTCAATCTTTTCCAGTTGCTTGCGTCTGGCTTGCGCACGTTTTGTTGTTGATGCTCGTACAATGTTTTTCTGAACAAATTCTTCTAATTTAGCAATTTCTTTTTGCTGTTTGTCAAAGTTCTTTTGCTCGGTTGCAAGCTTCTCTGCTTTCAAATCCACGAAATGTGAATAGTTACCGACATATCGATCAAGTGAAAACTTATTTAAATCCAGTGTCACGGTCGCAACTTTATCCAAGAAATAACGGTCATGACTGACAATAATCAGAGCACCTTGATAATTAGTTAAATAATTTTCTAACCAAGCAATAGTCTCAATGTCTAAATGGTTTGTAGGTTCATCAAGTACCAATAAGTCAGGTCCTTCTAAAAGCATTTTGGCCAAGGCCAGACGTGTATTTTGACCACCTGACAAAGCTGAAATTGGCATATCCCACATCGTTTCATCGAATTTAAAACCATTTAAAATTGCCCTAATTTCAGACTCGTAAGTAAAGCCTTTGTTTTGGCGGAAACTTTCTGACAGCTTATCATAGTCATGCATTATTTGATCTAATTGCTCAGCAGACGAATTGGCCATGTCTGATTCCATCTGTCTGAGTCGCGCTTCATCATCTCTTAGTGCTGAGAATACTTTTAACATCTCTTGATAAATTGTCTTATCGGACTCAAAACGACTATCCTGAGCAAGATAGGATAGACTGATATCCTTCTTCTTGATAATGTCTCCACTAGTTGGGCCTTCTTCACCTACTAGAATTTTCAAAAGTGTTGATTTACCCGCACCATTTGGCCCAACTAAGGCAATCCGATCACGTTCATCAACTTGTATATTTATCCCTTTAAAAAGAACATCTCCTGAAAATGAGCGTTCAATTTTATTTCCTTGTAAAATTATCATAAATCTATTTTAACAAAAAAATACCCCAATGGGGCATTTAGTAGTTTAAAACTTGTCTTTCTAGTTTCCTTGATATAGCTCAGATACCTGATTGATGTCAGTCTGTTCAATGCCAAAAAATGAACCTGAGGATTGCATTACCGAATTTTCAGTATCCTTATGATTAAGACCAATCGCATGACCTAATTCATGCTCAGCTGTATGAACAATTCGATCAGCTTGGTATCCATAGGACTGATCCATTAAAAAATAAGAATTTAAATATACCTTAGCTGAAGATAACTGGTGATTTAATGTTTGGCTTTCAACTTTTGCTAATCCAGCAGCAATGACTTTAGAGTCATTCATTTGATCCGCAATAATATTTGCCTTCTTTTGATTCATAGTTAAGGTAAAAGTAAAGGCTCCAGTATTATTCCAGTTATTTATGGCTGCATGATAGGCATTAATAAAAACTGGATTAGTGGCATTAATATAAACACTTGCTTTATTAGACGACCATTTGCTATTTTCTGTATCTTTAATATGGTCATTATCCTGGTGTTGACTTGCCGAACTAGATTTCTGACTATTACTAATAGTATTAAATATGGCAACAATTTGATTGGTTACATTAGCAATTTGGTTAGCTAATGGTGAATCACTGTGATTGGAATAGTAAATCAAACCAAAAAAGATAATAGCTAACAATAAAATCGTTTGAACAAAGCCCCAAATTATCCGAAAAAGCCATTCAATCAGCTTCATTGGCAGCCACAAAATTATTTTTAAAAATTTTTTCATACTCTAAACTAACTTCAAATCTATTCGATCTAAGATAACCTTTCCTCTTTTATGTAGTTTATTGGTAACCATTCTAATAATACTTCTAATTGCTGATTCCAATAATACCATTCATGTTTACCATGGTCTTTTTGATAATCAATTTCGAGACCTAAATTGTTTAATTCTTGGACAGCTTTTTCATTTGCTTTAAACAAAAAGTCCTCATAACCACACCAAGCATAAAATTTAGTCTGAAAATCAAAGTCTTTAACCATACTTCTTAAGTAATATTCATCAAAATGAGAAGCATTAGGATTGCCAAAAATGCCCTGCCAATAACGCATACTTATCTCATCCAACTCTTCTTCACCAGCTTCGGGAATAGTTAAGGCGCCAGAAAAAGAAGCACAATATGAGAATTTTTTACTAGTTAAAGCTAACTTATAAGCCCCGTAACCACCCATTGAAAGTCCAGCAATAAATGTTTTTTCACGCTTTTTAGTCATATTAGGAAAAAAATTTGCAAGAACCTTTGGTAATTCTTCAGCAATCATCTGATAATAGGGCAAACCAGAGGCAGTATCTGTAAACCAACCAAGGTCAGTTGAAGGCATCACAACAATCACATTAGTGTGACGGACCAGACGTTCAATATCCGTTCTTTTTTGCCACGAATTTTCATTTCCACCCATCCCATGGAGCAGATAGAGGACAGGAATATCCTGATCCCCACGATCCTCAGCCTTTAATTCAGATTGATCAGGATAAATGACATTGACTTGTCGTTCCATCCCCATTACTTCAGATTTATACTCAATTGCCATTGATGCCATAAAAACTCCTTTTGTGATTCAAATAGAGAAAGAGGATAAGCTGATTAACTCAACTTTCCTCTCTTTTCATTTTAAAATTGCTAGCGCCCGATAGCTAAATCGATTGACAATTTTATGATCTCACTTCCATGACTACCGGAAGAATAGCAGGGCGACGTTTTGTTTGTTCAAATAAGAATTTAGACAATTCATCTCTGACAGAACTTTTTAGTTCTCCCCAATCAAAGTTGTCTTGTAATAAATAGTTACCAACAGTTGTATTTACCAAATCAGCACTTTCACGTAAAATATCACGACTCTTCTTAACATAAACGAATCCTCGTGTATTGACTTTTGCTTTGGAAATAATTGTTTTTTCTTTTTTGCTAACAGTAATGACAACGATAAAAATTCCATCTTCTGACAATACTTTTCGATCTCTAAGAACAATATTCCCGACATCACCAATTGCATTACCATCAATCATCACATCACTGGCTGGAACACCACCTTCATGAAGGAAGCCATCAGGATTCAAGACCATAATATCGCCTCGTTTCATGATATAAATATCTTCAGGAAAGACACCAACCTCTTCAGCGACGACTGCATGTGCAGCTAAATCACGATATTCACCTTGAACAGGGAAAAGATATTTTGGTTTCATTAAATTGATTAGAAGTTGTAAATCACGACCATTTGCATGTCCAGAAACGCGTAGATTTTGTGTAATTAGTTTCACACTGCCCCCTGCTTTATAAACAAGGTTTTCAACACGCGCCAACATTGCTTCTTTGGAAACATTTGGAGTTGTGACGATATAGACCAAATCACCTTCTTTGATTTGCACATAACGGTGACGACCAACTGCCATTTTTTGTAAACTGTTAATCGGCTCGCCCATACGACCAGCTTCTAAGATGACCAATTCATTATCGTCGTATTTATTCATATCTTTTGGTTTAATCAAGAGTCGTTCATCGACAATCATCAATTTTTTCAAACGAATAGCTGTACGAACAATGTTCTCAACATCTGTACCAGTCAAGACAACGCGACGACTATGCGCAACTGCTGCATCTAAAACTTGTTGAATACGAACTAAGTTTGAGGCCACTGCTGCCACGATAACGCGACCATCAGCATCCCCAATGACATTATTCATTTCTTCGCCAACTTCTGACTCACTGGCAATTTGCACATTGCTTGTTGCATTTGCAGAGTCAGCTAATAATGCCAAGACACCTTCTTTACCAATTTCAGCTAATCTGCCTAAATCAGTTTCGTAAGACTTGCGAGCTGCAGGATCAAATTTAAAGTCCCCAGTATAAACAATATTACCTTGATCTGTGCCAATGACAATTCCTAAACTTTCTGGAATCGAATGTGTTGTTTTAAAGAAAGAAACGAGACCATCTTTAAATTCAATTTCAGTTTCGCTGTCTACAACATGGAAATTATTAAATTTCTTAGTGTTATTGTTTCCTTTAACAAATAATTTAGCTAATTCAATTGTTAATTCTGAACCAAATACAGGTACTGAGACATCTGATAATAAATAAGGCAAAGCACCTATTGCATCAGCATGGCCGTGCGTTAAAAATACACCCTGAACCTTATCTTTATTTTCAATCACATAATCTAAATTAGGAATAACCAAATCCACACCTAATTGTTCGTTTTCTGGATACTTAATACCAGCATCTAAAATAAACATTGACTCATTAACTTCGACCAAATAGAAGTTCTTACCATATTCACGAACTCCACCTAAGGCGATTACTTTAATATCACTCATGATACTCCTCTTTTTATTTTTATTACATACGGTCCTTAACTTGTAAGTCGATTTACTGCTTTGTAGCAAAGCTACACTCCCTTACAGTATATCACAAAAATGCTAAAGATTCATGAAAATCAATTCATACTTTCAGATAAAAAAGCCAAGTTCTATTTGAACTTAGCTTTATTTTTATTCAAAAAGCTGATAATAATCAGAGATGGTCATCTGTGCCTTTAATGTTTGGTCTAAATCTTGAATGATTTTACCATCTTTCATAACAATCAAACGATTTCCAAAGGTTAATGCATCTTCCATATGATGGGTGATCATTAGGGCTGTTAGTTGAGCTTGATTAACAAACTGATTGGTTAGATTCATTAAGGATTTACTTGTCTTGGGATCCAAGGCTGCAGTATGTTCGTCAAGCAATAGCAAATCCGGACGCTTTATGGTTGCCATCAATAGACTTAGAGCTTGTCTTTGGCCGCCAGATAAGAGGCCTGTAGGCGTCTCTAAATGCTTTTCAAGGCCATTACCAGTTTTAGCTAATAAGCTTAGATAATCTTGATTGCGATGAGCCAAGGTCCGTTTAGTCAATTGTCTTTTTTGACCTCTTTTTTCAGCAATCAAGAGATTCTCTGCGACAGTCATCCTTGGTGCAGTTCCCATTTTGGGATCCTGAAAAACACGTGCTAGGTAAACAGCTCTTTTTTCTGCTCCCATGTGTGTAACATCCTGTCCCAATATCCTAATTTGTCCCTTACTTAAGAAAAGAGTACCAGCAATAACATTAAACAAGGTTGATTTCCCTGCACCATTTCTACCAAGAATAGTAATAAAATCACCTTGACGAATGGTTAAATTAACATTATCCAGAATTGTTTTCGTCTCATCAAAACCATTATTAATGGTAAGGCTGGCATCAATTAATTCAATTATCTTATCTGTCATCTACTCAACCTCACATTTCTAAACAATTTTTGACGAAGAACAGGAACCATTAAGCAAATGGCTAAAACGATAGCACTAAATAATTTTAAATAATTAGTATTAAATCCTAAAATAATTACTGCGGATATTAGAAATTGATATAAAATCGAACCAACTACAATAGCAATTAGACGTTCAAGTAAAGTTAGTCCAGTTGAATAGAGAACCTCACCAACAATGATACTTGCTAATCCAATAACTATCACGCCTATTCCCTTTGAAACATCGGCATAGCCATCTTGTTGACTAACTAAGGCACCAGATAGACCAATTAGCCCATTCGAAACAACTAAGCCCATTACTTCCATCCGATCAGTATTAATCCCAAAGCTCTTTGCCATATCTCGATTATCACCAGTAGCTATATAGGCTTGTCCCAAATCAGTATATAGAAAATAAATTAAAACTGAAATAACTAAAACCACTGCTAGTAATCCCATTAATAAGATATTGATATCTGGTCGAAAAGGGAAATAATCTTGCAATCTTTTCAAATTATGCAGACCAAGATTAGCCCGTTTCATAACCATTAACATAATTGAATTACAAGAGGTCATAACCAAGATTCCGGCTAGAATAGTTGGGATTTTACCTTTTGTATATAAAAGTCCAGTTACCAATCCTGCTAATGCACCGGCAAACATCCCTAAAAAAGCTGCCAAGAATGGATTGTGTCCCTGATTCATCATGGTTACAGCGACTGCTCCTCCCAAAGGAAAAGAGCCCTCTGTTGTCATGTCAGGAAAATTTAGAATCCGAAAAGTCAGATAAATCCCTAAACCAAGGATACCCCATAAAAGGCCCTGTGAAACTGATGAAATAATCATATCTTATCCTTTCTATTCTTTAACCAGAATGTCTGATGTTTTCTTTAACTGGTCAGGCACGGTTATGCCCAGACTTTTTGCGGCTTGTAAATTTAGAACTGGTTTTCCAGTGTCGACAATCTTAACTGGTACTTGCGACACTTTCTTACCTGAAATCAGTGCCTTAACTTGTTTTGCAGTTTCTACACCTAATTGATATTGGCTTTGGGAAATTGAAGCAAGGCTACCATCCTTAACCATTGTATCCACACTAGAGTAGACTGGTAGGCCAGCATTGTTAGCTGTCGATATAACTGTAGCGAAGGCTGATGCAATTGTATTATCCTGAGGAATAAACAAGGCATCGACTTTTCCTGATATAGCAGACATGGTTGATGAGACTTCATTCGTTGAAGGGACTGAGTAGGTCTTAATTGTATAGCCTTTAGATTCTGCTGAGGCTTGGAACTCTTTGACTTGAGAAATCGAATTATCTTCGTTGCTAGCATAAAGGATACCGATAGTCTTCACACTTGGTGTTAATTCTCTGATTAAGTCGACTGTTTGCTTAACGGGTACTTTATTAGACAAACCTGTTACATTCCCCTCAGGCAGTTTGAGATTTGTAACTAATTTGGCGCCAACCGGATCAGAGATGGCAGACATAACAACCGGAACATCCTTAGTGGCTGCAGCCAAGCCCTGGGCTGCAGGCGTAGCAATTCCGACCAAAATATCACTGCCACCATCAGCCAATTGATGACTCATGGTCTGAATCTTACTTTGATCACCCTGAGCATTCATCAATTTAATCTCGATTTTCACTTTTGAACCATCTGATTTCCCTAATTCATCCTCAATCCCTTTTTCAATTTGATCCAATGCTTCATGTGTGATTAATTGAAGAATCCCAACGCGTACAACCTTTTTATCCAAGAATAGATTTGGTCCTTTCGGTTTTTCAAATAGCAAAGCACTACAAACTAGGAGTGTGATTAACAATAATGTTGCAATTAAACTTTTATTTTTCATAAATGTCCTTTCAATAATAAATAAAAAAAGCGCAAAGTATAATCTACTAAGCGCTTTTTTGATAGTCAAGACTCGCGCACAGATAGTATTTTAGAGTACCTCTAAAAGCCGTATCTATGCCAATCCATAAACACAACTTTACCTATGCCAGCTTTGCCAATTTAAGTTTATCATTGTGTTTGTCATCTCAACTTCTCCTCATGTATTTTTTTACATTATATCTTAAATTCAGAAAATTGCAAGTCTTCCATATTATTATTTTCCACCATCAACTTGTGTTATAATTAAGAGATTAGAAAACAGAAAGGAGAAACCATGTCTTTTGACGGCTTTTTCTTACATCACTTAACACTGGAACTACAAGAGGTCTTGGTAAATGGTCGCATTCAAAAGGTTAACCAACCTTTTCAGAGCGAGCTTGTTCTCACTATCAGAAACCATCGACAAAACTATAAATTATTAATTTCAGCCCATCCTGTTTTTGGACGAATTCAAGTTACTCAAAGTGACTTCCAAAATCCACAAACGCCAAACACCTTTACCATGATTATGCGTAAATACTTACAAGGTGCAGTTATCGAAAGCATTGAACAAGATGATAATGACCGGATTCTTGAAATCCGTGTTTCAAATAAAAATGAGATTGGTGATGCCATTCAAGCCACTCTAATGGTTGAAATAATGGGTAAACACAGCAATATCATTCTCATTGATCGTGCTGAAAAGAAAATTATAGAGTCAATAAAGCATGTTGGTTTTTCACAAAATTCTTACAGAACTATTCTACCGGGCTCTGCTTATATTCACCCTCCTAAAACGGGTTCAAAGAATCCCTTTACTATTTCTGATTTAGAATTATTTGAAATCTTACAAACAGAGGATTTGGCACCAAAATCTTTACAAAAACTCTTCCAAGGTTTAGGAAGAGATACAGCAAGCAACCTTTCAGATCAGCTGCAATCAAACAAATTAGATCAATTTAGAGCATTTTTCAATACTCCAGTCCTTCCGACGCTGACTGAAAAATCATTTTCTGCAATTCCTTTTTCTGATTCCCAAGCTGGCGAATTTAATAGATTATCTGAATTACTTGATTACTTTTATCAAGATAAGGCAGAAAAAGATCGTATTTCTCAGCAAGCTAGCGACCTCTTACATCGTGTTCAAATTGAGCTTGAGAAGAATATTAAAAAACTGGCCAAGCAAGAAGCTGAATTGGTGGCAACAGAGAATGCTGAAGAATTTAGACAAAAAGGTGAGCTTTTAACTACTTATTTGGCGCTTGTTCCGAATAACAAAACAAGTGTTACCTTAGATAATTATTATACAGGTGAACCTATCGATATTGCTTTAGACCTTGCCTTAACCCCTAATCAAAATGCACAGCGATATTTCAAAAAATATCAAAAACTAAAAGAGGCAGTCAAACACTTGAGCAACTTGATTGAAGAGACTAAGCAGAGCATTGCTTATTTCGAAAGTGTTGACTATAATCTGTCTCAAGCGTCGATTGATGAAATTGCCGATATTCGTGAGGAGCTAGTTGAAGCAGGCTTTATGAAACGTCGAGCTACTGATAAACGACATAAACGAAAAAAACCTGAGCAATATCTGGCTACTGATGGCAAAACGATTATTATGGTCGGACGAAATAATCTCCAAAATGAAGAATTGACTTTCAAAATGGCAAAAAAAGGCGAACTATGGTTCCATGCCAAAGACATTCCAGGTAGTCATGTTATTATCAAAGATAATCTTAATCCTAGTGACGAAGTGAAAACTGATGCTGCTGAATTAGCTGCTTTCTATTCAAAAGGACGCCTATCAAATCTGGTTCAAGTTGATATGATTGAAGCTAAGAAATTACATAAACCTTCTGGTGCTAAACCAGGTTTTGTAACCTATACCGGACAGAAAACGCTTCGTGTAACTCCAATCAAAGATAAAATTGAAGCAATAAAACTAAAATAAAAACTGAACCGAGGTTCAGTTTTTATTTTAGTATATTATCTATTTTACTTTTCTTATGTGGTGAGGTATTAATTCCACAAAATAGGTCCACTGGACCTTTTTATCTACTCTGATTTTCTGATATCTTCTTTTAAGGCTTCAACGTCAAATTTAGCTTTTTGAAAAGCTTCATTTTGACTTGGAAAGTCTTGCAATAAATGTTCAGCATATCCAATTTCAACTTGACCCTTAGCCATTTGAAAGTCCATTACATGCCCACCAAATTTCAGGTCATCTGATAGGAAATGTAGATGATAGCCCGCCACACTCACACCGTGAAAAAGTTCTGGTGTCCAGAAACCAACCAAGCTACCTGAAATATTTTCTTCAATAAATTCAGGTTGGTTACTAGCTATTTCTGCAAAACTTTTTCCAATTGGTGACTTAGGAATCATTCTGACATGCATTTGATCAAATTGACCATGGATTTTTATCGACTGAAATAGATTGGCACTGATAAACTTAGCTTCCATCATTTCTTTTAATTCACTATCACTTATTGATTTTGTAATATCAAAATTAATATCATTATGATGATTAATAATAGCTGCATACGGAACAGTTTCTGTACCATTAAGAGAAATAACCTCAGCTTTTTCACCAGTTCCAATAGCTTGATAAGCTTTGCCATCAAGAATAATCAGTTCTCCATCTATACCATCTACAGTACCAATACCAAGATTACCTTTTTCAAGCAAATCAAAAATGGACATAGTCCCATGATAGAGACCAGCCATTAATGATGCTAGTGTATTATGTTGAAAAAGAGTTCTATTTTCTGTCATTTGTCCACCTTCTTAATAAAATTCGTCAGGTAAAATAGTTTCGCCAAGTTTTACGTTATCTTTGTAATCAATTGGAATATCAATCAATACTGGACCGTTAATTGATTCTGCGATAGCTTTGGCCAAAATATCTTTAAATGCTTCTGCACTATCTGCACGGTAACCTTTCGCTCCGAATGCTTCTGCATATTTAACGAAGTCAACATCACCAAGTTGTACACCTGAAGATCGACCATATTTCATTTCCTCTTGGAACTCAACCATATTGTAGCGACCGTCGTTCCAAATGATGTGAACAATTGGAAGGTTCAAGCGAACAGCTACTTCTAGCTCTTGTGCAGAGAAGAGGAAGCCACCATCACCTGAAACTGAAATAACTGTTTTGTGTGGACGGACTAGTGCTGCTGAAATTGCCCATGGTAATGCAACACCAAGAGTTTGCATACCATTTGAGAAGAGTAAATGACGGGCTTCATATGATTTAAAGTAACGAGCCATCCAGATATAGTGACTACCAACGTCAACAGTTACCGTCATGTCATCTTTTGTTTGTTCTTGTAAAATGTCAATGACATCAAGTGGATGAACTAGACCGTCTTTTGAATCACGTTCAAATTTGATATCACCAGCCATGTTCTTCTTAAGGTTTTGTAGATACTCAACTGATCCTTCTGGTAAAGTATAACCATTGACAGCAGGCAATAACAAATCAATAGTATCAGAAATGTTCCCAATTAACTCACGTTCAGGTTGGAAATAAGTATCAATTTCGGCTTGTGCTACATCTATTACGATAGTGCGTGCTGAGACTTCTGCATTCCAGTTGCGAGCTTCATATTCAATTGGGTCATAACCAATGGCAATGACAAGGTCTGATTTCTTAAGAAGCATATCACCTGGTTGATTTCTAAACAAACCAACACGGCCAAAGAATGTTTCTTCTTCAAGTTCACGCGAAACAATTCCAGCACCTTGGAAAGTTTCAACAACAGGAATTTTGACAGATTCTAATAAACGACGGATTGAAGCTGTGACCTTGGCATCAGATGCACCATTACCTAATAATAGGACTGGTAATACAGCATTGCGGATTGCTTGTGCAAGATAGTTAATATCCTCAACTGAAGCAGACCCTAACTTAGGTGCAGTAAGTGGTTTAATTGCTTTAACAGATACTGGACTGTCAGTCACATCTTGTGGAATTGAGATAAAACTTGCTCCAGGCTTACCTGACTTGGCTAAGCGATAAGCATTAGCAATTGTTTCAGAAAGCGTATTAGCATCTTGTACTTCAACTGAATATTTAGTAATTGGTTCAAGCATAGCAACGTTCTTCATTGATTGGTGAGAACGTTTAAGTAAATCACTACGTTTAACTTGTCCACCAATAGCTAAAACAGGATCTCCTTCGGCTGTTGCAGTTACTAATCCAGTAGCCAAATTTGAAATACCAGGCCCTGAGGTTGCAATAACAACACCTGGTTGTCCAGTGATACGTCCAATACCTTGTGCCATGAAAGTCGCATTTTGCTCATGACGCGACACAATTAATTGCGGACCCTTGTCTTCTAAAGTATCAAAAACTTTATCAATTTTTGCGCCTGGAATCCCAAAAACATATTTTACATCATGGTTAATAAGGCTATCAACTACTAAGTCAGCCCCATATAATTCTTTTGAATCTGTCATTATAATATCTCCTTAATCATACGATAAGATAATTATAGCATTTGAAATAGTAAAAAACTTACAATTTATTTGTGAATATTTTCATGTTATTTTCAACGTTTATTTGCAACCGCTTAGAACTTACCAAGAATCATTTAAAAAATTTAACATATTGATATCATCAGGTACAAGTTTCAAGTAGCTTTCAGCCATTTGTCTTGCTTTTTGACCATTTCCAAATTCACGGAGAATTAAGACATAATCAGAGAGAAATTCTGGATTATCTTTTAAATCATTTTCTAATTCTTGATAGATTTCAAATGCTTCCTCTTCACGATCTAATCCTTGGTAGCCCTTAGCTAAGTTCCATTTACTTAAAACGTTATCTGATTCTTCTAATTTTAAATTGATGACATCTGCGAATCGCTGCGCATCGATGTATAAATTTGACAGTCTCATTAAAACTTCATCATCATCCACACTAATTTCCTTAGCCTTTAAAAGATAAGATTCAGCACTGCTTATATCATGAGATTCAAAAGCAAATTGCGATGCTAACAATAATAATTGTGGATCGAATTGATTTTTTCTGAGAGCTTGCTGAGTCAAACGAAGTGCTTGGTCCGTTTTATGCTCGGCATGTAAACTCTGGGCATACACGTACTCATAACCTGGGAAATCAGGATTCATGGTCTCCAATTGTTTGAAATATAAATTGGCTTTTTGGTATTCACCTTGATCATATAAAAGAGTTGCTAATTCATAAAGGCTCTCATCTTCATATTCAATCTCAACTGTTTTCTCAAGAAATTCAATAGCTGCTTCAAACTTGCCCAAGCTAGCATAAGCTCGACCAATACGTTGATAAGTAGAAACACCTGTATCTTCAAGGATTTGACGATTATCAAGTTTAGCATATAGAGCTATAGCTTGATCAAAATGTTCCAAATCTAATTCAATTTCAGCCAAACCAAAAATAATTAAAGGATCTGGATTCAATTGACTAGCTTCAACAAGTTTTTCGCGTGCGACATCAGTCAAACCTTCCATATCATATAAGTCAGCCATAACAAGTAAGGCATTGACATAATAGGGACTGTCTTCATCAATGGCATCTAAATATAAAAATGCTTCTTCAACCAAGTTATCTTCAGCTACGATCTGTGCCAAATTAAGATTTAATTCAGGATATTGGTCTTTTAGTTGTAAGTAAATGCGTTTGGCATGGGGAAGAAATCCGATACTCTCTAAGTATTCACCTAAAGCTAGAAGTGTTTCATCAGAATCACTCTTTAATGCACGTTCAAAATACTTCTCTGCATGTGCTAAATCTTGTTGATCTAGAGAAGCAATCATTTTTTCACTATTCTGCATGGTCACGTTTCTCCTCAACAATAATTTTTTTATCCACGTAAAGGCTACTTACACCTTTATACCAATCAAATAATTCTTTGACAACGACTTTAACAGAGGCATAAATTGGAATGACTAAGAAGACACCCCAGACACCGAACATGGCACCTGCTGTCAGTAATAAGAACATAATTGTAATCGGATGGATGCTCAGCTTATTCCCTAAAACTAAAGGCGTTACGAAACGTCCTTCAATTGTTTGCTCAATAGTAAAGACAATCAAGACTTTTACTAACATTAGGGGGCCTTGAACCAAGGACATTATGACAACAGGAATCATCGCTAAAAATGAACCGAGGTAAGGAACCATATTTAAGAATCCTGCCACAATACCAAAGGTAACTGAGTACTTGAGCCCAACAATACTAAACATGATACTAAACATAATACCAACAATAATAGCGACGGTCACTTGTCCTTGCACGTAGCCAGATAATTGTTTGTTTATGTCCCCCAATACACGCGCAATTGGTTTTCTTAGTCGAGTAGGTAAAGTTTCTACAATTCCATCCTTCATTTTTCCACTATCCCTCAGGAAATAAAAGAGAATAAATGGAGAGATGATGATTGAGATGGTAATCCGAGCAATTGCACCTGCGAAATTCCCGGCCCAATCAATCGCATGTTTCGAAAAAGTTTGAGCGTAATCTAAAGCTTTGTTAGTAATATTTGTAAGCATATCTTGAAGTTCTGCTTGATAGCTGACCAACCATTTGTTTTCTAAGAATTTATTAGCTTCTTGATTAACAGTTCCGACATACTTGGGTAAATCTTTAAGGAAAGTAGTCATTTGATTGCTAATCATTGGAATCAACCCTGAAAATGCCCAAATTAAGATACAAATAATTAAACCAAAAACAATAAAAATAGATGTTGTTCGATTTGGTCCTAAATTTTCAATTAAATCTACTGACGGTTTTGTCAGATAATATAAGATAGTAGAAATTACTAAAGGTAACATCAAAATAGTTAAAAAGGAAAAAATAGGTCTAAAAAGAAAGGAAACTTTGGTAAACACTAGAATCGTTAATAAAAATACTAAAACTACAAGCATAATGCTTAATGCTTGATTATTTAAAACCCATTTATAAAACCAAGTTTCTGAGAGCTGTGAATCATTTTTTTTATTCATTTATTATTACATACTCCTTATTATTTTTCATAGAAGTGTACAGATTGATCAATTAATTGATTTGATTTATCATAAGTAAATTTAGCTGAAAAGAATGGACGATCTTCTAAAATCCACTTGAAGATTTCATAATCACCTTCCCAAGTTGGTTTCTTTAAGACTTCATCATAAGGAACCCATTCTAAAGTTCCTTCTCGAGATTCTTCGTCTGAAATCAATTGTCCTTCAAAGTCCGTCACTTTAAAAACGTAAGTATACCAATCAAGACCAGGTGTAAATTCAGGAAAAGTAATCACACCCTTAAAGTCCATCTCTTTAACAGTTAGATGTGTTTCTTCAAATATCTCACGAATAGCACATTCATCAGGACTCTCGCCAGATTCAAGTTTACCACCCACAGAAATCCATTTCCCTTCATGAATATCATTCTCTTTTTTATTTCGGTGTAATAGTAATAATGAGTCTCCATTATCAATATAACAAATTGTTGCTAATTGCATCATAATTGCCTTCCTTTTCTATCTGTATCTATTATACCAATCTGATGAAATATTGCTATCAATCATTTTCTTTTTCAAAAATATCTTTTTAAAACTAACTTTCAAGTGTAATAAATTACAGTTTTTTTACTCTCGAGCTTTTAAATCATCTTTTTAAAAAAGTTTTAAGACTTTGAAAAGAAACTTTTCATGTCCTCAAACTGTAGGATTTCACAAATATATGCTATAATTCATTTAAACGTGGAGGAAAACTAATGAACACTTCACTATATTTTGGAACCTATACAAGAGGAAAATCTGAAGGTATTTATCAGACACAATTTAATCAAAAAACTGGTCAACTTTCAGTTATAAAATTATTTGCTAAGTTACAAAATCCTACATATCTAACTAAATCAGTAGCTGGAAATTTTTATGCCATCACTAAAGTAAATGACATGGGTGGTTTAGTTGCCTTAAACAGCAATGGCCAAAAGATAAACGATGTTCTTCTTAAAGATGGCTCATTATGCCACCTAACAATTGATGAAGACCGTCAACTAGTTTACGCAGCTAACTATCATAAAGGCCAAATTACCTTATATAAAATTAACGAGGATGGTGGTTTGACCCTTATAGATTTGGTCCAATTACAAGGCTCTGGTCCTCACCCTAATCAGAAATCAGCTCACGCCCACTACGTTGGAATAACGCCAGACAAATATTTGGTGACTTGTGACTTAGGAACAGACTCAGTCACAACATATGACATTACTAGTGATTACAAATTAAAGCAAATTGCGAATTATCAAGCAACACCAGGAGCTGGCGCTCGTCATCTTGTTTTTCATCCTAAAGAAAAAATTGCCTATTTACTAGGTGAACTGAATGCAAGAATCGAGGTCCTAATTTATAATGGATTGGGTCAATTCGAAAAATTACAGAGTTTATCGACCTTGCCAACTGACTATATTGATTTTAATGCAACAGCAGCTATTCGAATTAGTGCGGATGGAAAAAATTTATACGCTAGTAACCGTGGCCATAACTCTATTGCGGTCTATTCAATCAGAAAAGATGCCCAACTAGATTTATTGGAAATTGTTCCAAGTTACGGGGATACGCCTCGAGATTTTATTTTGACAAAAAATCAAAACTACTTGATTATCCCACATCAAGAGTCAGATAATGCAACTGTCTATAAACGCAATCTACATACTGGTCATCTAGAATTGATGAGCAAAGATTTTTATGTACCCGAATCTGTCTGCGTTTTTGAAGATTAAAATATTTGCAAAAAAAGCATTCCTATGGTTAAATTAAGAAAATAAATGTTAGAGGTAAAACCATGCAAGCACAAGAACTATTTGAACAAGTTAAAGAACTAATTGCTAACAAAGATTTAGCTGGTGCAAAAGATTTCATTACTGAACATAAAGATGAACTTGGATCATATTTTGACCAAGCAAAAGGCTTATTAGATGGTTCAGAAGGAATCAGTGGAGTCTTAGATCAAGTTAAAGGTTTATTTGGAAAATAATTGATAAAAAAAGAGCCTAGGCTCTTTTTTTATTTAATGATTTCTTGTGTTTTTGCATAGTTTGCTTCAACTGCTTCTTTGTCAGCTTTCCACCAGTCTTCATGTTCTTTATACCAATTGATTGTTTCTTCTAAACCAGATTCAAAATTAGTAAATTCCGGAACCCAACCAAGTTCATCCCGAAGCTTGCTTGAGTCAATAGCATAACGTAAGTCATGTCCTGCTCGGTCAGTTACGTGATCATATCCATCTTTAGGTTGACCCATTTTTTCAAGTATTAATTCTAAAACTTCTTTATTGTTTTTCTCACCATCTGCACCAATTAGGTAAGTTTCACCAATTTGACCTTTGGTGAGAATTGCCCAAACACCAGTAGAGTGGTCGTTTGTATGGATCCAGTCACGAACATTTTTACCTTCACCATATAATTTTGGTTTAATACCAGATAGAATATTAGTGATTTGACGAGGAATAAATTTCTCAATATGTTGGTATGGACCATAATTATTTGAACAATTAGAGATTGTTGCTTGAACGCCAAATGAACGAACCCAAGCTTTAACAATCAAATCTGACGCAGCTTTTGTTGAAGAATATGGTGATGAAGGATTATACTTTGTTTCAGCAGTAAATTTTTCGCCTTCGCCTTCGCCATGTCCTGGTAAATCTTCACGTAATGGAAGGTCACCATAAACTTCATCAGTTGATACATGGTGGAAGCGAATATTGTGCTTGCGTGCAGCTTCTAACAATGTGTAGGTACCAATAAAGTTTGTATGGATAAATGGGCTTGGATCCTTTAGTGAATTATCGTTGTGGCTTTCAGCTGCATAGTGAACAATAGCATCCGCTTTTACTGCTAATTGATCAACTAATTCTGCGTCAGCGATATCCCCAACAACCAACTCAACACGATCACCCAAAATTTCTTCAAGGTTAGCACGGTTCCCAGCATAAGTTAATTTATCCAAAACAGTAACATGTACATCTGGATGGTTGTTATAAACGTAGTGAACAAAGTTAGAACCGATAAACCCAGCTCCACCTGTTACAATAATATTTTTATAATCTGACATGATTTTTCCTTAATTCAATTTTTATAAATCTGTTGCTTTTAATGGTGTTACATCCTTAAGCATTGGATGATTTTTGTCTGCGTCTGAAACTTCTGCTTGGTCTAAATTTTCCCATTTAATTCCTAAGGTAGGATCAGCGTAGTTAACAAAAGCATATTTCGGTTTTAAATCCAAAGCCCAATAATCATTGACAAGATAACTATAAGATACTTTGTCAGATAATACTTGGAAACCATTGGCGACACCACGTGGTACAAAAATTCCTTTTGAAGCATCAATAACAGTCTGGTAAACATTACCAAAACTTTCACCTTCACGAAGGTCAACCCAAGAGCCAAGAACTTTTCCATCATCAGCTACGGAAATATATTTATCCCAAGGTTCAGCATGCAGTCCACGTAAAACATGTTTGCGAGAAAAGCTAACATTATTTTGTAATTTTCCTTCATCAAAAAAGCTTTCTGGAAATCCTAAAGGAAGCATTTTTTCCTTTTGAAAGTTTTCTTTAAACCAACCACGATTATCACCATGGACTGGAATATCAAATTCGATTAGCCCAGGAATGGCTTCGATTGGCTTAGCAGCAAGTGCCTTTTCAAAAAAAGTTTCTGACATTATGCTTCTCCAATTAATCTAAGTAAATATTGTCCGTATTCATTTTTCTTCAATGATTGAGCTGATTGAAATACTTGCTCTTTGGTGATGTAACCCATACGGTATGCAATCTCTTCGAGGTTAGCAACTTGTGCATTTTGTAAACGTTGAACAGTTTCAATATATTGCGCAGCTTCTAAAAGACTTTCGTGTGTACCAGTGTCTAGCCATGCAAAACCACGACCCATGAGTTCTACTGATAAATCACCACGTTCCAAATAAGCTTTGTTAACATCAGTAATTTCAAGTTCACCACGAGGACTTGGTTTAATATTTTTTGCAATTTCAACGACATCATTATCATAGAAATACAAACCTGTAACGGCGAAATTTGATTTAGGTTGTTCAGGTTTTTCTTCAATTGAAATGGCATTCATTTGTTCATCAAATTCAACGACACCAAAGCGCTCCGGATCTTTTACTTGATAACCAAAGACTGTTGCACCTTTTTCTTTTGATGCAGCTTTTTGAAGCATTTTTGTTAAGCCATTTCCATGATAGATATTATCACCCAAAATTAATGCCACATTATCATCACCAATGAATTCTTCACCAATAATGAAAGCTTGTGCCAACCCATCAGGACTTGGTTGTTCAGCATAAGATAAATTAATACCAAATTCCGAACCACTTCCAAGTAATTCTTCAAAACGTGGAAGATCTTGAGGTGTTGAAATAATTAAGATATCCTTGATTCCAGCCAACATAAGTGTAGAAAGTGGATAGTAAATCATTGGTTTGTCATAAATTGGCATCAATTGTTTTGATGCTGCACGGGTTAATGGATACAAACGTGTTCCAGAACCACCTGCTAGTATAATACCTTTCATTCAGAAACTCCTCTATATTATATTTGTATAAATCTATATTATTCTATCATTTTTTTTGTAGACTGTCACTTAAACGGATATATGAATCAATTGGATACTGTTCAAGATTTAAAAATGTTTCCTGATTTTTAACTAAATTTGCTAGTTCTTTTCCAATCAATGGTCCAACGGTTAAACCTGATGAGCCTAGACCGCTTGCCGCAAATAATCTTTTTTTCTTAGGAATTTTTCCAAAGAATGGGAGAAAGTCACTACTGTAAGCTCTTGTTCCTATTCTAACAGTTTTCTTTGAAGCATTTTTCAGATTTGGATAAAAAGTGATAGCTGTTTCTTCTAAGTGACTTAGTACTTTATCATCAGCTGATAGGTCATAGCCTTTATCATTTTCATGACTAGCTCCAACTGAAATTTTTCCATTAGGAAAGGGAATGACATCTATCTCACCTTCAGGCATGACAACGGGAAAATTCTCACTAGCCAGACCATCGAAATGATAGTCAAGCAATTGACCTTTTTGAGCTCTAATATCAACTTGGTAACCTAAAGGTTCTAATATTTGTCCCAACCAAGCTCCACAAGCTAAGATGACCTCATCGAATAGCTGATCATCAATCAAATATTGTTTCCCTTGACTGCTTATCTTTACCTTTTTTGAAATCACTTCAATACCCGATGCTTCAATTAAAGATTGGCATAATTTTGCACCATCAACTCGAGCACCTCCTGAAGCAAATAACAGTTGATTAAAACCTTCCAATTCTGGAAATTTACTATTAGCTTGCTCTTTTGAAAGAAGTGATAAATCACCTATTAAAGGTGCATCAGCTTTTCTTGATTGTGCTAGTTCTAATAAGTCATTTAGTTTTTCTTCTTTATTCTTCAATAGAAAAACACCATTTTTTTGATAAAAGCTAGTGTCGATATTTTCCTTTTCTAAATCAGTAACCAAGGTTTGATAAAAAGCCGCGCCCGATTTAGCCAAATGATACCAAGCTTTGTTTCTTCGTTTAGAGAACCAAGGACTAATTATCCCTGCTGCTGCTTTGGTTGCCTGTCCCTGACCAAAATCAAAAATCGTTACGGCTATATTTTTTTCCTTACTTAAATAATAAGCTGCAGTTGAGCCAACTATACCAGCACCAACAATTGCTACTTGTTTCTTTTCATTCATCTCTTTACCCCAATGCTACATCTAATACCATCATAATCACAAATCCAAGCATTAAGCCAAGGGTTGCAATATCTGTATTACCATTGGTTTGTGATTCCGGAATTAACTCTTCGACAACTACGAAAATCATTGCACCAGCAGCAAAAGACAATGCATATGGAAGAATTGGCAACATCTTGAGAACAAGTGCCGCCCCAATAACCGCGCCAATTGGTTCAACAATTGCTGACATTGAGCCCCAGTAAAAAGCTTTAGCCCTTGATTTACCATCGGCACGAATTGGAATAGACAAGGCGGCACCTTCTGGAATATTTTGAATCCCAATCCCAAGAGCTAAACTAATTGCACCTAACAAAGCAGCTTTTGAAAAATCACCATGTGCCAGAGCTCCGAAGGTAACACCCACAGCTAAACCTTCAGGTATATTATGAATCGTAATAGCTAAAAATAAAAGTGCTGTTTTTGATAATTTTTTACCAGTTTGAATCCCTTCCATTTCAGACACTTCTTTGTCTAAATGCAAGTGAGGTACCAGAGCATCTATTCCCCTCAAAAAGAAACCACCAAGTAAGAAGCCTGCCGCAGCTGGGAACCAAGCAAGTCCACCATATAATGATTTAGCGAACTCAATAGACGGAGCTAACAAAGACCAAAATGAGGCAGCAATCATAACACCTGCTGCAAATCCCATCATACTGTCAAGTAAGCGACGGCTAATCGTTCTAAAGAAAAAAACAATAGCTGCTCCAACAATTGTACAAGACCAGGTAAATAGCCCTGCTAAAAAGGCTAAAAAGACAAGGTCCTGATTAGCAATCCAATCCATAACGAACTCCAATTCTATAGGTAATTAAATGGATTGGTTGAAGACATACTCGGACGGACGATAATATCCCAACCTGCTTCTTGATTCCATTGTTCAAGTAATTGACTTATTTTCTCAATAAATATGACTTCAATATGATGTCCTGGATCAATTGCTAAAAGTCCATCCGTCAACATTTCTTGAGCCGTATGATAATAGATATCACCAGTTATATAAACATCTGCTCCCTTAGCCAAAGCATCTGTATAAAAGTCGTCACCACTACCACCACAAATGGCAACTCTCGAAATCATCGGATTGACTTGACCATATCTTACTAAGCGGACTGTTTCAAGATTAAAAGCTTGCTTAACAGTTTGCGCAAAACTTTCTAATGGTTGTTTATCAACTGAACCAATGCGTCCAATCCCAAATCCATCTCTAGTTTCAGACAAATATTGAGCCTCTTTAATGTCGAGCATTTCACAGAACCAATCATTAAGTCCACCATCCAAAACATCGATATTAGTGTGACTAACATAGACAGAAATGTCATGCTTGACCAAATCCAAAAGAATGTCCCTCTGCGGAGAAGAAATTAAATCCTTAACCCCTTTAAAAATTGGTGCATGCTTAGTAATGATTAAGTCAACATCATTGGCGATAGCTTCCTTAACAGTCTCTTCACGAACATCCAACGTAACCATTACTGCTGAAACATCATTATCTAAACTACCAATTTGTAAACCAACAATATCTCCAGGTATCGACAAATCTTGAGGACAAAATGCTTCATAACGATTAACAATATCTCTAATTTTCATCCTTAATCATCCCCTTAATCAACTCCATTTTTTGGAAAATAGCAGAGCGATCTTCCAGATTGTCCTCTGGAACGCAAGAGTAGGCATAGGCCAACTTCTCGAATTCTCTCAGCCATTTGGCTTTAAAAACAGGCGACTTTTCAGGACCTAAAAGCGGTCCAAAACGCGTTTCCAATTGTGATAATTCACGACGGCCATGCTTGGCCAGAATGATTTCATAAAATTTATCATTCTCTGTCATGATTGTTTCACCAGAAATGACAAATCCATTTTGAGACAGCCAACGTCTTAAATCATCCTCACGATTGTTAGGTTGTAAAACCAAAACATCAACACTGTCTAATTTTTCTTTTCCTGCTTCAAGAATTTCAGCTATTAACCGGCCACCCATTCCACAGATCGAAATTGCAGTAACATGGTCACTTTCATCAAAAGCTCCTAAACCATTAGCCAATCTAACTTCAATTTTATCAGCTAATAAATGTTGACTGACATTCTTTTGGGCTGATTCAAAGGGACCTTTAACCACCTCACCAGCAATAGCTGATGAGATTAAGCCTCTTTCCGCAAGATAAATAGGCAAGTAAGCGTGGTCACTCCCCACATCCAATAATTTACTCCCCTTTGGGATATAATTTGCAACAACGCGCAAACGTTGTGATAAATATTCCATAATTACTCATACTTTCTACTCTTAATACCTATCCATTATAACAAAAATAGCAAAAAAGAATAATAGGATAACTTATTATTCCGAACCAAGTGAATTTATAAAAGCATAAAGATGAAATTATGTAGACCATGGACAGCAATACTAATATCTAATCGTTTAGCTTTTAAGTAAACTAAACCTAAAATCATCCCCATGGAAGAATAGAAGAGTAAAACTAAACTAAGTCGAGGCTCATGCATTAAACCGAAAACTAGTGAACTAATCAGTAAACCTAGAAGGGGTTTGCCTTTAAAAAGATAACCAATTATGCCCACGCGAAAAATTGTCTCTTCGATACATGGGATTAATAATGAGCCAAAGGCAAATTTTATAATAAAATTAAAATGAGAGAATAAAGCTAGTAATAAATTTCCGTTTTCACTACTTGTAATCTTGTATAATAACAAAATCTGCGCTGAGATTTGAGCAATTATGTACATACTAGCAACTCCTAATAGCACAATTAGAAATTCCTTTGCACTCCAAGGCCAGTGTGCAATAACTGGAAACTCCCATTTTTTTGCTAAGTAAATCATTACTATAACAGTAATTGATAAGAGAATCAATCCAATGATTTGATTAAAGATTGGTAGTGAATTTCCATTACTTATCGGTAAAAACGTTAATGTCAATAAATTCCCATTTACCACAGTAATTAATAGTAAGGTCAACACACGAATCAATTTTTTCCCAAATGACATCATTATTCCTCAATATATTACATTAGAATTTTCAAAAAATCCAATGTAGTTATTATCCTGATTAGAATTATATTAATTATACCATTCGAGAATATTTTTTCAATCTATAAGTAAAAAATAAAAAAAGCTTAATTTTAAGCTTTTTTGTTTTCTTTGTAATAGACACAATAGGATGTCAAGGGACAAATCTCACATTTGGGATTTTTAGCTAGACAATGATAGCGTCCAAAAAAAATTAGACGATGATGGGTTACAACCCAATCTCTTTTAGGAATCTTAGCCATTAAATCTTTTTCAATCTGTGTCACGTCAGCATCTGGAGCTGAAATATTTAGTCGTTTTGAAACGCGAGCAACATGGGTATCAACTGCAATTGATGGAATACCATAGATTTCACCTAAGACAACATTTGCAGTTTTTCGTCCGACACCAGGTAGAGTTTCTAACTCAAGGTGACTTTTAGGGACCTGTCCATCAAACTTATCTAGGATTTCCTGGGCAGTTTTAATAATATTTCGTGCTTTATTCTTATACAAGCCAATTGTTCGAAGGCAATTTTCAACATCACTCAAATTTGCTGAAGCTAAATCTTCAATTTCAGGATATTTAGCCCACAAAAGTGGTGTTATTTTATTAACTGCTTTATCTGTTGTTTGTGCAGATAAAATGACGGCAACAAGTAATTGGAAGGGTGTCTCCCAATTAAGTTCTCCTTTTGCTTCTGGAAACATCTCCGCAATGATAGCAAGAACTTGTTTTAGTCGTGCTTTACCAATTCTCATTGATCACTCCAAAGGTTCATAGCGGATAAAAAATCTTCTGGAACAACAACATTTGACCCGTTTATATCATCTCTGGCTCTTTTCTTCTCTTCAACTTGATGTAAATTAGTAATACCTTCTTTACGCCAATTACGTAGGATAGCTTGAATGTATTTCCAATTGGTTTTACCATTAAAAACAGCTTCTTTCAAAGCTTCTCTAATTAATGCTGGATCAGTCTGATCTTCATTAACCGATTTTTCTAAATCTTCAAGTTCAAAAGGACTTAAAAAGCGACCCAACTCTCTCTCAAAATCATCAACAAGTAATTTGAATTGATTTGGATTGTTTTTAGTCTGTTCACCAGTCTCTTGGACACTTAGTAATTGATCTAATTTCTCTAAAGCAGGACTTGCATCGAATAAAATCTCAATCTCATCAGCAATCTTAATTGTTTTCATATTTAACAATTCTTGATTGGTTAAATTGGAGATAGATTTGTTAACCTCAGCTACAGTTTTGCCAATAGCATTGGCAATTTGACTAGGAGCTAAATCATCCATTTTAGTCGTATTTTGAAGAAAATAGAACTGCCATACCAAATAATCATTAGTATCTGAAAAAATATCATTAAAATGAAAAAGTAAGGCACTTGGAAGAACCAAGTTACCTGACTTATAATTTTCTAAAAAACTCATAATACCTCTATTATGCTATAGCAATAGCCATAGTTTCTATCAGTTTTTTCAATGGTTAAGTAAATTAACCTGGGAAATTCATCAAGACTTTATAGTCGATATCGCCTAAAGCGTCACGACCGTTTAAGCCATCTAATTCAATTAGGAATGCACAACCTGCAACTACTCCACCTAATTGTTGAATCATGTCGATAGTTGCTTTAACTGTACCTCCAGTCGCTAATAAATCATCTACGATAAGAACACGTTGACCAGGTTTAATAGCATCTGAATGCATTGTTAAAGTATCTAAACCATATTCTTTTTCATAGTCAGAAGAAACAACTTCACGTGGTAATTTACCTGGTTTACGTACTGGAGCAAAACCAATACCTAGTTCAACTGCCACAGGGCAACCGATGATAAAGCCACGCGCTTCAGGTCCGACAATCATATCAATATCTTTATCACACGCATATTGAGCAATCTCACGAATTGCATAGCTATATGCTTTACCATCAGCCATTAAAGGTGAAATGTCACGGAAGGTAATACCTTCTTTAGGATAGTTTTCAATTGATGCAATAAATTTTGTTAATTCCATAATTAATTTTAAATCTTTCTAGTGGTCTTAGCCAACAATAAAATACTCTTTATTATACCATTAAATGGAACTTTCGTAAATTAAAGGAGACAGGAGTTTTTTGTCAATTCAAATCTCAGAAAACCATTGCCTATTTAATCTTCATTAACCAAAAAATCATAAATTTCTTGCGGTGTTCCAAGTGACATTAGCTCTTGATACTTAACTAGTTTTTGTAATTCTTGATAAGTTTTACTATCCGCGATGTCACGTTTTGATGCATCCTTATTAACCGTCATTAAACCATTATCAATTGCAACAAAACCTAATTCATTAAAAATTTGAATCATTTTAACTAAAAGATATTTTTCAATTTTCAAGTAATCACTTAACTGACTTAATTTAAAACGAACATCAAATTCCGGAAATTGGTAAATCGTTTTATATAATCTTGCAAACTGATCCTTACTACCAGAACCGGAAAGATAATAAGGCTTATCAATATTATTTTTGAAGTAAATAGCTTCAAAATGTCTCTTTTGGAATTGCTGGCGCAAAGCCTCCAAATCCTCTGGCAAATCAATAATAGCTACTTCCTGACCATCATTTTCCACCATGATATCTGAAATATCATCCGGCAAAGTCATATTTCTAGCCCTGAAATCAAATAATTGCGGACTTTTGGTAGCCCTGGCATCGACTAACATAAGCTGAAGACTGGTGTTTCCATTCCAAGAATTAACTGTCAAAGTCACGGCCAATTCTAAATCAGCCAGTTGACTATATTCTAAATGATATTGTCCTTGATTAAAGGCAACAACATCAGTTTCAACTGAACCATTTTTTATCCGGAGCTTCAAGTGACTTTGATCAGCACCCATAGTCCGTGCTTGAACAACTGTGAAATCTTTGAGAGCAAAAACAGGTTTTTTATTGTCCATGCCAAATGGAGCTAAGATATTCAATTCTTTCAAGAATTCCAAACTCAAGTGATCAAGATCTAACCAACTATCAATTTTTAAACTATTTTTTTGACTTGTATCAATCTTTTCAGAGACAACGTAATCAGTTATGGAATCTGATAAAGCTTGAATATTTTCAGCTGGTAAGGTCATCCCAGCTGCACCACTGTGACCACCAAAAGCAGTCATCAATTCTCGTTGATGATTTAAGGCATCAAATATATTAATAGCCTCTATTGAGCGAGCAGAGCCTTTAGCAACCCCATTTTCAATATTCAAGACGATAACTGTTTGACTGATTTCTTCAAGAATTCTCCCAGCAACAATCCCAAGTACACCAGGATGCCAGCCGGCCTTAGCCAGAACTTGAACTGGTTTACTTAAGTCAACCATCTCAACAGCTTCATTATAAATAGTTTGAACCAAGCTTTTACGCTCTTCGTTTTTTTCATTAATCATGAGGGCAATGTCACGGGCTTCTTCATCATCAAATCCAGTCAAGAGTTCAATTGCTGGATTAGGATCATCTAAGCGACCTAGAGCATTTAATTGCGGGGCAATTTTAAAACCAACAGTATCCTCATCAATAGCGTCTAAATCAACTCCTGAAATAGTCATTAATTCTTGTAAACCTTGCCGTTCACTCTTTTTTAGGACTTTCAAGCCATTCTTTACTAAAACGCGATTTTCATCCGTTAAGGAAACCATATCCGCAATAGTACCAATAGCCACTAAATCCAGAAATTCAGTTGGAACTGTTTCTAGCAGGGCGCAGGCCAGTTTAAAAGCAACGCCACAGCCGGCTAATTTTTTAAAAGGATAGTCAGCTTCTGGATGTTCTGGGTGAATAACTGCGTAAGCTTGTGGTAATTGATCAGGTAGAGAGTGATGGTCCGTGACAATCACATCGACACCTGCTGCTTGCGCGTAAGCAATGGCCTCGTGACCCGCAACCCCATTATCAACTGTAATAATTAAACTAACTTGGTTTTGCTCAATGAAATACTTATAGACGCTTTCATTTGGACCATAACCATCTGTAAAACGGTTGGGGAGGTAGATTAAAGCCTCAGCTCCCATCATTTCAAGTGTTTCTTTCATGATGGATGCCGATGTCATCCCATCAGCATCATAATCTCCATAAACCAAAATCTGTTCAAAGTTTTCAATGGCGGTCCGAATTCTGTTCACCGCTTTGTCCATATCATTTAATAAATAGGGATCGTTTAAGTCAGAAAGGTCGGCCCGAAGAAAATGGTCTAATTTTTTTTCATCATCAATTCCTCTATCATAAAGGAGCCGACATATATCTTGACTAAGACTTTTTTTCTTTGCTAGTTTAAAGAAGCCATCATCTGGCTTCTTTTCATTTATAATCCAATCATATTTGGCTCTTATCATTTAAAATTAAAAACCTTTCTTGCGAGAAAATCTGAAAATCTTGGGAAAAGAGCATACCATTTTGCTGTAAATGCTAATAAGAGAGGCAGATTAATCTCACGTTTATTCGTACCAATACAAGTAACAACTTTATTAGCTACATGGTCTGCTTCCAAAGCAATCTGATCTACAGATTTAAGATAATTTCCATCCGGATCGGCAACTTCGAAGAACTTTGTTCTGATTGGTCCTGGGTTAATACTAGTAACATGGACACCACGGTCAGCTAATTCTAACCGAAGAGCATCTGTAAAACCAATCATGGCAAATTTGGTCGCGGAGTAAACACTCGATTTACTTGTTGAGACTAGACCTGCAATTGAGATGACATTGATAATGTGCCCCTTACCACGCGCAGCCATTTTTTGTCCGAAAAGACGGGCAAAATGCATGGAAGCAAAGGTATTAACCTTAAACATATCCTCTACTTCTTGACTGTTAAACTGATCGTACAATTTAAAGGCGCCATAGCCGGCATTATTAATTAAGACATCAATTTGGCCAAATTCTTGTGTAATGGATTCAACAATGGTTTCAATTTCCTGATGGTGACTAATATTTAAGGCATAACACATCTTGTTACTTCTCTTTTGGTACATTTTCTCAAGTTTAGCTTTATCACGGCCAAGTAAAATCAAAAAATCGTCAGTTGGCAATTGTTTGATAATCGCTTCTGCTAAGCCACCTGATGCACCTGTAATTACTATTTTTCTTCCTGTCATTAAATTGTAACTTCCTCTAAATCTTTGACGATTTTAACATTCTCAAAAATACTTGCCGCATCTTTTTCCATTTGTCGGCAATCTCTACTTAAAAAGCGAGCCGAGACATGGTTTAAGAGTAATTTTTCAACACCGGCATTTTTGGCAACTTGCGCAGCCTGCATGTTGGTTGAATGACCATGATTGCGAGCGATCTTTTCATCACCTTTGCCATAAGTTGACTCATGAACTAAAACATCGGCATTTTTAGCAAGTCTTTCTGAAGCTGGTGTTTTCCGAGTATCACCAATAATGGTAATTATCTTTCCTGGTTTTGGTGCCGAAATATAGTCTTTTGCATAAATAGTTCGGCCATCTTCTAAAACAATATCTTGGCCACTTTTTATTTTACCAAATAGAGGTCCAAAATTGACGCCAGCTGCTTTTAATCTTTCTGCATCTAATGTCCCTTCTAAATCTTTTTGAACGACCCGATACCCCATACAAAAGATAGTATGAGCTAACTTCTCAGCATAGACAATAAATTTATCTGTTTCCAAAATTTTGCCGAGTGATGATTCATCAAACTCATGAAAATTGATTTGATATGGTAGGCGTGATCCTGACAATTTTAAAGATGTTTGAACATAGTTTTTGATGCCAACCGGTCCATAAATATCAATATCTGTTTGTTCATCACTTGCTTGAAATGCTCGGCTTGATAAAAAACCAGGTAAACCGAAAATGTGATCTCCATGTAAGTGAGTAATAAATATTTTTTCTATTTTGCGGGGTTTAATTGTCGTTTCTAAAATTTGTCTTTGTGTTCCTTCACCACAATCAAACATCCATATTTGATTGATTTCATCTAATAACTTTAAAACTAAACTAGAAACATTGCGTTGCTTGGCCGGTTGGCCTGCTCCTGTTCCTAAAAATTGTAATTCCATTCGGTCTATTCTTTCTATTTGTCTAAATGAATAAAAAGCTTAAATTCACGCTCTTTATATTGATAATAGTATTGTCCCTGATAATGTTCAGCAAGAGATAGTACTTCTTCTTGATTATAACCACTAATACTAATCACTTGCTTTGAAAGTTTGAAAACTTTACTGAGCATTACGCCAGCTGGTGTGATATCTTCAATTTCCTTATCACCCCAGTTTAATTTGGCCATATGAATCTGATTAGCCATCACAAATACTTGATAATGGGGGAAAATTTGGGCAATTTCAAATAATAAGTCCGTATTCAATGGGTATTCAGTCTCACCAAATATCAATGATTCTTCATTTTCAGACGTGATATAAGCATAGCCGAATGATTTGCCTGAGAGATTTAAACGAATAAATGGTTTTCGTTCATCAAAACTAGGTTGTTCAGTCATCAAATCTAATGCCTGTGACATTTGAAAGTAATAATCAGTAGCCTCTTGTGGTGATTGTTTCTGATAAATTTCAGCAAAATAAGCATTAATAACACTCGGTGGGGGGGTAATAAAAGCTAATTTTTCAGTTGCTGGTAAATGTTCTAATACATTTTCTAAATAAGGTTTGTCTAGAGTCGTAAAACCGCCATACATAAGTGCTAATGAAATATAATCAGTCATATAAATCGTCTAATCTCCATTTATTTTTGCTGGCAATAAAGCCCGAAATGTCCTCAACTTCTTGATCAAAAGTGTAATTATCTAAAAGAGCTACTTTATTCAATGCATACAGTTTGTAAGCCTTGTCTTGATGAACTTTTATTGAAAATGGTTCAAAACTATCTCTGATTTGATCGATGATCAAATTTCTTAACATTTGGCGACTACCTTTGTCACGCGCTGATAAGCGAACATTGGGAAAAGCTGTCGCAGTCAATCCATCCGCAATGTCCATCTTATTATAAATGGCCAATCTAGGAATAGATAACATATCCAAATCTTTCAAGATATCTAAGACGACCTTCTCATGCTCAGTATGATCAGGGTCACTAGCATCTATAACATGTAGGAGCAAGTCGACATGTCGACTTTCCTCTAATGTTGATTTGAAAGCAGCAACCAATTCTGTTGGAAGATCTTGAATAAAGCCAACTGTGTCTGTTAAAGTAACTTGAAATTGATTTTGTAAGTAAATTTGTTTTGTTGTGGCATCCAAGGTTGCAAAAAGTTCATTTGCCTCATATTGGCCATCATCGGTCAAAACATTCATAATTGTTGATTTACCAGCATTGGTATAACCAATCAAGCCAATTTTAAAGGTTTCTGAACCAATCCGTTTATCTCTAATGGTTTGACGATTTTTCTCAACAACTGCTAGTTGCTTCTCAATATCTGTAATTTGATTACGGATTGACCTACGATTCAATTCTAATTGACTTTCACCAGGTCCTCGACTGCCAATACCACCGGCTTGGCGACTTAGCATAATTCCTTGTCCCACCAAACGTGGCAACATATATTTGAGTTGAGCTAAATGAACTTGCAATTTCCCTTCATGACTTCTTGCGCGCATGGCAAAGATGTCCAGGATTAATTGCATTCTGTCAATTACTTTAACCTCTAGTTCAGCTTCTAAATTAGAATTCTGACGTGCAGTTAAACGGTTATTCACAATAACTGTGTCGATGTCTTCTGCTTCAACAATCTCTTTCAGCTCGGCCAATTTACCCGAGCCAATAAAAGTCTTACTATCATACTTTTCTCTATTCTGAGTATAAGTATTAACAACTTCGGCACCAGCCGTTTCGGCTAAACTGGCTAGCTCTTTCATCGACATGTCAAAGTTTTCACTGGTTTGTAAAGCTACCCCTAGAAGGATAACCCGTTCTTTTTCTACTTTTGTTTCTGTCATTGCCATAAGCTTAGCCTCCAAATTCCGTAAGCTTTATTATACCATAATTCTGATATAAATCTCGAAGCTCAGCCTTGTAAAAATCCATTATTTTTCTAGAAATTGTTCAACAAATTTAAAAACATTATTGGGATAATCATGATCACTAATATGGAAAAAAGTGACCTGCATCCGATTCCTAAACCAGGTTAATTGACGTTTAGCAAATCGTCTTGTATTTTGTTTTAATTTTACCAAGCTATCCTCTAACGACATCTCCCCTCGAAAATAAGGAAAAAGTTCTTTATAGCCTATCCCTCGACACGCTTGAACTTCTGGATGATTATCAAATAACCATTTTGCTTCTTCTAATAGACCAAGTTCGACCATTTGATCAACTCGGTGATTAATCCGATCATAAATAATAGAGCGGTCATCATCTAATCCCACCAAGAGAACGTCATAGGGAAAGTCTTGGTTTTCCATCTCACCAGCAAACTTTTCTAATTCTAAGGCCCGAATCGCTCTGCGACGATTTAACTGATCAATAATAATTTCCTTTTCTGCAAGTAGCTGATAAAGTTCTTCGTCAGTTAAGAGGTCTAATTCCGCTCTGTAGTTTAATAGATCGGTTTGATTAACTTGTCCACCTAAATGGTAACCTTCAATTAAGCTTTGTATATACAAGCCAGTTCCACCAACAATGATTGGTAATTTTTTCTTGTCCTGAATAGTCACAATTGCTTGTTTTGCATCAGATACAAAATCAAAGGCTGAATAAGTCTCGGTGACATCTTTGATATCAGTCAAATGATGTGGAACAGCTGCCATTTCTTCTGGACTAGCTTTAGCAGTTCCTATATCTAGTTGTCGATAGACTTGTTGGCTGTCTCCAGAAATAATTTCGCCATTGTATTTTTGTGCTAATTTAATTCCTAATGCTGTCTTTCCAACAGCTGTTGGACCTAAAACAACAATTATTTTATTCTTCTTTTTCATGTCGTTCTTTCTTTTAAAATTATAGTCAAAGAAACGTCTTTTCCTTGATATTTCTTGTGTTTTCCGTTACCATATATTATAACATAAGAACAGGAACGAAATAGTTATCTGTTTATAGAAATGGAGAATCGCTATGTCTAAAAATTATCAATTTGCTAAAGGTCTAGCAACTGGTGTAGTTGCAACTGCTTTAACTGTTGCTAGCGCTGTATTTGCTGTTAAGAAAACAATTATCGAACCTGAAGAAGAAAAAGAAGCTTTTGTTGAAGAAAATCGTAAAAAAGCTGCTCGTCGTCGTGTAGCTCGTTAATTCTAACAAAAAAGCATATTAAGAAAAGAAGCCGACTTTTAGTCGACTTCTTTTTTGTATAAATAAGCTAAGTAGGTCACCAAGACATAAGAAACTAATAGGGTCGCAATCACAATTTCAGCACTAATTAAGATACTGAGCATCTTTCCCCAATGTAAAAAAATACTGGCCATACGAAGAGATGTAGCACTAATGACATAGGGGAAGGTGAAGGCCGAAAAACCTGGATTAAAGGGACGACGTAAGAGTCTTGGCAATTGCACAAGAACAAAGAAATACATGGCCTGTGAGGTTACCAATAAGAAGATAACCATAGCTTCTTGTGGCGTTTGAAAACTTGATAGATAACCTGCCAACAAAAGGCTAAGTGGTGCACATATGGTTGAAATGTTAGGTTTAACTGCTTCTGGCAAGCCAATTTTATAGGTTTTTATATAGAGGATGGGAAATAGCAAGAAGGTAATGACCAAACAAATCCAAAAGACAATTTTCCCGAATAGAAAAGCCTGGCTTGCTGGTGCTGTAAAAGTCGACATTGCTATCCCAACAAATAAGACTGTCCAAGAAGGATAGACATTCTCCCAAGAAAATTTGATGACAAAGTTGAGGCAGTAATAAGTGATTAAAACCAAATTACCAATAACAAACAACCACCAAAATGGCAGTCCAATCACTTTCAAACCTAATTGAATGGCTAATGATGAAAAGAGCATACCAACCATAAAAAAGGTCGGAAATACTGAGGAAACCAAAGGAGATTGGATTTCCTTTAGAGCTTGCTCTTTATTGGTAATGATCCCCTTTATTAAGAGAAAATATAAGAATAAAGCAAGGGCTGTAAAAGGTAATTTTATGATTGGAAGATAATTGGATAACAGATTGCCTACTGCCATTGTTCCTAAAACTAAACCAGACATAACTAAAGATGGACGATTTTGTTGATGCATTGTTAAACTCTTTTTCTACTTTATTTTGAAAGTGCAATAATTTTTAATGAACCTTTTAAGACGAAGATAAAAATCAAGCAGCCAATTAACAAATCAGGAATAGGCGATTTGGTCCAGCTAACTAAGAAACTGCTGACTATCAAGCCTACATTAATTAAGATATCATTGGATGTAAAAATTTGTGTCGCCTTCATATGAACTTCCTTTTGATCAGCTTTAGAAATTAGATAAAGGGAGACGATATTGGCAGCTAAGGCCATGAAAGCGACGGTCATCATTCCAATCCCATTTGGCAGATATTGGTGATTAATGACTCTAAAAATGACTTGACCAAAACCAATCAAAGCTAAGACCAACTGTAAATAACCAGCAATGGCAGAAACTAATTTCTTCCGAGATACTGATTGGGCAACTGCCATCAAAGCCATAAAATAAACTAAACTGTCAGCTAACATGTCTAAACCATCAGCTGAAAGTCCTAAAGAATGAAAAAAATAGCCTGCGAGTTCTTCAATCACAAAAAATGACAAATTGATAATCAAAACTTGCCCTAAGATAAATCGTTGAACAATTTGGTTTGTTTTCGAATTTATAGGACCTTCTACTATCTCACTACTAATAATCTGTGATTCTAGGCTTAGTTTGTCAATAGCTTGCAGGAGCTGGTCAGGATTTTCCTGATGGATAACTTTTGCCTGTCTTTCTTCAAAATCAACCGAGATATCTGTAATTCCTGAAAAATCAGACAGTGCCATTCTAACCAGTTGCTCTTCACTGGGACAATCCATTTTATTAATCTGAAAAATTGTTTTTGTGTAGGTCATTCATACTCCTCGTTCTTACAAGACAAAATATTCTCTATTATACCATAGCAAAATAAAAAAAATTCGGTTTCCCGAATTTTTTCAAACTGTTTCTAAAGCTGGTAATGTTTCACCAATTGCTTCTAATCGACTAGCCCATTCTTCACGGCTAAGTCCATTTTCAGCAACATAGCGATTTTTTTCATGTGCGCGGCATTCAGCTGAACAGCCACGTACATATTTGGCTTCATTTTCTTCACTGGCAAAAATTTGCTTATTACAAAATGGATTAGCACAATTCACGTAGCGTTCACAGGGTTGTCCATCAAAGTAATCTTTAGCGACCACAGTAGGATTGACATGATTGATTGGCACTGCAATTCGTTCATCAAAGACATACATGGCACCGTCCCACAATTCCCCTTGAACCTCAGGATCTTTACTATAAGTAGCAATTCCACCATGTAGTTGGCCAACATCTTTAAATCCTTCACGGACCATCCAACCAGAGAATTTCTCACAGCGTACACCGCCTGTACAATAGACAACCACGCGTTTTTCCATGAACTTCTCTTTGTTATCGCGAACCCATTGGGGTAAATCACGGAAATTACGGATATCTGGACGAATTGCTCCGCGGAAGTGACCTAAGTCATACTCATAGTCATTACGCGTATCTAAAACCACAGTTTCGTCATCTAGCAAAGCCTCTTTGAATTGACTTGGTGACAAGTATTCACCTGTAGTTTCCAAAGGATTAATATCGCTATCAAAATCTTCGTCTTCTAAGCCTAGATGGACAATTTCTTTTTTGTAACGAACAAACATTTTCTTAAAGGCTTGCGCATCTTCTGTATCTTCTTTAAACCATAAATCGGCAAAGCGTTCATCTGAATGAACCCAATCCATATATTTTTGAGTTGTTTCAAAATCACCTGAAACAGTACCATTAATTCCTTCATCAGCAATCAAAATGCGACCTTTAAGACCGATTGATTTACAAAATTCAAGGTGTTTAGCTGCATAAGCCTCAGCATCTTCAATGGCAACATATTTGTAATAGAGTAAAACTCTAATTTTTTTAGACATAATATCTCCTATAATAAAAAAACTTTGGTTCTATTATAGCTAAAAAGAGTAAGAGCTAGCAAAGTATTAGCTTGAACTATTTTTCACATAATAAAATTAGCATACTTATGTTTACTTTTTGACTTAAATTGAGAAATGTGAAAAAATAATATTAGAAAAGAAAGGGGTTTTATATGATTATTGGGATACCAAAGGAAATTAAAAACAACGAGAATCGTGTAGCTATTACACCTTCCGGCGTGCTTACTCTAACTGAGAACAATCATGAAGTTTGGATTGAAACTCAGGCTGGACTTGCTTCAGGTTTTTCAGACCAAGAATATCAAGAACAAGGTGCAATTATTAAATCCAGTCCTGAGGAGACTTGGCAAGCAGATATGGTATTGAAGGTTAAAGAGCCACTACCATCTGAATACAAATACTTTAGACCAGGATTAATCCTCTTTACTTATTTACATTTGGCTCCAGCACCTGAGTTAACTAAAGCCATTATGGATAGTAATATAATAGCTTTAGGATATGAAACACTAGTCGACAATAATACACTCCCTCTTCTCAATCCAATGAGTGAAGTTGCTGGACGTATGGCGACTCAAATTGGTGCTCATTATTTAACTAAAATTGAAGGTGGATCAGGAATCTTACTTGGTGGTGTTCCAGGTGTAAGTAAAGGCCATGTTGTCATTGTGGGAGGCGGTAACGTAGGTGTTAATGCCGCTCAGATGGCAGTTGGCTTAGGAGCACGGGTAACTATTCTAGATATCAATCCTAAACGTTTAGCTGAGTTGGATGCCATGTTCTCTGGTAAAGTACAAACCCTTATGTCCAATAGCTTGAATATTGCTAATAGTGTTCGGGATGCTGATTTAGTTATTGGTGCTGTCTTAATTCCTGGTGCACGTGCTCCAAAACTTGTCACTAAAGAAATGATTTCAACTATGCGGGAAGGATCCGTTGTTATTGATGTGGCTGTGGACCAAGGTGGTATTATTGAAACTGCTGATCGAACCACTACCCATGATGAACCAACTTATATCATTGATGGCGTCGTTCATTATGCCGTAGCAAATATGCCGGGAGCAGTTGCAAGAACGTCTACTATTGCCTTAACAAATGCAACATTAAAATATATTTTAGAGCTGGCAAACAAAGGTTTCAATAAGGCAATTAATGAAAGTCAACCCTTACGTTCAGCATTGAATGTCTATAAAGGCACTATAACAAATAAAGCTGTCGCTAAATCACTTGATTTAACATACCAAGAGCCAAATAATATTTAAAATTAAGAAAATATGTTTTACTATTACTAAAGGAGAAAAAATGACTTACGAATTATGTTTAGAATATGGTACTTATCCATTAACCGTTGAGGATGCACAATTAGATCAAGACAATGAAATTCCAGATTTTATTAAAAATGATCAAGACTTATTGGATAAATTAGACCGTATCAATACATTATTCCATGAATTATTTCTCACAATTGAATGCCAATTTCATTATATAGGTCATGAATATCCAGGAAAACGTCAAGAGATTGCAAAATTATATGATGACATAATTACTACATTACAAAATAATTATGCTGATCAGGATATTATCATTCGCAAATTGTTAATTCATTAATCAAAAAAGCAACTAAGATTTCTCTTAGTTGCTTTTCTTATAAAAAATTTATAATTTCAGCTTCACGGGGGTGGTAGTAACCAATTTCAATCCCTTTTTTTAGTCGATTGTCATATTTCTGGTTCAAATCATCAATTGTTCTTGAATAATTGTCATAATCTGGAACATCATCTCTACTAGTTTCAGGATTCGACATGTCAAAATGTTCAGTTGTTATAATTTCACCATCAGATACTTTTAAATAATCTTCGAAAGCTGCAGTTGAATCGTAAGAAAAATAAGTGTGTAAATGATTGTCTCTCATATTCGATACCTCACAATAATATTATATCAAACAAATAAATAAAGGTTGGAAAATTTCCAACCTTTATATTTTGGCTCTATAATTTCTGTAGTGGGTAAATCCACTGTAGAGATTATGGAGCCTTTTTGAGTATATACAAAAAGTCCCATATGACCTATAATGAAAAGTGCTCAAACTATCATTTTAGAAAGACTCATATGGAACAACTAAATCTTATCACAAATTTTCTCAGAATTAAAGACAAAAATATCACTATCACTGATGAATATGATATGGGAACTCACTTAGAACTCCACGGTCACTTGGACTACACAGCCCCTAAATGCCCAAAATGCAAGGGACAAATGGCTAAGTACGACTACCAGAAAACTTCTAAAATCCCCTACTTAGAAACTGCTGGCTACCCTTTACTTATCCGCCTTAGAAAGCGTCGTTTCAAGTGTAAAGATTGCGGAAAAATGGCGGTCGCTGAAACTCCTCTTGTCAAGAAGAACCACCAAATCTCTGTCGCTGTTAACCAGAAAATCGCACAATTACTCATCGAAAATCAAGCAATGAAACATATTGCACACAGGCTATCAATTTCAACATCGTCAGTTATGAGAAAGCTCAATGAGTTCAAGTTTGAAACGGATTGGAATACCCTACCTGAGGTGATGAGTTGGGACGAGTATGCCTTCAAGAAGGGGAAAATGAGCTTCATCGCTCAAGATTTCGACTCCCTAAATGTCATCGCCATTCTCGACGGAAGAACTCAAGCAACCATCCGAAACCACTTTCTTCGCTATCCTAGAAAGGTTAGAAATCGGGTCAAAGTGATTACCATGGATATGTTTAGTCCCTATTATCAACTTGCTAAACAACTTTTTCCGAATGCAAAAATTGTACTCGATCGCTTTCATATCGTGCAACACCTTAGTCGTGCTATGAACCGTGTCCGTATTCAAATTATGAATCAATTCGACAGAAAATCGCAGGAATACCGAGCCTTGAAACGTTACTGGAAATTGATACAACAAGATAGCCGTAAACTCAGCGATAAACGATTTTATCGTCCTATGTTTCGAATGCATTTGACTAACAAGGAAATCCTAGAAAAACTCCTGTCTTTCTCCGAGGAACTACGACAACACTATGTACTCTATCAGCTTCTCTTATTTCATTTCCAAGAGAAGAACTCAGACCATTTCTTTGACCTCATCGAACAGGAAATAGCCATCGTTAATCCTATTTTCCAGACGGTATTGAAGACATTTTTAAAGGATAAAGACAAGGTTGTAAACGCCATGGAATTGCCTTATTCCAACGCCAAACTGGAAGCTACCAATAATCTCATCAAAGTCATTAAGAGAAATGCCTTTGGTTTCAGGAACTTTGAAAACTTTAAAAAACGGATTTTGATTGCATTGAACATAAAGAAAGAGAGGACGAAGTTCGTCCTCTCTAGGTGTTAGCTTTTCATCTACCCACTACAGTTGACAAAGAGCCTATATTTTTTAATTTTCTGAATGCCAAATTTCTTGGTTATATTGTTCAATTGTTCTGTCTGATGAGAAAAATCCAGCTTTACCAATATTGTTCACAACTTTAGTCATCCATAGGTCCTGATCTTCATAATCGTTAATCATTTTTTCTTTAACTTCAATATATTCAACTAAGTCAATTAATGTCATAAACCAATCTTTAACAACAAGTTCTTTATATAAGCGAGCCAAGCGTTCGCCATTACCAAGTTGCATCATTTCAGGGCTAATAATAAAGTTAACCGCATCTTTGATTTGAGGATGAGCATCGTAGTAAGATTTTGGAACATATCCACCATCAGCATAAAGATTGATAATAGTATCAGAATCTTTACCAAAAGTATAAATATTATCCATACCAGCTAATTCCGCAATTTCAACATTAGCACCATCCATTGTACCAAGTGTTAATGCTCCATTTAACATAAATTTCATATTACCTGTTCCAGAAGCTTCTTTAGAGGCTAATGAAATCTGTTCTGAAATATCAGTTGCAGGAATAAGATGCTCTGCCACAGTAACATTATAGTTTTCAACTAGATGAACATTTAAGAAAGGACTAACTTCTGGGTCATTATTAATCAATTCTGAAAGACAAAGAATTAAATGAATTATATCTTGTGCAATAACATAAGCTGGGGCTGCTTTACCACCAAAAATAACAGTAATTTTGCGTTTAGGTAGGTTGCCCTTTTTGATTTCCAAATATTTATGAATGACATAAAGAGCATTCATTTGTTGACGTTTGTATTCATGGAAACGTTTAATCTGTGTATCGATAATAGAGTTTTCATCTAATTCAATACCTTTATTTTCCTTCAAATAACGTTTCAAGGCTAATTTATTATTAAATTTTATCTCTGCTAATTTTGCATGAACTTCTTTATCATCAGCAAAAGCTAATAATTTTTCAAGTTTACTTGCATCAGTGAGATAGTCATCTCCAATTAAATCTTTGATATAAGCCGCCAAATCCTGGTTAGCAAATTCTAACCAGCGACGGAAAGTAATACCATTTGTTTTATTGTTAAATTTCTCTGGGTATAATTGATAGAAAGCTTTCAATTCACTGTTTTTAAGAATTTCTGTATGCAATGCAGCCACGCCATTAACGCTTGTTGCAAAGTGAATATCCATATGAGCCATATGTACACGACCTTCTTGGTCAATAATCTGAACAGAAGAATCATTATTTTCTGATGCAATTAAATCATTTAATTTCTCAATGATTGTTACCAAGTGAGGAACTACTTCATTTAAGTATTCCAAAGGCCATTTTTCTAAGGCTTCTGCTAAGATTGTATGGTTTGTATATCCAACCATTTGTTTCACAATTGACACTGCAACTTCAAATGTCATGTCATACTTTTCAGTTAATAAGCGGATTAACTCAGGAATGACCATTGAAGGATGAGTATCATTGATTTGTACATAAGCATATTCAGGCAAATCAAGAAGATTTGAACCACGTTGGATGGCTTCATCAATTAATAACTGAGCCGCATTTGAGACCATAAAGTATTGTTGGTAAATACGTAATAACTCGCCATTTTTGTCCGAATCATCTGGATAAAGGAATAGTGTTAAGTTTTTTGCAATTTCAGTTTTATCAAATGAAATACCATCCTTGATTAATCCATAATCAATACCATCAATATCAAATAAATTCAGATAATTCTTTGTATCGCGTTTATATCCAAGGACATCAATTCGATCCAGACGTGATTTCAAAGTGAAATTTTTAAATGGTACATCATATGAAATCTCAGTTGGAACTAACCATGAATCTTTTTCAATCCAAAAGTTTGGTTCTGCTTCTTGTTCATTATGATTGAAAACTTGTTTAAAAAGTCCACAGTGATAATTTAAACCAACACCTTCGCCGTTAATCCCAAGACTTGACATTGAATCAATAAAACATGATGCTAGGCGACCTAAACCACCATTACCTAAAGAAGGTTCAAGCTCTTCATCTTCAATTTCAGCTATAGACTTACCAACAGAAGAAAGTTCTTCCTTGACCTCTTGATAAATTCCAAGATTAATAAGGTTATTTGATAATAATTTACCAATTAAAAATTCTGCAGATATATAGTAAACTTTGCGTTTAGCAGTATTCTTTGATTTTCCACTTGCTTCTTCTTTAACGAAATTTAAAAGTGAAATATAAAGTTCTTTATTACTTGCTTCCGCAAGTGACTTCCCTAGATTAGATTCCGTATAAGTTGTAAAAGTGTTCATGTATTCCTCTTTCAATTATTTTTCTTTATTAGCATTTGCTCTTCCATAAAGGTCAGTTAAATGGATAAGATATTCTTTATGAGCTTCAGTTAAATCTTCTTCTAACATACGCCATTGCCAGTTTCCTCCAAGTGTATTTGGAATGTTCATTCGGCTGTCAGCTTCTTTGTCAAGCAAATCTTGCATACATAAGATTGCTGTATCTCCAACAGATGCAAAAATAGTTCTTAACATTGCTTCTGTAATAGTTTCATCTGCTGCACGACTAATATAAGCTTCTGCGAAACGTGCTTGTTTCACAGTCATATTTTCATACCAACCATTAACTACTTCATTATCATGAGTACCTGTATAGACAATACAATTAGTATCATAATTATGAGGTAAATCAAAGCTTTGGCTGATATGATCAAATAAACCAAATTGAAGAATTTTCATTCCTGGAAAGCCAGTAGCTTTCAAGAGTTTTTCCGCTCTTTCGTCGATATAACCTAGGTTTTCGGCAATGATTGGTAGATCTCCTAGTTCATCACGAACAGTTTCAAATAAAGCTAGACCAGGAGCAGATTCCCAGTGGCCATTTCTTGCTGTAGTGTCACCTCCAGGAATTTCCCAGAAATCAGAAAAACCTTTAAAGTGGTCGATACGAACTTTGTCATAGAGTTTAATGCTTTCTTTAATACGATAAACCCACCATGAAAAATTAGTTTTTTCATGTTCTAACCAATTATAGATAGGATTACCCCAAAGTTGACCATCTTCGCTAAAACCATCAGCAGGTACGCCAGCAATATAAATTGGTTTTTTATCAGCATCAACTTTAAATAGTTCAGGCATAGTCCAAACTTCCACACTATCAGCTGAAACATAAATCGGCATGTCACCAATAATTTCAATACCGTTGGCATTAGCATATAATTTTAATTCTAACCACTGTTGATAAAAGAAAAATTGACAAACTTTATGATAAGTAATCGCTTCTTCTAATTTATCACGGTAGAATTCAAGAGCACTTTCCTCACGTTTGATGATTGATTTATCATCCCATTCTTGTAACGCTTTATTACCAAAGTACTCTTTAATAGCCATAAATTCAGCAAAATCCCTAACCCATTGTGCTGATTCCTCGAATGTTGACAGTTGTCTTTGACCATCCTTACTAGCCATAAAGTTTCTCACAGCAGTTTCGAGGATTGGACGACGTGTATTAAAGATTATAGCATAATCAACTGATTCTGGGTTATCACCAAAATTTACGTCCTTGTAGTCATCTTCACTAAGGTAACCAGCTTTTGTTAAATTATCAAAATCAATAAAGTGTGTGTTTCCTGCTACTGCAGAAAATGATTGATAAGGTGAATCACCAAAACTTGTCATTGATAATGGTAGAATTTGCCAATATGATTGTTTTGTATCTCTTAAGAAATCAACAAAGTTGAAAGCTGATTTCCCAAATGTTCCAATACCAAATTTCCCTGGTAATGAACTGATATGCATTAAAATGCCACTTGCTCGCTTGCTCATAATTCCTCCTCACTATATATAACTATAAGGAAATTATAGCGCAACCGTTTGCGTAAGTCAATAAAAAAACAACATTCTTTGTAAATGCTGTTTTTATTTTGAAATATTTCGTACACTTTCTCTTTCTTTCAGTGTAAATGGTACAAATATTTTTTGACTGAGGGTTGATTGTTTGGAACTGATTATTTCCATTAATTGTTTAAAACTAACAATACCTAAATTTTCTACATTGATATCAAAAGTAGTTAGATAAGGATGGACTAACGTTGCATAGGTTGAATTATTGAATGTGATAATTGAAATATCATCTGGTACTTTTAAATCATAGTATGATAAGAGCTGAGTTACACGGACAGAAAGGATTTCACCTATCACAATTAGTGCTGTTGCCTGAAATTCTTTTATTGTTTCCATCAAATTCTCAACAAGCACTGGATTTTTACGATCAAATAATAACATCGTCTTATTATCCAAACCTAATTTCATACAACCTTTTAGATACCCCATATACCGCTCTGAAGCTACTTCCGAAAGTAAATCATCAGTTATAAATAGAATCTTTTTATGTCCTTTTTCATAAAGATAATTAACTGCTGACTTGGCCATTAATTGATTATCATTATCAATATAAGTAATCTTATTTTCAAACCCTTCTGGTGCTCCTACAATAACAAATGGTATGTTATTTGACATTAAATATCGTCTAACTGGGTCTTCTTGTTCTGAATAAAGGATAATAAAGCCATCTACTCTTTTTTGAAGATGCATCAATTTAACCTGCTCCTCCAAATCAGTAACAGTCATACCTGTTGCAATAGAGACAGTAAAGTGATTAGCCTTCGCTTCATTTGTAATTGTCGATAGAATTTGCATAAAAAATGGTTCACTGAGCCGATCTTTAAAGGTAATTGGTGGAAATACTAAACCAATATTCTGAGTCAATCCACTGGCAAGCATTTGCGCAGCTACATTTGGCACATATCCTAAATCATTCATTGCCTTTCTAACTTTATCCTTTGTTTTTTGAGAAATAGAATGATTATCTTTCAAAACTCTGCTTACTGTTGAGGGGTTAACTCCTGCCTTAAAAGCCACATCTTTTATCGTAACCATTTATTACTCCTTTCGATTTATTTTTCGTGATTATTTTCGTTTAATACTATTTTTTTCCATTATACAATTTTATGAGTAAATTGCAATATAAAGTAAAATAGAGTATATAAATATCATAACAGACAAATAAATGTTATTAATTTTAAAAAAGCTATTGACATTTCTTGCAAACGGTTGCATAATAAGAGTGTAACTAATATTCATCTCTAGGAGGAGAAAAAATGAAAAAATCTACTTTGAAGAAGCTACTTGTTAGTTCTGCAGTATTAGGGTTAACAACTGGACTTGCTTTAACAAGTACTTCTCAGGATACTGTTCAAGCTGCAGGTAAAAAAACTACCGTTAAATTGTGGGTTGGATCTAACGCTAAAAAATCTTACGTTGGCACTATTAAAGCCTTCGAGAAAGAAAATCCTGGTGTAAAAGTTAAAATCATCGAAACTGATGATTCAAAAACTCAAGAAACATTAAAAAAAGACCCAAGTAAGGGTGCTGATGTTCTTTCACTTCCACATGACCAATTAGGACAATTAGTTGAATCAGGAATCATCCAAGAACTTCCAGAAAAATATACAAAAGAGGTCAAATCTACTCAAACTGACCAAGCAATTGCTGGTGCTCAATATAAAGATAAAACTTATGCATTCCCATATGGTATCGAATCATTAGTTCTTTACTACAACAAATCTAAATTAAGTGCTGAAGATGTTAAATCTTATGAAACTATTACTTCAAAAGGTAAATTCGGTGGTAGCTTTAAAGAAATGGACGCATACTATACTGCACCTATCTTCATGACTGCTGGAGCTCATTTATTTGGTCCTGAAGGTGAAGATGTTAAAGGTACGAACTGGGGTTCTGATGCTGGTGTTAATGCTCTTAAATGGATTTCAGCCCAAAAATCAAATCCAAACTTTGTTCAAGCTGATGCAGGTTCAATTATCTCAGAATTTGGTAAAGGTAAATTTGATGCTGTTGAGTTAGGCCCTTGGAACTACGATGCTGTTAAAGAAGCAATCGGAGAAAAAAATGTTGGTATTGCAACTTACCCAACAATCAACATTGGTGGTAAAGACGTTCAACAAAAAGCATTCTTAGGTGTAAAACTTTATGCAGTTAACCAAGCACCTGCTGGTGGAAATACTAAACGTATCGCAGCTAGCTACAAACTTGCAGCTTACATGACAAATGCTAAGACACAAGAATCTTCTTTCAAAGCTGAAGATCGTCGTGTGATTCCTTCAAATAAAGAAGTTCAAAACGCTGACTATGTAAAATCTAATGAACTTGCTCAAGCTATTATTAAAATGGGTTCTTCGTCAGACTATACAGTAGTTATGCCAAAACTTTCACAAATGTCAGTATTCTGGCCTGAGTCTGCTGCTATCTTAAGTGATACTTACAATGGTAAACTTAAAGAATCAAGCTACCTCAAGAGATTACAACAATTTGATAAAGATATTGCGAAAGCTAAATAAATTTATCTTTTAATTGTGCGAGGTTAGGTGAAACCTGACCTCGTATTTCTTTTATCTTTTCAATAAAGGAATATCAAGAGAGAGATAGTGATATAAATAAAGGATACACTATGATAAATAAACAACCTTATGAATCAGTTTCAATGAAAGAGGTTTTTTCAAAAGGCAATCTAGTAATTAAATTATCATTCTTAATTATGGGACTAGCTAATTTACTAAACCGGCAAATCATCAAAGGATTATTATTTCTTGTTACTGAGATATTATTCCTCATTAGCTTTTTTACACAAATTATACCTGCTCTGAAAAAAATTATTACACTTGGAACAAAAACTCAAGGGGTACAAACAAAAGTTATTGATGGCATTAAGATGCAAGTCGTTGTCAATGGTGATAACTCTATGCTTATCCTCATTTTCGGTTTAGCTGCAATAATTTTTTGTTTACTTTTTGTTTTCATCTATTGGACTAGCCTAAAGAGTACTCGTAAAATTTATCTTCTTAAAAAAGAAAATCAAAAAATCCCAAGCTTCAAAGAAGACTTTATGACTTTGACACATGAGCGTTTCCATATGACCCTAATGGCCATTCCTATGCTTGGTGTTCTATTATTCACAGTACTTCCACTACTTTATATGGTTAGTTTAGCTTTTACCAGCTATGATCATAAACATATGCCACCAAAATCACTATTTGATTGGGTTGGTCTAGCAAACTTTGGGAATGTCCTTAATGGACGGATGGCAGATACCTTCTTCCCAGTATTGTCTTGGACTTTAATCTGGGCCGTGTTTGCTACAGTAACTACTTTCTTCTTTGGAATTATTTTAGCCCTTTTAATTAATACTAAAGGTCTTAAATATAAAAAAGTATGGCGTACATTATTTGTCATTACAATGGCCGTTCCTCAGTTTATCTCTTTATTAATTATGAGAAACCTCCTAAATGACCAAGGTCCAATCAATGCACTATTAATGAATTGGGGGCTTATCAAATCAGGCCTTCCATTCTTAACAGACCCACTTTGGGCAAAATTCTCTATAATCATTGTCAATATGTGGGTAGGTATCCCAGTAACAATGCTTGTTTCTTCTGGTATCATCATGAACTTACCACAAGAACAAATTGAAGCTGCTGAGATTGATGGCGCAAGTAAATTCCAAGTCTTCAAATCAATTACTTTCCCTCAAATCCTATTGATTATGACACCAACATTGATCCAACAATTTATTGGTAATATCAACAACTTCAACGTTATTTATCTTTTAACTGGTGGAAATCCAGTTAACTCAAACTACTATCAAGCCGGTTCAACAGACCTCTTGGTAACCTGGTTATATAAATTAACTGTTTCCGCAGCAGATTACAACTTAGCTTCCGTAATTGGTATCTTAATCTTTGTTATCTCAGCTGTCTTTAGTTTATTAGCCTATACAAGAACTGCATCATACAAAGAAGGAGTTGTTAAATAATGAAAAAGAAAAATAACCTTAATTTAACTTTTGTCTATATCCTTCTAACTGTTCTTGCTATCATCTGGCTCTTCCCAATCGTTTGGGTTGTACTAACTAGTTTCCGTGCTGAAGGTGGTGTTTATGTTGATTATTTCATCCCTAGACACTGGACATTTGAAAACTATACGCGATTATTTACCAATGACTCATTCCCATTCGGACGGTGGTTCCTAAACACTTTAGGTGTTGCGACTGCTACCTGCATCATTTCAACATTTATTACAGTGGCGATGGCCTATTCACTTAGTCGGATTAAGTTCAAGCACCGCAATTCTTTCCTAAAAATTGCTCTTGTCTTAAACATGTTCCCTGGTTTTATGTCAATGATTGCTGTTTATTACATCTTAAAAGCTTTGAACCTTGACCAAACTTTATTAGCACTTGTGCTAGTATACTCTTCCGGTGCAGCTTTAGGATTCTATATTGCTAAAGGATTCTTCGACACTGTTCCTTATTCACTAGACGAATCAGCGATGATTGATGGTGCGACACGCGCAGATATTTTCTTCAAAATTACTCTGCCACTCTCAAAACCAATTATTGTTTATACCGCACTGATGGCCTTCATGGTGCCATGGATGGACTTCATCTTTGCTCAAGTTATTCTAGGTGACATGACCAGCAAGTACACTGTAGCTATCGGTTTATTTACAATGATTACGAAAATCAATATTTACGAATGGTTCACTGCCTTCGCTGCTGGTTCCGTTATCATCGCAATTCCAATCACCCTCTTATTTATGTTCATGCAAAAATATTATGTAGAAGGAATCACTGGTGGGTCAGTAAAATAATTCTGACATGCTATATCAAAAAAAGGCTATCCTCGGATAGCTTTTTTCTTTTTCATTTGGAATGGATGGCTCAGATTAACAAAAAAACAGACTGGTAACGCCTGTCTTCTTATTTAATCCTATTTTGGTCTTAGCGCAGCCATTCTCAAAAATGAGACTAGCCTAAAGACTAATCCAAATTGGGGTCTGACTTAAATCAACTTTCCCATCAGTAACAACTACTGTTTCATCTGTCAGTTGATTGATATAATTGCCATCTTCCAAAGGTAGATCAGTTTCACCTGTTCTGCCTTTGAATGAGAAAACTCCCACAGTTTCAACTTTGTCTGAAAAGTAGGCAATCACAACTGAATCAGTCTCATCAGATGCTTGTATTTCATAATTTGCATCAAGTGAGAGACCTTTTTTTAAGGATGCTAATTTTGTTATATAGTCAGAAATGTTATATTGACCATCCCAAGCAACTGTTCCTGTTTCAAATAGACTAGGTTCTACAGCGTCACAAACTTCTTGTCCATTATAGATAAGTGATGTGCCTTTTTGGAAGAATTCAAATGCAGTCCATTGTCTTAATTGTTCATGATTTGTAACTAATGAGGCAATCCGTTTAGTATCATGATTTTCAAGATTACGAAGCTTAATGTAATTTGCTGGGAAGATTAAGTCTTGTTGGCTAAGTGCTTCTGCATATCGAGTTAATGGAATTTTTCCTTGGAGATAGTTATCAAAGAATCCTCTCATGTCATAATCGTAGGTAATATCAAATGCTTGGTAAACTTCAGAATCACTATGTGCAATCAAATTACGGTTTCTTAATTCTCTTAGGAAGCCAAAATCAATTGATTCTGATAACCAAATGTGATCTGGATTGATTTCACTTACAGCTTGCCGAGCTTGATTCCAAAATGCCATTGGCACTAATGGAGCAACGTCACAACGGAAACCATCAACTCCTTTTTCAGCCCACATCGTTAACATAGCAATCTGATAATTCCACAAGTCTTTATTAGCATAATCTAAATCAATAATGTCTGTCCAATCTCCAACTCTGTTTCCAAAGCTTCCATCCTCTTTATGATAAAACCATTCAGGATGATCTTGGACTAATAGGGAATCTGGAGAGGTATGATTAAAGACAATATCGATCATCACTTTCATTCCTCGATTATGGATTTCAGATACTAGATGTTCAAAGTCAGCCATAGTTCCGAACTCAGGGTTGATAGCACGGTAATCACTAATTGCATAAGGTGACCCTGCTATACCTTTTCGATTAACTTTTCCAATTGGATAAATTGGTAAGAACCAAATAATATCTGTCCCTAAATTTTTTATACGATCCAACTCTTTTTCAACAGCTGCAAAAGTTCCTTCATCTGAGAAATAACGTGTGTAAACACAATAAATGAGTTTGTTTCTCAATTCCTTATTCGTTTGAATTGCCATCTTGTCCTCCTATAATATTAATCAATCTATTATACTATATTTCAACCCAATTATGCAATCGATTGCGTAAAATTTGTTAAAGGATATAATAAAACCAAAACTATTTTACCGTTTTGGTTTTCATTTCTTTATAAGTTAAATTAGCCCATTCTTTAGTATAGAAATAACTATCAATATCATATTTTACTTTAGTGGTTTGAGTTGCTAAAAATGGTTGAACTTGCTTATCGAAAGCTAACCAGCCATTCCATCCTAAATGAATTGTATCATTCATAAAATAAGGTTTACCACCATCCTGGCTTAAATCAGTGATATTATTAAAACCTTGAGCCTGTAATTGGAATTTTATCTTTTGAACTGCGTCTTGATATTTTTGTAAATCTAAACCTGTATAAGCAGCCCACTCTTTATTAACAGGCGTAACAACAAACATTACATCTATATTTTTCTTAGCAAACTGTGACAATACTAATTGAAAATCGGTATACTCTGGAGAAATAATATAGGATTCTTTAGATTGAAAGCCTTTTAAACGTTTCATATTCTTAGCTATACGACCAGTAAAAAATGTATTGCTAATTTTGAATGGATTGTTTGAAGTTGCTATCTGTCCACGACGATCAGCAAGTTTATTCAAAGTTTCATATGAAAAATGCTTTGGTAGCCCTTTTGTTCTTGGATAAATTTTATCTTGATAGGATTTTGAGTAAGACAGGTGACTAAATAGTACTTCTACTTTCTTGGATAAATAAGCTGAACTTTTAAGATAACTGAGTTTAACCTGACTGATTGGTTCACCTTTACTGATTTTCTTTAAGTAACCTGAGTAAACAACACTTGGATTTAATATGAGCAAACGTTGAGCAGCAATATGAGCTTCTTCATCCTTGGGATTTGCTTGTAAAATAAAATCAATAACTTGGGTATTGGACAAATATTTTTGAACAGCCTGACCATCAGTCCCTTGACTACTAAACCACTGTGGAGAAATAACAAAAACTGCTTTTTTGTTTTCCATATATGGCGTCATATGTTGGAGACCAAAATAATGTGATAAACTTTGCGTACCACGTTTCCCAACTAAGTAGGGAATATAATTGCGATGATATTTTTTTGCTAGTACTGAAGGATGCATGCTATCCATTCGACTCCATTCACTAGAGCCAAAAAATGGGACAAAATTTTTCTTTTGATCAGTGAAAGCTTGTGTCTTTATTTCCCCATTTTTAAAGGAATTATCAGTTAAGGATACTGCATTTTCTCGTTCCTGTTTAAAAGAGAGTTTTAGATGTGAAGGAAAACTTAATAGGGTAATGACCACTAAGCTCAATGCTAAAATTACTGGCCCTAAAAGATGCCAAAATTTCTTAAGCATTTTGAAGTTCCTCTACACCTGCGACAATTTTATTTACAGTATTCCAGTCTTCACGTCCAAATTCTGAGATGGGCACCTTAATATTAAAAATATTTTCAAGTTCCACGATTAACTCTACGGTTCCTAAGCTATCTAACACGCCAGCATCAAATAAATCCTCGTCTAAAATATCAGATACGTCCTCCATAAATAGACGATCAAATAGGTTAATAACAGTTTCTAATGTATTCATTTTGTATACCTCTTTTTATTTTGGAATAGTTGGGAACCATAGATCATTTAGAAATCCAGAGAAAATTAATAAGGAAATCATTACGATATGGAAAGTAAAAACAATGGAGAAAAGATGGAACAATTGACTTTCAAACAATGGTTTTAGGCCTTTTTTCTTACGTTTTCGGTTAATTTCTTTTTTCTTTCGAAGCCAAATATCAGTCAGAATAAGACCAATCCCGTGAAATAATCCGTAAGCAATGTAATACCAAGTAAACCCATGCCAGAATCCCATAACCAACATGTTCACAAGGTAAGCGACACTGGATGTTGTATTACGATTTTTAAAGGTCTTATTTTTAAAGAATAAATGAACTAGTCGCATAAAGACAAAATCTCTAAACCAAAATGACAAAGACATATGCCAACGATTCCAAAATTCTTTTAAATTGGGAGAAAGGAATGGCTTATTGAAGTTTTCTGGAGTTTTAATCCCCATTATATATGAGATAGCAATCGCAAACATGGAGTAACCAGCAAAATCAAAGAAGAGATTTAAACCATATCCATACATGACTCCTAAAGTTGGAAGACTGAAAAGTGTACCCGTTTTTAATGCTTTAGCTTGAATAGTTGGTAGTAAGATATTACCTAAAACATAAGAAATAATAAATTTATATAAGAAGCCCAACATAATATAGTTGATAGCTTTTTCCAGCAACTTGAAATACTCATCTTGATTTGGAATAGTTTCATAATCTTCATTGAATCTACGATAGCGGTCAATAGGTCCGCTAGAGAAAGTTGGAAGGAAAATAATAAAGCGTAGGAAGGATACTAAGCTAAAATCCTCTAAGGTGCCATCACGCATTTCTACAATCATTCCAATTGATTTAAAGGTTAAATAGGAAATACCTAAGAAAGAAAATAGTGATTGCCTTTCATCAAAAGCTAGAATTGGTACTACTTTTACACAAAGCAAAGGAAAAATAACCAAAAAAGTTGCTAGATAAAATATAAAGGTTTGATTATGGTCTTTTCTATACAATTTATAGGCAAAGACACAGATAGTCTGCCAAATCATATAAAGGATAAAAGCTAACAATTGATAATAATTGTTCTCACCAAACATCAAAGCAATAAATAAGAATGAGACTAAAAACTCATAAATTGGAAATCTTTTTCCTTTAAAAATTCCAATTACAATGGGAAGCAAAAAGAGCAACAAATATAGAAAGTACTGAGGGTTAGCATAAGGTTCCAGATAGGGAATTGATTCTAAAAACCTTATCATTGTTTATTAACCTCAGCAATCAACCCTTTAATATCAATCTTCCCATTAGGAGTCAAAGGAAGTTCTGATTTAAAGAAAAATTTAGAAGGCATCATATAGGGCATCATGTTATTTGAAACTGATTCTTTGATAGCCTTTGTCATTTCACGCTCGTTGCTGAATTGCTCCGCTACACCTTCTTTTACAATAATGAAAGCTAACAAGTTTTGAACCTTATGCTGCTGATTGTAGCGAGGAACAGCTACTGCCGCCTCAACAAATGGAGACTGATTTAACTGTTGAGAAACATCCTCTAATTCAATACGGTAACCACTATATTTGATTTGGAAATCAAGTCGCCCACCATATAAAAGGATATTATCATCTGTTAATTGTCCTAGGTCGCCTGTATGATAAGCTTGTTGATCGTTAAAGGTAAAGAAAGCTTCAGCTGTTTTTTCAGGGTTGTTTAAGTAACCTTTAGAAACCGCTGGACCTGTAACAATAATTTCCCCTTGTTTACCCGGTTCTAAAATATTTAACTCCTCATCAACAATAAAAGTTGGTGAATCTGATTTTGGATAACCAATAGGTAGTCGAGTCAGTGTTTCAGTCATTTCTTTTGTAATTTGAATAGCGGACAAAGCTACTGTTGCTTCTGTCGGACCATAAGCATTAATAATTTGAGCATTTGGAAAACGTTCAAATAATTTCTTTGCTGTCGCGACAGTCAATTCTTCTCCATCAAAATAGAAATGGGTCAGTTGCTGTAATTTTTCCTGACAAAAATCTTCACTAAGCATTGCCATATCGACAAATGACGGTGTTGACGTCCAGATTTCTATCGGCAAATTAGTAATTGTTTTGAATAATAATTTATAGTCACCTAAAATTTCCTTAGGTAAGGCAAACAAAGTTCCTCCCAGAGCCAAAGCTGGTGCCCAATGCATAACAGATAAGTCAAATGAATAGGGTGCCTGAGCTAACATCTGTGGTTTTTGATTAATATTAAAAGATTTATCTGTAATCATCCAATTGGTATAGCTAAGCAGGTTATTATGTGAAATTTGTACACCTTTAGGTTTACCAGTTGTCCCTGAAGTAAAAATAATATAGTAGTTATCATCTCCTACAACACAATGATCAAGCTGGTAGCTTACTTTATTTGCTTTAATCTTATCAATTTCTGCAAAATCAATAATTGGACAAGAAATATTCTCTAGAGGAAAATCTTCAATTGCGATGATCAAGCTAGGATTAGCAACATCAATGATGTCATTTATTCTATCTATAGCCGAATGAACATCTACCGGTATATAGGCATGACCAGATTTAGTTAAACCAACAAAGGTTGCTAGCATATCATAAGACTGTGCTCCAAAGACTAAAACAGGAGACTTTTCCTCCAAATTTAAACTGTCTATATGTGAGGCAATGCTATCAGAATGTTGTTTCAATTCTGAATATGTGTTTTTCTTTCCCAAACAATCGTAAACAAAGCTGTCACCGGAGACAGATGCAAAGTGTTCTATTTGTTCAATCATATTTGTAATCATCATCTTCTCCTAAAATTCATTGTAAATAAAACTTCCTTGAAAATGACCGGCATAGGCAAAAAAGTAAACTAATAGCATAAATATAAAATAATAGAGAACTATCTTACCTAAGAAAATTAGACAATCTCTCATTTTTTTGTTCATTTCTTGATTCATTCATTACCTCATTCAAGTCTAGGTACTAGAAAAATTTTACCTTAATTTAATGATTAGAGCAAGATGAAATTTATATTATTAAATAGAAAATTATTGTAATAATATGTTGAAAACAAACTGGTATAACCTTTTTTTAAAATCAGTTTTACGATAACATCCTTAAAAATTACTTAATAAAAGAGAACAAATAAAAAAAGCTAAATTATTTTAGCTTTTTTAAGGTTAATCCATTGTTTTTAATTCAATGACAATATCACGAATTTGGGCCGCCAATTCGAAATCAAGCATTTCGGCTGCTTCATGCATTTGTTTTTGCAATTTCTTAATGGCTTCTTTACGTTCTGATTTGTTCATTGCAGTATAGTCAGGACTTGTTTCTTCTACATCAGCACCTTTGCCTTTACTGATACCAATTAAATCACGAATTTCTTTTTTAATTGTTTTTGGCGTAATGTCATGTTCTGTGTTATAGTCAATCTGGATTTGACGACGACGAGCAGTTTCATCAATAGCTTTCCGCATAGATTCAGTCATTTTATCAGCATACATAATAACATGTCCTTCGGAGTTACGAGCTGCACGACCAATCGTCTGAATCAGACCCCGTTCATTTCGTAAGAAACCTTCTTTATCAGCATCTAAAATAGCAACTAAACTTACTTCTGGAACGTCAATTCCTTCACGCAATAAGTTAATTCCAATTAAGACATCAAATACCCCTAAACGAAGATCACGAATAATCTCTGTTCGTTCTAGTGTTTTAATATCACTATGCATATACTTGACCTTAACCCCCATCTCTTTAAGATAGTCTGTTAAATCTTCTGCCATCTTTTTAGTTAAGGTTGTAATAAAGGTTCTCTCACCCTTTTCAGCTCGCGTATTAATTTCACCAAGTAAATCATCCATTTGTCCCATTGAAGGACGAATTTCGACTTCTGGATCTAACAGTCCAGTTGGACGGATAATTTGCTCAATGATTGTATCTGTCTGTTCCATCTCGTAGTCGCCTGGAGTGGCAGATACATAGACAATCTGATGAACATGACTTTCAAATTCCTCACGACGTAAAGGACGATTATCAAGCGCAGAAGGAAGTCTAAAACCATAATCTACTAGCATTTTCTTACGGGCTTGGTCACCATTATACATCCCTTTGATTTGACCCATAGTCATGTGACTTTCATCAATCATAATTATGAAATCTTCAGGGAAAAAGTCAAGCAGGGTATAAGGCGGCTCACCAGCAGCACGACCATCCATATGACGCGAATAATTCTCGACACCATTTGTATACCCCATTTCTCGGAGCATTTCAATGTCATATTCTGTTCTTTGTTTTAATCGCTGCGCTTCTAAAAGCTTCCCTTCACTTTCAAACAACTTAAGTTGCTCTTCCAGTTCTGCTTGAATTTTTGCTATCGAGGTCTCTATGTGTTCATCGTTAGTCACAAAGTGGGTGGCTGGGAAGAGCACTAGGTGGTCAACTTCGCCAAGTATCTTGCCTGTGAGACTTTCAATCTCTCTGATTCGATCAATTTCGTCCCCAAAGAATTCAACACGAAAGGCATGCTCGTCGCGAGAAGCCGGAAAGACTTCAACAACATCGCCTCGAACACGGAACCGGCCCCGTTGGAAATCAATGTCGTTGCGTTCAAATTGAATATCAACTAATTGGTTTAATAATTGATCACGTGAGATTTCTTGACCAGGTCTTAGAGAGACGGCAGAATCTGCATACTCTTTGGGTGATCCCAAACCATAAATACATGATACTGAAGCAACTACAATAACATCATTTCGTTCTAACAAAGAAGATGTGGCAGAATGGCGAAGCTTATCAATTTCATCATTGACCGAAGAATCTTTTTCAATATAGGTATCACTAGAAGGTACATAGGCTTCCGGTTGATAATAATCATAGTAAGATACAAAATACTCAACAGCATTATCAGGGAAAAACTCTTTAAATTCACCATACAATTGGCCCGCTAAAGTTTTATTATGGGCTATAACAAGCGTGGGTTTGTTCACTCTGTTTATAACTTGACTCATCGTAAAAGTCTTACCAGTACCAGTCGCACCAAGCAAAATCTGGGCCTTTTCACCACCTTCAATATTATCAACCAGCTCTTCTATAGCTTGTGGTTGATCCCCAGAAGGTTGATATTTAGAAACCAAGTGAAATGGTTTATCAATTCGTTTATCAATCATTTTTTGTCCTCTTTTTATTCCTTAGTCCTATTTTAACATAGGAAGAATAAAATGCTAATTTCTAAAACTAATTTTATCGATGTTAGGTTTTCTAACATGAGGCATCGATTTTCTTGCTATCTTCAAAATATTCTGATATAATTAACAAATATTTTAAAAGGAGACACGTATGAAGAACAAATTAAAAGTCTTTATGCTGGCAATCCTATCCACAACACTTTTGTTTGGGGGAATTGCTAGCGCTGAAACCATTAAAATCGTTTCAGACACTGCCTATGCACCATTTGAATACAAAGATTCCGATCAGGTCTATAAAGGAATTGATGTTGATATTATTAATGAAGTAGCAAAACGTCAAAATTGGGATTATAAAATGACCTATCCAGGTTTTGATGCTGCAGTAAATGCTGTTCAGTCAGGTCAAGCTGATGCTCTAATGGCCGGAACAACAATTACTGAAGAACGTCAAAAAGTGTTTAATTTTTCTGACCCATATTATGATACAAAAATAGTTATTGCAACAAAAAAAGCACATCCAATTAGTAAGTACAGTCAATTAAAAGGCAAAACAGTTGGTGTAAAAAATGGAACAGCTTCGCAAACATTTTTAGATCAAAACAAAGATAAATATGGCTTTAAGGTAAAAACTTTTGATACAGGTGATTTAATGTATAATAGCTTAGCAACAGGTTCTGTGCAAGCTGTAATGGATGATCAACCTGTCATTCAATTTGCAATTAATCAAAATCAAGATTTAGCTATAAATATGGACGGTGAAGCTATTGGTAGCTTTGGCTTCTCTATTAAAAAAGGTAGCAAATATGATTACTTGATTAATGATTTCAACACTGCTTTGAAAGAGATGAAGGCTGACGGAACTTACCAAAAGATCATGGATAAATGGTTAGGTAAAGAAGTTAGTACAACTTTAACATCTACTGGAGATGCAAATAACAAAGCAAAACCTGTTAAAGAAACATATAAAATTGTTGCCGATTCTTCATTTGCACCATTTGAATTCCAAAATGGTAAAGGCAAATACGTCGGAATCGATATGGACTTAATTAAAGCAATTGCCAAACAACAAGGATTTAAAATTGAAGTTTCAAATCCAGGATTTGATGCGGCTTTAAATGCTGTCCAATCTGCTCAAGCTGATGCAGCGATTGCTGGGATGTCTATAACTGATACTCGCAAAGAAATTTTTGATTTCTCAGATTCTTACTATACATCTAATATCTTGCTTGGTGTTAAATCAGGAAATTCTATCAAAGCTTACAAAGACTTAAAAGGAACTACTGTAGGTGCTAAAAAAGGGACTGCATCATATGATTTCCTAGACAAAATTAAGGATAAATATAATTTTAAACTAAAAGCATTTGATGAGGCTTCTTCAATGTACGATAGTTTAAATTCAGGCTCAATCAAAGCTCTAATGGATGATGAAGCTATCCTTAAGTATTCAATTCAACAAGGCCGTAAGTTTGATACACCTATTAATGGAGAACCTTCTGGAGAGTATGGTTTTGCCGTTAAAAAAGGAACTAACCCAGAACTAATAGAAATGTTTAACAATGGTCTTGCTAAACTGAAAAAAACAGGACAATATGATAAGATTGTTAACAATTATTTATCTTCTGAAGATGATAAAAAAATGGCTAATAAAGGTGCTGATGAGTCAACAATGAGTGGCTTAGTGTCAAATAACTATAATCAATTACTAAGTGGTCTATGGACAACTCTAAGTTTAACACTTATCTCATTTGCGATTGCCATGATAATTGGATTAATCTTTGGGATGATGGCAGTTGCTCCAAGTAAAGCATTACGTATCATTTCTTCTATATTTGTTGATGTGGTTCGTGGTGTTCCATTAATGATTGTTGCAGCATTTATTTTCTGGGGTATACCTAACCTGATTGAAAGCATGACAGGTCATCAATCACCAATTAATGATTTCTTAGCTGCTACTATTGCCCTTTCCTTAAATGGTGGTGCTTATATTGCTGAGATTGTTCGTGGTGGAATTGAGGCAGTTCCATTAGGACAAATGGAAGCCAGTCGAAGTCTTGGTATCCCTTATAAAATTACAATGCGTAAAGTTATCCTTCCTCAAGCAATTAAAGTGATGTTGCCCAACTTTATCAATCAGTTTGTTATTTCTTTAAAAGATACAACTATCGTTTCAGCAATCGGTCTAGTTGAATTATTCCAAACTGGTAAAATTATCATTGCAAGGAACTATCAATCATTCCGTATGTATGCTATTTTAGCAATCATTTACTTAATCATGATTACTTTCCTTACTAGACTTGCAAAACGTTTGGAAAAGAGGTTTAAATAATGGCAGAATTAAAAATTGATGTTCAAGATTTACATAAATATTTTGGACAAAATGAAGTATTAAAAGGAATTGATGCTAAATTCTATGAAGGGGATGTCGTTTGTATCATTGGTCCTTCTGGCTCAGGAAAATCAACTTTCCTTCGTACCCTAAACTTACTAGAATCAATTACTTCAGGTAAAGTTGTTGTAGATGGTTTTGAATTATCAGATCCACACACCAACATTGATAAAGCTCGTGAAAATATCGGTATGGTTTTCCAACATTTCAATCTTTTCCCACATATGACTGTACTTGAAAATATTATGTTTGCACCAGTTGAGCTTGGTAAAGAAACGAAAGAAATTGCTAGACAACATGGTAAAGAACTACTAGAAAAAGTTGGTTTATCGGACAAAGCCGATGCTTATCCTGGTAGTTTATCTGGAGGTCAAAAACAACGTGTGGCAATTGCCCGTAGTTTAGCAATGAATCCAGATATTATGTTGTTTGATGAACCTACTTCTGCACTTGACCCGGAAATGGTTGGTGACGTTCTCAATGTTATGCGTGACTTAGCTGAGCAAGGCATGACTATGTTAATCGTTACCCATGAAATGGGATTTGCCCGCCAAGTAGCAAATCGTGTTATCTTTACTGACGGTGGTCAATTCCTAGAGGATGGTCGACCAGAGGATATCTTTGATAATCCAAAACATCCTCGCCTCATTGAATTTTTAGATAAAGTTCTTAATGTATAAACAAAAAAGATTGGAGGGGCGCAACGCCATTACCAATCTTTTTTGTATTATTTTGTTAAAGTTTTCTAATTTAAATTTGACAGGCATTCTTTTTGATGCTATCATACAAGTAATTACAACTCGGAGGTACAAAGAGCAATGGATAACTAAAAAACTAAAAGAAGATAGCCTTATCAAGTCTTTAGTTTTTTAGTGTGCTCTATATCTCAAACTACGTCTTTTTTGGTAGTTTATTTATTTGCATCTTCTTGACTTTCTACTTGCTAGGGTAGAAAGTTTTTTTCTCTTCTTTTTAATAGATTACTCACAAAAAGGAGACTATATGCTACAAATAATAAATGTTACATTAACCCATCAAAATGATTTAAGTAAATTGACAGATAAGCTAAGCTTTACATTATCAACAGGTGAAAAATTAGGAATCATCGGTGAAGAAGGTACTGGAAAATCTAGTCTACTACAAGCTATTTATCAACCTAACTTGATTTCATCATATTTAGATATAGAAGGTCAAATTACTAACCAATTTAAAAAACTAGCCTACTTACCACAAAGTCTTGAAAAAAGTGTCCTCAACCTAAGTCCTTCAGAATTTCTTTATCAGGATTTAGATTATGATATGTTTGACTTCAATCATTTCTACCAACTTGCAAACCAACTCAACTTTAAGACTGATCATTTAGAAAATGATCAGTTGAAAATGAAGGATTTATCAGGTGGCGAACGACTCAAGCTTCAATTGAAGAAGCTCTTAGCACATGGCCCTGACCTTCTTCTCTTAGATGAACCTTCGGCTGATTTGGACTTGACCTCTTTAGAATGGCTAGCGCAATTTATCAAGACAAGTCCACTGACTATTATTTTTATTTCTCATGATCAAGCCTTGTTAGAAGCTTGCGCAACTGCAATTCTTCATCTTGAATTAGTCAAAAAGCGAACTGTTGCATCATATCATTTCTCAAAAACCAACTATTCCGACTATATCACAAATAGGCTAGCAGCTTTTGTGAAACAGAGTCAATTAGCCAATAAGGAAAAAGAAGAGTTTGACAAGAAGGAAGCTCGCTTTAAACGCGTCCATGAAAGTGTACAACATCAACTTGAACATACAAAAGATTCTACTGCTGGACGCTTATTAGCTAAAAAAATGAAAGCTCTTAAATCACAGGAAAGTCGGTTAGCAAAAGATCAGAATCAGTTGACCAAAGCACCCCTGGAAATGGATAGTCTTAACTTATTCTTCACGGATATTCCTCGCTTGGCCAAGCAGCGAACTATCTTGCACTTGCAGGATCAAGTCTTGATTAGTGGTCAGGTCATCTCTTTCTTGGTTAAAGGACAAGACAAGGTCGTCATTGCTGGTCTAAATGGAATTGGTAAAACCAAGTTATTAAAATATATCCTTGAAACCCTACAAGCTGATCCGACTTTGTCGATTGGCTATATGCCACAAAACTATGAAGAGCTTTTAAATCCTGAGCAAAGTCCCCTGGAATTTTTAGACGATTACCCTCTTGAGGATATCAAATCGATTTTGGCTAGTTTGCAATTCACGAGGGAGGAAATCAAGCATGGTTTTGGTCAGTTATCTGGTGGTCAAAGGGCTAAACTGTTTTTAGCAAAAATGGTATTAGATAAAAATAATCTATTAATTTTGGATGAACCAACTAGACATTTTTCACCGACAAGTCAACCTTTAGTTCGCCAATTATTTATGGATTATCCTGGTGCAATCATTTCTGTTTCCCATGATGCCTATTTTATTAATGAAACAGGTTTCTCTATTTTTCAATTAACTGATAATGATTTATTAGCCCAAGCTATTGACAGATAGTCTCGTCTGTGTTTGAATTAGTACATGAAAACATTACGTTATTTCACTATTACTGAATGGTCATTGTGGTTATTTTCAATCTTGGCTATTCTTAGTACATCAATCTATTTTGGTAATCAAGAGCCTTTAGCTATCTTAGCTTCAATGATCGGAATTACTTCCTTAATTTTTTCAGCCAAAGGTAATCCTATTGGTCAGGGATTAATTATTATTTTTGCTGTGATTTATGCCTACCTAGCCCTACGAAATAACTACTATAGTGAGCTGATTACCTATAGTTGTCTAACTCTACCTATGGCTGTATTTTCACTTTTGTCCTGGCTGAGTCATCCTTTCCAAGGAAAAAAGGCACAAGTTACAATCAGTCAAGTCAAAGTTAAGGATTACTATTTATTATTTCTTCTAACCGTTCTGATTACTGTCATATTCTATTATATTTTAGGAATATTTCATACACCATTTTTACTGGTTTCAACGCTTTCCATAGCGACTGCTTTTGCTGGTACCTTTCTTACTTATAAGAGAAGTCCTAATTTTGCTTTAGCTTATTGTTTAAATGATATAATCTTAATTGCCTTATGGCTGTTTGAAGCACAATCAGATAGTAGTCACTATGCTTTAGTCATTTGCTTTGCGACATTTCTGGTAAGTGATATCTACACCTATTTGAACTGGCTAAGAATCCAAAAATTCCAATTAGTGGCCATAGAAAAAAAGAATGAGCTTTAGGCTTCATTCTTTTTTTCTAGTTTTTCCCGCTCTAAACGTAAACGTCGATTGGGATTAAGTTGGTTAAAAAGTTTCTCTAGTTTTTCAGCATTCCAAACATCAGCTGCTGAAACGAAGTTGCCATCCTTATCTCTAAAAGATATGGGTTTATCTCCCATAAGAATGCTCCTTTCCTAAAACAAATAAATAGTTGCAAGATTAATCAACGAATTCAAATTCATAACTACCAATACGAACGATATCACCGTCTCTAGCACCACGTTCACGAAGTGCTTCATCGACACCCATACCACGTAATTGACGAGCAAATTTCATGATTGATTCATCACGTTCCATATTAGTCATGACAAAGAGACGCTCAAGTTTTTCACCAGATAAGATCCAAGTTGCGTCATCATCACGTGTAATGTCAAATTCCTTATCATCACCAACAAAGCCATAGTATACTTCTTCATCATCTTGGAAATCAGATTCATCGTATAATAAGAATTCATCAGTCTTAGCCAATAATTCAGAAATAGCTTCTAAAAGATTATCCAATCCTTTTTGTGCTAATGTCGAAATTGGGTAAATTAATGGTTTTTCTTCAAATTCATCATACTCTGCATATAATTTTGCTTTGAAGTCTTCTAAATTTTCTTCTGCATCTGGCATATCCATTTTATTGGCGACAATAATCTGAGGACGTTCCATCAAACGAAGGTTATAAGTTTCAAGCTCATTATTAATTGATTTGTAGTCATCATATGGATCACGGCCTTCAGATGCAGACATATCAATGATATGCAGAATAACACGCGTTCTTTCGATGTGACGTAGGAATTGTGTCCCTAAACCAACACCTTGACTAGCTCCTTCAATTAGACCTGGTAAATCTGCCATAGCAAAACTATCACCAGACTTTGTTCTAACCATTCCAATATTAGGAACAATTGTTGTAAAGTGGTAAGCACCAATTTTAGGTTTGGCTGCTGATACAACACTTAATAAAGTTGATTTACCAACAGATGGGAAACCAACAAGTCCAACATCAGCTAAAATTTTCAACTCAAGTTCCAGCTCACGTTCTTCACCTGGTTCACCATTTTCGGCAATTTCTGGTGCTGGATTACGAGGTGTTGCAAAACGAATGTTTCCGCGACCTCCACGACCACCTTGAGCAATATTGAACTCCTGACCATGTTCAACTAAGTCGATAATGACTTTACCAGTCTCAGCATCCTTAACAGTGGTTCCTTGTGGAACTGGAACAATTAAGTCTTCTGCTCCACGGCCATGCATTCCTTTAGTCATCCCTTTTTCCCCTGCTTTAGCACGGAATTTTCGGTTATAACGGAAATCCATTAAGGTTCTTAAACCTTCATCTACTTTAAAGATGACTGAGCCACCTTTACCACCATCACCACCCCAAGGGCCGCCATTTGGTACATACTTTTCTCGCCTAAAGGCAACCATACCATCACCACCGCGACCAGCATGAACACTAATCTTAGCAGTATCTAAAAACATACTCATTTTAATTCTCTAACTTTCTTTTCTGTTAAAAAAACGCCATACGGCGTTCTATCCCATAAATACTGATAAGGCACCCATAATTAAGCCACCTACAGTTACTAGTACCATTAAGATGACAATAAACATTGTTATTTTTTCAAAACCTGTTTTCTTACGAGGTCCATTTTCTCCAAAAGCCACAATTACTACCTCTTCTATCGATATTTTTCTTTATATATCTTAACATGAATGGTATCAATTAGCAAATCAGAAGACAAGATTTACTATCTGAGAATAATCTAATTTTAATAGCCTTTTGAGTATTACTGGCATTTATGTTATATTAGAATAATAAAATATTATAATCATAAGGAGACCAAAATGGTTTTACCTAATTTTCAAACAAATTTAGAGAAATATGCTAATTTGTTAATTAATAAAGGTGTCAATGTCCAAAAAGGACATACGCTTTTAATTGCAATTGCTGTTGAACATCATGTTTTTGCTCGTATGCTTACTAAAAAAGCTTATGAAGCTGGTGCAGCTGAAGTTTTTGTTGATTATATCGATGATACAATTACTCGCGAAAAATTAATCAATGCAGACTATGAACGCTTAGTAAATGTTCCTGATTTTGTTGTTGAAAAATCCAATTATCTATTAGGAAAAAATACGAGCCGTTTGTTTGTCCGTTCATCAGATCCAAATGCTTTTTCTGGAGTTGATTCTGAACGCTTATCAGCTTCGACTAAAGCAACTGCCATTGCCTTAGAAAAACAACGTGCTGCGTCACAAGCCAATAAATTCAGCTGGAACCTAGTTTCCGCTTCAAGTCCTGAATGGGCTAAAATGGTCTTTCCTGACTTAGCTACTGAAGAAGAGCAAGTTGATGCACTTTGGGATGCTATCTTTAAGATGAACCGTATCTATGAAGAAGATCCAATTAAAGCATGGGACTTACATCAAGAAAAATTAGTAGCAAAAGCAACTATCCTTAATGATTACCAATTTGATGCCTTACATTATATGGCTCCAGGAACAGATTTAACACTAGGTATGCCTGAAAACCATCTTTGGGAAGCTGCTGGAAGTGTTAATGCGCAAGGCGAAGAATTCATTGCTAATATGCCAACTGAGGAAGTTTTCTCAGCTCCTGACTATCGTCGTGCAGATGGCTATGTTTCATCAACTAAACCATTGTCATATGCTGGTGTCGTAATCGAAGATATGAAATTCACCTTCAAAGATGGCCAAATTGTTGATGTTACTGCAAAAAAAGGAGAAGAAACAATCAAACGTTTGGTTGAAGAAAATGATGGGGCACGCGCCCTTGGTGAGGTTGCCCTCGTTCCTCACAAAACACCAATTTCATTATCAGGCCTAACATTCTTTAATACCCTATTTGATGAAAATGCTTCTAACCATTTGGCAATCGGCGCAGCCTACGCCTTTAGCTTAAAAGGTGGAACTGAAATGAACAACGAAGAACTAAAAGCTGCTGGATTAAATCGTTCAACAGCACACGTTGACTTCATGATTGGTTCTGAAAAAATGGACATCGATGGTATTACTAAAGATGGGCAAATTATTCCAATCTTCCGTGGTGGAGAATGGGCAATTTAATTCATTAAAAAGTCAGTAAATAACTGGCTTTTTTTAATTCCTCAGCTTATAATAGGTCTATGTACTATCAAATTTTACAAACACTTAAACCAACTACTTTCGATGATGCTTTTTTTGGTAGCCATCCATTTGTGGCAGTTATAAAGCCTGAAGAATGGCAAGGATTGCAACAAGATTTCCATATGGGTATTGATATGGACTTTAACATTTTTTCTGCCAACTCAACTAAGGCCGAGGTCAATTTGGATTCTTTGACAGGGACTTTTAAAGTTCCAGTTCGTGATGATCTGATTAGTAAAGCTATGGACTTCTCCTTTGCGTTAGATGAACGTGGCATCATTTTCATCGATTGTGATGAACATGTGGAACAATTGCTAAAAAAAATCCAAAAAACAAAACGTTGGAAGCAACCAAGTCTGGAACGCTTTATTTATGACTTTTTAGAGTTTATCATTAAAGATGATTCTGAACTTTTAGAAGCCTTTGACCGTGAATTGGATCAAATTGAAGAAAATGTGTTAGATGGTGTTGAAGAGAACAATGACCATCAGTTGAATAAGATACGCAAGAAGTTAATTAAATTGAATCAACATTATATGCAACTGATTGATTTGGCACAAGAATTTAGTGAGAATGAAAATAATTTTTTCAAGGACGAAAATCTGCGTTTCTTTCACTTATTTGCATCCCGTGTCTCTCGTTTGCAAACTACGGTTCAAACCTTAAGAGAGACCATTATTCAAATTAGAGACTTAGCTCAGGGACGTCTTGAAATGAAACAAAATAAAATTATGGCTATCTTAACCATTGTAACGACTTCCTGTATGCCTTTAACCATTCTAGTTGGCTGGTATGGAATGAACTTTAAGTATATGCCTGAATTATCCAGCAAATGGGGCTATCCAGCTGTAATCTTAGTAGCAATCACTATTTTAGTATCAACTTTGACCTTCTTCAAATATAAAAGATGGTTATAAAAAAAGATACCTCCTGGTGTCTTTTAGTTTTCCATTAAACTACTTATCTCTTGATCCGTTAAACGGCGAAATTCGCCTAATCCTAGAGTATTATCTAATTTCAAAGGTCCCATTGTCAACCGTTGTAAGTCAGTAACCTCTTTTCCACAGGCCTTGACCATTCGTTTAACCTGATGAAATTTACCTTCTTTCAAAGTAATCTTAACTGTGCAAGTTTGCTTCTTTTCATCTTTATCAATAATTTCTAAATTCGCAGGCAAACAAAGATGGTCTGACAATTGAATTCCATTTTCAAATGCCAACTGATCTGCTTCTGTCATTACCCCTTTAACGTGAGCCTTGTATATCTTATTGACATGCTTCTTAGGAGAAAGCAACTTATGTGCTAAATCACCATTATTGGTTAAAAGCAGCAAACCATGTGTATCCTTATCCAAGCGTCCAACTGGAAAGACTTCCTTTTGTCTAGCTCGGTCGTCTAACAAATCGACAACCGTCTGATGAAGATTATCTTCAGTTGCTGACACGACGCCGGCCGGTTTATTAAACATGTAATAGAGAAACTCTTCATAAACAAGTTCCTGCCCTTGATAAAGAATCTGATCCTTGTCAGAATCAATTTGTCGTTTAGCAGAGCTCTCCACCTTGCCATTAACTAAAATCTCTTTTTTCTTAAGCAAGTTCTTCACTTGACTACGACTACCAATACCAGCATCAACTAAAAATTTATCTAATCTCATTACCAATCCTATTTTGCATATGTCTTATAGAGCCATTTAATCATTTCTCGTAATTCTTTTTCAGGTAGCTCTTGATTATGAAGCAATTTAAACCCTCGTTTACTGTAATCCAAATGTGGATAAATTGTTTTAAAATGCTCAACTGCTTCTGGCCCAATATAGATATTTAAATGTTGTGAATAATCCTGAAAATGAATTAAATAAGTCCCTTGCCAATAAGAAGCCATGGACCAAGCAATACCTTCATTGACTGTCTCAGGTAAGGACTCGATAATTATAAGTCTTAAAGCTTTTAGAAATGCTTTATGGTTATCTGGTCGATTATTGATATAATCAGTCACAGCTTCTTTATTTACTTCCATCACTACCTCATTTTCTTATTTTAGTATACCATAATCTACAGTAAAGCCATGACTGCTACACAAACTTGTATTATAATATAAGAAAATGGAGGATTTTATATGACAATTTATACGCATCAATTTGATACAAAATCTGAACACTCAGCCAAACATTTAGGATCTGGTAGCTTAGAAGTACTTTCCACACCGGCTATTGTTGCCTTTATGGAACATACGGCATACCTATATGCACAAGAAACAATCGAGGACCAGGGCTATACTACAGTTGGTACAGAAATAGCTATTTCTCATATTGCTGCTTCTAAAATTGGCCAAGCTCTCACAGTTATTATTACTGCACTGAAAGAAGAAGGACGCCGTTATGACTTCCGGATTGAAGCTTTCGCAGGGGAAAAATTAGTTGCCAAAGCTTGTCACACACGTGTTCGAATTGACATTGAAAAATTCTTGGAAAAACTATGAGACTGGGACAAAAATCAGTAATTTACTAGAAATTTGATTTGTCCTTCCACCTCTGCAAAGTTGACTAGGGCTGTAAAAGTTGACTTTCTACCTATTAGAGCCCACTCAACCACTGCCTAATAGTCATAAATCCAAATAAAAAATAGAGTCTGAGAACATTTGTCCCAGACCCTTTTATTTATACTTAATTTTCTAAAGCTTGATAGACTGTTGCTTTTAAGTTACCAATTGTCCACATTGCTACAAAGCTGACTAAGTAGAGTGAAGATAGGAAGATCATAACCATTGGAACACCTGATGCGTCTAAAATCTTACCAATAATAACTGATGAGAAGCCCCCGACTGCCCGACCGACATTTAAAATCACGTTGTTTGCTGTTGAACGAATATAGTGTGGGTAGAGTCTTGTAATCATTGCCCCGTATCCTGCAAACATCCCATTTACAAAGAAGCCAACAATTGCGCCACCAATAATCATTGTTGGCATTGAGTTAGCAAATTGGAAGAGGTACACACAAACTGATGATGCTAATAGGAAGACTGAGTAAACTAATCTTGGGCCAAATTTATCTAAAATTTGACCAAATGTGAGCATTCCTAAACACATTCCTAGAATTGTTGCAACCATCCATAACGACGAATCTTTAACTGAGATACTTAGGCTTGTTTGAATAATCGTAGGTAGCCAGTTCATCATCCCAAAGTATCCTGCAATTTGGACTGTTGTCATCACCATTAGTGCAAGTGTTTGAGCTGTCAAAGTCGGTGTCTTAAAGAGTTCACTAATTTTAACGGGCTGACTTGTTTCTTCACTCTGATCAAGTCCGCTGTCGATAATGTTATCATCATCTATTGCAAATTGCATCCAGAGCACTAGTAAGATTGGTACTAAACCAAATAAGAACAATCCTCGCCAGCCGAGTGTTGGCGCTAGCCATCCTGCTAATAAAGCTGAGGTAATTGAACCAACTTGTCCAGCAATCCCATTGAGTGATGAAATCCGACCCATTTTTTTAGGTGGTACTATTCCAGCCATAATGGCAATGGCAACTCCGTACTCACCACCTACCCCAATACCTGCGATGAAGCGCATGATGTAAAGATAGTTAATGCTTTTAGTGAAGAAGATTAAACCAGTTGCAATTGAGAAGACAAGGATAGTCCATTTAAAAACTTTGAATTTGTGGTGACGGTCAGCTAGTAATCCAAAAAGTAAGCCACCACATAGCATACCTAGGTTTGTGATGGTCGCTATCCAACCACCTTGTGCACCAGTAATACCTAATTCGGTAATAATTGAAGACATTGAGAAGGCTAGGAACATGACGTTTAAGTCATCTGTACCTGAAGCGACAATTGCACCAACAAGAGCACGTATGTTGTTCTTGTCTAATGATAGTTTTGACATAAAATTCTCCTTTTAATGGTGACTCTCTGTTCACCTTAATTAATTGAATACCCTTTACAAAAAAAGACTCAGGAGCAAGTCCTGAGTCAATTAAAGTCCGTCAAAATTAGAGCATGCTCAAAGAGCAGTCTCTTTTTTAAACTTTCATGTCTCACGGGACATAGTTAAAGCAGTATTTAATTGTAATAAGTATAAATGAATTAACCTTACTTGTCAACCTCTCATTATCTAAAATCTAACAATTTAATAAAATAGAAATTTGTGTAATTCATAAAAATATGTTTTTGTGAAAATATGAAATCAACTCATTTCTTAACATAATCTGATGAAAATTTTAAAAAGACAATTTTTAGCAAGATTTTAAAGAGATTTTCACCAAAAACAGGTCTTTCTTTGATATAATGCTAAACAGAGGTGAAAAATATGAAAAAACTTGCTTTTGATTCAGATAAGTATTTGCATTTACAAAGGGATCATATCTTAGAACGTATTAATCAATTTGACGGCAAACTTTACATGGAGTTTGGTGGAAAAATGCTTGAAGACTATCATGCTGCGCGTGTTCTTCCAGGATATGAACCTGATAATAAAATTAAACTTTTAAAAGAACTAAAAGATCAAGTTGAAATTGTTATTGCTATCAATGCTAATAATATTGAGCACTCAAAAGCTCGTGGTGACTTAGGTATTTCCTATGATCAAGAAGTCTTTCGTTTAATTGATAAATTTAACTCATTAGATATTTATGTTGGCTCAGTTGTTATTACACAATATAATAATCAGGCTGCAGCTGATATTTTTCGTAACCAATTAGAAAAAAATGGAATTGCATCTTATTTGCATTACCCAATTAAAGGTTACCCTACAAATATCAATCATATTATCTCACCAGAAGGTATGGGGAAAAATGATTATATCAAAACTAGCCGTAATTTAATTGTTGTTACAGCACCTGGACCTGGTTCTGGTAAATTAGCAACCTGTATGTCTCAAATGTACCATGACCAAATCAATGGCATTACGTCAGGATATGCTAAGTTTGAAACCTTTCCTGTCTGGAATTTACCACTTCATCATCCAGTCAACTTAGCCTATGAAGCAGCAACGGCTGACCTTGATGATCTCAACATGATTGACCCATTCCATTTAGAAAAATATGGTAAAACGGCTGTTAACTATAATCGTGATATTGAAGTATTCCCTGTTTTAAACAGAACCTTTGAACGAATCCTTAACAAATCACCATATGCTTCTCCTACAGATATGGGCGTTAATATGGTAGGTTATTCAATAATTGATGAACAAGCTGCTATTGAAGCTTCTAAACAAGAGATTATTCGTCGTTATTATCAAACCCTTGTTGATTTTAAAGCAGAACGCGTTTCTGAAGCAGCTGTTAAAAAAATCGAATTATTGATGAATGACATTGGTGTGTCTCCTGCAGACCGCCAAGTGACAATGGCTGCTCGAGAAAAATCTGAAGCTACTGGTGCTCCTGCTCTTGCATTACAACTTCCAAATGGTCAAATCGTGACCGGAAAAACTTCAGACCTTTTCGGACCTACAGCTGCCGTTGTTATTAATGCTATTAAAAAATTGGCATCAATTGACAAGTCTACACACTTGATTGAACCTGAATATGTTAAACCAATTCAGAATTTAAAAGTCAAACATCTTGGCAGTCATAATCCAAGATTACATTCAAACGAGATTCTTATTGCATTGGCAATCACTGCAATGAGCAACACCGAAGCAGACCTAGCCATGAAAGAACTTGGTAATCTTAAGGGAAGTGAAGCTCACTCTACTGTTACACTAACTGAAGAAGATAAAAATGTACTTCGTAAATTAGGTGTTAATGTTACTTTTGATCCCGTATATCAACAACATAAACTTTATAGAAAATAAAAAAGAAGCTTAGGCTTCTTTTTTTATTGACGTTTGACAACTAATTGTTTTTTATCGTTGAAGAAACCTTTATATGCCAAGTATGATGCTACAAAAGAGGCAATTGAGGTCGTTGATAAAAGCATAAAGGTAACCATCATTTGATATTTAACAGCTTGAATTGGTGAAGTACCAGCTAATATCAGACCAGTCATCATCCCTGGTAAGGAAACAATTCCTAAAGTCTTAGATGAATCAATTGTTGGTACCATACCAGTTTTTATTACATCACGAATAATATCAATCGATGCTGGTAAAATATCTGCTCCGAGAGCTAATTTAGTCTCTACTTCTTCTTGTTTGTTTTGAAAATCTGACAATAGTTGTTTATAACACAAACCAATAGCAACCATTGAATTACTAATAATCATTCCGCCGACCGGAATCATTTGATTGGGAACAAAATGTAAAATACGTGACAAAATTAATACTGATAAGGTAATGACAGCTCCCAAAGTAATTGCTAGAAATGAAATAGCAAAACCATTTTTAATACCTTTACCTCGTTTTGCTGCATTATAGGATGCATTAACAATCATAAATAAAAGTAAAAGTGCTGTAAAAATTGGATTTTCATAGCCAAAAATATAGTTTAAGACAAAGCCAACTAAAAGGAGTTGCACTACTGCTCGAATAGCACCAACAATAATTTCTTTTTCTAGTCTTAATTTTTGCCAGTATGAAAAAAAGAGGGTAATAATGACTAATGAAGATGCTATTAATAATGAGGGTACTGAGATTGATGCCGCGCTATTCATTTGATTACCTCCAATGATTCTATTTGTCCCTTGACAAGCGTCAATAATTTATTAGCATACTTTTTGCTTTGCTCAGCGTCATGGGTTATCCATAGAATGGTCATTCCTTTATGATGTAATTCCTGAATAACACCTTCAACAATTTCTTTATTTACTGAGTCAAGTGCAGATGTAACTTCGTCAAGTAACAAAACTTTTGGTTCAAAAAGTAATTGTCTAATCAGCGCAATACGTTGCTTTTCCCCACCAGACAATTTTTTGACATCTTGATTCAAATAAGTTTTATCCATTTGAAATAATGTAAAGAGTTGATCCACTCGGCTTTGATTGAATTCTTCATGTCGAATATCAAAAGGAAATGCTAAATTATCTTTGACGGTGGACCCAAATAGATAGGGGGTTTGAAAACAGTAAGATAGTTGCTTGCGCGTTTCAATTGGATCCTGCTTTGCTATATCCTTTCCATTAAAAAGAATCTCCCCTTTGGTCGGTGAAATGAGGCCTGAAACTAATTTTAACAAGGTACTCTTTCCACTCCCTGAAGGTCCAACAATAGATAGAAAATCACCTTCTTCGACAGTAAAATTAACGTGATTTAGGATGTTTTTATTATCTACTTCAAACTGAACTCGATTAAATGAAATAAGTGACATTTTTTTCCTCTCTCCATATTATTTATAATCATTCTTATTAATAGTCTATCACTTATTATTAAAAAGTTCAGAGAAAATGCTCAAAAAAAGATTAGGATAAGCCTAATCTTTTTGATCAACCGGAATTCCACGATCACTTGTCCCTGTGACAAACATAGTACAAGAATTTTTTGTCAGTAATTGATCTTCTTCATTTCTAATTTCAATATCAATTACTTTTGTTGTTTTACCATTGTGAACACATTTACCATGAATATAGAGGCGTTGTCCTGCTTTACCAGGTTTGAAATAGTTGATATTTGATTGCAGGGTAACTGCTTCAAATCCAGTTGAAATTGAAACTAGTCCTGCAATCTGATCACAGAGTGTAAATAAATAGCCACCATGTGCAATACCATAGTAGTTTAGAGAACTTTCTATTACTTCAGTTGAAAGAACCACATGTCCAAATTCAGCCCTTTCAACACGATAGTTCTCAAAAACTTCGATTTTTTTTAAGTTAATGTCTTCCATTTTTAATCCTTTATCACTTGTATTATTAAAATTATAAAATCTATTATACTATAAAAAGTCAGGATCTCTAAAAGAAAAACCGTCTTTTATTAGGTTTTTAGAAAATTAGCACCTGCTTTTTTTAAAAATTTTTTTCAATATGATTGAAAGAAATAATAAACAATTAATGACAAAAGCTTTGTTGTTTAAGGTGTCAATTCCAAAACATTTACAGCTTTTTGTCAGAATTAGACATTAACGATAATTTGAAAATTTATAAAAGCCTTTTAATATGGTTTCAAAAACATAGTTTTCAACAGTAGAGTATTTCGTTTTTTTCGGTCGACAAAACATGGGTTTATATTTGATTGGGTCATCAAACCGTTTTTCAACGACACCCAAATAGTCTAATCGTTCAATATAACGGTTAAAGCGAGCCGTTGGTAATATGGCTATAATATCATTAATTGCACAAGACTCAACTAAATAGTCCCAACTTGATGATGTCATCAAAAGTTTGGCTGTTGATTCTTCTTCAGCTAATTTATCCATGATCAAATCATAAGATGCAAAATCATCACTAAACATGGTGATGTATCGGTCATCTAAATCTTTCCATGTTAATATTTTTTTCTTTGCCAAGGGACTCTGTGGACGCATAAATGCTGCTATCTCAGATAAAATAATCAAATGTTGTTCAAAACGTTTATCATCTAGATGCGTCGGCTCTTCAATCATGGCAAAGTGCAACTCATTGTCAATTAACATCTGCCTTAGGGTTTTATTATCCTCTTCGACAATCTCGATTTTTACGTCAGGATTTTCCATCAAAAAATTGGGGAAAAATCTGGTAAAGAGAATACGCATAGTTGTTGAAGGAATTCCAATTCGAATCATACCGCGACGTTTTTGTCCCTCAACTTCAATCATCTGACCTAAGTGATCGTAGCGTCTAAGAATATCTAAAACCTCATGATACATTTGTTTGCCAACAGGTGTTAAACCAACCAAGCGTCCATTTTTTCTGATAAATAAGCTAACATTTTCTGCTTTTTCGAAATTAGAAATAAATTGACTCAATGTTGATTGGGTCACAAAAATTTGCTTTGCAGCATCTGATAAATTATAGTCCGCATCGACGATAGCTACCAAATAATTCATTTGTGCAATATCTAACTTCATATCTACCTCTTCTAAGTCATCTTTTATAACTTTTCATTCATTATAATCTAATGTCGACAATGCTTCAAGGAAGACGCTTTCAAACAAAAAACTTCACAAATACTTGCGAAGTTTTTTATAACTAAGAAACAAAGATTAATTAACGATCACCGACATATTCAAAGATACCAGCTGCTCCCATCCCTACTCCGATACACATGGAAACCATTCCATAACGAGTTTCTGGACGTTTACTCATTTCAGATAATAAGCGTGAGGTTAAGATTGCTCCTGTTGCACCAAGTGGGTGACCTAAGGCAATTGCACCACCGTTTACGTTAGTAATATCCATATTAATACCGAGTTCACGGATTGATGCTAATGCTTGTGCAGCAAATGCTTCATTAAGTTCAATGAGATCAATATCTTTTAATTTTAGTTGTGCATTTTCCAAAGCTTCTGGAATAGCATAAGCAGGACCAATTCCCATAACTTTTGGATCAACACCGACTGCTTTAAAGCCAACAAAACGGGCAATAGGTTTAACATTTAATTGATCAACCATTTCTTTAGACATAAGAACTACAAAACCAGCACCATCAGAAATTTGAGATGATGTTCCAGCTGTCACTGAACCATCAGCTTTAAAAACTGTTCTTAATTTGCCTAGTGATTCAGGCGTTGATTCAGGACGAATACCTTGGTCTGTTTTAAAAGTTTCTGTGACAACTTGTGGTCCCTGTGCTGTGTACTTGATTTGTTCAATTTCGACAGGAATAATTTCTTTTTCAAATTTACCACTTGTTTGCGCAATATATGCCTTTTGATGACTTGCAGCACCAAATGCATCTTGATCTTCACGGCTCACATGGTATTGTTCAGCAACATTTTCAGCTGTTAAGCCCATTGGATAGGATGCTCCAATATCTTCATTTTGAAGAGTTGGATTTACTGTTGGTTCTGCGCCTCCCATCGGTACTGCTGACATGAATTCAACACCACCAGCAACTAAACAGTTTGCTTGTCCAGCCATAATAGCATTGGCTGCTGTCGCAATGGTTTGGAGACCAGATGAACAAAAACGATTAACCGTTTGACCAGCGACTGTATGTGGTAACCCAGCTCGTAAGGCAATAGTTCTTGCAAAATTTATCCCTTGAATGCCTTCTGGAAAAGAACAGCCTACAATAACATCTTCAATATATTTAGGATCAAAATCACCTTCAATACGATTAATAACACCTTTTAAGACTTCTGCTGCTACATCATCAGGACGACTGTGGGCATAAGCACCTCTGGCATTACCTTTTCCAATTGCTGAACGTCCGTAAGCAACTATATAAGCTTCATGCATATTTATTTCTCCTTCTACTAAATCACTAATATTCACTAATTACGTAATGGTCGTTTAGTCTCTAGCATATGAGCAATACGTTCATATGTTTTTTGATTGCCACTAAGTTTTAAGAAATTATTTTTCTCTAAACTTAATAGGTAATCGTGATTAATATAAGTATTTCGAGGTAAATCACCACCTGCTACAATATCAGCAACAGAGAGACCAACTTCCATATCATAATCACTAATAAAGTGACCTAGACGCATAGCATCAAGATTTGATTCAACAATTGATTTAAAATCACGACCTGGAGCAAGATAAGTGTATTTTTTAGCTACTTGGTAACCATATTTAGAATAAAACTTGGCTAATTCCAATGCTGCATATACGCGTTGTTCATCGTTTTGAACGATGACATCTGTATCTCTTAAAAAGCCGGCGGCTTTTGCTTGGTAAGCATTCATCGATACATAAGCCGATGATACATTTTGGACTAATTTAGCTAAACGGGCGAAGCGATTAGAGGGAACATCATCATCTTTTAAGATGCGTTCTGTCAACTCGGCTAGTCCACCGCCTGATGGAATTAAACCTACACCCACTTCAACTAGTCCCATGTAAGTTTCTGCTGCTGCTACAACAAATGGAGATGCTAGTAAGAGCTCTGCACCGCCACCTAATGCACGACCTTGAGCAGCCGTAACGATTGGTTTTTTGGAATAACGCACACGTTTGATAGCTCCTTGGAGGATATCAACACCTGGACCTACTAATTCATTTACTTTTCCTTCTTCAATGGCTTGACGCATTCCCATTAAGTTTGCGCCAACACAGAAGTTTGCCCCATTTGAATAAAGAACCATACTAGAATAATTATTACTTTCAAGGTATTCAACAGCATCGGCTAAATCTTGTGAGAAGCCTGGTGTGATTGAATTTGCTGGTGTCTGCATCTTCAATAGGAGTTGATCATCATTGACAACTGATAAATTGGTATCTACTTTATTCCAAATTTCTTTTTCAATTTTTGTTTCAATAGCTGGAACATAACTTAATGTATCACCAGCTTGGTAGAAATCATCTCTTTTATTCTCAATCCATCCAGGTAATGATCCTAATTCATCTTTCATACGGTTTTTAACTTTTTCAAATCCTATGATATCCCATAATTGGAATGGTCCTAATTTCCAGTTGTAACCCCATACCATGGCACGGTCAATATTTTTATAATCATTAGCTGCTTTTGGTACATTTAATGCTGAATAGTACATGACATTACGGAGGGTTTCCCAAAGGAAAATACCTTCTTTTTCAGTAGAATTAAAGATAACCTGTAAGTTTTTCTTAAGGCTACGACCTAATTCTTTTTGAATTGGTAAGTTTACTTTTTCAAGTGGCTTATATTCCATTGTTTCAGGATCAATCACAAAACGGTTACGACCTTCTTTTTTATAAGCACCTTGTTTTGTTTTATTTCCTAAATACCCTGCCTGAATCATTTTTTCTAACATTGGTGGAACTGAGAAAAATTCTTTTTCAGCTGCATCTTGCATCATCCCTTTTGTAACATTATAAGCAATGTCTAGTCCAACCATGTCACCAAGTTTAAATGTACCCATTTTTGGTCGACCAATGTACTCACCTGTTAGGACATCAACTTCTTGAATAGATAATTTAGCTTGGTCAGCACGCTTCATAATGTCCATTGATGAGTAGGTACCAATACGGTTGGCAATAAAACCACTAACGTCATTCGCTGGTACAATTCCCTTGCCCAATTTATTAACTGTAAAATCTGTTATGCTATCCATTGTTTCTTGGGATGTTTTCGTATTTGGAATTAACTCAACAAGTTTCATAAATCGTGGTGGGTTGAAGAAATGCATTCCCACGAATCGTTTACGTGTTTCATCATCCAAGGCTTTAGCAATTACTTCAATTGGAATTCCAGAAGTATTGGTTGCCAAGATTGCATCTTTCTTCGCAATTTTTGCTACTTTAGACCATAAGTCATGTTTAATATCAACTTTTTCTGCGACAGCTTCAATAAATAAATCAGAATCACTTTGTTTCTCGAGTGCATCTGTAAAATTACTATAAGTAACATTTGAAGCAAATGATGGATCGAAAAGGAGACCTTTTTTAGGATGTGTAATACGATCGTAAGCTCCCTTTGATAGTTTATTCTTATCATTTTCATCTATAACGATATCCAGTAATTCTACTTCTAGACCAGCATTAACAAGAACGGCAGCTATCTGGCTTCCCATCACGCCAGCTCCTAAAATGCTTGCTTTTTTAATAGTCATTCTCTTTCCTCCAATTAATCATGAAATTTATCTTGAAATTTTCTTAGTATTCCAGCTTGTTTGGCTTGATTCATTAATTCTTCTCTAAAATCAGGATGCGCAATCTCAATTAAAGCAACTGCTCGTTCTTCCATTGTTTTATTAAAGAGATTAGCAATACCATACTCTGTAACAATATTCATGACATCTGCTCTCGGTACAGAAATCGGTGTTCCAGCTTCAAAGGTTGGTACAATATTTGAATATTCTTGTCCAGTTTCTTCATCTACTCGAGTTGATGCAACACAGATGAAACTTTGTCCACCCTTAGATGCTCCTGCACCTCTGACAAAATCACTAGCACCCCCAACCGAACTAACAATACGGTGACCAGCTCCTTCTGATACCACTTGACCAGTCAAATCAACCATTAAACACGCATTGATTGAAACAAAATCGTCATACTTGGCAACTTCAAAAGCTGAATTTACATTTGTTACTAAGTCAACTTCAACTTGTTCATTATCTCCAGTCCAATCATACAAATCAACTGAACCAAAAGCAAAACCACCACGAATTTTACCAGTAATAGCACCAATTTCTGCTAAATATTTCATCGATTCCGTAATCATTTCTGTATGGACAGATAGATTTTTCTTGTCCTTTAGCCCATAAGATACTGCACCTGACAAACCTCCAAAACCAATTTGAATCGTAGATCCATCTTTAATTTTTGGAACAATCAATTTTGCAATTTCTTGATCCACATTTTTAGGTTTTGGTTCTGGTAGTGGCATCATCTCATAATCACGTTCAATTATATGAGATACTTCAGAAAGGTGAATTCGTGTATTTTCCCCATGTACTCTTGGAATTTTGTCTGAAACTTGAACAATAACTTTACTTGCTATATCAGTTGCTTCGCGCCCAATCGACGTACCCATCGGACCAAAATTGAAATAACCTTCGTCATCCATAGGAGATACCGTTGTATAAAAAACATTTGGTCTAATCACTTCTTTGATTGCTCTACCAATATTCGAAAAGTTAACAGACATCATTGATTCATAACCCAATGGATAAACTTTACGATCTACTGGCCCCATAAAGAAACCTGTAAAATGAATTTTTTCAGCTACTCGTGGGTCCATTAAGAATGATAGCGGAGCTAAGGGGAAGGAAGAACTTACTTGAACATTTTCTAATTCTTCATATCTTTCTCCTAGACCCGATAAAAATTCAAGTGGCATTTGCGCCGCAGGACTTACAATAATGCGATCATCAGACTCAATCATCTTGATGGCCTGACTAATATCAATTAATTTATCTCTATAATCTTGTTTGTCAATCATTCACTTATTACTCCTATTCTTCAGTAATAAAAGTAAAGTTTGGAAGAATTATCCAAAACTTTACTCTTAACTCGCTATTAAATGAAGGCTTGTTTACCAGTTAAGGCACGTCCAATTACAAGAGCGTTGATTTCATGAGTTCCTTCGTAAGTATAAATAGCTTCAGCATCACAGAAGAAACGAGCAATATCGTAATCTACAGTAATTCCGTTACCGCCACAAATACCACGACCCATAGCAACTGTTTCACGTAGACGAAGAGCATTAAACATTTTTGCCATTGAAGTAGCAATCTCACTGTATTGGCCAGACTCTTGCATTCTTGCTAATTGTGTAGAATAGGCTAAGCCTGACATTGTGTTTGCTTGCATCATTGCCAATTTTTCTTGAACAAGTTGATAGTTGGAAATCTCTTTACCAAATTGTTTACGTTGTGTAACATATTTTAGAGTGGCTTGTAATGCACCTCCCATTCCTCCAGCAGCCATAGCAGCAACACCTGCACGAGTAGAATAGAGAATTTTAGCAACATCTTTAAAGCCATTGATATTTTGTAGTCGTTTAGATTCAGGAACTTTAACATCTTTCAGATGAAGATTGGCATTAGGAACAATACGCAATGCAATTTTATTTTCGATAACATCAGCTGTAAAGCCTTCTTGTCCCTTCTCAACAATGAAACATTTAACTTGGTCAGTATCGACATCTCGAGCAAAGACTGGAACAACATCAGCCATAGCTCCACCACCGATCCAACGTTTTTCACCATTTAGAATCCAATTTTCACCATCATATTTAGCAGTTGTTGTTAAGCCACCTGCTACGTCAGATCCATGTTCTGGTTCAGTTAATGCAAAACATGTCATTAATTCATGAGATTGTAATTTTGGAATGTAGTACTTAACTTGTTCTTCGCTACCACCAAATAAGAAAGTGTTGTGACCAAGACCAATGTGTACGCCGACGAAAGTATTCATTGAAATATCAAAGCGAGAAAGCTCGTAACACATGAAAGCAAAGTACATTTCACTGCGACGTTTTGCACCATCTCGACCTTCAAACAAGAGTGGGTCATTTAAATAATTCATTTTACCCATATCTTTGAAGAAGTCTTCAGGAACTTCTGCTTTCATCCAACAATTATTTACTAAAGGACGATATTTTGTTTCTAATAATTCACGAATTTGAGTCAGTTTTTTGATTTCACCTTCAGTTAATTCTTGTGCAAATCCCATAACATCTTCTGGATAAAGTGCTTTAAGCATTTCTTGTTTTGTTGACATAGCGAGTCTCCTTTTTTTAGATAAAATATTTTTGTTTATTTATTAAGCGCTTACAATATGATTATAAGGCATGATATAAGAGATTACAAATTAAGAATTTTAATTGACACTATTAGCTAGGTTAATAGTTGTATTTATAGATTTGAAGTATAAAACAATAAATATCCAATAAAATCTTATTAAATCAGCCTTTTACTTCGCTAAAAATAAAAAACCATATTCTTCATAACTAAAATTAGATTGAATAATGTGGTTTTTTTGTAATAAAATATTTAAATTAACTTATTATTTTGAAAGGACTTGATTAAGGAGTTTTTGAATTGCTAACTTGTCAATTTTCCCAATAGCATTTCGTGGAAATTCATCTAAAAGAAGATAAGCTTTTGGCACTTTATAGCCTGCTAAATGTTCTAAACAATAACGTGTTATTTCTTTTTCATAATCTGGACAATCAGCATTTAAAATGATAGCTGCACCGACTGACTCACCAAATTCTGGATTATCATAACCTAAAACGACTGAATCTCGAACAATTGGATAGTTGTTTAGAACTGTTTCGACTTCAGAAGGAAGGACATTTTCTCCACCAGTAATAATCAACTCTTTCTTCCGATTGACGATGTAGTAAAAACCATCCTCATCCTGTTTAGCTAAATCTCCAGTACAGAAGAATTTACCATAAGAGGCTTTTTCAGTCTCTGCCGAATTTTCCCAATAACCACGAAAGACATGCTGACCTGATAAGAGTAGTTCACCAATTTCACCCTGTTTTACATCTTGAAAATTTTCATCAACAATCCTTGCACCAACAAACATTAGTGGTTTACCAATACTCTTAGGATGATCAGCCACTTCACTAGCTAATATCCTAAAATTATTTGGACCCACTTCTGTTAAGCCATAAGAATTAATGATGTTATGCCCAAATTTTTCAAAGCTCTTTTGAACAAAATTAGAGGCTGGCGCACCACCTGAAATCATCACTTTAACTGAAGATAAAGCTTTACTATCAAAGGAATCGTGCGTCAATAGAGTATAATACATGGTCGGAACCATAAATAAATGCGTAATCTTATAATTTTCAATTAATTGAATAGCCTCTAAAGGATTAAAGTAACGTTGCAGTACAACCGTCAATCCATTGACGATGAAGGGAATAGCAAAGCCCCCAAAAGCAGCAATATGAAACATGGGCGCACTGACTAAAGTTGAGTCATTAGCGACAAAATTCCAACTAGCAATTCCATTGAGTGCATTTTGAATCATACCATTGTGGGATATCATAACCCCCTTAGGCATACCAGTTGACCCACTAGTATACATAATAAAAGCTGGGCTATATTTATCAATATGAAGCTCTGGCAAATCCTCACTAATAGGTTTGGAAAAAAATGGCATCATAGTCTTGTGAATCAATATCTAACATATCTTTTTCAGCAAAAATCGACTCGATACGATCTTTATGATGTTCAGCGTATAGGACAAACTTAGGTGAACAATCTTTAACAATTTTTTCTATTTCAATTGATTTTAACCGCCAATTGAGTGGAACCATTATAGCTCCTATTTTTGTGCAAGCAAACAACAAATCATAATAGGCAACATCATTTGGGGCAAACAGAGCAACGCGATCACCTTTGGAAATATTGCGCTTTAAAAGATAATGGGCGAGGTTTATTGCACGTTGATGCAATTGACCATATGTCCATTGTCGTTCTTTTAAAGGATCAATAACCGCAATCTGATCAGAACTAAGTCGAGCCCTAGTCTTTAAGAAATCGATCTCCATCTTATCTCTCCTATATTTTATTGTAAGCACTTACATAAAGTTTACCATTTACTTTTAACTTACGCCATTATTGTGCCTCAATAATTTAAAAATTATCAGAAAAGATTCAGAAATTATGATAGGAAAATCCTCTATTTTCTGCCTTTGAAGAATAGTCAAAGGCTCTCATTTCCTGATGAAGTGTATAAACAAATACCATCTTGATAATCAAACATGCCCCAGGTACCACCGTCACATTAAGTAAATTCCCAAGTATCAAGCTTAAAACAGGAATAATAATTGCCACAAATTGATAAGCAGCTGATTTGTATAGACAAGAATAAGGTAACAAATGCGCACCAAATACCATAGCATAAACCATGACCATTTTGTTAGGCTCCACATTAAAAAACCACATTACAATTAATAAGTAAGCATTTGATTCATGGTAAAAAGCATTACCAACTTAGATATAGGGTTGTTAGTTTTGAACAAATCAACATTTAAAAATTTAGTTGCAATGCTTGCAAATAAGATCATGGGAGCTGAACAAGTAAAGACAAGGATATTCTGTGTCATTATTGACAGATGCATAAATAAAAGGTAATCCTTTTTTTGTCGCATAAGAATGTCATCACTTAATTATTCTAAAGTCATCAAGAATCTCTTTCATTTATTAAAATTTCAGCCATATTATAGCAAAAAAACCGAAATGAAAGCGCTTTTATCAACTATTTTGATATGTTAAAAAGACTAAAGGATTGATTCTGTTTAGTCTTTTCTTTAATTATTATCTTTGATTAATAAGCTGCCATTGCAGTTCTGAGACAACTTCAATCCCATAAGCATCATCTTTAATTGCCGGCTCATCATTCATGATATAAGCTGGGCTACCTCCTAATTCATTTGCCCAATCAAGAACTGCTTGCATAGTATTATTAGGCAAATCAGGATGTTGTAGATGAGAAAAAATGGAGAAATCCACAATCCCTAAAGCTTGGTCTGAATTGACTAACTTCTGCCAGTCGACAAAGAAGGAACAAATTCTTGGGGTCAAAACCATACTTCCAGCACTAAGGCCAATGTAAAGAGCAGCTAGGTTAGGCATCAGCTCAGCAAAGCCAGACTCTTTCATCCAATAATACAAGTACAGTGGGGCTCCGCCATTAACCAAAATAAGATCAGCTTCTTGAACTTGCTTCTACCGGACATCTGAATCAATACTTGGTATTGCTGATAATTCTAAGAGTGAAATTTGGCCCCAGCCTTGATAAGGAAGTGCTTCTGGACTCTTCTCAGTAAAGACATTCCAGGCATAGTATGCACCATTTTTCATAGTATAAAGTGCTGTCGTGATACATACAGCCTTAGAATCTCGAGGTGCTTTGCCAAGCATTTCCAGCATAGCTTTTTTTGATAGTGGGATTGGTAATTTCACCTGAAGTTAACAAATATCTCATAGAGAGTTTACTTCAAATAGTCTGGTAGGACCTGTAATAAGTGGTCAGAACTGCTGACAATTATACCATTTAATTTAATCAAACCAACGGTATAGAGGTTAACATAAGCAAATTGTGATTCGGCAACTGTTTGGAGTGCATCTATTTTTTTCTGATTATCTGCCCCTAATTGACGAGAATCTGTATATAAACCAATGATTGGGATACCAGCCTGATAGGCAATCCCAATTTCAGAAGCTACACCTGGATCAATCACTTGCCCGTCAAGGACGGCAATCATCAAATCACTTTCAAGTACTGCTTGTGTATCCAACATGGCAATCATTTTTGAGTCTGCATAGGCATTTTTGTCATTTATTTCACCTTGTTCTTGAGGTAAAAAGATATCTAAAGTTGGATAATCCCGTCTAATCTTGTTCACTAAGACTTGATTGAAAGTAAATTCCATCTCTGTAAAAAGTGGGCTGGCAAAATAAATTTTCATGGTATGCTCCTTGTTCTGATTAAATTGATTAATTAATTATACCATGTCTCAACAATCTTTTCTTACATCACCTGTAATTTCAGACTCTAATCTTCTACTTTAGTAATCATCTTAGTAATAATCATCACAACTGCAAATAATAGCCCTGCTATTGGCCAAACTATCCAAGTCTCTTGCCAATTATTAGTTGCAAATGACCAAGCGAGGTAGATGGCTGTTGTGCTGATCCAGTAAATTCCTGAAATACGACTTATTAATGGTGAGGCTTCTTTTTTAGACATGGTAAAATCACCCTCTTGCAGTAATTTATTATAAGCATCCATGCGCATTTGACTTCGAATAAAGACTATTACTGCAAATCCTATGACAATCAACATTATCCCAATCATTATCGTTAGAATATAAGATTCCTCTGTTAATGTTGACACAGCAATTAAGGGAATAACACTAAAGATACAAAGCATTACTCCTAGGGTAATATTGCGATGATAACTTGGTTCAAATTGAACTTTGTTTTTATTAGCTAAGCCATCAACACCATACTCTGTTTCAATATTATATTTTTCTAAAAATTCAAAGCGTTTCAAAATAAAACTACTATTAATCAAAAAATAGACACCGAAGCCAATAAATGATAATAGAGACACAATTCCAATGCTTCCTGCTAGTTTTTCTGTCACACCCATTTTATGACTATCAGCTAGACCACCTAATACAACTAATGGCACACAAGCTATGATACAGAGAAAAGCACCTTTGGCAATTTTTCCGGATTCAATCATTGTTGTAGTCATTAAATCTTGAGCTTCTTCCATTGAAACTTTCCTAAAAGGCTTTCCATCAAAGGCTTTATTGGTATCGTCACTTACTAGTGAAGTTTTTTCTTGGTCTTCTCTTAATAAATAATCTGTCGAAACACCAAATATTTCTGCCATTTGAATGATTCGATTTAAGTCTGGAACCGATTGTGCACCTTCCCATTTTGAAACAGATTGTCGTGAGACATCTAATTGCTCGGCTAATTGTTCTTGACTCCATCCATTGCTTTTTCTTTCCTCAATTATCTTATCTGCTAAAATCATATTAAGACCTCCATGTCATTTTCCTTTTTTATTTGTCCTTAGTCTAACTTTTTTGGTGGTTGCAGACTAGAAAGTCCACCTTTCAATTTGTCAACTGACGGTTGCAAGCTTAATCTGACGGCGTTTTCTAATAAGATATTACAAAAGTTTAATTGATTATTTTTTCTATCTTGTAAAAAAGATATACTCTGTTTCTATTATTATTGTAACACCAAGCGAACACTTTTGGGCTTTTTAATTTAAAATGTCAGATTATATTACTTTAACCTTACAAAGCTGTATACTGAAATAATGAAAAATACTGAAAAGGACTAAAAATGAGAGAACTCATACTATTTTTACATAGCTCACTTGATGGTTTTGTTGAAGGGCCGAATGGGGCTATGGATATTGTTTTTTTTGCCTATGACCATGATTTAGAAAGCTATGCTAACCTTACATTAGCTACTGCAGACACTATTTTATGAGTCAGACCTATATATGAGATGATGCACAGCTATTGGCCATAAATGATTAATCATCCAGAAGCCTCTGATCATGGGCTTAACTATGCCAAATGGATTAGTGTCGTTGAAAAAGTGTTCGCATCCACTACACTTGATGAAGTGACTTGGAATAATTGCAAACTAATTAAAGAAAGCTTGCCCCAGGCTATCACAGAACTATAAAATCGTGAAGGACAAGATATCATTGTTCTTGGTACCCCACGTCTTGCCAAAGAACTACTAAAAATGGAGCTTGTAGACCGAATCAAATTAACCGTCTCTCCAGTACTCCTGGGCGATGGCTTGCGCCTCTTAGAAAATGTGGTTGCTGATTTGGAATTAGTGCATTCAGAAACCTTTGCCTCTGGAGCTCTCGCTTTGGACTATAGAATTAAAAAAGACAGAAAAGAGAAATAAAAATGACATTATTGATTGCAATTATTACCGGAATGATTAACTTTATGATTGGTGGACTATGCTATGGACTGCTCTTTAGAGACCCATGGATGAAGCCATGGGCATAAAACAAAAGATATCGGAAAAAATGGAGATGGAAAAAAATGATTATGACAGCAATCGTCAAAATCATCATTAGAATCTTAGTTATCTTCTTCTTACAATCTATCCATGCTACAACACTAACATCAGCATTAGTGTTTGGTGTCATCGTCGAACTAACAGCTCTCAAAAACTACTTCTTCTGACAAAAACCAGTCCAACTCATTCTTATCAACGAGAGCCACAAACTCGTGGCCTTTCTCATTATTGGATTAGCACTCTTGTTTGTATAGTCAAATAGAACCACTTCCTAACTTTTGTTAGGAAGTGGCCTTTATTTTAAATAATCTGTTATTAAAGTGTGTCCGCAATTACCTGTGTCCCAGCAGCAAAATCTGCTAAATACCTTTTGTCTTTTCTGAACAATCCCATAGCTAACATGATTACTAACAAAATAATGGCTAGCCTTTGGATGATAATACTAACAGTATTAAAATTGTTATAGATACTATGGGTAATACCAAAATGAACAATTTGCTAAGACATACATTTAATTAGATTACTAACCAAAGTAGACTGAAATTTTGGTTTGGTATAAGTTAATTTTAGTTTAGCCATTCTCCTACCAGGACTGCAACCATTTATATCAAAAAAAGTAAAAATAGTGATAATCGGTATGACAGAAAAAAACAAGGCAATAAATTGAGACTGAGCTTCAGTAAAGTGTGCAATACCACCAAATTTAAATGGTAAAAAAGCATGATCATTCCAAATAAAACACAAAGATAAAAACTGATAGTCATCCAATCAATGACTAATTCTTTTAAACGCTGAACAATTTTAATCTTATTAATTTGGTTTGTCATAGGATCCTTCTAAATTAAGTATTAATGTCATTTAAATTTTAATAAATATTAATTGTCAAATTAAGTTAGACAATTCCTCTTTGCATATGTGACTCAAGAATACTTCTATTGGTGTTTTATAGTTTAATGATTTTCGAGGGATATTATTTCTTTTCGATGCAATAGATTGGATAAAAGATTCATCAACTTCGTTGAAATCCATTTGCTTTGGTAAACCATCTTTACGTAATAAACCATTAGAGTTTTCATTTAACCCTCTTTGTGATGGTGTACCAGGATCTGCAAAATAGATATCAATATCATTTATATTACTGATTGATTTCCAATTTGAAAATTCCTTTCCACAATCAAAAGTCATTGATTTGAATAGATGCTTAGGTACAGATTGCATCCATTGGTTCAAACGATTTTCAATATCTATAGCTCGTCTGCCTTCTGGCTGAAGAGTGATGATTACTTTAGATAATCGCTCAACGAGGGTAATAACAGCACTTTTGTGCTTTTTACCCACAATAGTATCCCCTTCAAGGTGGCCAAATTCTTGATTGAATTTAGAATAATCATTTCCTCTGTCACGAAGTGATCGACGAAAAGATTGTTTTCCCCGAGTTTCTTTGTGTCCGTTGGCTTTACGTTTTCCTTTCATAGGTAGGTGAGTCACTTCAAATACGCCTTGTTTAAACATACGATAAAGTGTACGCATAGAACAAGAAATAGAAAACTCTGCACGGCCAACAATCACATCAGGTGTCCAACCTTGAACAACCCTCTTTTGAATATATTCTGTTTGTTCATCTGATAAGACAATAGGACGTCTGCCACAGCGAGTTTTATTCTTCTTGTATTGATTGAAATAATCTAGAGCATTGTGCCCTGTTTTGAAAAATTGGTAAACTTTATGAATCGTTTGTCTAGATCTATTCAGTAGTACTGCGGTTTTGGCTACAGATTGATGATTATTATAATACGCCTCTATCATTGCAAGTTCATTTGATGTAAGATGGGTATAGGTCATTTGTCTTCACTCCTTATAATTCTTTTGCGGGAACTATCTTGAGTGTAGCACAAATGACTTTTTTATTTGTCTAGCTTAATTTTACAATCGGCGAAATTTAAGATCAAATAACAAGTTACTAACGTTTTATCTTCCACATCATCCACATCAATGAAAGTTACAAACTTGTCTCCTTTCTTGTACTTAGATTAATACTTTTATTTGTAGAGTCATAAAAAAAAGCTCTTCCATTGCTATTGATAAGGAAGTGCTTTTTTAGATGCAATCTGTTTTTATTGCGGGGTTAGCTATTACCTGTGTCCCTACTATTTATTTTGCTAAGTGTCTCTTGGCTTTCTCAATGCTCATTTAAGAGGTAGATAGCTAGCGAGGTTAGACCAACTGCTAGTAAGGCAATAGCTTCTTGCATTCCAAGCTTACCTAAAGCCTAAAGCCTAAAGCCCATGGTAACGGGGATAGCTCTCAGAACTAGTTTAATGGTAGTTTGTGTGTCAGTCTTTGTTTTAAGACTTTCTTGCTTTACTGATGTTTGTATAAGATCCTCCAATCTGATGTTTAAAATATCATCCAATTTAGGAATAGTATTTGTATTTGACAAAGAGAGATCTTTTCTCCATTTTGAAAAAGCCTTATCTGTCACACCTAAAAGTGATGACAGTGCTAATTGTGTCATTGCTTTTTCTTTTATAGCAATAATCATTCCCACACTTTCCTTGGTCATCAGTTTTTCTCCTTCACTTATTACCTTAATCATATCAAGCACCTCCAAAAAAACAATCGAGTAGTGGTTTATTTTTCTCGACTTTTAGTTTAGTTTAGTCATTTGAGCCAGATTGGGCTTACATGAAACAGATAAATCTGCTAGAATATTTTCTTTCTCTACTAATTTTCCAATCCTCCTACTTGCACACTTTTCTGGTTATGGTATAGTATTAAGGAAGATATTTAGTAGCCGTGGGCTACTATTTTTTATGTAAGGAGAATTATTAATGACTGCTGAGAATTTTTGGCAAGATTTACCAAAACCATTTTTTATTTTAGCACCTATGGAGGACGTGACTGATGTAGCTTTTCGTCATGTCGTCGCAAAAGCTGGAAGACCTGATGTTTTCTTCACCGAATTCACAAACTCTGCTTCTTATTGTCATCCTGATGGTATTGAATCCGTTAAAGGGCGTCTGACTTATACCCACGATGAACAACCATTAGTGGCCCATATTTGGGGTGATGTTCCTGATAACTTTGCTGAGATGGCAAAAGGCATGAAGGAAATGGGCTTTGCTGGTGTTGATATTAATATGGGTTGTCCAGCACCAAATGTCTTTAAGCACGGCCGCGGCTCGGGTCTGATTTTAAGACCAGAGGTTGCCGCTCAATTAATTCATGCAACTAAAGAAGGTGGCCTTCCGGTATCCGTTAAAACGCGCCTGGGTCACGCCAAGCCAGAAGAGTACAAAGTTTGGCTTAAACACGTCCTGGAACAAGGCATTGCCAATCTTTCCATTCACCTAAGAACCAAGACCGAAATGTCGAAGGTGGACGCTCATTGGGAGATGATTGGTGAAATTAAAGAGCTGCGCGATCGCATCGCTCCCGATACGCTGCTGACAATCAATGGCGACATTCCAAACCGCCAAGTTGGCTTAGAGCTGGTTGAGAAATACGGCGTCGATGGTGTCATGATTGGGCGTGGTATATTCCACAACCCTTACGCTTTTGAGAAAGTTCAGTCTGCCCATAGTCCCAAAGAATTGATTGATCTCTTCCGCTACCACTTGGATCAGTTTGACAAATATCAATTGCGTCCCTTCCCATCAATGAAACGATCTTTTAAAATTTACATCCGCGGCTTTGCTGGCGCAAATGAGCTCCGCATTGCCCTTATGGATGCTAAAAATACAGATGAGTGTCGTAAGTTGGTAAATGAGTTTGAAGCAAAACAGTTATAACATACAAAAAAGGCTTATTTCTAAGCCTTTTTTGTGTTAACTATTGGTTTATGATTTCTTAATAGACATTCCAATTACCAAGCCGATCAGCATTCCAAGCGAAACACCAGTGGCTAAATTTTTAGTCAATGCTCCCAAAGCTGCACCGAGGGAAAGCCCAATTGCCATACCTAATGACATATAATTGTCATCTGCTACCTGTTCAATATTACTTTCAACGTCCTCTTTAGTTGCTTCTTCTTTAGATTTTTTATTGCTGATATAAATAATAAAAACGATGAAAATGATTACTGGTAAAATCATTAAAAATACATTATGCCATTCCATTACTGAAACCTCCTAACATATATCTCTATTTCCATTATACCAAAGTCAACAATATTTGCAGTTAAAAAAGCCTGAAATAAAAGTCAGGCTGTTTATAACTTGTCATAATTAGGATGGCGGCATGAATTAGTTGCGTTTCTCTAACAAGCTCACACACTCCACGTGGTGCGTTTGTGGGAGTAAAAAGATACGGAGGACCTTTTTAGCATGGTGCCTTGAAACTGGAAAGCACCATGAATTAGTTGCGTTTCTCTAACAAGCTCACACACTCCACGTGGTGCGTTTGTGGGAGTAAAAAGATCCGGGGGACCTTTTTAGCATGGTGCCTTGAAACTGGAAAGCACCATGAATTAGTTGCGTTTCTCTAACAAGCACACACACTCCACGTGGTGAGTTTGTGGAAATAAATCCACCGGCTGTACTTTTTTAAGGTCATAACCTAGTTCTTGGTATAGTTTGATGTCACGTGCCATGGTAGCTGGGTTACATGAGACATAAGTAATTTTTTCTGGATTCATTTCAACTGAAGCTCTGATAAAGCTTTCTGTTAGGCCTTTTCTTGGTGGATCTACTAAGATAACATTTGGATGAATGCCTTCTTTAGACCATTTTTCCATAGCTACCTCTGCAATATCTGTCACAAATTGAACATTCTTAATACCATTAAGTTCAGCATTTTTACGTGCATCGAGAACAGCTTGTTCAATGACTTCAACACCATAAACCTTTTTAACAGATTTCGCGAAAGATAAACCAATTGTCCCAATACCAGAATAAGCATCAATGACGATATCGTCTTTAGTCAAATTTGAAAAATCAATAGCTGTTTGATATAACTTCTCAGCCATTTCAGTATTAACTTGATAGAATGATTGGGCAGAAATCTCGTAAGTGTTGCCAAGCATGCTATCTGTAATAGTATCTTTTCCATAAAGGGTGCGGAATTCTTTTCCAAAAATAGCATTACCATTTTGATCATTGATATTTTGCATTACTGATACGATAGCTGGAAATTCTTCCGTAATTTTAGCAATTATTTGATCAACACGGAAAACTTTTGGTCGAGATGTAACAAAAATTAACATCATTTCACCAGAGTTTTGACCACGACGAACAACTAGATTTTTGATTAATCCAGTTTTTTCCTTCTCATCATAAGGGCTAACTTCAAAACGTATCAACAAGTCACGTGTATAGTTGATTAGACGATCAATCTCTTTATCTTGAATCAGATAATCAGAAATAGGTAATAAATCATGTGAATTTTTTCTGAAGAAACCAGTTTCTAATTTACCATTAACACGACGAACTGGAATCTGTGCTTTATTTCTGTAGGCAAATGGATTTTCCATGCCGATTGTTTCTGCAACTTCAACATCAGTTAAGCCTGCTGTTTTATAAAGATTGTCAGTAACTTGTTTAGCTTTGAATTTTAATTGTTCTGAATAAGCCAAGTGCCCAAAATCGGCAATCCCGGTACGTAAATAAGCGGCATCCAAGTCATCATTACGAAACTCAGATTTTTCAAGATAGCTTTCAACTTTACCAAAACCAATTTTTTTGTTTAATTTCAAAACACGCATTTGGATTTTTTCGCCAGGAAGAGCATTCTCTACAAAGAAGACAAAACCATCATACTTTGCGACTCCAGAGCCTTCATGGCTTAAATCAACAATTTCTACTTCGACAACATCATTTTTCTTTAACATCTATTTTCCTTTTCTCACTTTAGTCTTGCCCATAAAAAGAAGGGTAACCTAAGTCCCCTTCATTATAACATATTTAACGTAAACCCATTCTTTTCAGTTGCTTTTGATATTTCACAAAATCTACCTGAAGGGCTTGGCCTCCATACATATCATACTCATCAATCCAATCGCCATTTTCAGGAACAGTCACATGTTCAACGCCCTTGCCATTCGACATCACTGACAAGCCTTTTTGCGCCACAAATGGAAAGGATACATTGGTCGATGTTAAGGCATAAATCTTACCAATTGCCGCCGACCCAGTAAAGAGTCTTGCTGGATTTTTAACCTGAGACATGATTGCCGCCATCACTTGTTGCTGACGGACAGTCCGACCATAATCACCATCGTCATCCTTACGGAAACGCGCATAATTTAGAAGCGTCCGACCATCCATCTTTTGTTCGCCAACTTTGATGGTCTGTTGAGGAACGACACCATCCTTCATTCTTAAGTCGTCAGGAACTTTTACCGAAGGAACTGCTTCGCCGTCAACCGTTGCAAATTTAGCATCAATTTTTACACCCCCCGGAAAAAGCGTATCAATAGCTTCCGCGAATGTTTCAAAATCGACCATAACATAATACTTACAATCAATGTCATAATTAGCTTTCAGTGTCTTCCGAACTAAGTCAGCACCTTTATGATTATCTTGTTCACCGAGATTAAAAGAGGAATTTAACTTCATATCATAAGTATAGTCATTGTAACTATAACCTGGAATATTAACGAGAGTATCTCGCATAAAGCTAGCTATCTTAACTTTTTTATCCTTATTCCCAACATTGACCACCATAATAGTATCAGTCCTAGCTTCTGTCGACCCTTGTGTTACACGCTTATCTGAACCAAGAACTAGGATATTAGTCCCATCCTTAGTGTCAACACCATTGAAGGTTTCTGAAACTGCTGGTTTGTAGTTTTGCTTGTTTCCAGAGATATCAAGCATGCCTTTAAAGAACATAAAGACAATTCCCAGAATAAGGAAAAGAATAAACCAGAGTAACCATTTGAAGTAACGTTTTAGATTTTTCTTTGTTATTTTTCGTTTAGGTCTTTTTACATTTGAGTCCTGATAGGGAGAGACATCATCAGCGAAAGAACTTTGAAAGCTATCATTATTATCATATTGATCCTGATAACCAGAATTACTGTAATAGTCAGTTGAAGCTATGGTTTCCTGATAAAAAGGAACAGCGTATGTATCTTGTGCCTCGACTTGGCCAAAATCTTGATGATTATCTCTGTTTATAGCTTCTTGATAATTTCTACTTGACCGTTTTCTCCTTGATAAGGGTTTATCTTTTGGATATACGGGTAATCCGTTTGAGAGCGTTTCCGTTTGGAAACTTTCTTCTGGCCACTCATGATTGGGTACAGGATTTTGAGAATAAGGTAATGGATCAGGGTCAACTACATACTCTGGGTAGTCGTGTCGCCCATGCCTAAATTGGGTCTCAAAAGTTGGAGTACCGGCTTCGAGTTTTGACTTTAAATATCGAAATTCTCTATTTTCATTTTCACTTAAATAATTGAGATTTCTTAAAAGATAATAATATCTCAATTCTTCATGGTGACTAAGGCCACCATTACCACTTTTTGTCATAATGCATCCATCTAAACTAATATTTATTCTATAGTTATATCTATTCTATCATACTTTAATATTTCTATTATAGCCTATATTTATTAGATTGTCTTATAAAATTACCATTTGCCAATATATTATTTACTATTTACTATTTACTATTTACTATTTACTATTTACTATTTACTAACAATACAAAAAAAGAAGGTAATCTTCTTTTTTAAATACTTTTAATAATACGCACTATTTCTTCAGGGGTTCGATGATCGACATTAATAATTAAATCAGACAATCCTTCATATAACATCATGCGTCTTTCAAAGATTCCATGAAAATCTTCTTTTGAATTATTGAGAAAGAGTGGCCTTTGAAAAACCTTATCTTTTTTAATTCGGTCATAAAGAACTTCAAAACTGGCCGAAAGGAGGATATTATTTTTTCGATTTTCTCTGAGTAGTTGACGATTCCTTTCACTGATTACAACGCCACCACCTGTTGAAATAATGATATTCCCTTCTTTTGTCATTAATTCCTCCAGAAGAGCTGACTCAACCTGTCGAAATGCTGCTTCCCCTTGATGAGCAAAAAAATCTGAAATCGACATGCCTACTCGCTCTTCAATTATTAAATCCATATCCAAAAAATTATCATCCAAGAAAGAACCAATCGTGGTCTTTCCAGCACCCATAAATCCTAATAATACTTTAGCCATTACTAATCCTTTCTAAATCTGTTAAAAATGTTGGATAGCTTGTCGCAATTGCTTGAGATCCTGATAAGTCGACACTCCCATCATTAACAACTAAGCTAGCAATAACAGCCATCATTGCTAAGCGGTGATCCAAATGGGCATCAACTTTCCCACCACGCAATTGATTTGGTCCATTAATAATCATACCATCTGACTTAGCTTCAATAGCAACGCCAAAGGTTGATAAGATTTCAGTCACAAGTGCAATCCGATCTGATTCTTTCACTCGTAATTCCTCAGCATCACTAATGGTTGTTTGTCCTTTAGCTTGACTAGCAAGCAAGGCAATAATCGGTAATTCATCAATCAAGCGTGGAATTAACTGACCAGAAATTTCAGTCGCTTTAAGTTGGGAATAACGGACTCTAATTGTAGCCGACTGGTTGACTTTGTCTTCGTCAGTCAATTCTATCATTCCACCCATTGCTTTAACAACATCTAGAACACCTGTACGCGTCTTGTTAATCCCGACATTAGTTAGCATAATATCTGAACCCGGAACAATCAAAGCAGCTACAATCCAAAATGCGGCACTTGAGATATCACCTGGGACTTTAAACCTCTGCGCTTTTAAAGATTGAGGACCATTAATGGTTATTTCCTTACCCTGCACAGCAATTTCCCCACCAAACTGACGAATCATTTCTTCTGTGTGGTTTCGGGTCAACTCTTTTTCGATGACTTTAGTTTGTCCCTTGGCCTGAATAGCAGCCAGCAAGATAGCCGACTTCACCTGAGCAGAAGCTATCGGAAGATGATAAGTAATCGGTTTAAGCTCTGCTACTTCCTCAATAAACAATGGTGGATTAGCTTTTTGCGTCTGACCTTCAATTTTGGCACCCATTCCTTGCAAAGGAATGGTAATCCGATCCATAGGTCTGTTACTCAAGCTGGCATCGCCAACTAATCTTGTTGAAAAATTTTGACCAGCTAACAAGCCTGAAATTAAGCGCATTGAGGTTCCTGAATTGCCCATATCTAAGTCGTGGTTAGGTTTGGTTAAACCTTTTAGTCCTTTACCATAGACATAAGTCAAATGTCCTTCTTGAACAATCTTAATCCCCATTGCTTGAAATACTTTCATCGTCGCCAAAACATCTTCACTGAGCAATAAGTCTTCAATAACGGTGACCCCTTCAGCAATAGCTCCAAAAATGAGTGACCGGTGACTAATCGATTTATCCCCAGGTACAGTAATCTTTCCATGTAATCCATTTTTAGTGGCTTTTAATAACATTTAATCCCTTTCATCAACCTTAATACTTTTATTTTACAGAAAAAAATAAGCTTTTCAAGATAGAATAGCTTATTTTTGTTGTTTGTGTTTACCAAATCTTCTTTTAAAAACCGATACAATATCGCTACTACGGCCTTCTAACTTACCTTGATCAATTTCCTGATAAGTCGCATTAAATATTGCCCCTAAAATTAAAATCCTTGCTAAAAAAATAAACCATAACATGATAATGAAAATCATGACCGAACCAAAGGTTTTAATATCGACCATTTTTTCCACATTGACGACAACATAATGACCAATCAAATTACTTAAGAAAGTCATTACAAACCCTGTAAATAAAGCTCCAGGCATAATGTAACGGATTTTCTTGATACGAATATTAGGTAGCAAGAAGTAAAGAGCCATTAAACCAAGCAAAATTATAATAATTGTAACTGGCTGGATTAAAGTCAAAAAAAGACTAGTTAAACCATCACTCAAATGATAATGATTATCCATTACTTGAATTGCTGCTTTTGAAAAGGTAGAAAAAATAAGGACAAAGGCTAGTAAGAATAAAATAAAGATACTGGCCAAGAGACCAACTAGGTGCCCTAGCAGAAAATCCCTATGTGGTGAAGCATCATAGGCTTTGTTGATTGCCCTCTGCAAAGAAGTTAAACTTTTAGACATGGTCCAGAGACCAGTAAAAGTCGCTACTCCCAAAACGCCTCCTGCTGGTTTAGAAAAGATATTAATGACAACAGATCTGGCTGATTGGTAGATGTCATTAGGTAGACTCTGCTTCATTAATTGAAGCAAATCCCTAATATCAATATTCAGATAAGGGAAAATATTGGCCGCGATAACAATCAAGGGAAAGACTGTTAAAATCAAATAATAAGCTACGGCTATCGAAGATAAATCCATTTCAGCACTTTGAAAGTGCCTCAAAAAAGCCTTTATAGTCTCATTTTGAAACTTTGAAGAGACTTTATCAAGGAATTTTTTTTTCTCCATATTAGTAAGTTCTTTCTTCTCCTTGGCTTGTAAGAATACGTGGTCCATCTTTGGTGATAACAAATTGATGTTCATATTGACAAGATAAACCACCATCTAAAGTTTTATGAGCCCAACCTGTTTTCATGTCAGTATCAATTTCCCAAGTTCCAGTATTGATCATTGGTTCAATCGTTAATACCATCCCCTCCTTAAGTCGTAATCCACGCCCTGCAATTCCATAATTAGGAACCATAGGTTCTTCGTGCATTGTTGGTCCAACGCCATGTCCAACTAAATCACGGACTACACCATAGCCACGACTTTCAGCATACTCTTGAATAACTGCGCCAATGTCTCCAATACGATTCCCAATGACTGCTTTCTCAATTCCCAAGTACATTGCTTCTTTTGTAACATCCATTAAGTTTTGTACTTCTTCAGATGGTTTACCAACTGCGTAGGCCCAACAAGAATCCGCTAAACCACCTGTATAAGGTTCTGTCAACTTCTTTAATTGTGCAACGTTGTCAAAGTCTAATTTCGAAACATCCACTATTTCTTTGTCTAAAGGTTCGCTTAAAACAGTATCTACTTTTAACAAATCTCCTTCTTGGAGGATATAGTGACGTGGAAAAGCATGTGCTACTTCATCATTTAAACCACAACAAGTAGCATATGGGTAATCCATAAGATGGCCTTCAACTCCGATTTGCAATGGCAAAACATTTTCTTCCTTACAACGCTTGCGGACATATTCTTCAACTTCCCACATATCAGCGCCTGGTTTAATAATCTCACGTAAGCCGATGTGGATACTTGCTAGAAAATCACCAGCTTTATCCATAGCTTCAATTTCACGTGCAGATTTCAATGTAATCATGTAAATAATACTCCTTAAAAATTTTAATTAATTCGAGTAGAAACAACAGCTTTCGCAATTATCTGTTCTTCTACATATAGTTCGATATCTATTGTACCGCTTCTTCTTGTCTCTGAAATAATTTTTGGATGAATTGTCAATAAGTCATCAATCTGTGCGGCATGTAAAAAGTATATCATCATTTGTTCAATAATTACATTTTTTTGATATTTTCGATTGAAAACTTTTAAAGTTATTTCCTTTAATATTTCAGAAACAACGCCTTGTGCTAAATTCCCAGAATTATCAATCATACTTGGTTCAACATGAATCGAGAACTCATTTTGATTTTCTTCCATATGAGATAATAATTGATTACTGTAGGTATCCTTAATCTCAGATTGATTATTTTGCATATATTCCACGGCTAATCTACGTGTGATTATCCCCAATATTTTTTGATTTTCATCGACTACAGGCATCATATTTAAGTCTTCAAATATCATTTTTTGACTAACATTTGCTAGGCTCGTATGTGGTGACGTTGTAATCGGACTTTTTGTCATCACCTCTTTAATATTGACATTTGATTTTTGATTTACAACATCGCGCATGCTGATAAAGCCAGTAACAGTCCCATCCTTTTTAATAATTGGAAAACGTACTTGTTTAGTTTTTTTAATTAATTGATTAAGATCATCAATCGTACTATCGTCGTATAAAAAACCATATTGGGACAGCGGAAGCATAATTTCATCTACTGTTTTTAAATCTGTTTTAATTCTAAAACTCATTAGAGCATGATTAATTAAGGTCGCAACAGTAAATGTATCATATTGACTAACCATAACTGGTATTCCCAAGCTATCTGCTGTTTTAATAACTGCTTTAGAAATAGCAAAACCACCAGTAACTAATATGGCATTCCTACTTTCCAAGGCCAATAATTGGATATGCTCTCGGTCCCCAACAATTAGTAGGCCACCTTTTGAAAGGTACTTACTGACATTATTTCTAGTCATTGCTCCAATAAAAAATTTACTGAATTCATTACTTAAACCTTCACGGCCTGCAACAACTGTCGAATCACTTATCCGAGCAACTTCTGTAAAAGTTAATTTTTCAATAGCTACACGTGATTTCTTTTCAACCCGAACCGTGCCACTTCGCGGTTTCGTTTCAACAATTCCACGATTTTCAGCTTCTTTAATAGCACGATATGCAGTACCATCACTTACATTTAAATGGTTAGAAATACTTCTAACACTAACTCTTTTGCCAATTGCTAACTTTTCTAGATAGTCTAATATTTCTTGATGTTTACTCATTATGATATCCTATTTTCATTTGATATTTGAGATACTGTTTCATTTGGTGTGTATAACGGTCGCTTCCTTTAAACTGAGACACAAGCTTAAATCCAGATTTTACTGCAACCTGTTGACTTGCATTATTTTCCAAATGTGTTATGATGACTAAATTTTTTAAACCTAATTCTTTAAAAGCTAAGAAAACAATATTTTTGACAGCTTCTGTCATAAATCCCTGATTCCTATAGGCTGAATTTAAAACGTAACCGAGTTCTGAACAAGCCTTTTTGAAATCTAAATTTTCCAGTCTAATGATACCAATCATTTTTTGACTAGATTTTTCAGTAATAGCCCAAATCCCTAATGGTGATTTAAGAAATGAATGACTAAAAAGATAATCACTTTCATTTTTACTGAGACAAGCGGGGAAAACAAAAGAAAGATTTTCAAAATCATTGCTGATTTCATAAAAATCTTCTGAGTCAAAATAAGACAGAGGACGCAAAAGTAATCTTTCTGTTTCAAAATAAGAATACTTTGCCAAAGCTGTCCAAATATCCATTTTAACCCCTTTTTATTTGTTAATAATCACTTTATTATAACAAATAAAATATAATTTTTCTATAACAGATAGTGTTTTTTGTAAACTGTATTAATTCAGAAAAAAAAGCCCACAAAAGCGGACTTTGACATTATTTATTGGATAACTGATATAAAAATAGGTACTTATTCATTAAATCTTCTGCCATAACAGAATTCTTTGTTTTAAAAGCAACCAAAAATGCTTCATAAACATTTATCAGCTCTTTTTTATATTTTTTATAATTTGTATTAGCAACTAATAATGTTGGCAAAAACCTTTCAATAACAATATTTTCACTATATTTAGCTAACAATTTATGGAATTCAGTATCTAAACGTTTAATCTCGGGAAGTTCATTTTTCAAGGCAAGTATAATTTTCAATAACAGATTTTCAATAACTTCAAGTTGGTCTGTTTTTATATTTTGGGCTGCCAAACTTGCCATTTTAGGTTCAACTAGTAATCTGATAGCGAACATATCTGAAATTAAGGTTTCACTATTCTTTAATATGGAAAAACCAAAGGGATCTTCTGAAACACCCCTTTTTGGGCTAATAAAAGTACCTGAACCTTGCTTTACTTCCAAAATATTTCTAGCTACTAGAGTTCGTACAGCTTCTCTAATTGTACTTCTTCCGACATTTAAATCTTCAGCTAGTTCAAACTCATTCGGCAATTTTGCTCCAGTTTCATAATTTCGTTCCAATATTAAGTCTAATAATTGATCAACTTTCTGTCCAACTAGTGGTTTTTCCATATTACTCTACCTTTCATTATCTCTTATCACCATTGTACAAGATTTTATTCAATAATCACAAACAAATGTTATTAAGTTCAAAAATTTATCATCAGACAACAAAAAAGAGGACCATTCGTCCTCTTTTGTTTTATTCTTCAATTAATTGTATGTCTGCTCCTAAATCTTGAAGTTTCTCGATGATATTGGCATAGCCGCGTAAAATAAATTCAATGTTGCGAATTTCTGTTTTTCCTTCGGCCATTAGTCCCGCAGTTACTAGTGCTGCACCTGCTCGCAAGTCAGTAGCTTTGACTTGTGCACCGCTTAATTGATTAGGACCATGGTAGACAATTTTGCCACCTTTTAGAGAAATATCAGCGCCCATACGAGCCATTTCTGGGACATGGTTGACCCGTTTTTCATAAATCGTATCAACAATTGATCCCATGCCTTCTGTTGTAAGCAGTAATGGTGTTAATGGTTGTTGTAGATCTGTTGCAAAACCAGGATATGGTGAGGTTTTAATGGTTACAGCTTTCAATTTATCTTGTTTTTCAACAAAAATTGAATCTTCCTCAATTGTCATCCGAACTCCCATTTCTTCAAGTTTCGCAATAAAACTTTCTAAATGTTCATATAAGACATTTGTTACCTTTATCCCTGTTCCAATTGCTGCTGCCATTGCAATATAAGTACCAGCTTCAATTCTGTCAGGAATAACTTGGTGAGTTGTTGAGCCTAATTTTGTAACTCCTTCAATAGTTATAATATCTGTTCCCGCTCCACGAATATGAGCCCCCATATTATTTAAAAGCGTTGCAATATCAATAATTTCTGGTTCACGCGCGGCATTTTCAATGACAGTCTTACCATTTGCTTTTGTAGCAGCAAGCATTGTATTGATTGTCGCACCTACACTGACTGTATCCATGTAGATATGTGCGCCATGCAGTTCACCTTCATTAACGGCAATATGCATATTTTCACCAACATAAGATACTTTAGCTCCCATTGCTTCAAAAGCTTTCAAATGTAAGTCAATTGGTCTTGGCCCCAAATCACAACCACCTGGTAGACCGACAGTAGCTTGACCAAAACGTCCAAGTAAACTTCCATAAAAATAATAAGAAGCTCTCAAACTATTAATTTTACCAAAAGGAATTGGTTGACTAATTACTGTTCTAGGATCAATTGTAAGTGAATCGTTCTGACGAGTAATTTTGGCACCCATCAATTCCATGATTTCAATTAAACTATCCACATCACTGATTGATGGAACTCCATCCAATGTGACAACATCATCAGCTAGCATAATCGCTGGGATTAAGGCAACAACACTATTTTTTGCACCGGAGACAGCAACTTCTCCTGATAAAGGTTTTCCACCATTAATTATAATTTTACGCATACATCCTAAACTTTCTTATACTTGAATTCAACCTTATCATATTATCATAATTTTAGAAACATTACAATCTAACTTCTTGTGAATTTTGCCTTCAACTCAAGCAAAAAGGACACCATATGGCATCCTCTTAATTTTATTATTTTAACAAGAAGTTTTTCAATTCATCAACTTTATCACATTTTTCCCATGGTAAATCAATGTCAGTACGACCCATATGACCATAAGCTGCCGTTTGACGATAGATTGGACGTTTCAAATCTAACATTTTGATAATACCAGCCGGACGTAAATCAAATAACTGACGAACAGCTTTTTCGATTTTTGCTTCTGGAAGAATCGCAGAGCCGAAGGTATCAATACGAACAGACACAGGATGTGCCACACCAATTGCGTAAGCTAATTGAACTTCTGCTTTCTTGGCCAAGCCAGCAGCGACAATATTTTTAGCAATGTAACGCGCTGCGTAAGAAGCAGAGCGATCAACTTTAGTAGCATCTTTACCAGAAAAGGCCCCGCCACCGTGACGCGAATAACCACCGTATGTATCTACAATAATCTTACGTCCTGTTAAACCAGAATCACCTTGAGGGCCTCCAATAACAAAACGACCAGTCGGATTAATGAAATACTTAGTTTGGTCATCTAAAAATTGATTTGGAATAACTGATTTGATAACTTTTTCAATTAAATCAGTATGAATGGTTTCATTTGAAACATCTGGATCATGTTGTGTAGAAATAACGACAGTATCAACACGAAGTGGTTGATCATTTTCATCATATTCGACAGTAACTTGTGATTTGGCATCAGGTCTCAAATAAGCTAATTGGTTTGATTTTCTCAAGTCAGCTAATTTCTTAACTAATTTGTGTGATAAAGAAATTGGTAATGGCATCAGTTCAGGTGTTTCATCAATAGCAAACCCAAACATCAAGCCTTGATCACCAGCTCCAATTAAATTTAAGTCGTCAACTTCCTTGCTTTCGCGTACTTCCAAGGCTTCATTGACACCTTGAGCAATATCTGATGATTGCTCAACAAGTGATGGATGTACACCAACTGAATCGGCAGAAAAACCATATTCCGCTTTTGTGTAACCAATTTCAGCAATGGTATCTCGAACAACACGGTTGATATCAACATAAGCTGAAGTTGAAATTTCTCCAAAAACATGAACCGACCCTGTATAAACAACTGTTTCTGCTGCTACGTGAGCATCAGGATCTTGAGTGAGAATTTCGTCTAAAATAGCATCTGAAATTTGATCCGCGATTTTATCTGGATGGCCTTCCGATACAGATTCAGACGTAAATAATTTACGTTCTGACATAAAAATGTCCCCCTTTTAATAAAAGTATATGGCAAAAAGCCTTCGCAAGGAAAAGTTACTAATAACTAAGTTTTATAATATAGCAGCTACCGAATAAACAATAGTTACTTTAGTCACATGTTTTACTTGCGAGTCAAAAAGTTACAAAGCACTAGCAGTTTGCACTGCTACCTTTTCGGGACTAATTAACTTTTCTATTATACACATTTTTGAATTATTTTACGAGTACTATTTTTAAAAGGTTTGTAAAAGTTTGATTTTTTCCTGTCTTTTCAGTCATGTGAACTTGAAATATCAGGCGAATATACTATACTAGTTCTATGAAGACATCAGAGAAATTATATCAAATATTAAGTCAATCAGAATCATTTATTAGTGGTGAAAAACTCGCCGACCAATTATCTCTTTCTCGCACAGCCATTTGGAAAGGAATAAAATCTCTTGAAAATCAAGGAATTGAAATTTTGGCCACCAAAAAAGAAGGCTACAAAATAATCAGTGGAGATTTGCTATCTGCACAAGAAATATCTGACAAACTGAATATATCGGTTACCCTAAATGAATCAAGTCTTTCTACGCAATTAGATGCCAAGAATGCTATTGCAACCAATCCAAGTGTCCCTCATCTCTATTTATCACCTAGTCAAAAACAAGCTAAAGGACGTTTAGGCCGTGATTTTTATGCCTCAAAAAACGGTGGCATCTATATGTCACTCCATTTGAAACCTAACCAAACTTACCAAGAGATGGAACCATATACCATGATGGTTGCCTCAAGTATCGTCAATGCCATTTACCGACTTACTGGTATTGAAACCCAAATAAAATGGGTCAATGATATCTATTTAAATGATAAAAAGATTGCTGGTATTTTAACCGAGGCTATAACATCTGTTGAAACTGGCTTAATTACTGACGTGATTATCGGAGCTGGTTTAAATTTTCATTTGACTGACCTCCCTGAAGAACTAAGTTCAATAGCAACATCACTCTTCCGACATCAACCAACTATCACCAGAAATCAATTGATTTCTGAAATTTGGAAACTTTTCTTCCAAATACCAGTACAAGATCATTTAAAAGTTTACAAAGAAAAATCACTCGTTCTTAACAAACAAGTGACCTATAGTAAAAATAATCAAATTATCCATGGACGCGCCATTGATATCACTGACCAAGGTTACTTAATCGTTGAAAAAACAGATAAAACACTTGAAACATTGCATAGTGGTGAAATCAGTCTTTCTTCTTGGACTCTTTAGCAGCCTCTATTAATTTTTTTGAAAAATTGGTAATAGCATAGACCTTCCTTAAATCACGATAGAGGAGAATACCCCAGAAAAGTGCAAATAAGAAATCGCCTGCTAGGACAGAGTCGTTAAAAAAATAGGTTTCAAAAGCACATAATAGTGCCATAAAAATAAATTGTCTTAAAGTCATAGTTGTATTTTACCAAAAAAAAGAAGATTCTACGAAGAATTTTCTTTTTTTCTTAATCTTCTACCTGTTTTATTTTTTCAGACAGGAAATCAAATTCTGGTGGAAGAAATGATTCCTCCTCCGCTTTGTTTACCTGTACTGGAGATTTGTCTTTCATTTTTTTAGCAAATTCACTCCGAATGTGATTAAAATCTGATCGAGGGACAGCTAAAATATGTGGTGTGAAACCAGCTGCTTTGCTCATAATATTACCAAACATATCATTTAAATCTGTTCGGTTCATGGCTTGTTCTGCATTGAAGGCAGCCTCAAATGCAAGAATAGCATTCTCACTGTTAGCCAAAACTGGTTCAGAACCAAGCAACAAAGCTCTATCCTGTGGAGAAATACTATCCAAGATTTCATTCCAAACTGATTTCAAAGAATCTAAGTATTGTCTAGACTGCTCACTATCTTGAACGGTTTCTTCCATAATTGTTAAAATCTTTTGACGATCAACTTTATAAGTAAAAGTTTTCTTGGAAACTGGTTTAGCTTTGGTTGTAACGGGTGCAACTTCACCAGATGATAACGATTCAAGTTGCTCTTTTAATTGGTCGACTTGCATCTTTAAGGCATTGATTTCAGCTGATAAGTGATTATCGTCTGAAGCTGAATTCTGAACAGGACTAAGGTGAGCCAATTCAATGGTCATCATTTCTGCATAAATACGAGGATGTGAACCCCGTTTTATTTCTGGAACATGTTTAGTAATAATCGCAATCATCTGAAAAATAGTTTCGCGAGGAACTGCTAAATTATCCGCAAAATGCTCTGTTTGATAACTACTCTCAGCACCACTTTGAACCATTAATAGTTCTCTGAAATAGGCTAATAAGTCCGTCGCAAAACGACTCATACTTTTACCATTATCAAAAATAGTCTCTAAATTAGAAAGAGCAGCCTGTGCTTCTTGGTTAATTATATTTGCCACATAGTCATCTAAAGCCAGAATGCTGATAGACCCAGTAATCTCTTCTGCAATTGATAATGTGATCTGATCATCTGGGGATAAACTAAGTGCCTGGTCTAAAATTGACAGGGCATCACGCATTCCACCTTCAGCGCGTCTCGCAATTAATCCTAAAGCTTCTTCTTCAAAAGGAATATTTTCCAAAGTCAAGATATGCATCAAATGAGCCTTGATATCTTTTTGTTTAATTGATTTGAATTCAAAACGTTGAACACGAGACAGAATCGTTGCCGGAATTTTGTGAAGTTCAGTGGTTGCGAGGATGAAAACAACATTTTCAGTTGGTTCCTCCAAGGTTTTTAATAAAGCATTAAATGCACCCGTTGATAGCATGTGCACTTCATCAATGATATAAACTTTATAGTTTGCACGACTCGGTGCATAAGTTGATTTATCACGAATTTCACGGATTTCATCCACACCATTGTTTGAGGCTGCATCAATTTCAATGACATCTTCTAAACTACCATTTGTAATATCATGACAAATATCACAGTTATTACAAGGCTCTCCATTGACTTGGTTCGGACAGTTCATTGCCTTAGCAAAAATCTTTGCTGCACTGGTTTTACCTGTTCCCCTTGGTCCAGAAAAGAGATAGGCATGACTAATTTTTTTGGATTCAACAGCCTGTTTCAAGGTTGTCGAGATGACAGATTGGCCAACCATTTCATCAAAGGTTTGGCTTCTGTATTTGCGATATAGGGCTTGATACATTATTTTTCTACTCCAAACATGTCAAAATTAAACCTTGTCTTTTCTAGTAAAATGGAGACAAATTCTTCCAGGTACTGTTTATCAATTTGATCATAATCACAAGTGGCAGAGGAATCTAGGTCTAATACTCCAATCAAACGATTATTTTTAATCATCGGAACTACTATCTCACTCAAAGCTCGTGAATCACAGGAAATATAGTTACTGTGTTGTCTAACGTCATCGACGATAATTGTTTCTTGCTGGCTTGCCGATTGTCCACAAACCCCTTTACCCATTGCAATATGGACGCACGAAACGCCCCCTTGAAATGGACCAAGAATCAATTCTTGACCGTCATGCAAATAAAATCCAGTAAAAACTGAATTTGGTAAAGTCATGTTTAATAAGGCACTAGCATTTGATAAATTTGCCATAACGTTGCTTTCACTAGTAAACAAAGCATTTGCTTGTGCAATCATTACTTGATAGTTTTCTTCTTTTGTACTTGTTTTCATGCTTCTTATTATACCATAAGGCTAATCAGATGATAAGCTTTTCCTTTTAGCCTAAAATTAAAAAGCCTAGCAAAAATTGCTAGAACTTTTAAATCATGGTAATAGAGTGCTCTAGTCCTTGAGGTAGACCCAATATAACAAATAAATCCCTATGAAAATCATAAAGATTCCTAAGACCCAAACAACCTGAAAGTACCATTTTTTTGTTTTATGATGGAATAGGTTCCCGCCTAAGATTGCGCCAATCCCACCAAAAAAGAAGGCAATTAGTAATAAAGTTCTTTCAGAAATGCGCCATTCCCCTTTTACAGCCTTACGTTTGTCAATCCCATATAAAGCAAAAACAACCACATTCCACATAATAATGGCACCAGCTAGTGCTACAAACATATCATTCTCCCTTAACTAGTCTCGATCGACTAGGATACTTGCAATTTTTGTTGTAATTAAATCAATTGCAACGACATTACTTACTCCTTCAGGAACAATAATATCAGCATAGCGTTTGCTTGGTTCAATAAATTGATGATACATTGGTTTTACCACGGTTGTATATTGTTCAATAATACTGTCTAAACTTCTGCCTCTTTCAACCATATCGCGTTTAATACGTCGGATAATTCGAATATCATCATCAGTGTCGACAAACAGCTTGATGTCCATCAGATCTCTTAATCTCTCGTCTTCTAAGACAAGAATGCCTTCAACGATAATAACATCTTGCGGCTCTTGACGGAAGGTTTTATCACTTCTCGTGTGTCGCGTATAATCATAGATAGGAATGTCAACAGGGCGTCCTTCAAGCAATTCCTTTAACTGTTCGATCATAAAATCAGTTTCAAAAGCTAGTGGATGGTCGTAATTAGTTTTGATACGTTCGTCAAAACTTAAATGGGCTTGGTCCTTATAATAAGAATCATGTTGAATCATCGCAATTCTTGCATCTGGGAAACTATCTAAAATCGCACGAGAAACGCTTGTCTTCCCGCCTCCAGATCCACCTGTGACGCCAATAATGATGGGTTTTTTATGCATCTTGCACTCCAAATCTAAAAAGTCTTCTGTATATTTTACCAAAAATTAAAAAGTTTTTCTATAAGATTTTCCTTAAACTTTCTTTTTCCTTTATTAGGAGCCTCTCTGAAATCATGTTATAATAGACTCAGTTACAATTGAAAAGGAAAAAAAATGATCAAAGAATTCCCACAAATTTGGCAAGACCAATTAGAAACTAGCCAAATGACAACTTTAACAGATATCCAAGAATCTGTATTTGAACCAATTCATTCAGGAAAAAACGTCCTCGGAATCAGCCCAACAGGGACAGGAAAAACCTTAGCTTATCTTTTCCCAACTCTACTAAAAATAACTAGCAAAAAATCACAACAACTTTTGATTTTATCTCCAAATACGGAACTTGCTGGACAAATTTTCGAAGTTACAAAAGAATGGGCTGAACCAATTGGCTTAACAGCGCAATTATTTATATCAGGAACTAGTCAAAAAAGACAAATTGAACGCCTTAAAAAAGGACCTCAGATTATTGTTGGCACACCTGGCCGGATTTTCGAACTGATTAAACTAAAAAAAATCAAAATGATGAATGTCGACACTATCATTTTAGATGAGTTTGATGAATTGCTGGGCGACTCACAATATGGTTTTGTGCAAAAAATTACCCATTATGTTCCCCGTGATCACCAATTTATCTACATGAGTGCAACTAATAAACTAGATCGTGCTAGCATTGAGCCAACAACTGAAATAATTGACAAATCAGACCAAAAGCTGGAAGCTATTAAACATTTCTATATTTCAGTAGAAAAACGTGATCGTCTTGATTTATTAAGAAAATTTTCAAATATAACAGATTTTAGAGCCCTAGTCTTCTTCAATAGCTTATCTGATTTAGGTGCTGTCGAAGAACGTCTGACCTATACTGGTTCTACTGCTGTTTCCTTAGCTAGTGATGTTAATGTAAGATTCAGAAAAACAATTTTAGAAAAATTTAAAGATCACCAAATTTCCCTCCTACTAGCCACTGATTTAGTAGCTCGTGGGATTGATATTGAAAATCTTGAATATGTCATCAATTTTGAAGTAGCCCGTGATAAAGAGAATTATACTCACCGCGCTGGCCGCACAGGTCGAATGGGTAAAGAAGGTGTCGTTATCACTTTTGTAAATCACCCTGAAGACATAAAAAAATTGAAAAAATTTGCCGATGTGTCTGAAATTCAATTACACAATCAACAATTATACAAAAAATAGAATCCAAAGGATTCTATTTTTTAGTTATCTCCCAATAATTTTGAAACAGTTACACACTGATAGCCTTCTTTTTTAAGATAGTCAAGTACTGTCGGCAAGGCCTGTAAGCTAGTTTGATGGATATCATGCATTAGGATAATGCCACCTGGATGTAATTGACTCTTAATATTGGCCATAATTTTTTCGGTATTGTGATTTTCCCAATCTCTCGTATCGACAGTCCATAGTATTTCAGTCATACCAGACAGTTTTTCAACTCTTGCATTAGTTGCTCCATAAGGTGGCCTTAGATAAATCGGACGCTTTCCACATGCTTTCTCTATTGCTATATTTGTTCGTTCAATTTGTGATTTCACTTCTTCATCAGACTGCTTAGTTAAATATGGATGATCCCATGTATGGTTTCCTATTTCAGAACCACTGGTAATGACCGATTTTAAGATACTTTCATTTCCCAAAACTTTCGAACCCATCATAAAGAATGTCGCTTTAGCATTGTATTTTTGCAAAATACTTATAACTAGTGGACTAGTAAGCGGGTTTGGTCCATCATCAAATGTTAATGCAACTAATTTTTTGGGGTGCAAAGCAGCTTCCTTAGCTTTTTGATATTCTATAAAATCTATTTTTGATTGTCCTGTTAAAAAATTAGAATCAATCACATCAAATAATTCTTGTAGTGGAACTTGAATAGTCTTATCTATGATAAGTATTTTATCTTTCACCTTGAAATGATCCCGTAAGATACCATTTTCTTCACTAATTTGTGAATAGTCACTAATTTCAAACTTTTGATCAGGATAATCTTTTGTTACTATACGAGTGATGTCGTCTAAATGACCAGACACTAATTCAGATAAATGAAAAGTTTGATAATCCGTTTTGATATGATAGTCACTGACTACATGGTCGCTTACTCTTTTTAGTTTTAAGAAACCTGTCTCATAAACTATTTTGTGGATTTTTACATTTTTAACACCTTTTAAGTCAGTAGTAGAAAACTCTGGTTTCAAAAAAACATATTGATCTTTCTGAGTGCTTTTGTAGACACTCGATGGTAGATTTTCATGGTAAAAGTCTTTATTGATTGCTGTTGGTGCAAAATAATAATATGTTTGATTCTTTCGATCAATAATTTTTTTACTTAAAAACGAATTTTCTGTAAGATTATTAATGTTTTCCTTTTTAATAATTTTCACTAAATCATTTTGTATCGACCAAGATTTCCAAAGAAAGAGACCACTAGTAATCAATATAATTCCTAAAAAGCCAATTAAGGTATAAAAAACTTTTCTCATTTCAAACTCCTTTTGTGTTATTATTATAGCATAAGAAAGCTAAATTATTACTAAATTTTTTAATTTTATAGCCATAAAATAATTAGTTTTGTAATAAAATTAAAAAGCAGAAACTAAATTTAGTTTCTGCTTTTTTGTTTATTGAAAAATTTGATTATTCAATATCAAAGACGATTGATTTTAGGTTTGTCATCGCATCGATAGAGTATTTAACACCTTGGACACCAGCTCCTGATTTCTTTGCACCTAAAAATGGGAAATTATCTGTTCCACGTTGTGTTTTGTTATTAATATGAACTGTACCAACTTCTAGTTTTTCACCAATTGCAAATGCACGAGGGAAATTATTTGTGAAGACTGATGCTTGAAGTCCGTATTCAGAAGCGTTAGAAATTTCAATTGCCTCTTCTACTGAATTGATACGGATAAATGGTAGAACAGGACCAAAAGGTTCTTCCCAAGCTAAACGCATATCTGTATTAACGTTATCAAAAATAACTGGACAGATTAAGTTTCCTTCACGTTTGATTTCAGTAATTGCTTTAGCACCTTTTTCACTAGCTTCATTGATAAGACCTTCAACAAAATCGGCTGCCTTTGTATCAATCAATGGGGTGATGTCTGCATTTTCTTCAGGCATACCAACTGAAAGTTTTTTCACTAAATTGTGAACATGTTCAATTAATTGGTCCGCAACTTTGTCCATTACAAGAACACGTTTTACAGCAGTACAACGTTGTCCAGAATATCCAAAGGCACCGGCAACAATATTTTTAGCTGCCATTTCAAGATCTGCATCTTCCAAAACAATAGCTGAGTCTTTACCACCAAGCTCAAGCATAATTGGACGCATACCAGCCAATTGACCAATACGTTCTCCAACTGGAGTCGAACCTGTAAAGTTAATAAAGTTTACTGCTTCATGTTCTACAATATAATCACCAATAACTGAACCACGACCTGTGATTGTATTGAAGACACCTGCGGGAACACCGGCTTCAGCAAAAGCTTCTGCTAGTAATAGTCCTGACATTGAACCTTGTGTAGGTGGTTTAAGGGCAACAACGTTACCTGCAATTAAAGCTGGAGCAATTTTTGAACCTGCTAAGTTAACTGGATAATTGAATGGTGAAATTGCTAAAACAAGACCAACTGGCTCATGACGCACAATAGCAATTTTTTTCTTGCTTGATGCTTCAAAACTTCCGCCTTCAAGAACTTCACCTTCCATGCGGATACCTTCTTCGGCAGCATAGTTAATAATTTCTGCGGTACGAATAACTTCACTAACTGCTGCTTTGTGACCTTTAGCAACTTCTTTAGAAAGTACAGAACCAATTTTTTCAGCGTCACGAACTAAAATGTCTGCTGCTTTATGCAAAATCGCTGCTCGTTCAACGTATGATAGCGCACGCCATTCTTTAAAAGCATTTTTCGCTGATTCGTAAACGAAGTCTACTTCTTCAGTTGACATTGCTGGAACTGAACCTAATTCTTCGCCAGTTGCAGGTGCATAGATTTTGATTTCATTTTCTGAAAGTTTCCATTCACCGTTAACAAGATTTTTGTATTGTTTAGTCAAATCGTTATCTCCTTTAATGATAATACATCTATTCTATCACTTTTTGATGATAATTCAAACATCTGACACGACAATTATCTGAATATTGCTAATATTAACCAATAAAAAGAAGTCGGTTTCCCAACTTCTTATATCAGATTATAAATATTCTTTAGATAATTCAAGAACTTCTTCTGCAGTTGAACATGTTGTTAAAGCACGTTGTGCATATTCTTGCATCTTAGACGTATCTAAAGTTTTCATCAAACTTCGAGTACGTAGTACTGATGTAGCTGACATTGAAAATTCATCCAAGCCCATACCAACTAATAATGGTACAGCTTGTTGATCACCAGCCATTTCACCACACATACCAGCCCATTTACCTTCAGCGTGTGCTGCTTTGATAACATTGTTAATCAAACGGAGGATTGATGGGTTGTATGGTTGGTAAAGGTATGAAACTTGCTCGTTCATACGGTCAGCAGCCATTGTATATTGAATAAGGTCATTTGTTCCAATTGAGAAGAAATCAACTTCCTTTGCAAATTGGTCTGCAAGCATTGCTGCTGCAGGAATCTCAATCATAATACCAACTTGGATATCATCTGAAACTGCGATACCTTCAGCAACAAGTTTTGCTTTTTCTTCATCAAATACTGCTTTTGCAGCTCTAAATTCTTTAAGTAAAGCAACCATTGGGAACATGATACGAAGTTGTCCATGTACAGAGGCACGTAATAATGCACGCATCTGAGTACGGAACATACCATCTCCAGTTTCTGAGATAGAAATACGTAATGCACGGAAACCTAAGAATGGATTCATTTCTTTTGGAAGGTCAAAATAAGGAAGCTCTTTATCTCCACCAATATCCATTGTCCGAACTACAACTGGTTTACCATTCATTCCTTCAAGAACTGCTTTATATGCTTCATATTGCTCATCTTCAGTTGGGAAATCTTGTGAGTCCATGTATAAGAACTCAGTACGGTAAAGTCCTACTGCTTCAGCGCCATTTTCATTGACACCTTCAACATCTTTAGGAGTACCAATATTTGCAGCTAATTCGAAATGTTTGCCATCAGCAGTTACTGTTTCAGCATCTTTAAGTAATGCCCATTCAGCTTTTTGTTTAGCATATGCTTCGCCAGCTGTTTTGAATGCAGTAATTTCTTCTTCGCTAGGGTTGATAATAACTTCACCAGTAATACCATTAACAGCAATCATATCGCCATCGCTGACACGTTTAGTGATATCGTTAGTTCCTAGTACGGCAGCAATTTCAAGTGTACGAGCCATAATAGCTGAGTGACTTGTACGTCCACCAATATTAGTTACAAATGCTTTAACATATTTTTTATCCAATTGTGCAGTATCAGAAGGAGTTAAATCATGAGCAATCACGATAGATTCTTCATCGATAGTAGCAGGATTAGGTAATTTAACACCAAGCAAATGTGCTAAAACACGTTTTGCAACGTCACGGATATCTGCAGCACGTTCTTGCATGTATGGATTATCTTCCATACCTTCAAAAATAGTGATGAACATATCTGTAACTTCTTTAAGACCAGTTTCAGCATTAGTTTGTTTTGCACGAATTGTTTCTTTGATTTGGCTAATCATTTCTGGATCAGCTAATACCATCAAGTGAGCGTCAAATACTGAAGCTGCTTCTTCGCCTAAGCTCTCTACTGCTTTTTCGCGGATAACAGAAAGCTCGTCTTGTGAAGCTTGTAATGCTACATCAAGGCGAGCTTCTTCTGCGTTTGTATCTTCGACTGTAACAGTCTCAAATGACAAATCCGGTTGAACTAGTAGATATGCTTTAGCAACAGCAACACCATCAGAGGCTGCGATTCCTCTAAGCATTTCTGTCATAATATTATGCCAATCCTTCTTTTGTCATTGTTTCTTCGATTGCTGCGATTGCATCTTCAGCATCAGCACCTTCAGCTGAAATTGTAACGTCAGCACCTTGACCAACACCAAGGCTCATAACGCCCATGATTGATTTAAGGTTAACTGCTTTACCTTTGTAGTCTAAAGTAATATCTGAAGCAAATTTGCTTGCAGTTTGTACTAATAAAGTAGCTGGACGTGCGTGAATTCCTGTTTCTGCAACAATGTGAAAATCTTTTGAAGCCATAGTATGGTTCTCCTTTAATAGTTGTGTATTTTTGAGCTATCAGATGATAACCCTTACAATAACAGATTATAGCATATTGTGTTTTAATTTTCAAGATTAAATCTCTACTCTAGGAAAAAAGCTATGCTATTTTCTCCCAAATTTTCAATCTTTCATAAATTATATTTCATTCTCATATTTCCCATAGTGTTCCTATTAATGAGGGTTTTAATAATATCTCGATTTACAATAATGTAGAAAAAATGTTATCAACTTCTTATAAATATTTTCTATATTGATATTATGTCAGCCCACCATTTAATTAATCAAATTATCCCCTTTTTTTTCAATTTAAAAGATATTGGCAAATCCTTATTTGACAGGGTTCACACAATATATAGTTGTTAGAATTAAAACCAACCCCAAAATATTGTGTTTTTTTCAGAGAAAAATCTTGCTTTTTATTTCTAAATTTTATATGCTATTAGTATTGAAATTCTCAGTTGAGAAAAAATTGAAGGAGAAGATACATGATTACTGTTTATTCAAAAAACAACTGCATGCAATGTAAAATGACCAAAAAATTTCTTGATCAAAATGGAGCAAGCTACAAAGAGATTAACATTGATGAACAGCCAGAACAAGTCGAGTATGTAAAAAGTTTAGGATTTGCCTCTGCACCTGTTATTGAAAGTGGCGATATTGTCTTTTCTGGATTCCAACCAGCTAAATTAAAAGAACTAATAAAGTAATTAAGGAAATAATAAATGAGTTTAAAAGATATTGGCGAAATTTCTTATTTTCGTCTTAACAATGAAATAAACCGTCCAGTCGATGGTAAAATCCCATTACATAAAGATAAAGAAGCATTACAAGCTTTTTTTGAAGAAAATGTAATCCCTAACACAAAGCCTTTCGCTTCAATTACAAAAAAAATTGAGTACCTTTTAAAACATGATTACATTGAATCAGAGTTTATCTCAAAATACTCAAAAGAATTTATTGAAGAGTTAGCTAGTATTATCAAAAATGAAAACTTCCAGTTTAATTCCTTTATGGCTGCTTATAAGTTTTATCAGCAATATGCTTTAAAGACTAACGATGGTGAGTATTACTTAGAAAGTCTTGAAGACCGTGTCATGTTTAATGCTCTTTATTTTGCTGATGGTAATGAAGAATTAGCAAAATCAATCGCAATTGAAATGATTAATCAACGTTATCAACCAGCTACTCCTTCATTTTTAAATGCTGGACGTAGTCGACGTGGTGAATTAGTTTCTTGTTTCCTTATTCAAGTTACTGATGATATGAACTCAATTGGTCGCTCAATCAACTCAGCCCTCCAATTATCAAGAATTGGTGGTGGTGTTGGTATCACACTTTCTAACTTGCGTGAAGCTGGTGCACCTATTAAAGGATATGCTGGAGCAGCCTCAGGTGTTGTTCCCGTTATGAAATTATTCGAAGATAGTTTCTCTTATTCTAATCAATTAGGTCAACGTCAAGGTGCTGGTGTTGTCTACTTAGACGTTTTCCATCCAGACATCATTGCCTTTTTATCAACTAAAAAAGAAAATGCTGACGAAAAGGTTCGTGTTAAAACCTTATCACTTGGATTAACTGTTCCAGATAAATTTTATGAATTAGCTCGTAATAATGATGATATGTATCTCTTTAGTCCATATAGTGTGGAAAAAGAATATGGTATTCCTTATAATTACATTGATATTACTGCAATGTATGATGAGTTAGTTGCTAATCCTAAAATTACAAAAACTAAAATTAAAGCTCGTGATTTAGAGACTGAAATTTCTAAACTACAACAAGAATCAGGCTACCCATATATCATTAATATTGATACAGCAAATAAAGCAAATCCAGTTGATGGTAAAGTTATCATGAGTAACTTGTGTTCTGAAATTCTTCAGATTCAAAAACCTAGTGTCATTAATGACGCACAGGAATTTGTTGAAATGGGAACTGATATTTCATGTAATCTTGGATCAACTAATATTTTAAATATGATGACATCTCCTGATTTTGGAGCTTCAATTAAAGCCATGACACGTGCACTAACATTTGTTACGGATTCTTCACAAATTGAAGCTGTGCCAACAATTAAAAATGGTAACCAACAAGCACATACCTTTGGTTTAGGTGCAATGGGACTTCATTCTTATTTGGCTCAACATCATATTGAATATGGTAGCCCTGAATCAGTTGAATTCACTGATATTTACTTTATGTTAATGAATTACTGGACCTTGGTTGAATCGAACAATATTGCTCGTGAAAGACAAACCACATTTACAGGCTTTGAGAATTCAAAATACGCTGATGGTAGTTACTTTGATAAATACGTGACTGGTAAATTTGTTCCTCAGACTGAATTTGTTAAGGATCTTTTCAAGGATCATTTTATTCCTCAGGCATCAGACTGGGAGACTTTACGTCAGGCTGTTCAAAAAGATGGTCTCTACCACCAAAACCGCCTTGCTGTCGCTCCTAATGGGTCAATATCATATATCAATGATTGCTCCGCTTCTATTCATCCAATTACACAAAGAATTGAAGAACGTCAAGAGAAGAAAATTGGTAAAATCTATTACCCTGCAAATGGACTTTCAACTGATACAATTCCCTACTACACATCTGCTTATGATATGGATATGCGTAAGGTTATTGATGTATATGCTGCTGCGACGCAACACGTTGACCAAGGTTTGTCACTAACATTATTCTTACGAAGTGAATTACCTAAAGAACTTTATGAATGGAAATCTGAAAGCAAGCAAACAACGCGTGACCTTTCAATTCTCCGAAATTACGCCTTTAACAAAGGCATTAAATCCATTTACTATATTCGTACATTTACTGACGATGGTGAAGAAGTTGGCGCAAATCAATGTGAATCATGCGTGATTTAATTGGTATAGAAGCAATAGATGCTTAAGTATCTATTACCTCTACGGCAGTCTGTTTTTGTTGGTAATTTATTTATTCTCAACTGTACTAAAATACTTATAGAAACATATTTGTACCAGTAGGACTTTGGTCGGTTCTACTGGTTTATCTCGTTATTATTAACGCACTTTACTACTCTTTAGGAGATCATTTTTCTATGACAACATATTATGAAGCAATTAACTGGAATGAAATCGAAGACGTGATTGACAAGTCTACATGGGAGAAATTAACTGAACAATTTTGGTTAGATACTCGTATTCCTTTATCAAATGACTTAGATGACTGGCGTAAATTGCCTGCCAAAGAAAAAGACCTTGTCGGAAAAGTCTTTGGTGGCCTAACTCTTCTAGATACCATGCAATCTGAAACTGGTGTTGAAGCAATTCGTGCTGATGTTCGTACGCCTCATGAAGAAGCTGTATTGAACAATATCCAATTTATGGAATCAGTTCATGCAAAATCTTACTCCTCTATTTTTTCAACTTTAAATACTAAAAAAGAAATTGAAGAAATTTTTGACTGGACTAATAGCAATGAATTCTTACAGAACAAAGCTAAAATCATCAATGACATCTATGAAAACGGCGATGCCTTACAAAAGAAAGTTGCCTCAACTTATCTAGAAACATTTCTTTTTTACTCAGGTTTCTTTACACCTCTGTATTACCTAGGAAATAACAAACTAGCTAATGTGGCTGAAATCATCAAATTAATCATCCGTGATGAGTCTGTTCACGGAACTTACATTGGTTACAAATTCCAACTTGGATTCAATGAATTATCTGAAGAAAAACAAGAGGATTTTAAAGAATGGATGTATGATTTACTTTATCAATTGTATGAAAATGAAGAAAATTATACAAAATCACTTTATGATCAAGTAGGGTGGACTGAGGAAGTTATGACATTCCTTCGCTATAATGCCAATAAAGCTTTGATGAACCTAGGTCAAGATCCTTTATTCCCTGATACAGCAAATGATGTCAATCCAATTGTTATGAACGGAATTTCTACCGGAACCTCAAATCATGACTTTTTCTCACAGGTAGGTAATGGATACTTACTCGGATCTGTTGAAGCTATGACGGAATCAGATTATGATTTCGGAAAAGAAGCTTAATCTTTATTAAATAGTTTCCAATTAATTAATAAACCTCAAGTAGATTAACTACTTGAGGTTTTTATTTATTTCTTTTTGAAATTGATTGATTCTTTAGAATCTTTCAGCACTAATTTTTTGTCTTTTAATTCATAAGATAAGTTCTTGTTGATATCATTTTTTGAAATTCCAGGGACATCCTTATTGACACTAGTTACTTTAACAGTGTGCATCAATTGGTTAACATCACCTGAGAAGACTTTAAATGAGATTTGTCCAGTTGCTTTGTCATATTCGCCGTTAGATTGGATAGCAGATTTTTGAAACTCTTTATCTAGCTCATCTTCAAGTTCTTGGGTTTTTGGTCGAGCAGATTCAAATGCTTTTCTTGTTTCATCATCTAAATCATCTAAACTAACATTGTTATCAGAGAAGCTTTTCTTCAATGTTTCATCAAATTTCTTAACAATAGCATTTACTAGATATTTTTTATCAAAAGTCGATTTTACAACTACTTCTGCTTTTCCATCTTCAACAGTCATGACAACTTTAGGTACCTTGACCATCTTTTTAGGTTCAATACCTATTTCTTTATCATAGGAGCCTAAAGATTTATAAAATTCTTTGTAATATTGGTCACCAAGTTCTGTCGCCGTCCATTTGCCTTCAATACTACCTGTTTGAAAACGATAAAAGGCAAAGATTCCTACAATTGCTAAAATAGCAACTAATGCTAAAAGTAATTTCCCGAAAATTGATTTCTTTTTTTTCATAATAACTCTCCTGTTTCATTTAGCATTATAACATTTAGAATTTTATAATGCAATTTTCATCTGACTTTAGGAATATGGAGATATTTTGAATAAATAAAATTTTATACTTTTCTAAATCCTTTCTATGCATCTCCCCTTTTGATATAATAGGTCTATGTCAAAAAAAATTAAAGAATTTACAAAATGGACTGTTTTATTAGTACTGACCGGAATAAGTGCGGCTATTGCTGCCAGTTTAATGATCTTTCTCATTGAACTTATTCAAGGATTGAGCTTTGGAATTACGCATGGAAGTTTTGATGACCAAATCTCTTATGTCAATCCAATCCGACGGTTTTTTTCAGTCTGCTTGTCTGGGCTCCTGGCAGCATTTGGTTGGCACTATTTAAGTAAATACTTAAACCCAAGTCCGACAATTACAGAAATAGTTCATAAAGATAAGGAACCAAAACCCAGCGCCAACTTTCTCCATGGTCTGCTTCAGATGGCGACCGTTTCTATGGGGTCACCTTTAGGTCGAGAAGGTGCTTCCAGAGAAGCTGCTGTGGCGATAACTGGAAGTTGGTTACCCTTTATTAAGCTGGATAAAAATAAAAGCATCCTACTCTTAGCCTGTGCTTCTGGAGCGGCCTTGGGTGCTGTCTATAATGCTCCCTTAGCGACCCTCATTTTTATCATGGAAAATGTCCTCCTATCATGGTCTTGGAAAAATGCTTATGCTGCCAGTGTAACATCTTTTATTGCAGTTGGTTTTGTAAACTTAGTATTTGGTAGCGAGATTCAGTATAAAATTCAGCAGTTAGAATGGAACACTGACCTCTTTATATGGTCCCTAATCTCAGGCTGTCTTCTAGCCATCATCATCTACACCTACAAAAGTTTACTTGAAAGTTCACCTAAAAAAGATCCCAAATCTATAAATTATTTGATTTTTGTCCCACTGTCCTTCATCCTTGTAGCTATCTTAAGTCTTTATTTTCCTGAAATTTTAGGCAATGGCAAAGCAGGTTTGATTTACTATTTCAACCAACCCTTTTCAGCCACATATGCTTTTCCACTCTTTTTGGCAAAAGCCTTAGCAGTTTATATTACCTTTTATGCCGGAGCTTATGGTGGTAGAATTGCACCTTCCATGATGATGGGCGGCGCTTTGGGACTATTTACAGCCCAATTATCAAATATGATTCTCCATAGTCATATACCCATCCAATTTGCAATCTTAATTGGTGCAGCCTTATTTTTAGCTATAATCAATAATATTCCAATTGCAGCAGTCCTTTTCTTACTTGAAATTACTGGACAGCCACTAATCAATGGAATTCCAGTAGCTATGGCAATGGCCTCAGCATATCTTACAATATATTTCTTAAAAAAATTTGCCCAAAAAAAAAGTAGAAAAGTTTAACTTTTCTACTTTTTTTCTTATAACTGATTTGGAACTTCGTTTAGAAGATCATTGATTTTACTTGCATCAGAGCCACCAGCCATAGCCATATCTGGTTTACCACCACCTCGACCTGAAACAATTGGAGCTAAAGCTTTGATCACATTACCTGCATGAAGTTCTTTTGATTTACTTGCAACTAAGACATTAACTTTTTCACCAATTGCTGCAACCAAGATTAGGATATCAGAGTAATCTTTTTGTTTCCAATTGTCAGCAAAAGTACGGAGAGCACCTGCATCAGAAACTGAAACTTGTGTTGCAATATAAGTATGTCCATTAACTTCTTTAACATCTTTAAAGACATCGCCAGCTTGAGCGGCTGCTGCTTTTTCTTTCAATTCAGCAACTTCTTTTTGCAATTCACGTACTTGTTCATTCAAACTTGCAACTTTTGTAGGGACTTGTTCAATTTGAGGAGCTTTAATAGTACTTGCAATTTCTTTCAAAGCATCTTCTTCTTTACGATAAGCCTCAAATGCTTGCTTACTTGTTACTGCTAGGATACGACGAGTTCCTGAACCAATTCCTTCTTCTTTAACAATCTTGAACAGACCAATTTCAGAAGTGTTTGAAACGTGTGTTCCACCACAAAGTTCAACAGAATAATCGCCAATAACAACGACACGAACTAACTTCCCATATTTTTCACCAAAGAGCGCCATAGCACCCATTGATTTAGCAGTTTCAACATCAGATTCAATCGTTTGAACTTTAATAGCATTCCAAATTTGTTGGTTAACTTCTTCTTCAATACGACGTAACTCTTCAGCAGTAACTGCCTCAAAATGAGTGAAGTCAAAACGAAGGAATTCTTCTTCATTTAATGAACCTGCTTGAGTAGCATGTTTGCCAATAATATTATGCAAAGCAGCATGAAGCAAGTGAGTTGCAGTATGGTTTTTCTCTACTGCAAAGCGACGTTTGTGGTCCACTTTGAGCATATATTTTGTGCCAACTGATAAGTTTGCTAAAACCTCAACTGTATGAAGTGCTTGACCATTTGGTGCTTTTTGTACATCAATCACATTAGCAATAACTTCACCATTATCATTTAAAATAACACCATGGTCAGCAACTTGTCCACCCATTTCAGCGTAGAATGGTGTTTGGTCAAATACTAATAAGGCTTGTCCTTCTGATACGGCTTCACTACGTTCATTATCCACAACAATTACTGATAACTGACCTTCTAATTTTTCTCTATCATAGTTAAATTCAGATAACTCAGTGATATTTGCAAGAGTTTCATTTTGCATACCCATTGAACCACCTTTAACCACAGCAGCACGCGCTCGGTCTTGTTGTTCTTTCATAGCAGCTTTGAAGCCATCATGATCAATCTTATAACCGGCATCTTCTGCCATTTCCTCAGTCAATTCTACCGGGAAACCATAAGTGTCGTAAAGTTTAAAGATATCTTTACCTTCAAGTGTATCTTTACCCTCCTCTTTTAACTGTGCTAACAATTGATCCAAATGACCAGAACCAGCATCGATGGTACGAGCAAATGTTTCTTCTTCACGTTTAACGATTTTTTCAATGAAATCTTTTTTCTCTAAAATTTCAGGGTAGTAAGATTCCATGATTTGACCAACAACCATTACTAATTTGTAAAGGAAAGTTTGGTTAATGCCTAGACGACGACCATGCATAACCGCACGACGAAGCAAGCGACGTAATACATATCCGCGACCTTCGTTACCAGGAAGTGCCCCATCACCAATTGCGAAAGATAGAGCACGAATATGGTCAGCAATAACTTTAAAGCTCATATTGTCACCATCTTGATCATAAGTTTTACCAGAAAGTGTTTCAACTTCACGAATGATTGGCATAAACAAATCTGTTTCAAAGTTAGTTTTAGCACCTTGCATAACAGCTACTAAACGTTCTAGACCAGCACCCGTATCAATGTTTTTGTTAGGTAATTCTTTATATTCAGAACGAGGAACTTCAGGATCAGCATTAAATTGTGACAAAACAATGTTCCAAATCTCAATGTAACGATCATTTTCTAAGTCTTCTTCTAAAAGACGAATACCAATATTTTCGGGATCGAAGGATTCACCGCGGTCAAAGAAAATCTCTGTATCAGGCCCTGAAGGACCCGCACCAATTTCCCAGAAGTTTTCTTCCAAAGGAATTAAGTGACTTGGCTCAACGCCAAGAGCAATCCAACGGTTGTAAGAATCAGTATCAGCTGGATAATAAGTCATGTATAGTTTTTCTTTAGGGAAATCAAACCATTCTGGACTTGTTAACAACTCAAATCCCCATTCAATAGCTTCATCACGGAAATAATCACCAATTGAAAAGTTACCAAGCATTTCAAACATGGTATGGTGACGAGCAGTCTTGCCAACATTTTCAATATCGTTAGTACGGATTGATTTTTGTGCATTTGTAATACGTGGATTTTCTGGAGTGACAGACCCATCAAAATATTTCTTTAAAGTTGCAACCCCTGAGTTAATCCACAATAGTGTTGGATCATTTACAGGAACAAGATTTGCAGATGGTTCCACTGAGTGACCTTTTGATTTCCAAAAGTCTAACCACATCTGGCGAATTTCAGCTGATGTTAATTTTTTCATAAGTTTACCTTCTTTACATTTTTAAAAACAAAACAAGCCCATTGGACAGAGGGCGAAAACCGCGGTACCACCTCTATTCAATGAGCTTGTCATTATCTTTAGTTATTATTCAATTTGATAGTTAAGTAGCAAATTTATCAGATTGTCCATGACTTGCATCACCCGTCACTTTTCTGGTTCAAATCTTAATAGATTATTCTTAACTTACTAATTATACTGTCTTTTTCAGCAAAGGTCAAACAAAAGCTGATTATTTATCAACTGATGTTTTCAATGCACTATTAGCAGATTGTTTATCAGAAGCAAATTGAGATAAGATATTTGAGAATGCTTTATCTTTAATTTTAACATTTGCTCTATCTAACTCTTTTGCGATAACTTTGTTTTGGAAAGCAGTATCATTGTTTTTTTCATCCAAAATAATTTCTTTTAGACGAGTTTTATATTCTTTCCAATCAGCTTTCTTATCTTCTTTCTTAGCCATGTTAACAATGTAATATTTCTTCTGATAAGTAGAAGGGTCCATTACTGAAATTAACTCTGATTTTTCACCAGCTTTTAATTTGCTAGCTTCTTTAATAACATCACTTGGCAAGCTTTTGTCAGACGAATCAAAGGTATAATCTACTTTTTTCTTTTCATTAACAGTATTCTTTTTAGCAATATCTTCGAAATTAGCACCTTCTGCTTTTGTTTCTTCTAATACTTTTTTAGCTTTTTCTTCATCATCTAAAGTAATGACTTGAGTAGTCATCTTAGGTGTGTAGTTATCATAGGCTTTTTTGTAATTAGCATCTGTTAATTCTTTTTCAGCTTCTTGCTTAACTGCATATGTGACTAGCATGGTTGTACGAATTTGTTTTTTATATGTTTCAGTTGTCATACCAGCTTGTGAAAGTGCTTCAGAGAAGGATGCCCCATATTGTTCAGCAGTTTTATTGTATGACTTTTCTACTTCTTTATCAGATACTTTTTTACCATATTGGCCTTCAAAAACACGCGATAAAATTAAACTGAGCATTGATTGTTGTGCAGCTTGTGTTGTCTTTGCTTCATTATAAAAGTCAGTTACAGTGATTGTATCACCCTTCATTGAAACCAGTTTAGTATTGTCATTTGTTGAATTACATGCTGCTAATGTCATTACTGATGCAAGTGTAATAAAACCAGTAATTAACTTATTAGATTTTTTCATTAAATTATTAGCTCCTTTTTTATCTTTAACCAAATCATTATAACATATTTTCTTAAAACTTTCTTAATCTGGTAAGTCAATTACCTCTTGGTTTTTGCGGACCATTAATAAACCATCCGATAGAGGCAGAAGAGTGGCGGTCAGTCCTGGATTGTCCAACGTAGCTTCAAACAGTCTTTGCAGTCCACGGTAGATTGTCCGCTGCCCACGACGAACTTCCTCAATCGGCTTTACAATATCCCCACCTTGAAAAATATCATCAAAAACGATCATCCCTCCGACTTTTAAATGCTTGAGAATTTCAGGTAGAAAGACAATGTACTTGGATTTGGCAGAGTCCATAAAGACAAAATCAAATTCTTCATCCAAGTTTGTAATTAAGTCAGCAGCATCACCTTCAAGTAATTGGATTTGATTACGTCTATCAAATTTTGCAAAGTTTTCTTTAGCAAAAGTAATCATTTCTTCGTTACGATCGATTGTTACTATTTTTGATTGCGGTGCATTTTCAGCCATCAAAAGTGCTGAAAAGCCAATCGCTGTACCAATTTCCAGAATTTTCTCAGGCTGTAAGCTTTGCATTAATAATCGGAAGTAAGCCACTACTTCGTGCTGAATAATGGGAATATTTTCTTGCCGAGCGAATGCTTCAAGCTCAGCTAAAAATCCTGTATTTTGTTTTTGTTGTTTTCTCATAAAATGCACAATGTCATCCTTTATAACAGGACGACGCATATTATGATTTGCATTCTTACTATATGAATTTACCATAAAAATAGCATATCACAGACAATCAACCAGTGTCAAGAAGAGCGCTGTCTAGGGATTTCTTCTTTGAATCGAAATTTAGAAAATATAGAATCTGATTAAGAAGACATACTCCTTCATACCTCTTAATCAAATTCTTTCCTGTTATCTAATTATTCACTTTTTAAAGCTAAATCCAATCGACTTCTGAATGATTTGCAGGTTTGTTCAATCTCTTTAGACCTAGCAATTGCTGAAATGACTGCTATACCATTTGCTCCTGCTTTAATTATTGGTTCAATATCATTTTGACTTATACCACCAATAGCAACTATAGGAAGGCTTTGATTTACTAGTCTGATGGCTTGGATACTACTTGTTCCCACCGCCTCTTGAGCATCAACCTTTGATTGTGTTGGATGGTATGGACCAACACCAATATAATCAAGCAAGTCAATCTCTGACTTTTCATACTCTTCCAGATTATTAACAGACAAGCCCAAAATTTTATTGCCAATCTGCTGTCTGGCTTCTTGGACAGAAATATCTTTTTGACCAATATGTAAGCCATCAGCATCTAACTTTTTAACAAGATCAATATCATCATCAATGATAAAGGGAACGTGATAAGTTTGACAAAGTAGATGTAATTGCTTAGCTAGCTCTTCTTTTTCTTGACCTACCATAGCATTTGGTCCTTTTTCTCGAAATTGAAAACAGTTCACCCCACCTTTTAATGCATTCTCAAGTGTACGAATCAAGTCGCCATTGGGACAGTTTGAAGTTCCACAGACAAAATACAAGCTTAACATCTCAATTCTCCTCTAACAGATTTTGATAAGTAATTAAGTCATTTACATTGATGGTGTAAAGATGGTCAATAAATGCTTCTTGAAAACTGGCTGGTCCCTTCACATATGATTCTTGCTCTGCCAATTCTCCGGCGATATTATAAAGAGATAAGGATTCTATCATGCATTCAAAATACTGGTCTTTTTCTGCAATACCAATAAAGGCAGCTAAGAAAGCCCCAAGTAAGCAGCCGGTACCTGTCACTAATGGCATCAGGGGGCTACCATTTGCGAGTTGAACAACCTTCCCTTGGCAAGCAATGGCATCCTCCTTACCTGAAATCACGATTGGAATTCCAAGTTCATGGTTAGCCTTCAGGGCTAGTTCGGAAATTGAGCCATTATAGGAACCATCAGGACCTTTTGCACTTTGTTCTTCTCCAAGAATTGCTGCAATCTCACTGGCATTTCCTCTAAGAACGCTGATTTCTCGATTTTTCAGAATTTCTTTGGAAAGGTCCAACCTAACTTTACTAGCACCAGCAGCAACTGGATCAAAAATAACAGGAATCTGGTGCTTGTTAGCAACTGCTATGGCTGATTCAAATAGAGAGATATTATCATCTGAAAAAGTCCCAATATTAATCAGTATTGCATTGGCAACAGGAACTAAACCTCTCAAATCCACTAGCGATTCACTCATTGCAGGAGCTGCGCCAATAGCCAACAAACCATTTGCAGTAAAATTTTTAACAACATTATTGGTAATACAAATAATAAGTGGATTTTTTTCTTTGAGCTTTTCTAAGAACATTCTATTCTCCTTTAAAAGTAACATGATTAACTGGGCCATTTCCATGTCCCAATTCTGGTGCTGTTTTGATGGCGCAAGTGATAAAGGCTTTAGCCAATTGGACAGCTTCCTGTACAGTTCGTCCTTTAGCCATTTCTGCTGCACAAACGGCCGCAAAAGTACATCCTGTTCCATGTGTATGTTTGGTATTAATTCTTTCAGCATTAAGGGTAATTAGACCTTCATCCTCTAAAAACAAGAAGTCTTTCGCCTTCCCACTACTGTGACCGCCCTTGATAAGTACATTCTTAACCTGATATTTGCTTTGAATTTCAAAGCCAGCTTTGATAATACTTAACTCATCTTTAAGGGGATAACTTACAAGTACTTCTGCCTCTGGTAAATTAGGTGTGACAAGTGTAGCTAAAGGAAGTAATTCCTGCTTAAGTTCCTCAACAGCTTCCTCAGAGATTAGTCTATCACCACTAGTAGCGACCATTACTGGGTCTAAAATATAAGGTTTTTTAAATTTTCTCAAATACTCTCCAACTATTTTTATCATTTCAGGCGTCGCTAACATGCCACTTTTAACGGCTTGTGGAGGAATATCTTCAAAAACGACGTCCAATTGATCTCTGATCATTTGACCATCAACAGTCATGACTGATTTTACACCTTGTGTATTTTGTGCAACGATACTAGTGATGACTGCCATCCCATAAGTTTCTCTAGCTTGGAAACTTTTCAAATCAGCCATAGCTCCTGCACCACCACTTGGATCTGTTCCGGCAATTGTTAATACTGTATCTAAATGTGACATTTTAATCTTCCTATCTTTCTTAGTCCACTGCCATTTAAAAGAAACGTCTTTCATGTTGGCGAGATTTAATAAAATTATCAACCAGTTGCATTTTACTACTGTTTGATAATTATTCTGCATAAGTATCAATCATCCTAAAATAATGTTTGATGACAACAGTTGAAGAATCATCTGCATAAAAATGTATCCATTCATAAAAAAATGCCCTTCTGAAATCTCATTCTCCGATATAATTTTTTTGGCTACTTGATTATAAATCCAGGGACAAGGTCCCATAACTGATAATGCTCTAGCAATCCCAAATTCGTGCTCATTATATTACATGTGTTTGATATAATGATCAAACGATGGGCACCATTGACTACCACTGATAATGGATTGATAGCTTTGCCCTGTATATTTTGCAAGCGATTGGTGTGGCTCTTCTGCTGCCCCCATTTCATAATCCAAAATAGCTGAGATCTGATTAATGAAAAATCGTTTATCATCTTTACTATTTGCTTTAGTTAAGCAAAATGCATATTTATCTAAAAATTTATCAAGTAAGCATGATCCTCTTATAAATAATGACAAATTGCTTTCGGGTCAATATTTGTCTCAACAATTCCTTGAATAAATAGATTGTGATAAATAATATCAATATATTTATTAGCCTTTTCAAGCATAACTTCTTTTAACATGGTTCTCCTTCATCTTACCTCTATCTGAATTGGTAAAAATGCACCAGCAAACTGACAAAACTAACACTAGCTAAAAACATGATAGCTTTCCTTGATCTGGTTTTTTTAATACAGCAAGTAGATGGCCAAACTGCTTTTTCCACACCGTGAATAACTACTTATCAGAACAGATTCCATATCATTCACGATTAAGTCGATATCCGCAAAAATAGGATTACTTCCTGGAAATGAATAAGTTAGATTTTCAATTGTTAACATTCATTTACCCGTCTATCCATTTGATACGAGTTGAGCACTCCGCCTTTTTCTAATTGTTGACCTATCATTTTTGAGAGATAAAAGAAGGCAACTGATGATAAGGTTCTTATAATAAGCATCGTAAAATTGTACTTAAAAGAGAATTCAGATAATCCGTTAGTATAAAATGACCAAGCGTAACTTAATAGTGATGCAAAAATGGCAGATAGTAAAAATGGTAGCCAATCAAACCGTTTATATTTTAAGAGGGGAAAGCCTAGTTCTGATCCCAATCCCTGTAAAAAACAATAATTAAACCACTTGGAGCAAAGACAGATCCAATTAGTACTTCAATTAAAGCTGCTAATAACTCTGTAATTAAGGCAGTTCCCGGTTTTTTTAAGATGTAAATTGCAATTGGTCCTGACATAAACCAAATGCCATAAATTACTTCTTAGCCAGCCTACTGGTCCCAAAAATGGAACTAGGATATTCGAAAATAAGCCCGTTGAAAATGATACTACTCCTAGAATTACTGCAATCAGTGCAATTAGTAAAACATCTTTTAATACAACTTTATTCGTCATTTTCTTCCTCGTATCGATTTCTTTTGTATATCACAACACTTTTATTTATAATAAAATTAATTTGCTTTCTTTCACTACCAGACATTATCTAAGGCGTAATCACTCCTCTCATTATTTTTAACATAAGCATATAATTTATAATAAAAATTAGGAAAACAAAAAAACTCCATTTACATATAAATGGAGTTTAACTATTGATTACATTGAAAAAGAATTTGATAAATAAACTTCTTCTTCAGTCCACGACAAAAATAAGTTTCGTGAAACACATTTCCCTTCGCCAGTCCTAACTGTATCAGGTTCAATGGGTATAATCTCAGCATAACAGCACCCCAAATGTTCTATTAAATTTTACAAAAAGATAATATCATATATTGTGAAAAATGACAAGGCTTTCATTTCACAAATGTTTTTCTATAATAGCAGGTAATTCAGATAAATCATTCAAAATGATGTCAACCTCTGAATAATCCTCTGGTTTTATGGTATACAAGTTATTTTGATAGTAGATTGTTTTCATATTAACAGATTTTGCTGCTTTCAAATTTGAAATAGAATCCTCAACTAAAGGAATTTTTTCTAAGTCAAAATGATATTCATTTGCAATATATTGAAAATAGGCAGCATGTTTATCCTCAAAAACTGTATCCATAACACTTAAGACATCTGTAAAATAATCAAATATACCAGCTGATCGCAAACCAATTTCTGCGATCTGCTTGTAGTTACTTGTAATGGCGTATAGTTGAAATCCCATTTCAGCTAGCTTTTCGATTGTTTTTTTAGCATTCTTCATTAAAGTTACATGAGCATAACCATCGATTAATAATTGATGCTTTATATCAGCAATGTCTTGTGCCTGAAATTCGGAGATAAGTAAACCAGAAAGATAAGTATCAGCCTCAGACATTGATAGTGACCATAATTGGTCCTGAATCTGATCAGTGAGACTTAGACTTTTTAATGCAAGAAGATGATTAACTAGATCATCCCAAATCTGATAAGAATCAAAGATAACACCATCTAAATCAAAGAATACTTGTTTTATCATTTTTTCCAATCAATTATTTTATTTCTACTAAGCTTTCTTTTTTATCTGTCGCTAAACTATTCTTCAACCAGACAGAAATTGATAAAGCCAGTAGATACAAGCCGATGAAGACCACTAAGGTATTAGTATAACTCTTAGTCATTTCAAAAATCATAGATAATAACATTGGTCCTACAAGCGCAGCGATTCCCCAAGCAGTTAAGATATAGCCATGAAGGGTTGCCAATTCTTTCGCTCCGAAAATATCACTCAAATAAGGAGGGATAAGAGAGAAGCCTGCACCATAACATGTCATTAAAATTGCCATTGATAGGACAAATAGAAATGGTATATGGAAGATAATTAAGAAGAATGACATGAGGACATTAACAATGAATAGAATGACAAATGTTAAGGGACGGCCAATAAAATCTGAAAGGCTAGCCCATAATAAACGACCAAAACCATTGAAAATCCCCATTAAGCCAACAACTACAGCTGCAGCTTCGACAGACATTCCAGCAACATCTTGTGCCATTGGAGCTACTACAGAAATAAGACCTAGTCCACAGGCAATATTAATAAATAAAATTAACCATAAAATATAGAATTCTTTTGTTTTTAATGCTTGGCTAGCAGACATTCCATTTGTCAAATCAGTTGCTGATTTATCCTTACTTTTGTCAACTAATTGTTGAAACTCTTCAGGATTTGGTTTTTTGATAAATTGCGATGAAATTAGCATAATTACAAAATATACTAAACCTAATATATAAAACGTATTAACTAGTCCTCGATGATTAATTAAGTATTGGGCAATTGGACTTGTAAGCAATGAAGCAAATCCAAATCCCATAATTGCTAATCCTGTAGCCAAGCCTCTTTTATCAGGAAACCATTTTATAATGGTCGATACAGGAGTAATATAACCAGCTCCTAAACCAAGTCCACCAACAACACCATAGCCCAGGTAAAGTAACCATAATTGGTGGTTAGCGACAGCTAGTCCTGTAAGCATCGTGCCACCTGCATATAGAATTGCTGAAATAGTACCTGTAAGACGCGGACCAAACTTTTCAACTAGTTTTCCCATAAAGGCAGCAGACATTCCTAAACAGAAGATTGCTAAAGAAAAAGCAAATGCGACTGAAGATTGTTGCCAACCAGTTTCCATTATAATTGGATTACGATAAACACTCCATGCATAAGTCGATCCGAGCATTAAATGAAGAACTACTCCTGCAGTAGCTACGATATATCTATTTGTCTTTTTCACCAAAAACCTCTTTCTATAAATCCGAACATAAAAGTGAAGCAAATTATGTAATGTTAGGTTTTTAGTTTATAAAACTTATTACATTTTGTCAATTTATTTGTTTTAAATTAAAACACGTACATTATCAAACCGATCAAAACATTTCATACGCTTCTTTAAAGCTGGATATCAGTTTGTCACAAGCTGATAAGTCTTGTTTGGGATAACCAGGGTTAGCAAAGCCAACACAGGTCATTCCCGCTGCCTTGGCTGCTAAGCTTCCATTCTTAGTATCCTCAAATACAATACAAGCTTCAACTGGTGCACCTAATAATTGTGCAGCTTTCACAAAAACATCTGGTGAAGGTTTTGAGTGTTCTACTTCTTCTCCACTGACTAACACATCAAAAACATGGTCAAGTTTAAGCGCCTTTAAGTTGCGCTCAATATCTTGTCTGGGTGAGGAAGAAGCAACTGCTAAAGGGTAGCCTTTTTCATGTAAATACTTGATAAATTCTGGTGTATGTTGGATTGCTTTAACGCCATCCCTAGAAATCATCTCTTCTCTACGATCATTCATTTCATTAATTAAGGTTTCCACTGAATCATCTAGCTGACATTCGGATTTCATTTTTTGCCACATGAATTCAAATGTGGTTCCCATGAATTGGTATTGATAAGATTCATCTGTATCAATACCTCTATCTAATAGCATTTGTGTTTTACTGCTTAAAAAAGTGTATTCGGAATCAACAATGACTCCATCCATATCAAAAATAATAAATTCTTTCATATTTCCCCCTCAAACTCAGAACGTTTTCTATTTATGAAAAAATCATTCAACTGAATAATAAACTATTATCAATTGAATGACCTTCTTTTCAATATTGTAATAGCAAAATTAAATGATAAAACTTCACTATTTATCTTATGTTATAGTTAAACTAATCACAAATACAGAACTTATTTGTGCGCGCCTTTAGCAACTAATTCTTCTAATTCAGTTAATCGTGCTTCAAAAACAGCGAATGCTTGATCCAAGTAGTCTTCTTGAGTCATATCAACACCTGCTTTGGCAATGACTTCTAATGGGTAATCAGAATTTCCTGCTTTCAAATATGACAGATAAGCACCAATATCTTCTTGACTTCCATGGACAATTTTATTTGCTAAATAGCTTGCCGCAGCAAAACCAGTTGAGTATTGATAAACATAATAATTATAGTAGAAATGTGGAATTCTAGCCCACTCATATTGAATAAAATGATTATCTTCTTTAGCTAGTCCATAATATTTTTGATTAAGTTCGGCGTATAAATTATTAATGTATTCACTTGTTAAGACTTCACCATTTTGATCAGCTTGGTGAATCGCATGCTCAAACTCAGCAAATTGAGTTTGACGGAAAACAGAACCTCTAAAGCCATCCAAATAATTATTTAAAATGGCAAAACGAGTTTTATCATCAGCTACTTCTTTCAAGAGAGCTTCAGTTAAAATATTTTCATTTGTTGTCGATGCAATTTCTGCCAAGAAGATACTATAATCACCATAAACATATGGTTGATTTTCTCTAGTTAAAGTTGAATGTAGGCTGTGGCCAGTTTCATGAATCAGTGTATAAAGGTTATCAAGATTATCTTGCCAGTTAAGTAGCATAAATGCATTTGTATCATATGATCCACCTGAATAGGCACCTGAACGTTTACCTTTATTAACATGAACATCAATCCAACGTTCTGTGAATGCACGATTTACTCGGTCTGAATATTCCTTACCAAACACTTCTAAAACAGTTTGTACTTTCTCAATTGCTTCATCATATGTCATATCAAGATTTGTCTCAGATAATGGTGTATAAACATCATACATTTTAAGTTCATCCAAACCAAGAACTTCTTGTCTTAATTTCAAGTAACGATGTAATAATGGTAAATGTTTATTTACTGATGAAAGTAAAGTGTCATAAACTGCTTCAGGAATGAAATTTGCAGACATTGCTGCTTGGCGAGCAGAGTCATATTTATGAACACGCGCTTGATAGTTTTGTACTTTTACATTTGTTTGAAGTGTTTTGGCGTAAGTATGTTGAAATTGTTCATAAGTACTATACATTGCTTCATAAGCAGCTTTGCGCACATTACGATCTTTTGATTCCATCAAACTGATAAAGTTACCATGTGTGATTTCAACTTCCTTACCATTATCATCTTTCACAATTGGGAATATCAAATCGGCATTATCCAAAATACTAAATGTTTCTTCTGCCCCATTAAAGATTTCTTGTGCACCAGCTAAAAGTTCTTCCTCACGTTGAGACAAAACATGCTCTTTATATTTTAATAATTTTTCAAAGTAGTGATTGTAAAGTTCCAATTGACTTTCTTCAGCTTTAAAAGTATCTAATTGTTCAGTTGACATGGTCATAAATTCAGGCTCATAAAATGAGAAAACTTGCCCAAATTTTGCATATAAACTAGATGCTTTTGCTTGATACTCTTGATATTTGGCTACGGTAGTATCTTGATCGTTTTTCATTGATGCATAAACATAGACTTTTTCAATGCGACGCGCCAATTCAAGCTGACTATTCGTAATTTCAAACAACATTTTACTTGAATCTAATAAATGACCAGCATATTTTTGCGCTGCATTAGTATCCTGATTTAAGACCTTTAGTTCAGTTTCAAATTCTTCATCTGTTTTGAAAATTGTACTTAAATCCCAAGTGTACTTTTCATCTAAATGACTACGATTGTCTATCATAAGTTCCTCCTAAAATTGTGTTCTCTCATATTTTAACATAAAAGCTAGGAGGGTGAAGCGTTTGCACGTCTTTATTAGAAATTTCTTTATTATATGCCTCAAATGCATCATAAAAAGGTTTTAAATCCGACTCAATTAAACAGAATCCTTGCTCACACTTAGGTGGATTATATTGCGGATAAAAATCCTCAACCGACAAACATAAAAGATTAATTCCCATTTGATAGGCTTTTTCCTGCCTAATCATCCAATACTTATTCCGATATTTCAAAGCTTTTTGAATTTTTTGCAGAAGATGGCTATCGCTTTTTACCTTGATAGGTTCTAGATTCATTTTTTGAAATGGCATTCTAAAAAATGACATAAGGTTCCCATCCATTTGAAGATAACTTAATTTATGCTTTATCCATAGATTCTTACCTAATAACCAGATAATGTATTGATCATTGTCTCTATAATTTTTTGTTCGTTCCACTAATCTATCTGGAGGTAATGAACTACACTGGACTTCTAATACTAATTTATGATTGACTTGTAAATCAGCAATTTGATTGATACTTGGAAAAAAGGTTTCAATCGTCACTTCTTCACTCTTTTTAAGATTCTGGTAGAGTTTAGCCTTGAGTAATAAATGTTCCGTTGATTCGTTAAGTGAGCTGTTAGGACAATTTAATAAATTCTTATGAGCAAAATGTGCTTGTTTCACTTTTCCTCTCTTTAAAGTGACTTGACCTTTACATACTGGACAGTAATAGATACCTGTTTTGGGTAAATTATCTAAGGTGGTGAGCCGATTCCCCAAATCATCAATTGCAACTAACATTATTTCTCCAAATCTGTTTCCTATCTAATTATTCGTAAATGACAAAAAAAAGCTATAGTCATAGCTTTTTATTTTTTTGGTAAGGCAAGATAGACTAGGCTGGTGATAAACATGAGGGCACTAGTTATATAGAAGGGTGTAATAAAGGCTTCCATATGAAAGGCCGCTGGTAGTTTAGTTAGAATTACTGGCGTCAAAATAACACCAATATTTCCAGCGGTGATAGCTAAGCTAGTTACAAAATTGATATGTTCACGGCTATAGTATTTTGCAATATAATTGAAAACTGATGACATTGTTCCGACAAAACTTGCACCGATTAAGAATGCTGCAAGGAAGAAAACAAATTTATGATTTGAAAGGGTTAAGATGAAATTTCCAATCCCCATTAAGAGAATCATTACTAGCATTGTTTTTTCTGATAAGACTTTGGTCAATTGACCAAATACTAAACCAACAAAGATACCACTAAAAGCTAATAACGATAATAAATTACTTGCAAAAAAGCTAGAATAACCATAATGACTGACCAATAGTGTAGGTAATTTAATAGTTGCACCAATGTAAGAAATACCAACAAAGAAAGTTACTAACATTAACAATATTGCTTTTTTATCAAAAACTGTTGCTGATTTTAAAGGTAAAATTTCTTTGTCTGATTCCGGAACAATTTTCGTAAAGAAGAAATAAACTGGGATAACCAATAAATAAACAAGATAAGTGTAATTAACTCCAATTAACAAAGCTAATCCAACAATAAAGGTTGTTAGTGCTTTTCCAATATTTAAAGTTGCTGTCCGAAAACCAATCATATTTGCTCTGGTTTCACCTTCATAATAGTCACTGATGATACTAATTGACAGTGCATTATATAAACCAATCCCAATTCCTAGTAATAGGCGACAGATTAAGACAATTGTGAAATTGGTCGTAATAAATGAGACTAATCCTGAAATTAATATAAAGATTAGACCGAGTTGTATTGTCTTTTTCTTACCAATTTTGGCAACTACTAAATTGCTAAGAATAACAAAAATGGTAATCATCATTGCTGGAATAGTCACTAAACTCTCAACAGATGCAAGACCTATATGTGGGTTTTGACCATGGTAAAGTTCAAATAATTTGGGAATAGCTGGCGCAATGGCTAGGTGCGACATGAGGAAAATTGAAATTGACAGAATGGACAATTTCGTCGATAATTTATCTTTCATGAATAATCTCCTTAAAAATGATACCTTCTTAGTATATAGCCCGTCGGGTATTAATGCAAGGATTGTGATTTTTTTCATGAATGTTTTTCTAATAATAGGTTAATCTAAAAATTTAATTATTTCTGTCTTTTCCAGTTCGGTCAGTTTTCGGTATTGTCCAACTGGTAATTCACCCAAGGTAAGTCCAGCAAAGGAAATTCTTTTTAAGTAGATTACTTTCAGTCCATAAGCCAGAAACATCTTCTTAACTTGATGGAATTTTCCTTCAGAAATCGTAACAACTGCTTCCGAACATTTCTCATCTTTTTTCAAAATCTGCAAATGGGCTGGTTTACATTTAGTCCCATCATGAAAGACAATTCCTTCTTCAAAAAATACGAGCGCATCATCTTTTAATTGGCCATTAACACGAACCAGATAGGTTTTAGAAACATGGTGCCTGGGATGAAGCATTCTAAAACCAAGTGGTCCATTATCAGTCAATAAGACTAACCCTTCAGTGTCACGATCTAATCGACCTATGGGATAGAGTTTTGCATATCTATCTTCCACAGATAGACAATCAATAACTGTTTGATGAAGCCCATCACTTCTTGCGGATACAACCCCATTTGGTTTATTTAATATAAAATAATGATGGCCTTCAGCTTGAATGGGAGTACCTGAAGCAGTAATTACCTGCAAACTAGGATCAACATTAGTTTTACCATCCGTTATGACCTGTTCATTAACTTTTACTTGCTGACTTTTTATAAGAGTTTTGACTTGATTACGCGAGCCAATCCCTTCTTCTTCCAATAATTTATCTATTCTCATAGAGGTAGTTTACCATATTTCAACAAAAAAAGAGCTAAGAGGAGAATCTTAGCCCAAGGGGAAACGAGATTAATTAATTAATTTAAAAGCGAAGCGGCATCCGTATCGACTATAACAACACAATTTGGATGTTTTTGTAGAATTGAGGCTGGTAAGTCCTCAGTAATGTCACCAGTTAACATTGCTCTCACTGCTTCTGCTTTTTCTTTACCAAAAGCAAGCAAGACAACCATTTTTGAATCCATAATTGAAGCAATACCCATAGAGATAGCTTGTTTTGGCACATCATCAATGGAATCAAAGAAACGACTATTAGCTTCTATGGTTGAAGCTTCAAGATCAACAACATGTGTTCTTTCTTCAAATGATGTACCTGGCTCATTGAATCCAATATGACCATTACGTCCAATACCTAATATTTGAAAATCGATTGGGTATTCAGAAATAACATCATTATAACGTGATACTTCTTGATCTAAATCACTTGCTAAACCATTGGGTAGATAATTCTTTTTGAATGGTTTTTCATTAAATAAATGATCACGCATGAAATAATCATATGATTGGTCATTTTCGACTGGTAGTCCAACATATTCATCTAAGTTTATACTTGTAATTTCAGAAAAATCTAAATCACTAGCAACAACTTCTTTATAGAAGGTTACCGGAGTTGAACCAGTTGCAAGACCTAAAGTTTTTGCGCCTTTTGCTAAACTATCCTTTAATAAAGTGAAGGCAACTTTTCCACCTTCTTCTTGATTTTGTACACGAATAACTTTCATTTCATACTCCTTTTATTGGTATAGACCTTTTATAATTATATTATATGGTATATACCAATTTTTGTCAAGTCAAATACTCATGTTTTTGAAATTAATCTAATGACGCTTCCAGCCTCACGTGATATAATAGTTAACGATCTAATTATTGCAGGGCATAAGATTTTAGCTTTGCCATTACACAAAGGAGAAAAATGAATACAAACGATTTTGATTTTGACCTACCCGAAGAGTTAATTGCTCAAACACCGCTTGAAAAACGTGATAGTTCAAAACTGTTAATCATTGATCATAAAAAAGAAACGATGGTTGATAGCCATTTTGATCACATTATTAAAGAGCTTAATCCTGGTGATGCACTTGTCATGAACAATACGCGAGTTCTTCCTGCCCGCTTGCATGGTGAAAAACCTGACACTAAAGGTCATGTTGAACTACTACTACTAAAAAATACCTCTGGTGACCAATGGGAAGTCTTAGCTAAACCTGCTAAAAGACTCAGAGTTGGCAGTCAAGTCTCTTTTGGTGATGGCCGTCTTAGTGCCACTGTTATTGAAGAACTAGAGCATGGTGGTCGAATCGTTGAATTTTCTTACGACGGGATTTTCCTTGAAGTTTTGGAAAGCCTTGGGGAAATGCCGCTGCCGCCTTACATCCATGAAAAACTTGAAGATTCAGAACGTTATCAAACAGTATATGCAAAAGAAAATGGCTCTGCGGCTGCACCGACTGCTGGCTTGCATTTTACCCAAGAACTGTTAGAAAAAATTGAGGCTAAAGGTGTCAAACTAGTTTATCTGACACTACATGTTGGGTTAGGTACATTTAGACCAGTCTCTGTTGATAATGTCGATGAACACGATATGCATTCTGAATTTTATAGTCTTTCTGAGGAAGCTGCAACTACCTTACGTCAAGTCAAAGCTGATGGTGGACGAGTGATCGCAGTTGGTACTACTTCAATTAGAACGCTCGAGACTATTGGTAGTAAATTCAAAGGTGAAATTGTAGCCGATTCTGGTTGGACAAATATCTTTATTAAACCAGGCTATCAATTCTCAATTGTCGATGCCTTCTCGACCAATTTTCATTTACCAAAATCAACTCTTGTCATGTTAGTATCCGCATTTGCCGGACGTGATTTTGTTCTAGAAGCCTATAAGCACGCTGTCAATGAAAAATATCGCTTCTTCAGCTTCGGAGATGCAATGTTTGTAAAATAGGTATTTTTTAAAAAATAAAAACGATATGAGAAATCATATCGTTTTTTATTATGAGACTATTTGTGTTGGATCTTCCTCTAATGAAGCTGGTTCTTGTTCCAATGCTGGCGTTGGCTGATCAACTTTATTGTGATTTACGCGATGCCATTCATTAATGACATAAGTTAAAGAAACTAATTGTCCATAACCGATACCATTTATTTCGTCAGATTCCTCCGTGCTTCCCCCAAGATATCTAGTATATAGAGCAATTAGATATGGACTCTTCTCACAGACTACAGCGTCAACATTTAACGCTTCACGAACATAGCCCGGTTTTTGATAAACTACTACATCCGCTGGAAGATACGTTTTATAGTATTCTCCAGGGAAAGATTCTCCAATATAATATAAAATATCTTTATATTTTTCTTTATGTTTCCAAAGGTAATCTAACACTTGGATATAGTAATCACTTGTAGTTTTATTTCCTTTTTCTTTAATCGTTTTAATTTCAGCCTTTGATTTACCATACTTACCAAGTTTAGTGTATGCTTTTCCCATACCACCTAAGCGATCCCCTAAAGCATAGGCTGGCGTATTTTCAGAATAAACTAAGGAATACTCTTGCATATCAGGTATTGACATTGCCCCATTGAATTGTGCCATGTAAGCATTGTGTTCATTAAGTAACTCATAGTTTGTATTGGTGATGTCAAATCGTTGTTCAAGGGTATATTTGCCCTTAGCAACCTCATCAACAACAAGCATGTTTAAGGGTAATTTATAGGTTGAACCAGCTGTCATTGGTTGCGTATCATTCATAGAAGCTGTTTTCCCAGATTCTAAATCTTTATATGAAAAAGCAACTTGATCATGAGCTATCCCAAACTCATCCAAATAAGCTTTGACAGTATCTTCCAAACTAAGGTGGGAGTAATCGTAGTATAGCCCTAAAGCATTCATACGATCTTTATCAGCTTCCATAGTGGCATCTTTGTCAGCTTGACTTTTTTCTTTCACTTTTTTTGGTTTTGACTTTGTTTTTTTGACTGTCTTCTCCTCTTTCATTTTTGTATTTTGGGCTAATGCAGAGCCTGTTAATACTAATCCTGAAAAAGCCAGCAATCCTAAACATAGTAATACTATTGTCTTTCTTAAAGAAAAATAGTTTCTCTCATTTAACATTTTATATCTCCTACACTATTATTTTATAATAATTTAATAAATAATCAAGTTAATATGACATAATTTCAACAAATTATTTCAAAAATATTACAAGAGAGTATAAAAAAAGCAAATTCAAAAGAATTTGCTTATAATGTTATGCTTTTGCTGATTGATATAATTCATCAACTTTATTCCAATTAATGATTTCAAAGAAAGCTTTAATATAATTAGGACGAACATTACGATAGTTTAAGTAATATGCATGTTCCCAAACATCCAATCCTAAAATTGGTTTTAATCCTGATGAAATTGGTGTATCTTGATTAGCAGTTGACATAATTTCAAGTTTACCTTCTTTATTTACAACTAGCCATGCCCATCCAGAACCAAAACGTCCTGTTGCTGCAGCTGTGAATTGTTCTTTAAAGGCATCAAATGAACCAAATGCTTCATCAATTGCAGTTGCAACTTCTGAAGAAATTTCAGTATTCTCAGGAGATAATAATTCCCAAAATAGTGCGTGATTCAAATGTCCACCACCATTATTAATTAGGGCTTGACGAATATCTGAAGGAATAGATTCCACGTCTGCTAGAAGAGTTTCTAAATCTTCACCAATTTCTGGGTGTTTTTCTAAAGCAGCATTGGCATTTGCAACATAAGTTGCATGGTGTTTATCATGATGGAGAGTCATTGTTTCTTGGTCAAATTGAGGCTCAAGTGCATCATATGCGTAGGGAAGTTCTGGTAAAATAATAGCCATGTCAAAATCCTCTTTTCCTTTATTATAGGTCTATATTATCGCATTTTGAGAGAGCTTTCAACTATTTTGATTAAGTGACCATAAAAAAACTAATGCTGTCAGAATAGCTATGATAACAGTTTCAAAAGGAGAATATCAAATAAATAAGACTTGTCATAGGTACCAGTTTTAATTTGGAAATCTGTCTCTATCAGTGCTTTCACAGCAGATTGTAGATACGTTTTACTTAAAGTTCTTGAATCTTTAATAGCATACTTAACCTGATAGGGATTAATTTTTCGACCTAAAACATCAGATAAAGCTAATACAATTTGTTGTTCATTTTTTCCTTGTCCTTTTAATATTGCAATTTGTAAAAAGAGTCTAAACTGCCCAAGCATAATAGCTATTAACTTGATTTCATCTTCTCCGGTTAATCTTAAATCGTGGACAAGATTAATTGCATCTTCCACTTTCTTTTGTAAGAGAAAACGCGTTAAATCAAAGATATTATCTTGCAAGGATTTCGGGATAGCCTCATCAACATCATACAAAGTAATACGACCTTCATTTTTGTATGATTTTAGAAAGTTAATATTTTTCAATATTTGACTAAAGTCATCGTTTGATTTTAAAAGTAATCTTTCAAATACACCACTATCATAGGATAAGCCCAAATGGTGACTGTACTTTTGAAAATAAGTCTTTGACTCGGCTTCTTTTAGCTGAGTTGCTTCAATGACTTGGGCATCTCTTTTTAATAGTTTAACAATTCGACGCTTGCCATCCAATTTACCGGGTGCAAAGATAATTAAACGCGTTGAATCCATAGGTTTTTCCAAATATGACTCAAATGATTTCAACTCATTTTCTTTAAGATAATTCTTTTTAGCAGTCGTTAGGTCTAAGAAGTGATCAAAAATAACTACTTTTTGATCTGCAAAAAATGGTAAACTCAGCAAATCAAGTTCAGCATCTTGGTAGTCAGTTTCTGATAAATCGAAATAGGAATAGGTTAAGTCGTCTTTATCGTAGGCTATTTTTTCCATTAAGACAGACTTAATTTGTGAAAACTGTCCAAGATCTTCACCAGTAACTATTGTAATTAAATCTAATTTCTCTTTGGTTAATTTTTCTATCTCTTCAATTGCAATCATGTCTATATTATAACAAAATTTAGTTAGTATTTGTCATCTAATTAGATTAAGGATTAACGCATTCGATTGTCCACTTAAATAAACCTTTAAATCGAATTGCTCCATTTTGGTCAGTCCGTAATGTATTAATTTTCCGTCGATGAAAACGACTTATAGTTTCTTGATGTGGATGCTTATAAATATTGTTTTTCCCAGCTGAAAATAAAGCTATTTGTGGTGAAAGTTGATCAATGAATTCTTCAATAGACGATCCCTTCGACCCATGATGACCAGCTTTCAAAATATCAGCTTTCAAATCGGGATAATTTCCCAATATTTCTTTTTCCCCATCAGCTTCTAAATCTCCAGTAAATAAAAATCGCTTATTCAACAATTTTCCATACAATACGATGGAATCATTATTTTTCCCATCCCCTTTTTTAAAAGGATAGAGAACCCTAAGCTGACTCCCCATAACAGGTAAAACATCTCCTCTTTTAATCACTTTCACTTTTCTTTTCATCTTATATAGCCTGTCTACAAACTCTTGATTCGTTAAACTACCTTGACTAACCAATATTTCCTTAATATTAATTGATTTCACAACATCCTCCATATCACCAACATGGTCTGTATCCGTATGCGTTAGTAATAGTTGATCGATCTTGTTAATACCCTGACTTTTCAAATATGGAATTAATGTTTTCTCCGCATTAGAAAGATTATGTCTTCTTTGCCATTCCATTTTTCCTTGTTGTTTATGGACTCCTCCAACGTCAATTAAGATAGTTTTGTTAAAGATATCCCTAATCAATATACTATCCCCTTGTCCGACATCAACAATTGTAATTTCATTTTTGAATGGCTGAGCAATTGAAAACCAAACAAGACTAAGAAGAAAAATAAGGAGATACCTCACATTTTTCCTATTCCAAAAATCATATAAAATAACTAGCAAAGCCAAAATTAGGAAAAGTTGAATTTGATTTGGTTTTCCAATAATCCATGCATGACCAAATTTTTCACATAACCAGCGAACAACCACTTCCATCGATTCAAAAATGCCGTTCAAGGTACGTAAAGGTAAAATAGGAGTCAAAAAATAAACAACTGTTAAAAGCGGCAAAATGAGCTGATCAAATAGCAAGGAAAATAATGCGGTTAAGAGAATAGATATTGGATGGTAAACCGAAAAGTAAAAAGTCAAGAATGGCAAACCGGCACATGCAATTGAAAGAGGGAAAATAAATTGTCGACACTTGTGATGATGATATCGATTGTTCAAAATCGATATAACAAATGCATAAGCTAAGGACAGTACCCCTCCTACAGTTAAGAGAAAATTAGGAGAAAAGACAAAAAGTATAAAAACTGTAAATGCAATATTATCTTCCTTACTAACCTTTAAGTTACTTAGATTCCTTTGAGATAAACTCCTTAAAACAGAAATACTATAGCCAGTTATTGCAGCATAAAAAATTGAAAAGAGCAATTCAATTCCTGGGAAGTACTCTTGTGGAATTGATATCTTGATTAAGACTTTTCGAAAATTATTAAAGAAAAATCCAACATGCATCCCTGACAAGGCAAAGAGATGAATAATTCCTAGCTGACTATATATATCTGTCATCTGTCCAAAACTTTTATCTAAAAATCCGAATAGCAAGCCAGTCATATAATGAGCCATTGGATCCGGATAAGTCTGCTGACAGGTAACAATAGCCAGTCTTCGCCATTTCACCAAGTGTTCAAATAGATTTCGGACCTTTGAAATACGCATTTTCTTAATATCTTTAAGTCGACCAATTCGAAAAATTCCATGATTTTTTAAGTGCTTCTGATAGTTAAATCCATTGAAATTTCTTTGTCCATCAGCATGCTCTAATTTTATTTCCGTTTCAATATCAAGATAATCACTGCAATTGCGATAAAATAAGAATTCCTCTTTCGTTTTCAGCTGATAAAAGATTTGATATCGATTTTCATTTTCTTCACCTTCAAAAGATAAAAGGTCTCCATTAATATTAATTGAATCAGGAATTAACCGAATATGGTAAATAACTTTGGGTTGGTGCTTAAATTTGTAGGCGGAAATGTGAGAATTGACAAGAAAGTAGAAAGCAAAAAATGTAAGAACTAAACAAGCTTTAACAAAAACTATTTTCCCATAATTGTTGATTAGTAATATTAAAAGACAAATAAAAAGCAATACTGCTAAATGACTTCTACAATTAATTGAGTAAAACATCATTATTGTTATCAAAGCTAACTGAGCAACTGGAATCGGCAAGTATTTATTCAATACTTAAATTATCTTTCATTTTTTCAAGTGTTTTCTTACCAATGCCAGAAATTTTGGTTAAATCTTCCAGACTTTTGAAGCCACCCATTTTATCTCTAGCTTCGATAATTTCATGCGCTCGTTTTTCGCCAATCCCTGGAATTTTAGTTAGTTGATCACTTGTCGCACTATTTATATTAATCTTTTCATCATCACTAGGTGCGTCTGCAGCTTGGACTGTCGATGAGGGTAAAACTGATTTATTCTCTCCCAATCTAGCAATATAAATAATAGATGCATCGGATAATTTTTGAGCGAGATTGATGGCTTGCCTGTCAGCATCTTGAGTCAGCCCACCGGCCATTTTGACCAAATCAGTCACTCGACTATCTGCTGGTAACTTATAGACCCCCTCTTGCTTAACAGCCCCTTTCAAATCAACCATAATTTGGTTACTTGTATCAGTCGACTTTGATTCTGCTTGGCTCTGCTCCTTGTCTTCTTTAACTTCTATAATTTCTTTTCTTAATTCAATCATGTCTTCTTCTTTTTGTTTATCGGCTGTGCTATTCCCAAAAACAAAAAGAGATAGAGAAAAAAGAAGACAAATACAAACAATAATTGCGATGATTCTGCCTAGAATATAGTGATTAACATACCACTGTTTTATATCTGTTAGAATTTCTTTCATAATCCACCTCACATATATATTCGTAAATAAAATAAAAAAATCATTCAAATGAATGATTTTTATTTTCTATGTTTATCAGGATCCCAAACGAAGCTTGCTATATATGAGAAAATCATCGTCAATAGTAAAACAATAATTAAAACAAGTGCTAATGGAATACGATAGAGATATGTTAGTGGATTAAGCGATTTTCCAGGCTGATAAGGAACCATCTCAACATCCATGCGGTCAAATTCTGCTTGAATCCTTTGAGCAACTTCTGCAATGCCCTCATCGTTCATCCGCTTGATATCTGAAATGTCTATTGGATTTCCGAAATTCATATCAACACGCTCACTCTTAAGTAACCCTTTAACTGTTAGCGGACCAGCATAGGCGGCTGGCATAATTCGAACCTTGGCCATCTTGGCAATTACAGCTACACCACCTTTAACATCTTTAGAATGACGGCTACCACTTGGAAACATGACCAATGATTTGTCTTTCTTTTTTAAAACATTAACTGGGTATCGAATGGCATCATGACCTGGGTGTTCCCTATCAATTGGGAAAGCACCGCACATTTTTATCCACCAAGCAAATAAACGATTGGTAAATAATTCTTTCTTAGCCATAAAAATGAATTGTTTTGGTCGAGCAGCAAAAGCCATATAGACTGGATCCCAAAAAGTACGGTGTGGTGCTACCAAAATATAATTTTCATCAGCTGGTAAGATTTTTTCTTGATTATGGTAGTGAGTATTGCCATTAACAACCCACAATAAAAAGACTACTAAGCCACGTAAGTATGAATAGAACACGTGATTCTCCTTTATAATTTCTATCTTGTATATTGTATCATGAATACTAACTTTCGGAAAGTCTGATCTCTCTTCCTAATTTTTCTTTAGATACCATTAGTGGCTATCAGACTAGATTCTTTTTTGATATAATAAATGAATGGATAAAATAGAACTAAAGGATGGAGAGCGCATCGATCAACTCTTCTCCACAGACGTAAAAATCATACAAAATAAAGATGTTTTCAGTTACTCAATTGATAGTGTACTCCTATCCAGATTTCCTATAATCCCAACAAGAGGATTAATTGTTGATTTATGTTCTGGAAATGGAGCAGTTGGCCTTTTTGCTAGTACAAGAACGAAGGCACCAATTATTGAGGTTGAACTGCAGGATCGGTTAGCTGAAATGGCTCAACGGTCGATAATTCTAAATAACTTGGAAAGCCAGGTGAAAATGGTCAATGATGATTTAAAAAATCTATTGAATTATGTTCCTCGTTCAGGTGTCGATTTAATTCTCTGCAATCCACCCTATTTCAAAGCTAAAGAATCATCTAAAAAGAATCTTTCTGAGCATTATTTGCTAGCAAGACATGAAATTACTACTAATTTAGAAGAAATTTGCCAGATCAGTCGACATGCATTAAAGTCAAATGGTCGATTAGCAATGGTTCATCGACCTGACCGTTTCATTGAAATTATTGATGCCTTGAGAAGCAATGGTTTAGCTCCTAAACGCATTCAATTTGTTTACCCTAAAGTGGGCAAAGAAGCAAATATATTGTTAATTGAGGCAATTAAAGATGGTTCTATCGAAGGGATGACGGTTCTTCCTCCCCTTATTGTCCATGAGGACAATGGCGACTACACTGATCACATCCATAAGATATATTTTGGAAAACCAAATAAGGAGAAAAATGATCTCTAACGAGGAAACCCCAAAAGCTTACATGTATGTTTTAGAATGTGCAGACCATACCTTGTACACTGGTTATACGACTGATGTTGAAAAAAGATTAATAACACATAATGCTGGTAAAGGGGCAAAATACACGCGTGCCCGTTTACCAGTAACGCTACTTTATGTGGAAGAATTTGCCAGTAAACAAGAAGCAATGTCTGCTGAAGCATTATTCAAAAAACGAAAGTCAAGACGACAAAAATTAAACTATATTAATGAACATAAAAAAATTGAGAGCTAAACTCTCAATTTTTTTATTTAATTTCTTTTGGTGTTTGAAATTCTTTAATTGGTAATTTCAAAATATCTGAAAGAATCAATGGAACCACTTCGACTTTAACTTCAGAGTATTGAAGACCAAACCAGCGAGCTGGCGTAGCAGTGAAATGTTTAATACTTGCTTTAGTTTGCATGATAAAGCGTTCAAAGCCATTTAATTGACGCGCATTAGATACACGTTCTTCAATAATAACAAATCTAAAGTCACCAACTTTACGACCTGGTGTAATAGAGTATTCTTGAACTTGTTGAGGCAAGCGACCACTTTCCATCAAGTCTTGAACAATTGTTCTAAGATAACGTGGTACAGACTGAGGCATTCTAAATCCTAGGAAAAGTTCAACCTTCACCATGTAGTCTGTTCCCATCATATCAACTTTATACTTAGCAGTATATGGTTCATCGGTTACCTTAACATTAACAAACCAATACACCTTAGCACGTTTTGGTCTTTTATCCAAAATTGAGTAAAGAATGGATTTATCAATCATATTGTCTTGTAATCTATTTGTCAAATAAACAACGTTTGTTTGATAAAGATCAATTGCTTTATCATCACGTAAGGCTTTGATTTGATCTCTGTAATCCAATAGATTGAGTGATTTAACATATTTAAAGACAATTTTTGTCCCTTTATGCCAAATAAACATAACTGACACAATTCCTAAGGCAAGGATAACAACTACGTAACCACCGTGCATAAATTTAACAGCTGAAGCTGCAAAGAAAATGAATTCTATCAGTGCAAAGAATGACATAATAACGTGAGCTATTACCGAGTTCATCCCCTCTTTAATTAAGTAATAATTTAAGAGTACGGTTGTCATCAACATAGTTATAGTAATAGCTAAGCCATAAGCTGCTTCCATATTAGCTGAATTTTTAAAGTAAAGCACCACGCATGAGGTGATAAAACATAAGAGCCAGTTAATAACTGGAATATAAAGTTGTCCCAAGTTTTGACCTGGATAAGTAACTCTAAACAATGGAAAAATTTTAAGACGCATTGCTTCCGCAACCAATGTAAATGAACCAGTGATTAAAGCTTGTGAGGCAATGATTGCAGCAGCCGTAGCAATTAGCACCGCAAATACTCGGAAACTTTCTGGAACAGCAGCAAAGAAAGGATTTAATTCAATTCCACTATTACGGTTTGCCAAAATCCAAGCACCTTGACCACAATATGATAAAACGATACATATTTTAACAAAAGGCCAAGAGAAATAAACGTTACCCCGACCAACATGCCCTAAGTCAGAATAAAGAGCTTCTGCACCAGTTGTCGCAAGAAAAATTGAGCCTAGAATAAATATCCCACGATGATTTTCTGGACTTAATAAAAGATGTATCGCGTAATAGGGATTAATAGCTTTAAAAACTTCTAAATTTCCTAAGGCATTATATAGTCCTGTTAATCCTAAGAAACTGAACCAGACCAACATGACTGGTCCAAATAGCTTACCAATCAAACTCGTACCAAAACGTTGGATACTAAACAAACTTAATATTATTAGTAAAGTTGTAATAATAACATTGGTCTGATTTTGATAAATACTACTGATTCCTGGTACAGCTTTTAGTCCCTCAATTGCTGAAGTAACTGTGACTGCAGGTGTTAGGGCACCATCTGATAAAAGTGTTGCTCCACCAATCATTGCAGGTACAATCAACCATGGAGACATTTTTCTTACTAATGTATAAAGCGAGAAGATGCCACCTTCATGATGGTTATCAGCTTTTAAAGCAATCCAAACATATTTAATTGTTGTAATTAAAGTGAGGGTCCAAAATATCAAAGATATAGAACCAAGAATAAAGATTTCAGAAACACTAGATAAACCACCTTGGTTTTCAACCAAGGATTGCATTGTATAAAGAGGACTCGTTCCAATATCTCCATAAACAATTCCAAGTGCAATGATAAAACCGGCCTTCGATGCTTTATCAAAAGCAGCGTGATTGGCATTAGACATCCCAATCGTCCTCCTAAATTTCATAAAATACCAAAAAATGGTTGAAACCATTATAACAGATTATCAATAAAAAAGGAATTAAACTAAAAAGAAAAGTGCCGAGATCACTCAACACTTTCATTTTATTAGTTTGACTTGTTACGGATAACAAATCCCTTATCTTTACTTGAAGATTTTGTATCTTTATTATAAAAATCTTTTGCATTACGTTTAGGTTTACGTGAGCCAGTTGAACTTGCGTCATGGCTATCACGTTTATTTTTACGACGGTCGCCTTCACGATCATCACGAGATCCACCACGACGGTCATCACGTCTACCACGATTTCCACCACGGCCACGATCATTACGACCACGTCCGCCTTTACCACTCTTGCCACCACCATGGCCACCACCAACATATTTAAATGGTAATGGTTTTTCACGAGCGATTTCAACTTCTGGTTGATCAGCTGGATCTTGAACAGTTAAGCTTAAGATGTATAAAGCCAATTCTTCAGGTGTAAATTCAGAAGCAAGCTGGATGGCATCATCTTTGAATTTATCAAAGTTAGAACGAATCGTTTCATCTGCAAAATCACGTTCAATCTTTTTAAGAGCCACTTTCTTCTTAGCTTGAAAAGCTTCTTCAGCTGTCGCTGGTTTAAGTGGTGTCATTTGTTTCTTAGTGAGGTTCTCAATCATGCTTAAGTAACCCATTTCATTTGGGGAAACGAAAGTGATTGATTCACCTGATTTACCAGCACGGCCAGTACGTCCAATACGGTGAACATAGCTTTCTGGATCTTGAGTAATATCGTAGTTATAAACGTGAGTAACGTCAGAAATATCTAATCCACGCGCAGCCACGTCTGTTGCTACTAGAATATCAACTTGGTCACCTTTAAAATCACGAATAACACGTAAACGTTTATTCTGATCAAGGTCACCATGAATACCTTCAGCACGGAAACCACGTAATTTTAAACCACGAGTGATCTCGTCTACACGACGTTTTGTCCGACCAAATACAATTGAAAGTTCTGGTTGATCAACGTCCATCAAACGTGTCATAGTATCAAATTTTTCTTGTTCCTTAACACGAACGTAAAATTGTTCAACATTAACGTTAGTTAATTCTTTATTTTTAATTTGCACATGCTCAGGTTCTTTCATGAACTTAACACCAATTTGTTTAATCGGAGCTGGCATAGTAGCAGAAAATAGCAAAGTCTGACGATTAGCAGGAACTCGGCTGATGATTGCTTCGATATCTTCAAGGAATCCCATATTAAGCATTTCATCTGCTTCATCAAGGATTAATGTTTCAACATGATCTAATTTTAAGGCTTTACGCTTAATTAAATCTAATAGACGTCCTGGGGTACCAACTACAATATGAGCTCCTGATTTCAAAGCTTTAATTTGTTTGTCGATACTTGATCCACCGTAAACTGAGCGAACCTTAACGCCCTTATCACGACCAAAACGGAACAATTCTTCCTGACTCTGAACAGCAAGTTCACGAGTAGGTGCAATTACAAGAGCCTGAATGATATTTTCATCCGTACGGACCTTGTTTAAAGTTGGCAAACCAAATGCTGCTGTTTTACCAGTACCTGTTTGTGCCTGTCCAATGACATCTTTACCCTCAAGGGCTAATGGAATAGTCATCTCTTGGATTGGAGATGCTTTTTCAAAACCAGCTGTTACTACTGCTGATTGGATGTCTTCTGATAAGTTAAATTCTGTAAATTTCAAATGTTTCTCTTTTCTAAAAAGCAGTGCGAAGCTGCCTTATAAGCCTTTATAGTTCTGTCGTTCCATTAACAACTAGACTAGTGTAACACAATTAAAAATAAAAAGATAGGAAATATGTCATGTAAGTGTTTTTATGATATTATTGACTTATGAACTATAAAGGAATTGTATTTTTTGACTTAGATGGCACCTTACTTGATGCCACTTCACATGTTTCTGCGGATAATAGACTAGCATTGAATCAGCTAAGAGCCAATGGCTATTTACCTGTTATTGCAACTGGTCGTTCTGTACTTGAATTGGAAAATATATTAGAGGAATCAGGCATTTCTTCCGTAGCCATGCTTAATGGAATGGTAGTTCAAGTTGAAGGACAAATTATCTTCAAAGAAACAATTGATAACGCAGATATTGAGGAAACGCTCAAAATTGCAAATGAGCTTGGAGAAAGTATTGCATACTATACTCCAGATGAATTAGTCTTGGCTGGTTTATCTGAAGGCTTGAGAGGTCACTTTGCTTATTTTCATGGACCACTCCCTCGTATTGATAAAGATTATTTCAAAGAAGAAGATGTTAATATGCTTCTGGTAGGTGGGGCAGATAAAAATAATGACCACTTCTACCAGGAAGGTGTTCCTAACCTAAAATTTTTACGGAATAGCCCCTTCTCTATTGATGTAGTCAAAAAAGGTTATAATAAGGGAACTGGTGTTGCTTTGATTAAAAAAGCCCTGCAGTCTGAGCACCTACCAACCTATGGCTTTGGTGACGGAGGAAATGATTTAGACTTACTAGCTGCCGTTGACCATCCAGTTGCTATGGAAAATGCCATTCCTGATCTGAAAGAATTAGCTGAATTTATTACCCATAAAAATACTGAAGACGGAATAGCTTTTGGACTTAGACATTATGGATTGATTTAAAAAATAAAAACCTAGTTATCTAAACTAGGTTTTTATTGAGCTTTACAATATGATTCTGCAAACATAGTATCACATTGTCCAAATGCAATTCAATCTTTGGTAATAGTGTTTCCAACCTTATCGTTTTAGTATGCTGAGATTGGATTAATTCCTATATCACTAATTGGACTATTTACTGATTGAGCAGAAAATGAAACGTTAGAACATTAGTGCAACATGAATAAAAACAGTATGAATTATCATACTGTTTTTATTTTTACATTTTTTCTTCTAATTTAACATCAGGATATTTATCCGCAAACCATCTTAGTGCAAAATCATTTTCAAATAAGAAGACAGGTTGATCGAAACGGTCTTTGGCTAAAATGTTTCGGCTTGATGACATACGTTGATCAAGGTCATCCTCACTAATCCAACGAACAGTCTTTTTACCCATTGGCGTCATGACAACCTCGGCATTGTATTCACCTTCCATACGGTGTTTGAACACTTCAAACTGCAATTGACCAACTGCTCCTAACATATACTCGCCAGTTTGGAAATTTTTATAGAGTTGAACTGCACCTTCTTGAACCAATTGTTCCATTCCTTTATGGAATGATTTTTGTTTCATGACATTTTTTGCTGAGACTTTCATAAATAATTCAGGTGTAAAGGTTGGTAATGGTTCAAACTCAAATTTATTTTTACCAACTGTCAGTGTATCTCCAACTTGGTAAGTCCCAGTATCATAAACACCTATGATATCACCAGCTACTGCATTCTGAACATTCTCACGAGATTCTGCCATAAACTGTGTGACATTTGATAATTTGGCACCTTTACCTGTCCGGGTTAAATTGACAGACATCCCTTTTTCAAATTCCCCTGAGACAATCCTTACAAAGGCAATTCTGTCTCTGTGACGAGGATCCATATTTGCTTGAATTTTGAAGACAAATCCTGAAAAATCTTTGTCTAATGGATCAATCATTTTATCTTCAGTTGTTTTATGGCCGTGCGGTTCTGGAGCAAATTGCAAAAAGGTATCTAAGAAGGTTTGTACACCAAAGTTTGTTAAAGCTGAACCGAAAAATACAGGGGTCAATTCACCATCAAGAATAGCTTGTTTTGAAAATTCATTTCCAGCTTCTTCTAACAATTCAATGTCCTCTCGAGCCTGTTCATAGAAAGGATTGTTTGAGAAGAGTGAATTCCCTTCATCGAAATTAGCAAATCGTTGCTCGCCTTTATAAAGCTCTAAGCGTTGGTTGTGCAAATCATATAGACCTTCAAAAGCTCTTCCCATACCAATTGGCCAGTTCATTGGATAAGAGGCAATACCGAGTACTTCTTCAAGTTCTTCTAGTAATTCAAGTGGTTCACGACCATCTCTATCCAACTTATTGACAAAGGTAAACACTGGAATATTACGGTGTTTAACAACTTCAAATAACTTTTTAGTTTGTGCTTCAATCCCTTTTGCAGAGTCAATAACCATAACTGCTGCGTCTACCGCCATCAAAGTCCGGTAGGTATCCTCAGAGAAATCCTCATGCCCTGGAGTATCTAGGATATTAACGCGTTTTCCAGCATAATCAAATTGCATTACTGATGAAGTAACAGAGATACCACGTTGTTTCTCAATATCCATCCAGTCCGATTTAGCAAAGGTTCCGGTTTTTTTCCCTTTAACTGTACCTGCTTCGCGAATTTCTCCTCCAAAGTAAAGTAATTGCTCAGTAATTGTCGTTTTACCAGCATCCGGGTGACTGATGATGGCAAAAGTGCGACGTTTTTTTATTTCTTCATTTAATGACATATTATTTTCCTTGATTTAATCTTGTTATATTATGTTTTTTTGTTTTAAGATTACTTTTTTTACATTGGCTTTACTCCATTTAATTAACAAAAAAGAGTCATGTTTTAAACAACTCTTTCATTATATATGATTTTAGAAGCTTTCGCAATCTCTTACTTTCGAGCAACGACCTTTATCATTGTTTGACTATTTTCTTGACTCTTATCGAAGAGATATTCCACTGTTTTTATCATAACTGTTAGTCCACTGGTCACTACTATATAATTGAATACTAAATGATGGGAGTGAAAAATTGGAAGATCGGTTAAAAAACCGTAATTTCCTTTTGTCATAAGATTTACCATTAGGATGAAAAAATTAATATAGGCCAAATCTCTAAATAAAGCAGTTGGAGCCAAAGGTTGCTCTTGATAGTGATATAAGTATAGGAGACCATTCACCAATAGAGCATAATGACCTAAATAGAATGCAACATTGGTTACATGAAATAAGGAATAGGGATAAAAATCTGGTGAAATCAAAGCTAGGAATGTACCACCTATACCTAGTGTCATAAACAATTGCTTAAACCGACTACCATTTGGTAATAAAAATACGGCCAACATGGCAATCCGACAATGGTAAAAAGGCAATGCTTCATTTAGCGGAAAGCCCTTAAAGAGATACCAATTATATAGAGAAAAAATTTGTGTAATTTGAAGCCATATAAACATCTTGCCATAAAACTTTGAATCTTGTAATCTACTTGTCATCATCACTAGCATACAAGCTATAAGAATTGTTCCAAGATAAAAAACAGACGTAATATGTGGTATTCCAATTGGTTTTAAACTAAAAAAATCCATAAACATTCCTTTCTTTATCATATCATTATACCTTATAGTGATTTTCATAACAAGTTCATTAATTTAATAAAGTGTAAGAAAGTGTTTATAGATAATTATTAATTGTTTAGTTCTAAATACTCTACCAGTCGATCGAGGTGCATTGAATTGCTACCTTTCAAAAGAATCTGGTCATTTTGTCCTAGTTTTTCTTTTGTTAATTGGCAGAGCTCTTCAAATTGATCCAGCTGTTCATCTTTTTTGAAGAAATAAACATGCCCAATTGGGAACATCTGACTAGCTAATTGTGACAGTTCTTGAATGTCTTGTCCATAAAAAATTAATGTATCGATTTTCTCTGGACTCAGACTCATTATCAGTTTAGAATGCAAAGAAACGGAGTCAGGTCCTAGTTCTTTCATATCTGCAAGCACAGCAATTTTCTTGCCATCCGGATTATTAGGGATGTTAGAGAAAGTTTCGAGAATGAGTTGCATTGCTGTCGGGTTAGCATTATAAACATCAGATAGAATATCCGCACCATTTGCTGCCTTTTTCCACTCTGTCCGATTTTTTGTTAATTGGACTGACTCCAAAGCCTCAACAATATCTTCATCAGAGACAGCTAATAATTTTCCGACATAAGCCGCTATCATGGCATTGGTTGCATTGTATTTACCTGATAATGGTAAGGTTACTGCTTGATCAAGGACATTGGTTGTAAATGTTAAGGAATTTTTATCTTCTTTGATATCCTTAACAAATATTTCTTCTCCTTCACCAAATCGAATCACCATTTGGTTATCAGGTAGGTAAGGATCTATAATCGGATCTCCAGGTGCAAGTAGAATTCCATGAGAATCCATGCCATCAACAATTTGCATTTTTCCTTGAGCAATCTTTTCGCGTGAGCCAAAGAATTCTAGATGTGCTTCTGCGACGATTGTTAAAACAGCAATACGAGGTTGAGCAATCTCTGATAATAAATGGATATCACCCATATGATCTTGTCCCATTTCAAGCACAACTTTTTCAGTTTCATCAGGCATATGTAAAACAGTATAAGGTAAACCAATCTCATTGTTATAGTTACCTTGTGTCTTATAAGTTTTATAAGTAGTAGCAAGTACTGCTTCAATCATATCTTTTGTACTGGTTTTTCCATTAGATCCAGTTACGGCAATGACATCCAGACGCATTTTTTCAATATAATATTTTGCTAATGTTTGATAGGCATGTAAACAATCATTTACCAATAAATAAGGTTTCCCCTCAATAGGATGCTCAGAAAAAGTGGCCGCTGCTCCTTTTTCAAAAGCCAGTTCAATAAAGTCATGACCATCTCTTTCACCTTTTAAAGGTAAAAAAAGGTCGCCTTTTACAATTTTCCGGCTGTCAAATTCAATTTGATTCAGAGGAACGTCGTCAAATTCAGAAAGTGAATTTTGAGCCTCCACAACTTTTGCAATTTCATGTAATGATAGTTTCATCTTATATCCTTCTTAATCGAATCGTCCAAATAGACTTTCCTAATATTATACCATATTTTTTATTAAAAAATTAGCATTTTCAATTCCTGTCACTTATGATATAATTTTCTCAGTTCCTTGTAATTAATTACAGAAACTACAGAGTAGGTGATTTGCGTCAAGTGTATGTGAATGGGATGTCGTCACATAAGGAAGCCAAATGCGCGGTAAATCATTGCATCCGCTGTTATTAAATTAACAGCTCCAAAAAATTCAAAGGAGCAACAATGAATACTTATTTTCATAATCCAAAACTAACACCTCAAAGGTTAGTTTCCTTGGCTATGTTAATTGCACTTTCAGTAATCGTCAGTAAGTTTGCTTTGCCAATTATTCCAAAACAATTGGTAGTTAGTTTAACATTTATTGTCAATTCTGTAATTGGGATGATAGCTGGTCCGATTTGGGGATTTATTTCTCTTGGCTTAATCGATGTTGTCGATAACTTGTCCAGTGGTAGTGGTGACTTTATTATCTGGTGGACATTGATGGAGGCTATTCAAGGATTCTTTTATGGTCTATTTTTCTATCGTAGGCCTTTAGACACTAAGAAAAAATTCGACTGGTTATATGTAACAATTGCAACAATTGTTATCATGTTAATTGGAACCTTTATTTTAACGCCATTACTAATCCAAATTTACTATGGAGTGCCATTTTGGGCACAGTTTATTGCTGGTCGATGGCTCAAAATATTTGAAATTCCACTTCGCGTAGTCATTACTATGGCTGTTTTACCAGCAATTCAGAAGATTCCTGAATTAAAGAAATTATCAACTACATAAAAAGAAGAGAGTTCCATCCCTACTCTCTTCTTTTTTATGCTTATATTAAATGACTTTCACGTTTTTCAAACATTTCTATTGCTAGTTTGACTAACTCTTCAATTAAATCTGAGTATACAAGTCCCATATTTTCCCAAAGTAATGGATACATCGACCATTGGGTAAATCCTGGCATAGTATTTAATTCGTTGAGATACATGTGACCATCTTCAGTCAAAAAGAAATCACAACGAGATAGTCCGCAACCTCCTAGTGCTTTAAAAGCAGCTTCTGCATAGGCTCTCATCTCTTTAACGATTTCTGAATCAATCTCCGCGGGAATCGCCATTGTAATTTTGTTGTCGATGTATTTTGCTTGATAGTCATAAAAAGCAACATCTTTAACAACTTCACCAGGGAAAGTTGACTTGACCGAAGTATTTCCAAGCAAACCTACCTCGATCTCACGCGCAACAACACCTTGCTCAATAAGAATACGGCTGTCATATTTCAGTGCCAAGCCAATAGCTTCTTCTAATTCCATTTCAGTTTCCGCTTTAGAGATTCCTACTGAAGAACCCATATTGGCCGGTTTAACAAAAATTGGGAATTGTAATTTTTCCATTGTTTCTGACATACAAGCATCTAAATCATTACCTTCAATATAGACTGTAAAAGCTACTTGTGGAATACCTGCTGATGCAAGAACATGTTTGGTTGTAATTTTATCCATTGCCACACTTGAAGATAAAATATTTGTTCCAACATATGGCATTTTTAAGACTTCAAGAAATCCTTGAATTGAACCATCTTCTCCCATTGGACCATGGAGTACTGGGAACACAACTGCATTTTCTTCATAAATATCACTTGCTTTAATAAGTTGTGATTGCTCAATACTTTGATTAGTCATTAATTTTTCGTTATCATCTGGTTTTTGACTTAATTCTTGCGTTTTATAAAAATCACCTACTTGTGAAATGAAATATGTTTTTACGAAGAATTTGTCATAATTGATAGCTCTCATTACGCTTTCTGCTGATAACACAGAAACTTCGCGTTCAGCAGAACGACCGCCATAGAGTAAAACAAGGGTTTGCTTAGACATTATTATACTTCCAATCTGATTAATTTCTCCTAATTATATCAGAAAATGTAAGGCATTTCAAAAACTCTTAAAAATTTCAAAAACAAAAAACAAGAAATGATTTTCTTGTTTTTTTAAAGTTCTGTTCTGTTTTCGATAGCTTGCAGTAAAGTAACTTCATCTGCATATTCGATATCGGACCCTACTGCTAATCCTCTAGCCAACCGCGTAACTTTTATTCCGGCTGGCTTAAGTACACGGGAAATATACATAGAAGTCGCTTCGCCATCAGCAGTTGCATTTGTAGCAACGATAACCTCATTAACTTTCCCATCCATTAGTCGCGTAATTAAAGGTTTTAAATTGATATCATCCGGACCAACACCATTCATTGGTGAAATTAGACCATGAAGAACATGATATAACCCATGATATTCTTGAATCTTTTCCATAGCTGAAACATCTTTTGATTCTTCAACAACAAGAATAATTTCTTGGTTACGATTTGGGTCGGTACAGATTCCACAAGGATCATCATCTGTTAAATTTCCACAAATAGAGCAGTAAGTTAATTCACGTTTTGCTGCTAATAAATTTTTGGCAAAATCATTGACATCTTCATCACTCATTCCAATTGTATAAAATGCTAAACGAGTTGCTGTTTTAATACCAATTCCTGGTAACTTTGAATAACTATCAATTAATTTTGCTATTGGTGTGGGATATAACACTTGCTAGCTCCTTTTTATTTTTTATACTTGTTTAGATAATCTGAAATAATATCACGCGCCATATATTGGTGTGACTTTGTCAGTGAATCTGAGGCATGCGGATACATGATGGCAACTGCAATTTGCGGATCTTGACTTGGTCCATAGGCAACAACATTTAAATTATAGGTACCAACAGTGTTCCCATTATCATCTTTAACATACGTTTCAGCTGTACCTGTTTTGGCACTAATTGAAACATTTGTTCCAACTAATCCTTTACCAGTCGCAAAGCCACTTGAACTATTTACAACTTGATAAAATCCTTCTTGGATGATTGCCATTTCTTGATCTGAGATATTGACTTTATTTAATTCTTTGCCAGTTATTGTATTGTTTAATCGACCTAAATTATCTTTTTCGCTTTTAGCTGGATCAGTCGTATCCTCATAGATACCATCGACTAAATGCGGAGCGATTCTTTTACCACCATTAGCAACTGTTGAAACATATTGGGCCAATTGCATTGTTGTATAGTTATCATACTGACCAAAAGCTTCTGTAATTACATTTGAAACCGTATAGTCTTTGGTTAAAAATCCTAATGACTCACCTGGTAAATCGATTCCCGTACTTGTTCCAAGACCAAATTCTGCATAGGTCTTACGAAGCTGAGACATTGCTGTTTTCATCCCATCAGTCATCAAGGCCATACCTGTGTGATACTCCTGACCCATCATTTTTAAAGCCACCTGTACCATATATGTATTTGATGAATATTCTAACGCTTGGACTGCAGATATGTTTTGTTGACCAGCTGTAAACCATGAATTTATAGGTTTTGAATTACCAAATTGGATTGGTTGATCGGTTAATATTTGATTTCCTGAAATCACACCATTTTCCCAACCAGATGCCAAAGTTGCACCTTTGACAACAGATCCTGGTGTAAAGACATTGGTAATAGTTCCGAGGGCATCTTTTTGTAATTGATTGGTATCCCTATCATGCACCAATCCGGTCATAGCAAGTACGGATCCTGTTTGCGGATTGATTGCAACAGCATAAGCACCTTCGGAATATTTCCCAGACCCTGAAGCTATTTCAGCCTGCAGATGTTTTTTGACAATATTATCAACATCTTTTTGAAAATCTAAGGAAATTGATAGTTTAATATTTTTACCAACTTGTCCTTTGTGTTTGATTTTATTGGAAATAATTTTACCAGATTTATTTGTTTTAATTTGTCTTATTTCATGTTGCCCTTGAAGGATATCTTCATATGCTTTTTCAAGATATGAAGTACCAACTCGATCATCTAAGGAATAGCCCTTTTTGATATAGCTGTCTACTTCTTCTTGAGGAAGTCCAGCTTCTCGACTGGAAACTTTACCAATAATCGATGTTAAACTAGCATCTTCAATTTTACGATTCCAATCTGTCGCGACCGAAATACCTGGGAGCTTGCTTTTATTGGCAATAAGATAAGCAATTTCTTCTTCACTTAAATCTTGTGTTTTTAATGTGATTGTGTCAAAAGTTGCAACACTATTCATCTGATTAAAAATAGCAATTTCTTTAAGATCTTCTTTTGAATAATTTAACTCTGATTCTGTAATAGAATCAACTGCATTATTATAAACTTGGCTCTCTTTTAGACCATTTCCATAATTATCAAATTTCTTCTTTTTGGGTAATTTTTCGACTACTTTTGCATAAATTTCTGGATCCGCTAAATAGAAATCAATTTTAGCTCGTTTTGAAACCTTTGCTTCAGGATAATCGACATATCCTGCTAAATCCTTAACTAACTGCTTCATTTCTTTAGTACTGATTTTAGGACTGCGTGTAAATGAAACAACATCTTTTATATCATTTGAAACAAGAATTTTCCCATCTCGATCAAATATCTTTCCCCTTGGATTAGAGGTCTTTATATTATAAACCGTGGAAGTTTTTAATTTTGCATCATAAAATGCTTTATTTTGAATTTGCATTACTGCCAAACGGAGTATCAATGCAGTGAATAATAGAACAATAATTAGAAAAAGGATGTGAATTCGGTTGGTAATACTAGCTGTTTTTTTTGATATTGTTTTCGATTCAAATTTTTCTTTGATGACCAAAACCTCCTTTTTACTATCTTTATTATTTTAACATAAATTGATAAAAATAAGACCGAGAATAAATTCTCGGCCAAAAATTTTTTTAGGGCACCTTGGTTAATCATTATGTTTATGGGTAAAAGCAAAATAGTAAAATAAACTAACAAAAACGGCTCCACCTATTATATTTCCTAAATAAACAAAAGAAAAATTTTGGATAAACTCAAGCCAGGTTGCACCTTTTTCAAAGATTGCAGCAGGGATGACAAAGGCGTTAGCGACGCTATGTTGGAAACCTAAAGCGACGAATGTCATAACAGGGAACCAGATTCCTAAAATTTTGCCAGAGGCATCTTCAGCGCCATAATTGAGCCACAATGCCAAACCAACAAACCAATTACAGCCAATTCCAGAAACAAAGGCTTGTAGCGGGCTAGCAGCGATTTTCGCATGTGCTACTTCAATTACTTCTTCTTTAAAAATTCCTGTCGACGTTAAACCTAAAAAGTGACCAAAAACAAAGGCTACAAAAAAGGCGCCAATCAAATTAAAAATGGTAATGACTAACCAGTTTTTAAGCAGGTCAGAAATGCTGATTTTCTTCGAAAAGAAAGTAGCTGACACGGCCATCATATTTCCAGTAATTAATTCTCCACCAGCCATTAAAATGATAATCAAACCAATTGGAAAAGCACATGCTCCCAGGATACTCGAAAAACTACCAAATGCTTCTAAACCACTGGCTGCAATCCGTACGTAAAGTAAGTAGCCTAAGCTGATCATTGCTCCACCGATGAAACCTAAAATAGCTTTTGCTAAAAATGGTTTTTCGATTTTATGATGGCCTGTTTCAATTGTTGCCGCTAATATCATATCTGGACTTTTCATATTATCTCCTATTGTTACAACACTCACAAATGCATAAACTAATATACCAGTTAAATAAAAAAATGCAAGCCCTTCCAGAAAGAAACTTACACTTTTTATATTATAATGGTTTAATATTAAGTCCGATTCTAGTAAGTATGATATTCCAAAGACTAAGAGCCAAGTAGAAATCAACTAAGCCATGTACTATAGTGCCCAATCCCACCAATAAAAAGATTGACCAGATATAGCCAACATCAGGAGATTGTCCACTTGTAAATAAGAGTACAACGAGAAATTCTCCTAGCCCATGGATGATATTAATAAATAAGGCGAATGGCAAAGCTTTTATGGGTGATGAGATTTGTGATTGATGATTTCGAATGTAAAAGGCAGCAATCAAAGTGAAGAAAATCTGTGAAAAAGCTCTAAGAACAATTACAAAGGGAAATCCTGCTAGAAAAAATCCTAATGTTGTCCCCAGACTTACAAAGATTGCTACTGCTGGTGAAATAAAAATTGCTAAAAATAATGGGACATGGCTGGCTAAGGTGTAAGATGCAGGGCCAATAATTATTTTAACTGGCATAATCATTGGAATCAAAATCCCAAATGCTACTAAAATTGATGAATAGGCAATTGTTTGTGTTGATTTATTAGTCATAAAATCTCCTTTTTATTATATTATAAAGCAAAAACCATACAGGTGTCAAGACACCTGTATGGTTTTATTTATTGATATAAAGAATGTTTCTATGCGCTAACTTTTTTTTAATCATTTCAAATTGCTCTTGACTTGGGCAAGAAATAAGATGACTATGCAGTCCATTAGTTAAACTAGATAGTAATTCAGCTTGTTCATGATTTACCTTATATATAAAGTCTATAATATCTTCTTTAGATTTAATATTCAATGACGCAACTAACATGCCATAGATAGGGTGTTCTACTTCAACTGTCGAAACAACTCCTCCATGAGAAATAATGATATCCAATTCATCTTCAGTCATTTCAATGCTATGTTGACAAACAATTCTACCAGTAAAATTACTATTAGTTAGCAGTTGATTCATCTGATAACCTCTTGGTGTAGATAATATATCAACTTGTGAAGCCCTCAAAATAGCAATATCACCCACTATAATTTGTCGACTGACACCAAATTCCTCAGCAAGATAGCTTGCCGATAAGGCCGTAACACTTTTTTCAAGCATACCTAAAATCTGTTGTCTACGTTCTTTGGCTTTCATTGGATTACCTCGCTTTCCCATTATCATCATACCATAAATCAATTTGAGTTTAAATCAAAATAAAAAACCAAGCCTGGCTTGGTTTTTACGATACTATTTACCTAAATAGTATTCAGCAGTAATATTTAATTTCTCATCTAATTCAAAAACTAATGGTGGGAAGTTTGGAATTTCAACATTCATAATTTCATCATCAGATAAGCCTTTAATATGTTTAACAATGGCACGAATTGAGTTACCATGTGCTCCTACGAAAACATTTTTACCTTCTAATAAAGTTGGTGCAATTGTTTCTTCCCAGAAAGGTAATGCACGTTCTAAAGTGATTTTTAAGTTTTCTGCATCAGGAATCAATGCAGGATCAACGTCAGCATAACGACGATCAGTATGTGCTGAGTATTGGTCATCTTTAGGCATTGCTGGAGGCAATACATCATAAGAACGACGCCAGATATGAACTTGTTCGTCACCAAATTCTTCAGCTGCTTCTGCTTTATTTTTACCAGTAAGAGCACCATAGTGACGCTCATTTAAACGCCAAGATTTTTCAACTGGTAACCAAAGTTGATCAGAATACTCAAGTGCTAAATTTGTTGTTTTGATAGCACGCGTTAAAACTGAAGTATAAGCTTTATCAAAAGTAATTCCTGCTTCTTTAATTAATTTACCAGCATCAATAGCTTGTTGTGTACCTTTTTCTGAAAGATCAACGTCAGCCCATCCTGTAAAGAGGTTAGCTTTGTTCCATTCTGACTCACCGTGGCGAGCGAAAACCAATTTTACCATTAGTTAATATCTCCTTTTATTTTAGGTTTAAACCTAGTACATCTACTATTTTACAAAATTAAGTACAAAAAAGCTAGTGGATAATGGTTGTTTTTGAAAACTCTATTGAGATTATCATGAAAATATAAATAGTTCGTCTTTTTAGAGAAATCTGATTACAGATTAAAAATTTTCTTGCTAATCATCTGACCAAGTGATAAAATAGAAAAAAATTGTCAAAATTTGGAGGAAATTATGATTTCAACAGCAACACAAATTTCAAATATTACATTTGATAATTGTTTAATGAATGCCGCTGGTGTCTATTGTATGACCAAGGAAGAACTGATGGAAATCGAGAATTCTTTGGCTGGATCATTTGTCACTAAAACAGGAACTTTAGAAAAAAGAGATGGCAATCCTGAACCACGTTATGCTGTAACAGAACTTGGATCAATTAATTCAATGGGCTTGCCAAATCTTGGTTTCCAATATTACTTAGATTTTGTCATTGAATTGGCAAAAGTGCAAAATAGTAAAAATCATTTTCTTTCTGTTGTTGGACTCTCACCTGATGACACTGATACCATCTTAAAAACAATCCAAGAGTCAGATTATCAAGGATTAGTTGAATTAAATCTATCTTGTCCAAATGTACCTGGAAAACCCCAAATTGCCTATGATTTCGAAATGACCCATTCACTCCTGACAGAAGTATTTAGCTATTTCACCAAACCTCTTGGCGTTAAGTTGCCACCATATTTTGACATTGTCCATTTTGACCAAGCAGCCGAAATCTTTAATCAATTCCCATTAGCCTTTGTCAATTGTGTCAACTCAGTCGGAAACGGTCTTGTAATTGAAGATGAATCAGTTGTTATAAAACCCAAAACCGGTTTTGGAGGGATCGGTGGCGATTATATTAAACCAACTGCTTTAGCAAACGTCCATGCTTTCTACCAGCGTCTTAATCCTTCTATTCAAATCGTTGGCACTGGCGGTGTAAAAAACGGTCGCGATGCCTTTGAACATATCCTCTGTGGGGCGAGTATGGTCCAAATTGGCACAGCTTTACATGAAGAAGGACCAGAAATCTTTAAACGTATAACTGAAGAATTAAGAGTCATCATGAAAGAAAAAGGCTATCAAACAATTGAAGATTTCCGAGGAAAATTACATTATCTAAAATAAAAAAAAAGAGATTACTTAAAGTAGTCTCTTTTATATTTAGTTGATTCATCTATTTGTACATCATCACTAATTTCAATAATATTGTCATTATCATTCTTAACCTTTTTAGATAAAAATATATCCGAAAGCTTGATAAAAATAATAATTTTGACTATTGAAAAGATAGCAAGACCAATTAAAACTGTTTCTAGCATACTATCACCCCATCATAAATCTCCTAGTAATAGTATAAACGCTTTCATATTTATTTTCAAGTCAATTATTATTGAAATCCCAAAAGTCGCATGCCGTTTAATATAACTAAGATAGTTGAACCTTCATGACCGACCACTCCTAGAGGAAGTGTCACAACTTGAAAAACATTGGCAAGAATTAATAAAGTGATTACTGACAAGGCAAAGATAATATTTGTTTTAACAATACCTTTCATTTTTCTTGAAAGTTTTATTGAGAATGGAATCTTAGTTAAATCATCCATAATAACACTATCCGCACTTTCCATAGCAATATCAGTACCTGTACCAATAGCATATGAAACATCGGCTTGAGCTAAAGCTGGGGCATCATTAATACCATCACCCACCATCGCTACAAAACCATATTTTTCTTTAATTTCTTTAATCCGTGTTACTTTATCTTGAGGCATACAATTAGCAACAACATCATCAATACCAAGTTTTTCAGCAACATATGCAGCGGTTTTTTCTTGGTCACCTGTTAACATAACAGTTTTAATTCTCATATCATGTAACATTTTTATGGCTTGACGCGATTCTTCTTTAATATCATCTAATAAAGCATAGTAAGCAACAAGTTCAGTACCTTTGCTGACATAAACTAAAGTCTTCCCTTGACCTTCTAATTTTTCAATTTCAACTTCAAGATGATTAATATGCTCTACTACTTCAAGAATAAATGTCTTTTTACCAATTCGCCATTCCTGACCTTGATAGTTGAAAACAAAACCTTTTCCTGAGATTTCATGACTTCCTTCCAAAGTAAGTCGTGGACTATCCTGAGTAAAATCTTGTAAAGCTTTTGAGATTGGGTGTGTTGAAGCTTCCTCTGCTGTTTTAACAATTGAATCAATAGTTGCTTTATCACCTTCATAATGACTATCAACAACTGAAGGTTTACCTTGAGTTAATGTCCCCGTCTTATCCATGACAACAGCTCTAATATCACCCATATTGTCAATGATATCTCCACCTTTAATGATCAATCCCTTATGAGCTGCTCGACTAATAGCCGAAAGACTTGCTGGAGAGGACGAAGCGACTAATGCACACGGTGAAGCTACTGTTAAGAGAATCATACCACGATAGAAAGCAGTCAACCATTCCCATCCTAAGACAAAATGACAAAAAAGGATAAAGAAAGGAACTAGTAGCAAAACAAATTTAACGTAACCATCTTCAAGATTTTCAATAAATGTTGCTGTTTTACTTTTTTGTGTCTGGGCAGATTCTACTAAATTAACAATCTTAGCAAATAAAGTATCTTCATTTTCAACAGTTACCAACATATCAATCGTTTGACCTTCATTAATGGTTCCACCAATTAATGCTTGACCTCTTTCTTTGTCAACTGTTATAGGCTCTCCAGTTACCATTGATTCATCAAATTGCCCAAATTGACTGATTAATTCTCCATCAATGGGAACTGATTCACCTTTACGTACTTGAAGTTTATCGCCAATATGCAAATCTTTTGTTTCAACTTCAACGATTTCATTTTGAACATTATAACGTCGAGCAGTATCTGGTGTTAAGTTCATTAAAGCAGAAATAGAATCTCTACTTTTTTCCATCGCCATTTCTTCAAGTGTACTTGAAAGAGAAAAAATAAAGATTAACAGTGCACCTTCTAGCCAATATCCAATAATACCTGCACCAATTGCTGCTAAAATCATAAGGATGTCAACAGATAAATGTTTATATTTTACTAAATCAAGAAGCCCTCCTTTTGCAGATTCATAACCCCCAATTAAGAATCCGGCAATAAAAAATCCGGCTGCAAGTTGTGGATGATTACCTAATAATGGTAAGCCAATTAAAATCAAAGCTAGACAAGCTAAAGTTTCCATTAAATGCATATGTTCTTTAATCCAAGTCATTTTTTCCCTCCAAAAAACGTAGTTGAAAATCTCATTTGTGTGTATTTTTTAAATTTTCTTATTTACTTAATTATAATTGTTCTAAATAAAAAAGTCAAGTTATCTAGAATGATTCTAAATAACTTAACCAGCTAAGTATCTTTATCAAATATAAGAAGCATCGATAATTACATGATCAATAAAAAAAGACCAACTAACAAAATTGTTAGTTGGTCCTTCAAAAATATTAAATTATTTTACTGCATCCTTAAGAGCTTTACCTGCTTTAAATGCTGGAACTTTTGATGCCGCGATTTCGATTTCTGCACCAGTTTGTGGGTTACGACCTTTACGAGCTGCACGTTCGCGAACTTCGAAGTTACCAAAACCGATTAATTGAACTTTTTCACCTTCAGAAAGGAATGCTTCGATTGCAGAGAATACAGCGTCAACTGCTGCTGCTGAATCTTTTTTAGTAAGTTCAGTTGCTTCTGCAACTTTTGCGATTAAATCTTGTTTGTTAGCCATTTAACAAATCCTCCAATTAATTAATAAGCAATATGCTTTAACAATACTAATAATATCTAAAAAATGGCTATAGGTCAAGTATTTAACGTTATTTAGCCTTTTTCTTGTAAATATCAAAAGTAATTTGGTTATTCAGTAAATCAACTTTTTTAGCTATTAAATAAATATCTGCATCATTTTTTATCTGCTGTAAATTTATTATTATAGATGAGTTATTCTTATTAACACTTACAAAATCTGGAAGTTTATAGGATGACTTAATATACTGAAGAACCTCTCCTTCTGGTAATGGAAGGGTTCCGGCTGAAATAGAGGTTATTTGAAGTTGTAAACTGCCATTTTCTAATGCGATTGGTTGAAAGTAAATATATAAAGGTACTTCATAACCTAACAGTTGATACTTCCCTTCAAAAACAATAGATGAAGAAGTTGTATAAATCTTGTAAGTCATGTCGTTCTTTTGATAATCCTTCAAGTAACTGGCAACTGTTTTATTGATTTGACGACGATTAGTGGATATTGTCCCGATTTTCACCGAGCTAGATATTGATGAAACAAGCTTTTCAGAGTTTGGTTCACGAACTTGAATTAAGCGACTTCCAATTACCAAAATAAAAGCAAAATTAAAAGCAAGTAACAAGAGGAATGCCCATCTCCACCAATTAATCTTAGATTTTTGGTTATAAGCTATTTTATTTTTTTCATTTCTTTTCATATTTTAATATAGACTCCAATACTGCGTCTGACATAATTTGATACCCAATATTATTTGGATGAAAATGGTCTTGATTAAACAAAGCATCATTAACGACGCGTGTCTGGTCTCCATCTGATTGAACAATTCCTTCTTGTCCATCGATTCCTCGATATAATTGTTTATTAATAGGTACATAATGAACGTGCTCAAATTGACTGGTCACTTCTTTTGTCTTATTATTCCAATTATTAATTACATTTTGCATTTCAGTCATCTCAGGAAAGTTTAGATAAAATGGATTATAAATACCTAAGATATAAATATGTAAGTCATTATTATCTTTTCTTGCTAACTTGACAATTTTCTGTAGTCGTAATTGATAGTTCTTTTCTGGTAACTCAAAACTAGATACTTTTAAATTAGCTAAGTTTTTTCTGATGACGGCCATGACATCATTACCACCAACAGTTATGGTCAAAATATCAGCTTTTTTCAAGTCATTTTTCAAGGCCTTGTCAGATTGCATCCGCTTCAAAATTTGCTGACTAGTATTACCCGAAATCCCATAATTCTGTGAGGAAACTTCAACATCTAAGTTGTCTCTAATATCATTTGCAAGTAGTGGGACAAATCCACCTTGACCAGTAGAATCACCAACACCTTCTGTTAATGAGTCACCTAAAGCAACATAATTAATTATTTTGGTTTTGGATTGAATATAATCCATTCTTTTTATCTGTGAATCTGAATTAGGTAGGACAAAATTCAAGAAAAGAATACTAAGAATCAGACAAGTTGCAAAAAAGAGAAAATCTTTTAATAAAATTATTTTATTCATATCTAATCATTACGGCAAATGCACCCTCACCCGTATGAGTCTGGATAATTGACCCTGTTTCTAAAAAAGCAATTGGATTAGTATAATACTCTGAAATAATTTCCCTTAAATGGTTCGCTAAACCTTGATCTCCAGCATAGGAAATACCTAACTCTGCAATTACTTTATCCTTTGTTTCAGCCATGTAAGAATCAAGCCATTTATTAAAAGTTTTATTTCCTCGCCCTTTGACTACTGTTTTCAGTTCTGCATCTTTTAGTTCCATCAACACACGAATATTCAACAAGGTTGAAATCAAACCTGTAACACGACCAATTCGACCACCTTTAACTAGGTTTTCTAAAGTTGAAACTCCAATAAAAAGTTTAGTCTTTTCTTTGACTTCTTGAATCTTTTCCAAAATTTCAACAACTGAAGCACCTTGACTAGCTAATTTAGCAGCTTCTTTAACTTGAAATTTCATGCCTTGATCAGTAAAACCAGAATCAACTATATGACAATGAGCTCCAGCAAGCTCAGCACCTTGACGAGAAGCCTCAATTGTTCCTGATAGAGCAGGCGTTAAATGAATTGCAATGATTTCATTATAACCTTGTTCAATGAGGGCCTTATAATATTCAGCAAATAGTCCGACCGGAGGTTGGCTTGTTTTGGGCAACTCCTTACTATTTTGCATTAACTTCAAAAATTGACCTTCTTCTTTTAAATCATTGTCAGAATATAATTTACCATCAATCATTACTGACAAAGGAACTACTGTAATATCATATTTTTCAATCAATTCCTTTTCAATTGTTATAGATGAGTCTGTCAAAATTTTAATTTTTTCCATTTATTATTTTCCATTCTTTTAAAAGCGTATTTTCCCTATATTTTATCATTGATTGTCAAATAAATCAAAAAGAGACAAACTAAACTGTCTCTTTTATGATTTTATGGTTTTGCTAACAGGTCTCTTGCTTGTTCTCTTGCCGTTTCTGTTACTTCATTTGCTGCTATCATATTAGCAATTTCTTCAACACGTTCTTCATAGGTAAGAAGACTGACCGTCGAAACAGTAGAATCCTCCTTGCTTTCTTTGGAAATGAAGAACTGGTAGTCAGCAATAGCAATCACCTGTGGTAAATGTGAGATAGCCAGAACTTGTCCATTTTGACCAATTTTATGAATTTTTTTGGCAATAGCTTGCGCAACACGACCAGAAACGCCTGTGTCCACTTCATCAAAGACAATACTTGTTTTGTCTTCTCTTTTCGAAACAGCAGATTTAATAGCTAACATCAGACGAGATAATTCCCCACCAGAAGCTACTTTTACCAAGGGCTTGAAGCCTTCACCAGGATTTGTTGAAATATAAAATTCAACTGTTTGGTTCCCTTGAGAATTAAATTTTGATTTATCAAATTTAACCTGAAAATCAGCCTTTTCCATGTATAAATCTTTTAACTCTGCCTTAATATCAGCTTCTAATTGCAGAGCTAAATTTTGGCGTTGTTCGCTTAATTGTGTTGCCTTACTAACAAGCTCTTTTTCTAACAATTTTAATTGGGAGTCACTTGCACCTGATGCCATGTTGTCACCAGTGAGAAGTTGATATTCTTTTTGAATATTATCATAGTAATCTAACAAGTCATCAGCGGATCCACCATATTTACGTGTCAAACTATTAATGAGTGTCAAACGACTTTCTATCTCCATCAAACGACCTGCATTGAAGTCAAGCGAATCAATTGTATCAGATAATTGTTTGGTCACATCTTCTAAAATATAATAAGCTTCCGAAATACTTGTGGAAATAGCTTTATAATCAGAATCATAATTTTCAATTGTCAAAAGATCATTCATTGCAGACCGAACATTGTTTAGGCTTGAAATATCATCATTATCAAGCATAGCATAGGCATTAGCTAAAGTGTCAGCAATATTTTTGTGATTTAAAAGCCGATGGTGTTCCTGATTAAGGCTTTCTTCTTCACCCCTATGTAAATCAACTGCTTCGATTTCAGCTAGTTGAAAGGTTAACATCTCAATCCGTTCTTTATGTTCACGTTCATTTTTCTGACGTTCAATGACACGTTTTCTGACCGTTTTATAACTGTTAAATGTTTCTTGATAGCTTGTTTTAAGGTCCTTAAAATCTTGATTCCCAAATGAATCTAAAATTGCTAAGTGATGAGATGCGCGCATTAATTCTTCTTGGTCATGTTGACCATGAATATCAACTAGATACTGTCCAACTTCTTTTAAAAAGGTTAAATTAACCATTTGCCCATTTATACGACTGACACTTCGACCATTAGCAAAAATATCTCTGCGAATAATGAGTTCATCTTGAACTGGAATACCATTATCTTCTAAGAGAGCTTGAAGATCCAAATTTTTTTCAAGTGAAAAGAAACCTTCAATTTCAGCTTTTTGTTGACCATGACGAATAACCTCAGTACTGGCACGCGCACCAAGCATCATATTCATCGCATCAATAATAATTGACTTTCCGGCTCCTGTTTCGCCAGTTAGGACAGTCATGCCATTTTCAAACGTCAATGAAATTTCTTCAATGATGGCAAAATTTTTAATTGAAATTTCTAATAACATTCTATCCTCTTTCTATTATCTTTCTTCAGCTTTCCATTGAAGGACTTGTTGTCGAATATGGTCCGCATCAATCTCAGTATTGGCAATTAATAAAATACTGTCATCATCTGCAATTACAGAAAAGATTGAATCCGCAAAATCCTTAACTAAATATTTTTTAATGACCATCGCATTTCCAGGGATAACTTTTAAGAATAGATGACATTTTAAATCTGATCGTTTCTCTGAAATACTTAGAATATTACTCTTAATTGATGTTGGACGCTGAAAAATCTTTTTACCACTATCTTGTGACAAGCCATAAATATAACGACCTTTAGCAGATGGAATTTTGACAATACCAATTTCGTTCATATCTCTTGAAATGGTGGCTTGAGTTAATTCTAAACCTTCATTACGAAGTAAAGCTAGTAAATCATGCTGTGTTTCAATCTCGTTTGCCAAGACCATTCTTTTAATTAAATCTAAACGTTCATTCTTCTTCATTTTGATTAAATTCCTTATGTGATTTTTCAACAACTTCTGAAAGGAGACAAACATCAATCTCTTTAATTTGTTCTGCTTTTTCCATATAAGCTAAAAATTCAATATTACCATGTCCACCTTGTATAGGCGAAAAATCGATACCTTTTATATTAAATCCGTATTCCTGTGCAAAAGTTGTCACTTTTTCAAGAACTTTTAAGTGAACCGATTTATCTTTAATAATTCCATTTTTTCCAACTTGTGATTTGCCTGCTTCAAATTGTGGTTTGATTAGGGCAACTACTTGGCCTGAAGGAGCTAAGATTGACTTCAATGCTGGTAAAATCAGGCTTAATGAAATAAAAGAAACATCAATACTAGCAAATGTAGGTTGGCCTTCTGTAAAATCTTCTAGCTGAGCATATCTAAAATTGTACTGTTCCATACTCCGCACACGTGAGTCCTGACGTAATTTCCAAACCAACTGATTAGTCCCCACATCAACTGCATAAACTAATTGAGCACCAGATTGGAGCATAACATCGGTGAAACCACCTGTTGAGGCACCAATATCAATGCAGACTTTGTTATCAACTGAGATATTAAAAATAGATAAGGCTTTTTCTAATTTCAAACCGCCACGACTAACATACTTGAGCTTTTCACCTTTCAGCTTTAATTCAGTTGCGTCATCAATTTTTTCACCAGGTTTATCAAAACGTTCACCATTGAGGACTGATACAACTAAACCAGCCATTACTCCTCTTTTTGCTTGTTCACGGGTATCAAAGAGGCCTTGCTTGAAAGCCAAGACATCTACTCTTTCCTTAGGCATCTAGTCTCAACCTTTCTACTAAATCAATTAGGTTCTGTGGGTTAAAATTTGTCTGATTTTTAGTTTTTTCAAAAATGAACAAGGCCCCATCTAATTCTTCATTTAATACTTGATATGATTTTTCTAATCCCAGTAATCCTGGATATGTTGATTTATGGGCAGTTATATCTTTGTTGGGCGTTTTTCCTAAGTCTTCAAATTTTGCTGTGATATCAAGAATATCATCCCGGACTTGAAAAGCATGGCCAATTAACTCACCCGCTCTTGTTAAGTCAGATATCATGTCTGCAGGTAATTGAGCAATGATTGCAGCAGCCATAAATGGATAAGCCAAAAGTTTACCCGTTTTATGACTATGGATGCCCTGCAATTCTTCTATGCCTAATTTTTGATCTTCAGCTCTCATATCCAGCATCTGACCACCAACCATACCAAAAGTTCCTGCTGCATTGCTCAATTGGGCGATTAAGTCAACTTTTATTTGTGGTAAAAAATTAGTTTCTGCAATCAATGAAAAGGGATCAATAAAGAGACTATCCCCAGCCAGAATTGCTGTAGCTTCATCAAATTGCTTATGATTCGTTAATCTGCCACGGCGATATTCATCATTATCCATAGCAGGTAGATCGTCATGAATTAAACTTCCAGTGTGAACCATTTCTAACGCTGCAGCAACTTTAAAATGATCTTCTGTCAATGTAATATTGAAAGCTTCTAAAGATTCTAATAAGAAAAGGGGTCTAATTCTTTTTCCTCCAGAATCAACAGAATATATAATAGAATCAATTAAATCCTGAGAAACAAAATTTGATTTTTGATAAAAATGGCTAATTGTTTGATTGATTTTTGTTAACTTTTCCATTAAGCATCCATATCTACTTCTGAACCATCCGCTTGCATAACTTTAACAAGTGTTTTTTCGGCATTTTGTAATGTTTTTTGAAGATTTTTAGAAAGAACCATCCCTTTTTGAAACTCTGCAATAGCTGTTTCCAATGGCACATCGCCATTTTCAAGTTTGGAAACAATCATTTCTAATTCTTGCAAATTATCTTCAAATGTTTTCTTAGTTGACATCTTTTACCTCTACTTCTAATTGACCATCTTTTAATTGAATATTAAGATGATCACCTTTTTCAATTTGTTCGACTGATGCAATAACTTCCTCTCCTTTGTGAAGCATTGCGTAACCTCTTGCAATGATGCGGCTTGTATCAAGAGATAGCAAGGTATCTTGCGCTTTTTCAAAACGTCTTAATTTGCTTTCAAATGATGCTTTAGCATCATAAGTCAACTGTTGACTGAGACTCGTAATACGATCTTGGTAACGATTAATACGACTCATTAAATCAATTGATTGCAAACGGTGTCTTATTTGGATTTCTGAATCTTTATTACTGGCTATATTCTCTTTAAATGATGATACCAATGACATATTGAGACGATCAAGTTTTTGGAGATAGCCGTCATACAGGCGTTCTGGTTGCCTAAAGATAACTGACTGCGCTAGCTTATTGACTCTTTCTTGATTTTCACGCACTATTCGATTACTTGCTTGAAAAGCACGGGTCTGACGCTCATTAATCCAGGCTAATATATCAGCTTTAGTAACAGGCGTCGCTAGTTCTGCTGCTGCTGTTGGTGTTGCAGCCCTGCGATCGGCGACGAAGTCGGCCAAAGTTATATCTGTTTCATGGCCAACACTAGAGATAATTGGAAGCTGTGATTCAAAGATTGCATGAACAACTTTTTCTTCATTGAAGGCCCAGAGATCCTCAATTGAACCACCACCTCGACCGACAATTAGAAGATCCAAATCGTCCCTTTGATTGGCTCGAATGATATTATCCACAACCTCTTGAGCAGCACCTTCGCCTTGAACCTTAGTTGGAAACAGTAATATCTCAACTCCCGGAAAACGACGTGAAATTGTAGTAATAATATCCCGAATAACGGCTCCACTTGGAGAAGTTAAAACTCCGACTTTAGTTACAAACTGAGGTAAGGCTTGCTTATGTCTATCATCAAAAAATCCTTCACTTGTCAGTTTCTTTTTCAATTGTTCGAATTGCAAAGCTAATGCACCAATCCCGTCTGGTTCAGCACGTTCGATGATAATTGAGTAAGCTCCTGAAGGCTCATAGAGCTGAATCCGACCAACGACATTAAGCTTCATGCCTTCCTCAAGATCAAATCCTAATTTACTATAAACACCTGCCCACATTGTGGCCTGAATAACAGCACCTTCATCTTTTAATGAAAAATATTGATGTTTTGGTCTTTTTCTAAAATTGGAAACCTGACCAGTCAGATAAACCCGTTCCAAATAGGGGTCTCGGTCAAACTTCATTTTTAAATATTTAGTCAGATTGCTGACACTTAAATAATCTGTCATCAGGTTCCTTTCCTTATAATTAAAGGCACTACTGCCTTTTTATACTATTGCAATTATACCATTTTTCATTTTAAATTGTTAAGATTAGTACCAAAAAAGAAGCTTTAAAGCTTCTTTTAAAATCTTCTTATTAATCAGCTTTCGCATACTTATTCATCCATTTTTGGATAGAGTCACTAATTTGCGTGGGTAGGACAACATAGTTATCTCTTGCCAAGTCATCTGCTATTGCTGAATGAAGATAAGTTGCCGCTGCAACAACTTTATAAATGCTTTTTTGTTTAAATTGGGCCACAAAGCCGGCAATCATTCCAGCTAGGGTATCGCCCATTCCACCTGTAGCTTGATAAGGTCCTCCAACGTCAAGGAGAGAAATCTCTTCAGTCGAGATTAGAGTCGTTTCATCACTTTTGGCTACTAAGATTGTTTCTTGCGGAAAATGCATTAAAGCTTTTTGAGAGGCTTGAGGATTCTGATCCGCAATAGCTAGTTTACTCAACCTTTCCCATTCTTTTTGATGAGGGGTAAGGATAACTTGCTTATTCTTTAAGATTGAAACATCTTCTTCTGCTAAGAGTGTTAAAGCAGAGCCATCTATGATCAGAATTTGTTCAGGGCTAACCCCTTGCAAGACTGTTTTTAATAGTTCTTCTGCTTTGCTATTGTCCCCAAGGCCTGGGCCAATTAGGATTACATCGGCTGTAATCATCGTTTTTTGCAAGAAGTCTTGGTCATCCACTGAAAAGGCCATTGCTTCAGCCAAATGGTTATGTAAGGCTGGTATATTCTCTTTTTCAGTCGCCACAGTTACTAGACCTGCGCCACTTTTGACAGTAGCAATTGCAGACATAATAATTGCTCCACCATAGGGATATAGACCACCAATTAATAGCACGCGCCCATAATCGCCTTTGTGGGAATTACGACGTCTAGGACCAATAATTTCCTTGGCCAATTCTTCGTTTAATTTCATTTTGACACACTTCTTAAACAAGCTTGATAAGTTTGTTCTAGTAACATCGTAATTGTCATCGGTCCAACTCCACCTGGGACTGGTGTGATGAAACTAGTTAAATCAGCCACTTGATCAAAATCAACATCCCCAATTAATTTACCATTATCATCACGATTCATTCCAACATCAATAACAACAGCACCTTCTTTGACAAATTCTTTAGTTACAAAATTTCCTTGGCCAATTGCCACGATTAGGATATCTGCGCGACTAGCTACTTCTGGTAAATGCTTGGTCCGCGAATGTGTTAAAGTAACGGTCGCATTTTTATCTAGTAACAATTGGGCCATTGGTTTGCCAACAATGTTTGAACGACCAATGATTACTGCATTTTTACCCTCTAAATCGATACTGTATTCACTAAACATCTCCATAATCCCCGCTGGTGTACAAGGAACCATAAGTGGGCGACCTGACCACAAGTGACCAGTATTCATTGGATGAAAGCCATCGACATCTTTTTTAGGATCAATTGAGAGGATTATTTTTTTGTCATTAATATGGCTTGGCAATGGTAATTGGACTAATATACCATGTATGCTATCATCTAGGTTATATTGATTGATAATATCAATCAGCTCTTCTTGACAAGTTGATTCCGATAAGCGAACAGTTTCACTTTTAAAACCAGCTGCTATAGCTGCTTTTTCTTTATTTTTGACATAAACTTGACTGGCCGGATTATTACCAATTAATATCACTACTAATCCTGGTACAATATGGTACTTATTATTTAAAACTTGCACTTTATCAGCTAAATTTGATTGCATCTTTTGGGCTAGTGCTTTTCCATCGATTATCTGTGTCATGAATTCTTTCCTTATCTATCTTTTTATCATTATACCAAAAAAAAGAGGGAGCATTCCCTCTTTGTCAATTATTTATCTTTCATTTTATCTTTGATTGGACAAGAACAATTGCAATCGCCACATGAACCATTTTGACTGCGATAATATTTTAAACTAAAAAATACTAGAATGACGATAATAATAAAAATAATAAACGTCGACATTAGTTTTTATCCTCCCTATAATTGAAAATATTAGTTAATGTGATTAGGTTTTCTTGACTTTCTTTAGGTTTCCTCAAAATCAGATAACTAGCTATTATTAACAAGAGGACTGCAATGATTGTGAAAAATGAAAGTTGTCCTGTCTGAAAATAAAGACCCAGTTGATAAATGATAAAACTTACCGAATAAGCTAGTGCTGTTTGAAAACCTATAGCAAACAATGACCATTTCTTACTATTCATTTCACGTTTTATTGCCCCGATAGCTGCAAAACAAGGAGTGCATAATAGATTAAAAACCAAGAAGGAATATGCTGCTATAGGAGAATAGTCTAATCTTAATTGATTCCAAAGCAAATTCGGTGACACAGTCATTTGATTATTTTGATAAAAGATACCAAATGTTGCAACCACGGTTTCTTTAGCTAACAATCCAGAAAAAGTTGCTACTGTTGCTTTCCAATTACCAAATCCTAATGGTGAAAAAATCCAAGCAAAATGACGTCCTATGTCTGCTAATATGCTTTCTTGTGCATTAACGGGTTGAAATCGAAAATCATAGGAAGTTAAATACCAAAGTAGAATTGTTAAAACAAAAATGACAGTACCTGCCTTTTTTATAAAACTTAAGGCTTTATTATAAGCATATAGTATTACTGTAGGTAAATGTGGTAAATGATAGGCAGGCAACTCCATGATAAATGGACTTGCTTGACTTGACAATAATTTTGTTTTTTTCAGGGGAATACCTGATAAAACAATAGAAGCAATTCCAATAAAATAGGCACTTGGGGCAATTATAGGGTTATTGGGAAAGAAGACACCCGAAATAAGAGCGACTATGGCCATTTTAGCCGAACATGGCATGAATGTTGATGTCATAATCGTTATCTTTCGATCTTGTTCATTTTCAATTGTACGACTGGCCATAATAGCAGGAACACCACACCCAGTAGCAATTAACATTGGAATAAATGTCTTTCCTGATAAGCCAAACTTACGGAAAACTCTATCCATTACAAAAGCAATCCGACTCATATAACCAATATCTTCAAGTATACCCAAACAAAGAAATAAAACAAACAATTGAGGAACAAAACCTAGAACTGCTCCAACTCCTGCAACGATGCCATCAATTATTAAGGACTTCAACCAAAAATCAACTTTTAAGTATGTTAACACAGTTTGCAGAGTATTTGGAACTAGTTTTCCAAATAAATAATCGTTAGCCCAATCAGTTCCTAAGGTTCCAATTGTTTGAATGGATAAATAATACACAATAAACATGATAATAGCAAAAATAGGTAAAGCTAAAAACCGGTTAGTGATAATAGTATCAATTTTGTCAGATAATTTAAGCTCGAAATTATCTTTTTTTATTTGAGCCATTTGACAAATGCTATCAATATAAGCATATCTTTGATTAATAACAATAGATTCTGCATCTTCCGTATAAATCTTCTCTGTAATTGCTGAAATATATTCAATTTCCGAAATGATATCAGAAGATAATTCAAGATGTTCCTGAACAAGAGGGTCTCGTTCAAATAATTTTATCAAGTAGTGTCGTCTACTGAGCCCTAAATCATAGTCTGTTAGAAGTTGCTCTATTTGACTCAATGCAGCTTCAAAACTATCTTCATAAATTGGGTAAGGTGAAGGTGACCCACTATGAACTAATTTTTGGATGTACTTAACCATCTTATCAATCCCTTTATTTTTTATGGCACTGATTGAAACTACAGGTACACTTAGCAGATAACTAAGTTTATCACAACTAATCTGATTTCCGTTTCTTTCTACAACATCCATCATATTTAAGACAAGAAGACAAGGAAAACCTAATTCTAACAGTTGGGTTGCTAAATAAAGATTTCTTTCAAGGTTTGATGCATCTAAAACATCAACAATAAGCTGAAGTTGCCCACAAAGCAGATAATCTCTCGCCACTTTTTCTTCAGATGTATAAGGAGATAAAGAGTAAACTCCTGGTAAATCTTGAATTTCAATCTGTTTATCTATTTTTAAAAAGCCACTTTTTCGATCAACAGTGACTCCTGGCCAATTTCCAACTTTCTGATTACTTCCAGTTAATAAATTAAATAAACTCGTCTTTCCACTATTTGGGTTCCCAATTAATGTAACTTTTCGCATAACTCCTCTTAAATGTTCTATCTTCGATCAACGCTAATTAATTGTGCTTCTGATTTTCTAAGTGTTAGTTCAAATCCTCTCACTGAGATTTCAATTGGATCTCCCAAAGGAGCAACTTTTATTAATTTGACTTGCGTCCCTTTCGTTAATCCCATATCCATCAAATGTCGCTTAGTTTCTTTATTTGTAAAGATATTATCAATATAAGCTTTTTCACCTACCAATAAATCGGTAAGTGGGACAGCATTTGAGGTCGTTTGATGTAGTTCAACATCAATATTATCTAAAATACTTTTATCAAATGCTAGTCTCTGATCTGATAACATTACGATAGCACTATTATTAGTCTTTGAAATGAGCATAATCTGTTTGTCAGGCAACAAGCCTAAATGTGACAAATGTTTTTTAAATGAATCAGGAAGATTAATAGACTTGATAAGATACTTTTTCCCAATTTCTGCTTGTAATAATTTCACACTATTCTCCCTTTAATATCTTCCAATTATAACATAAGAAAATTATAATGTAATCCTTTTCACTAAAAAATTAAAGAGAGTTAATAAAAAAGTTGGATTTCTCCAACTTAATTAAAGTATTTTACTCAAGAAATCAACGGTTCTTGCTTGGCTTGGGTGGTCAAAAATTTCTTCAGGCTTGCCTTCTTCGACAATCATACCATCATCCATAAAGATAACTCGGTCTGCAACTTCCTTTGCAAAACCCATTTCATGTGTAACAATAGCCATTGTCATTCCGGCCAGAGCGAGTTCTTTCATAACAGTTAAAACCTCACCCACCATTTCAGGATCTAAGGCAGATGTTGGTTCATCAAATAAAAGCATATCGGGGTCCATCGCCAAGCTTCGAGCTATCGCAATCCTTTGCTTTTGCCCACCTGAAAGAGAATCTGGATAACTTGTAGCCTTATCAGCGAGACCAACTTTTTCCAAAAGGTGATAAGCCTTTTCTTCAGCTATCATTTTACTGACCTTTTTAGTTTTGATTGGTGAGAGAGTAATATTGTCTAAAACGGTCATGTTGGGAAAGAGGTTAAACTGTTGAAAGACCATTCCCATTTTTTCACGCATTTTAAAAATATCATTTTCCTTATCCGTAATGTCAGTACCCTCAAAGGTTACTTTTCCTTTGCTTGGTGTTTCTAATAAGTTCATCGTCCTTAATAATGTTGACTTACCAGATCCAGACGGTCCAATAATGACTAAAACCTCTCCTTGCTCAATTGTTAAGTCGATTCCCTTTAAAACATGATGCTGACCAAAAGACTTATGTAAGGCTTCAATTTTCAATAGTTCTTGACTCATAAACTTTTAACTCCCTGTCCCATCTTCTTTTCTAATAAATGTAATAGTTGTGACATTACAGTCGTAACCATCAAGTAATAAAATGCTCCAAACAATAAAGGTGTAATTGGCTGATACGTTGACGTAACAACCGATTGGGCACCATTCCATAATTCCATAACACCAATTGTTTGCAAGAGTGCACTATCTTTTATTATTGTAATAAACTCATTGCCTAATGCTGGAAGGATATTCTTAAAAGCTTGAGGTAATATAACAAACCGCATCGCATTTTTAGGGCGAATGCCTAAAGAGTATGCTGCTTCTAACTGGCCAGCCGGTACGGCCTCAATCCCAGCTCTGACTATTTCGGAAATATATGCTCCGCTATTCAATGAAATAATAATAATCCCAGGTAAGAGTCGTGAAAAATCAAGGTTTAGGACACCAAAATCTATAATAGGCATTTGATTAAAGTGCATCCAAGCAAAGGCAATCATAATTTGAACGACCATTGGTGTCCCTCGGAAAATCCAAACATAGAAAGAGGCAAGCCATTTCAAGGGAAGAATAGAACTTCTCTTCAAAAATGTAATAATTATGCCTAATATGGTGCCAAAAAACACTACAGCAATTGAAATAAAAATGGTGACTAAGACACCGTAATTAAAGTAGCCCCAGTAATGTGGCAAAAAAGAAAAATTCATATTTATACTCCAAACATATCGATTTTTTAAAACAACGAAATAATTATAACACTTTATGTATAAAAATACAATAGAAACTAAAATAAAAAACCTGCCTGGGCAAGTTTTTTTTAAAAAAGATTAATATTAATATAATAAATCGTAAATTTCCATTGCAATTAAATCAATACTATCAAATGAATATGATTCACGAGCTTCAACATCACGTAATGTAAAAACTGGTCCAGTTTCAACATCATTTGCAAATGCTACTTCAGCAACTACTACGCCATCACGTTCAAAATTTCTTTTTAAGTTGCCACCGTCATTAACCATTAATTCTAAGCGGTTGATGATTCTCACTAAATGTGATTCCATTTCTGTTCTCCTATTCCTTAGTTTTCCATATTATTTTAACATAATTTGCCCTAAACAAACACTAAAAGAGACAAATTTCTCAATCTTTTCCTTTGTTATGTGTGGTAAATTGCTGTTTTTTCTCGAAAATATTGTGATTATCACTCTATTCTGGAGAGTGCTAAAAATTCGAACTTTTTACTTGATTTCCAAAAATAGGGTGCTATAATATGGTTATAAAGTTTGACCATGTTTGACTATAAATCAAGATGGTCGATAGAAATGCATTGGAGGTATGCTATGCTCTGTCAGAATTGTCAATTAAATGAAGCTTCAATCCATTTATATACCAATGTTAATGGGAAACAAAAGCAAATTGATTTATGTCAAAATTGCTATCAAATAATGAAAACGGATGCGAATAATTCAATATTAGGGGGAATTGGTTCGCGTTCAGAAAAAAAACAAGACCCAATGAATCCATTCTTTGATGACTTTTTCGGTGATTTGAATAACTTTCGATCTTTCGGAAATCTACCTAATACTCCTCCAACTCAGGCAGGTGGAAGCGGTGGAAATAATGGGAAAATTCCTAACCAACAGGGCTCTCGTAATCAAAATGCACAAGCTACTCAACAGCCTAAAGGCTTACTAGAAGAGTTTGGTATCAATGTTACGGAAATTGCCCGTAAAGGAGGTATTGACCCTGTTATAGGTCGTGACGAAGAGATTACACGTGTCATTGAAATTCTCAATCGTCGTACAAAGAATAATCCAGTTCTAATTGGCGAACCCGGTGTTGGTAAAACTGCTGTCGTTGAAGGTTTAGCTCAAAAAATTGTGGACAGTGATGTCCCATATAAACTTCAAGGTAAACAAGTGATTCGTTTAGATGTTGTTAGTTTAGTCCAAGGAACTGGAATCCGTGGTCAATTTGAAGAACGAATGCAAAAACTGATGGAAGAAATAAGAAACCGTCAAGATGTTATCTTATTCATTGATGAAATTCACGAAATTGTTGGAGCCGGTAATGCAGGTGATGGCAACATGGACGCTGGAAATATCTTAAAACCTGCACTTGCTCGTGGTGAATTACAGTTAGTTGGTGCTACTACACTTAATGAGTATCGAATTATTGAGAAAGATGCCGCCTTAGAACGACGTATGCAACCTGTTAAGGTTGATGAGCCTTCTGTTGAAGAAACAATTACCATCTTAAAAGGGATCCAGACTAAGTACGAAGATTATCATCATGTTAAGTATACAGATGATGCTATCATTGCTGCTGCGACACTTTCTAATCGATATATTCAAGATCGCTTCCTTCCAGACAAAGCAATTGACTTACTCGATGAAGCCGGCTCAAAATTGAACTTGACGTTAACTTTTGTTGATCCAAAAGAAATAGATCAACGTCTTGTCGAAGCCGAAAACTTAAAAGCGCAGGCTACACGAGATGAAGACTATGAGCGCGCAGCTTATTTCCGCGACCAAATTATCAAATATAAAGAGTTACAAAAGCAAAAAGTTGATGAAGAAGATACCCCAATCATTACTGAGAAAACAATTGAAGGTATCTTAGAGGACAAAACCAATATCCCTGTGGGTGATTTGAAAGAAAAAGAACAATCACAATTGATTCACCTGGCTGAAGACTTGAAGAGTCATGTCATTGGTCAAGACGATGCTGTTGATAAAATTGCTAAAGCTATTCGTCGTAACCGGGTCGGTCTAGGTACGCCAAATCGACCAATCGGTTCATTCTTATTCGTGGGTCCTACAGGTGTAGGGAAAACTGAGTTATCTAAGCAATTAGCAATTGAACTTTTTGGTACAGCCGATAATATGATTCGTTTTGATATGTCAGAGTACATGGAAAAACATGCCGTTGCTAAGTTGGTTGGTGCCCCTCCTGGCTATGTCGGATATGAGGAAGCCGGTCAATTAACGGAAAAAGTCCGTCGCAATCCTTATTCACTCATTTTGCTGGATGAAATTGAAAAAGCTCACCCTGATGTTATGCACATGTTCCTTCAAGTTTTAGACGATGGTCGTTTGACTGATGGGCAAGGCCGGACAGTTAGCTTTAAAGATACCATCATCATTATGACTTCTAATGCCGGGACAAGTACTAATGAAGCCTCTGTCGGATTTGGGGCAGCCCGCGAAGGACGAACAAGTTCAGTTCTGGGACAATTAACAAATTTCTTTAATCCAGAATTTATGAACCGTTTTGATGGTATTATTGAATTCCAAACATTAAGCAAAGATAATCTATTACATATTGTTGATTTGATGTTAGAAGATGTCAACAATCGCCTCTCTCAAAATGGTCTTCACCTTGATGTGACCAATAAAGTTAAAGAGAAATTAGTCGATCTTGGTTATAATCCAAAAATGGGTGCTCGTCCATTAAGAAGAACTATTCAAGATTACATTGAAGATGCTATTACTGATTTCTACTTGGAAAATCCAAGTGAAAAAGAGCTTAAAGCAATGATGACTAGTAATGGAAATATCATTATTAAATCAGCAAAAAAATCTAATTCACCTGTGGAAGATCAAACCAAGTCTTACGAAAATTAATTTGAAAAGTGATAATAATTATTATTATCACTTTTTTGATGAAAATTTTCACATATTATGAAAAAAAATAAAGCGCTATCTTCATTTTTTTAGTATAATATAAATAGGAGGGACGGCTATGACAGTTCCAAAATTCGGCGAAAAAATTGAAGAAAAAAACTACAAATCTCGGTATGGAGTTTATGCAGTTATTCCAAACAGTGATAAAACAGAGGTCATCTTAGTACAGGCACCCAACGGGGCTTGGTTTCTTCCTGGTGGAGAAATTGAGGAAGGTGAGAATCACTTAACTGCTTTAGAGCGAGAATTGATTGAGGAGCTCGGATTCTCAGCTGAGATTGGATATTACTATGGCCAAGCAGACGAGTATTTTTACTCACGTCATAGAGATACCTATTACTATAATCCAGCTTACTTGTATGAAGTAACTTCTTATAGTATTCAAGGAGATCCCTTGGAAGACTTTAACAAACTAGCTTGGTTCCCAATCGAGGAAGCAATTGCCAACTTAAAACGCGGCAGTCATAAATGGGCAATAACTGAATGGCAAAAACAACACCATTCTTAATAACTATTAATTTATTGATGTATAGTGATTGATAAAGAGGAGATAATTATGAGACTTATTAATACAACAGGGAGTCATCCTGAACTGGTAACCAATCAACTAACAAATACAGATGCTAAATTGGTTGAAGTTTACTCGGCAGGTAACACAGATGTCGTTTTCACAAAAGCACCAAAACATTACGAACTATTAATCACTAATAAATATCGCGCAATTAAAGATGAAGAATTAGAAGCAATCCGTGAATTTTTCTTAAAACGTCGCATCGATCAATCTCTTATCATTAATGGGAAAACAAAAATGGTTCATACCAATAATTTAATTGAAATCTCATTCCCAATCAAAGAAGAAAACTAGCCCATCAAGGTTAGTTTTTCTTTATCACTAACAAACAAAAAAATCTGACCGAAAGGTCAGATTTTTTATTTAGTTTCAAATCCTTCAGCTACTGCCTCTGGGAAATTTTCTTCAATTATTTTTGCACTTGCATCACAGACAAATGCTCCATAAGGACGCATTCTAGTTGTCGGATCAACGCGGCGAGAACGCTCACACACTTCACCTACTGCATGTTCTACAGTAAATGCAACACCATCAAATGCTATTGCATTTTCAGGCGCTTCTTCTAAATCAGCAACTGTCAATTGAGATACAATCATTAATAGTGCAATATCACTATCTAAAGCTGTTAATAATGTTTTGACATGCGGACTAGCATAGACTGTCAAGTGTGCTTCAAGAGATTTACCGATAATTTTCTCATTACGAGCTTCTTCTAAAGCTTTTTGAGCTTGTGTACGTAGAGTCATGAAAGCTTCCCATGCAGATAAAATATCCACTTCACCTTCATAGCTTTCAGCTAGAGGTAACTCTGATAACTGTACAAATTCTTCACTTTCAAATTCTAAATAGGACCAGATTTCCTCAGCTGTATGAGGTAAAATTGGTGTTAATAGTTTAGTAATTTTAACCAAAATATCATAGAATACTGTTTGCATGCGACGGCGTTCAGGGCTATTAGCTCCTTCAATATATACAACGTCTTTAGCAAAATCTAAATAAAAGGCTGATAAATCAATTGTCACAAAGTTAACAACTGCTTTGTAGATTGCCATGAAATCGTATGATGCATATGAAGTATTGATTAATTCAACTAATTTGTTAAATTTGATTGTCATATATTTATCAACTGCAGAAAGATTTTCATAAGCTACAGCATCAGTATTTGGATTGAAATCAGACGTATTAGCAATCAAGAAACGTAGCGTATTTCTGATTTTACGATATGTTTCTGATACTTGTCCTAGAATATCCATAGAGACACGGACGTCATTATCGGTGTCAACTGAAGTAACCCATAAACGCAGAATTTCTGCACCATATTGTTTAGTCACATCACTAGGTAAGATTGTATTACCTTTTGATTTAGACATTTTTTCACCCTTACCATCAAGGACAAAACCTTGTGATAAGACTTCTTTATATGGGGCATGACCATTAACAGCAACTGATGTGATTAATGATGAATTAAACCATCCTCGGTACTGGTCTGATCCTTCTAAATAAAGATCTGCTGGGTAGTCTAAGTGTCCACGAGCATTCATTACACCATTCCAAGATGAACCTGAATCAAACCAAACATCCATGATATCTGTTTCTTTTGTAAACTCACCATTTGGTGAACCTGGATGAGTAAAGCCTTCAGGTAGTAATTCTTTTGCTTCTTTCTTCCACCAGATGATTGAACCTTCTTGTTCAAAAAGATTGGCAATATGGTCAGTTACTTCTTTTGTCATAATAGCTGTGCCATCCTCAGCATAGAAGATTGGTAGAGGGACACCCCATGCACGTTGACGTGAGATTACCCAATCGCCACGGTCACGGATCATATTATAAAGACGCGTTTTACCCCATGAAGGATGGAAGTTAACTTTTTCAATTTCATCCAAGATTTCTTGTCTGAAATCTGATACTGAAGCAAACCATTGTGGAACAGCACGCCAAATGATTGGTTTTTTAGTACGCCAGTCAAATGGGTATGAGTGATTTATAACTTCACTAGCTAATAATAAGTCGCCAAGCTTTTCTTTAACAATCGGTGTCACTTTATCATAAAATTGGCCTTGGAAATCTGGTCCTGCATTTTCCATCATGATGCCGCGCTCATCAACAGTAACAGCAACTTCTAATTTATATTTACTACCAACATTGTAGTCATCTTCACCAAAACCAGGTGCTGTATGAACAATACCTGTACCTGATTCAAGTGTAACGTGGTCACCTAAAATAACAAGTTCATCAACTTCTGTATCCCATGGGTGCTCAGTCACAATATATTCAAGTTCACTTCCTTTGAAGCTATTAAGGACTTCAAATTCTGGCCAACCAAATTTATTTGATAAACTTTCAAGTAAACCTTCAGCTACGAGATATTTACAGTCACTTCCAGCAGGTTTAACTTGTACATAGTCCATATCTGGACCAACAGTAAGGCCACGAGATGCTGTAACCGTAAATGGTGTTGTTGTCCAAACAACGATATAAGTATCTGTATCTAATTTACCCTTGCCATCTTTTACCTTATTGGCGTAATATAATGACGTTGAGTCAATGTCATGATACTCAATCTCAGCTTCAGCCAAAGCTGACTCTGAAGACCATGACCAATAGACTGGTTTCGCACCGCGATAGATATAACCCTTATCAGCCATCGCACCAAATACACGAATTTGATCTGCTTCGTATTGAGGCATCAAAGTTACATAAGGGTTTTCCCAATCTGCAGAAACTCCAAGGCGTTTGAAATCTTCACGCTGTTTATCAACTTGGCTGAGTGCATAGGTACGACACATTTCCAAATATTCAGCCAAATCCATTTCTTTACGTTTTACACCTTTTTTAGCTAAAACTTGTTCAATTGGTAACCCATGAGTATCCCAACCTGGGACAAATGGCGCTTGGAAGCCAGACATAGATTTTGAACGAACAATGATGTCCTTAGATATTTTATTTAAAGCATGGCCAACGTGAATATTTCCATTGGCATAGGGAGGTCCATCATGTAAATGAAAACTTGGTTTTCCTTCATTTAATTCTTGACGTTTTTTATAAAGATTAGCTTTGAACCAAGCTTCTTGCCATTGAGGCTCTTTATTAGGAAGGCCAGCACGCATTGGAAAAGCTGTTCTTCCAAGATTTAAGGTTTCTTTTAATTTCATTTTTTTAACTCCTTAGTCATAGTTCATGTTATTGACAATATAAAAAGAGCTCCATCCGTAAAAGGACGAAAGCTCGTGGTACCACCTTAGTTTAGAATAATTTCTTATTCCCTCTTTCGCTCGTAAGGTGAGCAGACCTCCTAACTTACTTGGTTCAGTTAGGAAGAAAGAAAATGATAATTAAATTTACTAGGGAATGTAGAGCTCTCATCATCCTCTACTTGCTGTGAATATTGTAAATTAAACTGTGTTTTTCTTATTCTTCAATATTTAATTTAAAGGTTTGTGTTTCATTAAGGTTGATTGCAGGTTCACTTGCTTCACTATTGTAATGATCAAAATTTGCATCTTCCAAATCTTTATTACTTTCATCAACACGACGTTGTAATTCTTCCATTTCCTCTGGAGTGAATTGGCGTGTTGCATCAAATGATGCACTGTCTTCAGTTTCAGGTACTTCTTCGTTAAGAACTTCTTTCACAACTTCTTTAAAAGCAGCATCTGAATTTTGAAGATAGATTGCTGTTGGTTGCAACAATTCATCCCATTCAGGTGCATTGGCTAAGTTCAATTGAGCTTCAATAGAAGAAATAAGACGTTGATGGAAGACACGAGTTTGACGTTTCAACTCTTCTGTTTCTACTGCAACTCGTTTTGCTTCATCTGTAGCATCACGCAACATTTGGTTTGATTTCGCTTTTGACTCATCTAATAAATGTTGTGCATCATAATTTGCTTTGCTAACAAGATTTGATGCCTCAGAATTTGCTGTAGCTTTTACTTTTTCAGCAGTTTCTTGAGCTAAGATAACTGATTGACTTAAAGATTCTTTCATTTCATCAAAATAAGAAAGTTTTTCTTCTAAATTTTTAATTTTTGCTTCGTGTTCACGGTTCTTTTTCACAAGTGCTTCATAATCGTCTACGACGATATCTAAAAACTCGTTAACTTCTTCCTCGCTATATCCACGGAATTTTGTTTTAAATGTTTTATCTTTAATTTCAAGTGCTGTAAGTGCCATTATTTCTCCTTATTTACGCATCGTTTTACTGATTGTTAATTTAATCTTCCCATTTTTACTTAGACCATTATCTGATTCGATTTTGAAGCGACCATAACCTCTTACACTAATCATATCGCCTAGAGCAAGATTATCTGATGTTCTAGTTACTTTACGATAATTAACTTTTACTTTTTCAGATTCAATGAATTTCATCGCCTGACTTCTGGATATTTTGATAACTGAAGCCATAATCAGATCAATTCGCAAACTTGAAACCAAAATGTCTGTTGAAGTCATTTCATTTGCTTCCTTAATTAGCTGATTGATTGGAATTTTTTTAAGTGTTACACTGGCTCTACCAATTTTACTAATATTTCCTAAAAAATAATTCAGTAGATGATGACTAATCATCAGTTGAGCGTAACCTTCCTCTACTAGGATATCTCCCATAGACTCTCGCTTGATTCCTAATTCATTTATCAAAGTACCTAGAATTTGCGAATGCCTTAATTGATTGAATTTAGCATTATAATTAATTTCTAGTAAATCTAACTCAAAATCATTCTGATCAAACTGGTAATAAGCTGGTGCAATGATCACCCTGCCATATTCAGTTCCATAATAATCATTGGAACTAAATGTTTGTAATTCGGTCGGGGCAACCAAGGATTTTAGAATATCAATTTGTCTTGGATTTAAAAAATCAGTGACATTAATAACATAAGTATCTTCTACTCGATTAATTATTTCACTAACTTTATCAATGAACGAATATTCCTCGGGATGAAAATGTTGGTATTTATCTTTTAGATTGACCATCATATAAAAATCTGGATTAAAATTCTACTAAGAAAGTTCAAGGCAAGAATTACGACTAAAATAGTGAAGTCCATTCCAGCAAACTGTAATGGCAGATTTTTAAAAGGTTTAATTAGTGGTTCAACTAACTGACGAATTAAACGGCCTAAAGTTGTATCATATGCTCCTGGAAACCAAGATAATAAAGCATAGCCAACTAACAAATAGGTGTATAGTCTTATGATATTAAGTAAAATATATAAAATAAATCCCATAGATTAACGTCTCTTCATATCAAAATCATATCCAAAATCTTGATTATTATTTGGGATATTCATATCTTCAATATTAACAGATACATTTGATGGGGTCAACAAATACATAGAAGACCCAACTTTCTGTAAGGTTCCATAAAGAACTTTACTAGCTCCATCAATAAAATCAAGACAACGTCTTGCTTGAGCATCCAACATAAATTGAAAATCAATCAATACACATTCATTTTCAATAAGTAGATCAACAATTTCTTGGGCATCTTCGTAACGTTTAGGATACTTCAAAGCAATTGTTGTTTGACCTTGGTTAGAATTTGCCTGAATGTGATTATTTTTATTTGTTGGTGCAGAAGTTTGATAAGAGTTTTGACTTGCTCTTCTTTCACTAGCATCAGTAACTTGTCCACGTGATTGATATCCAGTTGAATATTGTTCACTTGCTCTTTGACTACTTGTAGGTTGAACCGGACGTGTAGTAGCTTGACTTGGTCGAGCTTGTTGCTGAACAGGTCTAGTGGGTTGTTCAGGTTGACTTGGTCTAGTTGCTTGCTGAGGTCTAGCCTGTTCCGCATTAATCGGAGCTTGCTCTTCACCTTCAACTTCACTAACTTCGTCAGTATCAAAATAAGAAATCATCTTATTGAATGTGTCTTTAAGTGCCATATAGTTCTCCATTTACTTGAAGAAAGAAGATCCGATTCTTACAAAAGTTGCACCTTCTTGAATGGCAATTTTATAATCACCACTCATCCCCATGCTTAATTCTGTAAAAGGCATATTCTTTCTGTTTTCTGACTCAAGCTTAAGTCTTAATTTATTTGCTTTTTTAAAAATATCCCTAATGGTTCCTTCACTAGCTCCAAGCGGTGCCATCGTCATTAATCCAACGAGTTGAATCTGATTCAATTGAGCTAGCTCTTCAATAACCTGTGGAAGTTCAGAAATCGTAAAACCATGTTTACTTTCTTCTTCAGAAATATTTACTTGTAAAAAACACTTAATTGGATGCTTAGCTCTTTTTTGAATTTCTTCAGCAAGACTTACCGAATCTAGAGCATGAAAATAGTCTACCAAATTAATAACAGATTTAACTTTACGGCGTTGGAGACTGCCAATCAAATGCCAAGTTAAGTCTTTGTTTTTTAATGATTCATATTTATCTAAAAATTTATCTACTCTATTTTCAGCAATATGAGTCAATCCAGTTTCCATCAAGGCACCAGCGATACCTGCATCTACATATTTTGTAACAGCAATTACATTTATGTCTTCAGGGTTTCGATGGGCCTCAATTGCCGCCGTTCCAACATCTTTTAAAACTTGATCTCTATTTTTTTGTAAATCCATAATGTAAATTAACGATTTTTAAAGAATGGTGGTGTTTCTAACTCATCATCACCCGACTCATCATTTGGAGAGAATCTTGACATATTTAATTGATTATCAAGTTCACTTTCACTAGGTTTAGCAATATTATCGCGTCTTAAATCCCAGTTCCCAAATGCTGAACCCTGATTTTGTGGTGCTTGTTTTTCTTTTGTATATGTTCTAGGCATCTCACGAGATTCAGCCATATCAAAATCATAATTTGAAGGACGTTCAAAGTTTGGTTGACTTGGTTGATGAGTTTGTTCTGAAGCATATTGTGCTCCAGCTTGCTGTGCTACCACATTAGAATTTGTATTTGATGAATCATGGTTAAAAGTACGTGGTTGACGGAAACCTGAAACCTTTTCAGCTTTATCTTGACGAACACCCGTTGCAACAACTGTTACACGGATTTCATCTTTCATACTATCATCAATTGATGTACCTAGCCAAATGTTAACACCGTTTCCAGCCGCTTGACCAACAATTTCTGATGCTTCTTCTGCTTCTGTAAGTGTCATATCTAATCCACCAGTAACGTTGACAATAACGTCTTCTGCACCATCGATTGTAGTTTCAAGTAATGGTGAGTAGATTGCTTTACGAGCTGCTTCGATAATTCGTTCTTCACCAGAACCAACACCAATTCCCATTAATGCATTACCTTTGTTGGCCATAACTGTTTTAACATCAGCAAAGTCAAGATTAATTAAACCTGGGCTTGTGATTAAGTCAGTGATACCTTGTACACCTTGACGTAAAACGTTATCAGCTTCACTAAGTGCTTCAAGTAGCGGAGTCTTTTTATCAACAATTTCAAGTAAATTATTATTTGAAATAATTAATAAGGTATCTACTTGATCACGTAATTCTTGAATACCTTCAATTGCAAAATTACCACGTTTGTTTCCTTCGAAACCGAATGGACGAGTAACTACTGCAACAGTTAGAGCACCTAAACCTTTAGCAATACGAGCAATCACTGGTGCAGCACCTGTACCAGATCCGCCACCCATACCGGCAGTGATGAAAACCATATCTGAACCAGATAACGCTTCTGATAATGCTTCTTCACTTTCTTCAGCTGCTTTGCGACCAACTTCAGGTTGACCTCCAGCACCTAAACCTCGAGTTAATTTAGGGCCAAGTTGAATAACTGTTTCAGCTTTTGATGAACTCAAAGCTTGAATATCAGTATTAGCTGCGATGAATTCTACACCAGCAACGCCTTCATCAATCATACGATTGATTGCGTTACCACCGCCTCCACCAACACCGATTACTTTAATTACTGCACCTTGCATAGATGCTGTATCGAATGAAAATGCCATTTTATTTCCTCACTTTTATTACTATCTATTAATCAAACATACTTCCAAAAATACCACGAACGCGATCACCTAATTTTTGTTTAGGTTGAGTTGGTTCTTGAGAATTATAATCTACTGGAGCAACTGGCTGTTGGTTATAATTTGAAGTTTGTGTTGATGGTCTTGATTCATTGAAATTAGGAACATAATTATCACGTCCAGCAAAATCAATTGGTTTGCGTCTTAACATTTCTTCACCTGAAACCGCATTTTGTGCCAAAACATCAACTTCAGACATTTTGCCTACGAATTCTACAAGGCTAATAACATTTGCAAACATTGGATTTCTGATACCTACTTGATTCGGTACATGTAATTTAACATTAGTTCCTAGGATTTCTTGAGCTACATCAACTACACCTGGCATAATTGCGCCACCGCCTACTAAAACGATACCACCAGGTAAATCAAGTAAACGTCCACGTTCTAAATCTTGTTTTACACGATCTAAAATATGACGAACACGAGCAGAAACAATTTCAGAGAGATAACGTTCTGTTACTTCTACTGGTTCCTCACTACCAACTACATCAACTTTTACAGTTTCAGTTTCACTTGCTTCGTTGATATTTGCTTGACCAAAATTAAATTTTAAAGCTTCTGCAATTGACATTGATGTCTTAAGAACTTTTGAAATATCTTTGGTGATATAATCGCCACCTTCAGTATAGATATTTGTATATTGTAATTCTTGAGCACGCATTGTCGCAACAGTTGTTTGACCGCCACCCATATCAATTACAGTAGCACCAAATTCTCGTTCACCTTCGTTAAGAACAGTCCTTGCCATTGCTAAAGGTGTGATGATAATGTTCTCAACAGAGATACCAGCACGTTCAACCGTCTTACGAAGATTGTGTAGAATGGTACTTGGTCCTGTATAAATTAGACCACGCATCTCTAAACGAATCCCCATCATTCCACGAGGATCACGAATTCCTTGGAATCCATCAACGATAAACTCTTCAGGAACTAAAGAAATCACTTCACGTTCTGGTGTGATACTTTTTGTAAGTGCTGATTTAACGACGCTATCAACGTCTTCATCTTTAATTTCTTTTGATTCACTTGGGACCGGAATCATGCCTTGTGATGGTTCAATTTGAAGAAGATTAGCTGGTAACCCAACATTAATCTTATCAATTGTCATCCCAGCTTTTTCTTCCGCTTGCTCAACAGCTGTTTTAATTGCAGCAGCTGCTGCTTCAATATCAATAATTATTCCATCTTTTACGCCTGTACTAGGGATATTACTAACACCAATCACGTTCATTTCGCCAGAAATAAATTCTGCGACAAGAACTTTTATTGAGCTAGTTCCTATATCCAAACCAGTAAAAAAGCCATTCCTAGCCATTCACTTGACCTCACTATCTTTCCAAACTTTTACTATTCTAAAATCTGTTAAAAACAGAATTATTCAGTCAATATTATAACATAAAAAAGCGCGAAATGTTATCATTTTACGCTTTTTGTTATATAAACTTAATCTTTTACCTCATTTATATTTTAACTAATAATCGCTGAAATTTTTAGGAATTTTTTTATTGTGGAATTTGTGTCTCCGCTGGCGCAGGTGCCTCTGCTTCACTCGATGTTTCAGTCGTAGTGTCTTGAGACGAACTTGCTGTTTGACTGGAAGAATTTGAAGTATCTGTCGACTGAGTTTTCTCCTTCTTGTTTGCATCAGCATTAGCATCAACTTTTTTAACAGGCTGTGCTTCTATTTCTGCTGTAGTTGAATAGATGCCAACTTCCATGTCAATAATCGATTTTTCCTTTAACTTTTTCTTGATTTTCAAGTAATAAGGCATTTTTGTTTCAAGCTGTGATTGAGGTACACGAACAGTATTGCCATCATGCATTTCAATCACTATCAAATCCGAAGTAGATTTGGAATTAGCTGGTGAAACAGACTTAATATTAGTAACTATTTTTTCAGGTAATTTTGTTAATGTTTTTACTAAATTTTGAATATCATTTTCATTAGTTAAATTGATAATTAAATATTCTTTTGGTAATTCACTTTCTTTAACGACCTTAACACGCACACCATTTTCTAAAATTGGTTGAAAACCTGTTTTTTCTTGAGCATATGCAATAATTTTGTATTCCTTAACCTTGAAAGTAAAGTGGTTAAAGAAGCTATACTTAATTGAAACATCTTTTACCCAAGGATTTGTTTTAGTAATATTAGATTCAAATTTAGATGCGGATTTAATAACTGTGAAGATATAATCTGAGTCACGGATATCACTTTGTTTTATCAGACTATTAAGACTGGTATGGCTATTCCCATCAGCTTTGAAATCCTTTATTTTACTAAAAGGCGTCATTAAAAAGACTGAAATAAATAAAATTAGAATACTTATTAATAAGACAGGTAACGCTTTAATTAACGCAATCTGACGTTTCGTTTTTGATTTTTTTTCTTTATGAAGTTTTTGTTTCTTTTGATTTTTTTCAGGACTTTCAACAACTTCCTCAGTTTCCGTCACCTCAGTCTCATTAGAGGACTCCAACTTTTTTTCAACTTGTTGAATTTGCTCTTTTTTCTCAATCCGTAATTTTTCTCTTAAAGCTTCATCTTCTTTAGCTTCTTTTTTCTTTTTTTCGATAAATTCCAGATTTCGTTTTTGCCACTCTGTTAAAACAACGGGCTCATTTGGAGTCTTTTTTTTATTTTTTGCCATTTATCATCCTTTAGTCTGCCAGCCCATATCAGTGATTAATAATTCATAAAAACGGTCTGGAGATTTAATTTCTTTGGCCATTGCCATGGATTGAACATATGAATCTGATTCTTTCACCAATTGATTGATTTCAGACTCTAAAGTTTCGAATGTCAACTGATCTTCTGCTATTTGACGAGCAAAATGATGTTTTTCAAAATATGCAGCATTTTCTAATTGATCACCGCGTGAAGCTTCTTTTCCTAGGGGAACAATTACATGCAATTTTTGCATAGCCAATAATTCAAAAAGTGTATTGGAGCCTCCGCGAGTAACGACAACATCAGCCATATCCATCAGTGGTTGATAAAGATCCGTAACATACTCAACGCGGTAGCAATTTTTACCTAAATAATTTAATTCTGAATGTCCAGTAATATTTATGACGTTGAACTTATCCATCAATTCCGGATGCTTGCTGATAAAGTCATTAAAAACCTTTGCACCAGCTGATCCACCTACAAAAAGCAGCGTTTTAAGGGATTGATCAAAATGACTTTTGATTTCTCTCATTTCAGGAAAATTTTCTTCAATTTTTGGTTTTACTTTAGTAACTGCACCAACGTGCTTCATCTTTGCAAGTGGATGTTCTTGAGCAAAAGTTGTATACATAATTGTCGCAAATTTCAAAGCGATTTTATTTGCTAAGCCCATTGAAAGATCTGACTCGTGGACATAAACAGGAACACCTAGTACTTTAGATGCCACCACAGGCGGTACAGAAACAAAGCCACCTTTAGAAAAGAGAGCTTTAGGGCGTATTTTAGCAATGATGGCTAAGGACTGAAGTAATCCAATACCTACTTTAAAGACATCTAAAAAATTTTGCCATGAAAAATAACGTCTCAATTTACCTGTCATAATACCATGAAAAGCAACATCTAAATTAGACTTTTTGATTTCCTGATATTCAATCCCGTTTTTATCACCAATATAGTGAACTTCCCAACCATCATCGATAAACTTGGGGATTAAAATAAGATTCAAGGTAACATGTCCAACAGTTCCACCACCAGTGAAAAGAATACGTTTTGCCATTAGGCATCTCCTTTAATTTGCTCAAAGGCCTGAATAAATTCATCCCCACGGGTTTCAAAACTCTTATACATATCCCAACTGGCATTGGCAGGACTTAATAGAACAACATCTCCCTGTTTCGCTTCTTTGAAGGCAATAGCTGTCGCCTCAGCCACATCTTTTGCATCAAGATAGCTGACACCCGCTTTTTCAGCGGCCTTTTTCATTTTATCAGCAGACTGACCAAGCAAAATCAGTTTCTTTAAACCAATGATATCTGGGACTAAGTCATCAAATTCATTTCCTCTGTCTAACCCACCGGCAATAAGGATTAAATTGCTATTATCAAAACTTGACAATGCTTTTTGGCAGGCTAAAATATTTGTCGACTTGCTGTCATTATAGAACTTAATCTGATTAACTTGACCAACATATTGAAGACGATGCTTCACACCACCAAAACTAGCTAGTGTTTTCTTGATACTGTCATTATCGACATTAGCTAATTTTGCGACAGCGATTGTCGCCAAAGCATTTTCAACATTATGAAGTCCTGGAACGCCAATTTGATCAGCATCCATTATATATTCGCCTTCGAAGTATAGTTTTCCATCAAGACAATATGCACCATCAACTTCTTTTTGGCTAGAAAAATAGAGAATAGTCGCTTTAGTTTTGTTAGCTAAGTCATATGAAATTTCTTGATCACCATTTAAAATGAGAAAATCTTTGTCTGACATATTATTTTGAATGTTCCACTTAGCATTGACATATTCTTCAAAACTGCCGTGGTAATCAATGTGAGTTGGCATTAAATTCGTGATAACCGCAATATGTGGGCGGAACTGGTCAACACCCATTAATTGGAATGAAGACAATTCCATAATGAGTCGATCATTTTCTTTAGCATCGACTGCAACTTCAGAGGCAGGAAAACCGATATTGCCAGAAAGGAGGGCCGATTGCCCAGCATGATTGAGCACATCTGCAATCATCGTTGTTGTAGTTGTTTTACCATTTGAACCAGTAATAGCAAAAATAGGAGCTTCTGAAATAAGATATGCAAGTTCGACTTCGGTTAATACTTGAATGCCTTTATCAAGGGCTTTTTTGACCATCTCATTTGAATAAGGAATCCCTGGATTCTTCACTATTAAAGCAAAATCTTCGTCTAATAATTCTAAGGGATGACTGCCACAAATGACTTTAATCCCTTCTTCAAGCAATACTTGTGCTGAAGGATTTTCCTCAAAGGCTTTTCCATCATTCACTGTAACAATGGCCCCAAGCTTAGACAAAAGTTTTGCAGCAGCTTGACCTGAGCGTGCTAATCCTAAAATTAGAACTTTTTTATTTTGAAAATCAGTAATTTGTTTCATTTTTTAATCCACTCTATCTTTTCATTTCCTTACTATTTTACATTTATTTAATGGCTTTTTCAAGATTTTTAAAGAATCGCTGACGCGTCAAATTATTCCAGTCTCAAATCGGTCTGGAAAAAAAAGCCAAACCCTGTGGGTCTGACCTTTTAGATTACTTTTTAGGCATTTTTATAACATCTTTCAATGAAAAATAAGCTAAAACCATCATTGCTAACGCTACAAAAATTTCTGGAGGTGTTTGCATAATTTTAATAATGCTCATACCAGCAAGAACTAGCAAAAGTGCAACAAGTGCAACCATACCAATCATTGAAATGGTATTACGGATACTATCAGGTGCCATAAAAAGATAATAAGAAATGATTAATATTGCAATGATTAAATAAAACAAGATATCTCCCTAACCTTTATCTTTTTAGACGCAAAAAGCATTAAAACATTTCTGCTTTAAAAGCTTTTCATCGACAGCATGATACTAATATTATTCAGCTGATTTTTTCTTTTTGCCTGCTTTATCACGAGCAGCTTTGTTCAAGATTTGTTTACGTAGACGAATTGATTCTGGTGTAACTTCCATGTACTCATCATCAGCTAAGAATTCTAAAGATTCTTCAAGAGTAAGAATACGTGGTGTTTTAATAACAGAAGTTTGGTCTTTATTTGCAGAACGAACGTTAGTCATTTGTTTTGCAGTTGTGATGTTTACACCAAGGTCATTATCTCGAGCGTTTTCACCAACAATCATACCTTCATAAACTTCAGTACCTGGATTTACAAAGATAGTACCACGTTCTTCAATACGCATAATTGAATAAGTAGTTGCTTTACCTTGGTCGATAGACACAAGAGCACCACGGTGGCGTCCACCAATTTCCCCACCAACTACTGGTAAGTATTGATCAAAGGTATGGTTCATGATACCATAACCACGTGTCATTGATAAGAATTCTGTAGAGTATCCAATAAGTCCACGAGCTGGAATCAAGAAAATTAAACGTGTTTGTCCGTTACCAACCATTTGCATATCTAACATATCACCTTTTCGTTCTGAAAGTGATTGGATGATTGCACCTTGGTATTCTTCAGGTGTGTCAATTTGAACACGTTCAAATGGTTCACATTGAACACCATCAACGTTTTTAATGATAACTTCTGGACGTGATACTTGCAATTCATAACCTTCACGACGCATTGTTTCAATTAAGATTGACAAGTGGAGTTCACCACGACCTGAAACTGTCCATTTATCAGGAGAGTCAGTTGGGTCAATACGAAGTGAAACGTCTGTTTGAAGTTCAGCTAACAAACGTTCTTCAATTTTACGAGAAGTAATCCATTTACCTTCGCGACCTGCAAATGGTGAATTATTTACTAAGAACGTCATTTGTAAAGTTGGTTCATCGATACGTAAGATTGGTAATGGTTCAATAGCATTTGTTGGCGTAATTGTTTCACCAACGAAGATATCTTCCATACCAGAAACGGCAATTAAATCACCAGCTTTAGCTTCTTGAATTTCTTTTCTATCAAGACCAAAGAAACCAAAAAGTTTAGTAACACGGAAGTTTTTATTAGTGCCATCTAATTTAGAAAGCGTAACATTATCTCCAACTTTGATTGTTCCACGGAATACACGTCCGATACCAATACGACCAACAAAGTCGTTATAGTCAAGTAATGATACTTGGAATTGTAATGGTTCTTCAGAATTATCAACAGGAGCAGGAATATGCTCAATAATTGTATCAAATACTGGAGCCATTGTATGTTCTTGATCTGTAGGATCATCTGACAATGATGATGTACCATTAATCGCAGAAGCATATACAACTGGGAATTCTAATTGTTCGTCGTCAGCACCAAGTTCGATGAAAAGTTCTAATACTTCATCAACAACTTCTGCTGGACGAGCAGATGGTTTATCAATTTTATTAATAACAACAATCGGAATTAAGTCTTGTTCCAATGCTTTTTTCAACACAAAACGTGTTTGAGGCATCGTTCCTTCATAAGAGTCGACAACTAGGACAACCCCATCAACCATTTTCATGATACGTTCAACTTCTCCACCGAAGTCCGCGTGTCCTGGTGTATCCATGATGTTGATACGTGTATCTTTGTAAGCAACAGCTGTATTTTTAGCAAGGATTGTAATACCGCGTTCTTTTTCGATGTCGTTTGAGTCCATTGCACGTTCTTGAAGTTCTTTACGTTCATCAAGAGTGTGTGATTGTTTTAATAGTTCATCAACTAATGTAGTTTTTCCGTGGTCAACGTGGGCAATGATAGCGACGTTACGGATATCTTCTCTGAATTGTGTCATTTTTTCCTCTTGTAGCTTAATTATTTTTTAACTTACCAAGTATAGCACTTTGAATTGAAAAAGTCACGCATCTTTATATGATGATTCTTAAGTAAATGCTTTCAACAATATAATTGATTCTTACATGAAAAAACACCAAAAGCCCCAAAATAGAAACAAGTTTGATGTGAAATCAAACTTTTACTTGCTTTCTTTTACTTTGCCATCCCAATAATCGATACCGTCACGGAGGACATACAGATTATTAAAACCTGCTTTTCTTAGCTTTCTTACAGCACTTGGAACAAGTGTGGAACGAGAAGTTTCATAAATCAGAATTGGTTTATCTTTACGTAAAGCTTTTGTTGCACCATCAAATTGTTGCCCTGGAAAATTGCGTGCCCCGATGATATGTTTTTTTCTAAAGGACACTGGATCACGTAAATCGATAACTTGGCTATAATGCATCATTTCTTTAAATTCATCGTTTCCAATTTGCTTTGCCATTCTCTTAAAAGTAAAGTAATTATAGGCAAAATAGACGGCAATCGCTACGATGATAATCCATAATATTATTGTAAATGTTGACATGAGGTCCTCCTATACAGTTTCAGATGTTCTTGCTAGACTTGCTGCTCCGATAATACCGGCATCATTTCCAAGTTCAGCAATTTTGATTTTTGTTGATTGACGTACTTGTGGGAATGTGAAGGTCATGAAGTATTTTTCAATCCGCGAACGTAAGAATTCACCAGCAGCTGATACACCACCGCCAATTACAACTGAGTCTGGATTTAATATGTTCGACATATTTGCTGAAGCTAATCCTAGGTAGAAAGAAACTTTTTCAACAACTGAGTCAGCGAATGTATCCCCATTTTGAGCCGCTTCAAAGATATCTTTACTTGTAACAGCTTCGCCATTATCAATTGCTTTTTTAATTTGTGAATCGCCTTCATAGCTTTCGGCAAGCAGTCTAGCCACTTTAACAACACCTGTTGCTGAGGCTACTGTTTCTAGACAGCCATGGCTTCCACAAGTACAAGCAAAACCATTTTCAGTTTCAACAATCATGTGACCAATTTCCCCACCGGCACCGGCAACACCATGAATTAGGTTTCCGTCAGCAATGATTCCACCACCAACTCCAGTTCCAAGGGTCATAAAGATAACATCTGGATTGTTTTCACCAGCACCTACCCAACGTTCTCCTAATGCTGCAACATTAGCATCATTGTCAATAGCGACTGGAATGCCAACTTCTGCTTCAATGACTGAGCCCACTTCTTGGGTATCTTTCCAGTTTAAGTTGAAAGCGCCAGTTACAGTATTTTTTTCACGGTCAACGGCACCTGGAGAGCCCATCCCAATTCCAAGAAAATCATCTTTTGTTAAACCATATAAGTCTAAACGGTGTTTTATAGAAGCTACGATATCAGGAACAATATGTTTACCATCTTCTAAAATATTCGTTTCAATTGCCCATTTTTCTTGAACTTGTCCATCTAAAGTAAGAATACCAAATTTTACAGTTGTGCCACCTAAATCAATCCCCAATAATTTTTGAGCCATTATTTCTACCTTCTTTTTCCAATTCTATTCTGTGTTCATGTCTTAAGACTAGCTCAGACTTAATGTAATCTTCTTTTTCAATCAACCCATTTTCATAGAGTTTTCCTAATTCAATCTTCATCATTTCTATATCATATAATCTCTTGCCAAGATAAATATAAATGCCAAAATTCTTCAACAATTGTTGCACGTCATATAATGTTTTCATACATAATGATTTTAGCACAAATATCAGAGAATTTCAAGATATTTGTGCAATCGCTTTCTGGTTTTCAGAAAAAGAAAAAGGTTTGATTTTATCAAACCTTTTAATGATCAGAAAGATTTTACAATTTAGTAATGACTAGTTATTCTACTTCTGGTTTTGTACCTAATTCTGCATTTAGCATCCATATCATTTTTTCCGTTTCCGCTTTTGCAGAAGTAAAGATATCGTTTGTTGGATCATCTCCTTCTTCTGAAGTGATATCTAAACCAACTTGGTAAAGTTGATCTAAGTAGCTATATACCTCAGTTAATCGTTTTAAATGATCTTTCATTTTTAGATCAAAAGCCCCTCTCGTTTCTTCTAAGTTAGACGCTTGATCAAATTCTTTAAGAGTTGAATATGGTGACCCTCCAATTGTAATTAATCGCTCACTCATTACATCTAAATCGGCATTTAAACTATCCATCAATTCGTCCATTTTAGGATGTAAATTGAAGAAACCAGGTCCACGCATGTACCAATGAGTTTGGTGAATAATTGAGGCCGCCTTTGATAAATCTGCTACTGCTTGATTTAATACTGCTTTTGTCTTTTTGTATTTAGATTTATCAGATTTAGCTACTGATTTTCCGATGGATTCTTGTAATTTTTTTATTTCGTTTTTTGCCATAATAAAATTCTCCTTTTTCTAAATATAAAAGCAATAGAATCATAATAAATTTAAGATTCTACCTAGACTATACATAAATTGTAACGCTATTTGATAGACATTTCAAATTTCTACTATACTTTTTCGAATAGATAGATATGGACATCTTCTTTACTTATGCTTATTTACTATTGTTTTCACTACTACTCAGCTATTTTGACTTAAAAAGTTTTAGCTATCCTTTTTTTCTTTGGTTCTTGGGAACAAGTCTTTTATTACCCTTTTATCGAATCAATAGCTTATTTGTTTTCCTAATAATGATAGCTTTGCTTTGTAATATTATAAATCTTAGTATTGGCGCTGGTGATTTTTTATATCTAGCTACTTTATCATTGGTTTATACTCTAGAAGATATCCTTTGGATTGTTCAGATTGCAAGCCTTCTTGGTCTTTTTATGAGCTTTTCCTGTCAAACCAAACGATTGCCTTTTTTACCTTTTTTAACTATAGGTCTATTTATTATCATGAACAATTAAAAAGACCGAGGTTTCCCTCAGCCTTGTGAACTATTTATTAAAAAACTGGACTTGTTTCCATCATGCCAGCTTGTAATTGATACATCTTGTGGTAAGACCCTTTTTTAGCTAGTAAGTCTTCATGGCTTCCGCTTTCAATTATTTTGCCTTTTTCTAGAACATAGATACAATTAGCATCTTGAATTGTTGATAAGCGATGGGCAATTGCAATCGTTGTTCTACCTTTACGCATTTTTTCTAATGAGTGTTGGACAATTTGTTCTGTCGCAGAATCAATATTTGCTGTAGCTTCATCTAATATCAAAATTTTAGGTTGACTTGCAACCGTTCTAGCAAATGCTAATAGTTGACGTTGACCAGTTGAGAAACTAGATCCACGTTCGGTAACCTTAGCATCATATCCATCAGGTAATTTTTGAATGAACTGATCTGCATCAACAAATTCTGCTGCAGACATAACTTCTTCATCACTTAAATCTTGATACATTTTAATATTGGAAGCAATTGTTCCATGATATAAAAATGGATCTTGTAAGACTAGTCCAATTGCTTGACGCAATGATTTTTGACTGAATTGTCGAATATCTTTGCCATCTAACAATACCTGTCCCGTTTGGAACTCATAAAAGCGCATAAAGACATTGATAATTGATGATTTACCAGACCCAGTTGATCCAACAAAAGCAATTGTTTCACCTTTGTTAACTTTGAAAGAGATGTCATCGAGAATCTTATTTTTGCCATCGTATGAAAAGGAGACATTTCTAAATTCGATATTTCCGTCGGTGACTTCAAAGCCATTATCTTCTTGACTTGGTTCATAACCTTTTTCATCAATTAATTTGAATACACGGCCTGCCGATACCATAGAAGTCTGCAGGGTCGAAAAGTTTTGGGTTACTTCAATCAGTGGATCAAAGAGGCGGTTAATATATTGAATAAAGGCATACATTAAACCTGCTGTTAAGCCACCTTCTAAGCCATTGAAACCAAAGTAGGCCATTAAGACTGCATAAGCAAGCAACTTGAGCAGGGACATAGCTGGTCTTAAAAAGATACTATCTAAGGCAACTGATTTATTAGCATAAAATACATGTTCTTCATTGATTGCTTCAAATTCGGCTTTAAGACGTTCTTCTTGGCCAAACGCCTGAATGATTCGAATCCCTTCAATACTTTCAGCAAGTTTGGAGTTGATATCACTTAGCAAACTTCTGGTTTTAGCAATTACTTGAACTGATTTTTTACGATAGATATTAACAAGGATGAAAATGAAAGGGAGAAATATTAAGACAATTCCAGTTAACTTAGCATCCAACATTAGCATCGTGTAGAGGGTTACTGTAAAAATGAAAATTGCGGAAATGAAACTTGAAAGAATTCCCGAAAACATGTCACTGATAGCTTCTGTATCATTTGTGATACGAGAGACGATTGAGCCTGAGGGAGTTTTATCAAAATAAGACATTCCTAGTTTTTCCATATTGGCAAAGGCATCGTGACGAATATCTCTGACTATTGAATAGGATACTTTAGCAAAGTATAAATTACCGAAATACTGAATCAAACTTTGTAATACATATAGGGCATAGTATCCAATTAGGATGAAAAAGGCTTTATCATTGATATGTATTAAAAAATGGTCAATGAAGTATGAAGCAACTAAGGGGATTAAACTCTTAATGACTGTTGTTAGTAAAAGTAAGCCCAAAGCTAAGGCTGTTAGTAATTTGTATGGTTTCAAATAGCTTAAGAGGCGTTTGAAAATTTGCCATTGATTACTCTTGTACATTTTCTTCTGCCTCCATTTCCATTTGTTGTGATACGTATGTTTTTGCATACCAACCATCTGCTTTGATTAAATCATCATGTTTTCCACGTTCAATAATATGACCATTTTTCATGACTAAGATGATATCGGCATGAACAACTGCACTTAAGCGGTGAGCTGTAATAATAGTTGTTTTATCTTGTCTTGTTTCTTTTAAGTTTTCAATGATAGCATGTTCTGTCTTAGCATCGACAGCTGACAAGGAATCATCTAATATCAGGATTGGAGGATTAAGAACCATGGCACGACTCATTGCAATCCTTTGTTTTTGACCACCAGAAAGTGACACACCTTTTTCACCAATTAAGGTATCAAAGCCATTTGGCATATCTGTTATATCATCATAAACCTGAGATAAACGAGTTGCTTCTTCAATCTCGTCTCTTGGAATACTTGGGTCTCCAAAACTAACATTTTCTAAAATTGATGTTGCAAAGAGAAACTGGTCTTGAGGGACATAACCAATTAATCCTCTTAAATCTTTCAAACGGTAGTCTTTAATATTATGACCATTGAGTGAAATTGAACCATTTGTGACATCATATTCTCTGAGCAAGAGTTTAATTAAGCTTGTTTTACCAGATCCAGTCTGACCAACTAATCCTAGTGTTTGCCCTTTTTCCAAAGTGAAGTGAATGTCATCTAAAGTTGGTTCGTCTTCATATTGGAAATCATTGATATCGTAAACCAAGGAACCATTTGAGATAGACTCAATCGGATTTGTACTTTCTTGGACATCAGATTCTTCTGCAAGTAATTTGTCAATACGATCATAGGAAACTGAACCACGTTGAATCATATTAAATAAGAAACCAACTGCCATTAAAGGCCAGACTAACATATCCAGGTAAGAAATAAAAGTTACTAGGCTACCAATGGTTACTTGTCCAGCTTTGATCATGTATGCACCAACTAGGAGTGTTAAGACATATGATCCACCAATAAATAATAAAACCAATGGGTCAAACATAACATCATAAGTCATTGTTTTAATATTTTTGCGGAAGGTTGCTTGGTTTATCTCTTGGAATGAGTGCAATTCTTCAGTTTGGTAACCAAATGATTTTGTCACTTTAATGCCTGATACACTTTCTTGGACCTTGTTGTTAAGATCTGAGAAGGCTGCCTGTGATTCACCAAAAGCTTTGTGGGTCTTCCGACCAAGTCGACTGGTAGCGTATGCCATTAACGGCAAAGGAAGAACAGCAATCAAGGTCATCTGCCATGAAATTGAGAAAAACATGGTAACTAAGGTGACGATAGCTGTAATCGAAGCATCAACAGCCGACATAACACCTCCACCTGCTAAACGGGTTAGGGAATTAATGTCATTTGTTGCATGGGCCATCAGGTCACCTGTACGGTAATGTTGGTAGAAAGATGGCGACATCTGTGTGAAGTGATCAAATAGTCTAAATCGCATGATTCGACCTAAACGGTAAGAAGTTCCGAAGATACAAATCCGCCAAATATATCTTAAAATATACATAGCTACTGCTGCTAAAACTAGCCAGAGTATTTGCCATAATAATTGATTTTTTGATAAATTGCCACTAGTTATGCCGTCAATGACATGGCCCATAATTTTTGGTGGAATCAGATTGAGTAAAGCAACTAAGCTCAGGGTCAAGATTCCTATCAAGTATGGTTTCTTCTCTTGTTTAAAGAACCACCATAAATTTTTTATAATTGACATAGGTCACCTTTCGTAAGTAAAATTTTCAAATAGTTTAATCATAGAATTTTGCTTAAAAAGTCCTCCCTAGTTAGAGAGAACTTTTTTATCTAACAAATTTCATTTTAACATATCGATAGACAAAATAGGCAATCAATGCACCTAATGCATTTGTCCAAATGTCATCGATTTTAAAAACCCGATTGGCATCGATGGCTAAATCAAGTAGTAATTGAGTCACTTCAATAGTTAAACTGATAAATAGTCCTAGGACAAAACTTTTGCGATACCCATGCCATTTATCTGTCAGGAAATGAAGTAAAAAGACTAAAGGAAAGAGCAAAAGCATATTCATTACATTTTGAAGAGTGAACCAGAATAATTCAAAGAGACTCACAGCTTTGGTCATGCTGACAATTGTATTAAACGGGATCAATAAGAGGCGTAATCTCCCCCACATAATGATATTAGGAGTATGAATACTATCAAATAATTTTGGTTGGGGTGTAAAACACATGACAGCAATTGCAATTGCATAAGCAGTCAGTGCTAGCCAGATAATCGTTCGATGATGAAGCAGATTTTTGAGATTTTTGGGTAGAGCCATTGTTATTTAGCTGCATCCGCGACAGCTTCTTGTCTGTCTTTCTTCATTGTATTTGAACGCAATTGCCCACAAGCTGCATCAATATCAGTACCATGTTCTTGACGAACAACACAGTTAACCCCAGTTTTCTTAAGGACATCATAAAATGCTGAAACGCGTTCTTTAGGACTTCTACTATATTGATCATGTTCAGATACTGGATTGTAAGGAATGAGATTCACATAGCAAAGTTTACGAATATTTTTTGTTAAATCAGCTAACTCTTTTGCTTGTTCAACACCATCATTAACTTCATTTAACATAATGTACTCAAAAGTTACACGTCGATTTGTTGTTTCAATGTAGTATTCAATCGCAGCAAATAACTTTTCAAGTGGGAATGAACGATTGATTCGCATTATTTGTGAACGTAGGTCATTGTTTGGTGCATGTAAAGAGACAGCTAAGTTTACTTGAACACCTTCATTAGCGAATTCTCTGATTTTATGTGCTAAACCAGAAGTTGACACAGTAATATGACGTGCACCAATAGCTAAACCATTATCATCATTGATTGTACGAAGGAATTTCATAACATTTGTATAGTTATCAAATGGTTCACCAATTCCCATAACAACGACGTGACTAACACGTTCGTCCTTACCACGCTCGTCAAAGTATTTTTGGACTAACATAATTTGGGCAGTAATTTCTCCACTATTTAAGTCGCGTTGTTTTTTGATTAAACCGCTGGCGCAAAATGTACACCCAATATTACAGCCAACTTGTGTTGTCACACAAACCGAATGACCATAGTGCTGACGCATCAATACTGTTTCAATCAGCATACCGTCTGGCAGCTCAAATAAATATTTGACAGTACCATCTGCCGATTCTTGAACAATACGTTGTTTCAAAGGATTGACACAGAAGTTGTCATTCAAAAGAGCAATGAAGTCCTTTGAAATATTTGTCATTTCTTCGAAGCTGTCTACACGTTTTTTATATAGCCAGTCCCAAATTTGTGTTGCTCTAAATTTCTTTTGGCCATTTTCAATTGCCCAAGAAATCAGTTCATCACGTGTTAAGCTGTAAATTGATGGTTTCATGGATTAATTATCCTTCTTTCTGATTATAAAATGACCTGTTTTATCATTTGATTCTTTTGGTATGTTTGAACGTTCAGATAAACGATTACGACCTGGATTTTTCTCTTGTCGTTTTTTCCGAGAAAACACTTGTTTATCTTTTGCTCTGTTTTCGTTTTTTGGATTATTTGCTTTATTTGCTGGCTTTTGTTTTGGTGATTCTGATTTTCTGGTTTCATCAACTTTAGGCTCAGTTTTTCTAGAATTTGACCGTCTAGAATTAGGTTTTCTAGAATCTGATTTGCGACTATCAGATTTTTTCGACTCAGCTTTAACTGCATTTGGTTTTCTTGAGTCATTTGTTCGTGAATCGGTACCTTTTGTATCGTTTGAATTTGTGCGAGACTTGTTTGATCGATTAGAACGTTTACGACGCGGAGCTCTCTCTTCTTCAAATTTTATTTCCTGAGGTGCTGGATTTTCTAAGACAAAATAAGCACAACCAAAATTACAAAATTCTTTGATATAGTCATCTAAACGTGAGATACGACTTGATTTTCTAATGTCGTTTTCGTCCTTGTAAAAACCCCTTAATCGAAGTTGTTCATTGCCCCAATCACCAACAATATAATCGTATTTTAATAAGATTTCTGTAAAGCGTTGACCAAAATTAGTTGTATTAAAAGCATCTTTGACATTTTCTAAGATGATAAATTCAATAGCATCACTTTTAACATGGTTGTCAAAATGAATGAACTCAGGACCAGGGAATTTATTATAGTTGTACATCTCTGGTAAAATTTCTTTTTTCATTGGTCTCCTTTCTCAATTAATTTTGTTTTATATAGTTAGCTATGACTTGACGTAATAAATCTGGGAATAACAATTGAACCGACTGTTTTTTAATCGACTGGAAATAAGCTGCAAAATAGTATTGATCGACGACCACTAATTTGACCTTATCCAATTTACCCATAACTTTATCATTATACACTATTTTTCCAGATTTGTAAGTAAATCCAGAGCAGACAATTTGACCGAATTTCTTCCCACGGAAGCCCATGCCTCTAATTTCCTGTTCTTTTAATAATTCGCCTTGCGTAAAAATATCTTGACAAATAGTTAATAAGTCCCTTTGACTAACCTCCATCACAGCCAAACGCATTTGGTGAGGTAAACTAGAATGCAAACTACCTTCCGTTAGCTGTTGAGCAAAGGGCTGAACCATTAATCCTGAATTGATGATACAAATGTCCGCTTGGGCATAGTCCAGCATAGCATCCATCAATAGCTCCAAGGATTGCTCTATAGTTAGACCTTGTTCAAACTCCTTCAATTCTTGATGTTGGAGAATTGCTCTGCCTTGATCATTTAATTCTTGGATGAAGTCAGCATCCTCTGGGTGACTTTGATAGTGACTGGTCTCATGCGCAACAATTTCAATCTCTTGCAAACGATGCTTATCCAAACGTAAATTAATCTCACCAACATACTGACCGTATTTGCCAGCGGCAGCTAAGTAGGTCCCATTTAGACAGGCGCCGTCTTCGAAGACATGATGGGTATGAGCACCAATAATCAAGTCAACATTATCACATTCTTCAGTGATTTTCTCATCTAGGCGGATGCCAAGATGGCTGATAATTATCCGCATATCTGCGCTAGCAACTTCTTCAATAGCCAAGTCCCGTTTCAAACAAGCTATGGGATCTTGAACTTGCCAGCCGTTTGGAGTATAGGTTTTATAATAAGGGAAAGTGTAGGCCAAAAAGGCGATGCGGGTGCCTTCCTTAGTGGTGTGGATTTGGTAAGGTGTTGCCCAATCAGGTCGCCCATTTTCATCTTGTAAATTATTGAGAATAACTGTGAATTCTGCTTGGTCATAAACTTGGTTTAAATCAGCTTTTGATAAGCCAACTCCTTCGTTATTTCCAATTGTCGCATATTGAATGCCTAAACGATTCATGAGTTGCACATTTGCCTTACCATGGGTCGCATCAGTTAGAGGATGACTGGAATCAATATTGTCCCCAATATCCAATTTAATGACTTCGGTGGAAGTTTCGGAAGCAGACTTAAAAAACCTTTCCAATTTTGGATAAGCTTCAAAGTGTGAATGCAAATCGTTTAAATGCAAAATTCTTAACTGTTCCACCATTATTCCCCTTTTAAGACTAGTCAGTTTTCTTTTTATTATAACATGATAGTGCTATTAAATCTGATAACAAAAATGATAAATAAGCAATAAAAAACGAAGACAATATTTCGTCTTCGTCAGATTTTAAGGCTATTTTAGAGAACTGAATTACCAGTTGTATTTATCAACGTTATCTTTTTTAACTAAGTAAATTGGAGAAACTGTTGATTTTTCAACTTTTTTACCTTGATAGTGGTCAATTGCTGCTTGGATTGCAATTTCACCCATTTTAGCTGGTTGTTGTGCAATTGTAGCTGTGATATCACCTTTTTTTATGGCATCGTGTGCATCTGGTTGTCCATCAATACCAATAATCATCACATCTTTAAGTCCAGCAGATTTAGCAGCTTGTGCAGCACCTAGTGCCATTTCATCATTTTGAGCAAAGATAACTTGTACATCTTTGTTACCTTGGATCATATTTTGAGCTGTGTTTAACGCTTTAGCACGGTCAAAGTTTGCTGATTGGCTTGAAAGAATATCAAGTTTTGTTTTAGCAATATCATTAAAACCTTTACCACGGTCTACAGTTGCAGAAGCTCCAGGTACCCCTGATAATTCAAAAGTTTTAGCTTTTTCACCAAGTTCTTTAACGGCAAATTCAGCAGCCATTTTACCTGCAGCAACATTATCAGAAGCAACAGTTGTTAAAACGTCGCCACCTTCACTACCACGGTCAATTAAGATTACTGGAATGTTTGCTGAGTTAGCTGCTTTGATTGAAGTAACAACAGCTTTTGAGTCAACTGGGTTGATTAAGATAGCATCAACATTTTGGCTAATAAAGTTTTGAATATCGTCAGCTTGGCGCGCTGCATCATCTTGTGCATCAGCAACTTTTAAGCTAACTTTTTTGTCTTTTGCATATGAATCAAGACCATCTTTCATTGATACGAAATATGGGTTGTTTGTTGTTGAAATTGAAACACCTAATTTAAGATCTTTGGCAGCTTTTTTAGTTACTTCTTTTGAAGAAGAACCTGATGAGTTACCTAAGCCTGTTTTTCCACATGCGCCTAGAACTAATACTAATGACATTAATAAAGCAAAGAAACCAAGTTTTTTTCCAAATTTCATTTTTTTATTCCTCCAGAATAATAGTCGTGTTATAGAAATAATAGTGTTCTAAAATGTCTATGAGACATTATTAGTTACTTTAAAACGATCAAGGAGAACTGCAATTAAAATAACTACCCCTTTTACTACTTGTTGCCAGAAAGCTGATACCCCAATGATATTTAAACCATTATTTAGAACGCCGATGATTAAGGCACCAATCAGTGTTCCAAGGATGCGACCTTTACCTCCTGAAAGTGAAGTTCCACCAAGGACAACTGCCGCAATAGCATCCATTTCATAGCTAGCTCCAGCAGTTGGCTGTGCAGAACTTAAACGTGATGTAATGATTAAGCCAGACATAGCTGCCATCATACCAGAAATAGTATAGATAATGATTTTAACTTTATTCAACTTAACACCTGAGATATATGCTGCTTTTTCATTACCTCCTAGCGCATATACAGATTTCCCAAAAGCAGTTTTATGTAATAGAACATACAAAATAAGAAAAATAATAAACATGAGGATAACTGGGAATGGTACACCTAAGAGATAGCCTTGACCTAAGAATTGGAAAAAGAAACTATCTGATGGCACTGCACCCAATAAATGAGACACAAGAAAAACACTCCTGTAGAATTCTAGTAAAATAGAATCAGGAGTGTTTTATTATGGTCAAAAAAGCTTACTCGTTAGAAACCAAATTAGCCTGTATTGAAATGAAGAAATCAGGTAAGCCCGAAAAAGTTATTATGGATAGACTTGGTATTAAAAATAAAAGCCAGATATATACATGGTGGCGCTGGTATCAAAAAGGAGAAACGTATCGTTTTCATCAACCTGTAGGTAAGCAATATACTTACGGTCAAGGAATGGAACAGTTATCAGAAGTTGAGCAATTAAAACTACAAGTTGAACTTTTAAAAAAGTATCAAAGCTTGATGAGAAAATCGATAAAGTAACACTCATCAAGCTTGTTGATTACTACAGATATCAGTATCCATTAGGTTTTATTCTGGACTGTTTTAAGGTCTCACGCTCAACCTATTATCGGTGGAAATCTAATATCAAGCCTCCTATTCATGATAGTCTTATCGAAAAAGTTGAAGAGCTCTGCTTAAAATATAAGTTTATATATGGTTATAGAACCATTACAAGTCTTCTAAAGAAAGAGTTTGGGATTAATGCCAATGTAAAGAAAGTCTATCGTATCATGAAGAGCAGAGGGTGGCTATGTCGCACTAGAATAAAGAAGTCCCCTAAATTAGGTAGGCCATACTACGTCACAGACAATAAGCTAGACCGTGACTTTAAGGCAACCAGACCATTACAAAAACTAGTTACAGATATTACTTATCTCAACTTTGGAAAAACTACCTTATACTTGTCATCTATTATGGACCTTTATAATCGTGAAATTGTGGCCTATACTATTTCAGATACACAGGACAATGATCTTGTACTTGATACCCTTAATCAACTTGATTTAGAATCAGGAGTCCTATTACACAGTGATCAAGGATCTGTCTATACATCACATGCTTACTATCTCGCTTGTATTGAAAAAGGCATTACCTGAAAAGGCAACACTTTTCTGAACAATTTTTATAAAGTGCTTTTTAAGCGATAATTCGTTTGGTCATGGGAGTTTGGTAGTTAAGACTACCATGAATGCGATGATAGTTCCACCAGTGGACATAATCTTTCGTTTTGAGGGCTAATTCTTCTAGTGATTGAAAGGTTTCTTGGTTGATAAACTCCAGTTTGAAGGAACGATAGGTACTCTCAGCGACGGCATTGTCATAGGGACAACCAGCCTGACTGAGAGAACGGGTGATTCCAAAAGCTTCAAGCATCTCATCAATCAGCTGATTGTCAAACTCCTTGCCACGATCAGAATGGAACAACTTGACCTTGGTTAGTGCATAAGGGATGCTTTGAATGGCTTGTTTAACGAGCTCCGCAGTCTTGTGCCAGCCAACGGACAATCCTATGATTTCACGATTAAAGAGGTCAATGATGAGACAAACGTAAGCCCAGCGCCTATCCACACGGACGTAAGTCAAGTCGGTCACCAGGGCTTCCAGTGGTCTTTCTTGGTCGAATTGCCTGTCTAGGCGGTTTGGAATAGGAGCTTCGTTCTTCCCTCTAGAATGCGGTTTGAAGGCTGCTTTCTGATAAACGGATACCAAGTGGAGTCTCTCCATGATGCGACGAATCCGACGGCGAGAGAGTATGATGCCGTCCTTTTCTAAGCATTTCTTGATTTTTCTAGCCCCATATCTGGACTTGCTCTCAAAGAAAATATAGGTAATTTTATCCTCGAGATCAGCCTCTGACACAGGATCTACAACTTGGTAGTAGTAACTTGAGCGCGGGATGTTCAGCCAACGACACATAGCTGAAATGCTGTATTTATCCTTGTTTGCAGTGATTACTTGTCTTTTCGTGCCATAATCACTGCCGCTTGCTTTAGGATGTCTAATTGCATTTCGAGTTCTTTATTGCGTTTTCTGAGTTGAATCAGTTCCCGTTGTTCATCTGTCATATTATCAACAGACTTGAAGGAACCCGTTAGTTTGTCTTGTCTGACCCACTTATCGAAGGTTGAGGGCGTTAACTCATATTCTTTGATAAGCTCACTTCGTTTCATTCCAGCATTGTGCAAGTCAACGATTTGTTGCTTAAAATCATCGGTGAAGTGGCGACGTATTTTTCTAGACATATCTGTTCTCCTGTTTTCTTTAGTGTAGAACACTTTATAAATTCTGTCTAGTTTAGTGTAACCGATTCAACCCGCTCAATGTCTCGAAAAGGGACACCTGCAGATAACGCCTGTATTGAATGGTTTCACTCCGCTTTAAAGACTGAAACCTTTTATCTCCAAGATAGGAGAAAACACAACAAAGTTAGTATAACAAATATTGTTAAAAATTACATAACATTTTATAATGAAACTAGAATTCAACGTCATTTAAAAAACCAATCTCCTGTTCAATTCAGAAAATTGGTTTCATAAGAGTGTTTTTCTTCTGTCCCACTATTGGGGTGCAGTGCCGATAACCCTTTTGTTATTGGGTTCCCATTTGAATAAACAAGTGTTGCTCCTCGGAAAATAGTCATGGTAGCAAGAGTTACGATAAATGGTGCTAATTTTCCATAAGCAATTAAGAGTCCATTTAACATCCCAAAGATACCACCTAAACCTAAGGCTAAAATAATCGCCACGCCGACTGGTACGCCCTTACCAATTAATCCAGCTGTTAAGGCGCTAGATAAGGCAAGAATGGAACCAACAGATAAATCAATGCCACCTGTCAAGATAACAAATGTCATCCCAAAAGCAATAAACCCATTTGCTGTAACTTGCAGAAGTAAATTCATTAAGTTATTAGTAGTTAAAAAGTTTGGATTAAGTAATGTAATGATAATCATTAATCCAATTAAAGCAACCAGAGTTGTTAACTCTGACATATATTTCATGACTTGTTTCAACTTATTGTCCTCCTGTAGCTAGTTGCATAACACTTTCTTGATTAGCTTCTGCCCGTGATAGTTGTCCTGTAATTTTACCTTCATGCATGACGATAATGCGGTCACTAACTCCAAGAATTTCAGGTAAGTCTGAGGAAACCATGATAATTGGTACTCCTCTGTCGGTTAGTTCATTCATCAATTGGTAAATTTCTCGTTTAGCACCAACATCGACACCACGAGTGGGTTCATCAAGGATTAAAACTTTAGGTGCTATTCCAATCCATTTAGCCAGTACAACTTTTTGCTGATTTCCTCCTGACAGATTACCAACTAGGGTCTTTGGCTGACCTGTTTTGATGCGTAAGCGATCAATCAGTTGCTGAACAAAAATAGTACTAGTCTTTTCATCAAAGAATCCTTTTTGACTGAAGTCTTTGGTACTTGGTAGTGTCATGTTATCTTTAATTGAGAAATCAAGGATTAGGCCTTCATCCTTACGATTTTCAGTTAGGAAACCAATGCCTTTTTGAATGGCTTGTGCTGGGTTAGAAATGGTAATTTCTTGACCGTTTACTTTAACTGTCCCAGAAACTTTTTTATCCAGTCCAAAAATAGCTCGCATAACTTCGGTCCGACCTGCACCCATTAACCCAGAAAAACCAATAATTTCGCCTTTTCTGACACTAAATGAGACATCTTTAAACATCTCACCTGTGAAGTTTGAGACTTCAAAAACGACATCACCAATCTCTGTCTGACGGTCAGGATAATAGTCACCCAATTCGCGACCTACCATTTTTTTAACGAGTTCATTAGATGTTGTTTCAGCAGTTTTAGTAGTATCAACAGCGATACCATCACGCATAACGGTTACTAAATCTGTAATTTTAAAAATTTCTTCCATCCTGTGTGAGATGTAAACAATTCCCACACCTTGGTTTTTCAAATCATTAATAACTCGAAACAGATTTTCAGTTTCACGGTCAGTTAAAGCCGCAGTCGGCTCGTCCATTATCAATAAAGATAATTTATTAAGAAGACACTTGGCAATTTCAATCATTTGCTGTTGCCCAACAGATAATTCTCCAATTGGTCGATTTAATGGAATCGAAACACCAAGTTTTTTAAAGGCTTCTAAGGCTTTTGCTTTCATTGCTTTTTGATTCAATAGACCAAAACTACCTTTAATCTCGCGACCTAAAAATAAATTTTCTAACACTGTCATTTCTGACCAAGTATTCATCTCTTGATGGATAAAAGAAATCCCAAATTCTTCAGCTTCCTGTGGGTTGCTAAAGGTCATTTCTTGATCATCAATTAGGATTGTTCCTGTAGTAGCCGGAAATAGACCTGTTAAGATATTCATTAAGGTTGATTTCCCAGCACCATTTTCACCCATCAAGGCATGAACTTGACCAGACTCCAAAACTAAATCGATTTTTTCAAGTACCTTATTAGCACCAAATGTTTTGGAAATGTCTTTCATTTCAATTCTCATGAGAACCTCTTCTATATTGTTACTCCTGATTGTAGGATGATATTCGAGTATGGTGTGTTTTCACCAGTTCTAACAACTGCTTTGACCTCTTTATTCAGCTCTTTCAATTCTTCATGACTGACATACTCGACAGTCACATCTTGATCGAGCTTATTCAATAATTCTTTCAATTGTTTTGGATTTTGCTCTTTAATTTCTTCAGCAAGGAGAACTTTTTCAACCAAGATATTTTCAAGATAAACATCAACCACATCTTGGAAACTTGGTGTCCCCTGTGTTAAAGATAAATCAATTTTCTTGACGCCATTTGGAACTGGTAAGCCTAAGTCACCAATGCAGACGCGATCAGTATGTCCCAAATCATCAGCTAATTTAGCTAAATCACTATTTAAAATTCCAGTTTTCTTCATATTTTTCATGACCTTTCATTTCTTCAAGAGTTGGCATTCCACCTTGCGCACCAAATTTTTGAACAGATATATGGGAAGCTAAGGTAGCAAAACGAATGGCTTCTTTAATTTCTAACCCTTTAGCAAGAGCAAAGCCAAAGGCTCCGTTAAAGGTATCACCAGCACCTGTCGTATCCACTGCATCCGCTATAATAGCTGAAATGTGTTGCACTTCTTCTCCGTCAAAGTACATAGCGCCTTCTTTTCCGAGTGTCACAATCAACTTATTCGGATAATCATGTAAAATATCTTCAAGTGAACGAGCCGGAAAAAGTTCCATACATTCATGATGGTTTGGTGTCATAAAATCAACAATTGAAATCATCTCCAAGTCAGTTTCACGAGAAGGAGCCGGATTATAGAGAACTTTAACCCCATGATCATGACAGAATTTTGCAATTGCTAAATTGGCATTGTGGGGAATTTCGTTTTGTAAAATAACTAAATCAGACTCTGTCAGTAAATCCCACTCTGCTTGCCATTGATTAGGATCAACGAGACCATTTGCACCAGGACAATAGATAATCCGATTGTCCTGGTGGTAAAGAGTAATTTGGGCAATTCCACATGATGATGGTACCGTTCCCACACACTCTACAGATAAATGATTATCTTGCAGGTTTTGTTTGAGAATCGGAGCAAATGAATCCTGACCGAGACAACCAATCATGGCTATCTGATCTCGGCTGTCACTCAATCGTCCGACAGCAACAGCTTGGTTAGCTCCTTTACCCCCAGGTACCATTGAAAAACGATCGCCAAAAACAGTTTCTCCTTCTTCTGCAATGCGACTTGTTTCCATAACTAAGTCCATTGAAATACTACCAATAATTACTATACGAGTCATATTATCTCCTTAAAGTTTCTCGTTCAACAAAGTGGACAGGTAATTTAATGCGTTTTTCTTTAATTGGCATCTGATTTGAAATCTTATAAATCAGTTCTGCGGCATTGCGTCCCATTCGATAAGATGGTTGATGAATAGTTGATAAGGATGGGTAAATCAACTTACTTATTAAAATATCATCATAGCCAACAACTTGAACATCCTCAGGGATTTTTTTCCCTCTTGAAAACAATTCATGGAAGTAAGCAATAGCATGAATATCAGATGGGGCGATGATTGAATCAACATTTGGATATGTATCAAGAGCCATTCTAGCTTCTTCAATAATGTCATCAAAATCAAAGGTTTGACTATCACTGATATGAGTTGTCACTTCTTTGCGAGATAGATAATCTAAACTGGCGAAATAACGTTGATTAGTGATATTGGAATGTCCCATTGGACCTTTAACGAGGAGAACATTATGCGCTCCAGCGTTGGTTACAGCCTGTGCGGCTAACTTACCACCAGCTTCATTATCAGCAAAAACAGCATACTCTGTATCTTCTTCAACCCGGTCAACTACTACCACTGGAATAGCCAAGTTTGGGTATTTTTTTGTAAAATCATGTGTTGTAATAATACCAGCTGCGTTGCTTTGCAATAAGGTATTAATATAATCTTCTTCGAGCTGGGCACTCCCACCAATATTGCCAAATAAAATCCGATAGTCATGTTCTTTTAAAAATATCTCAGCACCTCTAGCAACCCTAGGGAAGAAAGGGTTAGAAATATCTGGTAAAAGTAAGCCAACTAGCTGATTTTTCTTTGTCTTTAAGGATTGGGCAATCATATTAGGACTATAATTGAGTTTTTCAATAGCGTCCTTAATCCGGTCTCTTGCTTGCTCCGAAACATATCCATTTTGTGAGATATATCTAGAAACAGTAGATTTTGAAACACCAGCTTCTGCAGCAACCTCTTTTATCGTAGACATAAATCCTCCCAAGATGTGTGGAACCGTTCTCACATATATTATTGTAACCGTTTTCTTTTATCTTGTCAATTTAAATTTGTATAGATTTAATAAAAATTTTTGAATGACTAGAACCTGATTCTTATCAGAAGAATCAAAATTCATATAGCCCTAACACATACAGCTTCTCTTCTTTACTGTTATCAGTAAAAATCCAGAATTTGTCTAATATCTTTTCCCACAAAAAAACCAATCTCTTGGGATTGGTTTACTTTTTCAGATAACTGATTGCGTCATCGACTGTCTTGACTGGAACAATCTTCATTTTTGTTTTTAATTGCTTAGCAGCTTCTAAGGCTTCTTTATAATTAGTTATTGCTTTTGGATCAACTTTTTTGACACGCGGATCAACTGGATTATTAGGAACGAAGAAAATCTCTGCCCCTTCTTTAGCAGCCGCAACTACTTTTAAGCCTGCACCACCAATATCACCAACTTTACCTTCTTGGTCAATTGTACCAGTACCAGCAATATTACGCCCCTTACGTAAATCTTCTTTATTGATTTGGTCAAGAATATCAAGGGTGAACATCAAACCAGCACTTGGACCACCAACGCCTTCAGTTGTAAAATCAATTTTTTCTTTAGTGTGTACTTTGGTATGGTCAGTTAAGCTGATTCCAATCCCATTTTTACCATTTTTCAACTTAATAATTTTACCATTGGCTGATTTATCTTTACCATTACTGGTATATTGGACACTGACTTTATCCCCCAACTTCATGGCAGACACAAACTTAATCAAATCAGCTGAACTCTTAAAGTGTTTTTGATTAACACTTGTAACTGTATCAGCAATATTCAAAACCCCTTTAAGAGAAGAATTTTTACTGACATCAAGAACATAAACACCTAAGTAGTCAAGGGAAACAGGTTTACCAGCTTTTTTGAGAGCTTGATAAACAGCACCATTTTGTGAAGTTTCCATATAGAATTGATTAATTCTCATGTAGTCTGCATCACTATAGCCACCAGTAGTTGCTTCTGCTGATGAAATCTCTGTAAATGGTGTTGCCCAAGCATAGAGAATTTGTGCAAATGTCGCATGACTAATACTTACAGCAACAAAATTATAAGACCCTTTTTCCTTGTCTTTTTGTTCATTTACCTTAAGGACACTACGGATATCATAGGCACCACCAGGCATTTCAATATAATAAGGTAGAGGATAAAATAGTGAAAAACCAATTGCAATGACAGCAATAATGCCCAATAACCAGATTTTTAATTTATTATTTTTCTTCATTCATTTGCTCCAAATAGGAAATTACTGATTGGGGTACTAAACCTTCAATTGATGAATTAAAGTGAATCAATTCTTTAACACGGCTTGAACTAATTGGTTGCATATTGTTTCTAGCAATTAAGTAAACCGTATCAATGCTTGGGTCTAGACGATGGTTAAAATACTCCAAATTTGATTCATACTCAAAATCAGTTGGATTACGAAGCCCTCTGACCATATGAGTCACCTCTAATTCCTTAGCTAAATCAACAGCTAAGCGATTATCTGTCCAAACGACAGAAACATTATCATAGCTTGCTAAAGCTTCCTCTAAGACCATAATTCGACCTTCTAAATCTAAGAAACCCGCTTTATTTGTATTGTAGAAGATACCAACGTAAAGCTTGTCAAAAAGCTGACTAGCCCGATCAATGATATCCATATGCCCATTTGTGACTGGATCAAAGGATCCAGAATAGAGTCCAATTTTATTTGACATAGACTGTTACCTTACTAATTCCATATACTTTTTCTTTCCAGATACCTAAGGAAGCTACTTCCTCTGGTAAACTTACCATTTTATCCGTTTCACAAACGACCATCACATCATCAGAAAGAAGTCCTTTTTGTTCAAGTGCTTCAATGGTCTCGACAATCTCTTCCATGGCATATGGTGGGTCAAGAAAAACCAAATCGAAAGCCTGATCCAATTTCATTATTGCTTTTTTTGCATCCATTTTTAGGAGGGTAAATTGTTCTTCCGACTTGGTCATTTTGATGTTTTCTTTGATGATCGCTTGCGCGCCCCTATCACGTTCAACTAAGGTAGCACTAGCCATTCCCCGAGAGACAGCTTCAATCGAGAGCCCTCCAGAACCAGCAAAGAGGTCTAGAACACGGCCGCCTTCAAAGTAGGGACCAATCATATTAAACATGGCACCTCGAACCTTGTCTGATGTAGGTCGAGTCGTTTTTCCTGGGAGGGTCTTTAGGGGACGGCCTCCAAATTCACCTGATACAATTCTCATAGTCCCTATTATAACAAAATTATAGACCAAACAAAGAATTTTTATCCTTTAAAAATTAAAAAACCTACCAAAATAGTAGGTTCTTCTTATAATATGTTTTCAAAGTTCTCTCGAACTTCAAGTGGCCAAACAGATGTTTGGACTTCACCAATATGTTTCTTACGAAGCAAGAACATAGCCATCCGGGATTGTCCGATTCCTCCACCAATTGTGAGCGGAAACAAGCCGTTTAGGAGTGATTTATGCCAATCAAAGTTTAGGCGGTCATAGTCACCTGTAATAGCAACTTGACGTTTTAAGGCGTCTTCGTCAACACGAATTCCCATTGATGATAATTCGAAAGCTGATTCTAATTGATCATTCCAAACAAGAATGTCCCCATTCAGACCTTTATAGTCACCTTCGCTAGCACTTGTCCAGTCATCATAGTCTGGTGCTCTTCCATCATGAGGTTTTCCATCTGATAGGACACCACCGATACCAATTAAGAAAACAGCACCATGTTCTTTAGTAATGGCATTCTCGCGTTCTTTAGCTGTCAAATCAGGATACATGGTTACTAAATCTTCAGTATGAACAAAGGTAATTTTCTTAGGTAACACTGCTTCAATATCATAACGCGCTTCAACAGCTAATTCTGTCAAACGAATAACTTTATAGATTGTTTCAACTGTTTCTTTCAAATAAGCTAAGTTACGTTTCCCATCTGGAATAACTTTTTCCCAGTCCCATTGATCAACGTAAACTGAGTGCGTTTGATCTAATGAATCTTCATCAGGACGGAGGGCTTTCATATTCACAACGAGGCCTTCTCCTTCATTGAATCCAAAGCGTGCTAAAGTATGACGTTTCCATTTTGCTAATGAATGGACAACTTCAAATTTTGCTTCAGGGATTTTCAATACATTAACAGAAACAGGATTTTCAATACCAGACAAATTATCTTGCATACCATCCCCGACCCGACTTAAAATCGGACCTTGCACTTCGACAACGTCAAGTTTTGCAATTAAATACTGTGTGAATGTATTTTTAACAAAAGAAATCTCCTCTTGTTGATGAATAAAACTTTTTTTCATAGCTCCTCCTTAAATATTTTTTTCTCACATATTATGAGATATGAGATTTATTATACACTGAATTTCAGTATATTTAAAGACTAAATTTTCTATATTTTTAAAATAATTAAGGATTTCTTGGAAAAAATAAAAGCCCTAGGGGAACTAAGGCTTTTAAGAGTATATAATTAATCACACACGATTTGAGTACCAGCCCCCTCAGAAAGGACCTTGTCAATATTTTCAAGTGAAGTGATGATTGCTTTTGAAGAAGGTTTGTTTTCCACAAAGGCAATTGCTGCTTCAACTTTAGGTAACATGCTACCTGGAGCAAATTGATTTTCAGTGATATATTGTTTCATTTGTGAAACAGTTACAGTTTCCAATTTTTGTTGGTCTGGTTTGTTGTAGTTTACAAAAACATTATCAACACCAGTAAGAACGATGAACATATCTGCATCAACTAATTCTGAAAGTGTTTGACTAGCGAAATCTTTGTCAATAACTGCTTCAACACCAGTAATGTATTTAGTTTCAGGATCTTCCACAACTGGAACACCTCCGCCACCAGCACTGACAACAACAACACCAGAATCAACTAAGCTACGGATAACATTAACTTCTTTGATGCCAACTGGTTTTGGAGAAGGTACAACTTTTCTCCAACCACGACCAGCATCTTCTTTAAAGTTAGCGCCAGTTTCTTCCATTTGTTTCTTAGCTTCTTCTTCAGAAAGGAAAGGTCCAATTGGTTTTGTTGGATTGCTAAAAGCAGCATCATTTTTATCAACAATAACTTGAGTAACTACTGCTGCAACATCCTTTTCAATGCCTTGAGCTTTCAATTCATTGTCAAGTGCGTTTACTAACCAGAAACCGATGCTTCCTTCAGTCATGGCAACACATGTATCTAAAGGCATTGCAGGATTTTTTTCTGTATCAGCTGCCGCTTGTTGTAATAATAAGTTACCAACTTGTGGTCCATTACCATGTGTAACGATTACTTCGTTACCATCTTGGATCAATTTAACAAGTGATTTTGAAGTTGAAATTAATGCTTCTTGTTGTGCTTTAGCTGATGCATCTGTTGAAAGAATGGCATTACCACCTAATGCTACAACAATCTTTTGTTTAGTCATACGTTTTTTCTCCTCATAATTAATTATCGCGTTAGACGGAAAACAGTTTCCGCATAGATGTCCATTGCCTTGAAAGCATCTTCTAAAACGATGTTTTCATTTTCTTGATGTTCTGTTTGAACAGAATCTGGGAACAAAGCCCCAAATGCCACACAATTTGGCATTGTTCGTGCAAAAGTAGCTCCACCAGATGAGACAGCTGGACTTTGATCACCAGTTTTTTCTCTGTATACATCTAATAGTGTTGTAACAAGTTCACTATCTATTGGAACATATAATGGTGCTAAATAATCAAATTCTTCATAAGTTAGGCCATATTCTTTTGCTTTTGCTGTTAATTGTTGAACAAGTTGATCTTTATCAGCTAAAACTGGGATACGAATATCGAGACGAACTTCTGTTTGATCTTTATTCAAGGTTAATCCAGCAGCATTAAAGCTTAAGTTCCCTGATGGCTCGTCTTGGACATCTCCAAAGATATTAAATCCTCTACCATCTTCATCAACAACATTTGCTAAGAAATCAATTACAGGTTCATCAACATGTGCGTCAAGTGATTTTGCAAGACGAACAAGTGCATTGATACCAAATTGAGCATCTTTAGAATGTTGGGCAAGACCATAAACGGTAACTTTCCCATCTTTTTCAACATATTCAAAATCAAGACGGTTTAACTCTTCTTTAACTTGACCAAGATATTCACCACGATATGAAGCTCGGGCTGGCACGACATTGTAGGCTTTTCCAGCTTCAATTTCAAGAGTATCAGAACCATCACCAACTAGTTTTGCTTGCAATAAACCTTTTTCAGCATAAATAAGAGGGAAGCTTGAATCAGGAGCAAAGCCAAAAGTGGCTTGTTCTTCTTTTTCATTATAACGGTTCAAACAGCGCCATAATGTTTCTTCATCAGTTCCAAAAATGAATCTAATGCGTTTATTGAAGGTTACACCTGCATCCATAAGAGATTTAACTGCAAACAAGGCTAACATTGATGGACCTTTATCATCTTGTGTACCTCGTCCATAGAGATGACCATCTACTTCGACACATTCAAATGGATCTGTCTTCCAAAGACTACGATCTCCTTCAGGAACAACGTCCAAGTGACAAAGTATAGCTAACATTTCTTTATCTTGACCGTATTCAGCATAGCCATAATAACCGTCAGGATCTTTATAAGTTTTAAACCCTAACTCCTCACAGAGTTGTAAAGTTCTTTCTAAGACATCAGAGATTGCTTGCCCAAATGGGGTACCATTTTCCCCTTCGTTACAAACTGAAGGATAAGATACAATTGTTTTGATTGCTTCTACACATGCATCTTGATGATCTTTGGTAATATAGGACTTCATATTCTTTTACCTCCCATTGTCTTCAATTATTAGATGAAGAATGTCGCAATCAGCATAACAGCAAGGCTGACTACCATTACTAAAACGATAAATTTAGTTACAAATTTCCACCAAGTTGCAATATCAACTTTACCAAGAGCTAAAGCACCCATAACGATTGCTGAAGTTGGCGATACGATGTTAAGTACACCTGAAGCTGATTGGAATGCAGTAATTACCAAGTGAGCTGGTACATGTGAGAATTGGCCTAGAGGTGCCATGATACCCATTGTCGCTCCAGCGAGACCTGAAGTTGATGGAATTAAGAATGACATTGGTAAGTAGAATAAGTAAGTTAAGATTACGAATACTTGTGAAGATAGACCTGAAAGTCCTTTCTCACCCCAAGAAAGAATCGTTGAAGTAATCATACCATCGTTCATGATAACTTGGATACCACGTGCTACCGCACAGATAATTGCTACACCAAGTAAATCAGCTGCTCCTGCGATGAATGAAGAAATGAAATCTTCTTCTTTCATTCTATAAACCATTGCTGCCAAGATAGACATCATTATGAAGAGCATAGAAATTTCTGGGAAATACCAGTAACCTAATTGCAACATGTCTTTACCAAGGAATGTATTAAGTCCAGGAGTTCCTACAAGTGCATTGTTGATATTTGTAAATAATTTTATACCAAAGTCTTCCCAAGGAATAAGACTAAGAATCATGATTAAGAATGTAATGATGAAAATCCACAATACATGACCTTGACGTTTAGTCATATCTTCGCCTTGGTTTTCAAGTTTAAACAATTCTTTATGTTCTGCCATTTTATCAGCAATAAGTGATTGGCTTGGATCTTTTTCAATTTTGTCAGCATAACTGTGAACGTACCAAACTGAAATAGCCACTAAGACAACCCATTGAATAATACGCCAAATCATACCATCTGCAATAGAGACACCGGCTGCGTCAGCTGCTACCCCTGTTGCGAATGGATTGATTGTTGAAGCCAAACATCCAATCTGGGAACCAATAAGGATGATTGAAACGGCGACAAGTGTATCAAAACCAACGGCAATCATTACAGGAATTAGTAATGGATAGAAAGCCATTGTCTCTTCACCCATACCATAAGTTGTTCCACCTAATGCAAAGATAGGAATCAAAATGGCAATGAGCATCTTTTCTCTGCCTTTATTTTTCTTAACAACAGATGCAATACCTTGGTCAAGAGCACCTGTTTTATTAATAACACCTAAGAATCCACCAACCATTAGGATAAAGAATGAAACTTGGATTGCGCCATCAGTTTTATCTGTACCTAACATACCGCGAACAGGTGCCATGAAGACATCATATAAACCTTGAGGATTTGATTTAACAGCATGATAAGTTCCAGAAATAACGGCACCATCTTTAGTTGTATCATAGGCTCCGGCCGGGATAACCCAAGTCAAAACTGCCATAATAGCAATGATGATAAAAAGAACTGTGTAAGAAGAAGGAATGCTAAAGCCCCGTTTTTTTTGTTCTTCCATTTTATTTACCTCTAATTTTAAAAAATAAAAGGTCGTTCTGGTTCTGGTAAGTGTTGCCAGATCCAGAACGACCAAGAAATAGTTAATGTGTTATTGATGATTACACTTTAGGAATGAATAGATTTCCTAGAGTTGCTGCCATAACAGCTTTGATTGTGTGCATACGGTTTTCAGCTTGGTCAAAATGACGAGCATATTTACTACGGAATACTTCATCAGTAACTTCCATTTCTTCTACACCGTATTTATCAGCAACATCTTTACCATAAACAGTTGTTGTATCATGGAATGCTGGTAAGCAGTGAAGGAAAATAAGGTTTTCGTTGTCTGCTTTTTTAATTAAATCCATGTTAACTTGGAATGGTTGAAGCATTTCAACACGTTCTTTGAATTTATCTTCTTCACCCATTGATACCCAAACGTCAGTGTAAAGTACATCTGCACCTTTAACTGCTTCATCAGCATCATCAGTAACAAGGATGCGAGCACCAGATTCTTTAGCAAAACCTTCAGCAAGTTTTACAATTTCTTCTTCTGGGAACAATTCTTTTGGTGAGAAGATATGTACATTTACACCCATAAGTGTACCTGCAACTAATAGTGAGTTAGCAACGTTGTTACGTCCATCACCACAGTAAACAAGAGTAATGCCTTCTAATTTTCCAAAGTTTTCTTTTACAGTCAAGTAGTCAGCAAGCATTTGTGTTGGATGCCATTCATCAGTTAAACCATTCCATACTGGAACACCTGAGAATTCACCTAATTCTTCAACCATTCTTTGGCTGAATCCACGGAATTCAATACCGTCAAACATGCGTCCAAGAACTTTAGCTGTATCTTCAGTTGATTCTTTTTTACCAAGTTGAATATCATTTGCTCCAAGGTATTCAGGGTGTGCACCTAAATCGATGGCAGCAGTTGTAAATGCGGCACGAGTACGTGTTGATGTTTTTTCAAATAATAGGGCAATGTTTTTGCCTTCTAAATAGTGATGTGGAACCCCACGTTTTTTAAGATCTTTTAAGTGTGCTGCGAAATCGATTAAATATTCAAATTCTTCGCGTGTAAAATCTTTTTCTGCTAGGAAATTGCGTCCTTGGAATACTTGAGTCATCTTCTTTCTCCTTTGAATTCGTATTATTTCTTTTTACTGTTTTTGTATAAATAGACAGCTATAAAGCCACCCATTAGTGCAGATAAGGATATAAATATGTCCATATTCTTCTCCGTTTATCTTATTTGTTTTTGAAGTGATTGACACTTTTCACCATCTTCGATATAAATATCACCAAAAGCTTGGTAGCCGATGCTTTCATAGAATGATTTAGCAGTTAATTCGCTATGAATAACCAATCTTTCAAAGCCCTTCTCTACTGCATATTTTTCTAAGGAGTGAATCACTTGGGCACCATATCCTTTTCCTCGGTAGTTAGGAAGTGTAGCAATTCTAGTTAAACGAGCCTCAGAATCTGTTTCGGCTAGGAAGCGCCCCGTAGAAACTGGTAGATCATCTTCATATAGAACTGAGTATATGGTCCCATTTTCGTCATTGTTGTCAAATTCGTCTTCCATCTTAATATCTTTTTCTAATACAAAGACGGAATAGCGGATAAATAAACTTGCTGCTCTTTGATAAGGTTGGCTACCTACTTTTAATGTATTCATAACGTTAATAATAATTAGAGATCTTCACGTTCAAATGGCATTGACATACAACGAGGTCCACCACGACCGCGAACTAATTCACTTCCGTTGATTTTAATCAAACGTAAACCTTTAGATTCTAAGATGGCGTTTGTAATTGTGTTACGGTTATATACTACTACAACACCTGGTGCGATAGTCAATGTGTTTGAACCATCGTTCCATTGTTCACGTCCAGCAGCAACTAAGTTATCACCACCACAACGAATCAATTCAACTTTTTCAACACCTAGGTTAGCTGCAAGTAATTCTGCTAGATCACCTTTTTCTTCGTGAATCTTAAGGTCATCGTTTTCATATGTTACAGAGTAAACACGTAGGTCGCCTTCAATTTCTGGGTGAATAGTGAATTTATCATAGTCAACCATTGTGAACACTGTATCTAAGTGCATGAATTTACGGTTGTTAGCAAATTCAAATGCCAATACTTTCTTGAAGCCAATGTTTTGTTTGAAGATGTTTACCAATAATTTTTCAATTGATGCAGCATCTGTACGTTGTGAAATACCTACAGCAAGAACATCTTTTGAAAGAACAAGTTCATCTCCACCTTCGATACGAGTGTTTTCGCTACGGTCATAAACCATAGGAACTTTTTCACCACCGTAAACTGGGTGATATGTGAAAATATATTTTCCGTATAATGTTTCGCGGTTACGTGTTTCAGAGAACATGTGGTTAAGTGATACACCTTCACCAATTGTTGCAAATGGATCGCGAGTGAAATAAAGGTTAGGCATTGGATCAATTGCGAATGGGTAGTTAGATTCAACAAGGTCAGTCAATCCTTTTTCTTCAGCAGCAATTTCTGGAAGTTCAGATTTTTGAACTCCTGCCATTGTTTTGTCAATCAATTCTTGGTTATCTTTGATAGCCATCAAGAATTCACGAATCGCAATTTTAGTAGCACGACCTCTGATATTAGCTTCTGAAATGTATTCGTCAATGAATTGTTCACGGACTTCATCATTAATTAAAGATTCAGCAGCCAATTTTTCTAAGTAAAGTACTTCTACGCCTTCATTTCTTAACGCTTCTGCAAACGCATCATGTTCTTTCTGAGCATCCTCCAAATAAGGAATATCATCAAACAAAAGTCTTTCTAAATAGTCTGGCATCAAGTTTTCGATTTCTTTACCAGGTCTGTGTAGTAAAACTTTTTTAAGTTTCCCAATTTCAGAATAAACATGAATCGGTGATTTAGCAGTCATAAGTAATACCTCTTTCTAAATATGATAAGTTGTGAATTCACGTTTCAAGGTTTTCTAAACCTTGCTTACATTTATAGTTTACCTTTTATAGTTGAAAAAAATGGGAATTCCTTCACTAAATTTTGTGTAATCGTTTACACTTTACTGTCTCGAAATCTATATTTATAAATTTATATACGTTTACTTGTAAGTTTCTTGCATTTTTTCGTAAAAATTTATGTTTATAAATTTAAAATAAATGTAAAAAAGTTTAAAAAATCGAAAAAAATATAGTTTTTCGATTTTAACTTGTATAATTCATAAAATAGTCTTTATCAAGGAAAGTTAAGTACTTCCCTTTTGACTCAATTAGCTGATCTTTCTTCAGTTGCCTAAGTACGTGACTTACAGTTTCTCTAGTGGTCCCACTCATACTAGCAATATCACTACTTGTTAATTGGAAGGGGATACTACCATCATCTTTAGCCATTTCAATTAGTAAAATACCTAGTGATTGCACAACTCGTGAAGTGGCACTTGATGTAATTAAATTTCTTACTCTTAACTCATGTAATTCTAGTAAACGAGATATTTTACTATAAAGATGTTTCATTTGTGTTTGATTGGTTAATGAGAATTTTTCATATAGGTCTATAGGAATATAATAGTAAGAAACTTCGGTCATCGCTACGACAGAAAAATGATAATTGGAATCATTAAATAAGCCACCATATGGAAATACAGTACCATGTCTAATAAAATCCGTATATACAAATTCACCAGATGAGTCTGTTTGTTCAATTTTAAAGTAACCATCTGTTACTAGAAAAAGTTTGTCCCGTCGATCGCCTTCAAAAAATAAAATATGTCCTTTAGGAGCTTTACGGTGTTCCATTTGTCCGACAATCTTATCAAATTCTTCAATTGAAAAAAACTTAAAATCATCTAATTTTCTAAGGTATTGATAATCTTCTCTTTTAATCAAATTCGACCTCCTATTTTTCTCGAGTACTTCTATTCTATCATAATGCGAACGTTTGTGAAAGCTGTTCAGAAAAAACTTTACAGTAAACAATCTTTTTGATATACTCTGGTTAATATTTGTATTAAATTAAAGGAAAATGAAAATGAATAAAAAAGAGACTAGGCACCAACTGATTCGTTCTTTAATCTCAGAAACAACTATTCATACCCAACAAGAACTACAAGATCGCCTTAAAAAAAATGGAATCCATATCACACAAGCAACCCTATCTCGTGATATGAAAGAACTTAACTTGGTAAAAGTATCTAATGGAACAGAAACCCATTATGAAGCTTTATCTATTTCTCAAAGCCGTTGGGAACATCGCTTGCGCTTTTACATGGAGGATGCCCTTGTGATGCTTCGCGTGGTTCAAAATCAAATTGTCCTAAAAACCTTACCAGGACTTGCCCAATCATTTGGGTCTATCCTAGATGCCATGCAAATTCCAGAAATCGTAGCCACCGTCTGCGGAGACGATACCTGCCTAATTGTCTGCGAAGACCACGAAGCAGCCCAAAGTTGTTATGAAACATTAAGTCATTACACCCCACCATTCTTTTTTAGTAATAAGTAAAGGACAAGCTCTCACTTGTCCTTTTTCTTATAATTGAATACTTGAGAGTGACTTGTCTAAAATATACATTTCTGTCTCGGCACCTAAATTAAGTTTGGCTTGGCCTTCGATGAATGACAGAGCTTCTTGCATGCGGTCTGCATCAGCTGGGTTAATGGCTTCAATAACCACAAAAGCATTGGTTGTGTGTGGTTGAATCATCGTCCGCTCGCCATCACGCCAATTAAGACAACGACAAACCGCGCCCGCTTCATCCTTGTAGCAAAGCTCATTAGGAAGCGTTGGATTGTTCTTCTCATCACCAATCAGATAGAATTCATCACCACCATCAGTGATTGTCAAACGCAAATCACCAACAAAACGATCAATATCTTCTGCTCCAACCGGTAAACCAAAACGCAAGCTTGCAGCATTATAGATGTCTACTAATGGATCAATTGAAGGAATCATTTGCCCATTAGAAACACGCTTCAAAAGGGCTTCAATGCTTGAACGGACACCTTTTTTCGTTTTAAATTTTTGATAAGCCTTACGATAAGTTTGAACGACTTCACTGTCACTGAAATTCTCTTCATCAATATAGACTTTCGCTAATTTGTGACTTTCTTCCAAAAGTGCTTTAATTTCAGAACTTGATTCGCCTAAACCATCATAATTTTTCAAAAGCAAGACACCTAATTTGGCATCAGGAAAAATTTCCCAGAAGCTTTGATCTGCAATAAATTGTGACATAATTAGTCTCCTTTTTAATATTTTTCTTTTAATAACTGGTGTGATTTTAAGTAAGTAAGCAAATCAGGGTGAACCCTCCGCGGACCACGAACGGCAGTCACCCCATGAGCTTTCATCACATCAAAAGTAATCTGATTGTCTGGATAATATTCAAGCATCCGTAGCCGCATCAACTGATTGATCCCCGTTTTCTTGCGGTAGCCATTATTAGGGATATTGGCTTCCAAAACCTGACAGGCATAACGAATGGCTTTGGTCGGCGCCGTAATATAGATAAAGAGGTAATCACCAGCTTTGATGCTGGCTTTTTGCGTCCAGAGAATCTCTGGATTGGCTGCAAATTCGCGATCTATATCATAGTACTTGAGATTTGCTGGAATCACCCAGTAATCTGGGCCACCTTCAGGATTCGCTAATGCTGAGGGAGCAACCAAACGTCGACTCTCACTCAGCAATCTCCATAAGACTTGGTCTGAGATCTGGTCATCTAAAAGGACCGAAACCCAGGATTTTTTGGACATGTGGTAGGCGGGGTAGACGCCTTCAAGCGCCAGCAATTCCGCCATATCCGAAGGCTTGACCTTGAGATTGACCACCTCAAAATCCTTGTCCTTCTTGTCGTCGGCAATCCCCTCTAACTTTTCTCCCTTAGCCGGATAAACCAAGGCGTACCACTTGCCAGCCACCCGGTAAGAAGTGTACTCATTGGCTTTTTCGAAGGGTTTGTCCCAAGAATCGCCGAAGCTGTCAGCGATTTTTGTAGCCATTCTGTTCATTTGAGTAGATAAGAATGGCATCTCCTGACAGCAGCGCCCAGTAAAATCCTCAAGCACTTCTGTATAGGCCTGTCGGACTTCTGCCACATAGCCAGAACGGTTATTAGCATAGATAGCGTGATAGGGTTCATTCATATCCAGGTCTATGATATCTGTTTCAATCTGCTTATTAGAAAAGACTGTAATGTTAACCTGAAAAGCTCCATCCATAATGGTCGTTTGGTAAGTATAGGATTGATCTGGTTGCTTAATAAAACCAAAATCAGCAAGTAAATTAAAATCAACTACTTGTTTGGAAAATAGTAAAGCGGGATTATACATAGCTTCCTTTCATTACTTAATCATCATCATGATCTTTTCTAACATAACGGCGCATCCAAATCATGGATGCAATGGCAACTATAGCTGATAAAATGGTTATAATTACCCAAACAATATCCACTTTAGCAAATGGTAACTTGATGTTCATTCCATAGAAACTAGTTACTGAAGTCATGATAGCCAGACCAAGTGAAAGAATAGTTAAATTGGTCATATTATCATTTAATCGATTACTAAGTACATTATTATATGAAGAGGATAAATCATTCAACATTTTCGAATGCAAAGATGTCATGTTTTTCAGTTGTCGACTTTCAATGTAGGCGTCTGAATATACTTCCTTTTCTTGATCACTAGCTGAGTCATACATACTAAAGTTTTTAAACTCAAGCAACATATCTGCATTTTGTTGGGCTGAGATTAAAAGATAAGCTGATCCTGTTTGCAATTTTGCTAAATCAGCAATATTCTTCTTATTGGCTCGTTTTTGTAAATCCTTAATCAGTTTGTCCCGTTTGTTGGCAACTTTTTCCAATAATTGGAAATATTGTTGACTGATTAGCGTAAGAATATAGAACAAATGATATAGTGGTGTTTTACTGTCATCAATATTGTCTTTAAACTTAGCATATAATTTACTAGTTTTAGTATTGGTCAAGACTAAAAGTTGGTCCTGATTCATTGTCATAAGAATAGGCAATGTCCTAGGCATATCACCAACTTTGTAATGATTATAATCGCCATCCAGCATCAGAAAGACGGCTGTCAGGTGATCTTTATTTTGTTCAATAAATGAAGTCTCATTTTTATCTTTAGCATAGGCCATGATTTCATCATCAAGCAAGCCAGTATCAAAATACAGCTGTAACTCAGTATCTGAAACTTCATCTAAATTTATTTCAACAATTGACTGTTTGTTGTGATTCTGATTTTCCGTCATATTTCTCTCCTTTCATTCAAAGATTAAATCTTATTACTATTATTAATTAATTTTAATCATTTCTCAAGTAGAAAGTAGTCGAAGCAATAAATCAGTCCTAAGACACTAATAGTATGTACTATTCAGTTTTTTAAACTGGAAACATTAATATTCAAAAAAAGCACTCGAGAGTGCTTTTTTAGTATTTCCCCCATGTTTTGTAAAGGTCTTCGATAATTTTGATGCCCATCAGAGTCATTTCTGGTCGCATGATTGGGCTTGTGATCTCGCCTTCTTGGATCATCTGACTGACGTGAAAGGCTTCAGAGGCGAAATCACTGACCATAGGCGCCTCAATCAGCTTGCGGCTGCCATCCTCATGAATGATCGTAGCGGCCGTCGACTTCCAAAAGCTGGGAATCTCTAGCGAACCTTTGGTCCCATAGATGGTCATTTTATGTTTTCGTTTAATGTCTGTCGTGAGATAAATGTCTGCAATGACACCATTCTTCAACTGTAAGATAAGCTTAGATTGGCTGTCGCTCTGGTTCTTAGGAAAGTTGGCGATGCCACCAGCCTTTTCAATGGACGAATCAAAGATATACTGCAGATAGGCTAGTGCGTAAGGCGCCATAAAGTGGGTTGCCCCACCGCCTGCGGACAGGTCACGAAACCAAGAAATATGATCGATGTTTGGATAAGAGGTCACAGATGAAACCGAAACGACTTCCCCAATCTCACCGGATTCAAGGGTTTCTTTGATAACATCAGTCAAAGGAATGAAGACCGACTTTTGAGCCTCCATCAAAAACAGGTCCCGGCGGTAAGCCATATCAAAGAGCTCACGCGCCTCATCAAATTTTAAGGTGAAGGGTTTTTCAACCAGGACATGCTTGTTTGCCTTTAATGCCTTCTTAGCCACATTAAAGTGGTCCTTGTTGATAGTTGGCACATAGACGACGTCGACATCTTTGTCGGCCAAAAGACCAGTCAAAGAACCATAAGCCTTAGGAATATCATGTTGTTGGGCAAACTCTTGAGCCGCTTCAAAAGAGCGACTTGAGACAGCCACCACTTCCCCATTACCTGCCAAACGCACCCCCTCAATAAAACGGGGAGCAACTTGAGCAGTTGACACGATCCCATACCTAATCTTCGCCATACTAATCTCCTTTATCACATATAGATTCATTATAACATGATTTGGAAATAAAAGCAGAGATGGACAGAGGTGATAAAAGAAAACGATTCAGCAAAGGGGCAGGCATTTCTATTATGTAAAAAACTTCTTATGTGATGTAAACTTAGGCTATCTTGAATGGTCTCACTCTATTCAAACAACTAAAAGAATAAAAAATGAGACAATAATCATTATAATAAATAACATGATAGTAATCATCAAATGAAAAGCTAATTTTTCTCAAAAACTATCTTCTCTTTCTCAGCAAATTGGACAAGCCAAAAATTACCCATTGACATCTTATTTGAAATACAATACCAGCTTACGCTTTTTATTCTATCATTTTTCTTACCAGCAAAAAAACAGCTCTAATCTTTTTCCAGGGTAGTAAGACTATACTCATGAAGGATAGACCTAACATCATCAAAGAATTTCTCTCTTGATCAGCAGTCTGAGGAAGGCTTTCTTTAGTCTCGACTGACATCTCTTGGCTATTATGGTCAGCTAAATCTGTTTTACTAGTTCTTTTACTATGAACTAAGCTGTTAGCTACTATATCTTGATCTTGCTGTTTAACACTTGATTCTTTCTTCTCTGACGGTGCTTGTTCTTTTTGTGACACTTTAGCAGCATTGTCATCCAGGACTTTAAGAGCATCTTGACAAGCATCTTTGATGGCGAAGAATATCCCCTCCCTATGGTAGGCTGCCTTATCAACTGGCCTGATTTGTGAGAGTTGTGAAAGATTTTTATGGAGAATATCTTGAATGCTAAGTCCTTCATAATCTGGCAAAGTGGCAATAGCCAAGCTGTGATAGCCTTCATTGTCTTCGTCGACATTCATAATTGGATTACCATAGTCATCAAATTGGTTTTGTCCCACTTGCTCACTTCTATCTAAGACAAAGACAATCTTACCTTCCTTATCGAAATAGAGATTAAGAGCAATATAATAATCTGGAATTGGTAGTGGAGATTCCAAATGATAAATACCTTCTACCATGTTCAGTGAATCTAACTTACCATCATTTTTAACCAAATTACTTAAGAAGTTTAGTTCTTTGATCAGACGATTAATTCTTTGTTCAGAGAGTGCACTATTGGTGTAGGCAACTTTAGCTTCTCCTATTTTGCCTTCCAAAAGACTTGAATCTTTATAATGGGGATGACTCTTATGGACTGAGATAGCTTCTTTTAAGCTCTTATCCAATTCAATCCGAGACATAAAGAATTTAGCTTCCTTGACAAATTGGTTCTGTGCTCCTTGTGACAACTTATTATTATTTAAGAGTTTTTCAGCTCTTTTTGCTAATTCGACATAGTAGGTCTTTGTTGTTTCTTGAAGCTGATCTAAGTCAAGTTCTTTAATTTTTTTGAGCAGATCTGCAATAGGAGTCTTATCCTTACTTAAGAGATCTGGATTGACGACGAAAAAGTCGCCATCTGCCAGTGGTGAAACTAGCTTATCTTTTGTCTCAATAAGTACCTTATTGTATTTCGGATGACCAGTATTTTGGTCAAAAGCATTAAAGACAATACCTTGTAGACTATTCGGAACCACCAATTCACTTAGTTGATTGGTCTTGAAAGCTTGAGCTGAGATATTTTCCAAGTGAGGTGGCAAGGCTACTTTTTCCAAAAGGTTATCCGCAAATGCTTGTACAGGTATCACCTTCAGATTATCCAAACCACTGAGGTCAATATCTGTCAAGGCGTTTGATAAAAAGGCCATTTCTCCTAGTTCACTTAGCTTATTGCCCATAAAGAGTAAATGTTGGGCTCCATTTTGACGAAAGGCTGAAATACCAATCTTTTCTACATTTTTAGGAATAACGATGGCATGGATTCGGTTGATATGGAAAGCAGCGTCGCCAATTGTTTTTAGCTTTTCGTTTAAGTCCAGAACATCAATCTGATTATTCATAAAGGCACCTTGTCCAATGACTTCTAACTCTTCACTGGCTTCAAAGCTGGCTAAATTATTAGATTGGAAGGCAAAGTCTCCAATAGTTTTGATTGTTGATGGGAGGATAAGTTCTTCAATATCATATTTTCTTAGTGTCTTATTTTGAAAATCAACATTTCTAAATGCATTAGGAGCAATAGCTGTGACAGATTCTCCTTGAGCATTGAGCTTAGGTATTTCTAAACATTTATTGTGACGAATTTTTAAAAGTCCTTTATCTGAAAAACCTGTAACACTTGTCCCATCATAGGTAAAATCAGCTACCAACCATTTCGTCACGTCAAGATCTGGCAAAGCTGTTTTTTTATCCTTACTAGGATTAACATAAACATGCTTATCAATAACCTTAATCTCTTTGGCTGATTTTGATAATTTAATAACCACAAAGTTGCCATAGTGAGCATCACCCGGATTTGCAGCGAAGGCATTTTCTTCTATCTTCTCAATTGGACTCTCAATAGCAATATTGGATATCGAATTATCTTCAAAGACAGCTTCCTTAAACACTTTCAAAAAAGGACTCTTTGAAACAAGTGTACTGATTCTGTTGGACTTAAAGGCACGTTCTCCTAAGTCTTTTAAGTTGTCAGGTAGAACAAGCTCCTTACTTAGACGGTTATCAAAGAAAGCATTATCGCCAATCTTTTCAAGAGATGAGGGCAATTTTATCTGACTTAAATTATTATGGGCAAAGGCATAGTCTGAGATCGACTTTAGTGATTGTGGCAAATTGATGCGTGTTAAATTCTTATTCTCAGCAAAAGCATCTGAACCTATTGAGGTATAACCTTCTGGTATAGTGAGTGATTTTAGGGCATAAGAACTAAATTCTTCTCCCTCATTGATAATTGGTTGTTGATCAACATCAAGATTATCCACCTTACCGTTTTCACCTGGTCGACTAGTATAATCCGGAATGGCTGTCTTTTTATTTGGAGAAAAGGCAAAACTGGCAACTCTCAAAAATTGTTTCCCAGCTTCATCTTTATCAGGCAAGACAAGATGACCTGTTTGCCTTAACTTGTTAGTACCTGCTTTGCTGAAACCAATGATTTGCTGATTTTTAATAATAAAATCAGAAAACTTCCAGATTGACTCAACTGGTTCAACTGCCGGGGCTAAATTATGCTCGACTTGCGGCTTATCTTCTAAAAGGTTCTTGTCCAAACCACTGATTGGCTGACGAGTTAGATTATTTTCCTCTTCCTCATTTACCAGCGGGGCCTTTTCAGCTTCTTTTGGAGAAAGACTTTCTTTTTCAGGCTCTAAAGCTGGACTTTCTGAAGCTAGCTGCTTATCCTCCTGAACTGCTTCTTTTTCTTCAGTCAATCCTTCCTGACTAGCATTTGAAGACTTGTCGTCTATAGAACTAGCTTGATCTTGAGAATTTGTCACTTCTTCTAAGTCTTCAGGATCTTTCTGATCACTAGGAACGACTTTTTCAGGTTTTGCTACTTCTTCACTTGCCGGAGCTGGTTCTTCGGCAAATAAGTCTGAAACCTCTTCATTGACTGGTTTATCATCCGCAATGCTTGGTTTGTCGACAATATCATCTGCATCGTCCTCAAACCAATCCTCATCGTTTGCAGACTGATTATTATGAACGACAGGTTTGGACTCTAGCTCATTGGCATGGACCTCCTGACTACAAAGAAGACTTGTCGCCGTTAAGAGCGACAAAGTAATTAGTATGGGTTTAGTTTTCATAACCACAACGTTCCTTTCTGTTACTAACTAATTTATAATAAAGGCAATCAAATATAGAGCCTTAATACTTATTGATTTAATTATAGATTATTAATAATATCCCCTGTCTTAGTTTGAACCTAATATCACTTTTTGAATAATAGCATAATAAAACTAAAATTACAATACCTTAATTATTTTTTTAAGCAACATTAATTTTTATGAATAAAAAAATAAAAACAACACTAATAAGCGCAGTACACTACACATTAGTCAGAAAAAACACTTCTATTTTGACTTGACCCAAGTGCACTAGAAGTATTTTCTGTATATAATATGAAAGGTGTGTGGGAAAATTTTTGTGACTTATTTTTCTTCCCTGTATTATTCCAAAAAATGAGTTCACACACCCAAGAAGCGAGCGACATGCAAAAAATACCATATCTTTTATTCCCAAATAATTTCAATTCACGCACCCGTAAAGGGTGCGACGAGGGTGAAAAGCAAAAATTTGAAAATGACCATTAAATTGTTTATACTTTAGTTAATAATTAAATCGGAGAAATAAGATGGAAATAAATGATTTTGTTGTTAATCATGTGTACAGTAATGAAGATCTAGAACAAGCTTTTAGGCATTCTAGAATGTCAGGAATGAGGTATTCTAGCAAAACTCATACTTTAGTATTAATTTCAAAAAATCTAAAAAGTAATCTATATAAAGACAAATGGATTAATAACGTTTTACACTACACCGGTATGGGTCAAACGGGAGATCAAAAATTTAAGAATCAAAATAAAAGATTAGCTGAATCGAATAATGACCCTAAACTTAAAATATTCTTATTTGAAGTCTTTAAAGAAAAAGAAATGACTTTTGCTGGACAAGTTAAATATGTAGAACCGGCTTATATCGATGAAGAATTTGATAGTGAAAATTATTTAAGAAAAGTAATTAAATTTCCAATACAATTACTTGATCCCACTTATGCTCCACCCATTGAAAACATTATTGAAGAAGAATTTAAAATTGATAAACAAATAAAAAAAAGAAGTAAAACTGTCAAAAATTTCAGTCAATCTGAATTACTAACAAAAGCACTCTCTTATAGTAAGGAGAATGCTCAAAATACAATTTTAAGAAAAGTAAGTACACAAGTTTATGATAGAAACCCTTATATTAGGGAATACGTGAAGTCTTTGGCGCACGGTATCTGCCAATTATGTCAGCAACCCGCACCATTTGAAGTTGATGGAGAGCCTTTTTTACATGTTCACCATATTGAATACCTAGCTAATGGCGGCCATGATACAATTGAAAATAGTATTGCAATATGTCCAAATTGTCACTATAGAATTCATAAACTAGAATTAAATGAAGATAAGGAAAAATTGACAAAAATAGTTGAAAATAGACTAGGATAAAATAATTAAAATTATTTTATCCTAGTCTATTAATAAATCTCTCTTTTGCTTGTTCAGTATAATTTTTTATATTGTTTTTGAAATATTTTTTTGCTTCCTTAACACTATCTTCTCTTTTAATTAGTAAAGATTTCATATATATATAATTATTATGATATTTAGACCTCAATTCCGATTCTTCGAAGAATTGAATAATTGACTTCATATTTTTTATATCTCCAAATTTTTCAGATATATCAAACTTCACAAACCTTGCATATTGTATTGTTGGATTTATTGAAATAACTCTATCAATTTCAGTTATAGCTTTTTCATAATCTTCTTCAATATATGCTGCATAGTGTGCTTTAAATCTTGAACTCATCTCTTTTGAAACTTAATTTCCAATTCAATGTTATTGTTAGAAAATATTACAAATCATCATATTTCGTACTGTTATTCTCAAGGACTGTTTCAACTTTGGTTCTAAACTTTCCTTTGATAGCAGTATCAATTTGTCCAGAAATTGCTGTAATAGCAGCTTTGGCAGTGGTTGCTGTTTCTTCAATTTCTACGTCATAAGTAGAAACTATAGCTCTTCGTTTACTTTTTTTACGAGGAGCATGGACAGTGATGACTAATAATTTATCCAATTCTTTTTTTACTGCTTTCATGTCTTCTTTTCTTAAAAGAAAATCCATAACTACACTCATTCATTTACTCCTATCATTCTAAATGACATCTTTCTCTTTGAAGAGCATTTTTTTGTTCTAGTTGATTACGTTTTTTCTGATAATCACGACTAGTTGATCTTCCAATTCAATCAAATTTTGATGTACTTGATTATAACCATCATCTAATTCCGTTTGAAAGGACTCTATGATTTGATTTAATGACCTAAAAGAATCTTCATCTACTATGTCATCTTTTCGTAAGGTATAACTTGTAGCTTCATAAGACTCTTGAAAAAAGTTTTCCAATTCCGTCCGCTTTGAATCCAGTTCAAAAAACTGTTCTGAAATGTCATGAGCTTGACGATGATAGTTGTCTTCTAGTTTTTCCAATTCCAGATGTTTAGATGATAAAGCTTGTTCTAACTCTTCTAACTTTCCCATTCTTTAAAATCTCTAGCTAATTCACTATCCTTTTCAAGCATTGACGCAATACCTTTTTCAATATCATTTTTTAAATTTGTATAAGCAGTCACTTGTTCTCCTGCATGACTGACTTTTTCTTTAAAGTATTCCGCAGTTTTGGTAACAATACTTTCTTTGGTTACTTGACCAATCTCGTAAGCTTCTGCTAGTTCTGTTTCATTTAGCTCTGTCACACCGAACGGCATTTCTAAAGTTGTATTAAATAATTCTTCCGCTTCTTCATTCGCTTTATCCGCAGAAGATTTTATTTCATCATAAGTAGTCTGTGCTGTTGAAACTAATCCACTAGAAATCACAGTAGCTTGTTCAGCATCTAGGAAGATTTTTTCATGCGAATTTAGGCCTTTACCGGATTTTTGAAATTTTTTCTTGTCCTTATAGAAAGCTCCCATGGCTTTTCGAGGATTTTTTACTTCTAATGGTAAATCAGTATCAATGACCTTAATTTGTCCATTTTCTAACTTATAACCATAAGTCATATGTTGATCAATAACACCAATGTCTTTACTGTCAGTATAATAAACAGGCTCTTTGTCAACTGTAGTGGGTAGATGAAAAGCTAACACCTAGAGAGGACGAACTTCGTCCTCTCTTTCTTTATGTTCAATGCAATCAAAATCCGTTTTTTAAAGTTTTCAAAGTTCCTGAAACCAAAGGCATTTCTCTTAATGACTTTGATGAGATTATTGGTAGCTTCCAGTTTGGCGTTGGAATAAGGCAATTCCATGGCGTTTACAACCTTGTCTTTATCCTTTAAAAATGTCTTCAATACCGTCTGGAAAATAGGATTAACGATGGCTATTTCCTGTTCGATGAGGTCAAAGAAATGGTCTGAGTTCTTCTCTTGGAAATGAAATAAGAGAAGCTGATAGAGTACATAGTGTTGTCGTAGTTCCTCGGAGAAAGACAGGAGTTTTTCTAGGATTTCCTTGTTAGTCAAATGCATTCGAAACATAGGACGATAAAATCGTTTATCGCTGAGTTTACGGCTATCTTGTTGTATCAATTTCCAGTAACGTTTCAAGGCTCGGTATTCCTGCGATTTTCTGTCGAATTGATTCATAATTTGAATACGGACACGGTTCATAGCACGACTAAGGTGTTGCACGATATGAAAGCGATCGAGTACAATTTTTGCATTCGGAAAAAGTTGTTTAGCAAGTTGATAATAGGGACTAAACATATCCATGGTAATCACTTTGACCCGATTTCTAACCTTTCTAGGATAGCGAAGAAAGTGGTTTCGGATGGTTGCTTGAGTTCTTCCGTCGAGAATGGCGATGACATTTAGGGAGTCGAAATCTTGAGCGATGAAGCTCATTTTCCCCTTCTTGAAGGCATACTCGTCCCAACTCATCACCTCAGGTAGGGTATTCCAATCCGTTTCAAACTTGAACTCATTGAGCTTTCTCATAACTGACGATGTTGAAATTGATAGCCTGTGTGCAATATGTTTCATTGCTTGATTTTCGATGAGTAATTGTGCGATTTTCTGGTTAACAGCGACAGAGATTTGGTGGTTCTTCTTGACAAGAGGAGTTTCAGCGACCGCCATTTTTCCGCAATCTTTACACTTGAAACGACGCTTTCTAAGGCGGATAAGTAAAGGGTAGCCAGCAGTTTCTAAGTAGGGGATTTTAGAAGTTTTCTGGTAGTCGTACTTAGCCATTTGTCCCTTGCATTTTGGGCATTTAGGGGCTGTGTAGTCCAAGTGACCGTGGAGTTCTAAGTGAGTTCCCATATCATATTCATCAGTGATAGTGATATTTTTGTCTTTAATTCTGAGAAAATTTGTGATAAGATTTAGTTGTTCCATATGAGTCTTTCTAAAATGATAGTTTGAGCACTTTTCATTATAGGTCATATGGGACTTTTTGTATATACTCAAAAAGTCTCCATAATCTCTACAGTGGATTTACCCACTACAGAAATTATAGAGCCAATAAACATTCCCAACCGAATCATCACTTCCAGTTTTTCCCTTACGTCCTACCATACTGATAGAGTCTTTCGGATCAGCATATACAATAATTTTACTTTTTATTGAATATGCTGTTTTATTCTGTTCTTTAGTTAGTGTAGGATAAATATCTGGAGAATTATAAATATGAACAGAATTGATTCTTTTTAAAGCTTTCTTATCTTTGATATTTGAAACAGCATATTGAGCATTCATACCTCCTAATGAATGACCACTTAGTTTTATTTTGGCATTCGGATATGTTTCCATTATTGCATTCAACTCTCTCGATGATGCTTTTAGTTGAGGTGATGCAGCTTTATTATAAAAAGGATTTCCACTATCATTCATGAAGAATATATTTTTTGCCATAGGTAAATCATTAAAAAGCCAATCATTTACAACATCCACTGGATCTTTTAAAAAATCCGTTGGGCTTGTAGAGCCCTTAAAAAGAACTGTTACTTCTTTTACATCTTCTCCTGGAATAGATCTATCGTCAACCACAGCATAAACCTGTTCGCCAGAAAAAGTTGTATTATCATAAACTTGTGAGTCAACACCTATTTTTCTATTATTTTGATCTTGAAAAACCTTTCCTGGGTGAGCAGCTTTATTATATTCTGTCATTGCTGTTTGCAAATTTATCGTCATCAATAAAATGTTTCATTTTAATATCCCAACATTTTAGAAAGATCTTCAGATAGTGCAAAATATGCGGAATGATATGTCCCATCTCCATTATCAATCAAATTAAAATCAATAGTTAAATCACTATTATCATTAATTATTAAGCTTATCATTAATCCCCCCATTGGATTATAATCTAAGCTTTTATCATCAATAGAATATTTTTTTATTCTAAAGTCATTAATTTTATTGGCTGATGCTTCCTTATTTTCATACTCAATCTTTATATCATATACTTTTTTAGCTTCTACACTGTGAGCTATTGCAATCATTTTTTCTTTTTCTGTGTGTTGTTTAAAAAATCATAAATCCCATTCCTCCAAAAACTGTTATTAATAATATTATTAATATCCAATACTTTTTCTTCATTTCAACACCTTTATTATATTTTATTAAAATTTCTGTTCTAATTTATTTATAGTATACAACAAATTTAATACTATGAATATTAAAAATAATGAATTCCTAACTATATCACTCTTTTCATTTGTTGCTACTTATTTTACAATACCAAGATTCATAGAACATGTAACCCTTTTTCATCCGACATCCTACGGCAAATATTTTATTTTCAATATCCTAACTTTTCTGCATAATCTGTTCTTTTAAATTATTCTAAAACCAATTCATTTTTAATTCACTTATAGTTTACTACAAATTAGTAAAATATTATATTCTGCGAGTATTTTATAGTTTTTGTATAGTTTATCAAATGTATTTATAAAATTAAATTTAAAAAATGGTTTCAATATCTGACTTTCCTGCCATCTTGACAAATTTCCTGACTTTTTTATACTGCAAGTGAAAATCTCGAAAAGGTAGGTTGTTGACTTATGGTTGTTAAAATCAGTTTTAGCTTTTTTTTGATCATATTTTTATGTAGACCTTTATCGTCCTGGGCGACATTCAGCCAGCCATTTCATAACATCGAAGGAACTATCTTTCTCTCAGTATTCACTTTTATTATTTCCTACATTTTGAAAAAAATGAAGATAAAACAAATCGAAAAGGATAAGTAAAAAGCGACTTCCTTAACAGCTATGTGACTAAATACAGTCTGATATTTTTCACAGAACCAATTCAAAAAGCCAATCCTAGAGATTGGCTTTCTTTATATTAAATATAATTAGTTATCTTGAAGAATGGTGCACTGACACCAAGGTTATCTGATGTAAATGTTGATCGTTCATTCCATAGATTTGCTACTGGATACCAACCACAATATCTTTGTGTATATGGATCATAGACATAGGTGTTCCCATTTTGGTAACCTTTATAAACCATTTCATGACTTCCATTTCCAACAAATTTATTATATTGAATAGCTCCTGCAACATGGAAACCTGCTTTTAGAGCTGATATCAAATCTGTTTGTGTAATGAGGTTAGTAGATTGGTAACCAAAGTGGCTAACAGCCTTTAGTAAACCTGTTGTAGTTGTTCCAATCTCTGATTTATTAAAGTCGTTGGTGCTGTAATAAAGGAAATCTGCAACTTGTGGTGGTAAAACTGCTTTACCTGAAAGTGAAGAAAAGATCATGGCAAGACTAGTAGGAACACATCCAGATGCACCCATTGTATAGTAACCATAAGTTTTATTACCCCATCTTGGATCTTTCTGGTTATAATATGGGATATCATAACTGGCATTTAAAATATAATTACCTAAAGCTTTATTTTCAACAGTTCCGTCTGCAAAAGTTACCAAGGCATTAACATAGTAATTCCCTTTTACGCCACGGTGATTAATTTGATTAACAGATAGGCTGAGATTTCCATTGATTATACTGCTGGCATTGTAAGTAGAGAGGTTTGATTTATTTTCTTGAGACCAAACATCCAGTTTAACAGCTCGAATGGCCTTATCGCTAGCTTTTTGACTGAAGACAAAATCGACCACTCCTTTACTAGGAACATGATTTAAAACAATGTAATTTACTGATTGTTGAATAGTATTTTTAGGAATATTTGACTGCGCATCGACAACAAAGCCTTGGCTGGTAAGACCGATTGTTTGCTTACCAATTCTACTTTTACCATAAACATGCACAGCATATTCACCCAAGTCAAATTGATGATCACGTAAATCAATTAGTGCCGTATAATTACCAACAGCATCTTTAATTGCCTTGCCCCAAAGGATATCATCCTGGTCATTCAACTTAGACCAAGTTGGAACTAAAACCTCGCTGATGTAAAGTGGCACATTAGTAATGGAAACTTGATATGTAGAAGGCGACTTTTGTTGAATCGTTGCACTGACATGGGGACTAGGAATGGTAATTGTTGCAGTCGTTAAACCAATCATTTTCCCATCGCGCAGCTGATATGCATGGATATTGTAAAGACCAAAATCTTTGTGGTTCTCATAATTAGCAAGAACTCTTCCGGACGCATCCGCAGTATACCATTTTAAATCGTCTTGCTTGTTGGCGTCAGACCAAACTGCATATTTGATTTGCGCATTTGTAGCTACAGTATTTGATTCAAGAGCTATGGCAATGCCACTTGTTGTCAAATTAGCATGTATTTTGTTAATAACTGGTTGATTATTCTCAATCTTGTAAGAACCTAAATTTGTCCCTACTTTACTGCCATCAGTATAATTCGTATAAACATGAACTAAATAGTTATCACTTAAGTTAGAATGATTTTTGATATCAATAGTAACCTTAGCCTGATTATTAGCAATGGTTGGTTTATACCAAACTAAATCATCTTGATCTTTGTCTTCTGACCATACTGCTACACTAACAGAAGAAATCATCTTAGTGTCTTTTGTACCACTTACAATCACTTCAAAGGTCGGATTGTTTTGGTCATAATTAACAATAGTAACTGTTGCATTTTGTGGTGTTGCAACACTGAAGCCTGCACTTGAAGATAGCCCGATTAATTTATTCAAATATTTATCAAAACCATAAATATGGGCACTGTATTCTCCAGTATTATTCTGATGTTTTGAAAGTTGAACATTTACTTTATAAGTTGTAGTATCTGTTTTAGTTGCTGTATACCAAATCAAATCATCTTGATTATTCAGTTTAGACCAAACGGGAACTTTGACAAAACTGATATTGTTAGGAACATTACGGATCATAATATCATATGAAGTTGCAGATTGTTTAATAATTTCTGTTAGAATTTCTGGTTTTGGAATAGTTATTTTCAATGCATTTAAGCCTTGATACTGATTATAGGTATGGATATGATAAATTCCATAGTCTCTATGTTTAGCTAAGTCTACAATTAATGAAGCATTAGCATCTGCATTATACCAAATTAAATCATCTTGTTTGTTAACATCAGACCAAACAGCAAATTTTATTTTCTCACCAGGATTTAAGGGATGGTTATATTTAATATGAATTTTACCATCCATAACATTTGCACTTGTTAGAGGAAGGGTGGTACTTGCCGCCACTGCAGCTAATGATGTAGTTGCAGTATCCTTAGCTTGCACTTCAGTTACGACTGGTACAGTTTCCATTTTATTATCTTGAACGACGGGTGCAAGAGTTCCATTTTCTGTTTGAAGAGGTGTCTCCACAACCTCATCAGAAACTCCATTAACAACTACTTCCTTATCACTCTCAGTAGTAACTGGTTGGACTGGAGTAGTTTGATCGTCACTAACAGTCATTTCTTGATTAACAGTTTCTGCCGGAGTCGGTGAAACTGTTTCCTGACTATTATCTGTAGGATCAGCAGTTTGCTGAATGACGACAATTTCATTTGTCGCTTCATTTGTTGGAACATCCTCTGCCTTAACTAAATTTCCACCCAAGAAACTCAGCCCAACAACACTAGCAACAACCCAATTTTTCTTGGACTTATACATCTTTTTTTTCAATAGTTATGCCTCCTCATTGATATCCTAAATTAAATTCTCCAAAATACAACTATTTCCTCAGTATTTCACTTTTATTATACACCTTTTAAAGTTATATAAAAGTCCCTATTATCTTATATTATTACGTTAAAAAAGCTGATAACGCTAAAAAGAATTGAACAAGGGAATGTTCAAGTCTTTTTATTTTCTTAAATTTTTGATTTCAATAGTGATAGAAATATCAATCTAACTTACGAATAAATATATGTAGAGGCACTAAATATAGAAAGGAGGGTAACTATGAAAAAAGCATTATCACATTATTTACTACTTTGTTGTTTATTAATAAGTTCTTTAAATCTTAACTGTTCTATAGTTCAAGCAAGTGGAAAAAGTATTCTTCCCATAAATAATGAAGTGAATCTGTTAACACATCCAAATCGTATTGAGATGAAAAGTGTACCAACTGTTGCAGTTAAGAAATCAATTCGTTGGGCCATACGCCATAGTGATGACCTAATAAGGGTTGCATCCCAAACAATTGGGTCTGATGCTGCTAAAGTCGTTCAAAAAAATTTTGCTAAAGCAACCCCTGTATTGAATAGATTATTACAATATGATACTTTAGTATGGCAAACAGTTCAAGATCAGTTAACACATGTTGTTGGAAGACAAGCTGCTATTTGGATACGGATGGCTCTTGAGTGGTTATTATAAGGAGTAAGATTTTATGGCTGGTTTAATTAATGACAATTTTAAAGAAGAAATTATGACAGAACTTTCTTGGATGATGACGGCTCTTGATGACATTAGTTCCAAGTATAAAATTGAGACCTATGAGCTAACTTTAATTAAGTATCGCGTGCAACCAGAAGAGGAACAGATAATCAATAAGTTCGTTACATTGAATAATAGAACTATTCAAACTTTCGCTATCCAAGAAATCCAAAAGTGGATGTCCAATGAATTTCAAGTAACATTCCAAAAAGATTGGATCATGTCTGACCAACTAGTCCAGAAACTCATTGACTTAAAATGCCAGCAACTTCAAATTATTGATTAAAACAAGAAAAAAGACTTGAACCGAATTTAGTTCAAGTCTTTTTAGTTATATAAATTTTTGACCTCGTTTTAGATGGAAGTATCAATCTAACTTACGAATAAATAAATGTAGGAAAGTATCGAAGGCGGGACGGAAATCTATTTTAGGAGGTGATGCCTATGCATTTACTGTCCATAGAAAGGTTTCGTCATGTCAGTTTTTCAAGCATTAATGCTTATGATTAACTTTGGCATTCTTTTATTGACCATAGTTTCAAAAAGAAAATAAGTCAGCAAAAACCGCCCTCTTCTACTTTGACCGGTGTTGAGTTGCGGTTCTTACTGCTTCTTTTTATCCGTCCCGTCTTTAAAACGGTCCTCCAGGGAACTACCAAAAGTAGTTCCCTTTTTTATTTATTGTACAATAAGCTAACAAAATGTCAACAGAATGATTACTATAAAACAAATCACTTTTTTCAACCCCAGATAAAATTTTGAACTACGACAAAAAGAGCCTTAACCCTTAGACTGAAAATCTGGGGATAAGACTCTATTATATACTAAACCTGTAAAATGATGAGTTGTCTAATTCAATGAACGGCTTTTCAAAATACAATGCAGAGGTTCGAAGATAGGACTGATGGTCCATCAAGAGCCTCTAAAGCCGTAGTGAAAGTTGTTCATTAATTAGAAAGTTTCTTCATTTCAACAATGCGATCCTTGGTCGCATCAAATTTCGCCTGATAATCCGCCTGCTTGTCGCGTTCTTTTTGAACCACTTCTGGTTTGGCGTTGGCTACGAAGCGTTCGTTGCCTAGTTTTTTGCCGACCATGTCTAGTTCTTTTTGCCATTTGGCTAATTCTTTATCTAGACGAGCGAGTTCTTCTTCGACGTTAAGCAAATCAGCTAGTGGCAAGTAGATTTCTGCACCTGTGATGATGCTTGTCATGGCCAACTCAGGTGCTTCCATGTCAGATGAAATAACTAATTTCTCTGGATTTGTGAAGCGGTTGATGTAATTGGTGTTGGCAGTGAAGAAGTCTTCTAATTCTTTGTCAGACGTTTTAATCATAATTGTGATAGCCTTGCTTGGTGCAACGTTCACTTCTGCACGCGCATTACGAACCGCACGGATCAAGTCTTTGAGGCTTTCCACGCCATTGTGCGCAGCTTGATTTTCAAAAGCAGGATTAACGACTGGATATGCTGCCGTTACGATTGAGCCCTCGGCGATTTGTCCGAAAATTTCTTCCGTCACAAACGGCATGATTGGGTGAAGGAGACGCAAGATTTTGTCCAAAGTATAAAGAAGGACCGAACGGGTCATCACTTTTTCGGCTTCATTTTCGGAATAGAGCACTTCCTTAGTCAATTCGACATACCAGTTGGCAAACTCTTCCCAAATGAAATTGTAAAGGATGTGGCCTGCAACACCGAATTCGAACTTGTCAAAGTTCTCCGTAACTTTGACGATAGTCTCATTAAGGTTGTGAAGAATCCATCTGTCAGTCACATTCCCCGCTTCAGACTTAGCAATCTTAGCCACATTGCTTTCAGCTTCTTCAAGTGTCAAGCCTTCGTTGTTCATGAGGATATAGCGGGAAATGTTCCAAATCTTGTTAATGAAATTCCAGCTGGCATCCATTTTTTCATAAGAGAAACGTACGTCTTGACCTGGAGCAGAGCCGTTAGATAAGAACCAACGGAGAGCATCAGCACCATATTTTTCAATGACATCCATTGGATCAATACCATTACCCAAGGATTTAGACATTTTGCGTCCTTCTTCGTCACGGATTAAACCGTGGATAAGAACGTTTTGGAATGGGCGTTGATCAGTGAATTCCAATGATTGGAAAATCATGCGTGATACCCAGAAGAAGATGATGTCATAACCTGTTACTAATGTTGAAGTTGGGAAGTAACGTTTGAAGTCTTCTGCATCTGTATCAGGCCAACCCATGGTTGAAAATGGCCATAAAGCAGATGAGAACCAAGTATCAAGAACGTCTTCATCTTGAATCCATTCGTCGCCATCTGGTGCTTCTTCACCTACGTAAATCTCACCTTCAGCATTGTACCATGCTGGAATTTGGTGTCCCCACCATAATTGGCGCGAAATAACCCAGTCGTGGACATTTTCCATCCAGCTCATGAATGTATCATTGAAACGTGGTGGGTAGAATTCTACCTTACCATCTGTTTTTTGGTTAGCAATAGCATTCTTAGCCAATTGATCCATTTTAACAAACCATTGGGTTGAGAGACGTGGTTCTACTACGGCACCTGAACGTTCTGAGTGTCCTACTGAGTGAACACGTTCTTCAATTTTAACAAGGGCACTAAGTTCTCTTAATTTTTCAACTGTTGCTTTGCGGGCATCAAAACGGTCCATCCCAGCAAATTCACCTGCCAACTCATTCATTGTTCCGTCATCGTTCATGACGTTGACTTGTGGTAAGTTATGGCGTTGACCAACTAGGAAGTCGTTAGGGTCATGGGCCGGTGTTACTTTAACAACCCCTGTTCCAAATTCAGGATCCGCATGCTCATCACCAACGATCGGGATAGGCTTATTCACGATTGGTAAGATAACGTTTTTACCGATCAAATCTTTGTAACGAGGATCTTCTGGGTTGACAGCTACGGCCACATCACCAAACATTGTTTCTGGACGGGTAGTTGCTACTTGCAAGCCGCGCGAGCCATCTTCCAACATATAAGTCATATGGTAAAAAGCACCTTCTACGTCTTTATGGATAACTTCGATGTCGGACAAAGCTGTGCGGGCAGCTGGGTCCCAGTTAATGATGAACTCGCCACGGTAAATCCAACCTTTTTTGTAGAGGTCAACAAAGACCTTACGAACGGCTTTCGATAAACCATCATCGAGGGTGAAGCGTTCGCGAGAATAATCAACTGAGATTCCCATCTTGCCCCATTGTTCCTTGATTGTTGAGGCGTACTCATCTTTCCAATCCCAGACTTTTTCAAGGAATTTTTCTCGGCCAAGATCGTAGCGAGAAATGCCTTGCTCGCGCAGACGTTCTTCTACTTTAGCCTGTGTTGCAATCCCTGCATGGTCCATCCCTGGTAACCATAGGGTATCAAAGCCTTGCATCCTTTTTTGACGGATAATAATATCTTGAAGTGTGGTATCCCAAGCATGTCCAAGGTGAAGTTTCCCAGTAACATTCGGTGGTGGAATAACGATTGAGTAGGGTTTAGCTGTTTTGTCGCCTGAGGGCTTGAAAACATCTTGGTCCAACCACTTGTCGTAGCGACCTGCTTCAACCTCGGTTGGGTTATATTTTGGTGATAGTTCTTTAGACATATAAGTCCTTTCTTGATTTCTTTAATCCGGTTCTTGTCCGTCGTGTGCTGGCCATTGGCAGTCTTCTAGTTTGAAGTCTGTAAATGTTGCTTTGAAGCTTGAGTCCTCTGGGCTACAAGCATAGATACCAAATTGGACTGGGCCTTGGGCTTTACTCATGTGGCAAATCCGCATTTGTTTAAAAGTTTGACCATCCTGTGAGCTCTCGAGGCGGAAATCATTGCCGCGGCGGCTGAGGCGATACCACATTTCCTTGATTGAAGCATCAATTTCTGTTGTTGCCCAGTCTGAATAGCCTTGATTAGTAACGACGGAGCCCAGGTGTTGGTATTCCTCATTTTCATATTCAATAGAAGCTTTTAACCAATTCTCGGAGTCCAAATACATGACGATACCACATTGATCAAAGCGATGACCTGAGGAAAAGGCTGTTTTGACCGTGAATGAGAAAAAGTCTTCATCTAATGTCATCTGTAAGACAGGCGCATTATCATTTTGGAAATGATAAAAAGTCCGCTGCCAAAGGTCCGTGTGCTCCAAGGTTTCAATGATGACTCGTTCATCTGATACCTCATAAGATTTTGGTTGACGGGTCCAGACTAGGTCTGATGTTTTAAATGTTTTCATGATGCACCTAACTTTCTGGATCAATGGTTCTGATCACTTTTGCAGGAACACCACCAACCACCGTATAGGCTGGCACGTCTTTGGTAACAACTGCTCCCGCTGCTATGACTGCCCAATCACCGACCGTCACTCCAGGCAAGATAGTGACGTTGGAGCCAATCCATACCTTCTGACCAATATCAATTGGTGCATAAGAATTTTTACGGTCGTGACTTGGTTCCAGAGCATGGTTGACTGTTGCGAGGACTACATTGTGACCAATCAAAGTTCCACGGCCGATAGAGATACCGCCTTGGTCCTGAAAGTGACAACCAGAATTAACAAAAACATCTTCATCAAAAATGATATTTTTGCCAAAATCAGTGTAAAACGGTGGGAAAATACGTAAACTATCCGGAACCGTTTCCCCTGTTAATTGTGACATCAAATCTCTGAGTTCATGTGGCTGATGATAAGAACTGTTCATTGCCATTGTCAAAGCAATAGCCTCTTCAAATAATTTTCCATCTTTAAAGCTAGTATACTTAGGTTTAATGCTCATTACGACTCTCCTCATTTATAGAAAAATCCCTGCCTAGCTAAGCTAGACAGGGACGAATGTTTTTATCCGCGGTACCACCCATATTCAACTGACTGGCAGTTGCAACTTTATTTTCAATTGTAGACCTCAGCAACATCTTTTAATCGTTGTACGGATTTCTCAACACCACCGCTCTCTGGAACAACTACCTTTAAAAGACCTCTGATTGCTATTATTCTAACAAATTTAGGGGGGATAAGCAATTACCTATTGCTTATTTTTTTAATTTTGCACCATTTTCAACAAGTTTATCAACTGTTGCTGGTCCAATACCGTTAATAGCAATTAAATCATCTTTAGACCATTTTTTGAAATCAGCGGCTGTTGTAATACCTTCATGATAAAGCATTTCAACTAAGTCTGAACGGATATCTGCAACTTCTTTCAATTCTGAAAACTCATTTAAGCTACCTTTACCGTCAACACCAACTGTTTCAGACAATTTTTCAACTGTCGCTGGTCCGACACCTTTAATATCAAGTAATTCTTCTTCTTTGAAGTTTTTAATTTCTTCTGGAGAAGTAATCCCTTGGTCATATAATGATTTCACTTTGTCAGCTGAAAGACCTTCTAACTCTGGATTTTTTGCAAATTCTTCAAAGCTTGGTTTTTCAACAATTTCAACTGTTTCAGCATCTGTTGGGATAGCTGTGATATCAGTTCCTTTATCAAGTGTAACTACTTTAGGATGATCTTGCCCTGTAATTCCTTGGCGTTTAAGTTCTTGTCTTAATTCTTTTTTTCGATTTTTTTGATTAGCCATTTATGTATCTCTCTTTCCCATTTAATAATTTTTTGAAGCAAATAAATCATCTGGTACATCGTGGAAATCTTTACCGTGTCGATAATTTTCAAATTTCCCTTGTAAAAATTGATAAGCATCCAATTTACTTTCGTAGCGGATGAAGGCATCCTTAGCACGCTCATCGCCATCTTCTTGAGCTATTTGTCGACTGGTTGTCATTGCAAGTTGGTTAACTTGAATCTGAGTTTGCACCCATTCTTCAAAGTCTCTTAAAAACTTTTCTTCGTAAGTCATGAAACCTTCCTTCTAATCTATGTAAAAATTATAGCATAAGTGTTCATTTACCGCCATTTTCAGCCTTTAATATTGTAAAAAAGTCTAGATTTTCATAGGAAGCTATGTTATAATTGACAAGTTGCATAGGATGCTATGGAAAAGGAAGATAAAAAATGGAACATGAACACATCGGAGTCTTAATCAAAATGGCTAGTTTAGAATTTGATCGCCAATCAAATAATTTACTGATTTCTGAAAATCTGACCGCGAGTCAATTTAAGATTTTAAAATACTTAACTTTGCACCCTCAAGCTAGTGTCCGTCAAATTGACTTAGAGTTATTTTTTGGTATGACTAATCCAACTGTCACAGGAATTATTCAAAATCTTGAAAAGAAAGAACTAATTACCAGACAAAATCATCCAGTTGACAGACGTTCTAAAGTCATCCTCCTAACAGAGAAAGCTATGACTATGCATGACAAAATCCTGGAAACCAGTAATCTGATTGAAGCTGGTTTTACCAATAAACTGAACCCTGAGGAGATTGCTTTACTTCGACCACTCCTCATTAAATTACTCAAAACACAACATGAAAAAGTAAACAAAGGAGGACTTAATGCAAGTCAATAAATTTCAAACTGAATCAATCCCAAAATTACTATTTGCCATGGCAATGCCAGCCATCACGGCTAACTTAGTTAATTCCCTCTATAATATTGTCGACCAAATCTACATTGGACACGGTATTGGTTATCTAGGAAATGCTGCCACCAGTGTTGCCTTTCCACTAACTATCATCTGTTTAGCTTTTGGACTTACCTTTGGGCTAGGTGGTGCTTCTAACTTTAACTTAGCACTTGGCCGTGGTCAAATCGATAAAGCCAGTAAAATCGTTGGTAATGCCATTACTTTATCTCTAAGTTTTGGCTTTGTCATTGGAATCTTGGTTATTGTCTTTCTTAAACCATTGCTTGTATTATTTGGAGCAACTGAAGCGACAATGCAGCTGGCTCAAGATTTTACAGCCATGACTGCTTTTGGGATTCCTTTCTTACTCTTCACCATGAGTGTTAACCCCTTAGTCCGTGCCGATGGTAGTCCAACTTACTCGATGATGGCAATTATTTACGGGGCAATTCTCAATGTAATATTAGTTCCTATCTTTCTCTTTTATTTAGATTGGGGAATCATGGGGGCTGGACTTGCTACCTTAATTAGTCAAATGGTTTCAGCCATTTACATGGGACTTTACTTTAGAAAATTCAAGTCTGTTAAGTTAACGAAAAATGATTTCAAAGTTCGTAAAGAAATTTTCACAACTATCATTTCAGTTGGTTTCTCTTCCTTTATCTTTCAATCATCGATGTTGGTAATTCAGATTGTGACCAACAATATGCTCCGCAAATTTGGAGCTGAATCAGTCTATGGCAGTGATATTGCCATTGCCGTTGCTGGAATCGTGATGAAAATCAATTCAATCTTTGTTGCAATTATTATTGGACTTGTACAAGGAGCTCAACCGATAATTGGCTACAACTACGGGGCTAAAAATCTTGAACGGGTTAAAGAAACAACCAAACTACTTATTAAAGTTGCTTTTGTTATCTCAATTATTTGCTTCATTGGTTTTGAAGTATTTACCCGACCATTCCTTGAAGTATTTGGTGACGGTACCGACCTTTATTACCAATTTGGAATGAAGTATGTCCGTGTTTTCCTATTCTTTGTCTTCCTAAATGGTGTGCAAGTTTCTGCAACAACCTTCTTCCAAGCCATTGGAAAAGCTAGAATTGGTGCTTTCTTGTCACTGATGAAACAAGTTATTTTCCTCTTGCCACTACTGTTTATCCTTCCACACTTTTTGGGCGTGGATGGTGTTATGTATGCCGGACCAATTTCTGACTTAATTGCCTTTATCGGAAGTCTTTACTTCCTAAGACGCGAATTCAAACGAATGCCACATGACCTTAGAGCAGATGGCATGTAAAAAAGCTAAAGAAAATTCTTTAGCTTTTTTTCTATTTTTTAGTTAATCTTAATTTCCCACCGACAGCTAGATCATGGACACGTTCTGGATTGACGACATCCTCTCTGAGCTTATCTGGATTGCCATTGAAAACTGCCCAGTCAAAGGCATCAATTGAACCCCAATGGATACAAACCAAATCGGCTTTTGGATAAGTCTTAGCTTCCAACAAGGCGTTGTCATAACCAATGTGCCATTCATTATCTGAGAAATCAAAGAAGATCAAATCAGGATTGTCCATTTCCAAATGCTCAGGCAAGAGACGTGAATCACTTGGTAACCAAATTGTGCCATCCAGGGTCTCAATCCAGTAACCAACGTACTCTTCTTCTTTCCACTCACGGAAATTATATTTTTCTTTCTCACTTTGCCAATTGTGCTTGGTTGGCGTCGGTTTAATTTTAATCCCATTGACCTCAAAAACTTCACCAACGGCATGTTCTTGCGTAACAAATCCTTTTTCTTTCATGACGTCTGCGACATAAGCTGGCGCGTGAAAGCTCTTAGTTTGGCCTTTGATATTTTCCAAAGTATCAAAGGCCAAATGGTCATTATCGATATGCGAAATGAGCAAAGCATCGACCCGAGGGATATCCCGAGAAGCAATCGGCATATCTATTAGAAGAGGCATATCAAAGCTATCTAAAATCGGATCAATCAAAATAATCGTACCACGACTATTAATCAATAAAGATGAGTTTCCTAACCAATAAACTTCTGTCCCAGAAATGGTATCAAAAGCAGATGTATCAAGTTTGACAGTTTTTTCTGGCATTGCTTGACCAGTTTTACTAAATGTAATTGACATAAGAGTCCTCCAAAATCAGGTTATGCTTTTTTGCTAGCATAGACTAATGATACCATAGCTAAAGCTAATAATATCAAGAATAAAATAAGTGCAGGATAATAAGAATTGGCAAAGTCGTAAATAAAACCAATTGCTGAGAAAGCTAATGCTGCGCCTGTGTTTGTCGCAAAGTTTATTATTGGATAAGCTTTCCCATAATTATCTAAGCCAAATAATTGGCGTGTAATTAATGGTATTGAAACAGCTAAGACACCAAAGATAGCTCCAAAGAGAAGAGCTGCTGGCATTAACATAACTGGTTTAGATGAAATTAAGAAAATGAGAACTGCAATCAAGTTGGCTGAAACAAGAACCAGACAAGCCTTAATTGGACCAAGTACATCACTTAAGAAACCTACAATCAGTTTAAAGACGATATTACCAATCATGGCCATCGATAAGAAGGCTGCTCCTGTTGTCACATCAAGTTTGATACTTTCTGCAAAACCTGGGAAATGCTGAACCATACTTGAAATGAATGCAAGTGACACTGCAAAAATAATCATCGCAATATAAGCTGAGTTAACTTTGAAATGACTAGTAACCGGCCCTGCATCGGAAATGACTTCTTTGTGACCGTAAGGACTTCTTCCTTCTTTGAGCGGATTGTCCTGGAAGGGTAAGACTAAAGCTGGTACACAGAATAAGAATAATGCCAGAGCTTGTATCCAGTAAGCAAAGTGCCAACCATTAGCCACAATAATTTTTGCAAAAATAGGAGACATCATAGCGCCGGTGATCCCGCTAAAGCTGAGGGCGATACTTGTTGCTAGACCATTTTTTTCACTAAACCAATAATTAATGATTAACGTTAGGGTCATGATTGAGAACATCCCTGTCGATATTCCGCGCAGGGCTCCTAACAAGTAGAATTGCCAAAGCTGGCTTGAGTTACCCATGAGTCCAGTTGATAAGGTGGCCAGGATAACGGATGCTGTTAGGACTAATTTAAATGGGAAACGGTCAAAGAGGCGAACAACGAAGAGACCGGCAATGGCATTAACCAATGAAAAAATGGTCATGTTAAAGGCAAAAGCCCCTCGAAAAATGCCCAGGTCCTCAGATACCACACTATAGAATACACCAGATGTGTTAATCGAGATGCCAATTGATGCGGCCGCTAATCCACAAAGGGCAATTAAGACCAACCACGATTTATGTATTTTTGTCATTATGTCCTCCAAATTGATGTGATAGACAAGAAGCTTAGACTACTTGACACTTAATCTATTTTAACTTTATCATATGATAGCGTTTTCAACAATTAAAGTATTCTGAAAAAGTAATACCATTTCACAATTCCCTTTTAATAGCCAATTTTATGAAATCGGATTGCAAAAAATGACTTGCGTACCAAAACAACATATAGTATTATAGAAAGGTAGCCGCTATAGTTAAATGGTATAATAAAGCAATGGTAATGCTTCGTTCCGAGTTCGATTCTCGGTGGTGGCAAATTTAATATAAAAGAACCTTGGTAGGCACTGCACCCCAATAGTGGGACAGAAGAAAAACACTCTTATGGAAAGTCAACGAAAAACTAGACACGGAGTTAAGAGAATTTAAGAATTATATTTTTCAAAGTCTTTTGGAGACTTGTAATCAAGACCTGAATGCATCCTTTTTGTATTGTAATAGGTCTCAATGTATTTAAATATTTCTTGAGTAGCCTCAGCTCTTGTCTCAAAATGAGCATCATTAATAAGCTCCCTCTTTAGCGTCTTATAAAAAGACTCCATCATTGCATTGTCATAGGGATTTCCTTTACGACTCATGCTAGATTGAGCACCGACTTGACGAAGAGTAGATTGATAACGAGAGCTTGTATATTGACTCCCTTGATCAGTATGGACAATCAAGCCAGGCTGAGGATGTTCTTTCCCACAAGCTTGTAATAAGCAATCCCTCACCAGTTTATCTTGCATCCGTGAAGACATTGACCAGCCTACAATCTTACGTGAAAAAACGTCGATATTCACGGCTAAGTATAAGGTGCCTTCTTTGGTAGGGATATAGGTCATGTCTCCCAGCCATACTTTATTAGGAGCTGTTGCTTTAAAGATCTGATTAATTAAATTGGGTCTTGAAAGCGAAGCTCCTTTTCTGTTGTAATGTTTATATTTATAACGGCTTCCCTTGGCATAAAGTCCCATCAAGTGCATCAGTTTCCCAACACGTTTCGTGTTGGTCATAATACCAGTATTATGAAGTACCTTGGTAATTCTAACCGCACCATAGCGTCCCTTATGCTCATGAAAGACAGCTTTTATCTTCTCTGAGAGAATTTCTCTCTCCACTTGTTGTTTTGAAGGACGACGATGCATGTATTCATAGAAACCTGAGCGAGAAACCTTAAGAACTTTTACTGCATGCTTAATTTTTATCTTCCCATGATGTTTCAAGAGAAATTCAAAACGTTTTACTTGCTTCGCTTCAAGAAGACCCGGAACTTTTTTAGAAGTTCAAGTTCCTCCTGAAGATAACGATTTTCTTTCTCTAACAATTTAATCTTATGTTGGGCATCAGCTAGGGCTGTCCCATTGCCTGGAAAAGCACTTTCTCCATATTCTTCAACTTCTTGAACCCAGCGATAAAGACTATTGGCATGAACCTCAAGCTCTTGGCTGACTTCTTTAACAGAGTAACCCTCTTCAAGAATGAGTTTTACTGCAGAATTTTTAAATTGTTTATCGAATTTTCTTCTTGCCATAATAAACCTTTCCACGATTTCTCTTAACTTTGTGTCTAGTTTATTATAACCTTTCCAAGGAGTGTTTTTCTTGTGTCTCATTTATTGGGTGCAGTGCCGTATGACAAGGTTTTTTTGCATTTATTCTATATTTGTTCTAGTAAAGTCATTTTCAAAAACTAACTTTGAGTAAAAATTTATATTAATAATATAATAAAAAGCTCTATAGCTTCTTCGTAGTTATAAAGCATTAAAAATACATAACATTGTTAATTAGTTTTATACTAAATAGTTAATTGTCCTTCTAAATATAACTTAGCTTGGCCTGTAATTTTAACCTTCTCTCCGTCTAATTCAACAATCATTATACCTTTTCTTTCGGATAATTGTTTGGACACTAGTTGTTTCTTACCTAGTTTCTTAATCCACAATAGTGCTAGACGTGTTTGGGCAGATCCTGTGACTGGATCTTCACTTATTCCATAATTAGGTGCAAAATAACGTAATACGTAATCATTATCACTTTCATCACTTAGTGCGGTAACTGTTACACCATGCGGAGCAAGTTTACTAATCCTTTCTAAGTCAATACATAGATTTTCTACAGCTTCTTGATTTTCCATTACCAAGATTAGATGCTCTTTATCATTAGTTTTATACGCTTCTAAAACTTTAATATCAAACAATTCATTCATTTCTGAAGTAATCTTTACGTTATCAATTTTAACAGTTGAAAAATATATAGTCATTTCATTCTCATTGACAACAACTTCAAGTAAGCCTGATTTTGAAGAAAAAGTAATATGCTTTAGATTACTTTCTAGAAAATGTGAGATAACAAAAGTACTTGCAAGAGTTGCATGTCCACAAAGGTCTACTTCTTTTTGAGGTGTAAACCATCTTATATTATAATAATTTTTTTCTCTTACTATAAAGGCAGTTTCAGGGAGATTATTCTCTTTAGCGATTTTCTGCATTAACTTTTCTTCAAGTTCATTTTCCAAAACAACGACTCCAGCTGGGTTGCCAGAAAATGAGACATCAGTAAAAGCATTTACAACATAATAAGGTAACATTTCGATTTCCTATCTTTTTAAATAAAACATATAATGAGGTACACAATTATTTTTTTAAAAATCTCTGTTTAATGATAGACCCAGATTTTATTGTAATATTCATTTACAATCTGCATATTATTCCACATTCACCAACTATTTCTGAAGTTTTTTTATCAATAATTTTCCATAAACCAAACCCATAATTTTGATAAGAATTAAAATTCTAGTTTAACCGACTCTGAAAATCTTGATCAGAATCAGAAAAAAATTTTAGACTAGTTCTAATATAACAGACATACAAAGAAATTTCTGTAATAATAGTTTAAAATTGATATCTAAATTAGTATGTGAAATATCAACAACTAATAAAGTCTATTAGATCAATTTATTAGTTGTTATTGTTCGTGAGCCTTGAATAATTTTTTTATTACCTTTATAAAGTTCTACTATTGTCCAAAATAATATTAGCAGTATTAAGACAATAATAAAGTAGGCTATATGATCAGCAGTCTGAAGTTGATGCTTAGTTGGATTGTCTCCGTAGAATGCCTCAATTTGACTAGGTAGTCCTTTTATATTTAAATAAATTAATCCAGTTACAGAAATCCAACCTATTAGCTTTATCAACCAACTATTTTTAAAAACAGTCATCATTTCTACTTTGTTATTAGTGAAAATTAATAATGGTAACATTGAAAATGGTAATGCAAAAGCCAGAAATACTTGAGAATTATTCAACAAATTATTAATTGCAATGTGTTCTTCTACCGTTGATTTTCCGCTTGCCAAAATAACACATATAATTACTGGGATAACCGATATGAGGCGAGTCACTATTCGACGTAACCAAATAGGAATTTTCATATGTATAAAACCTTCCATGATAATCTGTCCTGTTAAAGTTCCTGTTATTGTCGAATTTTGACCAGATGCTAGCAATGCTATGGCAAATAATACCGATAGTATACTTGAACTAGCGATATGCGCTAAAACAGAATTACTCATCACTAAAGGATTAGATAGAGCCTCAAATAAGCCAAAAAATGATGGATCTTTAACACTACCTGATTTAAAAACTGCAACCCCCATGATTAGTAATAAGGAATTTATAATAAAGGCCATAAACAATTGAATATTGGAATCTAAAGTTGAAAAACGTATAGCCCTAGCAACATCATTCATATCTTCATGATTCACTTTTCTACTTTGAACTACAGATGAGTGCAAATAAAGATTATGTGGCATAACAGTTGCACCAATAATTCCTAAAGTACCTGATAGAGGAGTTTGACCATTTACCGAACGAGAAGTATCAAAAGCTTTTGCATTAGGAACTAATCCTTTTAAAACATCCCCCCAGACAGGATCAGATAACAATACTTGGTATGCAAATACAAAAAATATCACTAAAATCAATATTACTACTATCGCTTCAATTTTTCGAAAACCTATTTTAGTTAATAGTAATAATAATAAAACATCGAAAACAGTAATTAAAACTGCTATGCTCAAAGGAATGTGAAATAAGAGATAGAGAGCTATAGCTCCTCCAATAACTTCTGCTATATCAGTTGCCATGATAGCAAGTTCAGTTAGAATCCATAAAATAATTCCAAGTGGTTTACTTGTACTTGCACGAATAGCCTGTGCTAAATCCATCTGAGTTACTATCCCTAGCTTTGCAGACATATATTGCAGTAACATTGCTATTAAACTAGACATCAAGATAATAGACATCAATAAATAATGGAAATTTTGACCACCTGTGATAGAAGTTGACCAATTTCCAGGATCCATATATCCCACTGCTACTAAAGCACCTGGACCAGAATAAGCAAATAAAGTTCTTAAAAAGCTCATATTATTAGGAACAACTATTGTTCCGTTTATCTCTTCTAGAGAAGGACCATTCGCATACTCTATAAAACTATGTTTTTTTTTCATGAAATAACCTCTCCTATTTTTAATATTAAGTATACTTAATATAAAGTATGTTTAATATTACTCCTTTTTCTAATTTATATCAAGCTTTTTAAATTATTAATTGTCAAATTAAGTTAGACAATTCCTCTTTGCATATGTGACTCAAGAATACTTCTATTGGTGTTTTATAGTTTAATGATTTTCGAGGGATATTATTTCTTTTCGATGCAATAGATTGGATAAAAGATTCATCAACTTCGTTGAAATCCATTTGCTTTGGTAAACCATCTTTACGTAATAAACCATTAGAGTTTTCATTTAACCCTCTTTGTGATGGTGTACCAGGATCTGCAAAATAGATATCAATATCATTTATATTACTGATTGATTTCCAATTTGAAAATTCCTTTCCACAATCAAAAGTCATTGATTTGAATAGATGCTTAGGTACAGATTGCATCCATTGGTTCAAACGATTTTCAATATCTATAGCTCGTCTGCCTTCTGGCTGAAGAGTGATGATTACTTTAGATAATCGCTCAACGAGGGTAATAACAGCACTTTTGTGCTTTTTACCCACAATAGTATCCCCTTCAAGGTGGCCAAATTCTTGATTGAATTTAGAATAATCATTTCCTCTGTCACGAAGTGATCGACGAAAAGATTGTTTTCCCCGAGTTTCTTTGTGTCCGTTGGCTTTACGTTTTCCTTTCATAGGTAGGTGAGTCACTTCAAATACGCCTTGTTTAAACATACGATAAAGTGTACGCATAGAACAAGAAATAGAAAACTCTGCACGGCCAACAATCACATCAGGTGTCCAACCTTGAACAACCCTCTTTTGAATATATTCTGTTTGTTCATCTGATAAGACAATAGGACGTCTGCCACAGCGAGTTTTATTCTTCTTGTATTGATTGAAATAATCTAGAGCATTGTGCCCTGTTTTGAAAAATTGGTAAACTTTATGAATCGTTTGTCTAGATCTATTCAATAGTACTGCGGTTTTAGCTACAGATTGATGATTATTATAATACGCCTCTATCATTGCAAGTTCATTTGATGTAAGATGGGTATAGGTCATTTGTCTTCACTCCTTATAATTCTTTTGCGGGAACTATCTTGAGTGTAGCACAAATGACTTTTTTATTTGTCTAGCTTAATTTTACAATCGGCGAATATTATTAATTATAAATGAATAACAGAATGATTAGAGTTAATGTTTCGAAGTTTATTTTTTTTTGAGTTTCTATAATAATTTTTTATACAATAATCAAAAATATGTTGACCATTCTACAAAAAATATTTTTCTTCTTAAATTTGTTTTTAAAAATCTAATTTTTAAAAATGAATCATAAAAATAATTATATTGTTATCCTCAGTGGTGACATCAGATAAAAACAGCCCCCTCATCTCTGAGGGGGCTGTTTAAGTTCCTTCTACTCCGTCCGTAGTGCTTCGACGGGGTCTTTTTTGGCGGCCATCCGCGATGGGAAGATGCCGGCTATGAGGGTTAAGATGGTGGAGATGAGGATGAGGATGATAGCTGCTTGCCATGGCAGTGCTGTGATTTTCGAAACACCGGTGAGGTGTTTAACAATCATGTTGATTGGAATATTGAGAAGCAGTGTCAGAGCTATTCCTAGGACTCCGGCAAAGATCCCTTCTATCACTGTCTCAGCGTTGAAGACATGAGAAACATCACGTTTTGAGGCACCCATTGCGCGGAGTATCCCAATTTCTTTGGTTCGTTCCAAGACTGAGATATAGGTAATAATCCCAATCATAATTGATGATACAACCAAGGAAATGGCTACAAAGGCTATTAAGACATATGTAATCATGGTTACAATTGAGGTAACACTAGACATGATTAAACCAACAGAATCCGTATAGTTCAAGACCTTGTCATAATCCTTGTCCTTTTTCACCTTACTATTGTAGGATTGAATCAAGTCCTTCAAATCATCCTTGGTCTTAAATGACTTGGGATAGAACTTAATGGTACTAGGTTTATCCAACTCGACATAGCCTAACTTACTCAGATTATCCTTGTAAGTTGCACTTGCATTTTCACTCATTCGATTCATGTAATCCGTCAATTCTTCTGGTGACATTTGTGACAATTGCAATTTTTCTTCGTCGGACAATTGCTCCGCTGAGAAAACTTGCTTTTTCGGATCGGTGATGAAAGCTTTCTTAGTAAAGACATTAGTGCCTTTTTGGGCCACCTGTTCCTGAATTATCTGACTCTGATTATTGTCATCTATAATCTCAGCCGTTAAGTCCTTTGTATAGCCAATCCCAGATTGATTGGCTATACCTTTAGCATCCGCTTTCGGCTTAATAATGCCGACAACTTTGATTGTTTGTGCTTTGGTAATCAAGTCTTTCATGGCAGTGGCATTATCTTTGATATCCACCCACTGGTCGTCTTTCTTCTGATAAAATGCACTAGGTAAGACTGCCTTAAATTCCAGTGCCATTAAATCATTGAAACTATATGTCTTTGAAGTTTTCGTTGATTTCTTAGCAGATGCTTTGGTGTCACCTGATTTTGCTTTACTCTCTTTTTCTTTGTTGACCAATTTGTCTAATTCTGCTTGGCTCTTTAGCCCTAAAGCATAAAGGGCAAAATCATTAAGTTGGTTGTCCTGGTCGACCATAATAACCACTTCGTTAGCACTCTTAGGCAGATGCCCTTTTAGGACCTGATACTGAGATTTGAGCAGATTTCGGTTGTCAATCATCTCTTTCCAGACATTTGTCGAAAAGAGGGAAGATTGGGCCATCGGCGACTGCTTGGCCATTGGACTTTGGCTCTGATCAAATAAAACATCTAAAGGACTTGGGCTAACGGCTTGCGCGCCATCAGTTGTGTCCGTTTTGTAGAGCTGAAGGGTGATTGGGTAAGCATACTGAATAGCATTAGTGTTCTTCTTATAATGAGACGGATGCTTTTCAATATAGGATTTAAAAGAAGTCAAATCGTTGTTTTGGACGTCCGATTTGAGCATCTCAGACAACTGATTGTCCTCATAAACTTTGGACAGATCCTTATTTTTCTTATTAGTTTGTTTATCCAGTAGCGCCGACAAGTTTGATGAAGTCTGAGTAATCTCCAAAGGATAAGAAGTCAGGATATCCTCTTGCATTTTACCTATATAATCCTGGACCCCATTGGAGAGCGACAAAATCAAGGCAATCCCAATTATCCCAATTGAGCCCGCAAAGGCCGTCAAAATTGTTCTTCCTTTCTTGGTCATTAAATTGTTCAAGGACAAGGATAATGCCGTCAAGAAAGACATCTTCGTTTTAGGAGCTTTAGCCAAATCGCCCTGCTGGTCAAGACTAGCATCATAGGGATTTGAATCAGATAGGATATGGCCATCTTTGACCTTGACGATACGAGTCGAGTATTTTTCAGCTAAGTCAGGATTATGGGTCACCATAATAACCAATCTATCCTGAGCAATGTTCTTAAGCAATTCCATAATCTGCACTGAAGTTTCAGAGTCAAGGGCGCCAGTTGGCTCATCGGCTAATAGAATTTCTGGATCATTGACTAAGGCTCTGGCAATAGCAATCCGTTGCATTTGACCACCAGACATTTGACTAGGACGTTTATCAACGTGGTCTTTTAAGCCAACCATTTCAAGAGCCTTTAAAGCCTTTTGGCGGCTTTCCTTTTTAGAAATCCCTGATAAGGTTAAGGCTAATTGAACATTGGAAAGAGCCGTTTGATGGGGAATTAAATTGTAGGATTGAAAGACAAAACCGACAGAGTGATTTCTGTAAGAATCCCAATTACGGTCTTTAAATTGCTTGGTTGACTTGCCATTAATTTGCAAGTCACCACTTGTGTATTGGTCTAAGCCACCAATAATATTTAGTAAGGTTGTTTTACCTGAGCCAGATTGGCCAAGGATTGAGACAAACTCATTTGAACGAAAGGATAGATTAATATCATCCAACGCCTTTTGAGTAAGACTGCCAGTTTGGTAGATTTTAGTAATGTGACTTAAAGTTAACAATGAATTTCCTCTTTATCTAATGAAAACATAATCAGTTGAGTTCCCAATCAAGCATTGGTCCTTTGGGAACAATCCCTGTAGGATTGATTGTTTTATGACTGCCATAATAGTGCTCTTTGATATGATCAAAATATACTGTTTCAGCAATTTTTGGCATGTTGTAAATCGTTTTTGTGTAGTGCCACAAATTCTTATAGCTAGTAAGTGGCTGGTAGTTACATTTAAAATGACCATGATACACCGAATCAAAACGAACTAGTGTCGTAAAAAGACGAATATCTGCTTCTGTAAACGTATTTCCAATTAGATAGTCTTGGTTTTCAAGTACCTCTTCTAACTGATCTAATGCTTTAAAAAGATTAGCTACTTCTGTTTCATAAACAGCTTGTTCTGTCGCAAAGCCTGCTTTGTATACACCATTATTTATGTTGTTATAGACAAAGTCATTCATATCATCAATTTCAGAGGCTAGTTCATCTGGGTAATAATCAGTTGAATTGTCTTGGAAGGCTTCGAAGGCTATATTAAGCATTCGGATAATTTCTGCTGATTCATTACTAACAATTGTTTCTTTCTGTTTATCCCATAGAACTGGCACCGTCACGCGTCCACTATATTCAGGATTGGCTTTTAAATATAATTCATACAAGAAGTTAAAACCATAGAGGTCATCTTTGACATCTGATTTAGATGAGTCAAAAGTCCAACCATTTTCAAGCATTAGAGGGTGAACCACCGATACAGTTATAACTCTTTCTAGACCTTTTAAGGCACGCATCATTAACGTTCGACAAGCCCAGGGGCAAGCATAGGATACATACAAATGGTAACGGTCGGCTTCTGCTTTAAAGCCCGCTTCTCCTGTTGGTCCAGCAGAACCATCTTTGGTTACCCAATTGCGAAACTGTGCTTGTGACCGCACAAATTTCCCTTTTGTTGATTTGGTATCATACCATTTGTCTTGCCATTTTCCATCGACTAATAACCCCATATATTTTCTCCTTCGAAATTCTAATAATTACCTTCATTTTAACATGGCAGTGATTGATTTTACCAATTTTCAGCATGAGTCTCAGGAGGAATGCTTTCAGCACGACCGTTAAGTGATAAATTGGCTATCAAAAAAATTCTGTAATCAGAATTCCTAATTATTCTGCCTTGCTATTTCTCAAAAATTAATGGGACACATTTAATAGCTATTTCAAAAAATGGCAAGGCCAGTCTGAATTATCGAACCACTCGCATTGCATATACTTTAAGACAAGATACAATTAATAACAAGAAGTACAAGTACTTCGCCTTTAAAAACGATGATACTCTGCTCTTAAGTGAGGATAGTTATCTCCTCCTTGACCCCAATAAAGCAATCGCCGATCAATTTGTCAAAGTTGATAGTAAACTCTATAATTATATTGAAAAAAAATTAAATCCACATCTTGCTTTTGATCTGGATTATTTTATACCGAAATGAAAGTTATACCTAAAACCTGACAAATTTTCTCCAAATCAGAGCTCTTCACAACTATAGTTGAACACGGTGTCCCTGGCGCAAAGACCAACTTCTCATGTCCTAGTAATTCCTTGTCAAAAATTAAGGGTGTTTCTTCTTCATAGCCCAAAGGGCCAACAGCTCCCGCTTCTTGACCAGTCATAATCTCCATAACATCTGTTTTTTCAATCGACAATCTTAAGCCAGTGGCTTCTTTAAGAGCTTTGAAATCGACCTGTTTTTCCGGCAATGTCAAATAAACATAGTGCCTTTTCTTCTTATCTTTTAAGTAGAGTGACTTGGTTTCTGTTCCCCAAAAACCTTTCTCAGCTTTCATTGCTTCCGCCCCTTCATAAGTAAAAATGGGCTCATGGTCATACCACTCAAAATAAAAATCAGCTTGGGTAAATACTTGTTTTAAATCTTTCACTAGATAACCTAATTTCGTTTCATCTTACCTCTATTTTACTACAGTTCTTTCAGGTAGTCATTAGAAAAGCAAATTCTGTATTAAATGAGAAAAATTTAACCGTTTATATGTTTTCTATTGACATATTTGTCAAGCGTGCTATACTATTTTTGTAAAGGTAACTTTACAAATACCCTTAGGAGTAAACAGATGTTACAGATTAATCATTTATCCAAATCTTATGGAAAAAAAGAGATTCTTAAAGACATGTCTTTTGACATTGAAACTGGGAAAATCTGTGGTTTTGTAGGCAAAAATGGAGCAGGTAAAACAACCTTCTTTCATTCACTTTTAAATTTCGTCTCATATCAAGGTGATATTCACTTTAACAATAAACCCTTTACTCGAGGCAGTTATTCTAATGTTGGCTACCTGCCCGAAGAACGAAGCTTAATGCCCAAATTAACTGTTTATCAACAAGTCCATTATTTGGCCAGCCTTAAAGGGATGACTAGTAAAGAAATCAAAGAAAAATTACCTATTTGGTTGGATAAGTTAGAAGTCAAAGGGAAAGCTACCGACAAAATAAAAAGTTTATCAAAAGGGAATCAACAAAAAATCCAATTGATTATTACCTTAATTCATGAACCTGATTTAATTATTTTAGATGAACCTTTTTCTGGACTAGATCCAGTTAATACAGCCATTCTAAAAAAAGTTATCTTAGAAGAGAAAAAACGTGGTGCAACTATTATCTTCTCTGACCACGTTATGACAAATGTTGAAGAACTATGTGATCATTTGATTATGATAAATGATGGTCAAGTTGTCCTCAATGGTAGCATTCAAGAAATAAGAGATGCTTTTGGGAAAACGCGACTCTTCCTACCAGGTGATTTACCTGAAGAAAGATTGCAAACTTTGCCTCATGTAACATCTTATAGCAAAAATAATTCAGGTAATTGGCGTCTCATTTTAGATGATGCATCTGCTGGTCCACAACTATTTGATTTAATTAGTGGTGGACGCTATTTATCAACATTTGATCAACAAGCCCCCTCTATTGATGAAATCTTTAAATTAAAATCAGGAGTTAAATCATGAAAGAATTATGGATTGTAACCAAGGAAACCTATCTCAGACAAGTTAAATCATGGACCTTTTTCTTCATGATTATTTCCCCTTTTATCTTTTTAGCTATCTCAACTGGAATTAGCTATATTTCAGGTAATTCTGCAGAAAAAGCGAATCAGATTGCTGTTGTCGTTCCTGCAAAAGATTATAAAACCGCTTTAATAAATTTAGATAATGTAACCTATAAGTACAACACAAAAGAGGCAGCAAAGAAAGCCTTGGACAAAGAAAAAGTCACTGGATACTTACTTATTGAAAACAAAGATAATCATATCGTCGGTACTTATAAAGGAAAAGATTCACTATCAATGCAAACAAAAGGGATGATAAATCAATCACTCTATCAACTACAAACACAATTAAGCATGATGACGGCAAATCTATCCCCAGATCAAATTAAAGCAATAAACCAAAAACCAGAATTAAAAGTTGTCTCAGAAAAGAAAAATGAAACAGCAACTGCTGCTAAATTTATTTCTTTCTACGGTTTGATTTTTATCATGTATATGATTATCATCATCTATGCTGCACAAACTGCTCAAGAGATAGCCTCTGAAAAAGGAACAAAAATTATGGAAGTCGTCTTCTCTAGTGTTCCTGCAGAGAAATACTTCTATGGACGGATTCTTGGTATCTTCGGCGTCATTTTAACACATGTCCTTATCTATATTGTTGGTGGTTACCTAACTTATGAAATCTTAAGTAAACTTGATGGTACAAAAGATATGGTTACATCCGTTAAACCACTCTTAAAACAAGTTTTCAAACATTTTGATATCACAATTTTAGGATTTGCAGTATTAGGGCTTCTCATCTTTGTAGTCCTAGCTGCCTTATGTGGCTCACTAGTTGCTCGAGCTGAGCAAGCTAATCAAGCCGCTCAACCCGCCATATACTTAGTAATGGTTGGATTCTTAGGTTCATTTGCCCTAGGACAAGCTGGTAGCGACTTACTAGCCTTGAAAATTGGTTCTTACATTCCTTTTCTCTCAACCTTCTTCATGCCCGTTCGTTTAATCAATGGCTATGCTAGCCAGATGGAAAGTTTTCTCTCATTAGCTATTTTAGCACTTGCTGCTTTTCTCCTAATTGTCTTTATTGGTAAATCCTATTCAGGACTAATCTTACAAACGGATGATATTGGATTCTTCAAGAGTCTTAAGAAAGGCTTAGCTCACAATTAAAAAAAGAGGGCAACCTCTTTTTTTCTATGCTTTATTCATTTGGCGTTTAATGACCATAAAAATAATCGGCAGAACTGAAACAAAAACAATAGCTAACATAATTAATTCAAAGTGTGCCTTAACAAATGGAATTGAACCGAAGAAGAAACCTGCTAAAATACCAATGATTACCCATGATAAGCCACCAATACAGTTAAAGATGAAAAATTTCTTAGTATCCATTTTTCCAATTCCGGAAATAAAGGGAATAAAGGTTCTGACAATCGGAACAAAACGCCCTAGAGAAATAGCAATATTCCCATACTTAAGGAAGAAATGCTCAGTCTCAGCAATATGACTATCCTTAATAAATTTCCCAAAGAAAGGAACTTTTCTCAAGGATAACCCATATTTTCGACCCAGACTATAATTGACAAAGTCTCCAAGAATAGCAGCCACAGCAAGAATAAAAATAAAAAGGATTGGATTATAAGCACTCTTTGCAATAAAAGCACCTGTCATAAACAAGAGGGAATCCCCTGGTAAGAATGGAAAGAAGACTAAGCCAGTTTCAACAAAGATAATCAGAAAGATAATTAAAAAAGCATATAGACCGTATTGAGTTAAAATCAAGTTAATAAAATTGGTAAACATAAAAATCCTTTAATTTTGAAATATAGTAACATTAATAAGCTTAGCGTAAAATCGAGAAAAAAGCTATCCTATTTTTATTTAATCTAAGATACTGTAATAAACTTAAAGAAAGCTTATACGAAGCTCAGTAAAAAAATCGTGATTAAAACAATACTGGACAAGATGGTCAGTGAATTCACGGTGGCTGGTACTGAACTTTTGATTCCTAATTCTTGTGCGTAGAGTGGGGTAACGACAGCAATTGGAGCTAGTAAGCAGATGGTCAACATCTGCTTGACAACCATATCCAACGGTAGCAATGTGACCAGTGCAACCATTAGCCCAGAGCCGAAAAGACGAAGACCAAGTAGTTGTCCCAATTCTTGAAGGGCTTGTCGGTTAAATTTGAGATCAACCATCACCCCTAAGACAAACATGGCTAAAAAGGGATTAGCATCTGCTCCGACCTTTGCAATAGTTAAGATTGGACCTGGTAAATGCCACTGTAAGATGGAGAGAACGAAGCAGATAAGATAGGTGACAAAAGGAACTGAATGCAAGAGTTTTTTCAAGAATGCACCAACTGTTAATTTTTCAGAACCAGGGCTAAAGAGACTAGCCACCGCATAATTGCCGCCAAAGACCATAATGGCATTTCCGGTATCAAAAAGTATGACATACATCAAATAAGAAACTGGAAAAAAACTTTGGACAAATGGGAACGCAAAGTTGCCAATGTTGAATCCCGACAATTGAATAACATTTTGGGTTTTGCTTAAAGGCTCAGCCTTCCGACCTCTTATATAACCTAATGCAAGCATCAGCCCATTAGCAAGCAAAGCTAGACCTAGCGGGATTAAGAGAAATCCTGACAGGGTAATGCTTTTTGCGGACAGTAATAATGCGCAAGGCAATGTCACTGTCATCACAATTTTGGACAGAGCATGCCCTTCTTGCAAGCTAATTAGTCCTCTTTTCTTAAAAAAATAACCTAAACAGACAACTAGCACAAAACTGCTAGCTTTAATTAATATGGTAAGCACGCGCAACTCCTTTACCTAAATAGTATATCACATTCTGAGCCCACAAAAATGACAGGCAGACTGGCCTGTCATTTAGTTTTTTATTATAAATTTTGTGAAAAACTTTCGGCAGCTAATTTACCTGAAGTTAATGCCCAAGCATTATTAGCTCCTGATGGCGAGTCTGTTCCCATAACACCGCCAACAACTTCACCGGCTGCATATAAGCCTTTGATTGTTTCCCCTTTAGTATTTTCAACTGCAAGATTTTTGTTAACCACGAGTCCACCCATAGTTGTTGCAAAACGTGGACGTTGCTCGATCATGTAATATGGTCCAGCACCAACTTTTTCTTGTAAGAAACGATTTTCTCTGTTAAAGTCGCTATCTGTACCAGTTTCAACAAAGCTGTTATAACGTTCTACAGTTTCAGCAAGTGCTTCTTTGTCCATGCCTGCGCGCTCTGCTAATTCTTCCAAAGTGTCAGCATGGAAAAGGTAAGGCGTTTTTTGGCCATTAGCATCTAACCATGATGTCACTTCTGCTTCGGAAATTCCGCCTTCGGCAATTTCTTTTCGGAAGATATCAAAATGTCTTTGGTCTAAGAGTAGGTATAGCAGTTTAGCTTTTTGTTCCATCAACACCTCAAGTATGTCATGGTTACTTGCTCGTTCATTTACGACACGTTTGCCATCTGTTGACACCAAGAGGCCATTTTGTTTGAGGACTGCTAGGTTACCACCAATTGTTGATTTAGCATAGCCAGGTGCAACTTCGACACCATTTGGATAGATTTTACCAAACTCCATTAAACGACTTGCGGCATCAATTTCAGGAACTTGAGCCATTAAGAGACCTTCACCCATTGATGAGCTTGTCCCGTAGAACAAGACATCTTTAAGGTCTTCTGATAAGAGGGCTTTGTTATTACCATAACCACCTGTGGTAAGAATAACAGCTTTACTTGCAATACGGTGCGTTTTACCTGTTTCTTCAACAGCAACTAATCCGGTCACATTACCTTGTCCATCATGTAAAAGTTTTTCAGCTTTTGTTTGAAGGAGTAGGTTAACATTTGATGCTGCCATTTTTTCACGGACTGTATCAGCAAAGCCATGTCCACCATGGGCATAAGCTAATTCCCGATCTTTTCTGTATTCCGCGAGGACGTGTAAGCCTTTATCATATTGGACACCAATATATTGATTTACCCAATCTGTTGCTTGACCAACATTCTCAGTCAAAAGTTCAAGCAATTCGGGAACATTTTTTTGGTTTCCATTTTCCATAAAGTCTTCATACATGATTTGCGCATTATCATCAATAACGCCTTCTTGGATTTGTAATTGCGATCCCATGACAACTTGGTTTCCCCCAGAAACAGAGATTGCCCCACCAATAAAGCTGAGTTTCTCAATTAAGGTGACACTTAAACCAAGTTGATCGGCACGAAGGGCAGCAGCAATTCCGGCTGCTCCACCACCTACAACGACAAGATCAACCGACTCATCGACTACTTCTGTTGAACGATGAACAGTTGGTTTTGGACGAGCTTTCAATACATCAACGGCATCTTGACCACTGGCTTGCATTACAGCTTCGGAAACGCCATCAATGACACCTTGGCTGGTTGATGAAGCTCCAGAAACGGCATCAACATTTAAAGTTTGGAAATCAATGATTTGTTTTGGCATTTTTTCAAAAACTAAATCAGAAAGACCAGCTGATTCACCAGCACTGTCGATTTTGATTTCAGTTATAGATTCGTCATTGAAGGTTACAACCATTGGTAATTCACTATTATGTCCATGAGCCATCACACGATATGTACCAGCTTTGTACTCCAGTGGTTTATTCATCAATGTTTTTAGACGTTCTGCTTTCTCAGTTTCAGCAACTGTATCTTTAACTAAGAAGAATGTTTCATCCATAAATTTCCATAAAGGTGTCGGAATGATTAACTTTTCACGGTCATGGATATCAGCAAAAGTAGGAATTACTTTGTCAGCCATGATTGCTGCAGCCCAGTCTGTTTCAACTAAGAAACCTTTTGCTACTGCTAATAAATCATAACCAGCTTCCAAAGCTTTTTCAGCATCTGCTTTCTGCATGATACCTCCAACTCCCATAACTGGTACTTGTGCAAGTTTTTCTGAACGTTGAGCAGTATACTTATTAATAGTGGGTTCTAAATCATTTGTATTAATGATAGAACTTCTTAAGTAAGCCCCCATTGAAAAATGAACATAATCAAGTCCAACTTCAGCTAAGCTATTTAAGAGGAACATACTATCTTCAAAATGAATCCCTGGTTCTTCTAATTCTTCTGGCGAGAAACGGTAACCAATGATAAAGTCTTGCGCATTCTCTTCTTGTTTAACTGCTTGAGCTGCTTTTAGGACTTCTAATGGGAACTTAGCACGTTTCTCTATACTACCACCCCAAGCATCTTGTCTTCTATTTGAATGAGGAGAAAAGAATTGTTGTAAAAGATATGTATTTGCACCATGCAATTCAACACCATCAAATCCAGCTTGAATCGCGCGACGTACACCGTTGGCAAAGGCTTCGACCATTTCTAAGATTTCTTGGTGCGTCATTTCAGTTGGTACCGGTGCGTTTGGTCTTAGTGCTGCTACTGCAGAAGCTGAAATTGGGGTTGCCCCACCATTCATTTCAGGCCATGCCATGCGACCAGCATGATAAATTTGGATCAAGGCTTTTGATCCTTTATTTTTTATGGCTTGCGCCAATCGGCTAAGCCCTTGAATTTTATCATCGTGGTCAATCCCAAGTGCGCCAAAGAAACCACGTCCTTTATCTTCCACAAAAGCACTTTCGACAATAATTGTACCAGCTGTTCCAGATCGTTCAGCATAATACTTAATCAACTCTTCTGTAATACTACCATCAAAATAAGCTGATTGTGTCGTCATGGGAGCCATAACAAGACGATTTTTAAGTTCTTGACCTGAGGTCAAGCTGATATTATCTATTAAAGTTTTTGTCATATTTTATCCTTTTCTAATTCAGTTTAAAGTTGTCAGAATATCTCTTAATAAGCTTACAGGAACCTGTCCTGGGGCAGAAGCTTGCCCAGCTGAACCAAAGGTTGCTGCAGAGCCAAATACTTCTCCACTGACCCGACTAACCATACCTAGACTACCCATAGACATCGTAATTAATGGACATGCAACTTGATCATCAGCAATTGCAGTTGCTTGTAACAAGGTCAAAACATCGTCTTTAGATTGTGGCATAACGGCAATCTTACAAATATCAGCACCCTTAGCCTCCATCATTTTGAGACGGTCAACTATTGTTTCTTGAGCTGGTGTTTTATCAAAATCATGATTACACATAATGACTTTAATCCCTTTTTGATGAGCCTTATTAACAATTATTTTGACAATATTTTCTGGCATAAAGAGTTCCACATCAAGTAAATCCAATTTCCCTTCGTCAATTAAAGATAGATAAAGATTTCCATATTCTTGGTCTGAAAGAGCACAGACACCACCCTCACGTTCTGATCTAAATGTAACTAACAAAGGTTTTTTGAGGATATCTTTTACTTTATATGATAAGGTAGCAACTGCTTTAGCATCCTTTACTTCCTTATAATGGTCAATACGCCATTCTACAAAATCACAATCAATTTTGCTAATATTGTTTGCCGCATCTAAGATATCTTGACTATTTGTACCCACAATTGGCACAATAATTTTAGGCTGTCCTTGACCAATCTCAACTTGATCGACCATTACTGTTTTTTTCATAAATACTACCCTCACTTTTATTCAAATAAATCCCTATTAAAATGTGATACTTTTCACTAAAAGTATATCATGGGCAATGATAGAAAACTAATGATTCTTTTTTATCTGATTAATAGACAAAATCTATTAATTGAACTGAAAAAGGAAACTTGATATTTCCTTTTTCTTTGTAAATTTTAAAAATGGAGAACACCAAAGATAATTGCTGTTATAATTACAATGATATTTGTCACAGACATAATGATTACCCCGCGTTTTGTGAATGATGTTGGCTCAATTTCACAAAGTGTTGCACCTACATAGGTAGCTGAATTCATTGGTGTTACAGATGTAGCAAGTGCTAAATTACATACAAATGGGGCAATGACCATTATTGGTGATAATCCAAATGTTGCTCCAATTGTGATAAATAATGGATAAAAGGCATTATATAACTGATAAGGTACAAAATAAATAATTGGTACACAGAAGGCTAGGAATATAATATGGATGTAACGCATTAAGAATACAGGGAATATACCTTTGAGTAACTGTGCAAGTGAAGCAACCATTGATAATTTACTTCCGTCTTCTGGTGCTGCGTTGAAAATTGCTAGATAGAAACAAATTGCTAGAAGCATCAAGACAACGTTAAAAAATGTAATACCAGCTTTATTCCAAATAGCTCCAAAATCTTTTGGATAGTTAACCATGGCTGTAATAATTGATGCAGCAACAAATACGAGATAAGATGGAATCTTGAAATATGCCAATGCAACAATTACAGCAAGAAATACGAATAGGTTAAACCAGAATAGTTTTGGTCTGGCATTAGGTTTTTCTTCTAATTTTTCGACTTCAGCTTCAACTGTATCTTTAGATAGTCCTAATGTACCATGTTCTTTTTTATGTTTATAGGCAAAATAGACATACTGAAGTATTATTGCAGGAATAAAGCAAAGTCCCCAGGGCATCGCTGCAACTGCCAGCGTTTCCGCATCAGTTCCGGCCATTGTTGCAGACATGATTAATCCGATTCCCCCAGGGTAACCAACACATGGCGCCTATGGCAGTTTGACAAATAATGAAGGCAAAATCACGATCCAATTTAAACTTCTTGTAAAGCGGAATCATGATTGGAAAAACGATTAGATAGGTTGTTGACATGTTGGCTGTGAGGTAAGCTATTGCTCCTAAAATCGTGGTTAAAATCATAACTCCGATGACATTGAGCTTATCTCCAACTTTTTTCATGACGGCGTTTACTATGGTATCAAACATTCCTGTTTCAGTTACCATAGTAAAATAGATCAAACCAAACAAGAGCATATATCCAGTTTGAGACATCACGAGATTAATTTGATTAATAATAAATGTGCTTGTTTCCATAACATTGTAACCCATTAAAAAACTAAATATAACGGGTACAACAAACATGATAAAGTTTAAAGGAACTTTATTCCACAGGATAAAAGCGACAACGATGACAAGCATCAATAGTGCAAGTACGGCTGGACTCATAGTATTATCTCCTCAATTTTTTAAATTGTTCAAAAGACCAAATTCTCTTTTATAGGACCATGCCATCATATCATGGACAAAGTCGGTATATGGGTGTGGGGCTGCAGTAAAACAGTGTCCGAGTCGCGGTGCCAAGAAGAACTCACATGGAACACCGGCGCGTAGAAGTCTCTGAGTATAGTTCCAAGCACTGTCTCGTAAGGTATCATATTCACCAGCAATAATCATTGTCGGACCAAGTCCTCCTATATCATGGCAAAGGCCTGGGAAAGCATAATATGATGGTTGTTGACCATTATAGCCTCCTAGATAGGTTGCTTCTGCACCTAAAGCTTTCTTATCTGGTCCCATTTTTAGTTGAATTAGTTGTTGGAATGAGTATAACTCTTCAATAGCTGTATCAAAGGTTGGACAATTGAGAACTGTTAATTTAGGCATTGGTTCATTACGATCTCTTAGATAAAGGGCTAAACCTTCTGCAAGATTTCCTCCCGCACTTGACCCATGGATACCCATTAAATCTGGATTTCCACCCAACTCCTCAGCATGGTCATGTAAATACATGTAGGCTGCATGACAATCTTCAAGTGGCATTGGAAAATGATAACCCTTTTTTCCACCTGATAGACGATATTCAACTGCAGCTACAATTGCTGGAACACGTTGTGCTAATGCTAGACATCGCGCATTATCAAGGGCAACTGTACCAGCAACAAAACCTCCTCCATGAATATCCAATATAATTGGTGAATGCTTAGGTAAATCTTTTGCTTTAAAAAGTCGTAATTGGAGTTCTTGATCCTTATCTGGACCTGGAATCATGATATCTTCCATATTCATATCTTCTGGAAGCTGAAAATCCATCATAGCTTTTCCTTGTGCTTCTTTTCTTGCTTTAGTTTCAGAACTTTCGTCACTCAAATAGCTAAAAAGATGATTTTCATATCCGGGGAATGGTTTTAATTCCATAATTAAATTACCTTTCATTTCTAATCTTGTTAATAGTTTAACATGATTTGATAACTTTTTCACAAAGATTTTCCATAAAATTTAGAAAGCGAATTCATAATTTATTTCTATAGATAAATATATTTGGAAAACAAAAAAGACTCCTCATGTTAGTACTTCATACTTACATGAATGAGTCTTTCTAAATACTATTTAGTTTTTTTCATTAAATAATAAATCACGGATATATTCTACAGGCATTTCTTCTCCCGTGAATAATTTGAATGCTTCTGCACCTTGATACAACATCATGCCAAGTCCATTTATTGCTTTTTTAGCACCGTTTTCTTTAGCGAATTTCAATAATTTTGTTTCTGCAGGGCTATAAACAACATCAAAAACTACAAGGTCTGGACGAATAACTTCTGGATCATTGATAAGGCTTTGATCTTCCAGAGGCTTCATTCCGACACCTGTGGCATCAATATAAATTGATGATTCAGCAATTGATTTTTTGAAGGCCTCTTGGTCTGCTAAATCACAGACACTTGCTTTAGTATTTGTGCGATCATTAATTTTTTCAACTGTTTTTTCAGCATTTGCGTAACTTGGATCTTTTTGGTTGAAGATACGAACTTCTTTTGCGCCATCTAAGCCGAGTTGAACGGCTATGGCAGTTCCTGCTCCGCCAGCTCCAGCTAATGTGATAATTTGATTTTTAATATCCACACCTTCTTCAGCCAATGCACGAACTGCTCCTGTTCCATCAGTAACGTGACCAACTAAGTGTCCTTTGCCATCTTTATTGACAACGGTATTAACTGCTCCAACTAATTCTGCTGCTGGTGAAATTTCATCAAGATAAGGAATGATTGCTTGTTTGTTTGGCATTGATACATTTGATCCACGAATGCCTAGAGCACGTATACCTTGTACAGCATCAGCTAATTCTTCATTACCAACTTCAAAAGCCAGGTAAGCATAATCTAAGCCTAATTTCGCAAAAGCTTCATTATGCATTTTTGGAGATAGGCTGTGACGAATTGGTGTAGCTATAAGTGAAATTAATAAAGTGTGACCTGATAAACGTTCTGACATAAGAATTACCTCTCTTTTAATGAATATCTATTATGTTAGTCTCAGAATGAAAGACTTTTTGATAACGAAACGAAACGATAGTTAAAACAATTGACCCTAATAGTGCTAATACAGCAACTAGAACAAAGACTAACTCAATACTCTTCTCAGCCACGACCCCTGTTAAAAATGGTGCTCCCATAACAGAAAGTGAAGTTGCTAAAGAATAATAACTAGTCACTAAACCTCTCCTCTGTGGGAAGAAGTCCAAAAGTGTGGCAAGCCCCAGTTGCCAGATACCTCCTGCAGCGAAAACTCCGATTACCACAGTAGCTATTACTACTGTAACCAATTTGGGATGAGTAACCATTCCCGTAATTGCGAGTGCTGTGATCGTTGTACAGAAAATCATGAAGTTGACAACATTAAGTCCACGTTTAACAACTGCTGATGTGATAAATACTGAAGTAAATGAGCAAATACTATAGAGACTGACAAACATTAAACTATCTGTTTTAGCAATTCCGACAACAGTTTCAGCAAAAGTAGGAATCCAGATAATAAAAATATTGAAGAGTGACACGGAAACCAGTGAAAAAATTAATAGACATACCCCTTCAATGGCAAAATTTGATTGTACCCATAACAATTTTGTGTCTTCTGATAGTTGTTCTTCAGATAACTTTTCACTATTCCCAAAAAGTTTAGGAAATGGAAGTTTAGCAAGGAAGAAAATATTTACTATCAAGAAAACTGCGGATGCAATAAAAGTCCAACCAAAATAGAGATGATTTCTAAAAATATAACTGGTAACTAATGGTAAGATAAACTGACCAACTGAAATAAATGCTTTATTTAAAACGCTTAGGGCACTATTGTTATTGTGATCCTCAAAAGCTTCAACAACAACTGGATAGGTTGATGTATCTAGAAATGAGTTTCCAATACCTGCAAAGATAGCAAAAATAAAGGCCAAAATATAAGAGTTTGAAAATGTTAAACCTAAGTAAAAAATTATATAGGATAAAACACCAAGAATAACAGCTTTTCTTCGACCTAAGTAATCAGATAAGAAACCTGCTAAATTGACACTTAGAACTCGGCCAAAACCAATAGCACTAATCACTAATGTTATTTGACTAAGTGAAGCTTGCCATCTACCCTCTAAAACAGTCATATTTTGTGAAATGATAATGGCCGCTATACCTTGAAAAATATAGTTTATATAAAGTGCACCAATAGTCGGTACATACTTATTTTTCATCGGGGGTTAATCTCCTTTATTGCTATAATGCAGTTAAAATGAAAGATTTCTCTTTCATTCTACTGTCTAATTTTTTATTTTTTTGAGTTTGAAAAGACTGATACTCCAAAAATATGGCTGTAACGTTTTCCAGCAAAGAACATAAGTGCTGCTGAAGCAAAACCACAAACTGATACAAAGAGCATAATGAGATCAGCTCTGTTAGCAGCAATTAATTTTGAAGCTAACATTGGAACAATGTATGAACCTAATGCCATAACAAAATAGTAAATACTTGTGTTACGACCTTTATTTTTATCAAAGAATTGGTTTAATACAGCGTTACCCATTTGGAGAAGACCACCAGCTGCGAAGAAACCAATGACGATGCCGGCAATTGTTAAAGTTGCTGCTGTTGGTACAAAGTAAACGAGTAATCCTGCAAGACCTGCAAAGATAGGACTAATAACAAGCAAGGCAATGTCACGAATACCACGCGCCATCATAATTGAGAAAACAATTGTTGCAATCAAACCACCTAATTGGTAGTAAGAAGTAACGGATGCTGCGCTTGTTTCGGACATATGAATGACATTTTGTGCATATAATTTAGAAGCTTGTTGGAATAAGTAGAATGTAGAATAGATTGTGAAGGCAAAGGCTGAAAGGATAACACCGTCAACTGCAAAGTTTGCTGTACGACGACCTGTGACAGTCTTTTCTTCAGTTGTAGTTGGCACAACACTTTGACGTGATTCTAAGATTTTAATTGCTTCACGCGCTGAAACCTTTTCTTCTTTACGAATATCATTATCTGGGAAACGAGCGATTAAAACACCTGCTAAAACAATAATACTGAGAATGAAGGGAACCATAATCCCAATTTCAATTGCCATTTTATGACTAACTAAGAATGCTACTAAAAGTGGGTATAACATTGATGAAATTGAAATGAAAGCTTTACTGAAAATTGAAGCTGTTGATTTATTTTCAGGGTACATTTCGAACAAAGCTGGATTAATCGCACCATCATAGAGTGATGTCATTGCTCCACCGATAAAGGCTAAGATATTGGCCATCCAGAGGTTGTTAGCAACCAAGAAGGAACCAAACATGATCACAAAGCCGATAAGACCAATAACGATAAGCGGTTTACGACCTACTTTATCTGATAGAGAACCAGAGAAAGTTAAAAAGGAAATTTTTCCTAAACCAGTCCATGCGATAACCGCAAAGACAGCTGCTGCTTCAACGCCCCATTTGTTGGCGAAGAAATCTGCATTTTGCGAAATAATAATAGCTTGAATCCCATGACAAAAGTAAGTCATCCATAAAAGGATTGCTGTAAAGTTGTATTTATTGTTTTTAAACATCTTTTCTCCCTTGCTAGCCTGACAAAGCTGGCTAATCCTTATTACTTATTAGCCTTGATACGTTCTAAGTAAGCATTATGCTCTTTTTCAGCATACTCACGACGACCGCCAGGTTTTGGTGTTTGGTCACCCATCATAATACCGAAACCACCTTCTACACGTAACTCATGACCATTAGTATAGTCTGAACGATCACTTGCCAAATACATAACAGCATTAGCAATATCCATTGTGTTACCGATCCGTTTATTAGCTGTTAAAGCTTTACGACCTTTTTCTACTTCAGGATCAGCATAAAATGCTTCAGATAAAGGTGTTTTAACAAAACATGGTTGAATACAATTACTTCTGAGGCCAAATTGACCCCATTCAGCAGCCATTTGACGAGACATCATGTTAACACCGGCTTTTGTTGAACTATATGCTGCTGAATATGTTTCTGGGAATACAGAGGCAATTGTTGAAACATGAATCATGTTTCCATGTCCTTGCTTAATCATTTGACGTCCAAAACGTTGAGATACTAAGAAATAACCTGTTAAGTTAATATCAACTGTTTGACGCCATTCTTCAAGTGGTAAATCCTCAAGCGGACAAGCACGAAGCATAGCAGCTGTGTTTACTAAAATATCAACTTGACCAAAAGTTTCAACTGTTTTAGCAACCGCATTTTCAACTGCTTCTTCTGAAGTTGAATTTGTCACAATAGCTAATGTTTCTACGCCATATTGACTTTTAACTTCCTCTGCATAAGCCTTCAATTCATCTTCTTTAATATCAAGTAAGACAACTTTAACATGTTGTTTTGCAAATTCTTGGACAATAGTTTTACCCATTCCTCCAACAGCTCCTGTTACAACTGCGACTTTTCCGTCCAAACCTAACCATTGCTCTGTCATAATTTCTCCTTTTTCTATTATACCCTATAAAAATAATTTAATCTAATTGTTCTGGCCAAGCTTCACTCAAAACTTTAACAGTGTTATCATAAGTAAACTGACTAGCATAGTCTAAGCCCTGTTCCAAAATGTTATCCGAAATAACTTCAACACCAATGACTTTTGGATTAATTCCTGCTTCCTTAATCATCTCAACAAAGCCTTTAGTGTCTTTAGCTCCCGTTCCTGGTGCAAGACGGTCATGCATTGATTCATCACGGAGAATAGCTGGTGCATAAGCACGTTCATAAGCATCATTGATTTGAATCGAAATGACTTTAGCAGCTTGTTCCTTAGTCAACTGACGATAAGGTTGGTCTGCACGAACCCAGTGCCAAGTGTCAAGAATTAGCATTGCGTTCTCACAGCCAGAGGCTTCAACAACTGCATAAGCTTTATCAAAATCAGGTAAACCACTGTAAGGCATTGGTTCTACACCGATGATTAAATTACCAGCACGGCCACAAAGTTCTTTCAACTTTTGAGCAGTGTATTCAATAGAATAATTTTCCATTAAGCCACAATTGATATGACCCACTTCAAACAAACGACACATATGGAAACACATTTGTTCCTTATATTTTTGCTCGTAAGAACGTTTTTCTTCTGCCCATTGAACAATGTATTCAACTTCTGTTACTTTGATATCATATTTTGCTAGGATATCTAAAATAGCTTGGTCAGTTAAACCTTCATTTAAAGCATCTACGTAAGTTTCTGAACGAAGTCCAATTCCTTCATAACCTGCTTCTTTAGCCGCTTTAACACGATCCTCAAATAGGCAAGTGTCCCCTAAAGTCCAAGAACTAATAGTGATTGGTGATGTTGTTGACATGCTAAGTCCCCCTTGAAAGTTTGTTAAAAAGTTAACATTCATTTACAAATTCATTATAAGTTAAAAAAATCACAAAAACAAATTGATTTTTGTACGGGTTTTCATAGAAAAAATTTATATGTTGTGATAAGATAAATTTAGGATCATGAGGGGGATTTAGAATGAATCTACAGCATTTAAGGTATTTTATTACGTTAGCTAATTTAGAACACTATACAAAAGCAGCTAGACAATTACATATCACGCAACCAACACTTAGTCATGCTATTTCAATTATTGAAAGTGAATTAGGAGTGATTTTATTTGAGAAAAAAGGGCGAAACATCAGTTTAACAGAAAATGGTAAAGCTTTTGCCAAAAATATCCAAGAAGCTTTAAATTTAATTGATGATAGTGTTGCTACCTTACAAGCACAAACAATCAAATCATTTAATATCAATATTGCATTACTTAGGGTATTAAGTCATCGGGTGATTCCTAATTTAACACGGCAGTTCTTAACAGATAATCCTAACTCACCAGCTAATTTCATCTTCTATAATGATAGCGGGATGACTGAAGATTTATTAAGAGGCTTAATTGATGGTCGTTATGATTTAGCATTTTGTTCTAAAATTGGATTAAACCCACAAATAACTTATATACCAATTGCTGTTCAGGATATGGTAATTGTAGTTCCTAAAAATCACCAATTAGCTCAAAAAGAACATGTTTCTATCGCAGATACATTAGCCTATCCACAAATTTGGTTTTCAAAAAAGAGTGGTGTCCGACCAGTTGTTGAAAAATTATATCAAGACCAAATGGATCAGGTGAAAATTCAATTTGAAATTGAAGAAGATGAGACAATTGCTGGTTTGGTTGCACAAAACTTTGGTATTGCTATCCTACCCAAATTAGATTTTTTAAAAACATTAGACGTCGAAATAATTGAATTAGATGAACTAAAAAAATCACGCTACTATTATATGGCCTATTTAAACAATATCTCCCAACCCCCAGCAATCAAAGCCTTTATCAATTATGTCACCAACCAATATCAAATCGAACAAATGTCAAAATAAAATCCAAACAGTGAAGTGCACCCCAAAAGTTAGACAAACAATCTAACGAATAGGGTGGAAAGGTTATAATAAACTAGACACAAAGTTAAGAGAAATCGTGGAAAGGTTTATTATGGCAAGAAGAAAATTCGATAAACAATTTAAAAATTCTGCAGTAAAACTCATTCTTGAAGAGGGTTACTCTGTTAAAGAAGTCAGCCAAGAGCTTGAGGTTCATGCCAATAGTCTTTATCGCTGGGTTCAAGAAGTTGAAGAATATGGAGAAAGTGCTTTTCCAGAGAAAATATATCTGGGAACCATTTTACATAGCGACCAAGCTTGGCAGTACCAACATGCGTTTTATCATAAGTTTCTTGAAGACCATGGTATGAAACCCTCAATGTCTCGTAAAGGCAATAGCTTAGATAATGGCATGATGGAATCTTTCTACTGAAAAAAGCTATTTCAGAATATATCAACTACTACAATACTAAACGAATCAAACTAACATTAAAAGGACTGAGTCCTGTACAATACAGAACTCAATCCTTGGAAAGTCAACGAAAAACTAGACACGGAGTTAAGAGAATTTAAGAATTATATTTTTCAAAGTCTTTTGGAGACTTGTAATCAAGACCTGAATGCATCCTTTTTGTATTGTAATAGGTCTCAATGTATTTAAATATTTCTTGAGTAGCCTCAGCTCTTGTCTCAAAATGAGCATCATTAATAAGCTCCCTCTTTAGCGTCTTATAAAAAGACTCCATCATTGCATTGTCATAGGGATTTCCTTTACGACTCATGCTAGATTGAGCACCGACTTGACGAAGAGTAGATTGATAACGAGAGCTTGTATATTGACTCCCTTGATCAGTATGGACAATCAAGCCAGGCTGAGGATGTTCTTTCCCACAAGCTTGTAATAAGCAATCCCTCACCAGTTTATCTTGCATCCGTGAAGACATTGACCAGCCTACAATCTTACGTGAAAAAACGTCGATATTCACGGCTAAGTATAAGGTGCCTTCTTTGGTAGGGATATAGGTCATGTCTCCCAGCCATACTTTATTAGGAGCTGTTGCTTTAAAGATCTGATTAATTAAATTGGGTCTTGAAAGCGAAGCTCCTTTTCTGTTGTAATGTTTATATTTATAACGGCTTCCCTTGGCATAAAGTCCCATCAAGTGCATCAGTTTCCCAACACGTTTCGTGTTGGTCATAATACCAGTATTATGAAGTACCTTGGTAATTCTAACCGCACCATAGCGTCCCTTATGCTCATGAAAGACAGCTTTTATCTTCTCTGAGAGAATTTCTCTCTCCACTTGTTGTTTTGAAGGACGACGATGCATGTATTCATAGAAACCTGAGCGAGAAACCTTAAGAACTTTTACTGCATGCTTAATTTTTATCTTCCCATGATGTTTCAAGAGAAATTCAAAACGTTTTACTTGCTTCGCTTCAAGAAGACCCGGAACTTTTTTAGAAGTTCAAGTTCCTCCTGAAGATAACGATTTTCTTTCTCTAACAATTTAATCTTATGTTGGGCATCAGCTAGGGCTGTCCCATTGCCTGGAAAAGCACTTTCTCCATATTCTTCAACTTCTTGAACCCAGCGATAAAGACTATTGGCATGAACCTCAAGCTCTTGGCTGACTTCTTTAACAGAGTAACCCTCTTCAAGAATGAGTTTTACTGCAGAATTTTTAAATTGTTTATCGAATTTTCTTCTTGCCATAATAAACCTTTCCACGATTTCTCTTAACTTTGTGTCTAGTTTATTATAACCTTTCCACCTTATCTTAAATATACTGTCTAACTTTTAGGGATCACTTCATATCTTAGCTCTTTTAGTTTCGTTTTAAGGCACCATTGATGGTTTTGGCTAGAATTTCATAGCCTTTTTCTCCAAAATGCAAGCCATCATCTTTGATGCCAACGAGAATGTCTTCAAGTGATACTTCAGGTGTTGCAGCATCACGGAAAGCTTGATTCAAATCTAAAACACAACAGTCTTTTTCCTGACAAACTTTAGTAATCAGCTGACCATATTGGACCAATCGTTGATTGGTTCTTTTTTTCTGCTTTGCTTCATCCACAGGAGGTGGCAGCAAAAAGTGAATCCGTTGTGTCACAAAGCGTGTTTCAAAGATATCAATCAATTGATTCAGATTCTTTTCAAATTCAAGGGGGCTGACATCTCTGTCTATTGATAAATCATTTGTACCGACCAACACAAACAAATACTCTGATTGAGTATCCATGATAATGTCATCATAGCGAGCTAACAAGTCGCGCGTGCTATTACCCGAAATAGCCGAATTAGTCACTTTCAATGTCGGATCTAAGTCATACAATTTAATGTTGACCATTGGGATATCGGCGTCTTCATGTCTTGCCATCAAACTATCGCCTGTCACATGTATTTTCATAGATTCTCCTTATCTTTTAGGAATGGCTACTCAGTTATTTTCAGATTCAGTGAGCAGAACTTGCCAAGGTTCAACCAAGTTTTTACTGGCTAAAAGCTCTGAAAAAGATATAATTTTTGGGGGTTGGCTGGTGTGCTGACCAATCAACTTTTCCATCCAAATCATATCAAACCAACTGTTAAACTTAAAACCAGCATTATTAAAGTGACCAACTATTTTGTATCCAAGTTTCTGATGGAAGGCTTGACTGCGATTATTTAGAAAGGGAGAAGCTTCTTTTGTCCAAGCTATACAAGCATTCAGATTCAGAAATCCCATTTGTTCCAATAAACATTCCAATTCTTGATAGAGTATTTGCCCTAAACCATGCCCTCGCGCGCTTTGATCTAAATAAATGGTTACCTCTACAGACCAGGCATAGGCTTGACGCTCATGAAAGGCTGAAGCATAGGCATAGCCAATTAGGACGCCATCTTTTTCAAGGACTAAATAAGGGTAAGCAGACTGAATAGCCTTGATTCTTTTTGTAAACTCTACTAAAGAAGGCAATTCATATTCAAAACTGATAGCTGTTTCTTCTACGTAAGGTTGATAAATGGCAAGTAAGGCTTTTGCATCTTCTAGCCTTACTTGCCTAATGAGAACAGTCAAAGAGTCACTTCCTTTCGCTAAACAGAGTTAATTATTTCATAAATACTTGTAAACCTAATCATAACATTTTTGTTAGGATTAGGTTTATAAAAAACGTCTAGCATAGAAAACATCGTTATTGTGTTTGATAGGATAAGCCGCCTTGACTAATTACTAATTCTCCTGAAAGAACATTTAACTGTTTATCACCAACAAATTGAGCAGCATCCCTAATATAGGTTTTAAAATGCTCTGTCTCAATATGGGACAAGTAAGCCTTCTCATCTTGATAAATTTCAAAGAAATACCATTGATTCAACTGTGACTGATCACGCGCCGCAAAGAGGGAAATAACACCTTCTTCAACTTGAACAGCCTTTTCCATTTCAATAGCAACAATATCTCGAAACTGACAAGCATCCTCTTTTTTTACAGTAATTTTTGCTAATCGAATTGAATATTCATTTGCAGTGTCAATTGCTTTTTTACCTTCTTTTTCAAAGAGTAACTCAGCTTGTAAACTAATCACTTGACGCTCACGAACAGACTGTCCTGCATAACTTACAAATGCTTGAAAGTGCTCAGAGCTGACATGTTTTTCATAGGCTGCTTGGTCTTGATAAATTTCATAAACCAATTTCCTACCCTTTTGACCAGGTAAATGACAAGTCGCCATAAATAGTGTGCCTTCTTCTTTTTCCAAAGAAGCTAGCAAATTTTCTCGTCCGACTGCTGAAAATTGGTACTGACTTGTCGGATCAATGCTCAGGTTAAATAATCTGATGATTGGTGCTTGGCTCAGTTGATTCATCAATACTCTCCTCTTATTAACTGCAGCAAATTAGCTTGGAAGATGCCATCTTTGGCCTCCTCTGTGAGTGGTAGCTCCTCAATAGCTTGGATGATCTCCACTGTTGCACCTGCTGGAGCAATTCCTAAAGGGGCATCCGTTCCAAAAAGGACATGATCAAAGCCAAAATAGTCGACAGCTAGCTCTAATGCTTTGGGGTTGCCAAGAAGAGCGGTATCAACATAGAATTTCCGGAAATCTTCGGCTAGCTTTTCTGGAAGGATATGGTTGATGCGCTCCGCAAAGTAGGGGGCCATAGCTCCGGCATGATGGACGATGATTTTAAGATTGGGAAATTCTTGAAAATAACGAGCTTGGACCACTTGGAGCATGGCTTGCGTTTGCTCATATTCCCAAGAGAAAATGATATTGTTATCTGGCTTGCGCGTGTCAAAGACCGGATGAAGCCAAATGGGAATGTCTAAATCTGCACAAATTTGAAAGATTGGTTTAAAATCTGGATGAGCAAGAGATTGTCCCAGATGTCGGGTGAAAAGTTGAATCCCAAAAATAAGTGGATTCGTTGCCACTTCTTCTTTAATGAGCTTAACTGATTCCGAGACATTGTTAAGAGCAAGCATGGCAACTGCACCAGCATAAATATCTTGATTCTCTTTGACTAAATTTACCAACTCAATGTTTGCTGATTGAACAAGTTCAATAGCTTTGTCAGGGTCAAGATAGTCCTCGGGATTGGTATTCACATAAGATAGAATTTGTTTAACGCCAGCATTTTGAGCTTGACGTCGTGCTTCCATATCCGTTAAGAGGGGATGATTAATAAATGGCATTTGTTCTGGTATAGCTGGTGCCACTTCCAAAATTTTTGCTTTAAATTTGGGTAATAAGACATGGGCAAAACAATCAATCTTTTCCATCTTAAGTCTCTTTTCTCATTTTCTCCATTATAGCAAAAAAAAGAAGTTAAGGGTTTCCCTAACTTCTTTTGTGTCTCTTTTCAATTAAGAGATTGCTTAATTTTCTTTACGACGTTATTAACACAGAAGAAATACCTATACAGGCGATTTCTAAATGTTGTGAAAACTCAAACATTTATATAATAATATTATCGTTTTGTAATATCGCCGATTGTAAAATTAAGCTAGACAAATAAAAAAGTCATTTGTGCTACACTCAAGATAGTTCCCGCAAAAGAATTATAAGGAGTGAAGACAAATGACCTATACCCATCTTACATCAAATGAACTTGCAATGATAGAGGCGTATTATAATAATCATCAATCTGTAGCCAAAACCGCAGTACTACTGAATAGATCTAGACAAACGATTCATAAAGTTTACCAATTTTTCAAAACAGGGCACAATGCTCTAGATTATTTCAATCAATACAAGAAGAATAAAACTCGCTGTGGCAGACGTCCTATTGTCTTATCAGATGAACAAACAGAATATATTCAAAAGAGGGTTGTTCAAGGTTGGACACCTGATGTGATTGTTGGCCGTGCAGAGTTTTCTATTTCTTGTTCTATGCGTACACTTTATCGTATGTTTAAACAAGGCGTATTTGAAGTGACTCACCTACCTATGAAAGGAAAACGTAAAGCCAACGGACACAAAGAAACTCGGGGAAAACAATCTTTTCGTCGATCACTTCGTGACAGAGGAAATGATTATTCTAAATTCAATCAAGAATTTGGCCACCTTGAAGGGGATACTATTGTGGGTAAAAAGCACAAAAGTGCTGTTATTACCCTCGTTGAGCGATTATCTAAAGTAATCATCACTCTTCAGCCAGAAGGCAGACGAGCTATAGATATTGAAAATCGTTTGAACCAATGGATGCAATCTGTACCTAAGCATCTATTCAAATCAATGACTTTTGATTGTGGAAAGGAATTTTCAAATTGGAAATCAATCAGTAATATAAATGATATTGATATCTATTTTGCAGATCCTGGTACACCATCACAAAGAGGGTTAAATGAAAACTCTAATGGTTTATTACGTAAAGATGGTTTACCAAAGCAAATGGATTTCAACGAAGTTGATGAATCTTTTATCCAATCTATTGCATCGAAAAGAAATAATATCCCTCGAAAATCATTAAACTATAAAACACCAATAGAAGTATTCTTGAGTCACATATGCAAAGAGGAATTGTCTAACTTAATTTGACAATTAATATATTAATAATTATGTAAACAACTTTCCTAGACTGTTACAATAGGTTTTTTTGGTAATTTTAAGAAAAAGCCATTTTTGATAAAATAGCTTTCTGTTTTTCATGAACTTTATTTTTTTGTTAATTTAACTACTGCTTCTGTTCTGGCTGTATGAGGAAACATATCGACTGATTGAATATACTCAACCTTGTAAACTTTTGTTAAAGAAACTAAATCTCTAGCTAATGTTGATGTATTACAAGAGACATAAACCATCTTTTCTGGCTGATAAGTAATAATTGTTTGCAATAGTTTATCATCTAAACCAGTTCTTGGAGGGTCTACTATTATAGCATCAGCTCGGTAACCTGACTGATACCATTTAGGGATTATTTCCTCAGCTTTTCCTGTTTCATACAAGGTATTAATAATAGCCAAATCTTGTGCATTTTGTTTGGCGTCAGCGATGGCCTCAGGTACGATATCCATTCCTCTGATGCTAGCAACTTGATTAGCAAAAGCAAAGCCAATTGTCCCAACTCCACAATAAGCATCAATAATATGGTCGGTTGCTGTTACTTGTAGAGCATTTTTTACTTCTTGATAAAGAACTTGTGTCTGCTTGGGATTGAGCTGATAAAATGCTCGTGGGGATAAGCTAAATTGATAGTCTAAGACTTCTTCCTCAATTTTATCTTCTCCCCAAATAATCTCTGTTGACTCCCCGTAGATATCGCTTGATTTTGATTTGTTATGGTTAAGTGCAATTGTCATAATTTGAGGATGCTCCTTAACCAAATCATTAATAAAGTCAGTTAATCTTAAAGCTTTACTAGTAATCAGAATGACTTGTATTTTTTTGCTTGCCACAGCTTTGCGAATCATCACTGTTCGTAAGCCATCAATTTTTCGCTCATTAAAAATAGGAAGTTTGTGCTTGTCTAATAATTTTACAATACTATTAATCACAAGTTGAGTATCTTTATCTTGAACTAAACAATTTTCAATCGTGACTAAGTGATGGCTATTCTCAGCAAATAAGCCAGCTCGAATTTTTCCGCCAAATTGTCTGGTTTGAAATTGCAGTTTGGCTCGATAATGCCAAGGTTCATCCATACCAAGTGTTTCACGGATTGGATAACTTTCATAACCTTCAGGTTTAAATTTTTTCAAGGCTTGTCGGATGACATCAGTCTTGAACACGAGCTGCTTTGGATAAGCCAAATGCATAATTTGACACCCGCCACACTCCTTATAGATGGGACATCTTGGCTCTACACGATCTTTTGAGACTTTATTTATGGTTAATAGCTTTGCTTCGACAAAATTTCGTTTGACAGAGGTTATTTGACAAAAAATATCCTCTCCTTTTAATGCACCAGGTACGAATACTAAGGTTTTTTTATAAAAACCAATACCTTCACCATTAATTCCTATTCGTTTAATTTTTAATGGAATTTTTTGTCGTTCTTTAAGATAGTTCATACTGCCCCCGTTACTTTGTTTCTACTCTTATAATACCCAAGCTTTAATTTGGAAATAATTATCATCTCAAAGCTGTCACCATCTATTTTACCATTTATTTGGTATAATGATTAGTATGAAAATCAGTAAAATTGAAAAGAAAAAACGTTTATACTTAGTTGAGATGGATGACTCTGAGAAATTGTATGTTACAGAAGATACGATTGTTCGCTTTATGCTCAGTAAAGGGATGACCATCACTGCTGACCAATTAAGACAAATCCAAGAATTCGCTCACTATTCACACGGAAAGAACTTAGCGCTATATCATATTTCATTCCAAGTGAGAACAAAAAATGAAGTCAAAAAATATCTCGAAAAACATGAGATTGATTCTGCTACTATTGAACAAGTTATAACAGATTTAGAGAAAGATAAGTGGTTGGATGACCGTAAATATGTTGAGTCTTATGTCCGACAAAATGAATTAAATGGTGATAAAGGACCAATGATTCTGAAACAAAAATTAATGCAAAAAGGAATCTCCTCCCATTATATCGAACAAGAACTACAGAATAATGACTTTACTGAAATTGCCGATAAAGTTGCTAATAAAATAATTAAAAAATTTCAAGGTAAACTACCTCCTAAAGCACTTCAAGATAAGCTAACCCAGCAAATGGTTTCCAAAGGCTTTTCATTCGACCAAATCAAATCTGTTAAAGCAACTTTTGATTTCAATGAATATGATGATAATACTGATGACTTATTGGGAAAAGAATTAGAAAAAGCCTATCGTAAATATTCACGAAAATATGATGGTTATGATCTGAAACAAAGACTTTTCCAAGCTTTATATCGAAAAGGTTTTGACAGTGACGATATAAGTAGAGAATTACGAGAATACTTATAAGTCACTCAAATTGAGTGATTTTATATTACTTTTATGATAAAATAAATCTGATAAGTTTAATTGTAGAAAGTTGGTTGGGCATGAAGTTACCTAAAGAAGGCGACTTTATTACAATTCAAAGTTATAAGCATGATGGTAGGTTGCACCGAACTTGGCGTGATACTATGGTACTAAAAACAACTGAAAATGCTCTTATCGGCGTAAATGATCATACATTAGTAACAGAAAGTGATGGTAGACGATGGGTTACAAGAGAACCAGCAATTATCTATTTTCACAAGAAGTACTGGTTTAATATTATTGCTATGATAAGAGACAATGGCATTTCTTACTACTGTAATTTAGCAAGCCCCTATGTGCTTGATGGTGAAGCCCTCAAATACATTGACTATGATTTAGATGTCAAAGTATTTGCTGATGGGGAAAAACGATTATTAGATGTTGATGAGTATGAACAACATAAAAAAGAAATGCACTATACAGAAGATATGGATTATATCCTGAAAGAAAATGTAAAAATTCTTGTTGATTGGATAAACAACGGGAAAGGACCTTTTTCTGAAGAGTATATCGCTATTTGGTACAAACGTTATCTTGAACTGAAGAATCGTTAATAGTTGTCTGGCACTCCATTGGGGTGCTTTATCACTTGAAAGGAGTAAAGATGGCATTTCAAAACACGAAAGAACGCTATGCCAGTTTCGGCATTGCTACAAGTATTCCCCCTGAAATCATTGACTCTTTTTGGGCATTTATCGACAATAACCTAAAAGGTGTTTTTAAGTTAGACAATATCCTTGTTTTTCGAATTCTCGATAATAAGAAAAAAACTGCTATTGAATACAATGATCAGAAAAACAAAGTAAGAATAGTCATTGATACACCATATACATATGACCCATTTTTGCCTAAAGTCATCTATATTGTTGATAACAATGGTACAGAAACTATATTACTAGGACATGAAATCTACTAAAAAAGGGCTTGCTTGGCTCTTTTTTAGTTTGTAGTTGAAATATCATTAGTATAATAATTTGGCACAAAAAAAGTTCTCAATAATGAGAACCATACTATAGTCCGTACGGGATTCGAACCCGTGTTACCGCCGTGAAAAGGCGGTGTCTTAACCCCTTGACCAACGGACCATAATAAATTTAATGGGCACGAGTGGACTCGAACCACCGACCTCACGCTTATCAGGCGTGCGCTCTAACCACCTGAGCTACGCGCCCAAGCTACTAGCTTGGAAAATATATTTGCATAAAGCAATGCCGGCTACATGATTTGAACACGCGACCCTCTGATTACAAATCAGATGCTCTACCAACTGAGCTAAGCCGGCTTATTATCTTTATGCGGGTTAAGGGACTTGAACCCCCACGCCGTTAAGCGCCAGATCCTAAATCTGGTGCGTCTGCCAATTCCGCCAAACCCGCTTAAGATGACCCGTACTGGGCTCGAACCAGTGACCCATTGATTAAAAGTCAATTGCTCTACCAACTGAGCTAACGAGTCTTCATTGAATCTAAATCCAATTAAAAATGAAACCAGATTAATATCGATTTCAACGGTCCCGACGGGAATCGAACCCGCGATCTTCGCCGTGACAGGGCGACGTGATAACCGCTACACTACGGGACCTTTATGGGAGTTAACGGGTTCGAACCGCTGACCCTCTGCTTGTAAGGCAGATGCTCTCCCAGCTGAGCTAAACTCCCAATGAGTATTCTTTAAGCTAAGCGACTTCCGTATCTAACAGGGGGCAACCCCCAACTACTTCAGGCGTTCTAGGGCTTAACTACTGTGTTCGGCATGGGTACAGGTGTATCTCCTAGGCTATCGTCACTTAACTTTGAGTCCACTCAAAATTGAATATCTATATTCTAACAAGTTTGACCAAAACTGTCAATAAACTATTTGTTCATACTTATCTTAGGATAAGTCCTCGAGCTATTAGTATTAGTCCGCTTCATATATCGCTATACTTCCACTTCTAACCTATCTACCTGATCATCTCTCAGGGCTCTTACTGATATAAAATCATGGGAAATCTCATCTTGAGGGGGGCTTCGCACTTAGATGCTTTCAGCGCTTATCCCTTCCCTACATAGCTACCCAGCGATGCCTTTGGCAAGACAACTGGTACACCAGCGGTAAGTCCACTCTGGTCCTCTCGTACTAGGAGCAGATCCTCTCAAATTTCCTACGCCCGCGACGGATAGGGACCGAACTGTCTCACGACGTTCTGAACCCAGCTCGCGTGCCGCTTTAATGGGCGAACAGCCCAACCCTTGGGACCGACTACAGCCCCAGGATGCGACGAGCCGACATCGAGGTGCCAAACCTCCCCGTCGATGTGAACTCTTGGGGGAGATAAGCCTGTTATCCCCAGGGTAGCTTTTATCCGTTGAGCGATGGCCCTTCCATGCGGAACCACCGGATCACTAAGCCCGACTTTCGTCCCTGCTCGAGTTGTAACTCTCGCAGTCAAGCTCCCTTATACCTTTACACTCTACGATTGATTTCCAACCAATCTGAGGGAACCTTTGGGCGCCTCCGTTACCTTTTAGGAGGCGACCGCCCCAGTCAAACTGCCCGTCAGACACTGTCTCCGATAGGGTTAACCTATCTGGGTTAGAGTAGCCATAACACAAGGGTAGTATCCCAACATTGCCTCAGACGAAACTGGCGTCCCGTCTTCAATGGCTCCTACCTATCCTGTACATGTGGTACAGATACTCAATATCAAACTGCAGTAAAGCTCCATGGGGTCTTTCCGTCCTGTCGCGGGTAACCTGCATCTTCACAGGTACTAAAATTTCACCGAGTCTCTCGTTGAGACAGTGCCCAAATCATTACGCCTTTCGTGCGGGTCGGAACTTACCCGACAAGGAATTTCGCTACCTTAGGACCGTTATAGTTACGGCCGCCGTTTACTGGGGCTTCAATTCATACCTTCGCTTACGCTAAGCACTCCTCTTAACCTTCCAGCACCGGGCAGGCGTCACCCCCTATACATCATCTTACGATTTAGCAGAGAGCTGTGTTTTTGATAAACAGTTGCTTGGGCCTATTCACTGCGGCTGACGCTAACGCCAGCACCCCTTCTCCCGAAGTTACGGGGTCATTTTGCCGAGTTCCTTAACGAGAGTTCTCTCGATCACCTGAGGCTACTCGCCTCGACTACCTGTGTCGGTTTGCGGTACGGGTAGTATGTAATTAAACGCTAGAAGCTTTTCTTGGCAGTGTGACATCACTAACTTCGCTACTTAATTTCGCTCCTCATCACAGCTCAATGTATTAGGTATAAGCATTTGACTCATACCACACCTCACTGCTTGAACGTGCTCTTCCATTCGCACGCTTTAGTTAGCCTACTGCGTCCCTCCATCACTTTACATACTAGTACAGGAATATCAACCTGTTGGCCATCGAATACACCTTTCGGTCTCTCCTTAGGTCCCGACTAACCCAGGGCGGACGAGCCTTCCCCTGGAAACCTTAGTCTTACGGTGGACAGGATTCTCACCTGTCTTTCGCTACTCATACCGGCATTCTCACTTCTATGCGTTCCAGCACTCCTCACGGTATACCTTCTTCACACATAGAACGCTCTCCTACCATTACCTCTAAAGGTAATCCACAGCTTCGGTAAATTGTTTTAGCCCCGGTACATTTTCGGCGCAGGGTCACTCGACTAGTGAGCTATTACGCACTCTTTGAATGAATAGCTGCTTCTAAGCTAACATCCTAGTTGTCTGTGCAACCCCACATCCTTTTCCACTTAACAATTATTTTGGGACCTTAGCTGGTGGTCTGGGCTGTTTCCCTTTCGACTACGGATCTTAGCACTCGCAGTCTGACTGCCGATTATATCTCGTTGGCATTCGGAGTTTATCTGAGATTGGTAATCCGGGATGGACCCCTCACCCAAACAGTGCTCTACCTCCAAGAGACTTAACATCGACGCTAGCCCTAAAGCTATTTCGGAGAGAACCAGCTATCTCCAAGTTCGTTTGGAATTTCTCCGCTACCCACAAGTCATCCAAGCACTTTTCAACGTGCCCTGGTTCGGTCCTCCAGTGAGTTTTACCTCACCTTCAACCTGCTCATGGGTAGGTCACATGGTTTCGGGTCTACAACATGATACTAAGTCGCCCTATTAAGACTCGGTTTCCCTACGGCTCCGTCTCTTCAACTTAACCTCGCATCATATCGTAACTCGCCGGTTCATTCTACAAAAGGCACGCTCTCACCCATTAACGGGCTCGAACTTGTTGTAGGCACACGGTTTCAGGTTCTATTTCACTCCCCTTCCGGGGTGCTTTTCACCTTTCCCTCACGGTACTGGTTCACTATCGGTCACTAGAGAGTATTTAGGGTTGGGAGATGGTCCTCCCAGATTCCGACGAGATTTCGCGTGTCTCGCCGTACTCAGGATACTGCTAGAGTCATTTACTATTTTAAATACGAGGCTATTACTCTCTTTGGCTTACCTTCCCAGGTAATTCTTCTATAGTATTTGATCCCACGTCGCAGTCCTACAACCCCGAGGAGTAAACTCCTCGGTTTGCCCTTCTGCCGTTTCGCTCGCCGCTACTAAGGCAATCGCGTTTGCTTTCTCTTCCTGCAGCTACTTAGATGTTTCAGTTCACTGCGTCTTCCTTCTCATGACCTTAACAGTCATGGATGACATGCATTACATGCCGGGTTCCCCCATTCGGACATCTCTGGATCAAAGCTTACTTACAGCTCCCCAAAGCATTTCGTCGTTAGTCACGTCCTTCATCGGCTTCTAGTGCCAAGGCATCCACCGTGCGCCCTTATTAACTTAACCTTATTTCCAGTCTTTCGACCTTCTTTTAATTTTTTTTAATATGTTCGCGTTTATCTTTTTTTCGGTTTATTTCTTGTTACTTTTTTCTACAATTAATTTCTTAATTGTGGAATTTGATATAGATATTCAATTTTCAATGGACTATGTTAGGATTTTTATCCTACTTATCTAGTTGAACACGAGATTAATTTCTTAAGAAATTTCGGCAAGCCGAACATCTCTTTGTATCCTAGATAATGGAGCCTAGCGGGATCGAACCGCTGACCTCCTGCGTGCAAAGCAGGCGCTCTCCCAGCTGAGCTAAGGCCCCGACTAATAAACTGGTTGTTACATTATTAGTGGTGTTTCTATCTCATTACTTTAATAAGACCTCTCAAAACTAAATAAGACTTTTCCTAACGTGCTTCCATTTCCTTAGAAAGGAGGTGATCCAGCCGCACCTTCCGATACGGCTACCTTGTTACGACTTCACCCCAATCATCTATCCCACCTTAGGCGGCTGGCTCCTATTAGGTTACCTCACCGACTTCGGGTGTTACAAACTCTCGTGGTGTGACGGGCGGTGTGTACAAGGCCCGGGAACGTATTCACCGCGGCGTGCTGATCCGCGATTACTAGCGATTCCGACTTCATGTAGGCGAGTTGCAGCCTACAATCCGAACTGAGATTGGCTTTAAGAGATTAGCTTGCCGTCACCGGCTTGCGACTCGTTGTACCAACCATTGTAGCACGTGTGTAGCCCAGGTCATAAGGGGCATGATGATTTGACGTCATCCCCACCTTCCTCCGGTTTATTACCGGCAGTCTCGCTAGAGTGCCCAACTTAATGATGGCAACTAACAATAGGGGTTGCGCTCGTTGCGGGACTTAACCCAACATCTCACGACACGAGCTGACGACAACCATGCACCACCTGTCACCTCTGTCCCGAAGGAAAGTCCTATCTCTAGGACGGTCAGAGGGATGTCAAGACCTGGTAAGGTTCTTCGCGTTGCTTCGAATTAAACCACATGCTCCACCGCTTGTGCGGGCCCCCGTCAATTCCTTTGAGTTTCAACCTTGCGGTCGTACTCCCCAGGCGGAGTGCTTAATGCGTTAGCTGCGGCACTAAGCCCCGGAAAGGGCCTAACACCTAGCACTCATCGTTTACGGCGTGGACTACCAGGGTATCTAATCCTGTTTGCTCCCCACGCTTTCGAGCCTCAGCGTCAGTTACAGACCAGAGAGCCGCTTTCGCCACCGGTGTTCCTCCATATATCTACGCATTTCACCGCTACACATGGAATTCCACTCTCCCCTTCTGCACTCAAGTTATCCAGTTTCCAAAGCGAACCATGGTTGAGCCACGGCCTTTAACTTCAGACTTAAATAACCGCCTGCGCTCGCTTTACGCCCAATAAATCCGGACAACGCTCGAGACCTACGTATTACCGCGGCTGCTGGCACGTAGTTAGCCGTCCCTTTCTGGTTAGTTACCGTCACGTAATGGATTTTCCACTCCCATTACCGTTCTTCTCTAACAACAGAGCTTTACGATCCGAAAACCTTCTTCACTCACGCGGCGTTGCTCGGTCAGGGTTGCCCCCATTGCCGAAGATTCCCTACTGCTGCCTCCCGTAGGAGTCTGGGCCGTGTCTCAGTCCCAGTGTGGCCGATCACCCTCTCAGGTCGGCTATGTATCGTGGCCTTGGTGAGCCGTTACCTCACCAACTAGCTAATACAACGCAGGTCCATCTCATAGTGAAGCAATTGCTCCTTTTAAATTTAGTACATGAGTACTTAATTGTCATGCGGTATTAGCTATCGTTTCCAATAGTTATCCCCCGCTATGAGGTAGGTTACCTACGCGTTACTCACCCGTTCGCAACTCATCTGACTAGTGCAAGCACCAGTCTTCAGCGTTCTACTTGCATGTATTAGGCACGCCGCCAGCGTTCGTCCTGAGCCAGGATCAAACTCTCATTTATATGTTAATTTGATGTTTAACTCATTCTTATCTGTCGCTGACAGATTTATTGTTTTTTTGTTACTTAATTGACAGGTAATATGCATAAACATATCACCCTGCACGTTTGGTTTTTGTCTTATTCAGTTCTCAAAGGTCTTCTTATCTCTTACGAGACAACTATTATATTCTATCAGGTCTGATAGTTGCTGTCAACAACTTTTTTAAATTTCTTTTTAATTTCTGAAATCTCTAACCAGTCGTTTTTGATAGCTTGATTAGTATAATATACTGGCATCCGTTTTGTCAATATATCTTGCTTATTTATTTCAAATAAAAGGAGTGCCCAATGAGCACCACCTTTTTTTGTTTTGATTTAATGGATTTAATTAATTAATCTTGTCTAAATTACTTCGCTTCAATTAATCCTAGATCGCCATCTTCACGCTTATATAGTACATTCGTTTCGCCGTTTTCAGCGTCTGTATAAATATAGAAGTCATGGCCGAGTAATTCCATTTGTAAACGTGCTTCTTCAATATCCATTGGTTTTAGAGTTACATTTTTTGTTCTGACTACGCGAATTTCAGGAGTTTCTTCCACCTCTTCCGCTTCAAACTCTGTTGTAAAGACTTGGCCGGTTGGCATTTTTTCACGATGTTTTTTGGCAATTTTAGTTTTGTTCTTTCTGATTTGACGTTCAATTTTATCTACCACCAAATCAATTGAGCCATACATATCTTGTGAGACATCTTCTGCTCGTAGAGTCATTGAGCCTAAAATAATTGTAACTTCTACTTTTGCCGTCTTTTCACGATATACTTTTAAGTTGACACGAGTATCTATTTCATTGTCTTCAACAAAGTACTTTTCAATTTTTGAAAGCTTTGATTCAACATAATCGCGAATTGCTTCTGTAACTTCGATGTTTTCTCCACGAATACTAAATCTAATCATAAGATACCTCTTTCCTGCGCTTTAAGCGCTTTCTTTACTTATATTATATCGTTTTCATGAAAATTTGCAAGTTTTTACCTTGCTATCGATACACTTTTTATATCATTTATACCATGCTGATGTAACAACTTTCTGATTTGTGAAATTGTTGTCCCCGTCGTATAAATATCATCAATAATTAGTATTTTTTTTGGAAGATTTTCTATATGAAGAAGTGAAAATTGATTCTCAGATTCTAGCCTTTGATGTTTGGTTTTTTCAGACTGCTTTTTTCCTTCACATTTTCGTAAGATATCTATATAAGGAATATTGACGTCTGCAAGAATTGAGGATACTTGATTAAACCCACGCGTTTCCATTCTACTCTGGCTAATTGGTACAACCAGATTTGTATAACCTTCATAATTCTTTTCAATGTATATTTTTAATTCTTTAGAAAATATACTTTTTAATAAATAGTCACCTTGAAACTTGTATTTAGAAAAATAATCTTTCATTGCTAAATTATACTTATATAGTACTTTGTGTGATACTTCTACCCCATTTTCAAACCATGATTTACAGTCACTACACATTAATTCTATACCAACTTTGCAACAGGTTGGGCAATGTTTCCTACCAATTCTTTCGAATAAGCCAGAACATGTTTCACACAGTTGGCTTTGGCGATTCACCATAAAACAGATATCCGTAAATGATAATCTTGGTCTACAATTTTCTCCACATATTAAACACTTATTCACCATATGCTTCCTTATTCATTTCTATAATTTGTTTACGAGCTTTCTTCATTTGTAGACTTACCCCTTCATGAATAAATAGTAACTGCCCACTTGGTCGAGATACGGATCTCCCTACGCGACCTGCTATCTGAATCAGGCTACTACTCGTAAATAGCTTATGATTTGCCAAAATAACGTAAACATCTACTTCTGGAAATGTTACTCCCCTCTCCAAAATAGTCGTAGTTACAAGAATATCAATTTGTCTTTTTTTAAACGCATCAATTTTCTCTTTTCGATCATCAGATTTACTTGATACAAAGGCAATTTTTTCTTTAGGAAAAGCTTTTTGCAATATTTTCGTAAATTTTTCCCCTTCTGTAATTAGAGGGTAGAAAATTAGTAAAGGGAATGCAGTCTGTCTTTGTTGACTAATCAAATTACTTAGTAAGTTAGGAAATTTATTTTTTTCAAACTGTTTTGATAATGGATAAATTAATTGAAACTTAGGAACGACCAATGGTTGATTATGGAAACGTCTTGACAATCTTATTTTTTCATAATGTCCATCGCTGACTTTTTGTTCTAATTCATTTGTCGAAGTTGCAGTCAGACAAACAACTTTACCTTCCTCTTTTAAACATGATTGTGTTGCTTTATTTAGAACCACATTCCCTAAAAAAGGAAAAGCATCAACTTCATCTATTATTAATAAATCAAAGGCTCGATAAAATTTTAAGAGTTGATGTGTTGTTGAAACTATCAAGTGGGCTGGACGATATTCCTCGGACCCTCCATACATAATTGTTATTGGGCAAGAGAAGTCTCGAACTAAACGATTTTTGATATCAATACAGACATCTACTCGGGGACTAGTAAAACAGACCCAGCCACCTTGATTGATTACTGATTCAATTAATTTATATATCATTTCTGTTTTTCCAGCACCTGTCACAGCATGGACTAAGCTGTTTTTTTTATTAAGATAATTGCCTAACAAAAATTCTGAAATTTTTTCTTGATATGGGGTTAGTTGACCATTCCAGCTTAAATAATCACCTTTCGGAAATGCTTGAGGTGCAAAATAATAGAGTTGTGATTCAGATTCCACCCTACCAAAGGCAATACAAAATCTACAATATGTCTTCCCATTAGGTAAAAGATTAGTTTTAGCAACTTCTTGAAAACATCTATTGCAACATTGCTTACCAGACTCCATACTCATACTTCCTTTCATGGAAAAAGTTCTCGCAGTTATCACATTTTTCATTTGTTGTTCAGTAAAAAGTCGACCTTGTTCATAATAATTTTTTCCCATACTTAGATATTCGAAAAAACTTTGCTAAAAGAGGGGAATTACTGTAAAATTTTGATATGGAAAGTTATAAAACAATTGAAAATGATAGTCAATCTGAGCAAATCATCAAAAAATCACGCTTTATTTGTCATCTATTTCGAATATCTTCAGAGGAAGAAGGCAAAGACTATTTAGCCCAAATCAAAAAAGAACATTACAAGGCTAATCATTCCTGCCACGCCATGATTATTGGTGAAAATAGTGACCTAAAACGATCAAGCGACGACGGCGAACCTTCAGGAACAGCTGGAATCCCAATTCTATCAGTATTAGAAAAGCAAAACCTAACAAACGTTCTAGCAGTGGTGACTCGTTATTTTGGAGGCATAAAATTAGGAACAGGCGGATTAATCCGTGCCTATTCATCAGCAACAGCGCAAGCTCTTCAGAATGTAATCATGGTAGAAGTTAAGGAGCAAAGCGGCCTCAAGTTAACACTAACATATCCGCAGTACCAAACCCTCTCTCTCTTTTTAGAGGATAATCAGCTGCGCGAAGCGGAAACTAATTTCTTAGACCAAGTCTTTGTAACCATATATTTTGACCCAGAGAAAGAAGACGAGATCTGTCAGAATTTACAAGATTTCTATTCTGGCAAAGCCAATTATCAAAAAGTCGATTCACAAATTATTGAAGTTAGACTAACATAATCGTTTGTGCTGATAGTTTTCTACTATCAGTACGATTAGGATTGGATATTTTACTTTTAGTTTAAAAGTGATTATACTTAATTTATATAAGCATTTTAAGAATTTTAAAAGGAGATTTGCTCATGTCAAAAATATATAATAATATCACTGAATTAATTGGCCAAACACCAATTATTAAGTTAAATCAAATGGTTCCTGAAGACGCCGCTGACGTTTATGTTAAATTAGAATCTTTCAACCCAGGTTCATCAGTTAAAGACCGTATTGCACTAGCAATGATTGAGGCTGCTGAGAAAGATGGCACAATCAAACCAGGTGATACAATCATTGAACCAACTAGTGGTAACACTGGTATTGGTTTAGCATGGGTAGGCGCTGCAAAAGGTTACAAAGTCGTCATTGTCATGCCCGAAACAATGAGTGTTGAACGCCGTCAAATCATTCAAGCCTATGGGGCACAATTAGTTCTAACACCAGGTGACCAAGGAATGAACGGTGCAATTGCCAAGGCTAAGGAATTAGCAGAAGATATTAATGGTTGGGTTCCCTTACAATTTGATAACCCAGCCAATCCAAAAATTCACGAAGATGCTACTGGACAAGAGATTCTCAATGCTTTCCAAGAAATTGGTCTCGATGCATTTGTAGCTGGCGTAGGTACAGGCGGTACTGTCTCTGGTGTTTCCCATGCCTTAAAAGCTAAATTACCAGATTTAAAAGTTTACGCTGTGGAATCAGATGAATCTGCTGTTTTATCAGGTAGCAAACCTGGCCCACACAAAATCCAAGGAATCTCAGCAGGTTTTATCCCTGAAACCCTTGATACAAAATCTTACGATGACATCATTCGCGTAACGTCAGAAAATGCATTACTAACAGGACGTACAACTGGTATTAAAGAAGGGTTCCTTGCTGGTATTTCATCAGGTGCAGCAATTTACGCTGCAATCGAAGTCGCTAAGAAACTTGGCAAAGGCAAAAAAGTACTTACCCTTCTTCCAGATAATGGCGAGCGTTACCTATCAACTGAGTTATACCAGTTTGATAAATAAGAAAACCAAGCAAATCAAAGTTTTCACAGTAAAGTAAAAAGCATCTCTAGCTAGTCTAGTGATGCTTTTTTATTGCTACTTTTTAAAGTTTTCAAGACCTTCATTAATCCACTGAGGTAATTCCTTAGCCAAAGGCTTAAAACCAATTGACAAGCGACTATTTGTAAATCGGTGACGATGAGTAATTGTATGTTTTTCTTCTTCCAGTGTTCTTAGAGAAAGACTAGCTTTGTTTGTAAACTCATCTACGTCAACAACTTGAACAAGGACTTCTTGTCCCTTGCATAATATATCATTAATATTGTCAATATAGCCACTTTTTATTTCTGAAATATGAACGAGACCTGTTGTCCCATCTTCTAGGGCAACAAAGGCACCATAAGGTTTTATACCAGTAATTTTACCATGCAATTTGTCGCCAATTTTCATTAGTCTACAACCTCAATTGTTTCGATGATGACATCTTCTTTTGGTTTATCCTGTGCTCCAGTTTCAACTGATGCAATTTTATCAAGCACCGCAAAAGACTCAGCGTTCATCAGTTGACCAAATACAGTATGACGACGGTCTAAGTGTGGTGTTCCACCATTTCTAGTATAAGCAGCCGCAATATCTTTTGGCCATCCACCACGTTCGAGTTCTTTCTGAGCATAAGGAATTTTATCGTTTTGGACGATAAAGAATTGGCTACCGTTAGTATCTGGTCCAGCGTTTGCCATCGAAAGGGCTCCACGAAGGTTATATAATTCATCAGAGAATTCATCCTCGAAACTGTCACCATAGATAGATTGTCCCCCCATACCTGTTCCAGTTGGATCGCCACCTTGAATCATGAATTCAGGAATAATACGGTGGAAAACAATTCCATCATAATAGCCTTCCTTAGCAAGACCAATAAAATTAGCTACTGTTTTTGGTGCTTGGTTGGGGAACAAAGCAAGTGTCATATCACCATGATTTGTCTTAATAGTCGCTTTTGGACCTTGATGTCCTTCAAGTTCTAACTGTGGAAATTGTAATTCTTTTTCAATCAAACCTAACTCCTCAAGGGCATATTGAATGCCGTTTTCTTCTACTTTTTTTGTAATAAAATCAGCTTTCTCTTGAACAAGTGGATGTGAGACACCCATTGCCACACTGATTCCAGCATAGTCAAATAGTTCTAAGTCATTTAACTCATCTCCAAAGACTAAGATATTTTCAGGTTTTAACCCTAAATGTTCAACGACTTTTGAAACACCTAAAGCCTTAGATGTATTTTTCAAAACGACGTCCGATGAATTATCATGCCATCTTACTAAACGTAAATGTTCTGCTAAATCTTCTGGCAATTGTAGAGCATCACCTTTATCTTCAAATGTCCACATTTGATAAACATCATGTTTTTCATTATAGTCTGGTACGACTTCTAAATTAGCATAGACATTGTCAATAGCATTATTAATTAAATCATTACGGTCAGAAAGTACGGCTTCATGACGTCCAGCCATTCCATAGTGAATCCCTGAAGCATTAGCCCATTCTTTATAGCGAACGACAACTTCATCAGGGATTGGTGCTTGGAAAATAATATTTTTTTTATTATCTTTTGCATAGGCACCATTCAACTTGACACAATAATCAGCATTCAAGTTTTGTACTTCTTCGGGTACACCATAACGCGCTCTACCTGAAGCAATCCCAGTTAAAATACCATTAGCTTTTAGTTCTTTAAAAATTTTTTCAATTGATGCAGGCATGTAACCAGTATCTTTTACTCGTAATGTATCATCAATGTCAAAGAAAACCATTTTTATTTTCTTTGCTTTATATTTTAATTTTGCGTCCATTTTCTTCCTCCATACAGTGATACTATTATATCATTAATTGTCATCTTGTGGCACTATATGGTGTTGGAATGCGTAGACTACAGCTTGTGTTCGATCGTCGACGTCCAATTTAGAAAGAATATTTGAAACATGTGTTTTTACAGTTTTTAATGAAATAAATAACTCATCAGCAATCGTTTGATTATCATAACCTTTGGCTAACAGATATAAAATATCAAATTCCCGAGCTGTTAACTCCTCATGCAATTCTGGATTTTTATCATGCTCTTTTATTTTTTTGTCAACTTCTGTCTCGATAGCTAGTTGGCCTTTTGCTACTTTTCTAATTGCATTTAAGATTTCTGCAGCACTTGAAGTCTTTAACATATAACCTTTGGCTCCGGCATCAATAACTGGATAGATTTTCTCATTATCAAGATAGGAAGTCAGTACTAAAACTTTAGCTTCTGTCCATTTTGAAAGAATATCTAATGTTGCTTCAACTCCACCCATTTCAGGCATCACTAAATCCATGACTAAAACATCTGGACGTAGTTCTAAAGCTAAATCAATGCCTTGGCGACCATTAGATGCTTCACCAATAACTTCTATGTCTTTTTGCATATTTAAGAAGCTTTTTAAGCCTAAACGCACCATCTCATGGTCATCAACTAATATGACACGTATTTTATCCATTTTCATCCTCCAAAACGACTGGCAAACGAATATCCATTGATACACCTTTACCTTTTTGACTTAATAAATTTACTGATCCCGCTAGGTCATCAACACGGTCCTCAATATTTTTCAAACCATAACTTAACTCTCTAACGTCATCCATATCAAAACCGACACCATCATCGACCATTTTTAGTTGAACTTCATTAGATGATTGATTGAGATAAACTTCTAGACGACTTGCCTTGGCATGTTTGAGAGTATTACTAATAAACTCTTGGGCAATTCGAAAGAGATTATCTTCCATTGATTTTGGAATTTTAGAAATATTTTCTCGATAAACAACTTCAATATCACTCTTATCCGTTAATTCTTTAAAAATCATATGAAAGCCTTCTGTTAAGGTACGATTTGCTAATTCTGTCGGCCGCAAATGCAATAGCAGGATACGTAAATCCTTCTGAGCATTTTGCAACATGGATTCAACAGTTAAAATCTGGCTTTGCAATTCATCTTTTTCCAAATCTTCGATACTCATGGAGACGCCTGATAGAATCATCGAGGATGCAAATAATTCTTGACTAACCGTATCATGTAAATCCCGAGCAATTCGTTTGCGTTCCCGTTGCACTATTTTCTGGTTATCTAAAATGTAGGCACTTTCTTTTTTCTGTAAACTAGCTGTCATGTGAGCCATCTTTTTCGACAAACGAATGAGATTGATATTGATTTCAGAATTTTCTTCCAGAGAAATTGGTTGGTTATTTAAAATCCGTCTTAGGTTTTGATTAGTTCCACGACGACTATTATCGTCAAGGATAATCCACAAAAGCAATAAGAGCAGGGTTACTGACACAATCAAAAGAGTTATTGAAAATAAGAGTCGTTCTGTTTTCCAGAGGTCAACTTTCAAATCATTGATTGTTAAACCAAGGTTATTCATGACTACAACAACAATCGTAAGAACAGTGACACTTGAATAGAGCCATACTAAAAAGTAATAACGTTTTTTCATCGTCTCCGCACCTCCACAGCTCCTGCTAAGGTGTTAATTACGATTTTTACTTTTTTCAAACTGTCGCTAGCACTATCGTATCCAAGTTTAATGGATTCATTACGTAAATCATATTCCTGGCAACTGAAAAATTTGATACTACCATATATTGAACTTACATCAATTGTCACAGCAATATCAATAGGAACTAATATCTTGGTCGGTCCGTAGATTTTACGGATAATAATAACATTATCTTCCCCTTGCACAATAACATTTGTTAAATCAATCGTGTCACTACCACTGATTCGAATAATATTGATATCATCAAAGGCATAATAATCACTATCGTATGTCGCTGCACCTATCCATTGATGTCTCGTTTTGCGAAAGTTAATATCTTCTTGACCAAAACGAATCAATGCAAATCTATTTTTCTTTTTAACCTGTGAAAAGTGGTTAATGACGACATAGATGATGGCAATCAAAATAGCAAGAATGATATAGGGATTTAACATAAAAATCAGAAATAAAAGTAATAAACCAACTGTTAATAAAAAATTATTCCGATTATCTTGATTATAAAATCTTAGTGCTAGTAAAATGATGACTAAAATAAAGATAAAACTACTCACATCATTTTCTAATATAGTCATGATTCCCATGGCTAATAGGATACATTCAACTAATAAAAAAAATTGAAATTTTTTCATTTGGCTCCTTCCATACTTTGTCATTTTATCAAAATTCACATAAAAATTCACCTTAAAGTTTCACCGAATAAAAAGAAAACAACATCTCAACTGGTAACTTGGCTTTTGACAGTTGTCAAACCAGTTGATACAGTTGAAATGCTGTTTATATTAAGGTGTAGTAGTACTTGTATCCGAAGTCGTTGAATCAGTAGTTGTTGCATCACTACTACTTGAACTTGTTGTTGATTCAGAGCTTGTAGAAGTTTCTGTGCTTGTACTTGTTTCCTCTTCACTTGAACTTGATGTCGATGTTGGTGTTGATGAGAATACAGTTGTATTATCTCCAGAATCTGGACTTAGATAAAGTTCAATATCTTCCTTATCTGAAATAATGTAATAAGTACCAACTATTGGATATTGTCCCATAACAAGTTGTGAATCTTTTGGTGAGCTTACCTTGGAATAATTTTCTGGATTCGGAGCATCTTGATAATAGGCAACAATTCGATTTGGATGAATACCATACTCATTTGTTAACATATTAAGGACATCTTTGTAAGTCATATTCGTAAAATCAGGCATTAACACTTTATCTTTACTTTTCTTCTTAACTTTAGGTTGTCCAGTTGAAACAAAGAGATCAATCCGAGCCCCTTCACGGCGCTCAGTGCCTGCCTTAGGATCTGTTTTAATGACCTTACCAGAATCAACTGCTGTATCTTCCATTTTGTGAATCTGACCAACTTGGAAACCTAAATCAGTCAATTCTTTTTTGGCCACACTCAATGTAGTTCCATTCACATTTGGAACCTTCACCGTAGATGGCTTCGTTAGGACTAAAAAGGCAAAGACAGCAACCAAAACAACAAAGAGGGCGAATAAAATTTTGAGTAAAGTTCCCAAAAGACGTCCACGTTTTTTCTTTGTTTTTTGAGGTGTAACCGCATCATCATGGATTTCAGATCCAGATGTTTGAGGTGCTACAGATGATTTGGTTTGCGTAACCGGAACAGGTGTAACTTTAGGTAGTGGCTTGGTACTTTCAACATCATGGAAGACTAACTTCCGTTCACGGCTTCGATTATAGCTTAGCGCTGTCATCAAATCTCTGCTCATATCAAAAGTAGTCGCATATCGATCACTTAAACGCTTAGCTGTCGCTTTAATAACAACATTCTCAAGAGCCTGCGGTACACCTTTATTTTCTTCAATAATTGAAGGCAGTGGTTTTTGGAAATGTTGTAAAGCAATTGTTACGGCACTATCCCCGTCATAAGGAATATGACCAGTTAACATTTCAAACAACATAATACCCATGGCATAAATATCACTTTGGATAGTCGCTTTTGAACCTCTTGCTTGTTCAGGTGAAAGATAGTGAACACTACCTAGCATTGAATTTGTCTGAGTTAAACTTGTCTCAGCAAAGGCAACTGCGATCCCAAAGTCTGTAACTTTGACAACTCCATCCTTAGTTAGCAGGATATTTTGAGGTTTTAAATCTCTATGAACAATCCCTTTTTGATGGGCTAAAGTCATAGCAGATAAAACTTCTTCCATGATTCTAACAACTTGTTCATTTGGAATTGGTGCATTTTCCTGGATAAATCGTTTAAGATCAAATCCATCAACATATTCCATTACTAGGAACTGCTGTCCGTCCTCTTCCCCTATATCTCTAATTGCAACGATGTTTGGATGATTTAATTCAGCCATAGCACGCGCTTCCCGTTGGAAACGAGCTACTGCTACTTGATCCGTCTGATAATTGGTTCGCAAAACTTTTATTGCAACATCTTCATTATCTAATATCAAATCATTGGCTAAATATACATCAGCCATACCACCGCGGCCAATAGACTTCAGGATACGATAACGACCAGCAAATAATTTGCCAATCTGTATCATTATTCGTCATCCTCACTTTCGTTATGAACCAAAGCGATCGTGATATTATCCAGTCCGCCTCTTTCATTAGCTAGGTCAATAAGAGCTTTATTCTTTTCATCAAGACTAAGCGTGCGAGAAAGAATTTCTACGATTTCATCATTAGTCACCATGTTAGTTAACCCATCGGAGTTGATAACGAGGTAATCATCTATTTCTAAAACTTTAATACCTAAATCAACTTCTAAGGGATTAGCTTGACCAATCGATTGCGTAATAATATTTTTTTGTGGATGGCTGGCCGCCTCTTCTTCAGAAATTTGTCCTGCCTTAACTAGCTCATTAACAAGCGAATGATCGCTTGTTAAAAGTTTGTACTGACCATTTTGAACAAGTCCAATTCGAGAATCTCCAACATGAGCAAAGATTGCACTATTACCAACTAGAACAACGGCTTCAACTGTCGTACCCATGCCTTTATAGTCCTCTGTTTGCCCCATTTGGTATATGCGTTGATTTTCAGATTCAATCGTTTCTAATAACCAATCTCTAATTTGACTTAGTTCTGTAAATTCAGTTTGAACCCATTCTTTACCTAGGTCTGTAACAGTCATTTCACTGGCAATATTACCAGCTCGGTGACCACCCATACCATCAGCTAAGATAACTAAGGTAATCCCTTTTTTATTATCAAATTTATTGATAAAATCTTGATTATTTGAGCGTTTTTGCCCAATATCAGTAATTAATGAAATTTTCATATGTGTCCGTCTGACAGAGTCAGTTTCCTCCTAAATACTACAAGACGCGTCTAACTTGTCCAATAAAGAATCCGTCAGTCTGATATTGTTCAGGTGTAATAACAATACAACCATCTTTAACAATATCCGCTTGTGTATGGTTTAGTTTTACTTGTTCAAAATTTGAATGACTTTGCAAGAATTTTTCAATGACTTGAAAGTTTTCTTCATCGAAAATTGTGCAAGTGCTATATGTTATTATACCACCTTTTCGTACGGTTTGACAAACACTAGCCAATATCTCCAATTGAATAGCCTGTAATGCTTCCAAATCTGTTAAGTCTTTACTATATTTAATATCTGGTTTACGTCGTATTAATCCAATTCCAGAACATGGTGCATCAACCAAGATTTTATCAAAAGAATCTGCTGGAAAAAACTCATGAACTTTTCGGGCATCTAATACTTGCGTGTCGATACGCTCACTTAAGCCAAGTCTTTTAGCGTTTTCCACGACCAATTCTAATTTATGATCATATATGTCCAAAGCAGTAACTTTGCCACTTGTTAAATAAGAAGCCATATGAACGGCTTTTCCCCCAGGCGCGCTACAAGCATCAAGGATATTATCATCTTGTTTAATCTCTAAAGTAGGAGCAACAAGTTGACTTGACTCATCTTGAACAGTCACTTTGCCTTCGGCAAAAGCCTGACTTGAGGCAAAATGTCCTGATGATTTGGTTAAACCAACAGGTGACAGAACTGACTTATCAGCTTCTAATTCTTCTTGTAGTTGGTCAATAGAGACATCATCTGTAACACGAATACTTGCTTTACTTGGGGTAAATAAACTTTCCATGATTTTGACAGCCCGTTCTTCTCCAAATTGGTCAATCATTTTTTTGACCATCCAAGTCGGCATTGAATATTTGACTGAATAACGTTTATTTTTTCGTTTGATATTTTCAATATCCGGCATTTTATTTTCACTCAAAAGTCGCAAAATAGCATTAACGTACTTTTCAGCACCACGTTTATTTCCTCGATTTTTGGCGATATTTACAGCATCATTAACAATTGCATGTGCTGGTACTTTATCTAAATATAGTAATTGATAAAGACTGAGCAGCAGTAAATAATAAACCCATTTTTCAATTTTATCACGGTCTTCTATGAAGTGGGCTAAATACCATTCTAAAGTCATCTTACGAGACAAAGTTCCATAAACTATTTCTGTTATTAGACCTTTATCCTTACTTGATAAAGCAATATTTGTTAATTGATTATTCAATGCAAGATTTGAATAGGCATCATTTTCAAAGATATCTTCTAAGACAATTAGTGCTTTTCCTCTTGCTAATTTTTTCCAATCATTGGCCAAATCGATCACCTATTTCTAATTCCCGTCCAACACCATTTAAAAAGTCAGCAATTCCCATTTTAGGCTTGCCAGCAGGCTGAACTAATTTTAATGCGACAGCTTGTTTCCCTGCAGCAACCACCAGACTTTTCTTGTTTTTAGCAATAATTTGACCTGGCTGTCCCTGACCATCAACCACTTCAACTTCATACAACTTAAAACGTTGGCCTGAGAGATAGGTGTGGGCAATTGGCCATGGATTCATTCCACGAACTTGATTGAATACATCTCGCGCAGTTTTTGACCAATCAATTTTTTCTTCTTCAGAAGAAATATTTGGTGAGAAGGTCGCTTGAGAATTATCCTGAGTTGTTGGCTTCAACTCACCTGATAAATATGCAGGTAAACTTTCAAGTAATAAATCACGCCCAATAACGGCTAATTTCTCAAACATGGTTCCAACATTATCAGTTTCTGTGATTGGTGTACTAGCTTTTGACACCATATCGCCAGCATCCATCTCCTTGACCATTTCCATGATAGTCACACCAGCCTCTTTTTCGCCATTAATAATAGCGTAATGAATTGGTGCCCCTCCACGATATTTTGGTAATAGTGAGGCATGAACATTTAAAGCAAAGTCAACTGAATTGAGTAATTTGCTTGGTAAAAATTGACCAAAGGCGGCTGTAATAATGCCATCTGCACCCAATGCCATAATATCTTCTAGTTCTTTTGATCCAGATAATTTCTCAGGTTGATAAATTGGTAATTGGTTGGCTAAAGCAACTTCTTTAACTGGTGTCATTTTGATTTCTTTTTTGCGACCAACTGCTCGGTCTGGTTGTGTTACAACTGCTAAAATATCATACTTGCCATCATCTAAAATGCCTTGCAATACTGTAGCAGAAAATTGGGGGGTTCCCATAAATAATATTTTTGTCATGTGACCTTCCTTAATACTTACTATTTTAGTAAGAATCTATTCTATTATAATTTTACATGAAATTTTGCGGTTCTTGGTCAATAATCACTTTTAAATCTTTATTTCCTTTTGCTTGCGTCCAATCTAGAATAGTATTTAATGTCTCTTCTAAATTATTCTCAAAACGATATTTTACAATTATTTGATAATGGTATAAATTATGCGTCCGTGCGACCGGTTTAGGTGTAGGACCTAAAATCTTAATTTTGTCAGATAAGTTTTCTTTTAATATGGACATAACTTGATAAGATTTTATAACTAATTCTTGTTCGTCTTTCAAGGATAAGGTTATACCAACTGTAAAATAATATGGTGGATAAGCCATCTTTTGACGAATGCCCATTTCATAAGTATAAAATGCTTCATAATCCTGATTTTTAGCCATTTGGATGGCATAATGATTGGGATTATAAGTTTGAATTAAAACCTCACCGGGTTTTTCTGCCCGTCCCGCACGACCTGCAACCTGTGTCAACAACTGAAAGGTCTTCTCAGAAGACCTAAAATCCGGCAAGTTTAAAGAGGTATCAGCATTTAAAACACCGACTAAAGTGACATTAGGAAAATCTAAACCTTTAGCAATCATTTGAGTACCTAATAAGATATCAGCCTCATGATTTCCAAATTGCGCAAGAATTTTCTCATGGCTTCCTTTTTTACGAGTCGTATCAACATCCATTCGGAGGATCCGCGCTTCAGGAATCGCTTCTAGCAATTCATCGTAAGCTTTTTGTGTACCCGTCCCATAATAGCGGATACTCTTACTTTGACAATTTGGACAAATTCTCGGAATTTCCTTTTGGAAACCACAATAATGACAATTCATAGACTTTGTGTCCATATGAAGGGTCAAAGAAATGTCACAATTTGGACAACCATCAACATAACCACAATCACGACACATGATGAAGCTTGAATAACCACGTCTATTAAGCATCAAAACAACCTGCTCATTTTTTTGCAAACGGTCTTTAATTTTGTCTAACAAATAAGGCGTGTAGTTACTAAGTGATTGTTTACCAATATAGTCTCTAAAATCAACAACTTCCACTTCTGGAATTTTAGCCAAAGGATTGGCACGTTGCGTCAATTCAATAAAATGGTATAAGCCTCGACTAGCTCGAGCCCTACTTTCGATACTTGGTGTTGCAGATCCTAAAACTAATACAGCTTGATGGAATTTTGCCCTCAATAAAGCCACATCTCGTGCGTGGTAGCGTGGATTAGATTCTTGCTTATAAGTTGACTCATGTTCCTCATCAATGATGATAGCCCCGATATTTTCTAAGGGTGCAAAAATAGCTGAGCGCGCACCAACAACTACTCGTGCTTGGCCAGTCTTGATTTTTTTCCACTCATCAAACTTTTCGCCGTCGGATAAGCCCGAGTGCATAATAGCAACCAGTTTCCCAAAACGTGAAATAAATCGGTTGGTCATTTGTGGTGTCAAAGATATCTCAGGAACTAGGACAATAGCTGTTTTTCCCATTTTAAGGACACGATCAATTGTATGTAAGTATACCTCCGTTTTACCTGAACCCGTAATTCCTTCAATTAGGAAAGGATTAGAATCTTTCCCAATAGCCTGAGTAATCTCTTGAACAGCAGTTTCCTGTTGGTGATTCAGCTTTAAAAAGTGAGAAGACTCAACCTTTTCAAAATAAGCATCACTTCGATTGACAGCTTCCTCATATGAATCAATTAAGTGATTGCTAACAAAATATTTGACCACATCACTCGAATAATCTTTACGCAAGTCACTTAACTTGCCATCTTCTGAATGACTTAATAGAAAATCTTTAAGTTGCAATTTCTTTTTTGCACGGGCTGAGATTTCTGAAGCCATTAATAATTGTTTGTTTACCTTATAATAGGAAACTGTTTTGATCGTTTTTTTATCTTTAGCCAGATAGGTCATTTCAATACGACCATTTTTGATTGCTTTAAGTGCCAACGCTTCTTGGTCACTAGTTAATTGTGACATCAAGACACTTGATTTATGATTAAAAATAAGATTTCTTTCTTGCAAACTTGTATTTTCTGTAACTTGCAATTCTTTATCATAATGCGAATTTAGAAGATTGGGAAGCATAGCTTTGAGGAGAGTAATTTTATAAGAAAAAACTGTTTTTCTTAAAGAGTCTGCAAGTTGTAACTGTTCTGAATTTAGAACTGGATCTACATCCAGTAAGTCACTTATCTCTTTATAGTCTCCATCAAGGTTAGAAAAACCAACGATAAAGCCTTGTAACAAGCGATTACTTTTCCCAAACGGTACGTGTACTCGGGAACCTAGTTCAACCAGTCCAATCAGTTGGTCCGGTATTGCATAACTAAAAGGTTTATCCGTTTGCATTAAAGGGATATCTACAATTATATGGGCAACTCTCATCAATTCTCCTTTCCATACTACTTAAATGAAAAAAACTAAGATTTCATCAACCTTAGATTTTTTCTCCTTCTTCTTCTTTTTCTTTTGCAATTTGTTCTTTAATCTTGCGTTCTTCTTCTTCTTTTGCAATGCGTTCAGCTTCAATTTTTGCTCTAACTGCTGCACGTTTTGCTGATGGGTCTGGATGAATAACAACATTTCCTGACTCAATTTCTTCTAAGGCTTGTAAAGTTGATTTTACTGATTTGAAGCCCTGGGTTGGATTTGCACCAGCTTCAAGTTCATGAGCCCGTTTAGCTTGTAAGATCACTAAGGAATATTTTGATGGTACTTTATCTAGTAAAGTATCAATTGAAGGTTTTAACATCATGGGATTTAACTCTTTTCTATTCTATCAACGGATTGGCTTTGTATTCGAAATCATTTTGTCATAGCGACCAATAACACGCTCAACTCTAAAATGTTCTGTTTCAATAATTTGTTTGACACGTTCTGCAGCTAATGGTACTTGATCATTTACAACTGCATAGTCGTATTCTCTCATCAAGGCAATTTCTTCTCTAGCACGTTCAATGCGCTGAGCAATCACTTCTTGACTATCTGTTCCGCGACCTACCAGACGATCTTCTAATTCTTCCAAATCTGGAGGAGTTAAGAAAATAAAAACGCCATCTGGCACTTTGCTTTTAACTTGTAGGGCGCCTTGAACTTCAATCTCTAAGAAGACGTCTATCCCTTTATCAAGAGTTTCGTTAACATAGCTGAGCGGTGTTCCATAATAATTACCCACATACTCTGCATATTCTAACATTTGACCACTTTTTATTAATTCTTCAAACTCATCACGTGTACGGAAGTAATAATCTACACCATCAACCTCTCCAGGTCTTTGTGCACGTGTGGTCATCGAAACTGAATATTCAAATTTATGATCGGGGGTTGAGAAAATCTCATGTCTGACCGTCCCCTTACCAACACCAGATGGTCCAGAAAAGACGATTAACAAACCACGTTCGGACATTATGTTCTCCTTAATAATTGCTTTCTAATAGTTTATCATGATAAAGCATGATTTTCAAGCCAATAATTGCGCAAGTTAGGAAAACAAAAAAGAGGATAACTCCTCTTTTATTTTGCATAATCAATTGCACGCATTTCACGAATAACTGTTACTTTAATATTCCCTGGATAATCTAGATTATTTTCAATTTTCTCACGAACTTTGTGTGAAAGAATAACAACTTGATCGTCACTGATTTTTTCTGGTTGAACCATGATTCGAATTTCTCGGCCTGCTTGTAAAGCGAAGCTAGTTTGAACTCCATCAAAGCCATTGGCAATCTCTTCTAAATCACGAAGGCGTTGAATATAATTTTCCATAGATTCATTACGTGCACCAGGTCTCGCCGAACTCAAAGCATCCGCAGCAGCGACAACTACTGCAATGACAGATTCTGGTTCAACATCACCATGGTGACTTGCAATAGTATTTACAACTACTGGATGTTCTTTATATTTACGAGCAAATTCTGTCCCAATTTCAACGTGACTACCTTCAACCTCACGGTCAATTGCTTTCCCCATATCATGTAAGAAACCAGCACGTCGAGCTAGTGCTACATTTTCACCAAGTTCACCAGCTAAAATTCCAGCTAACTTACCAACTTCAACTGAATGTCGAAGGACATTTTGCCCATAAGATGTTCTAAATTGAAGACGGCCCATAATTTTAATTAAATCAGGATGAAGATTTGGTGCTCCAATTTCATAAGCTGCTGCTTCACCATATTCACGAATCCGGTTATCCATTTCCAAACGGTTTTTCTCAACCAATTCTTCAATCCGAGCTGGATGAATGCGACCATCTGCAATCAATGATTCCAAAGTCATTCGAGCAATCTCACGACGAATCGGATCAAAGCCTGAAAGGACAACAACTTCCGGTGTATCATCAATAATAACATCAATACCTGTGAGGCTTTCAAGTGTACGAATATTGCGTCCTTCACGACCAATAATACGACCTTTCATGTTATCATCTGGCAAATGAACACTTGTTATCGTTTGTTCAGTGACATACTCTCCTGCCATCCGTTGCATAGCTTGTGCTAGCAAATCTTTAGCTGTCTTATCAGTTCTATCTTTGATTTCACGTTCTGCATCACGAATACGTGTTACAATTTCCTGAGATAATTTATTCTCAGTTTCCATCAAGATTACTTCGCGAGCTTCAGCAATTGTCATCGCTGCTACACGTTGTAGTTCTTCTTTTTTCTCTTCTTCAAGTTTTTCAACTTGTGTTTGACGCTCATCAATATGTTTAGATTTATCGGTCAGACTTTGTTCTTTACTATCAAGAACCTTCTCTTTAGTTGACAAATTTTCATCTTTTCGGTCAAGAGAAAAGGCACGTTCGGTTAAACGTGTTTCTAACTGTTTAAGCTCTTGTCTTTCAGATTTAAATTCTTGTTCAATTTCTTCACGATATTTTCTTGATTCTTCTTTTGCTTCCAAAAGCATTTCTTTACGACTCGCTTTTGTTTCACGTTCTGCTGTTTTCTTAATTGTAGAAGCTTCTTCTTCTGCTTTGCTTCGGATATTTACAGCTTCTTGTTCTGCATTTAAAAGAGTCAAGTCTGCATTTTCTTTCGCTGATTTTAACTTAAGCGAAATAATTACATAACCTAGTATCAAACCAATGAGGGTACAAACAATTAATAAAATAATATTAACCATCATATATACCTCAATTTTTATTAGTTTCCTCATGGAAAACTATAATTAAGTTTACCACAAAATGGCCTTTAAAACAATTCCAACACTTAAAAGCGTTAACAAAAATGATACCTAATTTAATTATTAATATCGTTATTTAGAAAAGATTGAAGATGACTATCCATTATACAAGCTTCTATTTTACTATACCTAACTTTTCGTAGTCATGTTAATTGAACCTACCAAATTCTCGTTTGTTTCATTCTGATACAGTCGATATCACTTGAAGTATATTTATAAGTAATCTATCTCGGAAAATTGAGCAATACATTATGATTATTATCAGAAACATTCTTTAGATGTTGATGAAGTCTCACAAACATCTGATTGTATTCAATAAGTCCGCTTTTGCCATCCTTAAATTAATTTTGTCCATTATAAGTTAACCCAACTATTCTTCCTTTTCTCTTTTAAAGAAATTTAAACCCTCGCACTTTTCAAAATCAGTAATTACAATACTTAAGGTAGATTTGGAAATAAAAAGTAGTTCTGCAACTACAAAAGCTTTATATTACAGCCATTTATGGAAATAAAGTACCTAATTTGATTAATACCCAATTAAACCTTCCTTTTATTTTATTCTTGTTTTTTATTACATATTAAGACACGTTTTTAAGTTTTGAACAATTGAATGCCTATCAAAAATTTTTATAGGACTATAGAAAAACAATACTGCCTATTTACCATAAAAATTAACATATTAGTCTTACAGAAATCTCACTAAAGAATTAACATGTCGAATAAGACAAAAGAACTCCAAAAATTTTTACAAATTAAACTTAGGAATACATTAAAATTCCCTTTTTTTAAGTCGAATTTCTATCGTCATTTACTAAAAATATTTATAAAATATCGACTTACGGATGAAAACGTAACAAAAGAAATGGCAATTCAAGAAACTATATCTCATATAAAAGAGGGCGATACGATAAATAGTTGGTGGATTTATGATAAATGAAAGCCCGTGAAAGATAAATGGTGCTCTAATCGAAAGAAGAATAATGGATATAACTTTTATTTGTAATGACACCGGTTTTCCACATAATAAAAGAAAAATTTCGATCGAATTGTTAATATGGTTACAATTTATGTGTGGTTGACTTTACTGACAAAGTAGCCTAATATTCTGCAAAATATTGTATCAAATACCTTTAAAGGAACTATTATTACAGTTTCTGTAAGTACGTTTTTAGCCGAACTTGTCATCATAGCTACTAGCTACTTATAATTTGCTCTGCATTTTCCAAAAGTGAAATGGTCAATACTCAATAATGACCTATTTTATGGTATGATAGTATCAAAAAATGAAGAGGAGTCTTTGCATGGTAAAAGAAGTTATTGTAGAAAGTTTTGAATTAGATCATACAATTGTCACAGCACCGTATATTCGATTAATTTCGGAGGATAAAGGACCTAAAGGTGACATCATTACTAATTTTGATATACGTTTAGTCCAACCAAATCATAATTCTATTGAAACTGCAGGACTGCATACAATTGAACATTTGTTAGCCAAACTGATTCGTCAAAGGATAGACGGAATGATTGATTGTTCACCCTTTGGTTGTCGTACAGGCTTTCATTTGATTATGTGGGGGCAACACTCTGCATCGGAAATTGCCAATGTGATTAAATCTTGTTTAGAAGAAATTGCTGATGAAATTACTTGGGAAGATGTACCTGGAACAACAATTGAGTCTTGTGGAAATTATAAGGATCACAGCCTCTTTTCTGCCAAAGAATGGGCAAAATTGATTCTCTCACAAGGTATCTCGGATGATGCTTTTAATCGTCATTTTATCTAAAAAAGATAGAGAATTTTCTCTATCTTTTTTCTGTCTTGACTTGATAATGTTTAGCAAAATAGTAGCACTGATAATCTAATGATTTATTGCATCAAAGCAGTCTCCAATATAGGCATTTTGATACATATGATAGCCCGCAAAGCCACCACCAGCAGTATAACCAATCAAACCATTTTTTGTATTTGTAGAAGCATCTGGGTCAAGCCCAACCATAAAATTACGAACATAATTATCAATCCATTGGAAATAATTTCTTTCAAAAGCCGCTGGAACCCGCTTTAGTTGTGCTCCCTCTTTTGAAATTTGCCAAACTTTAACAAGTTTATTCTTATAAAATACTTCCTTAAAAACCTCCGAAGAATATGTTGGGTAATCAAACGAAGTGTATCATTTACTGCCTGATTATGAACGATTCATCCTAAACGGTTAATATACGACCTAAACTGTCATAAAATAAAAAAGAGAAGTTTCCTTCTCTCTTTTTTAATAATCTAAACCGTCTGAATGTCCTTTGGCGTTACCCACAAAGAATCCAGTTTTGCAGTTGATAGAGAACAAATAAGTTCCGTCAGCTTTAAACATATTGTAGTAACCATTACCATTTACAATGTTTACTGGTTCTAAGATATAATTATTTCCTGAAATATAACCACGAGCTTGAGCTGTTGCAACAATTTTTTCTAGAATACCTGGGCTAAATAGCCAAGCAGGATTAGTTGTATCTGCGATCACAGCGCTATTATAAGGGACACGAGATAAATCTCGTTGAAGACCTGAATAGTTACCTGAAGGAATTTGTGTACTTGGAGCTGCATTATTGGTATTTGCAGATGAACCATTGTTAGTGGTTGAACCTGCAGCTTGATTAGCACTTGCAGCAGCGTTTGCTTGACCTTGTTGTTCTGCAGCATCAGCAGCTTTCTTATCTTCTTCAGCTTTTTTGCTTGCAGCCGCCTTTTCTGCCTCAGCTTTTTTACTCAATTGATCACGACCGTCTTTAATTGCCGATTGAATTAAGAGATCTAAACTTGGATTACCAGTATTAACTAAATCATCTTTCAAATCATCAAACTTGGCATTTGACTTAACGGTAGCGCTAATTTTCTTACCATCTTTAATGGCCTCAGTAGAGAATTTACCATTAACGGCCTCGATAGCTGTAACTTGCTTTTTCAAAGCATCAAATTTTTCTTTAGCTTTGTCGTAATATGCAGTACCTTTTAAATCTTTAAGAGCTGTTTCCAAATCGCCTAATTTTGCAAAAGATTCATTTTTCAACTTATCTTTTTTCTCATCAGTAAAGAAACCGGCATAACCATCTGTAAATGCTTTGTTTTTCTTTTTGGCTATTGCTGCGCTTGACGATTTTTCTTTTTTACTAGTAGTTTGTTTTGTTGAAGGATCTGTCTTTGTACTTGTGGATGACCCTTTTAGATAATCCATTCCAAAGAAGATAGCTAAGATTAATAGAATTAACGCGAGCAAACTTGCTAGAATTTTTTTCATCTTGCCAGAAGATTTTCTAGGTTTTTCATTATCAGCAAGAATACTTTGTCTTGACTCAGTTGATTCTGACACTGCTTCATTTTTATCTTCAGCAACTACTGGATCAGAAGCGAGAGTTGATGCACCAATTCCAGCACCAGCGCCAGCGATTGCTGCGCCAGCAGCACCTGAATCTTCTTCAGTTTGATTTGGCTCTTCTGAAATTATTTCTTCTTGTTCAGATTTCGACAGTTCTTCTCGTTGTTTTTTAATAAAGTTATCAAGTGTTTCTGTATCAAGCGTTTCTAAGTCAGAATATTTGGTATCAAATTTTTGTGATGCCACTTCTTCTCTATGCTGTTTAATATACTTATCAAGGATATTATCATTTTCAGTCACGCCTGCTTTGATTTCTGAATCCTTACGAACTGCTTCACCAACAGTCATATTTTTAGCTTGATCTATATCAAGGGACTGACCTTCTTGGTTAATTTCAAGATCTTTATTTTCTTCTGACACGATATTACCTCTCTGCAAGATTTCTCTTCACACGCTCACCATAAAATTGATATAAATCTACTTTTAAGGTGCCGTTATAAAGTTTACGTTTTTTATCCGCTTTTCTTCCAAATTTCTTTTCAAAATTTTCATCACTAGTTAATATGAATTGGCTCCATGTTTTTAGTGGTGCAAAGGATTGACCCATTTCATTATACAAAATGTCAACAGCTTTGTCATCCAGTAATCGTTCACCATATGGTGGATTAGAAATCAGTACTCCATTAACTTTATCAGTTTTCAAGTCTTGTAAACGCATCTGTTTAAAGGTAATGACATCTGCTAAACCTGCCTCAACAGCATTTTCTTTAGCAATCTCAATTAGACGGGCATCGATATCAAAGCCTGAAATATCTAATTTAACATCGTAATTAGCTTGTTCGTCTGCTTCATTTCTGACTTTTTCAACTAAGTCTTTATCTACCCAATTCCACTCTTCACAAGCAAATGAGCGATTAAATCCTGGTGCAATATTCATCCCAATTAAAGCTGCTTCAATACAAAATGTACCAGAACCACAAGTTGGATCAATCAAGGGCTTATCAGGGTACCAATTTGTTAAAGCTAAGATGGCTGCTGCCATATTTTCTTTAATTGGTGCGCCACCTTTTTGACTACGGTACCCACGCTTAAATAAACTTGTACCAGTTGTATCAATCATAATTGTCGCCACATCTTTAAGAATGGAAACTTCTAATTTGAACTCTGCACCAATCTCTTGTAGAGGGACACCCTCGGGACGATGGTAATGTTTCTGAAGTTTTTTAACAACAGCTTTTTTGGTAATAGCTTGAACACTCGGTTCGTTATGCAATTTAGATTTAACACATTTCGCTTTAGCAATTGGAAACTTAGCTCCCAGTGGAATATAGTCTTCCCAATCTAAATTGGTTACCCCTTGAAAGAGTTCTTCAAAAGTACGGGCTGGAAACTGACCAACGATAATTTTAATTCTATCGGCAGCACGTAACCATAAATTGGTTTTAATGATAGCTTCTACATCACCATCAAAAAAGACCTTACCATTTTCAACTTTACAATCAAAACCAAGGTTTTTGATTTCTTTTCCAACTACAGATTCAAGACCTGCGGCAACTGTTGCAACCAGTTTAAAATTTTGTTTCATTTCAAATTTCTTTCTCTTAATTAAATAAAAGCTAGCAATAGCTAGCTTAACCTATTATGCAATTTTCTATAAGCCATGTTTTGTTCCAGAGATGACTAGGTATCATCTCCTTCGATAATCATCTGTCTACCGTATAACAGTCAGAATAGCTCGTTCTTGTTTCCAATCTATTCCATGCCCCGACCAAAGTTTGGGTTGCTAGCTTGAGGGGTTTACCGCGTTCCATTTCCTACGTTTCCATAGAAACTGCGTCACTGTGGCACTTTCAGAAATACTAAAACATATCCGAAGACTTAGCTCGTTCTTTCGCCGTAATGCATTTCTGCATCCCTAGGCTTATTTTTTCGCCTAGCACAAACACTACCGGCATCACAGCCGGTGCTAGCATGGACTTTCCTCATAGTATTGAAATACTACGCGATTATCCAAAAATTGCACATTAGCTTATTACTCTACAATTTGTTTGCCAAAAACTTCTTTTTCAAGTCGGCTAATGCGTTTTAATATATCAAAATTAGTGGCTGTTTGAGTCACTCTAGTTGGTTGAACAGGAGCAGGACGTTCTTCTTGAATGTTACTTCGAGCTTGATTTCCTTGGCGTTTCAACTGTTCAATTTCAGATTTCAATCCTTCAATTTCAGCAATATATGTTTCATAATCTTTGATAACATTGTCTAAAAATTCATCAACTTCTTTTTTATCAAAGCCCCGCATACTTGTTTTAAATTCTTGTTCAAAAATGTCCTTTGGACTATAAATAATACTTGTCATTCTATACTCTCCGACCGGTCTTTCTTCTCTGATGTCAGAATTCTGATATCACTATTAATCATACAGAAAAACAAACTAAAAAGCAAGTATTAAAATAGTTATTACTATTAAAATAAGATTACTGATCTTCTACTATTTCATTAAGTCGTTCAAAGGTTAACGAATCAACTAAATAGCCTGGTTGTGCTTTTAAAAATTTAACTAGATACTTCAAATTTGTGACATTTTCTTCATCATAAAAGATGTAAGCTTTATCTGTATTATCCGCTAAAAACTGATTGTATTGTTTAAACTGGCCTGGATTTTCATATGACGGAAAACAATATTTAACAAAATCAACTTGACGAAAGACACGTAACTTATTCTGGTTACTCTCGTTCCAATTCTCACCGTGATTTTCAAAGATAAATATTGTTGCCAAATTAATAGGGTAATCATTTTTTAATTCTTGACAAACCTCAAGAGCCCAATATTCAAATCCTAAGTTACCAGTAAAGATAAACCATTCAATTCCTTCTTCTATATATGCAATAATATCTTTCTTTATAGCTATTTTGATATATGGAATTCGCTTATCTTTATCTTGAAATATTCCTAAATCGGAACTCCTATAGCCACTGATTAGAATTGCAGTCATTTTATGTAAACCTTTCAGAAATTATGATATAATAAGAATGCTTAAATTTCTCATTAAGTCAATGAAGATAGGAGAACAATGGTTAACTACCCTCATCATCTTAAACGGAAAAATGCAAGCCCTGTTCAAACAAAGAAAAAAGAGTCAAAAGTTGATTTTGCAAATCGTGGGATGTCATTTGAAGCAGCAATTAATGCCACAAATGATTATTACCTCTCTCGACATCTTGCTGTTATCCATAAAAAACCTACACCAATACAAATTGTCAAAGTTGACTATCCACATCGAAGTCGAGCCAAAATTGTCGAAGCTTATTTCAGACAAGCTTCCACTACTGACTATTCCGGTGTATATAAAGGGTACTATATAGATTTCGAAGCCAAGGAAACACGGCAAAAAACGGCCATGCCCATGAAGAATTTCCATGCACATCAGATAGAGCATATGGCTTCGGTTTTAGAACAAAAGGGAATTTGCTTTGTCCTTTTACACTTTTCAACTCTAAAAGAAACATATTATCTTCCAGCTGAAAAATTGATAGCTTTTTATCAAATTGATAAGGGCAACAAGTCAATGCCACTTGATTATATCAAAAAAAACAGTTTCCCGATAATTATTGGAGCCTTTCCTCAGGTTCCTTACTTAGATATTATAGAAGAAAATTTTATAGGCGGTGATTAAAATCAAAAATCCAACAGTTAGAAAAATACTAAAATATGCAATCGCAGGTATCCTTAGTTTTATCATTATTTCAATTCTTTTCGGCGGACTTTTATTCGCATTTTATGTAAGTTCAGCTCCAAAACTTTCAGAAACATCACTTAAGTCAACTAATTCCAGCTTGGTTTATGATGCAAACAATAAATTAATTGCTGACCTCGGGTCCGAAAAACGAGAAAACGTTACAGCTGACAGCATTCCGTTAAATTTGGTTAATGCCATCACTTCAATTGAAGATAAACGTTTCTTCAATCATCGAGGAGTGGACTTATATCGTATCCTGGGAGCAGCTTTCCATAACTTAACAAGCTCTAGTACTCAAGGTGGTTCAACTTTAGACCAACAGCTTATCAAGTTAGCTTATTTCTCTACTAAGGAATCTGACCAAACATTGAAACGTAAAGCTCAAGAAGTTTGGCTATCACTTAAAATGGAGAGAAAATATACTAAGCAAGAAATCCTAACTTTCTATATCAATAAAGTTTATATGGGAAATGGGAACTATGGTATGTTAACAGCTTCTAAAGCATATTATGGGAAAGACTTAAAAGATTTATCTTTTGCTCAACTAGCTTTACTTGCTGGGATACCACAAGCACCTAATCAGTACGATCCATATGCAAATCCTCAAGCAGCAACTACTCGCCGTAATGTGGTACTGCAACAAATGTATCACGATAAAAATTTAACTAAATCAGAATATGATGAAGCAATTAACACACCTGTCAATGATGGATTAAAACCCTTAAAACAGACTTCAAGTTATCCTAAATATATAGATAATTATTTGAAGCAAGCAATTGCACAAGTTAAATCCGAAACTAATAAAGATATTTTTACATCAGGTCTTAAAGTTTATACAAATTTAGTTCCTGATGCCCAACAACGTCTTTATGATATTTATAACACTGAGGATTATGTTTACTACCCTGATGATAAATTCCAAGTAGCTTCAACAATTGTAGATGTAACAAATGGACATGTAATTGCTCAGTTAGGTGGTAGAAATCAAGATTCAAATGTTTCATTTGGAACAAACCAAGCTGTTCTGACTGACCGAGATTGGGGTTCAACTATGAAACCAATTTCTGCTTATGCTCCAGCAATTGAATCTGGAACATATAATTCAACATCACAATCAACAAATGACTCCATCTACTACTGGCCTGGAACACAAACACAACTATATGACTGGGATCGTAAGTACAATGGTTGGATGACCATTCAAACTGCTATCCAACAATCACGTAATGTTCCAGCAGTTAGAGCACTTGAAGCTGCAGGTTTAGAAACAGCTAAATCATTCCTGAATGGTTTAGGTATTGACTATCCTGAAATGAATTATTCAAATGCTATCTCAAGTAATAACAGTGGTACTGGAGACAAGTATGGTGCAAGCAGTGAAAAAATGGCTATAGCCTATGCTGCATTTGCAAACGGTGGTACATATTACAAACCTCAATACATCAACAAAATTGAATTTAGTGATGGTACAAAAAAAGTCTTTGAAAATAAAGGCTCCCGTGCTATGAAAGAAACAACGGCCTACATGATGACAGATATGATGAAAACCGTTTTAACTTATGGTACAGGGGTTGATGCACAGATTCCTGGCGTTGTTCAAGCTGGTAAAACAGGAACTTCAAACTATACCGATGATGAGCTTGCAAAAATTTCGGCAGAAACTGGACTATATCCTGATTATGTTGGAACAATGGCTCCAGACGAGAACTTTGTCGGATTTACTAATAAATATGCCATGGCAGTTTGGACTGGTTATAAAAGCCGTCTAACTCCAGTGTATGGAGAAGGCTTGAAGGTAGCAACAAGTGTATACCGCAATATGATGGCTTATGTCACTGAAGGATATAGTGAAGACTGGTTAATGCCAACTGGTTTATATCGCAGTGGTGGCTTCCTCTATTTAAGTGGAACATACACCACTAATAATAATTATGGTAGTTCAGTTTACAATAACATCTATGGTAATTCAAGTAGCTCACAAGCTTCATCAGATTCAAATTCAAGTAATGCTAGTGCTTCTACACCTGAAAGTTCTGATTCATCGACTGCATCTGAAACAGATCCCAGTACTACGCCTCCTACGAGTGACACTACTCCTAGCGTAAGACCAGGAAATGGTAATGGAACAGCTGGTCAATAAATAAAAAAATCGGAGGAATGGCACTGCACCCCAATAGTGGGACAGAAGAAAAACACTCTTATGAAACCAATTTTCTGAATTGAACAGGAGATTGGTTTTTTAAATGACGTTGAATTCTAGTTTCATTATAAAATGTTATGTAATTTTTAACAATATTTGTTATACTAACTTTGTTGTGTTTTCTCCTATCTTGGAGATAAAAGGTTTCAGTCTTTAAAGCGGAGTGAAACCATTCAATACAGGCGTTATCTGCAGGTGTCCCTTTTCGAGACATTGAGCGGGTAATGCCTTTTTCAATACAAGCGAGATAGTAAGCATGTGATGTATAGACAGATCCTTGATCACTGTGTAATAGGACTCCTGATTCTAAATCAAGTTGATTAAGGGTATCAAGTACAAGATCATTGTCCTGTGTATCTGAAATAGTATAGGCCACAATTTCACGATTATAAAGGTCCATAATAGATGACAAGTATAAGGTAGTTTTTCCAAAGTTGAGATAAGTAATATCTGTAACTAGTTTTTGTAATGGTCTGGTTGCCTTAAAGTCACGGTCTAGCTTATTGTCTGTGACGTAGTATGGCCTACCTAATTTAGGGGACTTCTTTATTCTAGTGCGACATAGCCACCCTCTGCTCTTCATGATACGATAGACTTTCTTTACATTGGCATTAATCCCAAACTCTTTCTTTAGAAGACTTGTAATGGTTCTATAACCATATATAAACTTATATTTTAAGCAGAGCTCTTCAACTTTTTCGATAAGACTATCATGAATAGGAGGCTTGATATTAGATTTCCACCGATAATAGGTTGAGCGTGAGACCTTAAAACAGTCCAGAATAAAACCTAATGGATACTGATATCTGTAGTAATCAACAAGCTTGATGAGTGTTACTTTATCGATTTTCTCATCAAGCTTTGATACTTTTTTAAAAGTTCAACTTGTAGTTTTAATTGCTCAACTTCTGATAACTGTTCCATTCCTTGACCGTAAGTATATTGCTTACCTACAGGTTGATGAAAACGATACGTTTCTCCTTTTTGATACCAGCGCCACCATGTATATATCTGGCTTTTATTTTTAATACCAAGTCTATCCATAATAACTTTTTCGGGCTTACCTGATTTCTTCATTTCAATACAGGCTAATTTGGTTTCTAACGAGTAAGCTTTTTTGACCATAATAAAACACTCCTGATTCTATTTTACTAGAATTCTACAGGAGTGTTTTTCTTGTGTCTCATTTATTGGGTGCAGTGCCGAATCTCCGATTTTTTTATTTTGCTAAAGCTCCCATTGGGTCCCAAGGTGCTAATACCTGAGCTTCTCCTTCAAAAGCAGCTAATTCATTTTCTGCTAAAAATTCTTTTCGAACAACAATTTGATAAGTGTACTCATCCATCCAGGCATCTGAAGCAACAAAGTAGCCCTTTTCACCAACCTTATCTCCCCAAGAATTTTCTACCTTCCATTTAATTGGAGTACCATATTGATCTAAATCAACTCCTGTTAAAACCATAGCGTGTGTCATTAAACTTTCACTATAGTCTAGTCGACCAGCTTTATCTTGACTCAAAACAATATCCATACTTGATGTAAAATCATAAGTATTTGTTGCTAAGATTCCCTTTTGTCTATCCGATACTTGACCAACATCTGAACCAAACCAAACAGTTTCGCCACTTTCCATTTGTTTAATAGCTAATTCTTTGAATCTGTTCATCTCAACATTTAAGTAACGAACTTCTGGACCACCTACAACATTTCCAAGCATTTCAACCGTATATGCCTTTCCATATGGTTTATCAGCTGTTGGCGCATTAATAATAGAAACATAGTCAGATAGCTTTAATCCCACATATTTTTCATAGAATGCTTTAGGTGTAATTGCTTTTTCTGCTTGATAATTATTATCTTTATCACGGAATGCAAAGTCAAATTGACGAGGAGGTAATCCGAGGTTGATAGCTAAGAAATTGAATATTTCTGTTAGTAGTTCTTCTTTCTTATTCTGAATAGTCTCCTCTTTTTGACCAGACGAAATTAGCTCACGCAAAATTTGAGCATCTTGTCTCAATAACTTATTGAGATATTGATTCAATTCTCGACTATTACTTGATGAAATAGATTCTGGATAAACTGATTTTGGAACAACTCCATATTTGTCAAATAAAGCTACTACCATATCCCATTGACCACCGTCTTGTTGAGGTACATCTAAAAGAAATTTAACTTTACGACTAGTTAACTCTTGGTCTGCTGTTGCAATAACTTGTTCCATAAACCAATTTGATTTTTCATATTTATCCCAGAAGAATGTATGAGCTTGAGAAAGCTCAAAGTTCTCTAATTGGAAATCTGTGATTAATTTGTGACGGAATGTATTTAATGCGGCAAACATCCAGCATCTTCCGGATGCTTTTTGATTTGATACTTCATCCTTGGTTAAATCAATTGAAAAAGCAAAATTATTGTCAATTTCACTTTGTCTAGTTTCTAGTGATTTTAACAAGCCATTATGAGTAACTGCATTTTCTACTGCTGAAAATTTAGCATTTGTCTCATATTGATTGAACAATTTTTCTGTGAAGTTTTTTGTAAGTTCTGTCATAGTGTCCTCCATTTTTATTTACTCTTCTATTATATTCCTTATTTAAATTTCTTCAATACAAAAAAGTTAGGTTTCCCTAACTTTTTACTTTTTATTTCCAGAAATCATCAAAAATTGTAATTGGTAAATGCCGTTTATGTTTGCCTTTATTCCACCAAGATTCAATTTTATTCTGAGCATCTTTGCTAATTTGCTTACCTTCTAAATAATCATCAATATCATTGTAGTTTACCCCCAATGCTACCTCGTCAGCAATACCTGGTTTATTTTCTTCCAGATCCGCAGTCGGTACTTTTTCATAAAGTGATTTATCAGCGTCCAGCTCTTTCAATAAGGCTCTTCCCTGACGCTTGTTCAATCTAAACAATGGTAAGATATCTGCACCGCCATCACCAAACTTAGTAAAGAAAGCAGTAATATTTTCAGCTGCATGATCTGTTCCAATCACTGCCCCACTGGTTTGTCCTGCTATAGCATATTGGGTAATCATCCGTTGACGTGCCTTGATGTTTCCTTTGTTGAAATCAGAAACCACAACTCCTGCTTGTTCTAAAGCTTCAACTTGTGCATCAACTGCCTCTTTAATATTAACAGTTAATGATTGGTCAGGCATGATAAATGATAATGCTTTTTGAGCATCCGATTCATCCGCTTGAACACCATATGGTAAACGAACTGCGATGAATTGGTAACTACTGTCATTTTGTTCTGCTCTTAATTCAGCAATTGCAATTTGAGCTAATCGGCCCGCAAGGGTTGAATCTTGTCCACCAGAAATCCCTAAAACAAGTGTCTTTAAAAAGCTATGTTTAAGCATGTATGCCTTTAAAAAGTCCACAGATTTTCTAATTTCCTCAAGTGGTTCAATTGTCGGTTTAACACCTAGTTGTTTGATGATTTCCTCTTGTAATGTCATGTTAAGTCACCTGCTCCCAATGCTTCTTTACGAATTTTGTCAATGAGTGCCATTTTATTTTCCCAAACATCACGCGCTAAGTCAACTGGATAATCTTGCGGATTTAAAATACGTTTATACTCATCCCAAAGGTTATCAAATGCTCTGCGTGCATAATCTTGAATTTCTTTCAAACTTGGTAAATCATAGATTCGTTTACCATCCACAAAGATGTCAACCAAAAGCGGAACTGCATCGAAATCTTTTACGGTTTTATTGATATAAGTATAGGTCGGATGGAACATTTCAATTTCTGTTAAATGATTAACATCAATATCTGTAAAGGTTAGATAATCACCTTCTGATTTCCCTTTAGCACGACTTGTAATCCGCCATACTTGTTTTTTACCTGGAGTAGAGACTTTTTCAGCATTGTTGGAAAGTTTAATAGTATCACGCATGTTTCCATTATCATCTTCAATAGAAACAATTTTATAAACAGCACCTAAAGCAGGTTGATCGTATGCAGTGATAAGTTTTGTCCCAACACCCCAAACATCAATTTTTGCTTTTTGCATTTTTAAACTCAAAATCGTTTCTTCATCTAAATCATTTGAAGCATAAATTTTTGCATCTGGAAAACCAGCCTCATCCAATTGTTGGCGTACTTTTTTTGACAGATAAGCCAAATCTCCTGAATCTAAACGAACACCTAGGAAATTAATCTTATCGCCCATTTCCTTGGCAACTTTTATTGCATTAGGTACACCCACACGAAGCGTATCATAAGTATCCACAAGGAAGACACAGTCCTTATGACTTTGAGCATAAGCTTTAAAAGCTTGGTAATCATTGCCGTAAGTTTGAACTAATGCATGAGCATGAGTTCCTGAAACAGGGATATCAAAGAGCTTACCAGCACGTACATTACTAGTCGCATTTGCACCACCAATAACAGCTGCGCGGGTGCCCCAGATAGCAGCATCTAATTCTTGTGCACGTCTAGTACCAAATTCAAGTAAAGGTTCGTCTTCTATTACGGAACGAATACGCGCTGCTTTTGTAGCAATCAAGGTTTGAAAATTAACAATGTTCAATAAGGCTGTTTCGACAAGTTGACACTGCCCAAGAGGTCCTTCGATTTGAACAATTGGTTCATTGGCAAAAACTAAATCTCCCTCTTTAGCAGAGCGAACAGTCAATTCCAATTTCATATTTGACAAATAATCAAGAAAAGCCTGATTATAACCTAAGTCCATTAAGTAAGCCAAATCTGTTTCTGAAAATGATAAATTTTCCAGATAGTTTACGACTCTTTCTAAACCAGCAAAAACAGCATAGCCATTTTCAAATGGTTCCTTCCGAAAATAGACTTCAAAAACCGCATTTTTATTATGGATGCCTTGCTCAAAATAAACTTGCATCATATTTAACTGATATAAATCAGTATGAAGTGTTAAACTGTCATCTTTATACATTGAGGTGACTCCTTTAAATTATTGTTAATATTATAACACAATTTTGACAAGTCTTTAGTTCTCTTGGTTTATATATTAAAGTTTTTATAAAACGCCGATTGTAAAATTAAGCTAGACAAATAAAAAAGTCATTTGTGCTACACTCAAGATAGTTCCCGCAAAAGAATTATAAGGAGTGAAGACAAATGACCTATACCCATCTTACATCAAATGAACTTGCAATGATAGAGGCGTATTATAATAATCATCAATCTGTAGCTAAAACCGCAGTACTATTGAATAGATCTAGACAAACGATTCATAAAGTTTACCAATTTTTCAAAACAGGGCACAATGCTCTAGATTATTTCAATCAATACAAGAAGAATAAAACTCGCTGTGGCAGACGTCCTATTGTCTTATCAGATGAACAAACAGAATATATTCAAAAGAGGGTTGTTCAAGGTTGGACACCTGATGTGATTGTTGGCCGTGCAGAGTTTTCTATTTCTTGTTCTATGCGTACACTTTATCGTATGTTTAAACAAGGCGTATTTGAAGTGACTCACCTACCTATGAAAGGAAAACGTAAAGCCAACGGACACAAAGAAACTCGGGGAAAACAATCTTTTCGTCGATCACTTCGTGACAGAGGAAATGATTATTCTAAATTCAATCAAGAATTTGGCCACCTTGAAGGGGATACTATTGTGGGTAAAAAGCACAAAAGTGCTGTTATTACCCTCGTTGAGCGATTATCTAAAGTAATCATCACTCTTCAGCCAGAAGGCAGACGAGCTATAGATATTGAAAATCGTTTGAACCAATGGATGCAATCTGTACCTAAGCATCTATTCAAATCAATGACTTTTGATTGTGGAAAGGAATTTTCAAATTGGAAATCAATCAGTAATATAAATGATATTGATATCTATTTTGCAGATCCTGGTACACCATCACAAAGAGGGTTAAATGAAAACTCTAATGGTTTATTACGTAAAGATGGTTTACCAAAGCAAATGGATTTCAACGAAGTTGATGAATCTTTTATCCAATCTATTGCATCGAAAAGAAATAATATCCCTCGAAAATCATTAAACTATAAAACACCAATAGAAGTATTCTTGAGTCACATATGCAAAGAGGAATTGTCTAACTTAATTTGACAATTAATAAAATAAAAAAAGATGATAATTATCATCTTTTTATTTATTAAATCGTCTATTACAGTAGATCCCAAATGCGACAATCCAGACTGTGGCACCAATTGCTCCAATATATGTTGAACTTTGAAGGAACAATGAGATAAATACTAAGGCAAAGAAAACAAGTGTAATTGGAGTTGTAATTTTATAAGCTGGCATTATGAAACCATCTGGCATAAAGTCAGCAGACTGACGATATTTCCAATGAGCAATCATGGTAAGAGCATAGATAGCAATATATACACCTGATGATGATGCTGCAATTAAGGCAAAAGCATCAGAGATTCCAGGAATGATAGTAAAAATTGCTGATATACCAACAACAATTGCTGAAAAAATAATCGCACGACTTGGAACACCTTGTTTTGATAAGGTATTTAGTTTTAAATCTTTAGTTAATTTATTTGGATTTTCATTAGCTAATTGATACATATGACGTCCAGTTGAGTATAATACTGAGTTTAATGCAGATGCTGAAGACGTTAATACAACAAAGTTGATTAAAGCAGCAGCCCATTTGATACCAAGTAAACGAAAGACCATAACAAATGGTGACTGATTAACTGGTAAATCAGTCCAAGGAACAATTGCCATAATTGAAATTAGTGACCCAACATAGAAGATAACAATACGAACAGGAATATCTTTAATAGCTTTAGGTAAAACTTTTCTTGGATTAGCAGTTTCTGATGTTGTGATACCAACAAATTCAATGGCTTGGTAAGCAAAGAAAACCATTTGGAAGCCCATCAAGAATTTTAAGATACCATTCGGAAACACTGAGAAATGATTGCTAATATTAGCTAAACTAGCATGCCCTTCAGGTGTTTTAAATCCTGTCATGACCATAAAAATACCAGTTGCAATTAAAGATAAAATAGCCACGATTTTAATCATCGCGAACCAAAATTCTGTTTCCCCAAATAATCGAACCGCAATCAAATTGACTGATGCTAATATTGCAAGGAAAACTAACTGAATAAGCCAAGCATGCCAATGAGGGAACCAATACTGGACATAGGTACCAACGGCAGTAAGATCGGCCATACCGATACAAACTAATGAAACCCAATAAGAAAGACCGGAGAAATGTCCCCAACCTGGTCCAATATATTTTGTGATAAAGTTGATAAATGTGTGCTGATCTGGATCATAATACAACATCTCCCCAATAGCACGCATCATGAGGTACATGAAGACGCCTGTAAGGATATAAATCAATATAATTGAAGGTCCTGTTAAAGCAATTGAGCGACCCGCCCCCATAAATAAACCTGTTCCAATAGTACCTGCAATAGCAATTAATTGGACATGTCGATTCTGTAAACCACGAACCATCCCATTCTCAAGTTCATTATCTTCTGACTGTTTTTCTTTTGACATTCTTAACTCCGTTCAATAAAATATGATAATTATACTATATTTTCAGAAAATTGACAACATTAGCTAATCAAAAAGTATTGGTAAAGACCAATCACTTCTTCAATGACTGGTCTTTACTCTTACTTCTCTACTGGTAAATTTTCGATATAATGGTAAACACCTTGTCCTGCAATAGCACCATCACCCACTGCAGTTGTGATTTGTCTTAAATCTTTTTGTCGTACGTCACCGATTGCAAAGATTCCTGGCGTTTTAGTGCGCATATGGTCATCTGTTTCAATCCAACCTTCTGCATTACAGATACCCAAATCTTTAACCATGCTTGTCACTGGTATCATCCCAACATAGATGAAGACACCACCAAATTCAAGTTCAGTGACTTGCCCTGTTTTGACATTTTTTATAGCTACTGATGAAACTTTGATATCACTACCTTTTATTTCTTCAACAACTGAGTCCCAAATAAAGCTTACTTTTTCATTAGCAAAAGCACGGTCTTGCAAAATTTTCTGAGCACGTAATTGGTCTCTACGATGCACGACAGTGACAGACTTTGCAAATTGCGTCAAATAGATAGCTTCTTCAACTGCTGAATCTCCACCACCAACAACTAGTAGGTCTTGATTTCTGAAGAATGCACCATCACAGACTGCACAATAAGATACACCACGACTAGTATAAGTTTCCTCACCAGGTACACCTAAGAGCTTATATTTTGCCCCTGTGGCCACGATGACTGTCTTTGCATCATAATGTTCATCGTCTGCCCAAACACGTTTTACATTTCCTAAATCTTCGACCTTCTCAACAATCCCATAGATATGTTCGACATGGAATTTCTCAAGTGGTTCAAACATTTTCATTGATAACTCAGGCCCAGTAATATTGTCATAACCAGGATAATTTTCAATTTCTGAGGTATTATTCATTTGTCCACCTGGGGCACCTTGTTCAATAATACCAACTTTGAGATTACTTCTCGCTGCATATAAAGCTGCTGTCATCCCAGCAGGGCCAGAGCCAATTATTAGCGTATCATACATCTGTTTTTCTCCTTGTTTGTTTCTTTCATCATTTTATCAGTGTCTACATGCTAATGCAAAAATTATGATTTTAAGACTATCAAGATACTCATAAATGCAAAAGATACTATTGGTATCAGTAGGATGGCAATGGTGATCATTTCATAAAGAAAAGCTTGTTTTTCAGAAGCTGTTTTATCTTTCTTACTTCTAGCTCTTATCAACATCCAAAGGGAGCAAATAATGAGGACCGTAATTGATGATAAGAAAAGTCCTTGCACATAAAGACCAAATAATTCTTGTAACATAGCTTCCTTCTCCCACTTAACACTTTTTCTTTTTCCCGTCCTCTGACAAGAAAAAGCCCAGGTAAACCTAGACTTTACTATTATATCAAATTATTTGTAAAAAAAATAAATTATAAAATGGAATTTGAATATTTCATAAAGAATGCTTTGGTCCGTTCTTCTTTTGGTGAATTAAAAATTTCCTCAGGTGAGCCAGATTCAATCACTTTCCCTTGATCTAAAAATAGTACTTTGTCAGCTACTTGATAAACAAAATCCATATCATGACTTACTAAAATCATTGTCTGTCCTGATTGGGCGGCTAAGGCAATGGCTTTCTCTACTTCACCTACTAATTCAGGGTCTAGTGCTGAAGTTGGTTCATCTAATAATAAAACGTCTGGTTTCATGGCTAACGCACGCGCCAGGGCCACACGCTGTTTTTGTCCACCCGACAAATGTCTTGGGTAGTGATTTTGACGATCAGAAAGACCAACTTTTGCCAGTTCTTCCTGAGCAATCGCTGTCGCCTCTTTATCCGACATTTTTTTAACAACAGTTAAACCCTCTTTGACATTTGCTAGTGCTGTTCTGCGTTCAAATAAATTAAACTGCTGAAAAACCATAGCCAATTTACGTCTTAATAAGAGAATATCATCACCTGAAATTTTTTCTAAGTCAAATGTATTGTCGCCGATTGTTAGTAGACCTGAATCCGGTTTTTCCAAAAAATTTAAGCTCCTTAAAAATGTTGATTTACCAGCTCCAGATGAGCCAACTAAGGCAATAACTTGTCCTTTCTCAATGGTCAACGAAATATCGTCCAAAACTTTTTGTCCTGAAAAGCTCTTGCTTAAATGTGAGATGTTAATCATTAGCGTAGTTCTCCAATCATTTTATCACTGACTTGTTTCGGAGCCGGAATGGCCATTCGTCGCTCAATGTATGCGCCTAGCTGTTCGACAAAGAAACTAATTAACCAATAAACTAAAGCTACCGAAATATAGCGCTCAAAATAACGGTAATCCGACCCACCGAGAATTTGGGCTTGCGCAAACATTTCAACAATTCCTGCATTAAAGGCTAAAGATGTACCCTTGGTCAAGCCAATCAAGCCATTGATTAATGTGGGTGTCGCAACTACTGCCGCATTGGGAACGATAACCCTTTGATAGACTTGTTTATTGGACATACCCAGACTTTTAGCAGCCTCAATTTCTCCATCATCGACAGAAAGAATTGCTGCGCGAATAGTCTCACTCATATAAGCTGCCTCGTTAAAGGCAAAAGCTGTAATCGCAAAGAATGACGCAGGAATTGCATTTATATTCCAATTAAGCCCATATGTAAGGTTCAAATATTTTAGAAATAAAGGTATCCCATAATAGGTTAACATTAATTGAACAAGAATTGGTGTGCCTCTAAGAAAACTAACAAAGACCGCTTGAATCGGGTAGAGTACTTTTACACGGTTAATTTTTACAATAGCAAAAAGCAGTGCTAAAAGTAAGCCAATAATTGCACCAATGATTGTGAGCAACAAAGTAATTGGTAAGCGATTAATAATATCTGGAATAGCATCAAAGACAGCTCGCCAACTAAATAATTTTCCTTCTGGTATTTTTGCTGTTAACTGATGAAACCAATCCCATGAACTGGCTAAATATAAATGTGACATAGCAACTCCTTTTAATAATAGTACCCTATAGTCTATCATTGCCTCTTAAATCTGTAAAATATGAATATACTATGACCTTAATAGAAAAACCTTATCACCAACCAGTGACAAGGTTTTTAGTTATTTAATTGAGGAAACAAAGTCATCTTCAAAGAATTGGAGACTCAATTTTTTTAGTTGTCCAGATTTTTTTAGTTTCTTTAGTCTCTTATTGACGTAAATTTGTAGTTCTTTTCCTTTATCATCTTGAGAAAAGATAAAATACTCTAAGCCATCCTTTTCATCTCCTACTTGCCCTTTCAAGTTGGTTACTTTCAAATCAAATCCTTGGTCCTTAATTGCCGTTTTTAAAGAAATGGCATCATACAAAAGGAAATCTAATTGCCCATCTTCAAGCATTTGTAAACGTTGTGTATATGGTGTAGACGAACCAGCATACGTTAAACCAATCGGTTTTTTGTCTGGATTTTGTTTATTCCATTTTTCCATAATTTGCATATAGTTTGCTCCAGAAATTCCCTGCGTTTTCTTACCAGACAGGTCTTTCAAGTGTGATATATCTGTTTTGCCTTTAGTGGCTATTGCAAAATTAGATTTAGAAATTGGACTTGAAAAGAGATATTTTGCTTCTCTTTCTTTACTGAAGGCAAAGTCATTGGCAGCAATTTGGTAACGTCCCGCATCAATTCCTGTTAAGATTGATGGAAAAGCTACTGTTTGCACAGATAACTTATACTTTTTTGAGTCTTTGAAGACTGCTTTTAGTACCTCAATATCATATCCTGTGTCCTTTTTACCTTCTTTATATGTAAATGGTTTTGTCGCACTATCAGTGGCTACAATAACTTCTTCCTTAGTATCAGCCTTCACAGTTGAAATACCAATTGCCATTAGTAATAAAAGTATGCCCATAAATCCTGTTATCAATTTTTTCATTCTCGTAACCCCTTTTTTCTTATGTCACTATAGTAGCAAAAATTGAATTGTCTATCTAATACAGCTTTTCTATCAAGGCAATAATAAATTTTTATCACAAAAAAAGAGAGCCCTTTTGGACTATCTTTTTATTCAGATTAGAAACTTTGTTTCTTTGATTTACGTTCAGCACGACCCTTAGCACGGCCTTCCGCACGACGTTCTTTACGACGCTTTTCATCAACAACCCATTGAATTTTTTTCTTATAGGCTGGCTTAACTTTTTTCTTTTTCTTTTTAACAAGACCAATCATCTCAGTATCAAGCTTCTTATATGATTTTTCTCTTGATTGACGACGATCACGATCATAAGTATCTTCAAATTGCCCATTTTTCAACACTTTTGGTACAAACTGAATTCCTAATTTTTCAAGTTCTTTAATATCAGAATCATCACTAGGCTTATAAAGGGTGATAGCTGTTCCCGACATACCATTACGACCAGTACGACCAACACGGTGCACAAAGAATGATAAATCTTGGGGAATTGCATCATTGATTATGTGACTCACACCCTCAATGTCGATTCCTCGCGCAGCTAGGTCTGTCGCTACGATATACTGAAAGTCAAGCTTTTTAACTTGGTTCATAATCCGTTTACGTTCTCTTGGCGGAACACCACCATGAATTTTAGCTACTTTAAGTCCATTAGCAACAAGGAAAGAATGAAGTTCATCTGCTCTTTCTTTTGTATTAACAAATAGCATAGCTAAATAGGGATTCATGTTTTGGAGAATGGACAGAATCTGACTATTATTATCTCTACCTTTAGTTGACACTAACCAATTTTCGATGGTATCCGCAATCACTGTTTGAGTTTTAATTTGTTCAATAACTGGATTAGTTAGATATTTTTTCAAAAATGGTTGTAATTTTTGTGGGATAGTAGCTGAAAAGACTAAAATTTGTACCGCTTTGGGAAGAGCTGACGCAATTTTATCAACAGTGTCTAGGAATCCCATATCCATTGTCATATCAGCTTCATCAACAACAAATGTTGTTGCTTTATGAATTTCTAAATCACCTGATTTAACTAAATCATAAATCCGTCCTGGTGTCCCCACAACAATATGAGGTTGAGAAACTTTCAATTTTTCAATTTGACGGAGTTTATCTGTTCCACCAACATAGTTAACTAAACGAATTTCTTTATCTGAATGGCTTGCAATTTGTTTTGCTGCATCAAAAATTTGAGTAGCTAATTCACGACTTGGTGCCGTGATTAAAACTTGAACTTGTGCTAAATCTTCGTCCAATTTCTCAAAAATTGGCAACAAGAAAGTATGAGTCTTACCAGACCCAGTTTTTGATTCACCTACTAAATCACGACCAGAATTAACGATTGGAATAAGTTTTTTCTGAACATCAGTTGGTTCAGTAAACTTGATTGCATCCAGGGCATCCTGAATGTATTGTTTAAAATTATAATCTTTAAATGACATATTAACCTCTTTTTCTCTCATATTATAACATTAAAGCTAAAGACAAGCAAAATGCAGTGCATCATCTGCACTGCAAATCACTTTATAAATATAAAATTGCTAAAACAATTGAACTTGCAACTAAGCCAACTGACCATAAGAAGGCATCAACCTTCCATTCAGACCAACGGTCAGATTTGCCAGTTAGTCCACCTAATTCCAAGTGATGGTGGAAAGGAGTCATCCTAAAGATACGACGACCTTCACCAAATTTTTTCTTTGTATATTTGAAATAAGAAACTTGCATCATTACTGATGTTGTTTCGAAAACATAGACAATACCAATAATAAGTAATGTCCATTCTTGGCGTAAAGCAATTGAGATTGCTGCTAATAAAGCACCAAGCGCCAAACTACCAACATCGCCCATAAACACTTTAGCAGGTTTATGATTGAATAGGAAGAAACCAAGTAATGCACCAGTCATAACACCAATTAATAATAGGACATCAAACTGATTTTGGAAAAAAGCAATAAAACCATAGGCAATGAGCGAAATAACAACTGAGATTGAAGCTAAACCATCAATACCATCTGTTAAATTGACTGCGTTAGAAAAACCAACAACCCAAAAGAGTACAAATAAAACGTAGAAGATCCCTAATGGTAAGTGATAACCAAAGATATTTATTGCATCAATGCCGTTTGGTAAGACATGAAGGAAATAGAAAATTAAGCCTCCAATAATCTGTAATGCAAACTTTTGTCGAGCCGTTAAACCTTCATTTTTTTGTTTAAATATTTTCAAGAAATCATCAAAGAAGCCGATAAATCCGTAGATAACAACTACTGATAGAATCCCTGAAATCAGTCCAAAACTATTGCTTTGGCGATAAAATAGTAAAGCAAAAATAAATGATATTAGGGTCGCAACAAGGAGAAAGACTGTCCCACCCATCGTTGGTGTCCCAGCTTTTGCTAAATGTTGTTTAACATCTTCATGCATTTGTTGGCCACCAATTTTTTTCAATTGATAGTACTTTATAAAAAATGGCATGACAAGAGCAGTCAATACTAAAGATATGATTGCTGCTATGATAGTTAAAAACATGTTAATCTCCTAGTGTTATTGTTATTTTTTTAATTTTATGAAGTGCTTTACCAACTTCAATATTTTGTTTAATTACAGTTCCAGAATTCGAACCCTTATATTTTACTTCAATTCCTGTCCATTTGGCAAATTTTTTGACGTTTGATTTTGTCCAACCATACATATCTGGTAAAGTTGTAAATTTGTCAGTCAAAACCAGGATTTGTTTATTTTCAGTTAATTTCGTTCCTTTTGACTTAGAAACCTTAACAATTTTCTTACCTGTTCCCAAAACAACTGGTTGAATTAAATTACGCCGTAATTCATCAGCTGTATTTCCAGGATTTTGACCTATGAAATCAGGCAGCTTATATTCAGAACCGCTAGTGGCATCTGGAACTGGTTCAGTTAGAGTTTCTTGCATCAGATATGCTTCTTCTAGGACTGGATTAACCACATCTTGCCAAAACATCCCACTCCAGTGTTCTGGTTGTTGAATTGTTACATACATGACAAAATCAGGATTATCAGATGGGACCATTGCAACAACTGAATAAACATAGTTGGTTAGACCGCCATCAAGATAACCACTTCCATTTTCTGCAGCAATTTGGGCCGTACCAGATTTAACAGCTACAGGTAAATCTCCAACTTTAATAATAGGTCCAGTGGATTTTGAATAAAGTGTCCCAAATACAGGATCTGTTCCTACAGTGACCATATAATCTCTAGTTTCACTAGCAGCCCTTTTCGATACTGGTTTTCCGACCACTTCTTTTTGAGAAGTTCGGTAACTGCCATTGTTTGGATCATATATCTTGCTAATAAATTTTGGCTCTAGCATAACACCATCATTAGCAATTGCCGAGAAGGCTCTTAACATTTGAATTTCTGTTACAGAAATCCCTTGTCCAAAAGCACTCATTGCCTGTGTAACAATGTTATCACCTGGGAAAATACCAGATTCTTCATCCCCTATACCAAAACGAGTTGGGAATCCAAATTTAAATTTCGAAAGGTAATCAAGCCAAGTCTTTCCACCCATTTTTTGTTCTAACTTTGTCATCCCAACGTTACTTGAAAAGGCAAAACCTTGGGCATAAGTCATATATTGACCAGTTGAAATTCCTTCATTGACATTCCAGTCTTGAATAGTGGCATCGGCAATAGTAAGACCATTTACACTACTATAGACATCATTTGGCTCAAAAACACCATCATCAATTGAAGAGGCTAAAGTCATAACTTTCATTGTTGAACCAGGTTCAAAATTATTCTGATACAAGGCACTTTTCCAATTATAGTCTTTATTATTTAACCCTTCCAAAGTATCCGCATTATAACTTGGTCTTTGAGAGGTGGCTAAAATTTCCCCTGTCTTTGCATTTACCAAGGTAGCACTTGATAAGACCCCTTTAGTTTCTTTTTGGAAGACATCCATTTGGGCTTCTAAGAAAGTTTGAATTGGTTCTGAAATAGTTGTATAAACATCTTTCCCGTCAACTGCTTTCTTTACTGTTTTTCCTGTTCCAAGCAAAGTATTCCCATTCTTATCTTTTTCATAAGTAATAGTTCCATCTCGACCTGACAGTATATCATTCATGGAAGATTCTAAACCAGTTTTACCAACTAAACTTTTACTACCATCTTTGTTTTCATTTAGCGAAGCTAGTCCAATTAATTCAGAAGCAAATGTCCCATTAGGATACATTCTACCCGGACTAGTTGTAAAGGCAACACCTTTTATCTTAGCTTTTTCCATCTCACGACGAATGGTAGTCATCTTACTATAAGAAATACCCGAACCAGTTGTTCCAAAAGAAACTTGGAATAGGCCTTTTTGTTTTAGTTGCTTGATAACATCAGTCTTCTTCATTTTCAATTGCTTGTTTAAAATTGAAGCAACAGTGTCAAATTGTGATGGTTGAACATATAACTTTTCACCAGTTGCTGAAACAAACGATTTGTCTAAAACAGCATAAATACTATATGTCGTTGAGTCAATAGCTATTGCTATCCCATTTCGGTCATAGATTGTTCCACGTTTAGCTTGAACTGTTACCGTTTCTTGATAAACACTCTTCGCCCCTTCAGAAAGGTTAACACCAAATTTTTTATCAGTTCCAATAATAATCACAAAGTTAATGATAAAGACAAAAAAGAGAAAGATACTTAATATCATCATGTTTTGTCCAACATGTTCTCTGTTTTTCACAGGTGTTTTCCGATCACGTACGGCGTAATCAATAAAACCTTTAATAAACTTATTCATCTACTATTTGACCTTCTTAATATTATCATTCTGGATACTCAAACCACCTTTACCAGCAATATCAATAATACGATCACGTCGTGATAATTCATTAACTTCTTGTCGTGCATTATTGAGTTCTGTTTTTTTATCATCGATTTTTCTATTTAAAGCGGTAATATCTTGTTGCAGTTGCAATTTTCGACTCTGTAAAAAAATAATACTTACTGACATGGTAATAGCTGTCAAAATCAATGCAGTATAAAAAGCTTTCTCAACTCGAGAGAAAGTTCTTATTCTCTTTTGTAAGGCAGAAGTAACTTCTTGACTTCTTTTTTCATTATTCATAGTTTATACCCGAATTTTTCTTGCGACACGCAATTTTGCCGAGTGGGCGCGGTTGTTTACTTCTAATTCCTCAAGACTAGGCAGAATCGGTTTTCTTGAAACCAATTCAAATTTTGGTTGCAGATGTTCTGGAATAATTGGAATATTCTTTGGAACATCAACTGTACTTGCTTCTTTAAATAATTGTTTGGTTAATCGATCTTCAAGGGAATGGAAGGTAATGACAGAAATTCTTCCATCCAAAGCTAGGATATCCATTGCTTGTTGGATAGATTCTTCTGCAGCACCTAATTCATCATTAACCTCAATCCGGATTGCTTGAAAGATTTGTTTTGCAGGATGCCCTTTTTTCTTCAATTCCTTGGCTGGTTTAGCTGATTTGATAAGCTCCGCTAATTCAGCTGTCGTTTCAATCGGTTTAATTTCTCTGGCTTGTTCAATTTTTCTTGCGATCTGTTTAGAAAATTTATCCTCACCGTATCGGAAGAAAATACGCACCAAATCATTAAAGGCATAATGATTAACAACCTGATAAGCAGTCAATTCAGCTTCTGTGTCCATTCTCATATCAAGAGGTGCATCTTGACGGTATGAAAAACCACGTTCTCGTTCATCAAGTTGCGGACTAGAAACACCTAAATCATACAGAATACCATCGATTTCAGTAACACCTAAACTAGCTAATCTTGACTTAAGATTCCTAAAGTTATCTTTTATAAAAGTTACTTGTCCTTTATCAATAAAGGGTTTCAAAAAGACCTGTGCATTATCGATTGCTTTTTGATCTTGGTCAAAACAATACAAATGCCCATTTTCATTTAATTGAGATAATAAATATGCTGAGTGACCAGCACCACCTAGAGTAGCATCAACATAGATACCATCAGGCTTTACATTTAACATATCGACGGTCTTGTTAAGAAGAACTGTAATATGGTGGAATTCTTTTGTCATAACTTTAATTTTAACACATTTTAGTTATTAAGAAAACAAAAAGAAAAACTGTAAGCGCTAGACTATACAGTTCTATTTTTTATTCTCTGGTTTGACCATTGCCATTAATATAATACTTACTACTTGTCAGTGCCTCAAGACCCATGGGACCTCTGGCATGCATTTTTTGGGTAGATATTCCAATTTCAGCCCCTAAGCCAAATACAAAACCGTCAGTAAAGCGAGTCGATGCATTGACATAGACAACTGCAGCATCAACGAATTCTTGGAACTGCTCGGCTGATTCCAAATCCTTAGTAATAATTGACTCAGAATGATGACTACTGTAATGATTAATCCAGTCAATAGCTTCATCTAAAGATGAAACGATTTTAACTGACATAATATAATCTAGAAATTCACTAGCATAGTCTTCCTCTTTAGCCAGTTTTGCATTTTTAAATAAGGAGAGGGCTTTTTGATCGACACGAAACTCAACAGAATGGACCTTAACAATTTCTGTTTCTAATTGCGCGATAAATTTTTCAGCTATGGACTCATGAATGACTAATCCTTCAGCTGCATTACAAACACTAGGTCTTTGCGTCTTAGCATTTATAACAATTTCTGTCGCCATATCAAGATCCGCAGATTGATCGATATATATATGGACATTCCCAACCCCAGTTTCTATGACTGGAACTTTTGCCTTGTCCTTAACTGTCTGTATTAACCGTGCACCACCACGCGGAATTAACACATCGATATAGTCAGTTGCTTTCATTAATTCCTCTGCTAAAGCATGTGAAGGGTCTTCAAGTAATTGAATGGCATGTTCAGGAAGACCGGATGATTTTAGTGCTTTTTTTACCACACTAACTAAAGCCATATTAGAATTTAGAGCATCCCTGCCACCCCTTAAAATAATAGCATTGTTAGTTTTAAAAGCTAAACTGAAGGCATCAATAGTAACATTTGGACGACTCTCAAAAATCATAGCAATAACGCCAAGTGGAACACGTTTTTGAACAATCTTCAGACCATCAACATTTGTATAACCTTTAATCACTTGCCCAATGGGATCAGTTAGATCAGCAACTTGTTGTAGCCCTTGACACATGGCCAAAAGTCGGTCTTCTGTGAGTAAAAGTCGGTCGAGCATTATTTCGGAAATGCCATGCTCTTTCGCTTTTTCCATATCCATTTTATTTGCTTCAAGTATTGATGTGCTTTCAGCTTCTATCGAAGTTGCTAGTTCAAGTAAAAAATGATTCTTTGTTTGACTTGAAACTCTTAATAGTTGTTTACTTGCTTCTTTAGCTTGTTTGCCAAGTGTTTCAATAAGTGTCATACATTACTCCTAACTTTTAATAAACCAAGTTCCAATCAATTGACCTTCTAAGGCATTTAATATATCTCTTGGATTTGCACCATTCATTAGTACCATTTGACCATTATTTTCGAAAATAATTTGAGCTGATTGAATTTTGCTCAACATACCCCCAGTTCCGAACTTGCTACCAGCCCCACCAGCTTGAGAAATAATTTCATCTGTAATCTCATTAACTTGACTTCGAAGAATGGCATCATCGAAAATAGTAGGATTTTTATCAAACAAGCCATCAATATCCGACAACATGATTAGTAAATCAGCATTTGTAATTTTTGCAACAATTGCTGATAGTCGATCATTATCACCAAATTTTGTGGCATGGTCCATTTCATCCACACTAACAGCATCATTCTCGTTGACAATTGGTACAATTCCCATTGATATTAATGATTCAAAAGCATTAGTTACATTTAATAAACTTTCAGGAAAGACTACCACATCTTGCGTTAATAATATTTGCGAGACGTTAGTTTGATAGTGTGAAAAAATTTGAGAATATAAACTCATCATCGCCACTTGTCCAACACTTGATACTGCCTGTTGTTGTGCTAAATCGCTAGGACGCTTGTCCATCTTTAAGATATCGAGTCCAAAACCCATTGCTCCGGATGAGACTAAGATAACTTCTTTTCCTTTATTAACCAAACTTGAAATAACAAAGGCTAATTGATCAATTTTTTCTAAATTTATTTTTCCACTACTTTGGACTAGGGAACTTGTCCCGATTTTAATAACAATCCGTTTTACAGATTCAAAATTTCGTTTCTTCATAATTTGATTATAACAAAAAATCAGTCTTTGAGACTGATTTTCTGATTATATTCTCTTATTCTTTAATAGTATATAACTTATCCCAAAATTTCACCTTGATAATAAATTGACTAATACTCAAGATACTGACAGAAATGATAAAGAAAGTCAAATTGATTATCAAAGCTTGTTTTAAATAGAAAGATAGGAAAATCATTAAACCAATTAATGCACTACCAAAAATCATTGCACCCATCATTATTCCCATCATTAACCATTGACTGTTACCTCTGGTGAATAGTTGAGAGATGTCTTGCCAGTGTAAATTCAGATTATCGTAGTCTCTCTTAAACATGAACTGACCTTGAATCCAAGCTTGAATCATATAGCCAAGAGCAAACATTAGAGTAATAAAAATATTCAATTTTAGAACAAATAAGCTTAATATCAAATAGAAAAGAATCGGTACACTTACTTGTGCCAAATATAAGACAGTGAATTTTTGCAGTATAAAATTTTTCATATTAAATGGCAAAGCCTTGATGAAAGTAAAGTTTTCCTTTTCTAATGAAATTCCTACTCCTAAAAAGGTGGCTGGTCCTGTACCCATAACGGCTAGCATAAGACCAGCAATAAAAGCAAGACCAAAATAAGAAGGACTTAAGAAATGGCTGAGATTTGTACCACTACGTAATAAGGGTACGGCCAATGAAACAATAAATATAAAGGGCATAATGTAAGTTTGTGTAATCAGAACTGCATTTTGTATAGAGCCAAGATGATGCCTAATCATCACTTGTTTCAAACTTTCACCTGAATAATTTCTTTTTACAACTTTCTTCTTAGTAGAATCATTTACTTTAGGCGCACTATACAAGGCTTCTTGGAAATAACGTGGCATAATATTTTTCACAATTCCAATAGTCATTATGACGAAAATTAGAAGGGGAAGCCAAAAATTAAGTAAAGCTTGGCTAGAAAATGGTGATGAAATCACATGATAATAGCCTGAGAAAAATGGAATCTGACTTCTATCTAACAACTTATTCTGATTTATTCTATTATTATTTGTGATATTCAAAAAAATAATCAAGCCAATTGATCCTACAGCAGACAATGACATTAGGATAGTCGAAATTAATTTCCGCTTTGAAGATCTAAGGATAATTTTACCAACCCAAGAATTAATGTAGAGAGATAAGACTATTGAACTAATTAGCATAATCAGAAAAACAATCAGTGCTATTGGAATAGCCAAAGCATTTCCTAAAATTTGCCAATAAGCAATTATAAAGAGGGATAAGAGAGGCATTAAAAACATAGAGCCCATCCCGAGTGAAGAAATAGTCTTTGCCATATATATTTCTGATGATTTGATAGGCATGTGCACATACAGTTTCAAATCATTACTCTCATAAAAAATCGTATAGAGAGCTGTAAAGGAGGTAATGGTTGCCATAATGAAAAAGAGGGCAATATAGAAAGAAAAGTATCCAGGATACTTATTAAAATCTATCCCCAGAAACATGAAAATATAAACAAATAAAAACATTAGAACCATCATTGCTTGTTGCTTTAGTGTTTCTTTATAAGCCACATAATGGCGTTGTGGATTTTTTTCTTGTTTCTTTTTAATGGCAGCTATTGTTTGCGGACTGGAATAAAGTAAATTGATTTTAACTAACTCCCAGATTGTAGACCAATTCATAATCAGTCCTCCCCTTTAGCATGACGTCCTGCTAACTCAAGATAAATTGTCTCTAAGTCCTTATCCGGATAGTTTTCTTTTAGTTGATCCATAGTACCTAGGAAAATCATTCTCCCCTGTTTCAAGATAGCTATTCGATCACAAAGTTGCTCTGCCACAGATAAAACATGAGTTGAAAACAGGACTATATTGCCAGAATCAGCATGTTCCCTCATCATCGCCTTTAAATCAAAAGCAGCCTGCGGATCAAGACCAGTCAATGGTTCATCTAAAACCCAAATTGCTGGATTCGAAATTAGTGCTCCGATAACAATTGTCTTTTGTCGCATCCCATGGGAAAAACTATCTATTGTGTTATTAAGTTCCTTTTGCATATCAAATAATTGACTTAATTGGTCAATTCGCATCTCAGTATTCTGTGGGGTAACGCCATAAATTTTAGCTAAGAAATGCCAATATTCACTTGCAGTTAAATTTAAGAAAACATCCGGTGAATCAGGAACATAGCCAATCTGTTTTTTAATAACATCACGATTTTCATTTAGCACTTGTCCATTAACTAAAACTTCACCATAAGATGCTTCAATAATAGAAGTTAGAATACTTAAAGTTGTTGTCTTACCAGCTCCATTATGGCCAATTAAACCAAATATTTCGCCATTATTAATGGTTAAGTTCAAATCACTTAATGCTTCCTTCTGATCATAAATCTTGGATACATGTTTAAATTCAATCATCTTTACTTTTCACTCTCTATATCTTTCTTTTCAATTAAAGATTGTTAATCACTAAACCTACTTAATAGTTTTTTCAATGCTACAAAGGAATCTGGTAATTGCAAATCATTCAAAGCTAAATAATGGTCAACTTGATAATTTAATTGTTGAGCAACTAAAATGGGATTTTTATTTTTAATCAACTCATTAGAGGCTGCAAGTAAGTAACTTGAAAGTTGAGAATTATTTCTAGTATCTGGGTTATTAAATGCTAAAGTAATTTGTTTGTAGATATCCTGTCTTGCTTTTTCCATAACATCTCCATTTTTGTATCTTTAACTTAATACAACTCTATAAACTCATCATATGCTTTTTTCTATCTTTTGTCAATAATTCTTAATAGTTGGAAGCAACCAAAAAAGACTGGTTTTCCAGCCTTTTTATTTATTAATTGCTTGATTATAGAGATTTATACAAGTTAAGAGCATTATCAACAGTGAATCCATATTCTTCAAAGATACGATCTCCTGGCGCTGATGCGCCCCAAGTATCAATTGTTAATAATGTACCTTGTAATCCAACATACTTAGCCCAACCAAAGCTTGATGCAGCTTCAATAGCTAAACGCTTTGTGATATTTGAAGGAAGCACTTCTTCTTTATATTCGGCAGATTGCTCGTCAAAGATATTTTGTGATGGCATTGAGACAACACGAACATAAATATCTTCTTTAGCTAATGCTTCTTGAGTATCAAGAGCTAACTTCACTTCAGAACCAGTCGCAATAATGATACCATCAATTTCGTCTTTAGCTTCTGATAAGATATAAGCACCTTTGTTTAATCCTTCTTCTGCTAATTCTTTTGTCCCTTCCAAAACTGGTAAGTTTTGACGAGTAAGTACTAACATAGTTGGTTTTTCAGTTTCTGCTAAAGCACGTTTCCATGCGGCATTTGTTTCGTTACCATCTGCAGGACGGATAACGTTCAAGTTTGGCATAGAACGCACACTTGCCAATTGTTCGATTGGTTCATGTGTAGGTCCGTCTTCACCAACTGCAATTGAGTCATGCGTCATGACATACATCGTTGGTAAGCTTTGGAGTGCTGCCATACGGACTGCTGGTAAGAGATAGTTTGAAAAGACAAAGAATGTTCCACCGTAAACACGTGTTCCACCATGAAGGGCAATCCCATTCATGGCTGCTGCCATGGCAAATTCACGAACACCAAACCAGATGTTACGTCCTTCAAATTGACCAGGTTGGAAGTCTGTTTCAACTTTAACCATTGTGTTATTTGAAGCAGAAAGGTCAGCTGAACCGCCCCAGAATGATGCGACTTGTTCAGAAATTTGTTGGATAGCTTCTTGGCTTGACACACGACTCGCTTTTGAAGTTCCCATTTCATGCGCAGCTAATTCTACAGAAACCGCTTCTTTAGAAAAGGCTTCTTTGTATGCTTTAGCAAGTTCTGGATATTCAGCTTCATATTTAGTGAATAGTTCATTCCAAGCATTCTCAGCTTTTTCACCACGGATTTGTAAGCCTTCCGCAAAACGTGCTTTAACTTCTTCTGGTACAAAGAAGTCTTCGTAAGTCCATTTATAAGCATTTTTAGTAAATTTAATGCCTTCTGCGCCAAGTGGTGCACCATGGACTGCAGATGTGCCTTGTTTTTCTGAGCCAAAACCAATGATTGTTTTAACTTCAATGATTGTTGGTTTTTCTGTTTCCGCTTTTGCTTCTGTGATGGCTTGCTCGATAGCTTCTAAATCATTACCATCTTTGACAAGGATATGTTGCCATCCGTATGCTTCAAAACGGCCTTTGACATCTTCAGTAAAGGCTTTTGATGTTGGTCCATCTAGTGAAATGTCATTTGAATCATATAACATAACCAATTTACCAAGTTTCAAATGTCCAGCAAGACTTGCTGCTTCTTGGCTGACACCTTCCATAAGGTCACCATCACCATTTAAGGCAAAAGTATAATGATCAACAATATCAAATCCTGGTTTGTTATATTTTGCCGCTAGATGTGCTTCAGCCATTGCCATACCAACTGCGTTAGCAATCCCTTGTCCTAGAGGACCAGTTGTTGCTTCCACGCCATCTGTGTGGTTTACCTCAGGGTGACCTGGTGTTTTAGAGCCCCATTGGCGGAAGCTTTTTAAATCATCAATAGTTAGATTGTAGCCTGCAAGATGCAATAAGCTGTATAGCATTGCTGATCCATGACCAGCAGATAGAATAAAGCGGTCTCTGTTTGTCCAGTTACGACTTGTTTTTGGGTTTACGTTCATAAAATTGTTCCAAAGAACATAGGCCATTGGTGCTGCTCCCATTGGTAATCCGGGGTGGCCTGAGTTTGCTTTTTGAATCGCATCCATTGAAAGTGTGCGGACAGTATTTACTGCCAACTGGTCAACTGCATCGAATGTCATAATCTTAAAAAACCTTTCTGTTTTGCATCAAATAGTTTAATTTCCTTCAACTATTGTATCATATTTCATTTAAGTTTTCGTCATAAATCAGGATTGTGTCCGATATTATTTAGAAATTTAGTAATTTCTTGGTAATAACTTGAAACCTAGCCAATCTGTGACTGCTAGGTTTCTAAGAATTATTTTTTGAAGGATTCCCAGTCTTTCATAAATTGAGCAATACCATTTGTTGTCAAAGGATGTTTGGTCATCTTTTCAAAAATGTTTTCTGGTATAGTGGCAATATGTGCACCTAACTTAGCTACTGACTCAACATGTGCGGCATTTCTAATACTTGCTGCAATAATTTCTGTATCGAAACCATATAGATCAATAATTTCTCTTAATTCTTCAATCAATTGATATGGGTCTGATCCAATATCTTCCAAGCGACCAACAAATGGGCTAATATAGGTCGCACCTGCTTTCATAGCCATTAAACCTTGTGAGACAGTGAAGACTAAAGTAACATTAGTTTTGATTCCTTCTTTAGAAAGAATATTAGTTGCTTTCAAACCTTCTGTTGTCATTGGTATTTTGACAACGACATTTTTATGCCATTTTGCAAGAACACGAGCTTCTTCAACCATTTCCTTTGCTTTTAAACCAGTGACTTCAGCTGAAATTGGGCCATCGACAATCTCACAGATTTCTTTAATAACTGTTTCAAAATCTCTTCCTTCTTTTGAGATGATGGTTGGATTAGTTGTTACACCATCTACAAGACCAAGTTCATTAATAGCTTTGATTGCTTCAACATTTGCTGTATCTAAGAAAAATTTCATCATTTCCTCCAATTTTTGATTATGTACTTTTTCTATTTTTATTATATAACTGTTATCTAATACAGTAAAAGTCCAAGTCTTACACCATTCTGTGTTCAACTTTAGACTTTTTTGTTAAAGATAACTTTCCAGTTCATTTTTTTCTTTTAATTTACTTGCTAAAAATTCCTCCATCTCTTTTAATTCGTGACGTGAAGTATATGACTTCAGGTGAAAATAGGAAGATAATCTACTTGTTTTATGATTCCCATAAGAAATAATACAATCATAGGTGTCCTGCCCATCAACTGAATAAAATTGATAATTAAGATTATTGTCTAAGAACTTTTTTAGTGTCAATTTAATAAGCTCAATTTTAACAGGATTTTTTCCAATATCAAGGCCAATTTTTAATGGTTTTTGATGTTTTTCAATTGAAAAAATTAACAATTCAACTAATTCGAATTCCAATTCATTTAATGTTTCAGTATGTAAGCGAGCGTTATAATCAACCAGACCAAAAAGGTGGGGCATGACTAGATCGATTTTCATTCGATCTTCTTGTGAAAGCAATTGTTTTAAAGACTCACTATTTTTTGAATTCGAAACAATTGTCCCCTTTAAAAAATGAAGGTGAGAAAAAAAATGACTTAAGCCATAGATGACTTCTTCTTTTGTTTTTTCACCAATAATTTTGGCTTTCCTTAATATCCAAAGAGCTTCTGAAATTTTATCTGAAATTGGTCCCCCAAATCCCAAAATGTACTCCATCGAGGGAATGGGTAGGACGGTATGAGTGTGTAAAAATATGATTAAACATTGTGATTCAAAACGATCGAATTCAATTGCAAATCGACTCAGATAACGAATCATTAATCTTTCTAATCGTAAATAAAATACATTTTCTTGAAAATAATTAGCTAAATCAGTTTTTGCAATCCGTTTCTCTTTTTCAAAAAAGAATCGATGACGGGATATGGCTAACCATAAGGTCAAATCTTCTACCTGGGTAGTATCCAGAGGATGACCAGTCAATTTTTCTGCTAGATTCTTCAAATGACTATGATTAATAACATGCATGAAACTTTTTTTCTCAGACTGGCTCAGGCTTATGCTCAGCAATTTATAGAAAAAATAACGCCATTGCAATTCACTACCTTGTTGTTTGCCTTGTGTAATTGAAATATCAAACTCTACCAATAAGGTATTAATCAATGCTAGTTGTCTATTAAAAGTTGCTTCACTAATCATTAGTTCCTGCGAGAGTTTTGTAACATGAAACGTTTCATGACAACAAAAATATCGCAACATCTGATAGGGAATTGAATCTTCTAACAAGATTGAAATAAGGTCCGACCATGTAAAATGATAGTCTTCTTTTAATTTGATGCAATCATCAGTCAGTAATAAACGACAATTAATAGCTTTATTTTCAAAGAGATCATTGATATGCTCAATATACTTCAGAAGTGTCACTCTGGAAAGATTCATTGCGACTAAGCTATCTTTCAGCTGAATAGCTTCTTCTGAATCATATAACAATTTTAGCAGCTGATACTGAGCATTCCTTTCTTTGTTCATTAACTGTTCAATTTTCATTTTAGGCTCCTTTTTTCAAAAAGAGCCAACATTGCTTGATGTAATGTATAAGCTAATGTCGTTTTACCACTTGAATAGATAAAATCCTGAAAAGCTAATTCCACGTCCTTTAATTTGTGCTGTAGAGCTTGGGAAAGTTGATTTGTTAAAAGAAAATGATTTTCTCTTGAAATAATCTGCGCCCCCATAAGGATACCTGACTCTTTTTGTGCTATTAATTTTATCCAAATAGTAGAATTATCTTGATTTTTTATTTCTGTTTTATAAATAAGACTAACTAGATCATGGTATAAACTGCCTTCTTCTTCTGTTAAACCAACACTTGAAACATAATAACCAAAGTAATAGGAGCCCATAACTTTAGTAATCTCAATTTTGGGAATCCTTATACCTGCTAAATGATAAGCTAATTTTTCACCTGTTTTGATTGCTTTGTTAATTAAAGGATTGTAATAAGGCCCATTGATTGTTGTTAAATTTAATGCAATTAAATCACCTATTGCATAAATATCCTTGATTGGGGTTTGAAACTGGTCATTTACTTTTACAGTTCTATCAAAGTGACATAACTGATGTTCTTCCAATAACTCACTATTAGGTCTAAAATTAACGGCCAATATTACCATATCAGATGTAAATTCTTGATAAGTATCCGTAATGACAGTTAAAGAATCATCACTTTTTTGAATTTCATTGACTCTCGCATTCGTTTTAATCTTAACTGAACTTTTTTTTATATTTTCAAGTATGGGTACAATCATCTCTTTATCAAGCTGACTAAAATTAATATCATCAGTTGCTTCAAGGATTGTAACATCTTTACCAGCTAAATCTAAACTATAAGCTAATTCCAAGCCAATTATTCCAGCACCAATAATTGTTATACTTTGCTTTTGTTCAATCAATTCTAAACATTGCTTGGAGTCAGTAAATGACTTGGTCGTCATTACGCCTTCTATGTGGCTTCCTTTTATGTAATTAGATTTGGCAGTTGCTCCCATTGCACAAACTAAAGTTTGGTAAGTTTCCATTTTTTCTTGGCCATCAGGAGTGCGTAATTGGAGATATTTGTTATCTGTATGGATACGGATAACTTCTGCAGTGATTCTAACTATATTGAGCAAAGTTGTTGAACCATCATCCCATGTAGATTCTGACAGATGTTTTATTTTTTGTTGCAATAGCTCATTCAAGCCATTTGGGATGTACTCTGATTGCTCTTCCTTATCAATGATAACAATAAGATAATTTGGCAATAATGTTGCTAGCTTCCTTGCACATGCCATACCGGCAAATGAAGCACCAATGATATGTATTTTTTTCATATATTTATTATATAATTATTTTTCAAAAAGCACTAAAAGCTCAACCAAAGATTGAGCTTAATAGCTTAGTGATTAACTAATCGCTTGAAAGAGTAATACAGCCAAGACTGCTCCGATAACTGGGCCAACAATTGGAACCCAAGAATATGACCAGTCGGAATTTCCTTTATTTTTTATAGGTAAAATAGCATGTACAAGTCGTGGTCCTAAGTCCCTGGCTGGATTAATCGCATAACCTGTCGTTCCACCAAGTGAAACACCAATCCCAACGATTAAAATACCAACACTTAATGTTCCTAATCCTGGAGGCATTTTATATGTACCAATTGATAATATTCCTAACATTAAAACAAATGTTCCAAAAATTTCACTCAATAGATTAGATGTTGTATCTCTTAAAGCGGGTCCTGTTGCAAATGTTCCCAGAATGTCAGCGGCTTCTTCTGTAATCTCATAATGAGGCTTGAATTGTAAATAAACGAATAATTGACCAACAATTGCACCTAAAATTTGAGCAAGTGTATAAACCATCGCTGTTCCCCATGTAATAGTATGATTGAGTGCAAAACCAATACTTACTGCTGGGTTCAAGTGTGCTGGTGCTATTCTTCCTGAAATGAATGCAGCTACTGCAACTGCAATACCCCAGCCAATCGTAATAACAATCCATCCTGAATTATTATTTTTTGTTTTAGGTAAAACAACACCTGCAACAACACCATTACCTAATAAAATAAGCAATGCCGTTCCTAAAAACTCTCCAAATACATCCATTAAATCAATCTCCTATTTTCCTTTTAGTCCTGACAAGTCATTTGCTGACAATGTCTCACGTAATTCTTTTTCTTGCTCTTCTCTTTCTTGTTCAGTCCATTGGTAATGCTTTGCCATTTCATTAATGACTGGCGAAATAACTGCTTCAAGTTTATCACGCATAAATAGAATGTAATTTGTTCTTCTTAGTAAATAATCAGTTGGCGATAAGGCCATTTCGTAATCCATTGCATAGTGGAGTGAAATTGTTTCAGCTAATGATAACCCTTCCGCAGCTTTAATTTTACGTGTTAAAGCGTATACTTTAGGGGCATTTGAGCCGTAAAGATTTGCGATATAACGTGCTTCTTCCATAGTCAAACCGCTTAGAGTTCCTAATTGAGCATACGCTTCTATCTCAGAATCAACATTTGCAGGATTAATCTCACCACCAGAAACAGGATAAGTGGTAGAATTAATTAGTTTAAACTGACGATTATGTTCAGTTTTGAGCACATCTATTATTGTTTTTAGAGCTCCTTCTGCCATTTTACGATAATCAGTTATTTTACCACCGGCTAACGTAAATAGACCATTATCATCACGTTCAAAGCTTGAGCCCCTTGATACAGCTGAAGGATCTAATTCTTTTTCTGATGAGCTCGTTTCAACTGAATGAATGGCTTTTTCGACAGCTTCACGATTTGTTTTGTGCTCAACATACTCTTGAACTTTCTCAATAAGATTATCAAAGCTATCATCAGTTAGTTTGCCACTATTACCACCATTATAATCAGACGCACTATTACCAGATAATAATGGTCGTAAACCAGCCCATGAGCTTTCGATATCGTCAAGTGAAAGCTGAGCTTCAGGGAATCTTCTGTTGACAATTTCAAGCAAGTAGTCAACATCTTCTTGAGTAACAGTTGGATTTTCTAAATCACCTGTATAGTCAGTATCCGTAGTTCCAAAATAGGTTTTTTCTTCTCTTGGAAGAACAAAGACCATACGTCCGTCATTAAGTCCAGTATCAATATAGACAGGTTGTGATACATCTAATTTTTGACGGTCTACAACTAAATGTACTCCTTTTGTAGGACGCATTTGTTGAATTGGATCTTCAGTTCTTGAAAAGTTTCTTACTGTATCACTCCAAGGACCAGTTGTATTTATCACAACTTTCGCATTAATCTGAATTTCTTCTCCAGAAAGTAAGTCCCGAGCAATAATACCAGTAATTTTACCATTATCATTACTAATGAAATCTTCTGCTTTAACATGGCTAGCAATTAAAGCGCCATCACGATTTGCACGTTTAATATTTTCAATGACAAGTCGAGAGTCATTGTTTCTAAAATCAAGGTAAACACCACCACCCAAAAGATTTTCTGATTGTAAATCAGGTTGGCGTTTCAATACTTCCTCTTTAGACAAGACCTTGTTCGCTTGTGGAGTATTGGTCACACCAGCTAACAAATCATATAGGTCCATAGCCACTTTAAGTCGAAACATACTAAATGTACTACCAGGTTCATCATAGACTGGCAATAACATTGGATCTGGTTTAGGAATATGAGGAGCAATCTGTTGAACAACGGCACGTTCTGATACCGTATCAGACACGACTTCAACATCAAATTGCTTGAGGTATCGTAAACCACCATGAACTAATTTAGTAGATCGACTTGAAGTTCCCTCAGCAAAATCTTGCATTTCAATGAGTCCAGTGTCTAAACCGCTTGCTGCAGCTTGTAAAGCCACACCTGCTCCTGTAATCCCCCCTCCAATGATTAGTAAATCTAAGGAGCGTTCTTGCATCTTTTGAAGTGCTAATTGTCTTGTTTCTCGTGAAAATTCCATTCTTTCCTCCTAATTATTCATCCTCGTCTGTAGCAAATAATTGTGTTGCTTTAACTGCTTTCTTCCATCCCTTGTATAACTTTTCTTTTCTTGATTCATTCATACTTGATTTGAAGAGCTTACCAGTCGCATTTAATTCTTTCAGAGAATCTAAATCTTCCCAATAACCTACCGCCAATCCTGCTAGGAAGGCTGCACCGAGAGCTGTTGTTTCTAAATTTTTTGCTCTAGCAATATCGATTCCGAGAATATCAGCTTGGAACTGCATTAGTAAATCATTCATTGCAGCACCCCCATCAACACGAAGTTGAGGAATATCAATTCCAGATTCATCTTGCATAGTATCAATAACATCACGGACTTGATAGGCAATAGATTGCAGTGTTGCCTTGACAAAGTCCTCTTTTGTGGTACCACGTGTCAAGCCAAAGACCGAACCACGTGCATTGGAATCCCAATATGGTGCACCGAGCCCAGTAAATGCTGGAACTACATAAATCTCATCATCACTTTTTGATAATTTGGCTAATTCTTCTGACTCAGGTGAGGTTTCAATCATACGTAATCCATCACGTAACCATTGAATTGCACTTCCCGCAATAAAGATTGAACCTTCCAATGCATAATAAACTTTACCATTAATACCGTAACCAATTGTTGTTAAGAGATTATTTTCAGATAATTGCATCTCTTCACCGGTATTCATAATAATGAAAGAACCAGTTCCGTATGTGTTTTTAACCATCCCTGGTTCAAATGCTAATTGTCCAAATAAAGCAGCTTGCTGATCCCCAGCCATACCCGAAATTGGTATTTCTCCACCATAAAAATGGAAAGGAGCTGTTTTCCCATATATTTCTGAATTTGATTTAACTTCTGGCAACATTGCTTTAGGAATATTTAAAATAGAAAGAATCTCATCATCCCACGATAAATCTTTGATATTATAAAGCATAGTACGAGCTGCATTAGAATAATCTGTTACATGAACCGCACCGTCAGTTAATTTCCAAACCAACCAAGTGTCAATAGTACCAAATAATAGTTCACCTTTTTCAGCACGTTCTTGCGCCCCGGGTACATGGTCTAGAATCCATCTAATCTTTGTTGCTGAAAAGTACGCATCGATGACCAAACCTGTTTTTTCATGAATTAAGTCAATATGACCATCTTGTTTTAATTGATCTGCGATTGGCGCTGTTTGTCGAGATTGCCAAACAATAGCATTGTAAATCGGAAGTCCTGTTGCCTTGTCCCAAACAACTGTTGTTTCACGTTGATTGGTAATTCCGATTGCTTCAATTTGTCCAGGTTTGATACTTGATTCAATAAAAGCACCTGCAATAACAGATTGAACAGAATTCCAAATTTGGTTAGCATTGTGTTCTACCCATCCTGCTTGTGGAAAGATTTGAGGAAACTCTTTTTGGCTACTAGCAATTTTCTCGCCTTTTTTGTTGAAAATAATAGCTCTTGAGCTAGTAGTTCCCTGGTCGATGGCCATAATGTACTTTTCTTCTGTCATGAAATTTAACCTCCAAAGTAAGCGTTTTCTTTTTGATGATTCTATTATAACTGAATTTTATATAAAAGTATTATCAAAATATTAATAAAGATGGAAAATTCGTGATAAAAAGTTCGAAAATGTTATCAGAATGCTCATTTTGTTGAAATTAGCATATCACAATCAAAAGCAATTTCTTTTGATTATATTAATTGTCAAATTAAGTTAGACAATTCCTCTTTGCATATGTGACTCAAGAATACTTCTATTGGTGTTTTATAGTTTAATGATTTTCGAGGGATATTATTTCTTTTCGATGCAATAGATTGGATAAAAGATTCATCAACTTCGTTGAAATCCATTTGCTTTGGTAAACCATCTTTACGTAATAAACCATTAGAGTTTTCATTTAACCCTCTTTGTGATGGTGTACCAGGATCTGCAAAATAGATATCAATATCATTTATATTACTGATTGATTTCCAATTTGAAAATTCCTTTCCACAATCAAAAGTCATTGATTTGAATAGATGCTTAGGTACAGATTGCATCCATTGGTTCAAACGATTTTCAATATCTATAGCTCGTCTGCCTTCTGGCTGAAGAGTGATGATTACTTTAGATAATCGCTCAACGAGGGTAATAACAGCACTTTTGTGCTTTTTACCCACAATAGTATCCCCTTCAAGGTGGCCAAATTCTTGATTGAATTTAGAATAATCATTTCCTCTGTCACGAAGTGATCGACGAAAAGATTGTTTTCCCCGAGTTTCTTTGTGTCCGTTGGCTTTACGTTTTCCTTTCATAGGTAGGTGAGTCACTTCAAATACGCCTTGTTTAAACATACGATAAAGTGTACGCATAGAACAAGAAATAGAAAACTCTGCACGGCCAACAATCACATCAGGTGTCCAACCTTGAACAACCCTCTTTTGAATATATTCTGTTTGTTCATCTGATAAGACAATAGGACGTCTGCCACAGCGAGTTTTATTCTTCTTGTATTGATTGAAATAATCTAGAGCATTGTGCCCTGTTTTGAAAAATTGGTAAACTTTATGAATCGTTTGTCTAGATCTATTCAATAGTACTGCGGTTTTAGCTACAGATTGATGATTATTATAATACGCCTCTATCATTGCAAGTTCATTTGATGTAAGATGGGTATAGGTCATTTGTCTTCACTCCTTATAATTCTTTTGCGGGAACTATCTTGAGTGTAGCACAAATGACTTTTTTATTTGTCTAGCTTAATTTTACAATCGGCGTTATCATATTTGCTAGATATAGTTGTCATTAATAATATTCATTAATCGTCATAATGTTAAACTTCTCTGACTTTTCACAAAACTTAAAATTACCTTGGCTCCAGTCTAGGACAAATTCACCTGATGAAAGTAAATAAGCGAAGACAAGTTACCTTGTCTTCACTTTTTATTTCTGCCTATAAGGATTAATTATTCATTAATAGCTTCTTTTGAATGGTCAATAATCTTGCCTGAATAAATATCAATGCTATAACTGTACTCATCCTTACCATTTTCAAATTCGACTTCATAGACTATTTTATCATCGTCTTTATCTTTTTGACAGTTACATTTTTTGAGTCTACGTCTTTAACTTTAGCCTCATCAAATACAATCTTTTTAGCCTTCTTCTCTGAAATTTCTTTTTGACTGGTTTGCTTAGGCTGTTCATTTCCATTAGCACTTTTTGAATTGGTACTTTGACAAGCACCTATACTTAAGAGTGATAAGGAAGTCATTGCTAGGAGTATATATTTTTTTCTCACCATACGATACCTTCGTTCTCTTATTTATTTCAATATACTAAAATATTAATCATTAATCTAAGAAAAGCATTAGAGATTAGGGGCTATTAAAAATAAAAAACTAGGATTTAACCTAGTTTCTCTAATGTTATGACTCAGGATTATCTAATGAGCGACCATGGAGTCCTTTCTCCCGTTGAACCTGTTTTAATTTTTCAGGAGTTACATCATTGCCTTCTTCATCAACCACTTTGATACCTTCAATGTGGTGACGGACTGAACGACGGTATCCTTCGATATATTCTTGTCTAAGTTCTGCCTGTTCGACTTTTTCTGGACCAGTTAAGCCTTCTATTTTTTTCTTTCTGGCTAACTCATTGATGCGTTCGATTTTTTTAGGATCCATCAACATTACCTTCCTTCTACTATTTTGTATTGAGTTTATTAAAGCTTGCGACACTCTTGGCTTTCTCAACCAAACTTACTAATAAGGCTAGACGATTGGCTTTAAGTTGAGCATTATCTGACATAACCATTGTGCTATCAAAGAAGTTTACAATATAGTCATTTAAGGCAAACAATTGATTAATTTTCTCACTAGCATTGCCATGTAGATCTAGTGAATTCACGGCTTGATATAATGCTTTTTCTTGATCATTTTCCAATAGCGATGAATCAACGACAACTTGCTCTTCAGCTTTTTCAGCCAGGTTAAAGGCACGAGACAAGTTTTCAACAGCTGATTTATATGTAGAACCCTTAGAAGCTTCAACTAGTGCTTGAGCTGTTTCGAGCATTTGTGGAACTTGGAAGATAGTGCTTGCGAGGACGGCTTCTTTGATGTCTTTTGGAATGGCTGCGCCCATCATCTTTTCAATCCGTGCAGAGATAAAATCCATGACTTGACTTTGATTGTCATAGCTTAAGCTGTCAAATGGAAGATTGTAGCAATTAGCAATTAATTGGTCTAATGGAATATTCCAGTGAAAAGCATCAAGGATACGAACAATCCCTTGTGTCGCACGGCGAAGAGCATATGGGTCGTTTGATCCACTTGGAATAAGTCCAACTGAGAAGAATGATAAAAGTGTATCTAATTTATCAGCTAAGGCAAGGACAGCACCTGCTTTGCTTTCAGGTAGTTCACCTTCAGCTGAATTTGGTAAGTAGTGTTCACGGATAGCTTGCGCAACCTCTGGGTTTTCACCAGCAAGTAGGGCATACTTTTCACCCATTAAACCTTGTAACTCATCAAACTCACCAACCATACCAGTTAATAAGTCAAACTTATAAATTTGACTAGCACGAGCAAGTACTTGACTATCTTGACTTGACAAATCTAATTCTTGGGCAAGAGAGTCTGCAATCACACCTGTCCGCTTCATATGATCTCTCAATGAACCAATTTTTTCATGGAATGTCACTTGATCAAGTTTATTAACCAAATCTTCAATCTGTAATTTTTGGTCCTCACGCCAGAAAAATTCACCATCTTCTAGACGAGCAACAAGTACTTTTTCATTTCCTTTAATGACATTCTCAATATGTTGGTCATTACCATTTCTGACTGAAATAAAGTTTGGTAATAACTTACCAAATTGATCACGGACTACAAAGTACCGTTGATGGTTTTTCATTGAAGTGACAAGTACTTCTTCTGGAACTTCTAAGTATTTTGAATCGAAGCTTCCCATAAATGCAGTTGGAAACTCAACCAAATTTAGTACTTCATTCAATAAATCTTCATCAATATCAACTTTGACATTAAATTTAATTTCTAATTCATGAATTTGGTGAACAATCATTTCTTGACGTTCTCTAGCATCAGCAATGACATATACACGCGCAAGATCTTGTTCATAAGAATTTGCTGAGGCAATGGTTGTTTCTTCTCCTAAGAAGCGGTGACCACGTGATACACGGCCAGATGAAATATCTAAAAAGTTCATATCAAGAGCTTGATCATCCAATAATACAGTTAATGTATGTACCGGACGAATATACTCAAAACTATTTGAAGCCCAGTGCATTGATACAGGGAATGATAAACTTGCTAGTACTTGCGGAATTCCCTGTAAAACTTCTTCTGTAGCTTTTCCTTCTTCATGCTTTGTCACATATACATATTCTTCGCCCTTAATTTCACGGAACTCAATGTCATCTGTAGTTAGACCTTTTCCACGAACAAACCCTTGGGCAGCTTTTGAATAATCACCTTCAGCATCCAAAGCAATTTTCTTTGAAGGTCCTTTGAAATCTTCTGTTAAGTCTGACTGTTTATCAGCAAGACCGGTTACTCGTACAGCTAATCGTCGAGGAGTAGAAAATGTTTGAATAGTTTCAAATGTTAATCTGTTTTCTGTTAAGAAAGCAGCCATTTTTTCACCAAATTGTTTTTCACTTGAACTAACAACATACGCTGGCAGTTCTTCTAATCCTAATTCTACTAATAAATTTTTTGTCATTATTCTGCCTCCTCTTTAAGCAAGTCAGCACGACTCGCTTCATCCAATAATGGGAAACCTAATTTCTTACGTTCAGCAACAAATGTTTTAGCAACAATACGAGCTAAGTTCCTGATTCTTGCAATGTAACCTGCACGTTCAGTAACTGAAACGGCACCGCGAGCATCAAGTAAGTTAAAAGTATGAGAACATTTCAACACATAATCATAAGCTGGGTGAACTAGTCCTTCTTCAAGGGCACGTCCTGCTTCTTTTTCAAATTTTTCAAAGTTTTCTAAAAGCATTGCTTGATCAGAAATTTCAAAGGAATATTTTGAGTGTTCATATTCAGGTTGCAAGAAAATTTCGCCATATTTTACACCTGGTGCCCACTCAATATCATAAACTGAATCAACCTCTTGAATATAAGAAGCTAATCTTTCTAAACCATATGTAACTTCTGAAGTCACAGGACTAGTTGCCAATCCACCAACTTGTTGAAAGTAAGTAAATTGTGTAATTTCCATCCCATCTAACCAAACTTCCCAGCCAAGTCCTGCTGAACCGGTTGAAGGATTTTCCCAGTTATCTTCAACAAAACGAATGTCATGTTCAAGAGGATTAATACCAAGTTTTTCAAGTGATTCTAAATAGAGCTCTTGAATGTTTGATGGTGAAGGTTTCATAACAACTTGGAATTGATGATGTTGATAAAGTCTATTTGGGTTTTCACCATAACGACCATCTGCTGGACGCCGACTTGGTTCAACATAGGCAGCATTCCAGGGTTCAGGACCAATTGCACGAAGGAATGTATATGGACTCATTGTCCCAGCCCCTTTTTCATTATCATATGCTTGCATCAGCATACAACCTTTGTCATTCCAATATTGTTGCAAGGTTAAAATAATCTCTTGAAAGGTTAGTTTGTTACTCATTTTTGCCTGCTTTCTAATGTGTCTTACTAACAGATAATACTATATCAACAACTATAGTCTATCTCATTAAAGGAAATTTTGGTATCAGAAAAGGATGCAACCACACCAACTCCTATACCATTACTGGTATAGGGGCGTTGATACGCGGTTCCACCCTAGTTTTTCACTTCATTAATTTGTTTAATTGTAATAGAAAGTGCCATCAAATTATCATATTCATCTAGCTTCCACCACCTCTAGACTCGCTTAAGAAACCTTAATAATTTACTTCTTTCTTGTAAATCATTGTAGCATAATTCCGTTTGCTTGTCTATTGCTACTAGAGTCCAGCTGAGAATTATTTGCTAATGTAGCCGTTCGGTTTAATGACTTCGTCAATCAATCTATTTTCTTCGATTATCCTAATTGTTAGAGCAATGGTATAGAATGGAAACAGTAGCATGGCAGTGATTTGGGTATGACAAAGTAAGACAAGCCCAATCAGTTCCGGACAAATATTTAAAAAATAATTTGGATGCTTAATATAACGGAATAACCAGTGATCGACAAATTTGTGATTTGAAACTATCATTAGTTTTACTGTCCAAATACCAGATAAGAGTTGTGTAACCTTGTACAAGACAAATATGGAAAATGTTATTAGGACCATTCCAATTATCCCCTGATTGTCTAGCTTAATCATTTTTAAATAGGCTTCTAAGCTAGCAAAAAAATAAATCATTATATGTAGCAAAGTAATAAATTGTGAATTCTTGATCCCAAATTCTCTTCCACCTGCTGCCTTAATAGCTTTTTCATTAGCAATCGATATTTTTAAAAAATATAATCTGATTACAAATAAGCAAAGAACAATAAACAATACCACTTTTCAAAACTCCTTTAAGTCATCATTACTTTGACGAGTATATTAAAAAGTTAGCAACTAAGTCAAATCAATAATAAAAAGCCCAGTTAAAAAACTGAACTTTTTGATTTAGTCTTACTTAAAAATCTTTTGTATCAGGATCAGGAATTTCAGTCATTCCATCAAGATTTTTAATTGTTTCAGCATCTTCTTCACTTAATTCAATATCAAAGAAATCCATATTTTCTTTAATTCGATCTTCATGAACTGATTTTGGAAGTGGTAAAAATCCTTGGTAAACTGACCATGCAAGAGCTAATTGCGCTACTGTTTTACCATATTTTTCTGCTAAGGCTTGCATTTCCTCATTTGTAAAAATGTCACCTTGTCCTAGTGGACCCCATGCTTCAAGGATAATGTTATGTTCTTTACAATAATCAACTACTTCAGTTTGATAACATCCTGGTGCTAAGCGAATTTGGTTAACAGCGGGGGCAATTTTAGCGGTTTCAGCTAAAGCTTCTAAATGATGAACTAAGAAGTTACTGACGCCTATGGTTTTTACTAAGCCAGCATCAACAGCTTCTTCCATATATGACCATGCTTGGGCATTAGCTTCTTTCCAATTATCACGGTATGCTTTAGGATTAGGCCAGTGAACCAAGTATAAATCGACGTAATCCAGTCCTAGACGTTCAAGTGAAGCAGCTAAGGCTTCTTTAGCTTTATCATAAGAATGTGAGTCATTCCAAAGTTTAGTAGTAACAAATAATTCTTCACGAGGGATACCACTATCTTTAATTGCTTTACCGACACTAACCTCGTTTTTATAAACAGCAGCTGTATCAATATGACGATAGCCAGCTTTGATAGCAGCCAAAGTTGATTGGTAAGCTTCTTCACCATCTGCTGCTTTAAAGGTTCCAAATCCTAATAATGGGATTTCCAAACCATTGTTCATTTTTAAAGTTTTAACCATAGAATAGCCTCCTTATTTTAGAAATATTGTATCATAATTTTAATAATAACTCCTCAAAAAAAACTGAGTCGTCGACTCAGTTTTTATGCTTGATATACCTTTTTTCCATCTAAAAAGGTAGCTTTTAATTCTAATTCTTGATCTAAAACGATAAAGTCAGCCGCATATCCTTCTTTAATCTGACCACAGACATCGTCGATTCCGACGGATTTAGCTGGTACATAAGAAGACATGTGAATAGCTTGTTCCGCATTTGCAATGCCCCATTCAACTACGTTTTTGATACCATCTTTCAATTTAAGAATAGATCCAGCTAAACTGCCATTATCTTTCAAACGAGCTGTTCCGTTTTCAACGATAACTGGAAATTCGCCGAGCATGTAATCTCCATCTGCTGCACCACCTGCTCGCATACAGTCGGTAATCATAGCAACTTTTTCGTAGCCTTTTTGTTGCATTAGAATATCACAGGCAACTGGATTAACATGGTGCCCATCACAAATTAGTTCAGCAAAGGTTCCTTCAATATTATACATCGCTCCAACCATTCCTGGTTCACGATGGTTTAAACCACGCATACCATTATAGGCATGGACCCAGACACTAGCACCTGCCTGAACCGCTGCTTGTGCTTCTTTGTAGGTTGCATTTGAGTGTCCTAGTGCAACTGTGACACCTTCTTTGGTAACTGTCGAAACAAACTCTTCAACTCCTTCACGTTCAGGAGCAAGAGCAATTTTCTTAATTAATCCATGTGCAGCTTCTTGCCATTGTGCAAATTCTTCTAATCTTGGATTTTTCATATAAATTGGGTTTTGTGCCCCTTTATATTCTTCTGTAAAATAAGGTCCTTCAAAGTATATCCCTTGAATCTTAGCACCTTTTACAGAGTCCGCTACAGAAGCAATTGTTTCGGAAACCTTTTTCAACTGTTCGAAATCAGAAGTTAAGGTTGTCGGCAAGAATGATGTCACTCCTGTCGATAATAATCCCTCACTCATTTTATGGATACCTTCGGCAGAATTATCCATCACATCTGCTCCAGCAAAACCATGAATATGGGTATCAACTAACCCTGGAGCAATTTGATATCCTGTATAATCAAGAATTTCTACCGATGAATCAACAGATTCATGCCATTGTCCAAATTTCTCATCTGTAATTTCTAAATAACCTTTATCTTTTCTATGATCTGAGTAGTAAAAACAATCTGCTTTAATATAGCTTGTCATCGTAAGTCCTCCCTTTTTCTACATTATACGCCTATTCTAAAAATTTGTAAATGGTATATACCGATTCAAATATTAATTTTTATTATTAATAAGCATCTTTAATAATTCTTACTTTTCTTGTATAATAGAGCTTGTCAGTATTCAAAGAAGTATTAGGAGATAAGTATGAAACAGGAAAAAACAGAACGACTCTTTCTCGTTCTAAGCGTAATCACCTTGATTATTGCGGGTGGAATTTATTTTATTTTTGGTGACATGGCTAATGTTAACTCAAGTGAAAATGCAGTGCAGCCTACCCATAAAGTCGTCAGCAAAAATAATAACCTTTCAGAAGCTGTTGACCTCATAGCTAACGCCGAGAAAAATCCAAGTAAGGATGCTATTGAAAAGGCACAGAAGAAACTAGACAAGCTCAAAAACACAGATACAAAAAAACAACTTCAAAAAAAATTAGACCAAATCAAGAGTGATTTTGAGACCTATGAAAAAGCTCAAAAAGCTGTTGAAGAAACTAAAAATAATCCGACAACTGAAAATAAAGATTTAGCTCAAGCAGCAATTGATAAAGTTAATGATGAAAAGAAAAAAGCTGATTTACAAAGCCAATTAGATGCTATTGTCATTATAGATACCACTGTGATTGAATCTGATTCAATTCCCAGTGTACCTGCTACTGATACTACAGTAGACGCGGGTCAAGCTCCAGCCGAGAGTTATATTCCTCAAGCACCAGCTTCCGCACCAATTGTACCCACACCACCAGCACCAGAAACAAGTGCACCTGCTACTGATACAACAAATGGAACAGGTACTGATGGAACAACAGGAACTTCTGGTCAATAGTTAAAAAAAGCTGACTCAATCAATTGAGTCAGCTTTTTTGTTAGGCTTTTTCATATCCAAGGAGAATACCTTCTTCTTCAGCATAGAAACTGCATAAACCAGATGTTTCAGCTACTTCCATTGTTGCTGTAGGGTATTTCTCTTTAAGATTCTCTAAAATTTGTTGACAGATCTTCTCATTTTTACGATGACAAATAAATGTTTTGCCACCTTCATAGCCAGCTTTTTTCATTTCATCAACTATTGATAAAACAGCTTTCTTCTGACCACGGGCTTTCTGTAGTAATTCTAGTCTTCCTTCCTCACTGGCACAACCTACCATGCGGATGTTCATTAAACCAATGACTTTTCCTAAAAGTTTACTAACACGACCATTTTTAACTAGATTATCTACTTTTGCTAAGGCAAAGACTAAGCCCGTCTTGTTTTGATAAGCTGTGATTTCTTCAACCACTTGTTCAAATGAAAGTCCTTGAGAAATTAATCTTTCCAGTTCTAAAACGATTAAATCCATTTCTCCACCAGCAGACAAAGAGTCAATTACGTGGATATTAAGATTTGGATTCTCTTCCAATAACATTTCTTTACCGAGACGAGCACTGTTATTACTTCCTGATAAAGTACCAGTGATGGTAATCGCAATGACATTATCTGCTCCTTTAAAGGCCTGCATAAAAGCATCTGGGCTTGGGCAACTAGATGTAGCAGCTTCGGAAGTAGCATACATCTTAGTCATCATATCATCTACGTCGAGAGCAAAATCATCTGTAAAAACTTCTTGCCCAATTCTAATTGTTAAAGGCACGCGCTCAAATTCTATTTGATTATCACTGTTTTTTAAGGCTAATAAATCACAGCCTGAGTCAGCTACAATTTTCCAAGTCATATTTTTTCCTCTTTCGTTCTGATATGCTTTTAATCTATTGACATTTTAAAGCTTTTCACCTAAAATTATATCATCATTAGCCTATTAATAGCTAGTAAAAATAGTCCGATGTCACAGTTGAAAGGAAAGTGTAATGACCGATAAAGTAATCGCTAAAAATTCCTTAAATAATTTAATGAAATTTAATAAAGAAACTCGGCAATTAACCAGGGAATCCCTAGAAACTGCCCTATTAAATCTTCTCAATCAAAAATCAATTGCTCAGATTTCAATTTCTGAACTTGTATCCAAGGCCGGAGTGTCGAGAAATGCATTTTATCGCAATTTTTCATCGAAAGAAGAAATTTTAGAAAGCTATTTATCTGGTGTATTGCGTCGTATTTTTAAAGGAATTAAGTCATTTGATTTAAATACACAGGCCAGTCAAGCTTGGCTTTACCTTTTTACTGAAGCAAAAAAAGAAGAAACACTTTTTAAAGCTATTTTCAAACAGCATATGCAACAATTGCTAACACAGATGGTTACAAAACGATTAAAAGCCTATCAACGTTGGAAAAAGGCTAAACAATCCCATTATTCACGACTCTTTTGGAGTAATGCCATTGTCTCTGTTTTATCGACTTGGATAAAAGATGGTATGAAGACGCCAGCTGAAGAAATGGCTAAAATGGGCTTACCTCTTTTACCATAAGAAAACCAGTTCAGAACTGACTCATTATGATGAGTTCTAATTCTGACTGGTCTTTTTTTATTTCAGTAAGGCATACTTATCAATCGCTTCTGCCACCCCTGCTTGGTCACAATGACTGGTAATATGATTTGCTAGGACTTTGATTGATTCACTGGCGTTGCCCATTGCTACGCCTGTACCTGCAAAGGTCAGCATCTCTATATCATTTGGCGCGTCGCCGATGGCCATCACTTCTTCAGCAGAGCAATTCAAATCATCAGCCAAAGCCTTAAGAGCATAGGCCTTTGTGACGTCTTTAGGCATAACTTCAAGAATATAGTCTTGACTGCGGACAACACTGAAATCCTCCACAAGCTGCGAGCGAACTGCTTTTTCAAACTGATCCAAAATTTCTGACGGTCCCATATACATGGCTTGGAAAATGATTTCTGGCTTTTCTTCTAATGATGAAGTGGCAGTTTCTTTCACCTTAGTAAAAACTAATTCTCCATCCATAGCAACTAAATCTGGAACATTGTCACCTAGAACATAATAATTTTCTTCCGTTGTCAACGTTAAGTGAACTTCTGGATAAGCACTACTTAATTTTTCAAGTTTTTTGACATCGTCAATCGTTAATTCATGATGATGAATTAAGTTCCACTCCAAACTGGTATAAGTGCTACAGCCATTATTTAATATCAGAAACTCATCTTCAGATAAGTACAGCTGATCGAAGTAAGGTTTTGTTCCACTTTTCGGACGTCCAGTACATAGAACTATCTTAGTGCCATTAGCAGTCGCTTCCTGAATCGCTCTAATATTTTCTTGCGGAATTTCTTTCTTACTATTTAATAAAGTTCCATCCAAATCGATGGCAATTAGTTTGATCATTTTTCTAACTCACTTTCCTAATAGGTAACTCATTTTTCACATACAATTAAGTCTACCTTTTAAGTGTAACATTTTTAAAAAATCAGTCAAACAACTATCTATAATTTTCAATCATATCTAAAAAGGAACCTCAACATGAGGTTCCTTTTTTTAATTCTTTTCAATGGTAAATTTGGTGCCTTTCAATGCACGTTTTAAGGCAAAGCTAAGGGGTTTTCCTGTTACTTGGGCAGTGCCTTTTTCCAAATCGACCGAAACTGCTTCAACACCTCTGACTGCTGAAAGTTTTTCAGTAACTGTATCTACACAGCCCTGACATTTCATTCCTGTAATTTTATATGATTTTTCCATTTTATTTCTCCTTTAATGGGATTGCTTTAAGTCTAAGAGCATTTAAGACGACTGATACAGAGCTAAAACTCATAGCGAGGCCGGCTAACATTGGGTTTAATAGGGGCCCACCAAATAAATAAAGCACTCCCATAGCAATAGGTATCATTAAGATATTGTAAATAAATGCCCAGAATAAATTTTCTTTAACAACTTTAATAGTTGCCTGACTGAGTTGAATGGCCTTCACTAAATCGAGCATCTGCGGTTTCATCAAGATGACATCCGCCGCTTCAATAGCTATATCTGTCCCAGAACCCAATGAAATCCCGATGTCTGCAGCAGCTAAGGCAGGGGCATCATTTATCCCATCTCCAATCATGGCTACTGTATGTCCATCCTTTTGCAGCGATGCTATGATGGCTTCCTTCTGATCTGGAAGAACCTGACTATAGACTTGGTCAATTCCAACAGCGTCAGCAATTTCCCTTGCCGTGTCTTCTTGATCCCCCGTCAGCATAACTGTTTTGATACCACGCGCTTTTAGAGCTTGGATCGTTGCTTTACTATCTTCCTTGAGTTGGTCAGCCACATTAAAGCTTGCCACTAATTGCCCATCTTTCGCCATATACATGAGACTTGAGTCTTCAACTGTCAGACCATAATCTTCCATCAAACGACTATTTCCGACAAGGATAGCCTGTTTATCAACCATCCCTTTCACCCCTAGTCCTGTGATAGACTCAAACTCAGTAACTGGTAAAAGATTCAAATTTTCTTCTTTTGCTTTATTAAGAATAGCTCTGCTGATAGGATGTTCGGAGTCCTGCTCTACTGAAGCCATTTCAACCAGAACCGATTGTTCATCTCCACTAAATATGGTTAATTTTGTTAACACAGGCTTTCCTTGAGTAATCGTTCCTGTTTTATCAAAAACGATTGTATGGACATGATGAAGGTTTTCAAGGTAATCTCCACCTTTAAACAAAATACCATTTTCTGCTCCGCGTCCAGAACCAACCATAATGGCTGTTGGAGTAGCCAAACCAAGGGCACAAGGACATGCAATAACTAGAACTGCTATTGCAGTTGTTAATGAAAAGGTGAAGGTCTCTTTCATGACGAAGAACCAAAATATGGCTGTTAAAAGAGCTAAAATCATCACTATTGGTACAAACTTCCCAGAAACGATATCAGCAATTTTAGCAATAGGGGCTTTATTGCCTTGCGCTTCTTCGACCAATCCAATAATTTGTGCCAAGAAGGTTTCATTTCCAGTTTTAGTGACCTGAACCGTTAGACTACCTTGTCCATTAATTGTTCCGGTGTAAACAGGGTCTTCTTGATTTTTTTGGTTAGGTTTACTTTCACCTGTCAACATAGATTCATCAATATATGATGACCCTTGGACAACTTGACCATCAACAGGGACCTTTTCACCGGGTTTAATTAATACCAGATCACCAACATGAATGCTTTCAACTGGCACTAATTTGGTCGAGTCATCTTTGATTAAATGAGCTTCATTGACCTTTAACTGCAACAATTTTGAAATAGCTTGTGATGTGCTACTTTTCGACCGACTTTCGAAATAGTTCCCTAATGTGATTAAGGTTAGGATAACTACTGCTGATTCAAAATACAAATGACCAGCATAATGGAAAGCTCCTCTAAAAACTTGAATAAAGCCAAAGATGCTATAGAGTAAAGCTGCTGAGGTGGCTACTGCCACTAAACTATCCATGTTAGGATGACCTCTGAATAAGGCCCTGAAACCATTTGTATAGTATGATTTGCCCATATAGATAACTGGCAAGGTAAGAAGTAATTGAAGCCCTACAAAAAATTTAGCATGTGTAATTGGTGATAAAAACTGTGGCAGAGGAAGTCCTACCATTGGTCCCATAGCTATATAAAGCAAGGGAATGGTAAATAGAGCAGACCACACAAACTGATGCCATAAAGCTCTAGCATGTTCTTCTTGACGAACTGGTGTAGATTGACTATTTTCAGGATGATAAGGACTAGCTTTATAACCTGCTTCTGAAACTACTCTCTCGATGGTTTCAGATGTAATCGGAGCTTCAGAATTAATTGTTAACTTTTCAGTTGTTAAATTAACTGAAGCTTGATCAACATCAGGTAAGTTTTTGACGGCATTTTCGACAGTTAAAGCACAGGAAGCACAGGTCATCCCCTCAATCAAATAAGTATCTTTAGTCATAAGTCATCTCTCCTTTGACATGGCAGGCACATTGTCCCGGTACACAGTTACAAGCAACTGATTCAACCGTTTTCTTTCCTTGTAAGAGTGAAATAAATAATGCCACTTCTTGGGAAGTCATTGGTAAGTCATCTAATAGTTGGTAAATAATATCACTATGTTGTCGTTGACAAATTTTATCAAAGTCTTCTCTTATTAATGCCTCTTGATAAACTTTTGGTCCTTCAATAGCTCGATACAGATAAGCGCGCCCATCTCTTTTACTCGTTACCAATTTTTTATCAACTAATCTTCCTAGCAAGGTTTTAATAGTAGATGGAGACCAGTCAAACTTTTCTTGCAAGATTCTTATGATATCACTACTCTTTTGTTCTTCACTGGCCCAGAGCACTCGCATGACTTCCCACTCTGAATTTGATATTTGAGTCATAATTCCCCTTTCTTTGTTTACATTTGTAAATTTATTCTAACACAACGGTCTACATTTGTAAACTAATTTGCCTTAAAAAAACTCGAACTGGATGATTATTATCGAGTTCGAGTTTTTTGTATTTACAATTAATCTTTTTGATCAAGGTTACGAAGAAGTTCATCAATTTTATTACCATAAGCAATAGAATTATCTTTTTCGAAAATCAAATCTGGAATTTTATACATAGAAAGGCTTTTACCTAATTCACGTTTAATCGTTCCAGTTGCTTTTTCCAAACCAGTTTGGGCTTTCTGATTATCTGAGGCTAAGTCACTCATTAGAGTATAGTACACTTTGGCAGCAGATAAATCACCAAGCATTTGAACTTCTGTAATGGTAACTCCTTGAACACGTGGATCACGAACTTTTTTTTGTAAAATGTCATTCACTTCACGTTTGATTTCCATTCCAACACGGTCAATACGATGATTTGCCATAAGAAATTCCTTTCTAAAACTATCTGTCAATCTTATTATGGTTAACAGATTAGGAGAGACGATTCCTCTCGACTTTGAGCCTAGTGGGGTGATTAGGAAGACCGCAATATGGCGGCTTCCGTCTACCAAAGAGAGACTTCAGTCTCCTTTGGTAGTATCACTTACGAATAACTTCTTCCATAATATATGCTTCTAAGATATCATCCATTTGAAGGTCATTGTAGTTTTCAATCATCAAACCACCTTCTTGGGCATTACCGACTTCTTTAACATCATCTTTATAATGTTTAAGACTGCCTAATTTACCATCAAAAATAACAACACTATCACGAATTACGCGGACGCTAGAGTCACGAGTGATTTTACCACTTGTAACCATAAATCCACCAATTGTACCAACTTTGGATACTTTAAACGTTTCACGAACAATAGCTTCACCAATGATTCTTTCTTTGTAAACTGGATCAAGTTTACCTTTCATTGCTTCTTCTACTTCTTCTATCACTTTGTAAATGATGCTGTGAAGACGAATTTCTACTTCGTCAGCGTCAGCTTGTTGACGAGCTTGAGGTGTAGGACGAACGTTGAAACCAATAATAACAGCGTTAGAAGCCTCAGCCAATGTGACATCAGACTCATTGATAGCACCAACAGCCGAATGGACAACATTTACACGAACGCCTTCAACTTCAATTTTAAGAAGTGATGTTGCGAGAGCTTCAACTGAACCTTGAACATCAGCTTTGATGATAACATTAACAGTTTTAATTTCACCTGCTTTAAGGGTATCAAAGAGGTTATCAAGGCTAACACGTTGTGTATTTTGACGTTGTTTTAGAAGGGCACGTTTTGCACGTTCTTCACCAGCTGCACGCGCTGCTTTTTCATCTTCATAAACAGCAAAGTGATCACCCGCCATTGGCGTTTCATTCAACCCAGTGATTGAAACTGGTGTTGATGGTAATGCATATTTAACGCGACGCCCTAGGTCATTTGTCATCGCACGAACACGACCGAATGTATTCCCAATAACGATTGGGTCTTGAACATGAAGCGTTCCTTGTTGAACTAGAAGAGTTGCAACAGCACCTTTACCTTTGTCAAGACGAGCTTCGATAACAGTACCAATGGCACGGACAGTTGGATCAGCTTTAAGTTCTTCAACTTCTGCTACTAATAAAACAGTTTCTAAAAGTTCATCAATATTTTTATTGAACTTGGCAGAAATTTCGACAAATTCACAGTCTCCACCCCAAGCAGTTGAAATAATTCCATGTTCAGCTAATTCAGAAATAACACGTTCTGGATTTGCTCCTGGTTTATCAATTTTGTTAATAGCAACAATAATTGGAACTTCAGCAGCTTTTGAGTGATTAATTGCTTCAATTGTTTGAGGCATAACACCATCATCGGCAGCAACAATTAAGATTGTAATATCAGTTACAGATGCTCCACGAGCACGCATACTTGTAAAGGCCGCGTGTCCAGGTGTATCTAAGAAAGTAATCTTCTTACCAGCTTCTTCAATTTGGTAAGCTCCAATATGCTGAGTGATACCACCCGCTTCACCTGTAGCAACACGTGAGTTACGTAATGTATCTAAAAGAGTTGTTTTACCATGGTCAACGTGTCCCATGATTGTAACAACTGGTGCACGTTCAACAATGTTTTCTGGGTTAAGGTAAGTTTCGTCTTCGAAGAAACGTTCAATATCGGCATTATCAACTTCAACTTTAGCAATCGCTTCTATACCATAATCTACCATTAACAATTCAATAGCATCTCCATCAAGAGATTGGTTTTGAGTTGCCATAATTCCCATCATGAAAAGTTTTTTAACAATTTCAGCAGGTTCACGTTTAATACGTTTTGCAATTTCAGCAACTGTCATACCTCCAGTATACTCAAACTCTTTTGGCAATTCATGGAATTTACGCTCTGTTACTGGTTTTGGAGCTGAATTGTTATTTCTGTTGTTTTTACCTTTTTTAGGTCTTTTATTCCAGTTACTATTTCTTTGATTTCTCACTTGGCTCTGATTATTCCAACTTTTCTTATTTTGCTTTGGTCCATCTTCAGTTCGAGGGCTTTCACCTTGACCTTTTTCTGGACGGGATTTTTTACGACGTTTATCAACAGGTTTGGCAGTACTTGTTTTAGCTACTTCAGGAATACCTTGGCTAACCTTTGCTGTCGGTTTTACTTTTGGTGTTTCTTTTTCCAATCTTGCTTTTTCAGCTGCTTCTTTAACTGCTAAACGTTTTGCTTCTTCCTGCGCTTTTTCAGCTAATCGCTGTGCTTCTTTAGCTTGACGGAAGTCATCTTCTCGTTTACGAGTGTACTCAGCATTTTGTTCTGCTTTTAAAGCTGCTGCTCTTGCTTTGAAATCAATCTTGCCAGCTGCTGGTTTAGAAGCTGTGTTTTGATTGTGATTACCTTGGAAACGATCTCGATTATTATAATCTTTTTTGAATCCTGGTTTGTTATCTCTAGATTGATTGCCATCTCTAAATGATTGACGATTATCTCTAGACTGATTTCCTTGTCTAGTGTTACCTAGTTGATTGTCTCGGTTTGAAAAACCACCTTGCTGACGACTTCTGCTTTCCCCTTGACGACCATTAGTCGCTTGTTGTCCGTTCGCTCTTCTGGCATCCTGCTCTTTAGCTCTAGCTTCACGTTCAGCTTTAAAGTTACGACTCTTTGGTCTTGGTGTTGCTGATTGAGAACTTAATGGTGAACTTGCTACTTGCTCGTTAGTCTTATTTAACACATCTTGCTTCACAACTTCTGCAGTTTTCGTATTTTTTACTTCAGCTTTTTTTTCATTCGATTTTTCAGTTTTTTGAACTGAGTTAGAAACTTTCTTTTCAACAGGATTTGATTTTTGAAGTTCAGATTTTTCAACTTTTGGCGTTGAAAAACTTGAAATTATTTTCTTTGCGTCCGAATCTTCAACACTTGAAGCATGACTTTTAACGTCTAAACCTAAGTTTTTTGCGTGATCCACAACTTCTTTACTTGTTTTACCAATTTCTTTGGCAATTTCATGTAATCTTCTTTTTGACAATTTGTGTCCTCCTACTCGTCTATTCCATAAGAGTCCTCATTTTCTTTGAAAATCCAGCGTCTGCAACTGCAACAACTTTACGTGGTTTGCCTAGTGCAGCACTTAATTCCAGTGCATTAAACACTGTGGAGACTTCTACATTATAATATTTACTTTTATCTGTTACTTTTTTTGTCACATTTGGTCCAGCATCATTTGCTAAGAAAACTATATTAACTGCTTCATGCTGAATAGCTTTCACAACCATCTCTTCCCCAGAAATAATTTTCCCTGCTCGTTGAGCGAGACCGATTAGATTGGACAATCTTTGTAAATTATTCAAGACCTAACTCTCTTCTTTTTACTTTGTGATCAACATAAGCAATCAACTCATCGTAAAAACTTTCCGGAACGTCCATAGAGAAACTACGATTAAAGACTTGTTTTTTCTTTGCCTGCTTTGCCTCCGCATTATCAAGTTTAATATAGGCACCACGACCATTTTTCTTCCCTGTCGGGTCAATAAATATCTCGCCTTCTTTTGTTTTAACAATACGAAGCAAATCACGCTTATCAATTATTTCACCTGAAACAAGTGACTTACGTAAAGGTATTTTTTTTTCTTTAGGCATAAAACACCTCTTTTCTTATTCTTCCTCGTTTGTAGGAGCGATAGTCTCTTCTACAAGCTCAGTTGATTGGTTTTCTTGCTCAGCTTCCATGCGCTCATAATCACTAGCAGATTTAATATCAATTCTGTAACCAGTTAGATGAGCTGCTAAACGAACGTTTTGTCCACGACGGCCAATCGCAAGTGATAATTTACTATCCGGAACAACGACCGTTGCACGTTTAGAATCAGCTTCATCAAACAATACCATATCAACTTCTGCTGGTGCAATAGCATTGTAAATGAATTCTGCTGGATCATCAACCCATTGGATAACATCGATGTTTTCTTCAACTGGAATTTCAGCTCCGGCTTTTTGATCAAAACGTTTTGGATGGAATTTACTAATAACTTTTTTAATGTTGCTACCACCCCGTCCAACAATAGTACCAATAGCGTCAACATTTGGGTTATGGCTACGCACCGCAACCTTAGTACGATCACCAGCCTCACGTGAGACACTCATAATTTCTACAGTTCCATCAAAAACTTCTGGAATTTCTTGTTCCATGATGCGCTTGATAAATTCTGGATGGCTCCGGCTAACAAATACATTGACGCCTTTAGGATTGTTTTCTACTTTGTAGACATAAACATCAATTCGATCATGTGATTTGAACGTTTCACCAGGAATTTGATCTTGATGGGATAACTGTGCCTCAAGCGAACCTAGGTTAACATAGATAAAGCGTTGGTCAAAACGTTCAACCGTACCCGTCATAATTTCACCTTCATGTTCTTTGTACTCATTGAAGGTTACTTCACGCATTTGACGTCGCATTTTTTCCATAATTGTTTGTTTAGCAGATTGAGCTGCAACCCGTCCAAATTCTGCTACTGACTCTTCAAAACGGATTTTGTCGCCTAATTCATAAGCTGAACTAATTGCCAAGGCATCTTTTAGACCAATTTCTAAACGGCTATCAAAAACTTCCTCAACTACTTCACGAACTGTGAAAACTTGGAAATCTCCAGTTTTTTCATTAAACTCAATAACACATGATTCAGACTGACCATAACGACGTTTGTAAGCAGATTTTAATGATTCAGTTACTGCCTCAATTATATCACTTTTATTAATGTGTTTTTCTTCTTCCAAAATGCGGAAGGCTTCTAGCATTTCTTTGCTCATAATTTTTACGTTCTGGTTAAAAATCCAGAACAAATTTCCTTTCTGAGATAAATTGCAAATCTCTCAAAAGCATAATAACAGTATACTCTTACAGCTTTACTGCTAGACGTGCTTTTGCAACAGATTGATAAGGGATTTCAACAGTCTTCTGACGATTTTTCTCCAAATAGTTAATGGTTAAAGTTTGGCCATCAAATGCCACTAAATCACCTTGAAAGACTTTGATTTTGTCGATTGCTTTATAAAGACTAACATTGATGTAAGAACCAACAGCATTGGTAATACTTTCAGCGGTTTTCAATGGTCTTTCTAAACCAGGGCTAGACACTTCTAACATGTACTGTTCAGGAAATGGATCTGGTGTTATCTGATCGAGTACTGGACTGATAATTTCAGTTAATGCCGTAGTATCTTCAACAGTAATCCCTCCATCCTTGTCAATAAGAATACTTAAAACGTAGTCGTTTCCCATTTTTTCATATTCAACATCGACCAATTCAAAAGGTGCTAGGATTTTAGGCGCTACCGCTTCTGTAACGGTTTCAATAATTGATTGATTAGCTATTGTCATGACCTCCTTTTTAATTAACTAGAACTAAAGAATATGTCCTCGTTACAAAATTTCAATACAAAAGTGGCGAGAAGTTTTCCCACCACCTTTCTGTATTAGTTACTTGTATTATACCACAAAAACAGGGTAATGCAAATGATATTGCTATTTCTGCTAAAATTTGCACATTAAATAAAAAAATGACCAAATTATCAAGGACATTTTTTATATTCTATAATTTTGTGGGTGTATAGTGGGCGAACCACTTCATAACACTGATATATCAGCAGGATAAAGGAGAGGAGGGGATTCGAACCCCCGAGCCCTGTTAAGGACTACACGCTTTCCAAGCGTGCGCACTCGGCCACTATGCGACCTCTCCATAAGGAAGTTGTCTTAACAACTTCTAAATAGTTAAAATTGTGCTTCTAGGCGGTAAATAACTTGGCCTAAACTTGAGAATTTTGCTTCATATTCGGTCATCACATTATCCGGATAATCACTTGCATGTAAATCGAGCCAAACTTGATTAAGTGTCATGCCATACTGTGACATACTAGCTAGACTATATTCAAACAAGCCACGATTATCTGTCTTAAAGTGGACTTGACCGTTTTCTGGTAAAATTTGTTGATAAGTCTTTAAAAAGTCCTTATAGGTTAAGCGACGTTTTTCATGTTTGGTTTTTGGCCATGGATCAGAAAAATTGAGATAAAGTAAATCAATCTCACCATCATCAAAGTAGTTGGTTAAACTTGAGCCATCAACCCTTAATAATTTCACATTAGAAACACCTGATTCCAATACCTTATCCAGTGCATAACTAAGGACAGAGAGTTGAATATCGATTCCAATGTAATTAATATCAGGATTTTTTTGGGCCATTCCAGTCACAAATCCACCCTTACCAGATCCTACCTCAATATGAATCGGATTATTGTTTCCGAAAACTTCTTTCCAATGTCCTTTAGACTCTTCAGGTGTCAAAATGACATAATTTGGATTGTTTTCAAGATGCTCTTCGGCACCTTTTCGTTTTCTAACTCGCATTATTTCTTTCTAAATATCTCTCTAAAACGTCGTAACGCATAAATTTCTTGGTTAACATGTTCCATATCTCGTTGATCAAAACATCTCAGGATTTGAGTCAAATAAGACAACTGGCCATACCATACAATCTTACTCATGACTTTTTCATTGTTCTTATAGCCATAATAAGATAACCATTCTGGCCAACGTGATTGTGGAATGTAATGGCTTAATAAATAAGCAACATCATACATTCTGTCAGTCAATCTAACAGAGTCCCAATCACATAAATAAATCATGCCACTAGTTGTAATAACCCAATTACTATGTTTAATGTCACCATGAACAATAGTTGCTACTTCCGCTCTAAAAGCAGGAAGGCTTTTTTTCAATTCTTTAACAATATCTTGTAGATAAGAATTTTGTTGAATTTGAAATGGTGCGTTTTGTTCAAAATCAATTAATAAATCGTAAGGGTTCTCAATTTTATAGTTTAGTTGCAAGAGTTGATTAACTAACTGCTTCGATTTATGAAGGCGACTTAAGATCTGAACAATCTGTTTGCTATTCATGTCTCCACGATTCAAAATTCTGCCATCCAACCATTCTTGAGCACTCATCATATCTCCGTTACCCAAGCGTTTTGCCCACAATAATTGAGGAGCAATTTGTTCTTTTGCTAAGGCCGGAAGGATTGGTGTGGTATTCAATTTAATAAAAACATTATCACCATTCGGATATGTTCCCTTATAAGCTTTCCCACTTTTCCCTTTTAAGGGCGTTAATGTTAGGTCCTGATCTGTTGTTGTCAAACTGTCGCCCTCCTTTTCTATTTCTAATCACTTATTCTTATTTTACTTGTTTTGACTTACTTAGTCAATTATGTTCTTTAACTTATAAGGCAAATAGAGATTGCCCATTACCCCAAAGAAGATAGTCATGATTACAGCATTTATGAAATTGCCTGTAAATCCAATCTCTATGATCAATAAAACCAAAGATAGCCCTCGTAATAATTTGAGTAAATCAGCTTTCTTTTGCTTACTATCTTCCGGATATAAAATTGATAAGTAATGATAATCAAAATGATGATATAGTGACAGCAATTGAAATAATAAAAGGTAGTCAAAAATCAACGCCAAAGCCATTGATAAATAATCATTACTAATAAATATTAGTGATAATAATGCTAAAAAGGTTAATCTAATATAGAGACCAAGATAATCTGAGCTTCGCAAAAAAGCACGCGCAAAGAGATTGAGCCAATGTGAGCCTGATTTTTTTTCAACAGTTCTTAAAAGCGGATTTAAGTAAGATCTTTCTTTTACACTGGTGGATACACCCTTGACATTTACAAAAAGGGAATAAAACTTCAGAATTTGTTGCTTTCGTCTTTTCTCACTGACAATACTAGCATCCCAATTCAAGCCACTATCGGCCATCAGCGCAGCTACTTTCCTTTTCTGGATCAACCACTTCAAACCAGCTAAGAGTACCAACATGAGAACAAAGAGCGTCAGCGATAGGCCAAGTCTTGCGAAGATGGGGAATAGCAGAGCTAAACAAACGCTTTGAATCACAGTTCCACTAACAAATGAGTGACGCCCAGCTCTGTCTATATAGGTAATCAGTTGATTTTCTTTGGCAAGCAAGAACTGACGGTCAGCCTCTTCCAAATATGTCGCCACAGAGCCAACCTGTAATAAAAAGAAGGTTAAGAAAATTAGACAAATAATAATTGGCCAGTGATTTTCAGGAAAATGGCGCAAGAGTTGGCTATATTGATATAAAACATAGCCTAATAAAAAGACTAATACAAGCACAAAATGATCATTCAGAACATAGGGGAGGTACTTACGATGAAGTTTTTGAAAGTCCTGCTTTCGTTTTTTAAACAATTCTTCCATGATTAAGCCTCTTTGGTCAAGGCTAAGTATATATCATTTAGACTAGCCTGGTTATCACCAAATGTAGTTCGTAAATCGTCCAAAGTCCCTTGGGCACGGATTTGTCCATGATGTAAAATGACAAACCGATCACACATTTTTTCTGCAGAATCGAGAACGTGTGTACTCATCAAAATTGACTTGCCTTTCTTTTTTTCCTCGTCCAAATAGGCAATTAAGTCAGCAATTGCTAACGGATCTAGGCCAAGGAATGGTTCATCTAGAATAAATAACCTAGGATCAATAATAAAAGCACAGATAATCATTACTTTTTGTTTCATTCCTTTAGAAAAATGAACGGGATACCAATCCAATTTATCCTCCAAACGATATGTTTTCAATAAAGGTTTTGCTCGATCATGTGCTTCTTTTACTGGAATGTCGTAAGCCATGGCAATTGTTTCAATGTGTTCAGCCAAGGTCAATTCTTCGTAAAGACTTGGTGTTTCGGGTATAAAGCCAATTTTCTTCCTGTAGGCTGTTTTGTCATCTATCAAGGAGATGCCATCAATGGTAATGCTACCTTTATAAGGTCTTAACAAACCAATTATTTCATTGATTGTCGTTGATTTTCCTGCACCATTCAAACCAATTAATCCTACTAATTGACCAGCATCAACGGAAAAAGAAATGTCCTTCAAAACAGGGATATTAATATAACCACCTGTCAGATTTTCAATTTTTAACATAAGTACTCTTTCTAAAGTTTTCGTCTGATACCCATTATACCAAATTCAAATCAAGAAGGTGACAGAAAGATACCTTAATCCTCTCCAAGATTAGAGATAGTAATAATCATTTTTTTAAAATATTATAAATTTTTGATTCAAATCCAAGTTTAGTCTCTTGAAAAAGGGTGAAAGCGCTAAGCAAATAATTTAGATTATTTAAAGATTTTGATATACTAATAACAGTTACATTTATTAAATTAAGAAGCGTAGGTGAATAAGATGGATAACTGTATTTTCTGTAATATTATCTCAGGTAAGATTCCTTCGTCCAAAATATACGAAGATGACCAAGTTTTGGCTTTTCTTGATATCACACAAACCACACCTGGCCATACTCTTCTGATCCCAAAAAAACATGTTCGTAACGTCCTCGATATGGACGCCGAATTAGCTAGTAAAACTTTTTCACGTTTGCCTAAGATTGCTCGCGCACTGCAAAAAGCAACCGAAGCGCCAGCTATGAACATCATCAACAACAATGAGGAAATTGCTGGTCAGTCTGTTTTTCATGCCCATATTCATTTGATTCCACGCTACGGTTCTGAAGATGGAATTGACATTACTTATACAACACATGAGCCTGACTTTGAAGCTCTCGCCGTATTAGCCCAAAAAATCCATAAGGAGATAACCGAATGAGAATCAATTCACTGATTACTTTTGGCGTCGCTGCCTACACATCCTATAAAGCTTATGAAAACCGAGACAAAATCAAGACCGGCCTCAAAGAATCAAAAGAGTCAAAAGATGCTATTCAAAAGGATGTTGATCGCATTAAAGTAAACTTGGCCGTGATTAAATCTGAAACTAGTAAAATCGAAAAAATTAATAAAGATTTATCTTATAAATTTAGAGCATTTAATCAGGAAACTGAGCCCTTAATGCAACAAATTAAAGAGCGAATGGAAAAATATCAAGAAAAACCTGAAGAAAAGTAAAAGAGATCCGAAAGGATCTCTTTATTTCTTTATTATTGTACAGGCGCAACTGGAGTTGTACCTGTACTTGGTGAAACAGGAGTTATTGGTGCAGGCGCTGATGGCACTGGAGCAACCGGCACTGTTCCTGAAGTTGTAGGTTCACTTGATGGATAAGTTTGAACTGGAGCACTACTTTCTGGTGGGATAATCGTGATATTGTTATTTGAATTATAATTACCTTGATTAGTGTTGTCTGAATAGTTTGTATAATTATCTTCTTGAATTGAAGCAGGAACATCAGTTTGCTCCTTTTCAACCTTACTTGTTCCATTTAATTCTTCGATGGTAATTGCACTTGTTTTCAACACCGTAACTTCGGCTTTACCTAATTGTTTACGAATTTGATTTTGAATTTTAAGTAAGTGGTCCTCGGTAACAATTTGATAAGATCCACCATCTGCTAAGGTAGCATCTTCACCCTTTAGCTGGAATGCCTTTACTTTTTTCAGCGCATCAGAGTATGCCAAAAGTTTCGGAATAGTAGCTGATGATATCTCAATATTCGTTTGCATGTTGTTACTTACAGCATGCAAAATTTTTCGATAAGAGCTTACACTCTCTAAAGCTAAGATTTTTTGTAATACCTTTTGAATAACGATTCGCTGACGTTTTTGTCGTCCATAATCACCTTCAGGATCATCATAACGCATCCGTGCATAAACTAAGGCTTGTTCGCCATTAATTTTATGTGTCCCTGGTGCTACTGTGGCTTTATACTCAGGCTCATTCTCCGATATTGAAATTGGAAAATCAAATTCATTCGTAACCGTTATTCCACCTACAGCATCGACTAAATCAACCAACCCTTGCATATTGATGCGGACAAAATTATCAATCTTTATATTCAATAAATCTTGAATGGTCATTATTGCCATTTGAGCACCACCTGAGGCATATGCAGCATTTAATTTTGCTTCTTCACCATCCATTTCATTTCCTTCAGGTCCAGATAATTTAATTAAAATATCTCGTTCTAAACTTGTCATGGTCGTTTTCTTAGTTTTAGGATTGATTGTCACTAAAATCATAGAATCGCTATTTCCTGCCCACTTTGATTTTCTTTCAGCCGATCCTGTATCAACACCCATAAGCAATATTGAAAAAGGTTTTGTTTGTTTAATTGCTGTACTTTTCTTTCCACTAATTGAAAAATCTTTAAAAGTTTTTGCTAGTTCATCAGTTGAAAAGTGATATGCACTTGTTGCATAAACCCCCAAGGCTACAACCGTAGTAATTAAAATGGCCGATAACATGAGGAGTATTTTTTTTCCGATTTTCATTCGTTTCCTTACTTGTCTAATAGTTTGCCCATTAAATAGACATCTGAGTATTTTCCATTGTGTAGTTTTACTGCATGTTTGCGAGTGCCTTCAATTTCAAAGCCAAACGACTGATACAATTGAACAGCAACTTCATTAGCAATTTGTACTTCCAATTCAATCTTTTTAATTGAAGGTGTTTGTTCTGCCCAATCTAGGGCAATTGCCATTAGTTCTTTTCCCAAACCTTGTCCTCGAACTGAGACATCCAAAACAATAAAAAGCTCGCTAATATGATTAGTATCAACAGTAGAGCCTGATGACATGCTGATTAAGCCAACTACTTGCTCATTGACTCTTGCTAATAAACAAATACTGTCTACTTTGTCGTTTAATTGCTCAAGTGCATAACTAAGTTTTTCTTGGCTTATTTCCAAAATAGCTTGTGTTTCAGAAATAAAGTTGGTTTCTAGACTAAGTTTTCTTAGGAGATTTTGAATTGCTGGCGCATCACTAGCTTGTGCTTCTTCAATACTAAGCTCATAAGTTGGCATCGAACATCTCCTCAGCTATCGCTTCTGATCTTTTCCCGTGAGACTTTAGAGTAACAGAGCGACCAGAATCGACTTTGTCAATAATAATTTCTAAGAAGTCATTAAGCAAGGAAGCATCAAGCAACTCTCCCCATTCAATAACTGTAACACCTTGCCCATAAATGAATTCGTCCAGATCAATTGAGTCTGGGTCGTCACCAATTCGATAAACATCCAAATGATACAAAGGAAAACGGCCTTCGTATTCTCGAACAATTGTATAGGTAGGACTTTTTATCATTTGAGCAATGTTCAACCCTTGCGCAATACCTTTTGTTAAAGTTGTTTTCCCAGAACCTAAGTCACCTGTCAGAACAATAAGATCTTCTTTTTGTAAAGCTTGTCCTAATCGTTTACCAAAGGCAATTAGTTCATTTTCATTTTTAGTATAAAACATAAAGTTATTATAGCATTAATCAAATTTTCTTCCAAGAAGAATTTGTTTAGAAATAAAAAAAGAGATGGCAAAGCATCTCCCTCGTTAATTATAAAATGGCTAAAATGACAAAGTTTAGGATGAATAGGAATGTTGCTCCCCAAAGGATTGGGTGAACTTCCTTAGCTTTTCCTTTAACAATTTTCACTAGGCAATAGAAAATAAATGCGCCAGCAATTCCGTATGAAATTGAATAACATAAAGCCATGAAGAAAGCTGCAAAGAAGGCTGGTAGCGCATCTTCGAAGTTGCTCCAGTCAACGTCTAAGAATGATGAAACCATCATTACCCCAACAATAATCAAGGCTGGTGCAGTTGCCGCAGCGGGAACAATACCGACTAAAGGCAATAGTAAAATTGAAAGTAAGAAACATACTGCAGTTGATACAGCTGTCAGACCTGTACGACCACCTTCGGCAATACCTGCTGCAGATTCAACATAAGTTGTTGTGTTTGATGTTCCAAATAATGCACCAATTGATGTTCCAATTGCATCCGCAAAAAGGGCTCGGTCCATTTTTGAACTAAATCCTGTACTGTTTTCAAGTGCTTCTTCGTCAGCTTCTGTGAATATTCCTGTACGACGTCCAGTACCAATAAAAGTACCAATTGTGTCAAAAGTATCTGACAAACTGAAAGCAAAGATTGTCATTAAGACGAGAGGTAAACGACTTGAATCTTTAAAGAGAGATCCCATGCCACCAAATGCTGCTAAGAAAGTTGTGCCAAGTTCTTTGAAAGCTTGACCAATATGATTTGCTCCAAAGTTGACTGCTGAAAGATCAACTACACCCATTGGAATACCAACAAGTGTTGTCACGATAATTCCAATTAAGATGGCTCCACGAACATTTTTGATAACTAAGACAGCCATTAAGAGCAAACCAAAAATCGCTAAAAGAACACTTGGTTCTGTAAATGTTGAAATAGCAGGTACAACGCCTCCATTTGCATTTACTGAAAATACACCATGAGCAAACGTTTTGGCAGTTGCTTTCGCAGGTTCAACGCCATTTACAGCAACAATATTTTGTGCTGATAACGAGAAATCAATAATATTTGCATTTTTGAAACCAAGGTAGGCTACAAAGACACCAATACCACCACCAATTGCATGTTGAAGGCTAAGCGGAATAGCTTTGATAATGCTTTTACGGAATTTAGTTACCGTGATAAAGATATTAAATAAACCACAGATAAATACCATACCTAGTGCTTCTTGCCAAGTAAAACCTAGACCAAAGACAACGGTATAAGTAAAAAAAGCATTTAATCCCATACCTGGAGCAAGTGCGTATGGTACATTAGCAAATAATCCCATTATCAAAGTCGAAATTGATGCAGCAATGATTGTCGCTAAGAAAACTGCCTTAGTTGGCATACCTGCAGCACCTAAAATACTAGGGTTAACAAACAGAATGTAAGACATGGCGAAGAAAGTTGTCAAACCTGCAACAATTTCAGTTGAAACAGTAGTTCCACTTTCTTTTAACTTAAAAAATTTATCCATTTTAATGGAGTCTCCTTAAAAATTATAAAACTAAATCAAAAAAGCGTCATCACTACTGATGGGCTTCGTCAATAAGTAAATTATTATCGTTTTATGAACGATGTAACTATTATACTATTTAATCGTTCAATCTTCAATAATCATTTCTTAGTTTTTATATTTTTTATCCATAAATCTTATTTTTTCCTTTATATAAGCATAATATTTGTTATAATCTAGCTATGACTAAAAAGATTATTGCAATTGATTTAGATGGTACTTTACTCCGTTATGATAGTACCATCTCCAACTACACAAAAGAAGTTATCAGTAAAGTTCAAGCAAAAGGACATCAGGTTGTTATTTCAACGGGACGACCTTATCGTATGGCTTTAGATTATTATCTTCAACTTAATTTGAAGACACCAATGATTACATTTAATGGTGCCTTAACTCATATGCCTGAACAAAAGTGGGAATATGAACATAATGTTACATTAGAAAAAAACTATTTATTAGATATTTTAAAACATAAAGACGATTTTCAAATGGATTTCATTGCTAGTGAATATCGTAAGAACTTCTATATTACCATGGAAAATCGTGATAAAATTGATCCTCAATTATTTGGTGTCGAAGAATTAACAGAGGGTATGACCTTAGAGATTCCCAAAATCACTCGTAACCCTAATGCATTATTGACACAAACTCATCATCAGGATAAATATGCTTTAGCTAAGGAAATGGAAGCTTTCTTTAAGCACGAGATTGAAGTTGATTCTTGGGGAGGCCCACTCAATATTTTAGAAGTTTCTTCTAAGAATATCAACAAAGCTTACGCACTCAATTACCTACTCCGCATATTTAATAAGGATCAAAATGATTTGATTGCCTTTGGCGATGAACATAATGATACTGAAATGCTCAGTTTTGCAGGAACAGGTTATGCTATGAAAAATGCTAGTCCAGTTCTTTTACCATATGCTGATCAACAGTTAATCTTTACTAATGAGGAAGATGGCGTTGCTAGAAAACTGGAAGAGCTTTTCTTATAAAGGCAAACGAAACCACTTTTTATTCTAATCGTGGTTTTTTGTTCGCATATTTTCGAGAAATTACAAGCGTTTTCTGAAAGCGTTATGTATTTGTATGCTTTATTTTTGAATATTTTTTGTTCAAAATCATAAGATAATATTATTTTTATCCTTAAGCTGATAATATCCTACTAAATTCTGAAAATTTTTTCATATTCTATAAAATTATTGAAAAAGGTATTGCTTTTTCATTGAAAACGTTTTAAAATAAAGACGTTCTTGAATTTCGTTTTTTTGAAAAAGAATTGCCAAAATTAATTTTGGAAGGAGATTATTCTTCTTCAAGTTAACGAAAAAAAATATTAAAGGAGGAAGAACAAGAATGGGTATCGGTATTATTATTGCCAGCCACGGTAAATTTGCTGAAGGTATTCATCAATCCGGTTCTATGATTTTTGGCGAACAAGAAAAAGTTCAAGTCGTAACTTTCATGCCAAACGAAGGACCTGATGATTTGTATGGACACTTCAACAATGCTATCCAACAGTTTGATGCTGATGATGAAATCCTTGTCCTAGCTGACCTTTGGAGTGGTTCTCCATTTAATCAAGCTAGTCGCGTTATGGGAGAAAATCCTGAACGTAAAATGGCTATCATCACAGGTCTTAACTTGCCTATGCTAATTCAAGCTTACACTGAGCGTCTTATGGATGCTGAAGCAGGCGTTGAAAAAGTTGCAGCAAACATTATTAAAGAGTCTAAGGACGGTGTTAAAGCACTTCCTGAAGAACTCAATCCAGTTGAGGTTGCTCCTACAGCAACTGCAGCTCCTGCTTTACAAGGTGCTATTCCTGAAGGAACAGTTATTGGAGATGGCAAACTTAAAATTAACCTTGCTCGTATCGACACTCGTCTTTTACACGGACAAGTTGCAACAGCATGGACACCTGCTTCAAAAGCTAACCGGATCATCGTTGCTTCTGACACAGTTGCTAAAGATGACTTGCGTAAACAATTGATTAAACAAGCTGCTCCTGGTGGAGTTAAAGCAAACGTTGTTCCAGTTAGCAAATTAGTTGAAGTTTCTAAGGATCCTCGCTTTGGTAATACACAAGCTCTTATCCTTTTTGAAACTGTTCAAGATGCACTTCGTGCTGTTGAAGGTGGTGTTCAAATTGAAGAACTTAATGTTGGTTCAATGGCTCACTCAACTGGTAAAACAATGGTAAACAACGTATTATCTATGGATAAAGATGATGTTGCTGCCTTTGAAAAACTCCAACAATTAGGAGTTGCTTTTGATGTTCGTAAAGTTCCAAATGATTCTAAAAAGAACTTATTTGAACTGATCAAAAAAGCTCACATTCAATAAGAACTTTCCTTTAGTTTAAGATTAAAAGGAAGCGTTTAATACTCAAATTTATCGAAATTTAAATGCTTAGATTTCGTTAGATACACTTCGAAAGGATAAGAAAATGTCAGATATTTCAATTATTTCTGCTATCTTGGTCGTTGTGATTGCCTTCTTCGCAGGTATGGAAGGTATCCTTGACCAATTTCAATTCCATCAACCACTTGTAGCTTGTACGCTTATCGGTCTTGTAACTGGTAACTTAGAAGCAGGTGTCATGCTTGGTGGATTTTTACAAATGATCGCTCTTGGTTGGGCAAACATTGGTGCTGCAGTTGCACCTGATGCTGCTTTAGCTTCAGTAGCTGCTGCTATCATCATGGTTAAAGGTGGTAACTTCACTTCTCAAGGTGTTGCAGTTGCAACAGCAACAGCTATTCCTTTGGCAGTTGCAGGTTTATTCCTTACTATGATTGTTCGTACACTTTCAGTAGCCTTAGCACATACAGCTGATAATGCTGCTAAAGATGGTAATATTGCTGGTGTTGAACGCGCTCACTTCATCGCATTGATGATGCAAGGTCTTCGTATTGCTATTCCAGCTGCACTTCTTATTGCTATCCCAGCTAGCGCTGTTAAAGATGCTTTAGGAATGATGCCTGACTGGTTAAACGGCGGTATGGCTGTTGGTGGTGGTATGGTTGTTGCCGTAGGTTATGCTATGGTTATCAACATGATGGCTACTCGTGAAGTTTGGCCATTCTTCGCTCTAGGTTTTGCTTTCGCAGCCTTAAGCGACTTAACACTTATCGCACTTGGTGTAATCGGTGTATCTATGGCCTTAATCTACCTCAACCTTTCAAAACAAGGTGGTAACGGTGGATCAGGTAACGGTGGATCAAACGATCCTATCGGCGATATCCTAGAAGACTACTAGAAAGGGGCCTAACATGACTGAACAAATTAAATTATCAAAAGCTGATCGCCAAAAAGTTTGGTGGCGTTCACAATTCTTGCAAGGTTCATGGAACTATGAACGTATGCAAAACTTGGGTTGGGCTTATTCTCTTATTCCAGCAATCAAGAAATTATACACAACTAAAGAAGATCAAGCGGCTGCGCTTACTCGCCACTTAGAATTCTTCAATACTCACCCTTATGTAGCTGCACCTATTATGGGTGTTACCCTAGCTCTTGAAGAAGAAAGAGCTAATGGTACTGATATCGATGATGCTGCTATTCAAGGGGTTAAAATCGGTATGATGGGACCTTTGGCCGGTATCGGTGATCCAGTATTCTGGTTTACAGTTCGTCCAATCTTGGGAGCTCTCGGTGCGTCATTAGCACAATCTGGTAACATCATGGGACCAATCATTTTCTTCCTTGGATGGAACATCATCCGTATGGCCTTCTTATGGTATACACAAGAATTTGGTTATAAAGCGGGTTCTGAAATCACTAAAGACATGTCTGGTGGTATCTTACAAGACATCACTAAAGGTGCATCAATCCTTGGTATGTTCATCCTTGCAGTATTGGTTGAACGTTGGGTATCAATCAAATTTACTGTAGATCTTCCTTCAAAACTTTTATCAAAAGGTGCTTATGTTGAATTCCCTAAAGGAAACATCAACGGTGCTGAATTAAAAGGTATTTTAGGACAAGCTATTGGTGGTATGAGCCTTGATAAATATCAAGCACAATCTCTTCAAGGACAACTTGATTCACTTATCCCTGGATTAATGGGTCTTGCACTTACATTCTTATGTATGTGGTTACTTAAGAAAAAAGTGTCTCCAATTACAATCATTATCGCTTTGTTTGTCGTTGGTATCCTTGCTCGTCTATTCGGTATCATGTAATAGACTTAAACCTGGGATTAAATCCCAGGTTTTTTTTGATAGGTTATATGATTACTCTTCATATGCTATAATATTTTTAACTCAATGAAGGGAGATTCACTTTGGCAAAATCAATGAATACTACGGTTGACTTCCAAACGAAGGCTACTTCTTACTTAGGTATGGGGGGCAAAGTTGGAAAAATTTTAGTTGGTGATAATGCATTTGAATTTTATAACGACAGAAATGTTGACGATTATATTCAAATTCCATGGTCATCGATCAATCAAATCGGTGCCAACGTTTCGGGTAAAAAAGTAAGTCGCCATTTTGAGATTTTCACCGATCAAGGAAAATTCTTGTTCGCTTCCAAAGATTCTGGAAAAATTTTAAAAATTGCTCGAGGTTATATTGGCAATGATAAAGTGATAAAACTTCCTACTCTGATTCAAATGATGATTCAAAAATGGTTTAAACGTAAATAAAAAACTGTTAGATTTTCTAACAGTTTTTTATAATTCCGTAAATGGGAATTTATCATCAATCCAATGACTAATTCGAGCCACTTGAAAAATTTTAAAGACTTTAAGTCGAATTTTTTCAACTATAAATGCTATCAGATAAATTATGATACTAACTCCTAATATCAAAAATGGATAGACCAGAATTGGTGCTTTAACAAATGGTTCGGCAAAATCTCGAATAACAAAGCGAACAAGTAAAGGATGAAGGTGAGCTAAATAAACACCTAATGTCGTTGGTGAGACAATTGCAATAAACTTTAGGAGAGCTTTATTATTTGGCATTTTCATTTTAGCAAAAATGATAAATAATGAAATGGCTCCCATACTAAGACTTGGTGAGACATACCAGTACCAAATGTTACCTACAATAAATTTCATACTGTAAGTAATCAACATACAGATAGTATAAATTGTTAATAATTTTTTTGTACTATATTTTTTTAAATCAATTCGATGTAAATACGCCCCAACGATATAGAGAATTATTAACCATGTCATTTCAAAACCTTTACTCAGTGAGAACTCATTAACACGATTATTCATTAGAGCTGGTAAGAATGAAAAGAATATGCCCATAAGTACAACAAGATTTCTTAATTGTACATCCGACATCGACTTAAGTCCACCGTTGATGACAGGCATAAAGATTAATAAGCCAAAATAAGCAGTCATGTACCAATATTCGCCACTGACTATTGGAAAAAATGTGTGCCGCCAATCATTTAAGGTCACATGGTAACCAAAAAGGGCAAAAACAGTGGTAATGGTGAAAGTATAAAAGAATACTTGTAACCAAATATTTAATAATTTTGAATATTTATATGTTGAGCAAGCTCCAACATAACCAGAAATTAAGGCATAACAATTTACTGCTCCATAAACTAATACTTGAATCACCCAAGTAACAACGAAATAAGAATCAGACTCACCGGCACCAGCAACTGAAGACCTTAAGCCACCCTTACCTAGAACATGGGTAATAACAATCATAAACATAGAAATAATACGGAGTAAATCAAGCCCATAGTGGTGCTCTCTTTTTCGTTTTTTTATCAATTCTGTCATGAAATAAGTTTATCATAAGTCTTATATTTATGCTATTTTCAACTATTCAGAGACAATTTTAGGGAAAGAGTTTACTTTTTTTCTTTTTTTGATATAATGATTTTATCGGATAAGTAATATTTACTAAGCTTTCAGGAAGTCTGTGGTCGCTGTGAACAGATAGATTAGCAATATGAAATTCTACCGACACATATAATCAGATATTAATTAAGTGCACAGATTGTGAAGCTGGATGGAACCGCGCAAAAGCGCTCCAGCGATAACATAATCTGTGCTTTTTATTTTATATACTAAAGGAGTAAAACTATGTTAGATTTAAAACGTATTCGTACCGATTTTGATCAAGTCGCACAAAAACTAAAAGTTCGTGGTGTCAAAGAAGATGTTCTTGCTAATCTTAAGGAACTTGATGAAAAGCGTCGTCATTTATTAATTAAATCAGAAGAATTAAAAGCAGAACGTAATATTGCTTCAGCTGCAATTGCTCAAGCTAAACGTCAAAAAGAAGATACTAATCAACAAATTAAAGATATGCAAAAAGTTTCTGCAGATATAAAAGCAATTGATACTGAATTAGCAGAAATTGATGAAAAAGTTACTGAAATCATCACAGTTTTACCTAATACACCTCATGACTCAGTTCCAGTTGGTGCTGACGAAGACGAAAACGTGGAAGTACGTCGTTGGGGTACTCCACCCGAATTTGGTTTTGAAGCTAAACCTCATTGGGAAATTGGAGAAAACCTCGATATCCTTGACTGGGAACGTGGAGCTAAAGTAACCGGAGCCCGCTTCTTATTCTACAAAAACTTAGGCGCCCGTTTAGAACGTGCCATCTATAACTTTATGTTAGATGAACATGGAAAAGAAGGCTACCAAGAAATTATTACACCTTACATGGTCAACCATGACTCAATGTTCGGTACAGGACAATATCCTAAATTTAAAGAAGATACATTTGAATTAAAAGATACAAACTTTGTTCTCATCCCAACTGCTGAGGTACCATTGACCAACTACTACCGTGGAGAAATTTTGGAAGGCAAAGAACTACCAATATACTTCACAGCAATGAGTCCATCATTCCGTTCTGAAGCCGGTTCTGCAGGACGTGACACACGTGGTTTGATTCGTCTGCACCAATTTCATAAAGTAGAAATGGTAAAATTTGCTAAACCAGAAGAATCTTATGAAGAATTGGAAAAAATGACAGCTAATGCTGAAAACATACTTCAAAAACTTAATCTTCCATACCGTGTTATTACACTCTGTACAGGAGATATGGGCTTCTCAGCAGCTAAAACTTATGATATAGAAGTTTGGATTCCAGCTCAAAACACCTACCGTGAAATTTCAAGTTGTTCAAACACTGAAGATTTCCAAGCGCGACGCGCTCAAATCCGCTACCGCGACGAAGCTGATGGCAAGGTTAAACTCTTGCATACCTTGAACGGATCAGGTTTGGCCGTAGGGCGCACCGTAGCAGCAATCCTTGAAAACTACCAAAACGAGGATGGATCTGTAACAATTCCCGAAGTACTACGCCCATATATGGGTGGGGCTGAAGTTATTGCACCAAAATAAAATAAACAAAAAAGACAAAGCCTTAGCTTTGTCTTTTTTGTTTTAATGGTTGTTTTGTATTAATTAGTATAATCTCCACCAGGTACACCATAGTACTCTTCTAAGGTTTTGCCAGATTTAGCGATGTCAGCTGCTTCTTTACCAACATAACGAATATGCCAGCTCTCTGCCTGATAACCCGTAGAGGACTCCTTACTAGGCAAATAACGCAAAATGAAACCATAATCAGGCGCATGTTCCAAAAGCCACTGAGATGCTTGTGGTTCTTCTAATAAATTTCCCTGACCATCAAGGATATCAAAAGCCAAACCGGATTGATGCTCACTGTAGCCAGGTCTTGCAGAATAGCGATCTGCTTGAGCTTGTCCGTCCCGATTGACATAATTTTGATAGAGTTCTGTCTGTGTATCATAGGACCTGAACCCACTATATTGCTCACTAACTGAAAAACCTTGATTTCTCATCGCAGCTAAAACTTGTAAGAAAGCTTCCTTAGCTTGAGGGTCCTCCCCAGGATTATAGTTCTTATCTAATGGGTGTTGTTTATTAACAATAATTACTGGTCCATATTTTCCTTCTACACTATAATAAGAACCGTTGTTTGTAACCTTAGCAGACTTACTGTTTTTGCTAGCCACTTTCATTTTCGACTGTGAAGATTCTGTAATTTTTTCAGAATCTTTCGTTTTACCTTGTGATTGGTTCTGTTGACATGCTGCTAAAGTGAACAAAAGAGGAATTAAGAGTAAGTAAGAATATTTTTTCAAGCAAGGACCTCCTAGTCATCAAAAAAATCCTTATAAAAAGGATTTTAAAATAGTCTAAATTTATGATAACGTTTTTCCACCAATTGGTCTAGTGTCAATTTTTTTAATTCTGTAAATTCTTTGATCAACTGGTCACGTAAGTTATCAATTATTTCAGATGAAAAATAGCCTCGTTCAGCTATAATATGATCAATCACCCCCATCTGCAATAACTCCCGAGATGTAATTTTCATTAACTGAGCCGCTTCGCTGGCGCGCGAGCCATCCTTCCAAAGAATAGAAGCAAAACCTTCCGGACTCAAAACTGCATAAATGGTGTTTTCAAGCATCCAAACCTTATCAGCGACAGCTAAGGCCAATGCTCCTCCAGAACCTCCCTCACCGATGATTACAGCAATGATTGGAACTTTTAGGTCGCTCATTTCTAAGAGATTACGGGCAATAGCTTCTCCCTGCCCACGTTCCTCAGCACCAATCCCTGGAAAAGCACCCGCTGTATTAATTAAAGTGACAATTGGTCGCCCAAACTTTTCAGCCTGTTTCATTAATCGCAAAGCTTTACGATAGCCTTCAGGATGAGGCTGACCGAAATTGCGGTGGAGATTATCATGAAGGTTTTTACCTTTTTGAATCCCAATAATAGTAACAGGAGCCTGACCAAGGTGTCCAATTCCTCCAATGATAGCACCATCATCCGCAAACTGCCGATCACCATGTAATTCCATAAAATCTGGACAAAGCACTTTAGCATAGTCTAAAGCAGTCAAACGACTCTGATCACGGGCTTCTTTTAAAACTCTAGCTGTATCTGTCATTTGCTACCTCCATGTAAGTCAAGTAATTTGTCAATCGTTCGTCGTAAATCAGTTCGTTTCACAATAGCATCGACAAAGCCGTGACTTAAGAGAAATTCGGCTTTTTGGAAATCCTCCGGTAAATCCTGTCTGACGGTTGTCTCAATCACACGACGTCCCGCAAAACCAACCATGGACTGAGGCTCCGCTAAGATAATATCACCTTGCATGGCAAAACTGGCGGTCACCCCACCAGTTGTTGGGTCTGTCAGAATGGTCAAGTAAAAAAGCCCTGCTTTCGAATGCTTTTTAATGACTGCCGAGATTTTCGCCATTTGCATTAAGCTAAAGATTCCTTCTTGCATACGAGCACCACCAGAGGCAGTGAATATCACCAGTGGAAGAGATTCTTCAATCGCTAACTCAATTAATCTAGTTAATTTTTCACCAACAACCGTCCCCATACTAGCCATAATAAAATGACTATCCATAATTGCTAGGGCCACGTTATTTCCTTTAATTGATGCTTTACCAGTGAGAACAGCTTCATGTAAACCAGTCTTTTGTCTTGCTTGACTAATTTTCTTCTGATAATCAGGAAAATTCAAAGGGTCTTTGGTCTCAATATCATTAAACAACTCACTAAACGAGTCCTTATCAACAACCATTTCTAATCGTTCTTGAGCAGAAACCCTAAAATTATAAGAACATCGAGGACAAATTTTAGTCAATCCTAAATCTTTTTGGTAAATCAGATGTTTACAAGACGGACATTTAGCAAAGAGTTCATCAGGTACTTCTGGGACAAGATTACTAGTAGCACTGGACGCAGAATGATTAGGAGTGATACGAATATATTTGTCTTTTTTTCTAAATAATGACATATCTACTCCTATTCTTTATTATAGTTTGGTAAAAATGTTTCCATCAAAAATGACGTGTCATAATCTCCAGCAATAACTTGTTTATCAGCAATAAGATCCAATTGGAAATTAATATTGGTCGAAACACCTTCAATCTCCATCTCATAGAGAGCTCTTTGCATTTTCATCAAGGCGTCAAAACGATTCTCACCATGAACAATAACCTTAGCAATCATACTATCATAGTAAGGCGGGATGGTGTAACCCGGATAAACAGCTGAATCAACCCTTAGTCCAACCCCACCACTTGGCAAATATAAATCACTAATCCGCCCAGGACTTGGTGCAAAATTAAAGTCTGGATTTTCAGCATTAATCCGACACTCAATAGCATGCCCACGAAACTGAATATCTTCTTGTTTTAGCTCCAATGGGATGCCCGCAGCAATTTTGATTTGTTCTTTTACCAAATCAACACCAGTCACAAATTCAGTCACTGGGTGTTCCACTTGTATTCGAGTATTCATTTCCATAAAGTAAAACTGTCCACTAGCTTCGTCCAGTAAGAATTCAATGGTTCCCGCATTTTCATAACCAACAGCTTTGGCAGCACGCACCGCCGCATCACCCATTTCCTGTCTTAAGCTTCTCCCAATAGCAATTGACGGACTTTCTTCAAGCACCTTTTGATTATTTCTTTGCAATGAGCAATCACGTTCACCCAAATGAATAACATGACCAAAAGCATCACCTAAAATTTGTACTTCAATGTGTCTTGCTGGGTAGATAACTTTTTCCATATACATAGCACCATTACCAAAAGCACTGATTGCTTCTTGGGATGCAGAATTGAAGGCAGCAACTAAGTCAACTTCTTGTTCAACCTTACGAATGCCTTTACCACCGCCACCAGCTGATGCTTTAAGCATCAGTGGAAATCCAATTGAGGCTGCTAACTTTCTTGCTTCTTCAACTGTGTGAATTTGGCCATCTGAACCAGGAATGACAGGTACACTTGCCTTAATCATTTCAGCACGCGCATTAATTTTATCACCCATTTTATCCATAATGGATGCAGAAGGTCCAATAAACTTAATTTGCATTTCTTCACACATTGTTGCAAATTTTGAATTTTCACTCAAAAAACCAAAACCAGGATGTATGGCTTGTGCTCCAGTAATTATCGCTGCAGACAGCACAGCACTCATGTTTAAATAAGATTCAGTTGATTTGGCCGGTCCGATACAAATGGCTTCATCCGCCAAAACCGTATGAAGGGCATCCTTATCTGCCTCAGAGTAGACAGCTACTGTGGAAATTCCAAGTTCTCTAGCCGCTCGGATAATACGCACAGCGATTTCACCGCGATTAGCAATTAAGATTTTTTTAAACATAACTTCCCCCAGAGAGACTTTCTATTTTTTAGTTTCCAATTGCAAAGGTTAAGGTGCCACTTGCGGCTAATTTCCCATCAACTTCTGCTTTTGCCTCGACAACTGCAATAGTGCCACGGCGTTTAACAAATGTCGCAGTCATGATTAATTGATCACCTGGAACAACTTGTTTTTTAAATTTAACTTTATCCATACCTGCGTAGAAAACTAGTTTCCCTTTGTTTTCTTCTTTTGATAATTCTAGGACACCTGCTGTTTGTGCTAAGGCTTCCATGATAAGAACACCAGGCATTACTGGATAGCCCGGGAAATGCCCTTCAAAAAAAGGTTCATTGATTGTAACATTTTTCAAAGCTATAATCTGATCATCTGACACTTCCAATACACGGTCAACTAGAAGCATTGGGTAACGATGGGGCAAAGCTTCTTGAATAGCTTTAATATCGATCATTTAATTCTCACTAATCCTTTCCCAAATTCGACTAAGTCCTCATTGTTAACAAGAATTTCAGTTACTATTCCATCACATGGGGCTGGAACTTCATTCATCACTTTCATGGCTTCGATGATTAAGAGTGTTTGTCCTTTTTTAACCTGGTCACCAACTGTAACAAAATTGTCTTTCTCAGGTGCTGAAGATAAATAGGCAACACCCACTAAAGGACTATTCACTACCTGACCTTCTGCACTTGTTGATTCTTCCTCTGAAAGATTGCTTCTTGAGCTATCAAATGTCAATTCAGTCTCCGACTTTTCACTAAGTTGTTTTGATGGACTTTGTGGTACCTCAAATTCTCTTTTTTGATTTTCTATTTTAACTTCATTTTTACTAAATGAAATAGCTTCTTCTTTGGTTTGGTATGTAAATTCTTTAAGACTTGAATCATCAAATTGTGCCATCAAATCTTTAATATCTTTGATTTCCATTAATTATTCTCCCACTTTTTGAAGGCTAAAACAGCATTGTGTCCGCCAAATCCAAAAGTATTTGAAATAGCATACTTAATTTCTGCTTCTTGTCCTTGTCCCATAATGACATTTGCTTCAATATCTTCAGATAATTCTTGAGTTCCAGCAGTCATTGGGATGTAAGAATGTTGCATAGCTTCTAAAGTTGCAATAGCCTCTACTGCACCAGCAGCACCAAGTAAGTGACCTGTAAATGATTTAGTTGAAGAAACCGGAACTTGTTTTCCTAAAGTTGCAACAATGGCACTACTTTCACCTTTTTCGTTGGCTGGTGTAGAAGTTCCATGAGCATTTACATAATCTACTTGATTAGCTTCAATACCAGCTTCATTTAAGGCTAGTATAATTGCCTTACGCGCACCGAGACCTTCTGGATGAGGAGAAGTCATATGATAGGCATCACAAGTATTCCCGTAACCGACTACTTCAGCTAAAATAGTTGCTCCACGTTTTTGGGCATGCTCTAAACTTTCAAGCACAAGCATCCCAGATCCTTCACCCATAATAAATCCATTACGATCTTTATCAAATGGAATTGAACTGCGTTTTGGATCTTCTGTAGTAGATAAAGCCGTCAAAGCCTGGAAGCCAGCGATAGCAAATGGTGTGATTGCTGCTTCTGCACCACCGACAACCATGATATCTTGTAAACCAAACTTAATTGTATGGAAAGCATCACCAATGGCATCGTTTGAAGAAGCACATGCTGTATTAATTGATTTACAGATTCCTTGTGCTTTCAAACGCATTGCCACATTTCCAGCAGCCATGTTTGGTAAGGCTTTTGGTAATGTCATTGGTTTCAAGCGTCGTGGTCCTTTTTCATGAAGTCGAATAACTTGATCTTCAATTTCTTTAATCCCCCCAATACCTGTCGCTACTATAACACCAAAGCGATCTGGATCTAAACTATCTAAATCTAATTTAGCATTTTCAACAGCTTCTAATGAGGCATAAAGGGCATACAATGAATACATGTCAAAACGATTCAAATCTTTTCTGATAAAATATTTATCAAAAGGAAAATCATCTATTTGGGCCGCATTTTTCACTTGATAGTCACTGCTGTCAAATTTGGTAATTGGTCCAATCCCAATATTTCCTTCTTTCAAGTTAGTCCAAAATTCTGCTGGTGTATTTCCAATTGGTGATGTTACACCATAACCTGTAATTACAACTCTAGTTCCGTTCATTCTCATTCCCCTATACTTATTGCATGGTTACGCCACCATCAATGGCGATAACTTGTCCTGTAATATATTCTTGACTGGCTAAAAAGAGAGCTAACTGTGCTACTTCTTCTGGCTGACCAATGCGTTTCATTGGAATTTGACTTAAAATCGATGTTTGCATTTTTTCTGGTAGTGCACCGGTCATGTCTGATTCAATAAAGCCTGGTGCAATTGCATTAACAGTTACTTTACGACCAGCAACTTCACGCGCAACTGACTTTGTAAAACCAATTAAACCAGCTTTTGAAGCAGCATAGTTAGCTTGGCCAACATTACCTGTTAGACCAACAACGCTTGAAAGGTTAATAATTGCACCTTGTCGAGCTTTAGTCATGGGTTTCAAAACAGCCTGGGTCATATTAAAGACACCAGTTAAATTGATTTTTAGGACTTGTTCAAAATCCTCTTCTGTCATTTTTAAAAGAAGTTTATCATTGGTGATTCCAGCATTGTTAATCAAGACATCAATTGTCCCTAATGATTGACTAGCTTCTTCAACCATCCGTTTTGCGTCATTGTAATCTGACACATCACCAGAAATCGCCAATGCTTGTCCAGAATAATCTTTAAACTGACTTAATAAATCCTCCGAAATTTTTGAGCGACCATTAATGACAACATTAGCACCTGCTTTTGCAAATTGATGGGCAATTGCTAGACCAATGCCTCGTGTTGAACCTGTAATAAAAACATTTTTCTCTTTTAAATCCATTAATTTACCTTTCTATTGATTAAGATACTGTTTAAGACTCTCAACCGAGTCGATACTTATACATGATAAATTTTTGTCAATTTTTTTAACAAATCCAGTAAGTACTTTTCCTGGACCAATTTCAACAAAATGGTTAATTCCCATTGAACGAATGGTCTCAATACTGTCATAGAATCTAACTGGTTCCATTACCTGTCTAGTTAACAACTCCTTAATTCGACTTGATTTCATAACACTTGCTTCTGTATTACCTACAAGTGGAACCATTATCTCTTTGAAATCTTGTTTTTCAAGAACTTTTGCCAACTCTTGACTTGCTGACTCTAGCAGTGCCGTGTGGAATGGACCAGATACATTCAAAGGAATCATTCGTTTAACCCCTTCTTCTTTCAGCAATGCCAAAGCTCGTTCAACTGCCTCAACTTGACCACCAATCACAATTTGATTTGGTGTATTGTAATTAGCAGGAGCCACGACTCCTAAAGAAGACGCCTGCTCACAGGCAGTCTCGATTATAGATGCATCCGTGTTCAAAATAGCAACCATTTTACCAGTTCCGGCAGGAGCAGCTTCTTCCATTAATTGTCCTCTTTTTTGGACCAATTGCAGAGCATCTTCAAAAGAAAGTGCATCAGTAGCTACCAGTGCAGAATATTCGCCAAGTGACAAACCAGCAACTAAATCAGGATGAATCCCCTTTTCGACTAGGAGTCTGTATATAGCTACTGAAGTCGTTAAAATGGCTGGTTGAGTATATCTGGTTTGATTGAGCTTTTCTGAATCTTGATCGATTAAAGAACGAATATCATAACCCAAAACTGAATTGGCCTGCTCAAACGTTTCTTTAACAATTGGATATGTGTCATACAAATCTCTAGCCATGCCAACTGTTTGAGCACCTTGTCCTGCAAATAGAAATGCATGTTTCGTCATCTTTTTTCCTCTTTTTCCAGTCTAGATTCTGCTCACTGAAGCCCAGCGCTGTGCTTCTTTATTGATAACATCGGCAGCTGTGTAGAAAATATCTTCTAGAATTTCCTGACATGTCTCTTCTTTGTTGATTAAACCAGCTATTTGCCCAGCCATAACAGAGCCATTAACAACATCACCGTCAACAACCGCATCACGTAATGATCCCGCACCCATTTCTTCAATATCCTCAACCGTTTTTAAATCAGAAAGATATTCTTTTTCTGCTTTTGCATAAGCTGAAGTTAGTTTATTTTTGATTGAGCGAACTGGATGTCCAACAACTTGAGCAGAAACAACTGTATCAATATCTTTGGCCTTGAGGATTTTATCTTTGAAATTTTGGTGCGCATTTGATTCGGTTGCGATGGCAAATCTTGTTCCAACTTGCACCGCTTCAGCTCCCAGCATAAAGGCTGCGGCCGCGCCAGCTCCATCACCAATTCCACCAGCAGCAATAACGGGAATTGAGATTGCTTCTACAACTTGACGAACTAAGGTCATCGTTGTTAATTTTCCAATGTGCCCACCAGCTTCCATTCCTTCAGTGATAACAGCATCAACACCTAGTTTTTCCATTCGTTTTGCTAATGCAACACTTGGAACAACTGGAATAACTTGAATTCCTGCTGCATGAAGGCGCTCCATATAACGACCAGGGTTACCCGCACCAGTAGTAACTACTTTTACACCTTCTTCGATAACGAGATCGACAATGTCGTCTGCAAAAGGCGAAAGGAGCATAATATTAACTCCAAAAGGATTTGAAGTAATTGACTTTACTGTATCAATATTAGCTTTGACAACTTCCTTGGGTGCATTTCCCCCGCCAATAATACCTAAACCACCAGCATTTGAAACAGCCCCGGCTAAATCACCATCTGCTACCCAAGCCATACCCCCTTGGAAGATTGGATATTTGATATTTAATAATTCAGTAATACGTGTTTTCATTAATTTTTCCTACTTTACTCAAGAAAATAGTTTGATTATCAAACTATTATAAAAAAAGAAAGAGTGAGTTAGGTCCAATAAAGGGGCTAATCTCACCCACAAGTCAAAGATAATCTTATTAGTAAGCTAATTTTAGATGAACTTTTATCTGTTTTTCTTATTTAGTTTTTGATTCAACATAGGCAACTAAATCACCTACTGTTTTAATGCCTTCTTCAGTTTCAATTTGGATGTCGAACGCATCTTCAATTTCAGAGATAACTTGGAATACATCAAGTGAGTCAGCATCCAACTCGTCAAAAGTTGTTTCCATTTTCACTTCTTCTGCTTCTTTACCAAGTTCCTCAACGATAATTTCTTGAACTTTTTCAAATACTGCCATTTTTATTTTCTCCTTAAGTAATGTAGATGTTTTTTATAAATGTGCTAGGCACATGATATAACTAGATTTTAACAATTAGACTTCCCCATGTCAAACCTCCACCGAAACCGGCAAGCAAGATTGTTTGGCTACCATCTAATTTAATTTTCCCATTTTTAACTGACTCTGAAAGCAAGATTGGGATACTTGCTGCACTGGTATTTCCATAAGTCATCATATTCTCAAGAAATTTTTCTCGAGGTAAAGCGATCTTTTGAGCCATTTTATCTAAGATACGTCGATTGGCTTGATGGAAAAAAACATAATCAATTTCTTTTTTGCAAATAGCAGAGCTATTAATCAATTCAGAGACGCTTTTTGAGACATCTCGAATGGCAAAGTCAAAAATTGAGCGACCATCCATAGTCAAATAAGGATTTGACTGGCTAGTTTCAGAATAAGGTGAAGCCAATGGCTTCTGATCAGCTTGTAAACTCTGACCACGTGACCCGTCAGTATGTAGTGATTCAGCCAAAAAATGTTTTTCTTGACTCTCTTCAAGTAAGACCCCTCCAGCACCATCACCAAATAGTACTGCAGTCGTTCGGTCTGACCAATCAATTGTTTTTGATATAACTTCTGCCCCGATAACTAGTCCCTTTTTGTACTGTCCTGAAGCAATCAATTTCTCACCCATCGCTAAAGCATATACAAAACCACTGCAGGCAGCAGATAAGTCAAAGGCAAAAGCATGACTTGCTTTTATTTTCGCTTGAACCAAGGCTGCCGTAGAAGGCATCATCGAATCAGGCGTAATCGTTGCCACAATAATAAAGTCAATTTGATCTGAATTAAGTTTAGCTCCTTCGATTAATTGAAGAGCGACCTGACTAGCTAGATCACTTGTATTCTCATTAAAGCTAATAAAACGTGATTCAATTCCTGTCCGTGATTGAATCCACTCATGACTTGTATCAAGAATTTGACTTAGTTTATCATTTTCAATTTTTTGGTCTGGAACATAGTGTGCTACTTGACTGATTTTTGCAAAAGGCATTAAATCAAGTCCTCCAAGAATTGATGTAAGTTTTTGAGACCTTTCAATAGGGCTTCCATGCTTTCCTCATCCATACCTTCAGTCACATGACCGACCATATTTTTATGAAATTTAGCATGCAATCTATTGAGTAGTCTTCCCCGTTTTGTCAGAGATAAAAAAACGACGCGACGGTCGTTGACTGACCTTGTCCGATTAATATAACCTTTTGCTTCAAGTTTATTTAAACTAGTTGTGACTGTACCTAAGGTAACCATTAGTTCCCTAGCTACGTCACTTGGTGTGACATTGTCATATTTTCCGATAATCTCAATGGTATGCATTTCTTTTAGTGAAACATCGTTAAATTGACTAGTCTTTAAACTAATTTCTTCAATTACTAAAATCCTATTAAAGACGTCGACTAAGTAATCATTGATTTTATTGTATTCCAATTCTACACCTCCCAGCAAATAAGCTTTGATAGTCAAATTATATCAAACACCAAAGTATTTTGCAAGATGAGTTACTTATTGCCCCATAAAGTTAGGTCTTCTTCTTTCAGCATAGGCTATAACACCTTCTTTAAAATCTTCCTTAAAGGCTAGGTCTTTTTGGCTTTGCAATTCTTGTTTAGCATAAGCATCCCAATCTGAGAAATTACTTTGCCAAATCAACCCTTTCATTGCTGCATAAGAATTAGAAGATCCTCTTCTAAGTCGTTTTAGCAATTGTTCCAATGCTCTATTTAGTTTTTCAGGCTCTACAGCTTTATAGACAAAGCCATAATCAAAGGCTTTTTCAGCAGTAACGCTTTCACCTGTCATCACCAAATGAGTTGCTTTATTGACGCCAACAGCTCTAGTTAACAAGTATAAGCCTCCAGCATCAGGAGCTAATGCAACATTTACAAAAGCTTGGACAAATTTGGTATTAGTGCTTGCCAGACAAAAATCAACAGCTAAAGCAATATTGAATGCTGCACCAGCTACTGCCCCATCCGCAGCTAAGATAACAGGCTTGGGTAATTGCTTAATCTCAAAAGAGATATCTTGAACAAGCTCAGCTATTTTCACTAAAGAATTAACATCATCCTGCTCGACTGCTTCTTGCATTTGCACCAAGTCACCACCAACTGAAAAAATTTTCCCCTCAGCTTGGATAACAAGAAAACGAACTGCTTGTTTTTTTTTGACAATTGCTAGCGCATCTAAAATTTCTTGACACATGGGGATATTAAATCCATTGGCTACCTCCACTCGATTAAATGTAAGGTAGGCTGTATCTTCATCAATTTCAAAAAGAATATGCTGATAATTCATGACTTCTCACTTTCTAATACACAAATTATTTTATACTCAAATAATTTGATTATCAAACTATTTAAATGTATTTTACACTACTTGAAGAAATCATGCAAGAAAAATATAAATATTATTTTGAAATCTTTGCTAATTCCATACAAAAAAAGATAGAGAGTTAGCACTCTATCTTTTTTAAATATCCTCAATGACATCTTTCATTTTATCAAAGAAACCCTTTTTCTTAGGGCGTGAAATACTTTCACCACTTGCTGCGGCGAAGGCTTCCAATGCTTCTTTTTGTTGATCATTTAATTTTGTCGGTGTCACAACATTAATGGTTACATGTTGATCACCTTGGCCAGCTCCGCGAAGTTTTGGAGCCCCCTTGCCTTTGAGTCTAAAGACTTTACCTGTTTGTGTTCCTGCTGGGATAGACATTTCTACCTCTCCGTGCACTGTCGGGATATCAACATTTGCTCCCAGAGCGGCCTGAACAAAGCTGATGTTCATTGTGTAATAGATTGTAGAGCCATTTCGTTCAAACTGTTTGCTTGGCAATACATTTAAAATAACAAAAAGATCGCCATAAGGCCCACCATTTGTTCCAGCTTCACCTTGTCCTTGAAGGCGGATTTGTTGACCAGTTTCAACTCCTGCAGGAATTTTGACAGAAACTTTATGTACTTCTTTTTCATGACCTGTTCCGTGACAAGTTTGACATGGTTCTTTGATTTCTTTACCTGTTCCGTGGCAGACATCACATGTAACTTGGCGACGCATCATACCAAGTGGTGTCTGTGTGTCCACATTGATAACACCTGCACCATGACAGCGTCCACAGGTTACAGGACTTGTACCTGGTTTAGCTCCAGAACCATTACATGTTGAACAACTTGACTCACGGTTATAAGTAACCTCTTTTTCGGCACCAAAAACAGCTTCCTCGAAACTTAGATTGACACGGTATTGAAGGTCATCACCTTGACGAGGCGCATTAGGATTACGCATGCCACCGCCGCCGCCGAAGAAACTTGAAAAGATATCTTCAAAGCCACCAAAGCCAGCCCCATCAAAACCGCCACCAAAACCGCCTTGTCCTCCAAAGCCGCCTTGCGCACCAGCTGCACCATATTGATCATAGGCAGCTCGTTTTTGCGAATCACTTAATGTTTCATAAGCTTCTTGAACATCTTTGTATTTTTGTTCAGCTCCGGCTTCTTTGTTAATGTCTGGATGATATTTTTTAGACATTTTTCGATAAGCTTTTTTTATTTCATCCGAGGAAGCATCTTTTGATACCCCAAGACGTTCATAAAATTCAGTATTATTCATATATTTAGTTTCCTCCCTTCGATGACTAAGTCCTTAAGGCAGGTTAATTTCCTCTCTATGTTATAGACTACTTCAAATTTCACACAAATCATTTGATAGCCTTTTATTATGGTTGCCAAGAAATCCAATAATGATAGAAAGATTTCTTTTTAGTTGACCTATAGTAGCCAAAACAGACGGGGCGAGGCGCCCCGCCTTTTTGGAATACTACTATCGTTCGTTGAATTGAACTAGTTTTTGCCCCTCGCTTCCTATTTCTAGGCTCGCGGGATAAAACAGTCCACAGGACTGTTTTATTTTTCCGTGAATTCACCATCTACAACATCATCACCATTTGAAGCTTGGTCTGTAGATTGAGCGCCTTCAGCGCCTTCAGCACCTTGAGCTGCTTGTTGGGCTGCTGCAGCTTGTTCATACATCTTAACTGCTAATGCTTGAGCTTTTTCATTTAATGCTTCAAGTTTAGCTTTCATTTCTTCAAGGTTACCTGATTCTTGAGCAGCTTTTAATTCATCAAGAGCTGATTGAGCAGCATCGCGTTCTGTGTCGAATCCTTTGCCTTCGGTTTCTTTAATTGTTTTTTCAGTTGCGAAAATAGCTTGGTCAACTTCGTTTTTAAGGTCAACTTCTTCTTTGCGTTTCGCATCTGCTTCAGCATTAGCTTCAGCATCTTTCATCATACGATCGATTTCATCTTCACTCAAACCATCATTTGATTTAATAACGATATGTTGTTCTTTTTGAGTACCTAGGTCTTTTGCTTTAACAGAAACAATACCATTTTTGTCAATATCAAAAGTTACTTCAATTTGAGGGATTCCGCGTGGTGCAGCTGGAATATCAGTCAATTGGAATCGACCAAGTGTTTTGTTATCTGCTGCCATTGGGCGTTCACCTTGAAGTACATGGATATCAACAGCTGGTTGGTTATCTGCTGCTGTTGAGAAGACTTGTGATTTAGAAGTTGGAATGGTTGTGTTACGATCAATTAGTTTAGTAAATACACCACCCATTGTTTCAATACCAAGTGATAATGGAGTTACATCTAAGAGTACGACATCTTTAACATCACCAGTGATAACACCACCTTGAATTGCAGCACCCATCGCTACAACTTCATCAGGGTTAACTGATTTATTTGGTTCTTTACCAGTTTCAGATTTAACAGCATCAACAACAGCTGGGATACGGGTTGAACCACCAACTAAGATAACTTCATCAATTTCCGATAATGAAAGACCAGCATCTGATAATGCACGACGAACTGGTGTTTTAGTACGTTCTACTAAGTCACGTGTAAGATCATCGAATTTCGCACGAGACATACTCATTTCTAAGTGAAGCGGGCCAGCGCTACCAGCAGTAATAAATGGCAAGCTAATTTGTGTTTGAGTAACACCTGAAAGATCTTTTTTAGCTTTTTCAGCAGCATCTTTCAAACGTTGTAATGCCATTTTATCTTGTGAAAGGTCAATACCGTTTTCTTTTTTGAATTCTTCAACTAAGAAATCAATAATTTTTTGGTCAAAGTCATCCCCACCAAGTTTGTTATCACCTGCAGTAGCTAGTACATCAAAGACACCATCACCTAATTCAAGAATTGATACGTCAAAAGTACCACCACCAAGGTCAAATACTAAGATTTTTTCTTCTTTATCAGTTTTATCCATACCATATGCTAAAGCTGCTGCTGTAGGTTCGTTAACAATACGTTCAACTTCTAAACCAGCAATTTTACCAGCATCTTTGGTAGCTTGACGTTGTGCGTCGTTAAAGTAAGCAGGTACAGTGATAACGGCTTTTTCTACTTTTTCACCAAGATAGTCTTCAGCATAACCTTTAAGGTATTGAAGAATCATTGCTGAAATTTCTTGTGGAGTGTATTCTTTACCATTTGCAGAAACTTTTTCAGAAGTACCCATTTTAGATTTAATAGAAATTACTGTTTCTGGATTTGTCACTGCTTGACGTTTTGCAGCATCACCAACGATGATTTCACCATTTTTAAATGATACTACTGAGGGTGTTGTACGATTTCCTTCTGGGTTTGCAATAATTTTTGATTCAGTACCTTCAAGTACTGCTACAGCTGAGTTAGTTGTACCTAAGTCAATACCAATAATTTTAGACATAATTTATACCTCTTTACTTTTTTCTAATACTTGTCTAGTTTAACGACTTGGCGGTCGAAATAATAATTTCGATTTTATATTAATTAGCTGAGCACAGGCTGAAATCTTAGTGAGATTGGATAAATCATATAGGAAATCAGGATTTTCTATAGATTTCCTATTTTCTTCCAGATTTCTAACGCCCTTTGCATCCTAGTTGTAAACTACTACCATTGCTGGTCTTAACAAGCGTTCGTGGAGTTTATAACCCTTTTGAAAAACTTGAGCAATAGAATCAGCTGGATGGTCATCATCGGATGGCATAGTTTGAATAGCCATATGCAAGTTGTGGTCAAATGTTTCAACAGGGACTTCTTCAATGCCTTCTTCTTTAAGGGCATTAAGTAGACTTTCTTGAACCATTTCTATACCTTTTTTAACATCTTCTGTCAAGCCTTCAACAGCCAGTGCACGTTCTAAGTTATCTAGACTTGGCAAGATTTTTTTAGCAAGGTCTTGCGAACGATAACGTTGAATCGTTTGGCGTTCTTCAGTAGCTCGACGTTGGATATTTTGCATTTCGGCATGAGCTCGAAGGTATTTATTTTCAAATTCCTCAGCACGTTCCTTAGCTAAGTCAAGCTCACTTTTTTCAGGAGCTTTTTCCTCTTCAGGAACTTCCTCAACTGTTTGATCAGTGTCAACAACTTCTTCAGTTGTTTGATTTAAATCCTCATTCAGTTCTTCGTTCAGTTCTTCGTTTTTGATGTCATCATTTGTATGTTTTGACAATTCAAGCACCTCTTTTCATATCTGTATCTATTAAAATTCATTAACTTCATAGTGGTTACTATTAAGATAACGGTAGTAGTCTCGCAATTTCATAGCTAATATCCGTCCAACAACATTAATTAAGCTGACATTCCGACGATAATTCATGTCAATTGGACCAATCAAGCTGAGTAAACCAAACCCTCTATAAGGAATTAAGAATTTGTAAGTAAGTAAACTTAAATCGGCTAAAGCAGGTTCACTACTATCAGCTACCTGAACAGTAGCCATTTCATTCTCTGCCATCCCCTGCCTGATTGAAATTGCTAGAGCTTGTTCACTATCTAAGAATTGATAGGTTTCAATTCCCGCATATCCAAGAGCATTTACCTTCCCAGAAACAAAAATCGTTTCCTGAAAAAGACTACTGAAAATATAATCAAATAAGTCGGAAACATTATCCGTAATTATGAAATATTTCTGTAGAACTTGAGGGATTTCAGTCCTTAGCTTATAATGCACATCTAACAAATCCCGACCCGTCAGCCGTTCGTCAACAATTTCTTTTAACTTGAGCAAATCACGCGCCAAGAAATTTTTCGGAATTGCAAACTGAACAGTTAGTGCTTTGGAGTCATCTAAGTTTAAAACAGCTAAAGCATCATGCGTCGACAATTGAACGATGTCAAACCCCGTCAATTTTTGTCGTGCCGGTTCCACATCAAGAATGGCTACGCTGTAACCCGTAATTTCTGCTAGAACCTGACTGGCTTTTTTTAAGATATCCTCTAAATTGAAAGCTTCGAAATCAAAAGCTTTAACCATCTGATAAACATCATGTTCGTCAATGCTATCAAGACTCAAAGAATGCTCTACAAAAAATTTAAAGCCAGCTGGACTCGGCATGCGTCCGCTAGAAGTATGAGCTTTTTCAAGTAATCCCATTTTTTCTAGTTTAGCCATCTCGTTCCTAATAGTTGCACTGCTTGATTCGATACTGGCTTGGAGCGCTTTTGACCCAACAGGTTCATGTGTTTGAGTAAAGAGGTCAACAATTAGATTAAGAATTTCATTTTGACGTTCTGTTATCATTAACAATCCCCCTTTTTACATTAGCACTCTACTAGCTAGACTGCCAACTTATATTTCTATTATACTCTTAAAATGAACCTTGTCAAGAGAAAAACACAAAAGATTAGCACTCTTTTTTTAGAGTGCTAATCCCCTTAATCATATTTTGTTAAATCTTTTTCTTCAATAACTTTAATCAGTTTTGCAGCATAATTGTTATCATAAGAATAGATGTATTTTTCCAAAGACTGAGCAGGCAATTTATAACCTTCAAAAGTAGCTAATTCACGATATAGTTGCTGGTCCCAAACCTGTCCCTGACTTAAACTCGCAAAGTAATCCGCAATAGATTCTTTCCAACTTGGATAAGTTGCAAATTTTAATTTTGTGGTTGTCGGATTATTTAACACAGGTTTTGTCGTCTCTAAAATAACGTAATTATCACCAGGTTTTGCCAACATTGAAAAGAGATTATGATATTTTGCTGATAAGATACTTTGGCCACCTTGGCTATCAATTAAAATTTGACCAATGATAATTGAAGGACGAACTCCATAGGCTTTGGCATAGGGTTTAACTTCCTTAGCAACATCATCAATAAAAACCTTCTCTGAATAAGGCACCTTGATTAATTGACTGGAATTAGGTGTCTTAGCATTCATGATTAAAGGCATGATCATGGCAAAGATAAAGAAAAAGAGCAAGATTAAAAATGAATTTAATTTTAAACGTGATCTCATTGATTCTCCTTCAATAAGGTAATGTATTCTTCTAGCGTCAGCTTATGCCTAGCCATGTACTTAGCAGATGCTTTTCCCACATAACGGTAATGCCAATCCTCATAACCAACGCCTGTGATGTTCTCTTTCCCTTCAGGAAAACGCAGAACAAAGCCATAGTCAGCAGCAAGAGCAACAATTTGTTTAACTGTCTCAGCATGACTTTGATTCAGATAATTGGAAGTCCCCATATCCATGGCTAAACCAGTCATATGTTCACTGGCCCCAGCTGGTTGGGAATAGGTTTGTACTAACTTTTCAGCCTCAGCATCGGTTAAGTATGGGTTATTCGCCTTCTCTTGATCGATGTAAGACTGATAAAGTTGCGCTTGGGTATCGACACTTCGGTATCCTGAAATGACATGTTCTTCGGGGTCAATGGCTTGCGCAGCTGCTAGAAATCCGGCCGCATCCTCAACAATTCGTGAGTCTAACTGAATGCCATTAAAATCAGCAACTGTCGGATTCATTTCCTCTGTCGGATGGTCCCTATTAACTAGGACTAGTTCCCAGTCTTTCGGCGACACCTTAGGTAGCCCAGTAATTTTCTTGTTACTTGTTGTATGCTTTTTATCTTTGGTTAAATTAACTTTGTTCTGACGTATGGTCTGATTAGGATTATCTTCTCTAATAAAGAGGTACAGACCACTTAAGAACAAGAAAACAACAAGGATTTTTCCTGCTAATAGGACTAAGTTTTTATTTTTCATTTAATTCTTCTATCATTTGACGACCACGCAGACGGTAGGACATATCTCCGACTGTATTAATGGTAAATTTGCCGTCCTCAAAATCGACTACTGTGATACTACCATTATCAATGAATTGTTTTTGTCGGTTTGGATCAATCAACCACATGAAGGTCCCAATGGTCATTCCGTGACTAACAACAATGGCATTCCCACCACCACCATTTTGAATGGCTAAAGCAATTGCTTCAAAACCTTCATAAATCCGTTTACTCAATACTTCCCATGGTTCAGCCCAATTTGCTGTATCCACTTCGACAATACTTTGAGCTAATTCTGAATAAGGAACTTCTGACATATTTTCCTTGCCTTCAAAGGCTTTTGTCCGTGGTAGAACACCAAGGAACAATTCTGAGTCATAGGCACCATCTAAACTACCAAAGCACCACTCACGGATACGTTTGTCTCTAGTATAAGGTAGAAACTCATTTTCTGACTCACGTAAAACAATCTCCATCGTCTGCATAGTTCTGCCAGAGTCACTTGAAAAAGCCGCTTGAAAAGGAATAGCCGCATCTTTTAAGCCCAATCCTAGTTCTCTAATACCTTCTTCACCTTTTTTTGTTAATGGTGTGTCGCTCCAACCTTGGGCACGACCAATTGTATTAAACATTGTTTTCCCGTGGCGAGCAATATATAATCTTGTTTTTGTCATAGTAACCTCCAGATTCTCTTTAATATTATAGCATTAAATAGGGCTTTCAGACAATTAATCAAAGTTATTTGATTAGGCTAACTGAATTTTTAAGCATCATCAAAAAAAACACCTGCAAAAGCAAGTGTCTTCGATTTAATTTTTAAAACTATGGATTGGTGCCGGGATTTGTCCGCCACGGGCAATAAAGTCTGCTGATGAGTTCTCGTTAACGGACATTACAGGAGCTGTTCCTAATAGACCTCCAAACTCAATCATTTCTCCAACTTTACCCTTAGGAATAATCCGAACAGCTGTTGTTTTTTGATTAATAACACCAATGGCTGCTTCGTCAGCAATCATGGCAGCAATCGTTTGATAAGGTGTATCCTCAGGAATAGCAATCATATCTAAACCTACTGAACAAATCGCCGTCATGGCTTCTAATTTCTCCAGGTTCAGAGATCCATTCTGTACAGCTGCAATCATCCCCTCATCCTCAGAGACTGGTATGAAGGCACCTGACAGACCTCCGACCTGGTTGCAGGCCATTACACCACCTTTTTTTACGGCATCATTTAGTAAGGCAAGCGCAGCAGTCGTCCCATGAGTCCCAACCATTTCAAGACCCATCTCTTCGAGCACGCGCGCCACAGAGTCACCAACAGCTGGTGTTGGAGCAAGAGACAAATCAACAATCCCAAACTTAACGCCTAGACGCTCACTGGCCATTTGACCAACCAATTGACCAATCCGAGTAATTTTGAAAGCTGTCTTCTTAACTGATTCTGCCAACACATCGAAGCTTTCACCACGCACTTTTTCCAAGGCACGCTTGACCACACCAGGACCCGAAACACCGACATTAATCACGACATCTGCTTCACCAACACCATGAAAAGCACCCGCCATAAAAGGATTATCCTCAACAGCATTAGCAAAGACGACCAGTTTGGCTGCACCTAAGTCAGAAAGTTGAGCAGTTTCTTTAATGATACGGCCCATATCAGCTACCGCTGTCATATTAATTCCAGATTTAGTGGAACCAATGTTTACTGAGGAACAGACTTTTTGGGTCTCAGCGAGTGCTTTAGGAATAGAATTAATTAAAATCTCATCACCCTTTTGGTAGCCCTTTTGAACTAGAGCTGAGAAACCACCGATAAAGTCAACACCAATTTCATGCGCGGCTTTATCTAAAGCCTTGGCAAGCGGCAAATAGTCCGTCGCATTAGTTGCTGCTCCAATTAAGGCAATAGGTGTAACAGAAACGCGTTTGTTGACAATTGGAATACCTAATTCCGCAGCAATTGCATCCCCGACAGCAACTAAATTAGCTGCCTTAGTCACTACTTTATTGTAAATTTTTTCAGCTGCACGGTCAATATCAGGATCAATACAATCAAGGAGTGAAATCCCCATTGTAATTGTCCTAATATCAAAATGCTGCTCTTCAATCATGTCGATAGTTTCTCGAACTTGTTTGATATCCATTTAGGGCTCCTTATAAATTATGCATAGCGTCAAAAATAGCTGTACTTTGGATGTTAATCTTCACTTGTAAACTATCACCATAATCTTTAAAAACTTGACGTAAGACCGTGAAGTCTTGCTTATCTGGACTTGAAACCAAGGCCATCATTGTAAAATAGTCATCTAGGACAGTTTGCGAAATATCATCAATATTTAAACCAAGTTCAGCAATCTTACCAGAAACACCTGCAACAATTCCTTTACTGTCTTTACCAACAACTGTGATTATAGCTTTCATATGAAGCACCTCCTAATATTTGTTAAATTTTACCACAAAAAGCCGTACAATTCTAGCCAATTCCTTCTTATACGTTAATTCATTTCAAGCAGATGACAACTACAACATTAAAGATGAAAATTGTCACTCAATTGACACCAAATCACCACACTCTTCCTCTATAATGATTATAGCAACCAATAAAAGATAAGACAATTTTATGTTGCTTAAAAAAACAACACCATTAGAATCCTTTATTTAATAAGGATTCTAGGTGTGTTTTTTTTAATAGAAAATATATTTATAAAAGAATTTATTTAGTTGACAACGGTTACAAAAGTGCTATAATTCCTCTTATATTAAGAAAAAGGTGGTACTACCATGGCAATCATTGGACAAATTCCAGCAACTAAAATGCGTGGATACAACTATTCTATAAATATTAAAAATACAGACCAAGTTATTGAGTTAAAAGATAATTTTACTATCATGGAGAACATCAAGATTATTTCTCATTCTAGGGGAAATAATGTATATACTGTATTATCACATCTCAATGATAAGGAATTAAGAGAACTTATCATGTCAGAATACAATCTTAAGCTTAATCAAGTCATTATTACGTCACTTCAAAACTCAGGTCCGCTAGGGGCGATGTAAAGGGCCTACATCAAGTTAACATTCAAGACAAAAGACATTCATCCGAATGTCTTTTTTTATATACTTATTTATTAAAAGTAAAATCTTTTCCCATTTTGACTAATTCTCTTGAATATTACGAATGATCAGAGTATCAGTCACTTTAACAAAACAATGCGAGGTTCTACTTTGGCAGCTATCATGATTATTATTCTAACTGGCGTCTTTGCTTGGTCTTGGACTGTTATGGGGAAGTACCCGCAAGAGGATATTGATAGAAGGAAGACTAAAGATGAAAAAGATAAATGATATAAAAAGTATTCGGCTAATCAAAATAGTCCAAATCATACTTTTTTTATTAGGAAATGTCCTATTAAGCAAAGGATTTTCAAGTTATTTTAGTTATGGCATATTAATAGTAATATTACTCCTAGCCATTCCAATTCCAAAGCAATATAAGTGGGGTTTCACTGCTGAAAAAACTACATTTTTAAGGAATAATAATGCTGTCATCGAAACTGCAATTTCATTGATTATTATCATCAGCTTAGCAATTTTGATTGGAATTTTTATTTGATTTAGTCCAACCCCTACTCCTCCACCCTCCTGAAGGGGTGGCTTTTGCCGATTGATTTGACCATGCGTGCTACGACTGCTTGTCTTTTCATTCTATATTTTTCTTTCTTTTATGACATTCTTGACATTAATTATGGCATAACTAATGGATCAAGCAAAAAACCGTTAAACTGATTAACGGTTTTTATTTTTTCCCTAAAAGGGCAGAGATGAGTGCGACAACGATACAGGCACCAACAATTGATGGTAAGATTGCCATGCCAGCTAAATGTGGTCCCCAATTACCAAGTAATCTTTGACCCACATATGAACCAGCTAAACCAGCAAGGATATTAGCCAAGCATCCCATTTGTCCACCTTTATCTGTAATTTTCCCTGCAATCATTCCGATGATAGCCCCAACGATTAATGATCCAATCATAGTAAACTCCTTTTATTTTTCCTAATTATAACATAGTTTCAAACTGAGTAAAGTGCAAGGCTCAGCTTAAGTCTTGCAGCCGTTTTTGCCGTCTTAACAAAATGAAATCCCGTAATGAAATCAAAAGCACAGCCATCATAATAAAAAACATGCCAATCAAATCCATAGGATAGAAAAACTCGGAAAGAAGAACCACTGCAAATAGCACGGATGCAACAGGTTCAACTGCGGCAAGAAGCGTTCCTTTAACGGGACCTACTAGACTTGCTCCCTTCAAGAAAAAGGTATAAGCAAAGATGGTGCCAATTGCAATCAGGCCAAAGAGGGCAATGCTGTTGCCAGTTGTCAGATACATATGATAGCGCCAAGGCCGAACGATGACGGTGAAAAGCGACCCCGAAAAAATCATGGCTAGGCCAATCACGACCAGACTTCCCCATTTTTCAATCAAGCGCGCCGGCATCAAAACATAGAGAGTGGCGGTGATAGCTGAAATAAGTCCCCAAACTAATCCCTCCGGGGTAATGGCTAAGCTGCCTAGCTGACCATGAGTGGCAATCACGGCCGTCCCCAGAATAGCAAAAATAATTGAAAGACCTTCTGCTACACTTGGCATACGTTTTTCATTGATCGCAACAACTGACATAATTAAAACCGGTGACAAATATTGAAGAACAGTTGCTGTTCCGGCATTGGTATGCTTAATTGCATTCATATAGGTATACTGATTCATCAATAATCCAAGGATACTAAACATGAAAATGTTAAGCAGGATATTTGGACTAGCAAGCACACGTAGCATTTTTTCTTTCTGTGTCATAAAGGCCATTACACAGAGCACCGTCCCTGAAATCATCAGACGAAGAGATGTTAGTAAATTCACCTCTACTCCATGTGACATCAGATATTGTCCTGATACGCCTGATAGACCCCAAGCAATTCCTGCAAACAAGACCATTAAAGAACCTTTATTTATCACCATAACCACCATTCTTTATCTATTTTCATAACTATTGTATCACAGAAATGGTTAGTCAGTTCAGCTTATTTTTACATATAAAAAGAGTCCATCAAGGACTCTCTTTTTGACTAACCTAAAAGCAATTTTTCTAGATCTAATGGAAGAATACACTCACCATCTTTATAGGCGCGCATATTGCCACCTGAAATTTCATCAATGAGAGCTACTTTACCATCAATTTCACCAAATTCAAATTTGATATCATAAAGTTCCAAGTCTTTTTTAGCTAATTCAGCTTTGACAACTTCACCAATTTGCAAGGCCAATTGTTTCAATTCATCATATTGAGCTAACGATAAGATATTTAAAGTATCTAAAGCATCAGCTGTAATTAATGGATCATTACGTTTATCATCCTTCAATGTAACTTCGACATATGGAGGAATTACTGTTCCTGATTCAATGTAATCACCGTAACGACGGATGAAAGAGCCCACAGCACGATAACGTACAATAACTTCTAAACCTTTTCCAAATACCTTTGCTTTGCGAACAACAGCTTCATTTTTTGCTAAATCAGCTGAAACGAAATGTGTGTTTAGTCCTAGCTCATTTAATTTTTGATAAAAGAATTGTGTCATTGAGATAGCAGAACGTCCTGCTCCTTCAATTTGTAAACCAACTTGATTTTCACCTGGATCAAAAACACCATCTTTACCTGTCACATCATCTTTAAAATGTAAAAGAACGGTTTTATCATCAATTTCAAAAACATCTTTAGTTTTTCCTGTGTAAATCTTTTCCATATCTTCCTCCGAAGCTTTTTGTTATTGTTCCTTTATTATAATACTTAATCAATATTTTTCAAGATATATTATTTAAAATACAGTAATAAACGAACATTATCTGGAGCGCAATCACAAAATACAAAAAAAGAAGACAAATGACTTTGTCCTCTTACTTAGAGAGTTTCATACTCGTTTTGATTAATCTAATAATTTTTGTAATTCTTGAGCTAATAACTGTTGAGCTACTTGTGGGTTAGCCTGTCCTTTAGTTGCTTTCATCAAGAAACCAGTAAAGGCTTTATCCGCATTACGTTTACCTGATTTAAAGTCAGCCACTGCTGCTTCATTGTCAGCAAAAACTTGATGAATTATTGGAATCAAGACTTCTGGGGCAGAAATTTGTACTAAACCAGCTTTTTCAACATATTCTCTAGCTGAACCACCATTTTTTGCTAAGTGAACAAAAACTTTCTTAGCAATCTTCGATGAAATCGTACCATCAGCAATAATGGCAATCATTTCAACTAAGTTTTCTGGTGTTAATTCAATTTGGCTAATTGTCTTACCTTCAGCATTCAAGAATTGAGCCACTTCACCTTGTAACCAGTTAGAAACTTGCTTGGCATCACCACCAATAATAACAGCTGCTTCAAAGAAATCTGACAAATCTTTAGTAGCTGTTAACTGACTAGCATCATAATCTGATAAACCAAGTTGGCTGACATATTTGTCACGACGCTCAGCAGGGAATTGTGGTAATTGACCACGCATTTCCTCAATCCAAGCTTGGTCAATTTCATACAATGGTAGGTCAGGCTCTGGGAAGTAGCGGTAATCTGCTGCACCTTCTTTGACACGCATTAAGATAGTTCCCTTATTGGCTTCATCATAACGACGTGTCTCTTGACGGATAATCCCACCAGAACGAAGAATCTTAGCCTGACGCTCAACTTCATGTTCTAAACCTTTTCGAACATTTGAGAATGAGTTTAGGTTTTTCAATTCGGTTTTGGTACCAAATTTTTCTTGTCCATAAGGACGTAGAGAAATATTGGCATCCACGCGCATTGAACCTTCTTCCATCTTAACATCCGAAATTCCAGTATACTGAATGATTTCTTTAAGAGCTGTTAAGTAGGCATAGGCTTCCTCAGGCGATCTCATATCAGCTTCAGAAACGATTTCGATTAATGGGACACCCTGACGGTTTAAGTCAACATAACTATAGCCATCAGTTCCGTGCGTGTTTTTACCAGCATCTTCCTCTAAGTGGGCACGTTCGATACGAATTTTCTTCTTAGAGCCATCTTCCAACTGCACTTCGATCCAACCATTGTAACCAATTGGCTCATCAAATTGAGAAATTTGGTAGGCTTTGGGATTATCAGGGTAGAAATAATTCTTGCGGTCAAAATGCATTTCTTGGTGGATATCCATATTTAGTGCCAGCGCAGCTTTGATACCCGCCTCAATGACACCCTTGTTAATGACTGGGAGAACCCCTGGGAATGACCAGTCAATAACATTGGTGTTTGCGTTAGCTTCGTTCCCAAAGTGGGCAGATGAAGGTGAGAAAATTTTTGAATTTGTGTTTAGTTCAACATGGACTTCAAGACCAATGATTGTTTCAAAATTCATTACTTGTCACCTCCGAAAATACTTGGTCGTTTGGTATGATAATCTGTCGCAGCTTCAAATGCTGCCGCAGCTTGGTAAACAGTTTCTTCGCTGTACTTAGGTCCAATCAATTGAATACCGACTGGTAAGCCATCAACGAATCCTGAAGGGATTGAAATGCCTGGGATACCGGCTAAGTTAACTGGAATAGTTAAAAGGTCAGCAAGATACATTGAAACTGGGTCATGGTTAAGTGTATCAAGTCCAAAGGCTGGACTTGGTGTAGCTGGGCCAATGATTAAATCATAGTTAGCAAATACTTTTTCAAAGTCTTGAATAATCAAAGTACGGACACGTCCTGCTTTTTTAAAATAGGCATCATAATAACCTGAAGACAAACTAAAGGTTCCAAGCATAATCCGTCGCTTAACTTCATCACCAAAGCCTTGACTACGTGTTTTAACATAGATGTCATCTAGACTTTTTGCATCTTCGGCACGGTAGCCATAACGAATACCATCGAAACGTTGAAGATTTGATGATGCTTCAGATGAGGCAATAATATAGTAAACAGCTACGCCGTATTTGCTATGTGGTAGACTAACTTCTTCAACCGTTGCACCAAGTTCTTCAAATTGTTTAGCAGCTGCTAAAACGTTGTCTTTGATTTCAGGGTCAATACCTTCACCCAGATATTCTTTAGGAAGGGCAATCTTCATTCCTTTAATGTCTTGTCCAATTTTAGAAGTAAAATCAGCAATTCTGACTGGTGCTGAAGTTGAATCTTTTTCATCTGGACTAGCTAAGACATTCATTAATTGGGCATTTTCTTTAACTGTTTTCGAAAATGGGCCAATTTGGTCTAATGAGCTACCAAAAGCAATTAAGCCAAAGCGTGAAATGGTTCCGTAGGTTGGTTTCATCCCAACTACCCCATTGAAGGCTGCAGGTTGACGGATTGAACCACCCGTATCAGATCCTAAAGATAAAGGAGCTTGACCGGAAGCAACTGAAGTGGCTGAACCACCTGATGAACCACCAGGTACTTTAGTGTGGTCCCAAGTATTTTTTGTTTTCTTAAAATATGATGTTTCGGTTGAGCCTCCCATAGCAAATTCATCCATGTTTGCTTTCCCAATGATTATCATATCTTTAGCTTTGGCATTAGTAATAACTGTAGCATCAAAAATTGGTTCATAATTATAAAGCATTTTTGACCCAGCTGTTGTTAAGATATCTTTTGTCGAGATGTTGTCTTTAACAACCAAAGGAATCCCTGCCATCACATTTTCAGGATCAATCCCTTTTTCATCAATGGCATCAGCAGCAGCAAGTGCTTGATCTTCAGCAATTGTGATAAAAGAACCAATTACTTCCTCACGTTCTTTAATATCAGCAATAGTAGCTTCAATTAATTGACGAACAGTAATTTCTTTGGTGACGAGGAGTTCATGTAATTGGTCAACAGTAAAGTGATTATATGACATTATGCATCTCCTCCATCTTCTAAGATTGCTGGTACTTTGATAAAATTATTTTCTTTTTCTGGTACATTTTTAAATAACAAATCAAGGTCAGTTCCTTTTTCAGCAACATCTTGACGCATAACATTTTTACGGTCTGCCATTGTTGATGTAACGGCAACACCTTCTGTATCAACTTCATTTAACATTTCAACCATTTCAACAATTTTTGTCAAGGTTGTGGCAAATTCACTTGTTTCTTGGTCAGTAAATGATAATTTTGATAGTGTCGCTACATGGCGAACTTCTTCTTCAGAAATTTTCATGTTTACTCCTTAGGTTTCAAATTGACATAGTCTAAGTTATTATAACACATTTCAACTCATTTTTTCAGCCAACTAACTGATTCTTTTAGGCTTTGCACATCTAAAAACCCTTAATTGATTACATTAGTAATCAATTAAGGGTTGACTTTATTTATCTACATGAAGGCTTGAGCCTTGGCCTTTAATTTTGGCTTGTGCAGCCGCTAATTTTGCAATAGGCACACGGAAAGGTGAACATGACACATAGTTGAGACCTTGGCGGTAACAAAATTCTACTGTGTTGGGTTCGCCACCATGTTCTCCACAGATTCCAAGTTTAAGATCAGGTTTCACTCCACGACCAAGTTTTACGGCCATGCTTAATAAACGACCAATCCCTTTTTGATCAAGAACTTCAAATGGATCTTTTTCGAAGATGTTCTTGTCAACATACTCACCTAAGAACTTGCCGGCATCATCACGAGAGAAACCGAAGCCCATTTGAGTAAGATCATTGGTACCAAAACTGAAGAAATCAGCAACTTCTGCAATTTCATCAGCAGTTACACAGGCTCTTGGAATTTCAATCATTGTACCAATTGTGTAATTCATTTGAATATTAGCTTCAGCTAACTCTTCTTCCACTGTATCTTCAATTAATTTTTTTAAAATTTTAAATTCTTCGACGATACTTACAAGTGGGACCATAATTTCAGGACTAACTTTCACGCCTGCTTTATGCGCTTTAATAGCTCCTTGGGCAATTGCTCGCGCTTGCATGATACACATCTCTGGATATGTAATTGCTAAGCGGCAACCACGGTGACCTAACATCGGGTTAAATTCTTCAAGTTCCTTGATGCGTTTTTGGAGATCTTTAACTGACATCCTTAACTGGCTAGCAAGACTTTCAATAGAAGCCTGATCATGTGGCAAGAATTCATGAAGTGGCGGGTCTAAAAGACGGATAGTACAAGATTTGCCATTAAGAACCATGAAGAGTTGATAGAAGTCATCTCTTTGGTGAGGAAGAAGTTTATCAAGTGCTTTAACACGATCATCCACATTGTCAGCAACAATCATCTCACGGACAAGAGGGATACGTTCTTCATCAAAGAACATATGTTCTGTACGGCATAAACCTATACCTTCTGCACCAAATTCCAAAGCTTTTTTGGCATCCCGAGGTGTATCAGCATTGCATCTAACCATCATGTCACGTTCTTCATTGACCCATTCCATGAAAGTAAGATAGTCTTGATCAAGTGCTGTCGATGCCATTGGTACTTGATTAAGATATACTGATCCTGTTCCACCATCAATAGATAAAAATTCACCTTCTTTGATGACTAATGATCCACAAGTTAATACTTTTTCTTCTTCATCAACCATTAACAAGCTACTTCCAGCTACACAAGGCTTACCCATACCACGAGCAACAACTGCAGCATGAGAAGTCATTCCACCACGCGCAGTAATGATTCCTTTGGCACTAATCATACCTTCGATATCCTCAGGAGAAGTTTCTTGTCTTACTAAAAGAACGGTTTTACCTGCATTTTCTTCACGGACAGCATCTTCTGCATGGAAGTAAATTTGACCACAAGCTGCACCTGGTGAAGCAGGAAGTCCTTTTGCAAGAAGTTCTGCTTTTTCCAAATCTTTTTGATCAAATGAAGGGTGTAACAATTGTTCCAATTGACGAGGTTCAATGCGGAGAAGAGCTTCTTCTTTAGAGATTAAACCTTCATTAACTTGATCGACTGCGATCTTAATAGCTGCCTTAGCTGTACGTTTACCATTGCGAGTTTGGAGCATGAATAAACGTCCTTTTTCAATGGTAAACTCAACATCTTGCATATCTTTGTAATGCTTTTCAAGAATGTTAGTAATTTCAACAAATTGGTCATAAATCTCAGGTATATCTTTTTTTAGTCGATCAATGCTTTGAGGAGTACGAATACCAGCAACCACATCTTCCCCTTGTGCATTAATCAAATATTCGCCAAAGAGGTGTTTTTCACCTGTTGATGGATTACGAGTGAAAGCAACCCCTGTTCCGCTGTTATCACCCATATTTCCATAAACCATTGATTGGATATTAACTGCTGTACCAAGTGTATGTGAGATATCATTTAAGCGACGATAAACTTGGGCTCTTGGATTATTCCAAGATTTAAAAACTGCTTCAATCGCAAGCATCAATTGTTCTTTTGGTTCTTGTGGGAAAGCATTACCAGTTTCTGATTGGTAAATATCTTTGTACACGCTTACAATTTTTTGTAAATCTTGACTTGATAAATCTGTATCATCTTGATAGCCTTTTTCAGCTTTTACTTTATCAAGGACAGATTCAAATTTGTATTTTGGAATTCCAATAGCTACATCTGCAAACATTTGGATGAAACGACGATAGCTATCATATGCAAAGCGTTCATTTTTCGTTGCTGAAATTAGTCCAAGGACACTAGTATCATTTAAGCCAAGGTTTAGGATGGTATCCATCATACCAGGCATTGAAAAAACCGCACCCGAACGAACAGATACTAATAACGGATCTTGGTCACTTCCTAATTTTTTACCTTGTTCAACTTCCAATTTTTCTAAAGCTGAATCAATTTGGTCTAAAATGATATCTCGAATTTGACTACCATTATCATAATAATCATTACAAGCCTCAGTTGTAATAGTAAATCCTTGGGGAACAGGCAAGCCAATGCTTGTCATTTCTGCCAAATTAGCTCCTTTCCCACCTAAAAGACTGCGCATGTCTTTATGACCTTCAACAAAACGATAAACAAACTTAGTTTCCATGTGTGCCTCCATTTTTATAAATCATTATTTTTTAAGATTTCAAGTATGATTGTTGCTGTTTCTTCAATTGCTTTTTCCGAAACATTGATAATTGGGCAATTCAGCTTTTTCATAACATCTTCAGCATATGTTAATTCTTCAAAAATGCGTTCCATATTAGCATAGCTTGCTGAACTCGATAAGCCCATGGCTCTTAGCCGTTCTTTTCGTACTTGACCTAAACGCTCAATCGAATTGGTTAAACCAATAATTTTTCTGGAATTAATTTGATAAAGTTCCTTTGGTATCGGAATCTCTGGGATTAAAGGAATGTTTACGACCTTGAGATGTTTATCTGCAAGGTACATACTTAAAGGTGTTTTTGAAGTTCTCGAGATACCTAATAAGACTAAATCCGCAGCAAGAATTGCTCTTGGATCTTTCCCATCATCATACTTAACTGTAAATTCAATTGCTTCAACACGTTTAAAATACTCTTTATCCAATTTACGTAAGAGACCAGGTTGCCCAAGTGGCGCTATCCCAGATACCCTTGACATAGCCTTAATGACATTAGTTAATAAATCAACGTAGACCAAGTCTTCTTCTTCACATCTTTTCTGAGCATAAGTTGCTAAGTGATCATCGACTAAGCTGTACATGATACAAACATTTTTATCCTTAGCCTCATCTAAAACAGTCTCTAACAGGGCCTCAGTGTTAATATATGAAAAACGTTTAAATTGCCATTCTCCCTGCATAGGAAATTGTTGTATGCAAGCATTTGCGATTACACGTGCCGTTTCTCCTAACGAATCTGATACAATATATATTTCTAATTGATCGTCCATAATACCTCCACCATTCTACTTTTCCTTTATCTCAAGGAAAAGTTTGGTAATAATCGTTTTTGATAGTTTACCTATCACCTTCATCTTGCCATTTTCTAATTGTTCGACAACAGGTAAACTATCAACCTCACGGGCAACCAACTTTTCTGCTGCTGAGAGCACATATTCGTCTTCACTAACTGTTGAAATATTTGGTACTCGGGTCATAATCATGCCAATAGGAATCTTGCTTAAATCACCACTACCAATTGTAGCTTTTAATAGATCCTTCCGAGAAACCAAACCACATAAGTAATCTGACTCATCCAAGATAAAGACACCACCAGAATCTTCCATAAAAATTTGAACAATAACGTCGTATACGGAATCTTTTTGATGTGCCATATGGGGTATTCCCATAATGTCTGACACTTTCATATCTTTATACAGGTTATATTCTGAGTTAGACTCTTTACGACCTGCATAAAAATAGCCAACCTTTGGTTTGGCGTCCAATACACCAAGCATTGTTAGGACAACTAAGTCTGATCTTATGGCAGCTCTAGTGACTTTCAATACTTCCGCGATTTTTTCACCAGTTATCGGTTCTTTTTCTTTTACTATCGAAACAATCGATTTTTGTCTAGCGGAAAATTGGATAACAAACACCTCCTATTCTCTAAATGTGATACACTATATCCTTATGTAGTATATTATATACTCTTTATTCGGAATATCAAGTCAAAAATATAAAAAAATATTATTTATGACTAATATTGTATTTAATTTGACTTACATTTCAGTTACACTGCATCCGTAACCGTTTTTAGAATATTTAGGAGGTCAAATTTTGTCAATTAAAAAAGTTACTGGCGCAGGAAGCGACGTATTAGGAAATCAAATTGCATTTCAAACAGCTTACTAAGGTTTTGATGTTACTATCTATGATATTAATGACACAGCACTAGAACAAGGTAAGTTGCGAATACAACGTTTAGTGACTGTTTATTCTGAAGAAAATAAAACAACTAAAAACCATGCTTGAAAGTGCTTTTCCAGAGAAAATATATCTGAGAACCATTTTACATAGCGACCAAGGTTGGCAGTACCAACATGCGTTTTATCATAAGTTTCTTGAAGACCATGGTATGAAACCCTCATTGTCTAGTAAAGGCAATAGCTTAGATAATGGCATATGGAATCTTTCTTTGGAACATTAAAAACAGAAATGTTTTATGGTTTTGAGAAAAGTTATTCTTCACTTGAAGCATTGAAATCCGCTATTACGGAATATATTGACTACTACAACAATAAACGAATTAAACTAACATTAAAAGGACTGAGCCCTGTACAATACAGAACTCAACCCTGGAAAGTCAACGAAAAACTAGACACGGAGTTAAGAGAATTTAAGAATTATATTTTTCAAAGTCTTTTGGAGACTTGTAATCAAGACCTGAATGCATCCTTTTTGTATTGTAATAGGTCTCAATGTATTTAAATATTTCTTGAGTAGCCTCAGCTCTTGTCTCAAAATGAGCATCATTAATAAGCTCCCTCTTTAGCGTCTTATAAAAAGACTCCATCATTGCATTGTCATAGGGATTTCCTTTACGACTCATGCTAGATTGAGCACCGACTTGACGAAGAGTAGATTGATAACGAGAGCTTGTATATTGACTCCCTTGATCAGTATGGACAATCAAGCCAGGCTGAGGATGTTCTTTCCCACAAGCTTGTAATAAGCAATCCCTCACCAGTTTATCTTGCATCCGTGAAGACATTGACCAGCCTACAATCTTACGTGAAAAAACGTCGATATTCACGGCTAAGTATAAGGTGCCTTCTTTGGTAGGGATATAGGTCATGTCTCCCAGCCATACTTTATTAGGAGCTGTTGCTTTAAAGATCTGATTAATTAAATTGGGTCTTGAAAGCGAAGCTCCTTTTCTGTTGTAATGTTTATATTTATAACGGCTTCCCTTGGCATAAAGTCCCATCAAGTGCATCAGTTTCCCAACACGTTTCGTGTTGGTCATAATACCAGTATTATGAAGTACCTTGGTAATTCTAACCGCACCATAGCGTCCCTTATGCTCATGAAAGACAGCTTTTATCTTCTCTGAGAGAATTTCTCTCTCCACTTGTTGTTTTGAAGGACGACGATGCATGTATTCATAGAAACCTGAGCGAGAAACCTTAAGAACTTTTACTGCATGCTTAATTTTTATCTTCCCATGATGTTTCAAGAGAAATTCAAAACGTTTTACTTGCTTCGCTTCAAGAAGACCCGGAACTTTTTTAGAAGTTCAAGTTCCTCCTGAAGATAACGATTTTCTTTCTCTAACAATTTAATCTTATGTTGGGCATCAGCCAGGGCTGTCCCATTGCCTGGAAAAGCACTTTCTCCATATTCTTCAACTTCTTGAACCCAGCGATAAAGACTATTGGCATGAACCTCAAGCTCTTGGCTGACTTCTTTAACAGAGTAACCCTCTTCAAGAATGAGTTTTACTGCAGAATTTTTAAATTGTTTATCGAATTTTCTTCTTGCCATAATAAACCTTTCCACGATTTCTCTTAACTTTGTGTCTAGTTTATTATAACCTTTCCACCCTTAACTTAAATATACTGTCTAACTTTTAGGGATCACTTCAATTCTTCCTAAGGTTTTTTTACTAATCTAATTTACCTGTCCAGGCTCCAGTTCCACCTTCAACATTTGTCACATCTTTATACCCTTGATTTACAAGAAATGTTGCAGCTTGGGCTGAACGACCTCCAGATTGACAAATAATATGATAACTTTTGTTTTTATCTAAGGTCTGATAGGTTTCTTCAAAATGACTTAATGGCATATTGGCTGCACTAGGTACGTGCCCAGTTTCATATTCAAAACTTTCACGAACGTCAATCAGGTTAATCTGATCTTGTCTCAATAATCCTTCTAATTCAACAATTGATTCTGATTTAAACATGGTTAATCCTTTCTGGGTAAACACTTTTGTATAGAGAGTAGGCACCGTCCAAGTTTTGAACAGTAAAGCCTGCCTGTATTAAAATGCGTTCTGCTAAGTATGATCGCAATCCACTGTGGCAACTTACAATATAAGCTTGATTTTTATCAAGTTCATTAAGACGACCGCGCAAATCATCTAATGGAATATTAATGCCATCAGCAAAGTTCCCTTTTGCAAATTCAGTTGTGGTACGAACATCTAGTAGTTTTTTACCTTTAGCTAGTTCTTCTTCTAGTTGATACCATTGGATTGTATCACTGGTTCCTTCCATAATATTAATAGCAACATATCCTGCCATATTGACTGGATCTTTGGCCGCGCCAAATGGCGGAGCATAAGTGAATTCTAACTCTGGCAAATCCTCCACAGTCAACCCACCCTTTATAGCGGTAGCTATGATATCAATTCGTTTATCAACGCCTTTTTGCCCAATAGCCTGCGCTCCATAAATACGGCCACTATTTTTACTAAAGACCAATTTAAGTGTTATATCGGTTGCTCCTGGAAAATAGGAAGCGTGATCCTTTCCGCTTGTATGGAGAACAGCAACGTCGTCAAAGTTTTGTTTAGCCACACGTTCACTGAGGCCAGTAGATGCAGCAGCTAAACCGAAAACGCGGACAATCGCAGTTCCGATGCTGCCTTTGTTTTTGCGACTCAAGCCAGCAATAACGTCAGCAACTTGACGACCTTGACGGTTAGCAGGACTAGCAAGTGAAATCAATGCCTCTTGTCTTGTAATTTCTTGTTTAACAATAATAGCATCGCCAACAGCATAGATATCCTCGATACTTGTTTGATAATTATCATCAACCAAGATTCCATCCTTCATGCCTAATTTAATGCCGGCATTTTTTGCTAAATCAGAGGCTGGCATCACGCCAACAGACATAATTGTCAAATCAGATTCAATGCGGTTGCCATCTTCTAAGACAATAACTTGTCCTTTTTCTTCAAAAGAGCGGGCTGATTGGCCTGTAATGACAGTAATTTTATTCTTTTCTAACTCTGCTTGAACAAAGCTGGCCATTTCTTCATCTAATGGTGGTAAAACATGTGGTGCTTTTTCAATAATTGTAACTTGATAGCCTTTATTTGACAAGCTTTCAGCCATTTCTAGACCAATAAAACCTGCACCAATAACGGTTGCTTTACCAACTTTTTGCCTCTCGATTTGAGCCATAATTTTATCCAAATCAGGAATATTTCTTAAACTGAATACATTTTCTGCTTGCTCTAAGCCTGGCATTTGGGGAATAAATGGTTTTGCACCTGGAGATAGAATCAGTTTATCATAAGTTTCAGTGTATTTTTTTCCTTCGTGACGTGCTGTAACTGTCTTCTCTTGCGTATTGATAGCAATGATTTCTGTTTCTGGTCGCACATCTAATTCAAAGCGAGCTTTAAGTCTTTCTGGTGTTTGGACTAATAAGCTTCCGCGTTCAGCGATTTCTCCCGAAACATGATAGGGAAGGCCACAGTTAGCAAAAGAAACATAAGGTCCCCGATCAAATACAATAATTTCTGCATCTTCCATTAATCGTCTAAGACGAGTTGCTGCTGACATACCACCAGCAACGCCACCAACAATAATAATTTTAGTCATTTTTACTCCTTTACGCATTCTTAATTTGTTTTAGGACCTGTCCATGCAGACATGCCACCTTTTATATTTACAGTTTGATACCCCATTTGATTCAAGGTTTTGCATGCTTTTTTGCTTCGCATCCCAGACTGACAAATTAGGTAAATCTTTTTATCTTTTCTTCCTTGATAAGATGAAATAGAAGATAATGGATAGTTTCGAGATTGCTTAATATGTCCTGATCGAAATTCATTACTTGTCCGGACATCTAGTATATCAATGTTTTTAGTTTTTAAGAGTTCTTCCAACTCTTGAGTCGAAATTGTTTCTTGTTTTTGTTTAGCAAAAAGTTTATTAAAAATCATTCTCACTCCTTATATACCCCTTGTGGTATTTTTAGAATAGCACGCGAAACTCCGAAAGTCAACTAATAAAATTTGGTTAAAAATTGACAAAGTGTCTTAAGCCAAGTATAATTATTCTTCAGAAGTGAGGTTTTTATGAAAACAAAAAAGAAGGATATTATTAATAGACTTAAACGGACCGAAGGACAAATCCGAGGAATTCAAAGGATGATTGAAGAAGAAAAATCTTGCTTCGATGTCATTACTCAGTTGACTGCCATTCGTTCAAGCATTAATAGTACAATGGGTGTAATTATTGGGGAAAAAATTACACAAGTCATCGAAAATCCATCAGATGACCCACAACTTCAAGAAGAACGTATCAATCAAGCAATAAATTTAATTATCAAGAAATAAGCAAAAAGACGTGGATTTCTCACGTCTTTTTTATATAATTTTTGCACCAAGAACTGACTCAAAATGATTGAGTGCCCATTGGTTATTTTCTTCAGTGATGCTCGCAACTGCATTTTTAACAACTTCAATTTTATAACCTAAATTATAGGCATCAATTGCTGTATGCAATACACAAATATCAGTTAATACGCCTGTTAAGATGAGACTAGTTACACCACGCTCTCTTAAACGAATATCTAAATCTGTTCCTGAAAAAGCAGAATAGTGTCTTTTATCCATCCAAAAAACAGAATCATCCTCTTTAATAGACTCATATAGGTCAGCTAAGGGCCCAAATAAATTACGGCCACTTGTACCGTTAACATTGTGTGGTGGGAAAAGTTTTGATTCAGGGTGAAATTTATCATCTAAATCATGACCATCAATGGCAAAAAAGATATAGTCTCCATCATCATAGGCCTTCTTGATCACTTGGAAAATTGCTTCTGAAATAGCTTGCGCTAGTTGACCAGCAGTTAACTTGCCATTATCAGCAACAAAATCTTGTGTATAATCAATTGATATTAGTGCTTTGGTCATCTTAATACTCCTTTAGTTTATCAAAGATACCTTCATTAATAACTTTTAAATAAGTTCCCTTCATACCAAGTGAGCGACTTTCAATAATCCCAGCACTTTCAAGCTTACGTAAGGCATTAACAATAACAGAACGCGTAATTCCAATACGATCAGCAATTACTGATGCTGTTAAACGTCCTTCGTTACCATCTAATTCACCTAAAATAGCTGCGACAGCTTTCATTTCAGAATAAGATAGGGTATTAATTGCCATATTTACAGCAGTTTGTTTACGTATTGTTTCTTCAAGGTTTTCTGTTTGTAAGTTAAGTAATTGAATACCTACAACAGTACTTGAAATTTCAACCAAAATCAAATCATCATCATCAAATTGTTCATCATTACGCCAAATAATTAATGAACCCAATCGCATACCGCCACCATAAATTGGGGCAATTGTTGTCAATCCCTCTGGAAAGTCATCTTTAGATTCAACTGGAAAGATTGTTAACTCGTTCTCAACAGTTAAGTTTGCTTCTGTATCATAAACACGACTTGCTGCTTTAACATATGAATCTGGAAATTGCTTCGCTTCAAAGAACTCTTCAACGCGGTCATTATTTGTTTTATATTTCATGGCATAACCCAATAGAGTTCCACCACCATTAATAATACAAGCATTACAATCAATAATATCTGCTAAACGAGATGCCATTGTATTGTATGGTAGTTCAGTATCTAAACTATCAACGGAACGCTGTAGAATGGACGTAATCTTACGTGTTTTTTCTAATAAATTTGGCATTTTTCACCTTTTCCTTTGATTTTATTGCGCTTCAATTATATCAAAGGTGAAGCGATTTCGCAAGGAATTTTCAGAAAATTGTTTATTATTTCTACAATTCCTATTTTAATCTTTTTTTTACTTCATTAATAAAAAAAGAACTTGTAAATATTCCAAGTTCTTTTAATTTTATTTGATTTATTAACGTTTGTATTTGCTTAGCACACGTGTTATTTTTTCCTGCACATCTGCTAGCTCTTCCACCCTTGGAAGGTAGACTATTCGGAAATGATCAGGGTCTTTCCAGTTGAAACCACGACCATGGACAAGCATCACCTTCTCTTGTTTTAATAAATCTAATACAAAGAGTTCGTCATCATCAATATTATACATATTGCGATCAATTTTAGGGAAAATGTAAAGTCCAGCTTGTGGCTTAACAGCAGATAAACCTGGAATATCATTAATTGCTTTATGAATAAAATTACGTTGCTCATAAATCCGTCCACCAGGTAATAACAATTCATCTACAGATTGATAACCTCCTAGTGAGGTTTGAACAACTTGTTGAGCCAATACATTTGAACATAAACGCATATTAGCTAACATATTTAGTCCTTCAATATAGCCACGGACATTTTTTTTGGGACCAGATAAAACCATCCAACCAACACGAAAACCTGCAATCCGATGTGACTTAGATAAGCCATTCATTGAGACACAGAATACATCTGGTGCCAGACTAGCAATAGCAGTATGTTCACCACCATCCATCACTAACCGATCATAAATCTCGTCAGCGAAGATAATCAATTCATTTTCTCGTGCAATTTGAATAATATCTTCTAATATCTCATCAGGGTATAGAGCACCTGTTGGGTTATTAGGATTAATAACGACGATTGCTTTAGTCTTATTGGATACTTTTGATTTAATGTCTTCAATATCAGGGTACCAATTTGACTCTTCATCACATAAATAATGAACAGCTTTACCACCTGATAGACTGACACAGGCCGTCCATAGTGGATAATCAGGCATCGGTACTAGCACTTCATCCCCGTCATTAAGTAAAGCTTGCATAGACATTGAAATTAATTCTGATACACCATTTCCTAAATATATATCATCAATATCAACATCTGGAAATTTTTTAAGCTGACAATATTGCATAATTGCTTTACGGGCTGAAAATATTCCTCTACTGTCAGAGTAGCCTTCACTTGCACGCGCATTGACAATCAAATCACGAATAACTTCATCTGGGGCTTCAAATCCAAAAGCAGCTGGATTTCCAGTATTTAATCGCAATATTTTTTCGCCATTTGCCATCATGCGTTCTGCTTCTTCTAAAACTGGACCACGGATATCATAAGCCACATGATCTAATTTCGATGATTTTTCAAATATTTTCATAGCAAACTCCTTTTGCTCTATATTATAAACAAATATTGTTAAAATAGGAAGAACTTATTAATAATTAAAATAATGAAATTATATCATAAAATCATTTCAGGAAAACGCGTGAAACGCTTTCATAATTAACTGATATGGTGTATAATATTACTATAAAGTATACTTTATTAGTTTAACATAGGAGGACAAGATTATGTCACAAAAGTATGAACACGTAATGGTTGCCGTCGATGGTTCATTTGAATCTGAATTGGCTTTTAACAAAGGTGTAAACGTCGCACTTCGTAATAACGGTGAATTAATTCTAGCTCATGTTATTGATACACGTGCATTACAAAGCGTTGCCACTTTTGATACTTACATCTATGATAAGTTAGAACAAGAAGCCAAAGAAGTCTTGTCCGAATTAGAACAACAAGCACGCGCCCAAGGCCTAACACAAGTACGCCAAGTAATTGAATTTGGCAATCCGAAAAACTTACTTGCCCATGAAATTCCAGATCGCGAAAACGTTGATCTCATAATGGTTGGGGCAACTGGGCTTAATACTTTTGAACGCTTACTTATTGGGTCTTCATCAGAGTATATCCTACGCCATGCAAAAGTTGACCTATTAGTTGTTCGTGATAGTAAAAAAACCTTATAATAAAAAAGACTTGATCATTCAAGTCTTTTTTATTTTTCTAATTTTTGCAGTGATTTTTGAAGTTGCTTATCTAATTCTTTTTTTATTGCTGCCTCTGGGGCGTAGTGTTTCTCCCAATCAGCCGGTTTTAAAACTTTATGGGTCACAGGATCAAAATGGGCCTTCCCATCGGGAAACATTTTACCCATATTGGACTCATGCACTGTTTCAAAAATCGGTTGTGGGTCAACACCCATTAAAACAAAGGAGCCATAAGTAAAGTAAAGTAAATCTGTCAAAGCATCAACTTGACCGACCATTGGGGTTTCAGGATGTTCTTTGGACTGTACTTTTATGGCTGCGCGGTCAATGGCAGAGTGTAAATCCATCAAGGATTGAGTAAATTGACCCTTTTCACCCTGGCTAGCCGCATATAAGAATTCAACTAGTTCTTCAACCTTAAAGTCAGCTCGATGACTAGCTTCCTTCAGAGAATAGCCGCGCGGTGTTTCGACAGTATCACCATCCATAACGCGGTGGAAATCTTTAACCTTGTTAAAGTTCTCATCACGACTCTTAAAGCTTTTTTCAACATCTAAATGAATCAAGCCGTAATGCGCAAGAGCTTTTGAAATACCCCCATTATTATTTGAGGCTGTAACAAAGTGAGCACCTTCTTTAACTAACTCATCGGCATTGCCCATGGCAACTCCGACTCCCACACCATTTAACATCTCCACATCATTATCGGAATCGCCAAAGGCCATTACTTCAGATAATTCAAAACCAAACATTCCACCTAGGCGTTCAATCCCTTTGATTTTTGATTGCTCCATCGAAATGAAATCAATGGAATAGGGACTACTTCTGGTAATTTTGACGTAGGGAAATTTTTCGATAATTTCATTTGTTTCTTCCACTGAAGCAACCATAACAACCTGATAAATTGGTTCACGCATGATTGTGACAAGGTTAGTGAAACTTTGTGGTTTAACCCGACGAATCAAGTTTTTAAAACTGCTCTCAACTGTTGTGACCATACTCTTGGGAACAATACTTGAGACAACCTGTCCAAACTGACTTGTCCCCATATCAATAATTCGAGAACCGGCTAAACCAGCTACTGTACCTAAAGAGACCTCTTTTTTCTTTTCACTGGCATAACGAATGATTTTATAGACTAGTGATTTTGGTAATTGATTTTGATAGAGAATTTTATCCCGTGTTAGAATAATTTGACCATTATAAGTTACCGCGAAATCTATCCCAAAGTTCTCAAGAAAAGGCTGCACAAAACCAGGCCCACGACTTGTCGCTAGGCCAACCATGATCCCTTGACTTTTTAAACTTCTAATAGCTTTCTGAGTTGTTTTTTGAACATTTTTTCGGTCATTCAATAATGTCCCATCAATATCAAAAAAAACGGCTTTAATTGTCAAAACTTATTTTACTCACTTCTCTTTATGATAGAATAGATTATAACATAAAATTGAAGGAAGTATGACAAATAATGAAACAAATTTTGGTCTTACATACTGGTGGAACAATTTCTATGCAATCTGATGCATTTGGAAAAGTCGCTCCAAACCAAATTAATCCAATGACCCAAATTGGAATTGAACTTGAAAACATCCAATTAAGTGTTGTTGATTTCTTAAACTTACCAAGTCCTCATATTAGACCTGTTCATATGCTTGACCTTTATCTGAAAATTAAAGAAGTGGGGGATAACTACGACGGCGTCGTAATTACCCATGGAACGGATACCTTAGAAGAGACAGCCTACTTCTTAGATACCATGAAAATTCCCAATATTCCCATTGTCATTACTGGTGCAATGCGGAGTACCAATGAAGTTGGGAGCGATGGCATTTATAACTACTTAACCGCACTGCGAGTTGCTAGCCATGACAAAGCAAAAGATAAAGGAGTTTTAGTCGTTATGAATGACGAAATCCATGCCGCCAAATATGTCACAAAAACACATACCACCAACATCTCGACCTTCCAGACACCTACCCACGGACCTCTAGGTGTGATCCTTAAAGACGATATCCTTTTCTTCAAAACTGCTGAACCGCGCGTCCGCTTTGACCTTAAGCAAATTTCTGGGACTGTACCAATCATCAAAGCATACGCCGGAATGGGCGACCAAAGCATCCTCAGTCTCTTAACACCAGATAATATTCAAGGCTTAGTCATTGAAGCCCTAGGCGCTGGTAACATTCCTCCATTAGCTGTCCCCGAAGTTCAAAAATTACTGGAGTTAGGCATCCCCGTTGTACTTGTCTCTCGTTGTTTTAATGGAATAGCAGAGCCTGTCTATGACTATATTGGTGGCGGAGCTAGCTTACAAAAAGCAGGTGTTATGTTCGTCAAAGAGTTGAACGCACCAAAAGCACGCCTAAAACTATTAATAGCTCTCAATGCTGGTTTAGAAGGCCATGAACTGAAAGAATACATTGAAGGCTAGTCTTTTATAATAACAAAAAAATTGAGACCAAAAGTCTCAATTTTTTTGTTATGGTAATGAATTACCAGCACTTCGGTAGATATCATACCACTCTTCACGAGTTAGTTGAACATCATATGCACGTGCAATTTTTGAAAGTCGTTCTGGATTCATTGAACCAGCAATAGTTTGCATTTTCGCTGGATGACGTAGTATCCAAGCCATGACAATTGCCTCATCAGAAACTTGATATTGAGCAGCTAAATTAGCAATGGTTTGATTTAACTCTTCATAATCTGGGTTACCAGCAAAGAGACCCTTGTCCAAATCAATTTGGAAAGGAGACCAAGCTTGGATAGTAATCTTATTCAAACGGCAATACTCAACAACACCATTGTCATGATCAATTGACGCTTGATTACGCATATTAACATTGAATCCAGCATCAAACATAGGCGTATGAGCAGGTGATAATTGCATCTGATTCACTGCTAATGGTTCATTCAGATAAGACTGTAATAAAGCAATTTGATGTGGATTTTGGTTGCTGACACCGAAGTGTTTCACTTTGCCAGCTTTTTCTAATTGAAGGAAAGCTTCTGCCACCTCTTCAGGTTCAACAAGTGCATCTGGACGGTGCAAGACTAAAATGTCTAAATAGTCTGTATCAAGACGTTCTAAAATACCATCAACAGATGATAGAATATATTCTTTAGAAAAGTCATAAAAGCCTTTTCTTATCCCACACTTAGATTGTAGAAGATATTGGTCACGCGAAAGTCCAAGATTCTTAGCAGCATCTCTAAAACGAATTTCAGATTCCCCACCTCCATAGATATCAGCATGATCAATGAAATTAATCCCTTCATTAATTGCTGTTGAAATTACTTTTTTAGCCTCTTCTACTTCTAAAGCCGCCATTCTCATACAGCCAAGTGCAATACGCGATCCCTCAAGACCTGTTTGCCCAATTATCTGATTGCTCATAGTAGTCTCCTTTTCATTTAACTAGTCTTATAAGTATACCATTTTTTGAAATCGATTTCCCACTCTAGCCTTTAGTCTGAAAGATTAATCAAAGCTACCTTTTTCACTAAGATTGGGAAGAATAGCTTGCCAACGGTCATCCTCTTGCCAAGCCACTTGCGAAACAATTTCACTGGCAATTCTTCTAGCTTCTTCTAAGATATTGTAATCTTCGACAATATCAGCGGTCTTAAATTCTGGTATCCCTGACTGGCGCGTTCCAAAAATTTCACCAGAACCACGCATCTTCAAATCAGCCTCCGCTAAAACAAAACCATCTGTCGTTTCTGTCATAATCCTCATCCGTTTTTTACCAGAATCAGTTTTTGGATTTGCCACTAAAATTGCATAGGACTGCTTATGACCACGTCCTACCCGACCACGAAGCTGATGTAATTGACTAAGACCAAAACGGTCAGCATCCATTATCATCATTATAGTTGCATTCGGAACGTTGACACCAACCTCAATAACAGTCGTTGACACCAGCAAATCAGTCTCTTTATTCTTAAAGGCTTGCATGATAGCATCCTTGTCTTCATTCTTCATTTTCCCGTGCATCAAGGCAATTCTGGCAGACTCTTTAAAGTAGTCTTTCAACTCACTCTCAAGAGCGACAGCATTTTTTAAATCCAGTGCCTCGGACTCTTCAATCAAAGGAGAGATGACATAGACTTGAGCGCCTTGGGCAATTTCATCCATAATCCAAGGCAAAACCTTATCTAACTCTTGATGTTTGACCCAACGGGTCACAATCGGCTTGCGCCCTGCAGGCAGTTCATCAATGATTGACACATCCATCTCGCCGTAGGCGGTAATGGCTAGCGTACGAGGAATGGGCGTAGCCGTCATCATAAGGACGTCTGGATTGTCACCTTTTTCTCTAAAAATTCGTCGTTGCTTAACCCCGAAGCGGTGCTGTTCATCGGTTATTACTAGTCCCAAGTGGTGATATTGAACAGCATCTTGAATCAGCGCGTGGGTACCTACAATCATATCCACTGATCCGTCAGCAATGGCTGCTAAGGCTGTTCGTCGCTCAGCTACCTTCATTCCCGATTTTAAGATAGCTATCGAAAGATCAGGAAATAGTTGGCTTAGACTGTCATAATGCTGCTCAGCGAGGATTTCTGTAGGAACCATTAAGGCTGATTGAAAGCCGGCAGTGTATGCGGCATACATGGCTAGACTAGCAATAACTGTTTTCCCTGAACCAACATCTCCCTGTAAAAGACGGTTCATATGTAGGCCCGATTTCATATCGGCTAAGATTTCTCTAAGACTTTTATTTTGTGCGCCAGTTAATGGAAAAGGTAGGTTGGTAATGACGGCATTAACAGCTTCCTGCGAAAAGTTGATGGCTAAACCTGAGCTTTCAGATTTATTAGCCACTTTTAACAACTGTAAATGCATTTGGAAGTAAAAGAGTTCTTCAAATTTAATGCGACGAAGAGCTAATTTGTATTCCCTTAAATCTTTTGGAAAATGCATGGCTCTGATTGCATCTTGTCGAGGCATCAGTTTGTATTTTTGAAGAAGTAATGCTGGAATATTTTCTTTAATTTGGTCCAAGACATTTGCATCAAATGCAGCTTTGATTGCTTTAATTAGAGCAGTTTGGCTAACTCCTTGAACTGTGTGATAAACAGGTTGCAAATCATCTTCTAGAGACATCAGAAATTTCATGCCTGTAAGCGCAGCTTTTTTCTGATCCCATTTCCCAAAAATAGCTACTTCCTTATCAATTTCAACCTTATCAGCTAGATAGGGCTGATTAAAGAAATTGACCGCAATCACTAGCTCGTCTTGTTTAATTTTAAAGGAAAGACGATTCCGTTTGAAGCCATAATATTGGACAGTTGCTGGCGTCACCACTTGTCCAGTTAAGACAGCCTTCTCACCATCTTGCAAGTCGAAAACTGACTTACTCTTGAAATCTTCATAACGAAATGGATAATAGATCAATAAGTCTTCAATGGTATATATCTCTAATTGATGAAATTTTTCTGCAGACTTGGGGCCAAGCCCTTTCAATTCTGAAATTGGTGATTGTAAATTCATATATCTCTTATACCCCTCATCATTAATAAAACTCTTGTACCTATTATACAAGAGTTTTGCCAACTTTTCAGTTAAAAGTACTTTCTAGGCACACGGTCACTTAAGACACAGAGAACTTCATAATTGATTGTTCCACGTTTGTCTGCGACATCCGTTGCTGAAATTACGGAAGACCCATCTTGCCCAATCAAGGTTACCTTGGTTCCAATTGGATAAACCTTAGGTAATCTGATGGTTACCTGATCCATTGACACGCGTCCGATAATCTCACAGGCTTGTCCATCAACTAAGACAGAGAAACCTTGCATATCACGCGTCCAGCCATCGGCATAACCAATTGGAATTGTTCCAACTACTTCTGCTTCTTTGGCTTGATAGGTGGCCCCATAACCAACTGTATCACCTGCATTAATTGTCTTCACATGGACTAAACGAGTTTCCAAAGACAGCGCAGCAGTTAATGGATATGGTAGGTCTAAATCAGTTCCACTCGGGTTCAATCCATAAATCACAATGCCTAATCGGACTGCATTAAAAATGGTTTCACTATGCCAAAGACTCGTTGCTGAATTACTAGCGTGCACCAGCGCAGGCTTATGGTCCAATGATTCTACTAACTCTGTAAAGAAGTGTAACTGTTGTTTGAATTTGTCAGCGTCAGCTTCATCGGCTGTTGCAAAATGAGTGAAGACGCCATCAATATGGCTATCTTCAGCTAAGAGCGCAGCAATCAAGGCGTTAGCCTCAGAAAGACTACGAACTCCAATCCGACCCATGCCAGAATCAACCTTGAGATGGACATGCAACTTGCTTAGGTCTGCTCCGCTTTGCTTAGCATCTTCAAGCCACTCCAGACTTGAAACAGTTAATGTCACATTGTTCTCAATTGCCAAGGCTAGCTGATCAGCTAAGATAATCCCTAAAATTAGAATTTCTTTTGTGATACCAGCCTGGCGAAGCTCCAAAGCTTCATCCAAGTTGGAAACACAATAAGCATCTATATCTGGATCAATAGCTTTAGCTACTTCGACTGCTCCGTGTCCATAGGCATTTGCTTTGACTACTGCATAGGCTTTTTTGCCCGTTGGGATATGAGATTGAACTTGCTTAATATTGTCTTTTATTGCATTAAGATTTACTTTGGCCACAGTTGGTCGATGTAAACTTGAAATCATTACTCTTCCTCCAAAATCACACTTGCTTGAACATAATCACCACTATGAGAAATACTAACAAAACTATTTCCATTAAATGGAGACCGACTGATGTAAGGGCGTCCCTTTTTATCAGATAATACTTCAATATGATGGAAACTTAACTTGCCAATACCTGTTCCTAATGCTTTGGAAAAAGCTTCCTTAGCTGACCAACGTCCTGCTAAATAAGTGATTTGGCGCTTACCAGTTAATCCATTAAAGATAGCAAGTTCATTTGATGTTAGAACTTTCTGGGCAAAACGTTCATTTCGTCTAAAAGCTTTTTCAACAGCAGAAATCTCTTGTAAATCTATACCATGTCCAATAATCATTTTTTATCCTAAATCAATGTATTTGTGATGATAAACCTCGGAAGCTGGGAATTTTCCCAGCTTCCTTTGTCTTATGTGTTAGAAAAATCTGGCTTGTCTTAGTAGTTTTTTCTTCCATGACAATTTTTAAATTTCTTACCTGAAGCACATGGGCAAAGATCATTTCGTTTAACACCAGAAAAATCAAGAGCTCCCTCAGATTCTTGACCATTACCTTGCGCAGCAATATTGTGAGCTGCTGTCGTTGTTGCATGATGGGTTGAACGTTCACGTTCTTGTTCATGAATCTGTGCTTTCATCATCGTACGTGTTACATCAAATTCAATTGCTCCAATCATTGCTTGGAACATCATGAACCCTTCAGCTTGGTATTCGACAACCGGGTTATTTTGCGCATAACCACGTAAACCAACTGCATTACGTAATTGATCAAGAGCATCGATGTGTTCTGTCCATTTGTTATCGACAATCATTAATAACAAGACTTTTTGGAACTCTAAGATAGCTTCTTTATCATGTAATTTTGCAATTTGACTTTCATAGATAGCCAAGGCTTTCTCGTAGAGATAATCCTTAATTTGCTCATCTTTCATGTCACGAATATCTTTGACTGAAATACTTTCTTCAGGAACAATATTAGTTCTTGCAAAAGCAACAATAGCATCCAAAGCATCTTTACGGTTGCTCCGTGAATGTGCTTCTAAGGTACGTTTAATAGTACGCTTAATCATTGCTTTTATTTCTGGACCAAGGTCACGGTTTGCTGTGATAACATCACGACGGTTAGCATAAATGATTTCACGTTGTTCACGCATAACATCATCATATTGAAGGACTTGCTTACGCGTGTCATAGTTATTACCTTCAACACGTTTTTGTGCTGACTCAACTTGGCGTGCTAACATGCCTGATTTAATAACAGTATCTTCTTCATCAAGGCGCATGCGATCAAGAACTGATTTAATTCTATCAGAACCGAAACGTCTCATTAAGTCGTCTTCTAGTGATAGGTAGAACTGAGACTCACCTGGGTCACCTTGACGACCTGAACGTCCGCGCAGCTGATTATCAATACGGCGACTTTCGTGACGTTCGGTACCAATCACACAAAGTCCACCTAATTCACGAACACCTTCACCTAGCTTAATATCTGTACCACGACCGGCCATGTTGGTTGCAATTGTTACTGCTCCACGTTGTCCAGCATTCATAATGATTTGAGCCTCTTTAAAGTGATTTTTAGCATTCAATACTTCATGAGGTACGCCTGCTTCAACCAATTTTTTTGAAATATAATCACTGGTTTCAACGGCGACTGTACCTACAAGGACTGGTTGACCTTTTGTATGGCGCTCTTTTACGTCGGCAATTACTGCTCTAAACTTAGACTCTAATGTTGGATATAATAAATCAGTATGGTCAAGACGAGCTACTGGACGATTTGTCGGAATTGGAATGATGCGCATATTATAAACTTCGCGGAATTCTTCTTCCTCAGTTTTTGCTGTACCAGTCATCCCTGCCAATTTTTTGTACATACGGAACATATTCTGGTAGGTAATTGATGCGCTAGTCTTAGATTCTTCTTGAATCCGAAGACCTTCTTTAGCTTCAATTGCTTGGTGAAGACCATCAGAGAAACGACGACCTTCCATTGTACGACCAGTAAATTGGTCAACAATTAAGATTTCCCCATCTTCACTAACCACGTAGTCAATGTCTAAAAGCATGATATAGTTTGCACGCAAAGCATTGTCTACGAAGTGGGTGAGTGCAACATTCTCAATGTCATAGAGGTTATTAAGTTTGAAATAATTTTCAGCCTTATCAATCCCAGAGTCACTTAAACCAATTGTTTTGGTTGGAACATCAATAATATAATCATCCTTAGACAATGTTTTAACAAACATATCTGCATGCATATATAATTGGTTAGTTTCTGAACTAACAGCACCTGAAACAATCAATGGCGTTCTAGCTTCATCAATTAAAACTGAGTCAACTTCATCGACTAAAGCATAACTAAGTGGTCTTTGAACCATATCTTCTTGCCGAACAACCATGTTATCACGAAGGTAATCAAAACCAACTTCTGAGTTTGTTGAATAAGTGATGTCACATAAGTATGCTTCACGTTTTTCAGCTGGAGATTTAGCAGCCAAGTTAATCCCAACTGATAATCCTAACCAACTATAAACTTCACCCATTTCAGTCGCATCACGTGTTGAAAGGTATTCATTTACGGTGATAACGTGAACACCTTCACCGGCAAGAGCATTAAGGTATACAGGCATAGTCGCTGTTAACGTTTTACCTTCACCAGTACGCATTTCAGGGACGTCACCATTATGGAGGACAACACCACCCATGATTTGGACACGATATGGATAAAGACCAAGAACACGTCTTGCTGCTTCGCGAACAACTGCAAAAGCTTCTGGTAATAAGTCTTCAAGACTTTCACCATTTTGATATCTTTGTTTAAATTCGGGTGTTTTAGCTTGCAAATCTGAATCAGATAGAGCCTCCATTTGATCAGCATATGCTTCAACTTTTTTTGCTATTTTTTCTAGTTTTCTTATTTCGCCTTTGTCATTTTCAATGACTTTGCGTAAAATATTGGCCATCCTAGTTCCTTTCGAGTGTCTTATCAGTTCATTCTAACATAATTGGGCAGTCAGTTCAAGAAATCCCACCAATTGAAAAGAGAAAAGAGCCTTGTTATCATCCCTTTTCTCATCATTTTCATATTACAAAAAATTTTAATCTTTACTTTTGATTTGGATGACTAACAATCAACTCCAGCTGACCTTCAAACGACCAATTCTTAACATCATTTGGAAGGATAAAATGCATCCCTTTTTCTAGGGGGTAGGACTTATCACCAACTGCTAAGTGGCCTTGACCAGATAATACTGAGACAAGTAAATAAGGTGCTGTTTGACGCATACTAACAATCTGATTAATCGACCATTTATAAACTGTAAAGAACGGATTAGATACTAAAGTAGTAGTAACAATATTGTCCATCACCATTGTGGCTGGAACACTATTTTCTGGTTTACCAATCGTTAAGACATCAATTGATTCTTTAATATGTAAATCTCTTAAATTACCCTCTGAATCCTTACGATCAAAGTCATAAACACGATAGGTTGTATCACTCGATTGTTGCGTTTCAAGAATCATAATGCCTTTGCCGATGGCATGCATTGTTCCACTCGGCACATAGAAAAAGTCACCAGCTTGAACAGGAATCTTCGTTAATAACTGATCCCAAGCTCCCGCTTCGATTAATTGAGCAAGCTCTTCTTTTGATTTTGCATTATGACCGTAAATTATCTCTGAACCTGGCTCCGCTGAAATAATATACCAACATTCTGTCTTGCCAAGTTCGCCCTCATGTTCCAAGCCATAAACATCATCAGGATGCACTTGAACACTTAACCAATCATTGGCATCAAGAATTTTGGTTAAAAGAGGAAAGACTTTTTCACTAGGATTACCAAATAAGTCAGGATTTTCAACATAAACTTGATCCAATCCTTGTCCTTCAAATTTCCCATTAGCAATTTTTGAAACCCCATTTGGATGAGCTGAAATTGCCCAATACTCCCCAGTTGTTTCAGTTGGAATTTCGTAATTAAAAATTTCTCTTAATTTAGTCCCACCCCAAATTTTATCATGCATACAAGAGTTTAGAAAAAATGGTTCTGCCATAATATACCTCATTTCATTGTCATCTATAATACGTCTATTATATCATTTTTTTATAGAGTCAGCTTGATCGATCTGAATTTGAATAAGTTTCGAATAGAATCATTAACAATAAATTAGTTTCTAACCTTAAAAGTCTAGACCAATCTATTAGAATTTCAAATATTATCTTTTAATTTTACAAAATTCTAAAAGGAGTAACATCACGTTACTCCCCGTCTTGTTTGGACTGCATAAGAATTTTCTCTCTCCTTAAAATTCTTATACAATTTAATAATAGCCTAAAATTGTTAGTATGTTAAGTAAAAAAATATTTTTAAAGGTGAATGCTCAAAAATGATTGTTTGCAATAATTTAAATAGTTAATTTTTGTCATTTATCACCCATTTTTACTAGCTTAAATTAGTCCGCAATGATGGTTTCATCAATCTCGTAAGCACTCTTATCTGCCACTTCTTTCATCCAGTAACCTGATTTTTTTAATGCTTTGACTTGTGTGTGGATATTATTTGTCACCAGACCATAACGGTTACGATAGGCATTAGCCCAACTCCAACAATCAATTGGTGTCCACAAGTGATAGCCTAGACAGTTACTACCTTCTTCCATTCCTTTGTGAAGCCAATAGAGGTGTTCTTTGATGAATTGAATCCGGTAGTCATCTTCAATTAAGCCATTTTGGTTAATATAGCGTTCTTCACGAGAAACACCCATTCCATTTTCACTGATATACCAGTCGATATTGTCATAATTATCCTGAATATCCTTAGCAATATCATATACAGCCTTAGGATAAATTTCCCAACCCTTATCAACATTCATTCGAGCCATTGGCATTTCATAGGATTGCCAGAATTTTGTCGGAAGAAAATCAACTGCTAAACTATTTGATGAATATTTTGGTCTTTGTACACGATTTGGATGATAGAAATTAACACCTAAGATATCAATGGTATTTTCCTTAATAATCGCCAATTCTTCAGTATTTGTTTGCCAAAGAGCACCTTCTTTAATCAAGATATCAACTAATTCTGGAGTGAACTCACCTTTACTACTAGCATCCATAAAGAGACGGTTATACCACAAGTCAGCTATATGAGCTGCTTTAAGGTCTTCTGCTTCTTGACTAGCTGGATATGCTGGCGTCAAATTAAGGATAATCCCAATTTTTCCGTCCAAATTCAATTGACGATATTTGGCAATCGCTTTGCTGCTAGCAAGCTGGAGATTGTAGGCAACTTGAACTGCCGCTTTACCGTCGACTTTTTTAGGATAATGGAACTGTTCATAATAACCACCTTCAACAACTACTAAAGGTTCATTGTGTGTAAACCAATATTTGACACGGTCGCCGAACAGCTGGAAACATTTTTCTGCAAACCCTGCAAATAATTCAACAACATGCTTGTTCTCCCAGCCTCCGTAAGTGTGCAATAATTCAACAGGTAAATCAAAATGGTGTAAGTTCATGAATGGTGTTATGCCTTGGGCTATGAACTCATCAATAACAGCGTTATAGAAATCAACTGCATCTTGGTTAACGGTGTTGGTTTCCAGATCATCAATCAACCGAGACCATTGAATAGATGTACGGACAGTGTTGAGGCCACAGTCTTTCATCAATTTGATATCATTTATGTAGTCATGGTAGAAATCGGAAGCTGTGTCAGGTCCAACTTGATTGTAAAAGTCTTGAGGACTAGTCGCATACCAATAGTCCATCACATTTTGGTGTTTTTTTTTGAAATTTCCTTCTGACTGAGGTCCACTTGTTGCAGCTCCCCACCAAAAATTCTCTGGAAATTGTAATGTTTTCATAGTTTCTCCTTAAAAGAGGAAGTCGATGTCATGTCAACTCCCTCTTGATATGTATTATAACGATTGGTCGCTACGATCAATCATTTTGAGGAATGGGAACCAAATTAATCCAATCACAACAACTTGAACCAACTGCAATAATGACCCCATAATTGAGTTAGTAGCTAAGAATCCTGAAATAAAGATTGGCATTGTCCATGGTACTTGAGCACCTGTTGTTAGAGGCACTATACCACTAGCAAACCCTAGGTAAGCAATAATGACTGAAACAATTGGTGCTAATAACCAAGGGATAAAGATGCTAGCATTCATAACAATTGGTAAACCAAAGATAACTGGTTCATTTACGTTGAAGATACCAGGTCCTAAGGCAAAGCGACCAACTTCTTTATATTGTTTATGCTTCATAAAGAATGCCATAATTAAAACCACTATTAAGGTCGAACCAGAACCACCTAAACCAACTGTAAAAGTATCCATGAATGATTTAGTAACAATATGACCATGTTTAGCTAAAGCATCAGCCCCTTGCTGGGTTAATTGAGCATTATCTAACATGTTTGTTTGCCAAAACGGCTCAAATACAGAATTGACAATAACTTGTCCATGCAAACCAAAGAACCATAAGAATTGAACAAAGAAGAGAGCTACAATTGTCGCTGGTAAACTTGTTCCTAAACCAGTCAATGGCTTTTGGATAAGATTATAAATGACATCATGTAGATTGGTTTTAAACAAGCCAACCATAATGGCATTAACAATTAAGAAGGAAAGTAATGTCCCAATTGCTGGAATTAAAGCTGAGAAAGATTTTGAAACTGCTGGTGGAACACTCTCAGGCATTTTAATCGTAAAGCCTCGTTTTGTTAAATAGACAAACAATTTAGCAGCTAAGAATGAAGCAATAATACCTAGAAACATCCCTTTGGCACCAAGGCGATCAAGACTCAAGGCACCATTTGCAGTTGCAGCAACTTTACCATCTTCACCAAAGACATCAAAGAAAAAGGGTGTTAGAACTAAGAATGAAGCTAGGGAAACAACTGCAGCATAGATACCTTCTTCCATTTCTTCTGCTTTAGCCATATAATAACCAATTCCTAATGAAACAAAAACAGTCATAATCGACATAGTTGCACTTTGACCATTTCCAAATAGAGTTGAAAATTGTGCTTTTAAACTATCTGGCCAAAACGGTAGATTATTGAAAACAACAATCAAAGAACCAAACATTGTCAACGGAAAAGATAGCATGAAAGCATCACGAAGGACTAATAAGTATTTATTATTCCCTAAAACTGTTGCCACAGGCAAGACCTTTTCACTTAGCATATCCATAAATTTATTCATGGTAATCTCCTTTAAACTAGTGAATAGTATTTTTTATGTAAGGCTATTATACCATGTTTGAAATTTATTTCAATACTAATTTTTATATTGGAATTTATTTTAATTCTTGATTGACATAAGCTGCTAATATTTCAGAGAAAATTGAAAACTGAAGACGATTATCCAATTGATAGAATTCACCGCTAGTATTGGTTAATTGTTGCAAATTCGAAGGTAACACAAATAAGTGGTCAGCAAAGTCACGGACATATGGATTATCGACCATAGTTAAGATAATTATTTTAGCACCTACTTCTTTTGCTGCTGTAAATAATTCTTGAAAATCCTTATTACCCGAAACAGTATAAAAAATCAAAACATCATCTGCACTTAAATTACGAGCTAGATAAAGCATCTTGGTCTTACTAGTAATACTTTCCGTATAAACATCCTGATAAAGCAAGAGATAAACCAACTCCTCGGCCCGCAAACCCGAACTCCCAATTCCGAGAATTCTGACTCTACTAGCTTCAAGAATAATTCGTGCCACCTGCTGTAAATCTTCTTCTTTCAGATGCCCCTGAATGACATCAATAGTATCCCGATAGTTTGACAAAACTTGATCACGGACCGTTGCACCTTCAGCAAGCTCCTTGCCTGGTTTGTCTTTTGCATAATTTTCTAGGTCCATTTTGAAATCGGCCAAGCCTTTATAACCAATTTTTTGGGCTAGACGAACCAATGCAGCTGGCGAGGTATTCATCACCTTAGCTGCCCCTTGTACACTATTTTCCGTTAAAAATTCTGGATTTTGTATTAAATAATTAGATATTTTCTTATCTGTTTTAGTCAGATTTGTAAATTGAACAGATATACGTTCTTTAAAGTCCATTTCTACTCCATTAGTCATTTTATACTAAAATAGTATCATCTCTTGGAAACAAAAGAAAGAGAAAAACCACTTAAAATACTGTTTAAGTGGTTTTTCTGATTATTGACCAGCTACTAATTTAGCTAATGCAAAATTTCCAAGAGTAGCGGAGCCATTTTCAGCAATTGCTGGTGTAACAATGTAATCTTTCAAGTCAGGAACAGGTAAGTAGCCTTGCATTAATTCCTCAAAAGCTTGATGAACCCGAGTGACCATATGTGACTGTGCCATCACACCGCCACCAAAAACAATCACTTGTGGACGATAGAGCATGGTCGCTTGCAATGCTGCTTGAGCAATGTAAAAGGCTTGAACATCCCAAACGGCTGAATTTTCTTCAATTAGCTCGCCACGAATTCCAGTTCTTGCTTCCAAACTTGGTCCAGCTGCCATGCCTTCCAAGCATCCTTTGTGGAATGGGCATACGCCAGTAAAATTAGTTTCAATATCATTTGTATGAGCCATCACATAAGTATGACCAGCTTCAGTGTGGCCAAGCCCCCCGATGAAACGTCCATCCTGGATAGCCCCAGCACCAATGCCAGTTCCAATAGTATAGTAAACTAAGCTATCAACACCTTTACGTACCAGCATTTCTCCATATGCCGAACTGTTAACATCAGTTGTGAAATAAACGGGTACTTGTAAGGCATCTTTAATTTTTCCAAGTAAATCAACATTTGCCCAGTTTGGCTTAGGGGTTGTTGTAATGTAACCATAAGTTTCTGATTTTTCATCTATATCAATCGGACCAAAAGAACCAATGGCAAGCCCTACCAAATCATCTTTAAAGTCTTGGAAAAAAGCAATAGTTGCAGCAATGGTTTCTTCCGGATTGGTAGTTGGAAACTGTCCCTTAGCAACTATTTCTAAGTCATCATTACCAACAGCACAAATAAATTTTGTCCCACCAGCTTCTAAACTTCCGTATAATTTTCTCATTTTATCTCCTTTTATGAAGCGTTTTCTTCTTTTTATTATAGGTGTTTCACTCATGTTAGGCAAGTTAATATCAAAAAATTTTCATAATAAAATTGCTAAATAGATAACAAAAAGGCTAGTTTCCTAGCCCTTCTATTACTTTACAGTGATAATTTCTTGACCTGTTGTTAAAGCTTCTGAGTCATGAAGTATAACTTTAGCATAATCTGCTGTATTTGTAACAATCACCATTGTCGTGTCATCAAGACCAGCTGAAGCAATTCGAACTGAATCAAAACGACCTAATAAGTCACCTTTTTTAACTTTTTGACCAACCTTAGCTACTGCTTCAAAACCATCGCCTGCCATTGAAACTGTATCAATACCAATATGAATAAGTACCTCTGCACCTAAATCAGACTTAATTGCAAAAGCATGACCTGTTTCGAAAGCAACTTCAATAGTTCCATCTACTGGAGAGTATACAGCATCTCCGCTTGGCTTAATAGCAATTCCTTTACCCATCGCTCCTGATGAGAATACTGGATCAGTTACTTGATCAAGGGCTTGATAAGTTCCTTCTAAAGGACTAACAATTGTTTCTTCTTTTAAACTTGACTGTGCATTTTCAGCAATTGGTGCTTGTGCTTCTGATGATAAAGCAACAGTTTCTGTTGCTTCCTCTTCCTTGTAACCCCAAACATAAGAGATAGCAAAGGCAACTGATAAACCAGTAAGAAGAGTAATGATATAAGGAATTAATTGTCCATTTAAGTAAAGTAATGTTCCTGGCAATACTGTAATACCAAAACCAGTCCCAGCAAGATTAAATAATCCGGCAACCCAACCAGCTACTGCACCACCAAGTAAACCTGAGACAAATACTTTTGGATAACGTAAGTTAACCCCAAAGATAGCTGGCTCTGTAATACCTAGTAAGGCAGAAAATGTAGAAGGGAAAGCTAATCCTTTAAGTTTAAGTGATTTTGTTTTAACACCAACTGCTAGAGTTGCTCCAGCTTGTGCAGCAGTAGCTGCTGTTAAGTAGGCATTAAACGGATCTTTTCCAGTATTGGCAATTAATTGAGCTTCAAGGAAATTGAAGATATGGTGAATACCTGTTACTACGATTAACTGTTGGATACCACCAATAATCAAACCAGCAATCCCAAATGGTAAATGGAGAACTGCTTGAGTACCAGCTAAAACAACATTTTCAAGTGAGTGGAAAACAGGACCAATAACAAATAAACCAAGGGCACTCATAATCGCAAACGTTAAGAATGGTGTTGCTAATAAATCTAAAGCTTCTGGTACTTTTTTATGTAACCATTTTTCAAGCTTGGCACCAACTAAACCAACGAAGAAGGCTGGTAGGACTGTTCCTTGGTAGCCAACAACGGGAATAAAACCAAAGAAAGTTAAAGGTTTAACATCACCACCTGAGGCAACAACCCATGCATTTGGTAATTCATTTGAGACAAGCATCAAACCAAGTACGATACCAATTAGTGGATTCCCACCAAAGACACGAAAGGCAGACCAAGCAACCAAGGCTGGTAAATAAACAAATGCTGTATCAGTAAGGATGCGTGTATACATTAAGAAGTTTTCACCATAATGATGAATACCTAATAAATCCATAATTGCAGGTTGTGTAACTAAACCACGAACTCCCATGAATAAACCAGTCGCAACAATTGCTGGAATGATTGGGACAAAAACGTCACCAAAGGTACGAATTGCACGTTGGAACATATTTCCTTGTTGGGCAGCTTCGGATTTTTGTTCACCAGTAGATGCAGTTGGTAAACCAAGTGCTGCCACTTCATCATAAATTTTGTTAACAGTACCTGTACCAAAAATCATTTGATATTGACCAGAGTTGAAAAAGGCACCTTTGACTTTTTCAATGTTCTCAGCTTTTTCTTTATCAATTTTGTTTTCATCAATAACCATGACACGTAAACGCGTTGCACAGTGTGCGACACTTCTAACATTTTCACGACCACCAATTGCATTAATGACTTCTTTTGCAATTTGTTTGTTGTCCATTCTGCAAAATCTCCTTTAATTTTTAAGTGAAACCGTTTCACCTCTTGTATATTATTTTAGCATGTCAAAAATATATGTCAAGCGTTTGACATATATTTCTTTATTTAGCTATTTATTGTTGATTTTACGGAGGAAAACGTTTAATATAATAGTATATAATAAAATGAAAGAGAGCCAATATGGAATTACCAAAAGAAGTCCGTTATAAGCCCTATGACCAATGGACAAGAGCAGAAATTGAAAAAATAGAGGAACGTGTCAGTCAATCTCCTTGGCACTGCACCTATCATATTGAAGCAAAAACTGGCTTGTTAAATGACCCTAATGGCTTCTCTTATTTTGATGGGCAATATCATCTCTTCTATCAAAACTGGCCATTTGGTGCAGCTCATGGATTGAAACAGTGGGTTCATCTGGTGTCTAAGGATCTTGTCCATTTTACTGAGACAGGAAGTAAATTGCTGCCTGACCATGCAAATGATAGTCACGGAGCTTACTCTGGATCAGCTTATGCTATCGGCGAAAAACTCTTCCTTTTTTATACAGGAAATGTTCGTGATCAAGATTGGGTCCGCCATCCCTTACAGGTTGGGGCTTTTATGGATAAAGAAGGTCATATTGAGAAATTCGATCAGGTCTTAATCGAACAGCCTGGAGATGTGACAGATCATTTCCGCGATCCCCAAATTTTCAAATTTCACGAACAATTCTACGCTATTGTCGGCGGTCAAAATACAGCTAAGCAAGGCATTATCAAACTGTACAAAGCTGTGAATAATCATGTTGATAACTGGCAATTTGTGGCTGATTTGGATTTTGATAATAGTGGAACAGCCTACATGATTGAGTGTCCAAACTTGGTTTTTGTTGATGGGAAACCAGTACTCATCTTTAGTCCACAAGGCTTGTCACGAGAGGAGTTAAACTATACTAACATCTACCCAAATACATATAAGATTTTTGAAAGTTTTGATCCAGAAAATGGGAAATTAATTGGCCCAGGAAATTTAGAAAATCTAGATTTTGGATTTGAAGCCTATGCTACGCAGGCTTTTAACACGCCTGAGGGAAAAGCCCTAGCTATTTCTTGGATTGGTTTACCTGATATCAACTATCCAACTGATCAATATGACTATCAAGGCGCAATGAGCTTGGTCAAAGAATTACATATCAAAGATGGTAAACTTTTCCAAAAACCTGTTGAAGCAATTAAATCCTTAAGAGGAAAAGGCCAAGAATTTGTCAAGCAAACTTCAACATCAAATTGCTATGAATTAGAATTACAAATTCCTGCCAATCAGACTACTCAGCTAAACCTTTGTGTAATGGGTAATAATCGTGGGCTTAAGCTAATTGTTGATACTGCATCAGGTCGATTACAATTAGATCGTAGTCAAGTTGGTCAACAATATGCATTAGAGTTCGACACTGTAAGAACTTGCCAAATTCCTAAAGAAGATGTTACACTTAATATCTATCTTGATCAGTCAACCGTTGAAATTTTTGTCAACAATGGACAAAGTGTTTTAACAAGTCGTGTCTTTCCATCAAAAACAGAAACAGGAATTTCAGTAATAGAAGGTCAAGTTTCAGGTAAATATTACGAAATGAGGAAATGATTTTGGTTGCAAAATTAACTGATGTAGCTGAATTAGCTGGTGTTAGCCCTACGACTGTTTCTCGGGTGATAAATAAAAAAGGTTACCTTTCTCAAAAAACAGTTGATAAAGTGAAAGCGGCAATGAAAGAATTAGGTTATCAACCTAACAATCTTGCCAGAAGCTTACAAGGAAAATCTGCTCAATTAGTGGGATTAATTTTCCCAAATATCAGTAATATTTTTTATGCAGAGCTTATCGAGTATCTTGAAATAGAGCTTTTTAATCATGGTTTCAAGACAATTATCTGTAACAGCCAAAGCAATCCCCAAAAAGAAAAAGAATACTTGGAAATGTTAGCAGCCAATCAAGTCGATGGCATCATTTCATCAAGTCATAATTTGGGTCTAGAGGATTATGAGCGAGTAGAGGCGCCAATAGTTGCTTTTGACCGGAACCTAGCTCCCAATATTCCGATAATCTCCTCAGATAATTTCCAAGGTGGAAAATTAGCTGCGCAAACCCTACAAAAGTACAAATGTCAAAAAATCATCATGATTACAGGGAACGATAATTCTGATTCACCGACTGGTCTAAGACAATTAGGTTTCTCTTACCAATTAAAAAGAAAAGCTGAAGTCATAAAATTACCAAACAACTTATCGACTATTCGACGAGAAATGGAAATTAAGTCTATTTTAGGAACAAGACAACCTGATGGTATCTTTGCTTCTGATGATTTGACAGCGATATTAATTATGAAAGTCGCTCATCAGTTAGGTCTTAAGGTTCCAGAGGATGTAAAAATAATTGGTTATGACGGCACAGCTTTCATTGAAAATTACTATCCACAACTGACAACAATCAAGCAACCTATCGAGGAGATAGCAAAATTATCTGTCGAAATATTGCTTAAAAAAATGAATAAAGAAAAAACCAGTAAGGATTATATCTTACCCATAACTCTCTTACCTGGTTCAAGTATATAAAAAGACTGAGGATAAAATTACTTATCTTCAGCTTATTTGTTATTTAAACAAAATAAATATTATTACTTTTCCTAGTATCAGGTATGTCTTGTAAATTCGTCTTGGAGTTTTTTAATACATTCACTGATTTCTAAAATGTTTTTTTAGAGAATAAATGAATACTAAAGGTTGATTTTCACACCTTCTTGTGAATCCGAAATTTCAGAAATATCTTCAATATTTTTCTTCAATAATCAATACTTATAAAGTTCTTTATTATTTTTTTCTAATACGAAATACCATAAGGTATAGACAAAATACTTAACTCGTAATGTTTATTTGCATTCTTCTATTAAACCATGATGACATTTTTTTCAAAGAGGCTGGACGGGAAAAATCACTTTGAGGAAACATATAGTGAACTAGACATCCGTATTAAAATAAAAAAGCAGTAACTACAAGAGCTACTGCTTTTTTTTATTCAGCTTTTACAAATTGGCTGAGTAAGCCGTTTATAAATTTTGCAGATGTTTCATCAGAATATTTTTTGGCGATCTCAATGATTTCGTTCAATGCAACACGGTCAGGCGTTTCTTCAAAATATTTAATCTCATAAAGACCTAAACGTAACATTGTTTTATCTGACAAAGTAAGTCGTTCAATTGACCAACCTGTTTTAAGGTTTTCTGTGATTAATTGATCCAATTCTACTTTATGGTCATTAACACCATTTACTAAATTTAATAAGAAAGCAGGGACATCTGATTTCTCCCCTTCTTCTACAATCTTATCATAATCATATGCAAACTGAGAAGCTTCTAAGAATTCGCCTCCTATCTCCATATTGAACAAAGCTTGAAAAGCACGTTCTCTTAAATCACGTCTCGAATTTTGAAAACTTTTAGTCATCCAAAAAATCCTCATCGAACAATGATTTCATATCTGGTTTTGGCATTTTTTCTGGAACAATTCCTTCAACATGAATATTCACTGTTGAAATTGTTACTTCTGCCATATCATATACTGCCGATTTAACTGATTTTTGAATAGCAACTGAAACAGTTGGTACTTTTACACCATATTGAAGATACACATAAATATCTGCATTAACAGTTCCATCTTCTTCAGTACGAAGATAAACACCTTTTCCTAGACTAGATTTATTAAAACTATCTGCCATTTTTTTGTTATGAAGTGAATGAACGCCATCAACTTGTGTTGCGGCAATCCCAGTAATCACTTCAAGAACGCGAGGTGAAATTACGATTTCACCGATATTTTCACTGATCATAGCATTTCCTTTCTGTTCACAACCTATTGTTGATGAAACAATTAAGCACGAGAAACGTAAGTACCTTCTGTTGTGTTGATTACAAGTTTTTGTCCAACTTCGATAAAGTCTGGTACGTTAACAACAAGTCCTGTTTCAAGAGTTGCTGGTTTACCTGAACCAGTAACTGTTGCACCTTTAATAGATGGTTGAGTTTCTGCAACTGTTAATTCAACAGTAGTTGGAACTGTAACACCGATTACTTCATCTCCGTAGAATTGGATTTTTACATCTGAGTTTTCTAAGATGTAAAGCAATTCTTGCTCAACGTTTGCTACAGGAATTTCATATTGATCATATGTATCTGTATTCATAAAGTAAGCTGTATCATCCATTTTATATAAGTATTGAGCTGGAACAGTTTCAATAATTGCTTGTTCGAATTTTTCATCAGGACGGTAAGTTGTATCAAAAGTTGATCCAGTACGTACATCACGTAATTTCATACGCATGATAGTGTTACCTTTACCTGGTTTATGGTGACTTGCATCAAGAACGCGAATTAATTTGCCTTCTGATTCAAAAGTCATACCTGCTCTTAGCTTACTTGCTTCAATCATTATTATTACCTCTTACTAAAATATTTATCATCTCATTTTACCACAACTAGTGACTATTCTCAAATCTTTTATGTCCATGGAAGCATTCAAATAACACTTTCATCATTACCCTCTGCATATGAATCAACTTAATTCGACTCTTCGCCACCCAGCTTAATTTCTGGGACATCATGTTGTTGGTAAACAACGCCTTTTTTCTCCATCAACTCAATTGCAAATGGGTGAGGGCGATAATGGGCCTTATAGGTGATGGCCTTAATTCCTGCTTGTAAAAGGGCCTTGGTACAGTTGATACAAGGGAAATGAGTCACATAAAGTTCTGTTCCAGCAGTTGAAATCCCCTCTTTGGCACATTGAATCAAAGCATTCATCTCAGCATGAACCGTCCGAATGCAATGCCCATCCTCCATATAATGACCAGCTTCATCACAATTATCAGTCGCCGAAACACCACCATTATATCCGGTCGCAATGATTCTATTATCCTTAACTAAGACAGCCCCAACATAAGCCCGATCACAAGTCGAACGTTTAGAAATTAACTCGGCATTAGCCATGAAGTAATCTTGCCATGATAATCTTTCTTCCATCTTTTTCCTCTTTCAAATTGCAGAGCTGATTAGTTTATCACAATCAATTCTTTTGGTGCTAGTGTTAAAACTTGGCAACCATCTTCAGTTAGCACTAAATCATCCTCAATTCGGACACCATAGAGATTATCCAAATATATTCCAGGCTCGTCAGTCACAACCATACCAGCTTGTAAAATCTTGTCACTTTTCGTAAAATATGGATTCTCGTGGATATCAAGTCCGATGCCATGCCCAATCCCGTGTGTGAAGTTGGGACCATAGCCAGCATTAGAAATGACCTCACGTGGAATACGGTCGAAGTTGGTGTAGGTCATGCCAGCACGCGCTTTTTTGATCAAAGCCTTATTGGCCTCTAAGGTAATCTGATAAATTTCTTTTTCTTGGTCTGTCGTTTGACCAATATGGATGGTCCGCGTCATGTCACTGACGTAATGGTCGTAGTAACAACCAAAATCCATGGTCAAGCTATCACCATTATCAATAACTTTATTGCTGGCACGGCCATGTGGCATTGCTGAACGATGACCTGATGCTGCTATCGTTTCAAAGGAAGTTCCTGAAGCCCCATAATGACGCATTTGAAAATCAAGAAAGTTTGCGACATCCAATTCTGTTGTTTGCCCTGGTTTAATGTAATCAAGAACATCAATAAAAGCCTTATCTGAAATTGAACAAGCTTTTGCAATTGTTGCAATTTCACTAGCATCTTTAATGATACGTTGTTCTTCAATATAACCTGACTGTGCTTGTAATTCTATCCCTGAAAATTGAGCTTGTAAACTTTGATAAAAAGCAAAGCTAATTTCGTTTTCAAAAGCTAAGTGCTGACACTTATCAGCTCGTAAAATAGTTAGAATCTCTTTTAATGGCGTCCGACTTTCAATAATATCAAAATGTTTAACCTTGTTTTTGGCCATCAAGGTGTACCGGGCATCTGTAATAAAAATACTTCTCTTTGGTGTCACTAATACTGTTGCTGCCGTTCCTGAAAAACCAGTTAAATAATAAATATTTTTAAGATTTGTAATTAAGATAGCTTCTAATTGACTACTTACTAATCGTTTTTTTAAAGTCGCTAAACGACCACTTAAAAAGTCTTCCATTTTTATTCTCCTGTACACATTACTTCCCTTTAGTTTACCATGATTTAAAAGCTTTTGAAAGTTATCTTCCGTCGTTTTTAAAGAATGTATTATAAAATGAAGACAAAGGACTTTGTCTTCATTTTATAATACTTTTCTTGATGGTCCAGACTTGGTATGGGCTCTTTCTGATTACTAGAAGTGCAATTAAAATGGTCCACCGGAGTATTTTAATCATCGAAATTTCATTGTTGAATTTTTAATTTATTATGATTTTCTAAATGATTCTAAAGTTTATTAGTAAAAAGAAATATTAATATCATTTCAACACTTTGTATACAATCTTATATTTAATCATAATAAAGCTTAGCAAAAATATACTTTTCAATGTGGTGTTAATACTTGAAAACAAGAGTTTTCAAGTACAGGGATTTTTTAGAACTACTAAAAAGCTAGGCATGGAATTTCTTGATTTTCTTACCCTGACTGGTTAACCTACCATCCCTCACAACATATGAAAAGTATATAATAAATCATTTTTAGATTGACTCGTATTTTAGATAAGGTCCAATTTATCTTTCAAATAATAACCAGTATAACTTTCTTTAACTTTAGCAATCTCTTCTGGTGTCCCAGTCGCAATAATCTGACCGCCACCAACACCACCTTCCGGACCTAAGTCAATAATATGATCGGCTGATTTAATGACATCTAGATTATGTTCAATCACAAGAACAGTATTTCCTTCGTCAACAAAACGTTCTAAAACAGTCAAGAGCCGGGCGATGTCATCAGTATGTAGACCAGTTGTCGGCTCATCCAAAATATAAAGGCTCTTACCCGTTGACCGTTTATGCAATTCAGAAGCTAACTTCATCCGTTGAGCCTCCCCACCAGATAGAGTTGTTGCTGGCTGACCTAGGGTGACATAACCGAGACCAACATCCTTAATTGTCTGGATTTTACGAGCAATCTTCGGAATAGCAGAGAAGAATGGCAAGGCATCATCAACTGTCATATCCAAGATTTGGGCAATATTTTTTTCTTTATAATGCACTTCTAAAGTCTCTGAATTATAACGACGTCCATGACAAACTTCACATGGAACATAAACATCAGGTAGGAAATGCATTTCAATCTTGATAATCCCATCTCCAGAACAAGCCTCACAGCGTCCGCCTTTGACATTAAAGGAGAAACGCCCCTTCTTGTAGCCACGAATTTTAGCCTCATTAGTTTGGGCAAACAAATCACGAATATCATCAAAAACACCAGTATAAGTGGCTGGATTTGAACGCGGTGTTCGACCAATTGGACTTTGGTCGATATCAATCAAGCGTTCAATATGTTCTGTTCCTTCAATGGACTTGTATTTCCCCGGTTTCTCAGAATTACGATTGAGTTTTTGGGCCAGCGCTTTTTTCAGAATCGAATTAATTAGCGTAGATTTTCCTGATCCGGAGACACCTGTCACAGCAATAAATTTGCCTAGAGGGAAGCGAACATCAAGATTTTGCAAGTTGTTTTCACTGGCCCCCTTTATTTCAATAAAGTGACCATTGCCCGAACGGCGTTCTAATGGCACGGGAATTGACTTCTTACCAGATAAATACTGACCAGTAATTGATTTCCGATTGCGCGCCACTTGTTTTGGCGTTCCCGAAGCAATAATTTGGCCACCAAAGTCACCAGCTCCTGGACCAACGTCAATCAGCCAATCCGCCTGCATCATCGTATCTTCATCATGTTCAACGACAATCAAGGTATTGCCTAAATCACGCATTTTCTTCAAGCTCTCAATCAAGCGATCGTTATCTCTTTGGTGGAGACCAATTGATGGCTCATCCAGAATGTAAAGAACTCCCGATAGGTTAGAACCGATTTGCGTTGCTAGTCGAATCCGCTGACTTTCCCCACCAGACAGAGTTCCCGAAGCACGAGAAAGGGTCAGGTAATTAAGACCAACATTATTTAAGAAGGTCAGACGATCTTGAATTTCTTTGACAATTGGTTTAGCTATTGTTGATTCATTTTCTGTTAGGTGAATTGTCTCTATATACTCTAAATGATCTGCAATAGATAGTTCTGATAACTGTCCAATATTTAAGCCACTTTCTCCACCGACATGGACACATAAGGCTTGATCATTTAAACGATAACCATGACAAGTTGTACATTTAAGAGCATTCATGTAGCCGCGCATTACATTACGAGTATACTCGCTGTTGGTTTCATGATAACGACGATTAATATTAGTCACAACACCTTCAAAAGCAATATCAATATTGCGTTCACCACCAAAACCATTCACATAGTGGAAATGAAATTCTTTATCTCCCGAACCATATAAAATGATATCCTTTTCTTGGTCAGTTAAATCTTGATAAGGTGTATCCATGCTAATACCAAAAGCTTTCATAGCTTGTTCAAGCATAGTCGGATAATAATTGGATGAAATCGGATTCCAGGGTGCAAGAGCACCTTGAGTTAAGGTTAAACTTGGATCCGGAATGACCAAATCCATATCAACTTCTAATTTAATTCCAAGTCCATCACAAGTTGGGCATGACCCAAAAGGAGCATTAAAAGAGAATAATCGGGGTTCCAATTCAGGAACAGTAAAACCACAGACAGGACAAGAATAATGTTCTGAAAAGAGCATTTCATTACCATCCATAGTGTCAATCACTAGATAGCCATCTCCTAAACGAAGTGCTGCTTCAACTGAGTCAAAGAGACGACTTCGAATGCCATCTTTATTGACCAAACGGTCAATGACCACTTCGATATCATGCATTTTACTTTTAGACAATTCTGGAACTTCTGAAATATCATAGATATCCCCATCAACACGGACACGAACATAACCATCTTTTTGTATTTTTTCAAAAATAGATTTATGTTGACCCTTCTTCCGACGAACAATTGGAGACAAAATTTGCATTCTTGTCCGTTCTGGCAATTCTAAAACTTGCTCTACAATCTGTTCAACAGAAGAAGCTGTAATTGCCCCATGCCCATTGATACAGTATGGCGTACCAACACGCGCATAAAGCAGACGCAAATAATCATTGATTTCTGTCACAGTACCGACCGTTGATCGTGGATTCTTACTAGTCGTTTTTTGGTCGATTGAAATGGCAGGGCTGAGACCATCAATTGAGTCAACATCAGGCTTCTCCATATTGCCTAAAAATTGGCGTGCGTATGCTGAGAGACTTTCAACATAACGACGTTGACCCTCAGCATAGATAGTATCAAAAGCTAAACTTGATTTCCCAGAACCAGACAAACCCGTCACAACAACAAGTTTATCACGAGGAATCTCCACATCTATATTTTTTAAATTGTGAGCTCTCGCTCCATGAATAATTAATTTATCTTGCATGTGATAGTGCTTGTCAGCACACCTCCCTTGAAATTTCTTATATTATACCAAAATTTTAAGATATAACAGACTGAAAAGATTTTCAACCTCTTTCTGCACAGTTAGAAAATTTAACTGCTTTCACTTCAATCCATCAAACTATCTTGAAACATATTAAAGTATGATATTACTTGAAAAATGATATATATTTTTTTAAAACGTTTTTTAGTTCAAAATGAAAATTTTATCATTTTATACTACCCCCAAATTTAACTTTTTGTAGTATAATAGTAAAGTATTATTGCCATTTTTAGAGAATTTTCTGTGGAACCTAGGATTGATAAGTTTTCGCAAATTTTCAAATCATAAAATGCTAGTAATCATCAACATAAACTTTAGAAAAAGGAGGGCTTGTCATGAAACAAATGTTTCTTTCATCGGCAATTGAATTCAAAGAAATAGAAACATTCGAGCCAGGGGCTTGGATTAAATTGGTTAACCCTTCCCAGGAAGAATCAGTTGAAATCGCCGATCAATTTGATATCGATATTTCTGACTTGCGAGCTCCACTCGATATTGAAGAAACCTCTCGTATCGCAGTTGAGGATGATTACACCCTTATCATTGTCGACGTTCCAACCTATGAGGAACGAAATAATAAAAGTTATTATGTGACGGTTCCGCTTGGTATAATCGTTACAGAAAATGCTGTTATTACAACCTGTTTAAATGACTTAACACTCTTTGACCATTTTCATAAAAAACGCGTTAAAAACTTTTTCACGTTTATGAAGACGCGTTTTGTCTTCCAATTACTTTACCGCAATGCTGAGCTATTTCTTACCGCCCTACGCACTATCGACAGACAAAGTGATCGTTTGGAAGCACAGCTAGAGGCTGCAACCCGTAACGAAGAACTAATTGACATGATGGAACTTGAAAAATCAATTGTCTACTTAAAAGCCTCCTTAAAATTCAATGAACGAATTGTTAAGAAATTGTCTAGCAGCACTAGCTCATTGAAAAAATATATTGAAGACGAAGACCTTTTAGAGGACACTTTGATTGAAACACAACAGGCCATCGAAATGGCGGGCATCTATGAAAATGTCTTGAATGCCATGACTGATACCACCGCCTCTATCATTAATAATAATCAGAATACAATCATGAAGACACTTGCTTTAATGACTATGACTTTGGATATCCCGACGGTTATTTTTTCGGCCTACGGAATGAACTTCCAAAATAACTGGATGCCTTTAAACGGCTTAGAACACGGCTTTTGGGTTATTGTCCTACTGGCAAGTGCTTTGTCATCATTAATTGTTTTATACTTTATCCGCAAAAAATGGTTCTAATTTGCTCCGGAATATTATCAACATTGAAGTTGTAAAACAATCTACATTACTTTTAACAAGAAGAAATTTATCTAAGGAGATAAAATGGATTTTCAAAACTTAACTAAGAAAAATCAAGAATTCATACATATTGCTACTAACCGTCTTATTGAAGATGGTAAATCTGATCAAGAAATCAAGGCCATTCTTGAAGAAACTGTTCCAACAATCCTTGAGAAGCAAAGACAAGGGATTCCTGCCCGTTCATTTTTGGGAGCACCAACAGCTTGGGCTGGCTCATTTACTGAAAGAAAAGACAGCAAGAACGGTAAAACCGAAGAAAAACCAAAAAATACTAATCCATGGTTAATGTGGTTAGATACCTCTCTCCTATTTATTGGTGTTGTTGCTTTGCTAAACGGCATGATGACACTCTTTAATTCTCATGCTACAGTGACTGGAATTATCTCACTTCTTGCCCTTGGTTTCGGTGGTGGTGCATCTATGTATGCAACTTACTATTTTGTATACCGTCATATGGGCAAAGACAAAAGTCAACGTCCAAGTTGGTTAAAAATCATCGGTGCTCTTTCTTTAGCTATGGCTGTTTGGGTTGGTCTTTATACAGCAACAGCTTTCTTACCAAGATCTCTTAACCCAATTCTCCCACCATTCGCCCTTGTCGTTATTGGTGCCTTAGCCTTCGCTACTCGCTACTTCTTACAACGTAAATACAATATTCTTAATGCAATGGCTGCGCAACAACGCTAAGTTAGAAATAAAATCAAGTATTACAAAAGAACCGACAATAAAGTCGTCGGTTCTTTTTTTATCAATTTTTCCTTAGTTTAACTGCCTAGACCGTTTCACTATTTACCAAAATCAAGAAAGATAGTTATTGTTAAAATAAACGAGGACAAGAATCGCTAATATTAAGGGATTGTGCTGTCTCTTTACAGAGCCATCACAATCTTTCCATCAAAAAAAGAGCTTGCGCTCTTTTTGATTTAATCTTCGTTTACGTAAGGCATTAATGCCATAACTTGCTATATGATTGTGACTATCCCTTCGGTCCTGTCACAATCAAATTCTGTATTTCCATATCTTGCTAAGGGATTGTGCTGTCTCTTTACAGATCCACCACAATCTTTTCATCAAAAAAAGAGCTTGCGCTCTTTTTGATTTAATCTTCGTTTACGTAAGGCATTAATGCCATATCTTGCTATATGATTGTGACTATCCCTTCGGTCCTGTCACAATCAAATTCTGTATTTCCATATCTTGCTAAGGGATTGTGCTATCTCTTTACAGAGCCATCACAATCTTTCCATCAAAAAAAGAGCTTGCGCTCTTTTTGATTTAATCTTCGTTTACGTAAGGCATTAATGCCATAACTTGCTATATGATTGTGACTATCCCTTCGGTCCTGTCACAATCAAATTCTGTATTTCCATATCTTGCTAAGGGATTGTGCTGTCTCTTTACAGAGCCATCACAATCTTTCCATCAAAAAAAGAGCTTGCGCTCTTTTTGATTTAATCTTCGTTTACGTAAGGCATTAATGCCATAACACGTGCGCGTTTGATCGCTGCTGTTACTTTACGTTGGTTTTTAGCTGATGTTCCTGTTACGCGACGAGGTAAAATTTTACCACGTTCTGAAACGAAACGGCCTAAAAGTTCAGTGTCTTTGTAATCAACATATTCAATTTTATTAGCTGCGATAAAGTCAACTTTTTTACGGCGTTTGAATCCGCCACGACGTTGTTGAGCCATGTGTTTTCTCCTTTTATATTATCTTTGTGACCTGATTTGTTATCAGTGTCTGAACTCTATTGAGTTCTTTTTTCCAAACCCACTCTAATTAGAATGGTAGATCGTCATCTGAGATATCCATTGGATTTGAATTACCAAATGGGCTATCATCGCGACCAAAATTAGGTGTTTGTTGAGCAGGGGCTGAGTAACTATTGTTTGATGATGAAGAATTATTATTTAATCCACCACCATTATAAGAGTTAGATGAACCACCTTCACGTGTAGCACGGCTTTCCAACATTTGGAAATTATCCGCAACCACTTCAGTTACATAGACACGTTGCCCTTGTTGATTTTCATAATTACGAGTCTGAATACGACCAGTAATCCCAACTAAAGCACCCTTTTTAGCCCAATTCGCTAAGTTCTCAGCTGGTTGACGCCAGATTACACAGTTAATGAAATCTGCTTCACGTTCCCCATTTTGACTTTTGAATGTACGGTTAACAGCAAGTGTAAAAGTAGCTACTGCCACTTGACTTGGTGTGTAACGAAGTTCTGCATCTTTGGTCATACGACCAACTAGTACTACATTATTAATCATAAACTACCTTCTTATAAGTCTTAAGCGTCAAGTTTAACGATCATGTGACGAAGAATGTCACCGTTGATTTTTGATAAACGGTCAAACTCATTAAGAGCGACAGCATCAGTTGCTTCAACGTTAACGATGTGGTAAAGGCCTTCGCGGAAATCATTGATTTCATATGCAAGACGACGTTTTTCCCAATCTTTTGATTCAACGATTGTTGCACCGTTGTCAGATAAGATAGAGTCAAAGCGTGATACCAAAGCATTTTTAGCTTCTTCTTCAATGTTTGGACGAATAATATAAAGAATTTCGTATTTTGCCATTGATTTTTCCTCCTTTTGGACTAATGACCTACAACTTTGTTGCAGGTAAGTGAGGTATTCTCACAGATTACTATTATACTCTAAATTGAGCTCAGAAGCAAGAAAAATTTCAAAAAATATAAAGACATCCAATGCACACTTTTGGATGTCTTCTTCTTTTAAATAATTCTTATAGGATATATTCCTTTCTCATTCATTTCATAAGGAGTTAACTGTCAATTTTCCTTTATAAAAGGAAATAAATCTTATTTTTATTCTGATAGGTTTATTCTCCTTTCTTTTGATGAAATGGTTTTAAAATATAAACTATTTAATTTTCACATAGTTTGTAATTTCGTTCTTATGGATTTTACATTATTTCACTCTTTTGGCTATTTTTACAATAGCCAATTGTGTCTCCGTTTTTGTATCTTGCAAGATTCATAAGATCCTCCTATTAAAGAAAAACTCATTTTCCTGTGCGCCAATAACAATATTTTAATAAAATTCTATACCCTGAGTGACAATAACAATCATAAATTTTAACGTTTTCCCTGAGTGACAATAATATTGTTACAATTTTTGATTGCCTAATCTAGAATTTCTGGCTACAATAATTGCATATTTTAGTCATAAAAAGTTAACTATTACCTTTTATGGTTAGAGAATTTAAACTTATACTGTGTAGAGCGCTCCTTTGGCCAAATCACTCGAACTAGAATAAGTTTAACAATGTGATCACTTTGCTAACATACGTAAAATTTGGTTTGCCTACCGTTGTCGGAGCTACTTAGTCTCCGTTTTTGTACCGTGCGACATGTAGATTAATCATAAGATTACCTCCTATAAATGTCTTCTAAAATGCCATCCTTCTTTATACTTTTATTATATTGTAAGCGGTTACCTTTGTCAAATAAAAAGGTGATGCTTTTTATAAGCTTACATTTTATGTATGTCTCATTGCTTTTCTTTTCCACAAACTTGAAATATCTGCTACAATATGAACATGTTAGAATTAAAAGATTACGGTGTAGAGATGTGGGATCCAGAAAAAATTCAATCCTTTCGACGCACCCTCCTCAATTGGTATGACCAAGAAAAACGCGACCTGCCTTGGCGTCGCACAAAAAATCCCTATTTCATATGGGTTTCCGAAATTATGCTGCAACAAACGCAAGTTCAAACCGTCATTCCTTATTATCACCGCTTCATCGAGTGGTTTCCGACTATTGAAGAATTGGCTAGCGCCCCTGAGCACAAACTTTTAAAGGCTTGGGAAGGACTTGGTTATTACTCTCGTGTAAGAAATATGCAGAAAGCTGCGCGACAAATCATGACCGAATTCGATGGGACTTTCCCATCACGGTTTGAAGATATATCAGAATTAAAGGGCATCGGCCCTTATACTGCTGGCGCAATTGCCAGTATTGCCTTTAATCAAGCACAACCAGCAGTTGATGGCAATATCATGCGGGTTATGGCCAGATTGTTTGAAGTAGAATACGATATTGGTAATCCTAAAAATCGAAAGATTTTCCAAGCCATCATGGAGGAGTTAATTGATTCAGAACGTCCTGGAGATTTCAATCAGGCACTAATGGATCTGGGCACTGATATCGAATCTGCAAAAAATCCCAGACCAGATGACTCTCCAATAAAGTTTTTCTGCGCAGCCTATTTACATGGAACCTACGACAAGTATCCAATTAAATTACCTAAGAAAAAGCCGCGTCCAATGGTAATTCAAGCTTTTGTCATTCGAAATGCTGAAGGCAAATACTTAATTGAGAAAAACAATGCTGGACCCTTGCTTGGCGGATTTTGGACATTCCCAATTATTGAAACAAGCTTTCAAGCTAAACAGATTGATCTATTTGGAGATGCTCAGGAAATTTTAGAGACGCTATCACAAAAGGACGCCTTTCAAGAGCAGTATCAGCTTTATCCAATTTGGCAAGATACGGTTCATAAGAAAGTTACCCACACCTTTAGTCACCAGAAATGGACAATCGAACTTTTTGAAGGTCGAGTTAGTGATAATCAACTTCCTGAAGGGTTAGAACTGCAGTGGCTAAGTCTCGAAGATTTTGAAAACTTCCCAATGGCAACACCCCAGAAAAAAATGATTGCTCAATTGCTTAAATAACAAATTTTAATAAGTCTGATTGGCTAACTATTATCTAGTCATATTTTTGATTCATTCCAAAGAAAGTGAAATTATGTTACTCATCTTTTTCCAAACTAATTTATATACTATTGTTGGTGAAATTACAGTCCTCTTGTTAGTAATTGGGTTTTTCTATCAAAGACATCTTTTGAAAAAAAGTAAGTCAGCAAATGATAAGCATAAATATAGTATTCTTATTGTTTTCAAGGACAAAGAAAGAAACATTGCTGACTATCCTGAGATAGCTCAATTAACAGATTGGCACTACAATGACAATCTTAAAGGCTATACTGGTCTTTGTCTAGAAAACCCTAAAGAGCTTACCTTACTTTTTAATAATAAATACAATATGAATAAGAAACAAGTGACCGTGGGACTCAACCGATACAGCCTTTTCGAACTAGCTTACAAGTAAAAAAATCACAAAACAAAAAAGCCCTTCTCTGGGCTTTTTTGTTAGCTTAATTCAGCAATGATTGCTTTGATTTGATCTTTTGTGTGAACACCGGCTACTTGTTTAACAACTTGGCCATCTTTTTTGAACATTAGTGTTGGGATTGACATAATGCCAAAAGTTTGCGCTGTATTTGGATTTTCGTCAACGTCCATTTTAACGATTTTCAATTCATCTTCATCAAGTTCTTCAGATAATTGTTCAAGAATTGGAGCTTGCATCAAGCATGGACCACACCATGTTGCCCAAAAGTCAATTAAGACTAATCCTTCTTTAGTTTCTGTTTCAAATGTTGCATCTGTTACGATCTTTGTCATCTGATTATCTCACTTTCTTTTGTTTTATAACCCTATTTTAGGGCAATTAAGTTAAGAATGCAAAAATCTGCTACGGAGATTAATATACCTGCCCAGGTAACAACAGTCTAACCAAATGTCACAATTGTACAACCTGACCCTCCCGCATTTTGCGGAGCGTAAGCAAAACTCTTAACATGTTTGTTGCGTCTCAAATATTTAGTAACTGCTTCACGAATAACCCCAGTACCAATCCCATGAATGATATCAACTTGACTCATGTTATTAACTAAAGCTTGGTCAATAAAGGTATCCAGCTCTTGCATGGCTTCTTCATAACGTTTGCCACGTAAGTCAAGACGGGCTCTAGGTCCAGAACCTGTTGCTGCTTTCTTAATGACATTAACCATTTGTTTTTTAGGTTTCTGGCTTTTTTCAACAGCCTTAACCAAGGTAAATTCATCCTCTTTGAGGGTCATTTTAATTAACCCCACTTGTGCTTCCCATTTTTGATCTTTTAATTGATTAATTAAAGTACCACGTTGACCATATGCAGAAACAATGATATTATCACCAACACGCGCAGCTCTTAACTTCTTAGCCTGTTTCAAAACTTTATTTTTGGATAAATCAGTTTGAGGTACTAACTTTTTCAATTGTGTCTTAGCTTCAATGACTTCATGTGGTTTCAATTGCGACTTGTCATGTAACTTAGCTAAGATAGACTCACTTTCCGCCAAGGCCAAATCAACAATCTCTTGCGCCTCTTTAGTAACCTTTTCCATTTCCTTATCACGCTCATGAGAAAACTCATTATACAGCTTTTTAACAGCACGATTGAACTTAAGGTTATCCTGCTCGACCTCTTTAATATGTTCAAGACGTTTCCGACTCTCCAAAGTCTGACTTTCTAACTTTTCAATAATCCGATTGACGTCACTATCCGTATCAGTAAAATTCTGAGCGTCCGTCACAATATGACTGGCAAGGCCCAACCGTCTTGCAATTTCAAAAGCATTAGAACGACCAGGCACGCCTTGCATAAAACGATAGGTTGGCTGAAGACTATTACTATCAAACTCCATACTAGCATTTTCAACAAACTCCGACTCAATCCCGTAAGCTTTCAACTCAGGATAATGGGTCGTCGCCATGGTCTTGATTTCTTTCAAGCGAAGTTCTTCTAGAATGGCCATCGCTAAGCTAGCACCTTCTTGCGGATCGGTACCAGCACCTAGTTCATCAAAGAGAACTAGACTATCTGCTGTCGCTTGGTCAAGAATTGACACAATGTGGGTCATATGACTAGAGAAGGTCGACAAGCTTTGTTCAATCGATTGCTCATCGCCAATATCAGCAAAAATTCCATTGAAAACAGCAATCTTAGAACCGTAGTCAGCTAGAATTGGCAAACCAGACTGTCCCATTAACTGAGCCAAACCAAGGGTTTTTAACATGATTGTCTTACCACCCGTATTAGGACCCGTAATAACAATAACTGTTAAGTCTTTAGAAAAGTGTAGGTCATTAGGAACTGGCTTTTGCAAGAGAGGATGACGAACATTCAACAATTGCACTGATTTATCAGCAGTGACAGTTGGAATAGTCGCCTTCTTCTCCTTCATATAAAGATATTTTGCTCGAACAAAATCTAAATGTCCTAGTAACCAAGCATTATTGGCAAGAGCACGACTATGTGGACGAACCATGGCTGAGAGTTCTTTAAGAATCCGTGCCATTTCATGACGTTCATCAGCATGCAACTGGGTTATTTCTTCATTTAATTGGACCAAAGCTCGTGGTTCAATATAGACTGTATTCCCAGATGCTGAGATATCGTGGACAACCCCTGCGATTTTGTTTCTAAAGGTGTTTTTAACCGGAAGCACGCTACGGCCGTTCCGACTGGCAATCAATGATTCTGACAGATAGTCAGCATGTTTCTTGAGCACATCCTGAAGCGATTGACGAATTTGGTGTTCACTATTAAAAATCTTGCGACGGATGGCTTCCAATTCTGGACTGGCAAAATTTTCTATGAAGGCCCCATCGTTGATGGCTTGCAGGCTTCCCTGCAACTGAGGAAAAATTTCTAATTTCTCAAATAATTTTTTTAGGGCAACCAATTCAACATTTTCTAAATTCATAAAAAAACGACTGGCTTCGGCAGAGACAAGCAAGAGTTTTTTGATATCTAAGAGTTCCGAAATGTTCAAATCAGCATCCAACTCAAGGCGGTGGAGGCTGTCATTAACATCCCGTAAGCTCCCCATGGCAAAATGATGATTCTCAATGAAAATCATCTCCATTTCTGAAATTTCCGTAAAATAATCTTTAATCTTTTCGGGATTGTCTGTTGGAACTAGCTGTTGGAGTTCCACTTTCCCTTGTTCAGTTTGAAGGTAGGTTTGAAATTGTTCTTTAACCTTTTGAAATTCTAACTGTTCTAAAATTTTTATATCCATAAGCTTCATTATACCCTAAATTCCCTATAAAATGAATGAATAAAAGACCAGATGATTTATCTGATCTTATAAGACTTTTGTAATCCATAAATTGCGAATCATTGTTGTCACTGGTGGACAATGCTCAATTAATAAGCGTGTTAAGAAATGATTATGTAGTTGCGTTTGAATACTTTCCATTGGTACAGTTGCTAAAATGCTTAACCCTATGGAAAAAACTAAGACAATAACCAGACTGGCAATGATTCCACTGGCAATATTTGCCTTTTGATTATCATAGTAATCAATTGGGAAAAAATGGGTTAAGATACCAATTAAACGGACGGCGGCATAGGTTGCTAGAAAAATTACAAAGAAAGCAATCCCTGCATAATAGATTTTGCTTAGTTCAAAGATATTGATATCCTTGAAAAAAAGCATCTTTGCACCTTCAGTCGGACTTGAATAAGGCACCCAGAGTGCAATTTTTTTGGCTAAATCAAGATAATGCTGACTTGCCACAAATAATGAAGTTAAGATGCCAACAAAATAAAAGGCTTGTAAGATGATACCACGATTATAACCAATATAAAAATTCCAGAGCATGATAAAAATGATGAGAAGTGATAACATAACTACTCCTCATCCATATCTGCTTGATAAGCTTTTTCTTGTAGACCTTCTAAAGCTCTTTGACGCAATTGATTAATTTCTTGTTCAATTTTTTCGACTTCAATCTCACGTTTTAATTGTGTTGATAATGAATTAATGGCCATTAAAATTGCAACCGTTTCAGGGTCTGCTTCTGGAAGTTTCTCTTTAATGGCATTATACTTTTCAGTAGCAACGCGTTCGACTTCTTCCATGAAGAGATTGTCTTTATCAGTCGTTAATGTTAATGTCTTTTCACCAAAGGTGAACTTGTAACGATTCTTACTATTCATAGGATACCTCTTTATAGCATTATACCCTAATTTCAGCCTTTCGTAAAATAACAAATTTAATCAAATTGTAAGAAGATTGATTACCCTGGACAGCCAAAATTATGTTAAAATATTTCCTATGGAAACCATTGTGATGAAAATGGACGGTTCTCAAAAAGCCAAGCTTTTAAACCGTCTTAATGCCTATCAAACTAGTAATAACAACCCCTATGTTGCCTTTTCAGCAAAGTATAAAGGGGTAACCATTTTATTATACACATCAGGCAAACTGGTTTTCCAGGGGGCTGCGGCACTAGCGGTTGCTTCGGAGTTTGGTTATCAAGCTCCTGATTCTTCATCTAGTAGAATAGATAGCTCTAAAAATCAAAACCTTGCCCTCATAGGCAGCGACGAAGTTGGCAACGGCTCTTATTTTGGGGGCATCGCCGTAGTAGCAAGTCTTGTGACCCCAGAAGATCATACCTATCTGAAAGAATTAGGGGTTGATGACTCAAAAAACTTAACTGATCCCAAAATTCGTCACATTGCACCATTGTTGGAGGCTAGAATTCCTCATAAAGCTCTGCTATTGTCACCCAAAAAATATAACCAAATGGTCGGACCAGATAAGCCTTATAACGCTGTCTCTGTTAAAGTCGCGCTCCATAATCAAGCCATTTTCTTATTGCTTCAAGAGGGAGTCAAAGCTGACAAAATTGTGATTGACGCCTTTACCAGTCAAGCCAATTATCAAAAGCACTTAAAAAGGGAAAAGAACCAATTTACGAATGTCCTGACCTTTCAAGAGAAAGCTGAGAGTGACTTCCTAGCTGTGGCTGTCAGTTCAATTATTGCCCGTAATCTTTTTTTAGAAAATTTAAAGGAGTTAGGGGCAGAATTAGGCTATCAGTTGCCAAGTGGTGCTGGGAAACAATCAGACCAAGTTGCTGCTAAGCTACTTGAAGCTTACGGCATGCCTGCACTAGAATTTAGTGCCAAATTGCATTTTGCAAATACCAAGAAAGCTCTTAGTTTAGCTAAGAAATTACCATAAGGAGTATCATGAAAAATTTTATTAAAGAATGGGGTCTCTTCACATTATTTATGTTAGTCTTTGGCTTCAGTCGTATTTTTATCTGGCAACCAGTAAAGGTCGACGGACACTCAATGGACCCTACCTTATCTCACGGCGAACGCTTAATTGTGTTTAACCAAGCAAAAATTGATCGCTTTGATATTGTCGTTGCTCAAGAAACTGAAGATGGTGTTCAAAAAGAAATCGTTAAACGGGTCATCGGAATGCCTGGAGATAAAATCGAATATAAAAATGATACACTTTATGTCAATGGCAAAAAAACTAAAGAATCTTATTTGAAGAAGTTTATTGCCCTCTTTAAAAAAGATCGTCTTCAAAAAACCTATTCATATAATAGCCTCTTCCAAGAGTTAGCCCGTAACTCAAGTGCCTTTACAGCTGATAGTGAAAACCGAGCTACCTTTAGCATTGACGTGCCTAAAGGTCAGTATTTATTACTTGGGGATGACCGAATTGTTTCTAAAGATAGCCGTGAAGTCGGAACCTTCAAAGCCAAAAATCTGATTGGTGAAGTAAAATTCCGTTTCTGGCCATTTAATCGCATTGATCTTTTAAAATAAAATGAAACCTGCCTGAGGCAGGTTTTAAATTAGACAATTCCTTAGAAAGGATTTGACATGGAATACTTTTTTTCCGGGACTGTTGATCGCATCATTTTCGAAAATAGCAGTAACTTTTTTAAAATCTTAAACCTAATGATTGAAGATACCGACAGTGACTTTGATGACTTTGAAATCATCATTACTGGAACCATGGCTGACATCATGGAGGGAGAAGATTATACCTTCTGGGGGCAATTAAGCCAACATCCCAAATATGGCCAACAACTGCAACTCAGCCGTTACCAGCGAGCTAAACCAAGTTCATCTGGTCTAATCAAGTACTTTTCCAGTGATCATTTTAAAGGAATTGGGAAAAAGACCGCCGAGAGAATTGTCTCTTTATACGGTGACAATACGATTGATAAAATTCTTGACGACCCTAGCAAGTTAGAGGATATCAACGGCTTTTCAAAAGCTAACCGAGAAGCCTTTGTAGCTAAGCTAAGAATCAATTACGGAACAGAACAAATCATCGCTGCACTGGTAGAATTAGGATTGTCTAATCGGATGGCCTTCCAAATATACGATCAATATAAAGAAGAAGCTGTCGAACGGGTTAGGACTAATCCCTATCAACTCGTAGAAGACATCCAAGGCATCGGCTTTAAAATGTCTGATAAATTAGCTCAGGAAATCGGTATAGCTGATTCTGCACCTGAACGGTTTCGGGCTGCTCTATTACATAGTTTATTGGAACAATCAATTAGCCAAGGTGATACCTACATCGAGGCGCGTGATTTATTAGCCTATGCTATTGATTTGTTAGAAGACTCTCGACAAATTGAATGTGATCCTGCGCAAGTTGCCCAAGAATTAAGTCATTTAATTTCTGATGAAAAAGTTTATAATGCAGGTACTAAAATATTTGATGCCTCTCTATTTACAGCTGAAGAGGGAATTAAAAATCAACTTCAACGTTTACTAGATACCCCATTTGAGAAACAAATCAGTCAAGATAAGATTGAAAAAGAAGTACAAGCAATTGAGAAGGAATTTGCCATTAGCTATGATCAGGTCCAAAAGGACGCAATTTATCAAGCATTGACCAGCAAGGTCTTTATCTTAACTGGTGGTCCAGGTACTGGTAAAACAACCGTTATCAGAGGAATTCTAGAAGCTTATGCTCGGATTAATGACATTGATTTAAATAAAAAAGATTTACCGATTGTTCTAGCAGCGCCTACTGGTCGAGCTGCTCGTCGGATGAATGAATTAACTGGCCTACCAAGTGCCACTATTCATCGTCATTTAGGCTTAAATGGTGACAATGATTACCAAGCCATGGAAGACTACTTAGACTGTGATTTATTAGTTGTTGATGAATTTTCTATGGTTGATACTTGGTTAGCCAATCAATTATTAGGTGCCATATCATCGAATACCCAAATAATCATTGTTGGTGACAGTGACCAGTTACCGTCTGTAGGACCAGGTCAGGTTCTAGCAGATCTTTTGAAAATTACCAGTCTACCACAAATCGCCCTTCGTAAAATTTTCCGTCAATCAGCTGATTCAACCATCGTTGATTTGGCAAATCAAATGCGTCAAGGCATATTGCCAGTAGATTTTCGAGATAAAAAAGCAGACCGTTCTTACTTTGATGCCATGCCTCAACATGTTCCAACTATGGTCACAAAAATTGTCGCTTCTGCTGTTAAAAGTGGTATCCCAGCTGATGAAATTCAGATTCTTGCTCCCATGTATAAAGGACAAGCAGGCATCAACAATCTCAATCAGCTTATGCAAGAGCTTCTCAATCCATTAGATAATGGTACAGAATTTGTCTTTAATGAGATACATTTTCGAAAGGGAGATAAAGTCTTACACTTAGTTAATGATGCCCAATTGAATGTCTTTAATGGTGATATTGGTTACATTACAGATTTAATTCCAGCCAAGTACACCGAGTCCAAACAAGATGAAATTATGATGGATTTTGATGGGTCAGAAGTAACTTATCCTCGCAATGAATGGTTAAAAATCACCTTGGCCTATGCCATGAGTATTCATAAGTCGCAGGGGAGTGAGTTCCAAGTGGTTATTCTTCCAATCACCCGCCAGAGTGGGCGCATGCTTCAACGGAATCTGATTTATACAGCTGTCACAAGGTCAAAGAGTAAATTAATTTTACTGGGTGAGCACTCAGCTTTTGATTATGCAATCAAAAATGAGGGTGATAAACGAAAAACTTTCCTAGTGCAACGATTTGACCAAGACCTGACAACAGAATCAAACGACCAATTAGCAAAAATTGATACAGTTGAAAACAGTTCGGACAGTCTAGGACAAGCCCAAAATACTATTGCAAAGCCCTTAGAATCTGAAGAGCCAACGATTTTAACGACAGCAAATATGTTATCTATTGATCCACTGATTGGCTTGACTGATGCTGATTTTAAAAAATTTTTTAAAAAATAGGCAATTTATAGTGGACAAGTAGAGTATCTGTGCTATACTTGTCTTGTATTATCAAATGCATACAAATTGGAGGTTTTATGATTTCATATGAAAAGGTGCGTCAGTCACTTAAAACACTAAATATATTTATCATTGTCCTTAACACGATTATTACAATCTTTTCAGTCATTGGTTTGGTCTCAATTATCCTATTTTTAGGTAATGATGAATTCAAAGCAGCCATGCCTGCTGATAAATTAGCTATTATGGAACAAGCAATGACACCATTTGCCATTTTCATTTCAGCATTAGCAATTCTACTAACAATCGCAATTATCGTTCTAACTTTTATGAACCAAAAGAAAATCAAATCTAACCAAGAAATTTCGATTTTACCTTATCTATTAGGTTTTGGATTAGTTGTCGTCAACTTGATTTCAATTCTCTTGTCACAACCAACTATCCTCTCAATCGTCATCCAACTTGTCTTCCTAGCCCTTTATTACTTTGCCTTTTCAAAAGCGAAAACACTGAATGATAAAGAAAATGAATAAATTATAAAAAAAAACGCCTATTGGCGTTTTTTTTATAATTCCAAGGAAATATCAGCTTGCTTGTCAGCCAATCCTGACATGGTCACACCTAACAGGCGCACACCACTGTCATTGTCAGCCAAGCTTTCAAAAATTTCAATTGCTGTGAGATTAATCAGCTTAAAATCCCTAGTCAGTCTTTCCAAACTAACCCGTTTGGTCAAGGTCGTAAAATCAGAATAACGAACCTTCAAAATAACTCTTTTTCCTAATTTATCATTTTTTTCCATTAAATCAGCTACGCGTTTAGCATTTTTGGTAATCTCAGCCTTAATGTCTCCATCACTAAATAAGAGTTTAGCATAAGTTCGCTCACTACCAATTGATTTTCGAATACGATTTGGTTTGACTGGTGATTGACTGATCCCCCTAGCTTTGCGATAGAGGTCATATCCGAAACGACCAAATTGGTCGATCAATTGCATCTCTGTCAGAAGTAACAAATCAGCCCCTTTATAAACCCCCATATCATGCAACTTCTCAACCGATTTTTTTCCAACGCCATGAAATTTTTCTATTGGTAAGTCGGATAAAAAGCTCAGCGCATCATCAGGCAAAACTAGTGTCAATCCCCGAGGCTTCTGATAATCACTAGCTAATTTTGCGAGGAACTTATTGTAAGAAACTCCAGCTGAACACGTTAAATGTAATTCTGTCCAGATATCAAGTTGAATCAGCTTGGCAATTTTCAATGCAGACTTAATCCCTAATTTATTTTCTGTCACATCAAGGTATGCTTCATCAATCGACATGGGTTCGACTAGGTCGGTATATCTTTTGAATATCTCACGAATTTGAAGGCCAATTTCTTTATATTTACTGTAGTTTCCGGAAATAAAAATCGCTTGTGGACACCGCTCATAGGCTTCTTTTGAACTCATAGCAGAATGAATACCAAATTCTCTTGCTTCATAGCTACAGGTGGAAACCACCCCACGACCTCCAGTTTCTCGCGGATCTTTTGCAATAACTACTGGTTTGCCTTTTAATTTAGGATTATCGCGAACTTCCACTGCAGCAAAAAAAGCATCCATATCGATATGGATTATTTTGCGTGATGTATCATTAATCAGTGGAAAAATCAGCATAATATACCTCTATCTGTATTATACAATTATTGCTCAAAGTTGCAAATTTAAATCATATAATACAGTTTGTGATTGATTTTACAACTGTATTATAAAAGAATCTTAATTTTGTCAAGAAATTTGCTTGGGAAACCGTTTCCTATATGTTAAACTATTGATATATAAGTAACAGAGAGTCTGTTACCTGATTATTAAGGAGAATCTTATGGCAACTGTAAAAACTAACACAGATGTTTTTGAAAAGGCTTGGGAAGGCTTTAAAGGAACAGACTGGAAAGAAAAAGCAAGTGTTTCACGCTTTGTTCAAGCTAACTATAACCCTTATGATGGTGATGAATCATTTTTAGCTGAAGCTACTGAACGTTCATTAAAAATTAAAAAAATTATCGAAGACACTAAAGAACAATACGAAGCAACTCGCTTCCCATTTGACACTCGTCCATCTTCAATCGCTGGTATTCCTGCAGGATATATCGACAAAGAAAATGAACTTATCTACGGTATTCAAAATGATGAATTGTTCAAATTGAACTTTATGCCAAAAGGTGGTATCCGTATGGCGGAAACTACTCTTAAAGAAAATGGCTATGAACCTGACCCAGCTGTACATGAAATCTTTACTAAATATGTAACAACAGTTAATGATGGTATCTTCCGCGCTTACACTTCAAACATCCGTCGCGCACGTCATGCTCACACTGTAACTGGTCTTCCAGATGCATATTCACGTGGACGTATCATCGGTGTTTATGCTCGTCTTGCTCTTTACGGTGCAGACTACTTAATGCAAGAAAAAGTAAACGACTGGAACTCAATCAATGAAATTGATGAAGAATCAATCCGCTTACGTGAAGAAATTAATTTACAATACCAAGCACTTGGTGAAGTTGCAAAACTTGGTGATCTTTACGGAGTTGACGTTCGTCGTCCAGCTGAAAACGTTAAAGAAGCTATCCAATGGGTTAACATTGCATTCATGGCAGTATGTCGTGTAATCAATGGTGCTGCTACATCACTTGGACGTGTGCCAATCGTTCTTGATATTTTTGCAGAACGCGACTTAGCTCGTGGAACATTTACTGAATCAGAAATCCAAGAATTCGTTGATGATTTCGTTCTTAAATTACGTACAGTTAAATTTGGTCGTACTAAAGCTTACGATACACTTTACTCAGGTGACCCAACATTTATCACCACTTCTATGGCTGGTATGGGTAACGACGGTCGTCACCGTGTTACTAAAATGGACTACCGTTTCTTGAACACTCTTGATAACATCGGTAACTCTCCAGAACCAAACTTAACAGTTCTTTGGACTGACCAATTACCATATGCTTTCCGTCGCTATTGTATGACAATGAGTCATAAACACTCTTCAATCCAATATGAAGGTGTAACAACTATGGCTAAAGAAGGATACGGCGAAATGTCATGTATCTCATGTTGTGTATCTCCACTTGACCCAGAAAATGAAGATCAACGTCATAACATTCAATACTTCGGCGCTCGTGTTAACGTTCTTAAAGCACTTCTTACTGGTCTTAACGGTGGTTATGATGACGTTCATAGAGACTACAAAGTATTTAACGTTGTTGAACCTATCACTTCTGAAGTCCTTAACTACGATGAAGTTATGGCTAACTTCGAAAAATCTCTTGACTGGTTGACTGATACATATGTAGATGCTCTTAACATCATCCACTATATGACAGACAAATACAACTATGAAGCAGTTCAAATGGCCTTCTTGCCAAGTAAACAACGTGCTAACATGGGATTCGGTATCTGTGGTTTCGCAAATACTGTTGATACATTGTCAGCAATCAAATATGCAACAGTTAAAACTATCCGCGACGAAAATGGCTACATCTACGACTACGAAGTAACTGGTGAATTCCCACGCTTCGGTGAAGATGATGACCGTGTTGATGATATTGCTAAATGGTTGATGGAAGCTTACCATACACGTCTTGCAAGCCATAAACTTTACAAGAACGCTGAAGCTTCAGTATCACTTCTTACAATCACATCAAACGTTGCTTACTCTAAACAAACTGGTAACTCTCCAGTTCACCGCGGAGTATTCTTAAACGAAGATGGAACAGCTAACACAAGTAAAGTTGAATTTTTCTCTCCAGGTGCAAACCCATCTAATAAAGCTAAAGGTGGATGGTTACAAAACTTGAACTCATTAGCTAAACTTGACTTCTCACACGCTAATGATGGTATCTCTTTAACTACTCAAGTTTCACCTCGTGCACTTGGTAAAACATTTGACGAACAAGTTGATAACTTAGTAACAGTTCTTGATGGTTATTTCGAAAATGGTGGACAACATGTTAACTTGAACGTTATGGACCTTAAAGAAGTTTACGACAAAATCATGGGTGGAGAAGATGTTATCGTACGTATCTCTGGATACTGTGTAAACACTAAATACCTTACACCTGAACAAAAAGCTGAATTAACTCACCGTGTCTTCCACGAAGTACTTTCAATGGACGATGCAGTAACAGAAGTTAGAAGCAAATAATCATTCACAAAAAGACGTTGTCAATTGACAACGTCTTTTTTTTCGTTAAAATATAGGTATGATAATAAGACAAAGCCGAGATACACTCTCACCAACCTACATAGATGCCGTTAAAATTAGACAGAAAGTTTTTGTTCAAGAACAAGGCGTACCACTATCAATTGAGATTGATGATAAGGAAGCCCTCTGTCTTCACATTGTCGCCTACGACGACAAAGATATTGCCTGTGCAACCTGCCGAATCTTACCTGATTCCAAGTTTAACAAGGTAACTCTACAACGAATGGCTGTGCTTGCTAACTACCGAGGACAAAAACTAGGCCAATTCCTTATGCAAGAAACCATTGCCTACTGCAAAAAGCAAGGCTTCAAAACAATGGAATTACATGCACAACTAACTGCCAAACCATTCTATGACAAACTAGGATTTACTTCCCAAGGAGACATCTTCCAAGAAGCTGGAATTGATCATCAGACAATGGTAAAAGAGCTTTAAAAATAAAAATTAGGAAGATTAATGATGAAAACTTCACAAAAAGCATTTCTATCAACTATTATCATAATTAGTATTAATATCTTGATTGGCTATTGCCTTAGGGTCTCTTTGTTTTCAATTTTATTTTTGTAATTCATGTCTTTCATTGTTTATATAATCGTTTATTTTGGAACAGCCCATTATAAAAATAAGCCTACAAATTACCATCAAATCATGCAAATTATGCAAGCTCACTTAAAAATACAATATAAAGCATTAATCGTTTTATTTATTTTAAGCCTTTCATTAATGTTTTACTCTCCTTATCCCAATAATTTCTATTTTGTTTGCAATTTATTATTTGTTATGCTCCAATCACTTCACATGGCAGCCCTCAACGGTCTTACACCTAAAAAATAAGCCTTCCTAACTAGGGAGGCTTATTTAAAACTGTCTTTAATAGCTTGCATTAATATGTCACGTTGACTAATCCAATGCGCTCGGTCATCTTTGTCATAAGTTCTATTAGTTAAAAAAACAGCAGCTTGTTTACGATCATTGAACATAATGAAGGGTCCAGTATAGCCTGTATGGTCTAACCAATTATTTTTTTCAAGTCGCCATGCAATAGATCGTTCTTTAACTTGTTGGCTGTAATTTTGAAAAAGATTTTGAGCAAAGTCATCTTCCATATAATGATTCAAAAATAATTCTAAATTCTTAACAGTAGAAAAGAGTCCAGCAGATCCTGCATGATTTTCTAAGACTTTGGCTTTAGGATCATGAACAAAACCATCATTTACTCCATTAACTGTTGGAACAGCTTCTGTTCTTGGTCCGAAAGTTGTTTTGGTCATCCCAAAAGGTTCAAAAACTTCTTCTGTAAAGAGTTGATCCAAACTTTTACCTGTCACTTCTTGCAACATAAAGCCAAGTAATAAGAAGTTCACATCTGTATAATGAAATGTCTTATCAGAAGTAACTGTCAACTGATTCATGGTTTCTTTTAATTGAACAGCATCCAGTTGGTCTCGGTTAGGGATGTAGGGATCCAGCCCGCTGGTATGAGTTAATAGCTGGCGCAGCGTCACCCGATCATCATGAAAACTAGGATAATACTTGGTTAAAGAAGCATCTAAGTCCAAAGCTCCGCTATTAATCATAAAAATACAAATAGTTCCGACGCCGACAACCTTGGAAACACTGGCTAAATCGTAGACTAAGCCAGGCTTGACAGGACATTTCCCATCGGTGGTACCAATGTAGTACTCTTGCCATTTTCCCTGGTCAAAAAGGGCTAAAGTAGCCCCATGATATTCTTTGTCTTGAATCTGTTGTTCAATTAATTGCAACAGCTTTTTTCTCATTTTGTAAACCATAATTCAATCTTACTTAAATCACTGACCACTAGAATTTTTTCTTTTTTATCAAGATAAACTTCTAGTCCTTTTGCTTCCAGTTCTTCTTTATAAGCTGCCAAGTCCATTTCAACTGGCACGGCCATTTCAATGATTTCTAGATCCCAAGCAATTTGTGGCTCAATTTCCAAATCTGGTCCTTCTGCTGCCATGAATTGGATATCAATTGGTAATTGTCCTTGGAAAGTATCTTGATAAAAAGCTTTAGCTTTTTCTTCATTTGGTACATTGATGACAATTGTTTCAAAGGAGAAATCTGGTAGGCCTTTAAAGTTGTCATCTGCTGTTAATTCTGGCATGTCAGCAACTTCTAATTGGCTGATATCATCTTCAGAGTGCAACAAATAACGGTCTCCTTCTGGGGAAACTGTCTCAAAGGCGTAGCCATTTGTTCCTTTAAATAAATTATCAACGCTTGCACCATTTGCCAAAAGGCTTTGAATCGCATTAGCATCACTGGTTTTAATTACAATAGTGTTCAGTTTTTTAGTTCCAACGACCGCACGTGTGCGAACTGATGGTGACTCTTCAATGACAAAACGTTCCTTGCCTTGTCCATATGATGAAAAAATAGCAATGGCATTTTCTTCAGAAACCAAACGCATTCCTAAACTTTGTTTGTAAAAATCGATATTAACTTGACGATTATTGACTCTAACTACCGGAGTAATAAAGCTTACATTCTTTAATAATGTCATGAAATCCTCCTAATCCTCTGTTATTATAGACAAAAAATGGTTATTTGACAAGAAATTATGCGCTAATTAGCCAATTGACCGCAGGGACTTTTTTTTGTAAACTATTATTTATGAATGAAAACTTAATTCTCCACCTAATTCAAGTTTTGCTAGTTCTAGCAATTCTTTTTATTTCTGTCACACTTGTTCGTCATCTTAAAGAACATCAGATTAATCCCTCTAAACGATTCTTCACCGGATTTTGGATTGGCCTTATTACAGATGCACTGGATACACTTGGCATCGGCTCATTTGCGACAACGACCTCCCTCTTTAAAATGACTAAATTGGTTGAAGATGACAGCAAACTTCCAGGTACCATGACTGCCGCACACGTCATTCCCGTCCTAATTCAGTCCCTCTGCTTTATCTTTGTCGTTAAAGTCGAAGTATTGACTTTGGTCTCAATGGCTGGCGCAGCCTTCCTAGGAGCCTACTTTGGCACAAAAATCACCAAGAACTGGCATACACCGACAGTTCAGGCCATCTTAGTATGCTTACTCATCCTAGCATCCTTAATTATGACTTTTAGAATGATTACCAACCCTGGCTCTGACATCGTACATTCACTCCATGGTCTCCATGGTATCTGGCTCTATGTTGGGATAGCTTTTAATTTTACAATTGGAGTCCTAATGACTATGGGACTTGGAAACTACGCCCCTGAGCTAATTTTCTTCTCTTTGATGGGACTAAGCCCAGCAGTGGCCATGCCCGTCATGATGCTAGACGCTGCCATGATTATGACTGCATCAAGCCGACAATTTATTAAAGGTAACCGCGTTTCTTGGACAGGCTTTGCTGGTATCGTCATTGGTGGTGTGATTGGCGTTTTAATTGCCGTCTTTTTCCTAACAAACCTTGATATCAATAATCTAAAAAAACTAGTTGTCCTAATTGTTATCTTTACAGGGATTATGTTAATCCGCTCATCAATTGCCTCTAGGAGACAAGAAAAAATCCAAGGACTAGTTGAAATTGAGTCATAAATTGTCATATAATCAAAAAACTAGAACTGCTAAGCAGTTCTAGTTTTGCGTTAATTAACAAAAAAAGAAGACAATGTTTGTCTTCTTTTGCTTATTATTTGATGTATAGGTATTTGAATAATGCTACCGCAACAATACCTGCAAGGATTGGAGATAAAACCGGAACCCATGCATACCACCATTTTGAATCACCTTTTGCTTGACCTAAAACTGATTTAGGTAAGAAATGGTGAACAATACGAGGACCTAAGTCACGTGCAGGGTTAAGTCCAGGACCAGTAGGTCCGCCTAGTGAGGCTACTAAAGTCATAACTAAGAAACCAATACCCATATGAGCTACAGCAAGTGAGCCTGAAGTAAATGGTGCCACTTGTGTTTCAGCAGCTGCTTTATCATAACCAGCAGCTACTAATTTACCAACTAATTCTGAACCAAAGAAGTTTTTAGTCAAAGCCATAGCTCCGAAGAAAAGGATAAATGAACCAGCAAACTCGTTTGCAAAACCATTAATGATTGAAGGTTTACGACTTTCAACTGAACCATCATCAAGTGCAGAGATAGTTGAGAATGATCCTAAAATTGGATTTGGATTTTCAGTTTTACGGAAATATGGACCATAAACACCAACAACAACTAATTGACCAAAGATAGCACCGAGCAATTGTGCAATGATATAAGGTGCAACATGTGCCCAAGGGAAAAATCCTGATACCGCAAGTGCAATAGTGAAGGCTGGGTTAATGTGGTTACCAGAAACGTTACCAAACATCAATGCTGGCATCATAACCCCAAATCCATAACCAAAGGCAATGATAATCCAACCTGAATTATGTCCTTTAGTTCCTTTTAAGTCAACATTTGCAACAGAACCATTACCAAGAATCAATAGTAAAGCAGTTGCAAGAAATTCTGTGATGTACTTCACAGCCCATGTAATTTCCATTTTTTTTAAAATCCTCCAGATTTTTATTAATTTAGACAAGTACCATTTTATCAAGTATAATAGACAATGTAAAGTTCATCCAACAAATTAAAACGTTTACTAGGAGGTAGACTAAATTTTATGAAGTATAATCAATTTTCTTATATACCAGTTACAAATGACCAAGCCTATTCTGAACTCACTGCATTAGGCTTTACAATCACCAAAGAAATGACTAACAAAGAAGCTCTTCAGTCATTCGTATCCACTTGCTATCTTCATCAGCCTGATAAAGATTATGCTTTTTCACTCTTACTTGCTGATCAAGACACTGATTTATTAAGCTTTTTCCATTCAGATGCGGTGCTAACTGCGGAGATTTTTTATTATGTGACACTACAACTCCTTGAATTCGTTCCTGGAGTGGATTTCACTGTCTTAGACCAATTTCTCAGTCAACTGGACTTCCCAATTACCTACAATGCAGATGAAATTCTAGTTAATCTGCACCAGCTATTGGCTACAAGACAAAAAAATGGGATGACTCTGATTGACTACTTGGTTAGTCAAGGCTTTCTATCAATGGATAATGATTACCACTACTTCAACGGTAAATCGTTAGCTACTTTTGACACTAGCAGTTTGATTCGCGAGATTGTCTATGTTGAAGCACCAATTGATACAGATAATGACGGCAGAACAGACTTGATTAAGGTCAATATTATTAGACCCAAAACGAGTCATAAAATTCCAACCATGATGACGGCTAGTCCATACCACCAAGGTGTAAATGAAGTCGCTAATGACAAGAAGCTCTACCAAATGGAAGGGGAACTTGTTGTCAAAGAAGCCCATGAAATTCACTGTAAAAATCAATTAATTGAAAAAATGCCGACCACTGATGCAGCACTTCCAGTTACTGGCAGTCAAGAAAGCTTTACTTATATCGACTCATACACCCTCAATGATTACTTTTTAGCACGTGGATTTGCTAATATCTACGTCTCTGGCGTGGGGACTGCAGGTTCGGATGGCTTTATGACGAGTGGGGATTACCTTCAAATTGAAAGCTTTAAGGCTGTTATTGATTGGTTGAATGGCCGTGCAAAAGCCTTTGCTAGCCACAAACGCGACAGCTATGTACTTGCCACCTGGTCAAATGGATTAGTGGCAACAACAGGAAAATCCTATCTGGGGACCATGTCTACCGGGCTGGCAACCACCGGAGTTGATGGCTTGAAAGTTATCATAGCGGAAGCTGGCATCTCATCTTGGTACGACTACTATAGAGAAAACGGTTTGGTTTGCAGCCCTGGTGGCTACCCAGGGGAAGACTTGGACGTACTGACAGAACTAACTTACTCCAGAAGCCTCTTGGCTGGTGACTATCTCCGTCAAAAAGATAAGTACCAAGCCATGTTAGCAGACCAGTCGCAAGCTTTAGACCGTACCAGTGGGGACTATAACCAATATTGGCACAACCGCAACTATCTCTCGCATGCTGACAAGGTCACTTGTGATGTGGTTTATACACATGGTCTTCAAGACTGGAATGTTAAACCAAAACAAGTTTACAACATTTTCAACGCTCTTCCTGCTTCGATTAAAAAACATCTCTTTCTTCATCAAGGACAACATGTTTATTTACACAACTGGCAATCCATTGACTTTAAAGAAAGCATGAATGCCTTGTTATGTCAAAAATTATTGGACCTTGAAAATGAATACCAATTGCCAACAGTAATTTGGCAAGATAATAAAGCAGCACAGACTTGGAAGACTTTAGAATTATTTGGTGGTTCAGACAGCCTCCAGTTACCACTGGGAGAAGGTTTAGCGACTATTAACAATAATTATCCAGATCAAGAATTCACAGCATATGGTAAAGATTTTAGGACATTTAAGGCGAGTCTATTCTTAGGGAAGTCAAATCAAATCCACATCGATCTGACATTGGAAGAGGATCTCTTGATAAATGGGCCTGTTACTCTAGACCTAAAGATTAAATCTTCAGTCAATAAGGGACTTTTATCAGCTCAGCTATTGGACTACGGAAAAGCCAAACGACATAGTGATTTGCCTAGTGTTTTAGAGCTAAGAACTATTGATAATGGTCAGAACTTTGCACGTGAAGATCTAAAAGAATTGCCTTTCAAAGAGTCGGACTACCGTGTAGTTTCTAAAGGGGTTATCAACTTGCAAAATAGATCTGGGCTTTTGCAGATTGAGGAGGTTATTCCTGACCAATGGATGACCCTTCAATTTGATTTGCAACCAAGTATTTATCAATTAAAAAAAGGTGACCAGCTACGTTTAATTCTTTACACAACTGACTTTGAACACACAGTTCGTGATAATGAGGACTATCAGTTGACAGTGGATTTAGAGGCATCTAAACTAAAGATACCGAAATAAGTACAGAAACATAGGAGAGAAACATGAAACAAGTCGCAAAAGAAAAATACGGCAATAGCTTTCATTTTTGGTACCAAGCAGACTTGATGTCTGACCATGAATATGGCAAAATTTTTAATACAGATTTTGCCAACTTAGATCAAGTTAAAGAAGTAATTCTTGCTGATATAGGGCAGGCTCAAGATAATCAAGTCTACTATTGGTATTTTGGAGAAACTCTAGAAGAGACAGTTCTAATGGTCAAGATTACTAACCAACAAGTTGATGCTCAAATCAATCTAAAAGACTTTGATTTTGCCCTCAACTGGGATGCTATCAAATTCTGGAAAGAAGATTTAGAAAAAAATCTATTCAACTAAAAAATAAGGTATCCTTTGGATACCTTATTTTTTATGTTAGGAAAGGAGATATTGAAGCAAATTCATAAATTCCGAAGTTTACCCTAAAAAAATATCATCAACTGTGACTGATAAGACTTCGGCAATAGCTTTTAATTTCTCATACTTAGCTCTTCGTAGAACAGCTACATCTTTTTCATAGCGGGCAATAGTTCTAACTGAAATATCAGTTTTATTGGCTAACTGTTCTTGCGTCAATTTTTTAGCCAATCTCAGTGATTTGAGAGATGTTTGTGACAATTGGTGACCTCCTTTTTATTTATTAAGGAATTATGATATCTATATTATAAACTTCGGTTTTTATGAAGTCAATACTTTCAGACAAATTTTTTTCAAAAACTTCCGATTCTAGGTGCTTTATGATATGATATGATTTAGAAATAGTTGGAGGTCAAAAATGTCAGGACAAAAAAGTCTCTTTGCTCGAAATTTAAAATATCTTAGATTAAAAAATAAGATGGAACAATTAGAACTTGCTGAGTACCTTGGCCGTAAAAGTTCCTCTTCTATTAGTGAATGGGAAAAAGGGAAGTATACTCCAAAAACAGATATCCTTGGAAAAATTGCTAATCTCTTCAAAGTTTCTTTAACTGAACTAATGGAGGTCGATTTAGCAGATCGTCAAAACTATCCCCTCCCGAAACGTCATTTGCATGACCTACAAATGATCTCTGAACAGCTCGATGAGTCCTATTTTAAAAAATTATTGGACTTTGGCGAAGAACTACTAGAAAAACAAAATACTAATAACAAAAAATAGCCTCTTTATGTACTGACCCCCTGGAAAGGTTATAATAAACTAGACACAAAGTTAAGAGAAATCGTGGAAAGGTTTATTATGGCAAGAAGAAAATTCGATAAACAATTTAAAAATTCTGCAGTAAAACTCATTCTTGAAGAGGGTTACTCTGTTAAAGAAGTCAGCCAAGAGCTTGAGGTTCATGCCAATAGTCTTTATCGCTGGGTTCAAGAAGTTGAAGAATATGGAGAAAGTGCTTTTCCAGGCAATGGGACAGCCCTGGCTGATGCCCAACATAAGATTAAATTGTTAGAGAAAGAAAATCGTTATCTTCAGGAGGAACTTGAACTTCTAAAAAAGTTCCGGGTCTTCTTGAAGCGAAGCAAGTAAAACGTTTTGAATTTCTCTTGAAACATCATGGGAAGATAAAAATTAAGCATGCAGTAAAAGTTCTTAAGGTTTCTCGCTCAGGTTTCTATGAATACATGCATCGTCGTCCTTCAAAACAACAAGTGGAGAGAGAAATTCTCTCAGAGAAGATAAAAGCTGTCTTTCATGAGCATAAGGGACGCTATGGTGCGGTTAGAATTACCAAGGTACTTCATAATACTGGTATTATGACCAACACGAAACGTGTTGGGAAACTGATGCACTTGATGGGACTTTATGCCAAGGGAAGCCGTTATAAATATAAACATTACAACAGAAAAGGAGCTTCGCTTTCAAGACCCAATTTAATTAATCAGATCTTTAAAGCAACAGCTCCTAATAAAGTATGGCTGGGAGACATGACCTATATCCCTACCAAAGAAGGCACCTTATACTTAGCCGTGAATATCGACGTTTTTTCACGTAAGATTGTAGGCTGGTCAATGTCTTCACGGATGCAAGATAAACTGGTGAGGGATTGCTTATTACAAGCTTGTGGGAAAGAACATCCTCAGCCTGGCTTGATTGTCCATACTGATCAAGGGAGTCAATATACAAGCTCTCGTTATCAATCTACTCTTCGTCAAGTCGGTGCTCAATCTAGCATGAGTCGTAAAGGAAATCCCTATGACAATGCAATGATGGAGTCTTTTTATAAGACGCTAAAGAGGGAGCTTATTAATGATGCTCATTTTGAGACAAGAGCTGAGGCTACTCAAGAAATATTTAAATACATTGAGACCTATTACAATACAAAAAGGATGCATTCAGGTCTTGATTACAAGTCTCCAAAAGACTTTGAAAAATATAATTCTTAAATTCTCTTAACTCCGTGTCTAGTTTTTCGTTGACTTTCCACCCAATTGTTAGATTTTATGTCTAACTTTTAGGGAGCAGTACATTATAGGAGACTATTTTTTTATTCAATAAAATCAGGACTGTAAGTTTTCTGATTTGTTTAGTAGCTGAATATCATTTAGTAAATATAATATTAATTATTTTCAAGATCGATTTTTCTGGCCAGGTAAAAATTACCTACAGTGGCACTCCCGTTATTCTCAATGATTGGTGTCACGATATAATCCTCTAAGGGAGGGACTGTAATATAATCATTTAAGAGTTTACTAAATTGTTTTCTAACTAGTTGTAAAACATGATTTTGTGACATTACACCTCCTCCTAAAACAATAATTTCAGGTCTAAGAGTTAACGTAGTCTGTAAAAGAGATTGTGCAATATAATATGCTTGAATTTCCCAAACAGAATGATTCTCTGCAATATTTTCCCCACGAATACCCGTTCTTGCTTCCAGACTTGGTCCAGCAGCCAGTCCTTCTAAGCAATCCTTATGAAATGGACAAATTCCAACAAACTCTTGATCTTTTGGATGTTTTGCTACAAGAATATGTCCCATTTCGGGATGCCCAATTTGACCAATTTCCATACTTGCTTGAATTGCTCCCGCTCCGATACCTGTTCCAACAGTATAATAAACTAAACTATTGATGTCCGATCGCTGTGTCATTTCACCCTGAGCAGATGCGTTTACATCAGTTGTCACATGAATGGGAACTTGTAAAGATTCTGTTAAGAATCCAAAAAGATCTGTATGTGACCAGCCCATCTTTGGTGTGTCTTGTATACAACCATAGGTTTCTGATCCTTTAATAATATCTATTGGCCCAAATGAGGCTAGAGAAATAGCCTTTAAGTCAGATGTAAATTGTTTAAAGTAATCAACTGTTTTAGTTAGAGTTGATTTTGGATCTTCAGTTGAAAATTGCACACTATCAATAATGTTCAAAAGCTTGTCACCAACAGCACAAACAAATTTAGTCCCGCCAGCTTCGATACTTCCATATAATTCATTTGCCATCTCTTAGTACTTTCCCTTCATTACTCATTTGTGACCCACTTAGACTTGGCACTGCACCCAATAAATGAGACACAAGAAAAACACTCCTGTAGAATTCTAGTAAAATAGAATCAGGAGTGTTTTATTATGGTCAAAAAAGCTTACTCGTTAGAAACCAAATTAGCCTGTATTGAAATGAAGAAATCAGGTAAGCCCGAAAAAGTTATTATGGATAGACTTGGTATTAAAAATAAAAGCCAGATATATACATGGTGGCGCTGGTATCAAAAAGGAGAAACGTATCGTTTTCATCAACCTGTAGGTAAGCAATATACTTACGGTCAAGGAATGGAACAGTTATCAGAAGTTGAGCAATTAAAACTACAAGTTGAACTTTTAAAAAAGTATCAAAGCTTGATGAGAAAATCGATAAAGTAACACTCATCAAGCTTGTTGATTACTACAGATATCAGTATCCATTAGGTTTTATTCTGGACTGTTTTAAGGTCTCACGCTCAACCTATTATCGGTGGAAATCTAATATCAAGCCTCCTATTCATGATAGTCTTATCGAAAAAGTTGAAGAGCTCTGCTTAAAATATAAGTTTATATATGGTTATAGAACCATTACAAGTCTTCTAAAGAAAGAGTTTGGGATTAATGCCAATGTAAAGAAAGTCTATCGTATCATGAAGAGCAGAGGGTGGCTATGTCGCACTAGAATAAAGAAGTCCCCTAAATTAGGTAGGCCATACTACGTCACAGACAATAAGCTAGACCGTGACTTTAAGGCAACCAGACCATTACAAAAACTAGTTACAGATATTACTTATCTCAACTTTGGAAAAACTACCTTATACTTGTCATCTATTATGGACCTTTATAATCGTGAAATTGTGGCCTATACTATTTCAGATACACAGGACAATGATCTTGTACTTGATACCCTTAATCAACTTGATTTAGAATCAGGAGTCCTATTACACAGTGATCAAGGATCTGTCTATACATCACATGCTTACTATCTCGCTTGTATTGAAAAAGGCATTACCCGCTCAATGTCTCGAAAAGGGACACCTGCAGATAACGCCTGTATTGAATGGTTTCACTCCGCTTTAAAGACTGAAACCTTTTATCTCCAAGATAGGAGAAAACACAACAAAGTTAGTATAACAAATATTGTTAAAAATTACATAACATTTTATAATGAAACTAGAATTCAACGTCATTTAAAAAACCAATCTCCTGTTCAATTCAGAAAATTGGTTTCATAAGAGTGTTTTTCTTCTGTCCCACTATTGGGGTGCAGTGCCATCGGCTTGTTTTTTATTCTTCTCTTCTCTTAATCTTATAAAGTTGGTGTCTTTTAAATAGACAAATGTAGATGCAAAAGACTAGCCAAAGAATAAAGATAGTTTCTTGATGGTGGGTGAAACATAAGGCTAAGCTTGTTAACACGAGTAACATTAAGACATAGACGACCGAGCTAGCATTTGAGACAATAAGTTGGAGGTCGTTTGTCTCTTGATCATTGATGTAAAAAGTATTGCTAGTAAAACCAAGGACATCTTTAATTCTTATTTGGTGCCTTCCTTTAGTTAAATCAAAGGTCAACACCTTCCCTATAATCAATTTCCCCTTTTTAATCTGATCAACTTCCAGGAAGAGTAAACCTCGATCATTGACTAGACTAACCTGTCTATGGATACTTACTCTTACCATATGCTTCCTCCAGGCCCATCTGTGCTTTGGTTTTATTAATATTTAATTCCACCTGTGAATGCTTTAACTAAATCTTTGTAAGAGTAGTTTAAATCTGCATCTGATGAATCAACAGTCCATTTTCCTGAATCAACATCTTTTGAGATATTGATATCATAACCATCGCCAGACATGTATTTTGGTGTATTAATAGCTGCTGAATCATAACGACTTCCTAGGTTTTCTAAGATGTATTTTTCAGCTTCTTTATATTTTGTTTCGTAGTCAGCACTTGAATTGCCATGTTTTTCAACATAGTCATTAGCTAAACCTTCAAGGTCCATATCATCAAAGTTGATAACAGATGGTTTAACTGTGATAGTTGCTGATGTTGGAAGGTATGACTTAACAGTGTATTCCATTTTGGCACGTTTAGAGTTAGCATCCACATAACCTTTGGCAATTTTTTCAAGATCCGCATCACTTGGTTGATAGTAACGACATGAATCCTTGATATCTTTTTTGAATTCGTCCATATATTTCTTTTGGTCTTCTTCAATTTTGTTAGCTAATGTAAAGTCTTTTGATAATTTCTTATCTGCATTTTCTGCACCTGGCAAGAAAGTTTGTTTAACATAGCTGTCTACTAAATCTCTAATGTTTTCTGTATTATCTTTATATTTTTTTGCATTAACTTTGAGTTCAATTGGATCTGCTTTTTCAGAAGTGTTAGGATCAATTGTTAATTTATAACCTTTTTCACTCTTATCAACTTCAAAAACAACATATTCTGTTTTTGAGCGACCTTTTGATAATTTTTCATAGCCAATTGTTTTAAATTTGTTAGTTGAATCGTAAGCATGTTCTGGTTCTAAATCTTCATCCTCACTATTAAGTGTGATGTCTGACTCACTATAAGTTAGAGATTTGTCACCAGTATTTTTTAGTTTAAGTTGTAATGCTAAGAAGCCATTTTTACTACTTGAAGTTTTCATATCATATGGTTGTACGTATTCACCGTCAACGACTTTAACTTGTAAACCATTTGATGCAACGGTACCATCTTTAGTTTCTTTATTGCCACCACAAGCAGTTAATAAAAAGATTGACGATAATGTAACCATGCTAATTGCTAATTTTTTCATATTCCTTACCCTTTTCCATCTTCCTATTTAGCTAAAGAGTTCTAGACCCTTCCTCATAACATACCAACTTTGATTCTTACAGGACTTCTCCTCATCCTTTTTCATTCTTGATGAATCGTTGCACTATTTAGTCATTTTCTGATTTAACAAATCACTAGTAGACCTTTTAACTGACTACAAAGCTGACGCAATTCCCAAAATAAAGAATCAGCTTTCACTTTTTATGAAATAATTGTTAATTTTACCCTAAGTGTTCTCCTCCTGTATCCACTTAATTGTTATCGCTATCTCATTATAATCTTAGAGAATCAGACATTTTTTTACTTCTTAAAATAATTTTATTATCCCAAAACAATAATGTCAACGCTTACACATATTCTTGTGAAAGTTTTTGGTCTCTTACTATTAGTTTTCTCCTCTTTTCAGTCTGGACATTTTATATTATAATAGTCACAGTTATGTAATTTGAAACTAAAAACTGGAAAGCCCACTCATGTCAAAGTCAACTAAGATTCTCTGAACAATCGTTTTCATTACACTAATTGTGATGGATTTGATGGGGATATATTTCAGTGGACAATTTTTGATTGCTGCTGTTTTCCCAGAAAGTTTAAAGACCTTCCTCTTCCATGCTGATCCTTGGTATGATTTCAAATAATTTCATGGATGGGAAAAACCGATGATTGGAATAGCAATTGCTATTAATATCTTTTTATTCTTCTTTATCTTTTTCATTGTCCAGTTACTAATCTTAAATAGGCTGAGAAGTGTTTTCTTTAGAAAAGCTAATTTAAAGATGTTGTCGCATATTTTCATATTTATGAACTTTTCATCTGTTCAAATATTATCAATTCTGTACTGATGGAAAGACTCTATTTAAAACTAGATATGACGATTCTGATGGAAACGGGATTGAAATTGACACGTGATGTCGTTTTCTTGGGATTCATTTACATTATTTATATTTTATTTAAAGAAGGTCTGAAATCACAAGATAATTCAGATCAGATCATTTAAAGGGGGATTGCAATGATCTCAGTAAACCTTGACCAAGTCCTTCTCAAAAGAAGAATGACCTCCAAGGAGTTGGCTGAAAGGATTGGCATCACTCAAGCCAACTTATCTATATTAAAAACAGGGAAAGCAAAAGGCATCCGTTTTGAAACCCTTGAGAAAATCTGTTTGATTTTAGATTGTCAACCAGGAGATATATTATCTTATGAAGCAAGAGAAAAACAAAGATAAGATAATAAAATAAATAAAAGAATAGCCTATAAGCTATTCTTTTTTATGTATAAGGGTATTAGTTTTTCTGTAAATGAAGCTGGTTTTGTTTTGACTTTTTCTAGTAACACTTGTGCTACTTCCTGTACAGGTATAGGAGAAAGTACGGTAACTAGTTTCCCAAGGAGCGGTAGTTGATTACAGTATCTACTGATTTGTCCAATGATACTGGCAAGAGGACGCTCAGTTCCATAAATTAACCCGGATTGTAAAATCCCATAAGTTAGTCCTGAAGCTTTTAACAATTCTTCAGCTTCTTGTTTGCTTTTTAAATAGGCTGGGTACCCAACTCGTGCCGATAAGTAAATAAGCTGTTCAATCTGATTTTCCACAGCTAGTTTTATGACCCCTCTCATCGCTTGCACATTTAAGAGTTGTAAATCATTTGGTTTGATTGCTCCGACCAAATGAACAATGACATCATAATTATTTGGGAGTGTCATTTTCTGATTTTTTACTAAATCTACTTTGATATGCGTCACCATAGGATTCTCAAAAAGCTTACCTTGTCCTTCATGTCTTGATAAATATGCCACTGTATGCCCCTGCATAAGCGCTTGTCTGATAACTTCTTTTCCTACAAAACCACTGCCACCAGTAACTAATATCTTCATCTTCCACACCCCTTTATTAGGCTTAAGTATAGTAAGTACTATCATAACTGTCAAGAAATTACTTTGATGTACAAAAAAGGTAAGTCTGAACTTACCTTTTTCAATTCTATTATAAAACTTCACCATTTGAAGCTGTTACTTGTTTGTACCAGTCATATGAATCTTTCTTAGAACGTTCAAGTGTTCCCTTACCTTCATTATCACGGTCTACGTAAATGAAGCCGTAACGTTTTTTCATTTCACCTGTTGTAAATGACACACAGTCGATACAGCCCCAAGGAGTATAGCCCATTAGTTCAACACCATCTTCATTGATTGCTTTTTCCATTTCTTGGATATGAGCTTTAAGGTAATCAATACGGTATTGGTCATGAATTGAACCGTCTTCTTCTTTGACGTCAACTGCACCAAAACCATTCTCAACGATGAACATTGGTTTTTCATAACGTTCATAGAAAATGTTAAGAGCATAACGCATACCAACTGGGTCGATTGCCCAACCCCAATCTGACTCCTTGATGAAAGGATTTTTAACACTGAAAGGATTAGAAGCTTCAATGGTTTTTGACATGTCAGCTTGTTCTTTTTGAGAATCAACCACATTTGTCATGTAATATGAGAAACCAATATAATCTACTGTTCCTTCAGCTAAGACTGCCTTGTCTTCTTCTGTAATTGGAATGTTAAATCCTTTTTGTTCAAACATCTTAAGAGCATAAGCTGGGTAATGTCCTCTTACTTGAACATCACAGAAGAACCATCTGTCATGCATAGCCTGATTAGCTAGAAGTACATCTTCTGGACGACATGAGTATGGATAAATTGGTACCATGGCAATCATATTCCCAATTTGAAAATCTGGATTGATATCTTTACCAATTTTAACAGCGCGTGCTGAAGCTAGCAACGTATGGTGACCACAGATGTACATCGCTTCTTCGGGATTTTCATACTCACCAAAATGCGCACCAGAGTTTGTCCAACCAAAGATGTCATTACGATAATTCATTTGATTGTTAATCTCATTAAATGTCATCCAGTATTTAACTTTATCTTGATAGTGCGTGAAACAAACTTCTGCAAATCTAACGAAAGCATCAACTGTTTCTCTACTCATAAAGCCACCGTTTTTCTTAGCTAACTCATAAGGCATTTCAAAGTGAGACAAAGTAATAACTGGCTCAATTCCATATTTCAATAATTCATCAAAAACATCATCGTAGAATTTAAGTCCTTCTTGATCCGGTTCATTTTCAAAACCAGTTGGGAACAGACGTGTCCAAGCAATTGACGTGCGAAAAGCTTTAAAGCCTAGGTCCGCAAACATAGCAATATCTTCTTTATAACGATGATAAAAATCAATTCCGACGTGGTTAGGATAATAGCTCCCTTCAACCACACCATCCGTAATCACACGAGGAACCCCATGGGCGCCAGCCGTCATAACGTCCGCAACGCTCAAGCCTTTTGAACTTTCCAGAACTCCACCTTCAAATTGGTGTGCAGCAAGGGCTCCGCCCCATAAGAAATCTTTTGGAAATGACATATGATTTTCTCCTTTTGTTTGTTAAGTCTATCATATCAAACCTTATTAAAGTTATCAGACATTTACCTTATTTTAGAACATAGTTCCTGTTTTTATTGTGGAATATCTTGAATTTTGTAAACAGAGTTCCATTGTTAAAAGCTAACCTTAACGTGAAAAAAGTTTCTCCTGGTTGCCGCTTGGTAAATTAAGCAGAGCAACCATCACAAAGATAACTGTTAATACTGCTACCAAGACCCAACAAAGGACAGTATAGGTTGACACTTCCAGAATTTGTCCAGCAATGCTTTGAAAAATAATTGAGGAAAGATTACGTGCAGTCTGAATAAGTGCTAAAGCTGTAATCAAGACATGACGATCAACAAGTGATGCAACAATTTTGATATTAAGCATAATGAATAACATTGCAGCAGCATGTTTAGCCAATAAAGTGACGGCAACTGTTGAAGTGATATTAATATGTAAGGCATAAATGAGATATTGTAAGAGTACAAATCCTACAGAAACCAAGAAAAGTTGCTTACTTTTAAACTTATCCATGAAGAGATGAGAAAAATAAATCAAAGGAGATTCACAAATAACTGAGAGTGAGACAACTGTAGTCGCTAGACCAACACTAAGACCATCTGCTTCAAGCATGGCTGGTAAATAAGTGTGTCCAGTATTCATCACTCCAGAAAAGAGCATGACAATAATCATATAGAGCAAAAAGGTTTTATCTTTTAGAATTTCTTTAAAACTTGTTCTATTTTTTTCAGTCAACAAGTCAGTTTGTGGCTCAATTGTATTCTGACGAACTTGAATCCCCATTGTCCCGATGATAGCAAGTAGCATGGTGCCAACAAAGATAATATAGATAGCCTGTGGAGAAATGAAATCATAAATCAATCCTGCTATCTGCGTTCCTAAGGCATAGCCAATAGTCCCCCAAATACGGATTTTCCCATAGTGGTATGGACTTGACGTGGCTAATTGCTCCATAACAGGGTTGGTCCCATTAATCAAAAGTAAGACTAAACTATATGAAATAATATAAAACCAAATCGAATTGGCCAACAAAAATAAAATAGCTCCCAATATGGTCAATGCAAATGAAATAATAGTCACTGTTTTAACATTGTAACGGTCATTCAACGCCCCTATAAATGGCTGTGCCAACATAGATGTAAAAAATGAAACAGAAACAACCAATGACACTTGACTCGGTCCATACCCTTTGTCCAATAAATAGACAGATATTAGAGATGAAAAGAGGGCAAAAGATAAAAAGTAAAAGGTATACATGAGAAAATAACTCAAATAGCTATTTTTATAATTTTTCAACAAAACAAACTCCTTCGTTTACTAACTAGTAATCTAAGTCTACCATGACCACCCCCATAAACGAACCCTTTTTCCAATAATTGAAACAAAGTTTACAAAAAATTGATTTAGAATTAAACCCAAAAGAAGAATCAGGTTGTAAAAAACCACTCATTTGAGTGGTCCTTATTTCTGGCTCTATAATTTCTGTAGTGGGTAAATCCACTGTAGAGATTATGGAGCCTTTTTGAGTATATACAAAAAGTCCCATATGACCTATAATGAAAAGTGCTCAAACTATCATTTTAGAAAGACTCATATGGAACAACTAAATCTTATCACAAATTTTCTCAGAATTAAAGACAAAAATATCACTATCACTGATGAATATGATATGGGAACTCACTTAGAACTCCACGGTCACTTGGACTACACAGCCCCTAAATGCCCAAAATGCAAGGGACAAATGGCTAAGTACGACTACCAGAAAACTTCTAAAATCCCCTACTTAGAAACTGCTGGCTACCCTTTACTTATCCGCCTTAGAAAGCGTCGTTTCAAGTGTAAAGATTGCGGAAAAATGGCGGTCGCTGAAACTCCTCTTGTCAAGAAGAACCACCAAATCTCTGTCGCTGTTAACCAGAAAATCGCACAATTACTCATCGAAAATCAAGCAATGAAACATATTGCACACAGGCTATCAATTTCAACATCGTCAGTTATGAGAAAGCTCAATGAGTTCAAGTTTGAAACGGATTGGAATACCCTACCTGAGGTGATGAGTTGGGACGAGTATGCCTTCAAGAAGGGGAAAATGAGCTTCATCGCTCAAGATTTCGACTCCCTAAATGTCATCGCCATTCTCGACGGAAGAACTCAAGCAACCATCCGAAACCACTTTCTTCGCTATCCTAGAAAGGTTAGAAATCGGGTCAAAGTGATTACCATGGATATGTTTAGTCCCTATTATCAACTTGCTAAACAACTTTTTCCGAATGCAAAAATTGTACTCGATCGCTTTCATATCGTGCAACACCTTAGTCGTGCTATGAACCGTGTCCGTATTCAAATTATGAATCAATTCGACAGAAAATCGCAGGAATACCGAGCCTTGAAACGTTACTGGAAATTGATACAACAAGATAGCCGTAAACTCAGCGATAAACGATTTTATCGTCCTATGTTTCGAATGCATTTGACTAACAAGGAAATCCTAGAAAAACTCCTGTCTTTCTCCGAGGAACTACGACAACACTATGTACTCTATCAGCTTCTCTTATTTCATTTCCAAGAGAAGAACTCAGACCATTTCTTTGACCTCATCGAACAGGAAATAGCCATCGTTAATCCTATTTTCCAGACGGTATTGAAGACATTTTTAAAGGATAAAGACAAGGTTGTAAACGCCATGGAATTGCCTTATTCCAACGCCAAACTGGAAGCTACCAATAATCTCATCAAAGTCATTAAGAGAAATGCCTTTGGTTTCAGGAACTTTGAAAACTTTAAAAAACGGATTTTGATTGCATTGAACATAAAGAAAGAGAGGACGAAGTTCGTCCTCTCTAGGTGTTAGCTTTTCATCTACCCACTACAGTTGACAAAGAGCCTTATTTCTTTCCTCCTAGTTTTTTGAAAGCTAGGTTCTTTTTCTTTGTTTCTATGGCATTTTTTGTAAAGTCTTCTTTATAAATCAATGAAAATAACAAATTTAAGACATAATCTATGGCAATTTGTGAGAAGAAGGTGCTTATTTTCCCTTTGTCACCTTCACCCTTTGGTAAGGAAATGACAAAATCACTATAGCTACGTAACTGATCTTCTCGGCTTGCTGTAATTAATGCTGTTTTTACTTTATTTCGCCGTAACTGTTTTAAATTATTTGCCATACTTTGGGTATGACCACCATAGGTCACGAATAAGGCGATATCTCCCGTTTGAGCATTAAGAGTGTGCCAAATTTCTTCACTATAGTTATCAGCTACAATGGCGTAGATGTTTAGTTTCATTAATTTATTTTGGAAACTATTGATTCTGATTTGAGAGTCACCAATACCATATAAAAAAATTCGATTGCTTTTTGACATTACCTTGGCAAGCTCTTGTATTTCCTTTGTATTGATATGATTGGTAGTTTCAGTAATTGCCTTGATAGATAAATCTGATAATTTCTTACTAATCGCATTTACGTTATCAGTCACATCAAAAGGAAAATTAGGATCTACTGCACTAACTTGAGTAAAACTTGCTTGAATATCTTTAACAAGTTGAATCTTGAAGTCCTTGAATCCCTCGAAACCTAATTTTTTGGCAAGTCTTATAATTGATGCATTAGAGGTATAAGCTCCTATACCAATGTCATGAATAGTCATGGCTGAAAAATTTTCTAATTCTTGCAATATATAATCTGAAACTCGCGCTTCAGTTCCTGTAAAATCAGACTTTTCTTGCAATTGGTAAAGTAATGTCATGGTCTCACCTAGTTTTTATTTTCATTATACCATAACTTAACCTATAGTAATTCCAGTGCCTTCAAAGGCTTGCTCAACAATACTGATAACTGTTTTACTTTCCTGCATTTGTTTTGTCGCAAAGTCAAAATCTTTTTCCTCAATTAAGCAAATAAATTGTTTAAATTCATCAAACATGCGGTGACTATGGTTTTTAACATCAATGATTTCTTCCTGCTCATATAATAAATTTAGACTAAAACTCTCTAAAAAGTTAACTGAGCCATTAACTTGTACAGTGCCTTTAGTCCCTTGAACTTTGGCAAATGACTGTGATGAGGAATCCTTTGCCCCAATACAAACAGCCTTAAATTCTGGATAGGATAGGACCAAAATTCCAGAAGTATCAACCCCATTTTCAATGTTTGGAAAGTAATTGACAGAGTCGGGAGCTCCATAAAGACCTACGACAAAGTGAATGTTGTAAATGTTGATATCCATCAAGGCTCCGCCACCAAATTTAGGATTAAATGCTGGCAGAATTGTTCCTTCTTTGAATAAATTATATCGAGATGAATATTGTGAATAATTGCATTCCAAAAGTTTAACAGTCCCAATCTGAGCGATTGATTCTTTTAAAAGGTGATAATTTTTGAGATATAGAGTAGTAATTGCTTCAACTAAAATTAAATGTCTCTGTTTAGCAAGCTCTTCTAACTCTTCCAATTCTTTCAATTTTAGTGTAAATGGTTTTTCACAAATAACATGTTTTCCAGCTTCTAAAGCCAACTTTGAAAACTGATAATGCAAGTGATTGGGCAAAGCTACATAGACTGTATCAATCTCCATTGTCTCTAATGCTGATTGGAAGTTCGTACTAACTTGTTCAATACTATATGTTTCACTCAAGTGAGTCATTATTTCTATATCTTGCTCAATCCCAACAATTCCAACTAATTCAATATTTTCCAAATCTTTTGTCATTGTTAAAAAATCTTTGACAATCATTCCTGCGCCAGCAATTAATAATTTCATATTATTTCTCCTCTTATCTAATAGATAATCTAAGACTTGTACTGATAACAAGTTCTGATTATATTTTATAGCAGAGGGACAGAATAATATATAATTAGGTCCAATATAGATTTAAAAGTACAAGATATATTTATATTTTTGAACTTTTATGAACAAAAAGTTCATTACTGTTTTTGGATAATGATTAATGCTTATTCCGCAATGTTTTTCTCAATTTATAGAGGGCGTTGGCTGGGTAGTAAAGTGGGTTAACGGGAATATTAAATTCTCCAATGAATTCTTCAATGGTTGGGTTAAAATTGGCTTTAAATTTTGTTAAGCCATCATCTAGGCTACCTTCTACACCGCCCATATTTGCCCATGCAATCCCATTATCAAAAGCATCTTGAAAGACTTTTGGATAAAGCAGGTATTGTGGGTAGAATTTCTTAAAGTCTTCATTCATACCAGCATAAAGCATTTCCATAGATGTTCCATAACCTATGGATAAAATACCAGCAATAACGACTTCATCTGGATATTTAACAGAGTATCTTTCAAATTCTGAAATGTATTTTTTAAGTGATTCTTTTTGATCAGATAACTTTTTGATTCTTTTCACCTGATGTTCCAATGTTTCACTTAAGTCTTTTTCAACACGCGCAAGCTCTGATTTAAATGTAACCAAATGCTCTGCAATGTTAACCGTAGCTAAATGAAGATAGGCGTCATCTCCATAAATAGTCATCAGCTTTTTAAAATAAGCTTTGTTTCTTAAGGCAATTTTTTTGCGTTCCTCAGTTAAGGCGACAACATTTGCAAAGACGTCAATTTCACTTATATCTGAGCGTTTGACTTTTACACCTCGTCTAATCGCATCTTTCATCAAACGTTTCGTATGTTTTGGAAAACTTGTTTCTAAGTTATCATGGAGATAACGATTGGCCTGGAAGCGGGGCTGAATACTGTCAGCAATTTCCATTGTCAAACCGGTCCATTTTGCACCAGCTGAAATAATATTATAAATTATTTCCTTAGCCTTCTCTGACTCAGTTCCCACTTCATTAATACTATATTGCTTATATAGAATTGCTGGATCAAACTTGACAAAAATAGCTTTCTTTTCTTTCCCGATTTTCTTGAGAATTCCAAAAGTGTACCCCAATAATTCTTTGTCCGAATAGTCTAAAACTGGTCCCCTTGGGATGTAGATAATACTTTGTTTCAAAGGTAATGGCTTAATAAGAATTGACATGGAGGCTACTTGTTCATTGCCTTTGTAAATACCAATTCGTTCACTAGCCCAATTACTTTTAACTTGTGCCCAAGCGCTACTTTGTAGCAAGTTTGTTTCACTGCTTGCTTTCACAAAGGCATCGTGTTCCTCAGTGCTGATGCCCATTTTATAAGAAAAATTTGTACCCATAAAAATTCTCCAATATTTTAATTTCTTTTACATTACATTTATTTCATTTGTGTTACAACTATTTCAGTTTAACAAAAATCATGAGAGATGTAAACAATTATTTTCATCTTTTTAATTCTTATTTTTAATTTTTTAATAAAAAAAGGCCTGCTACAATTTCATCCTATAATATCTTGAAATAGTTGAATTAACAGTTTAAAGGAGTGGCCTTATATTTGATAAAATTGCCAAAATAGCGAAGACTTGCTCATTCTCTTGGAAAGTCTAAACAGTCTGAAGCTTATCAAGCTAACTTTGACTTTAAAAATCTTATAATCTCTGCTATAAATTAGTTTAAATTGAGTAACAATTGGATAGTAGAAATGGCATCTTGAAGATACAGTTGGATATATAATAGTATTATATGAAAATAAAAGAGAACACTCCTAATAACTATTAGCCTAGTTTTCAGGAGTATTCTCTTTTATAATTAAATTTATTATTTTTATAGCTTAGATTAGTCTTTTTTCAATTTTAGATTTTGATCATGGGAAATTACTTCTTAAACATTTAAAAGCTATTCTCTATTTTTTAGTTATCAAACACTTTTGATAACTTCTAATAAATTCATTTGCATTTTGGGTAATTAGTTCAAAATCATCATTTTTTCCAATGGAATATAAACTTGAACCAGCACTAACTATTGTCGCTCCTGCCTTCATCCAATCTTTAATATTATCTGCATTTACCCCACCTGAAGGCAAAATATTGAGATCTGGGAAGGGACCTTTTAAATCCTTAATCATATTTGCACCACTAATATCACCAGGGAAGAGTTTGATGACTTCTGAACCATATTCTAATGCCGTTTTGACTTCCGTTGGTGTAAAAATTCCAGGTATATAAGGAATTTGATATAAATTACATAATTTTGCTACTTCTCTTTCAAAGCAAGGACTGACAATGAATTGAGCTCCTGCAATAATGGCTAATCTTGCAGAAATAGGTTCCAAAACTGTTCCCGCACCAATTGTTACACCAGAACCTTGGTATTTATCAACTAATTCTTTGATAACGTTATTAGCCTGAGGAACTGAGTAAGTTAACTCTATTGATTTAATTCCACCTTCAATAATTGCATCTACAATTTTTATTGCTTTTTCTGGACTATTAGCCCGAACGACAGCCACAACGCCCGAATTTATCATTTGTTGTAAAATATTATATCGTTTCATATTGAGCTCCTATATTTGATTTTTGAAAAGTATCCAGTTGTTTTCGTGTTGGATAACCATCATTGTCTCCTTGAGTCATTACAGCTAATGCTCCTATTGCACAGCCTCTTTTTACTGCTTCTTTTAATGTTAAGCCTTCAATTAATCCTGTTAGAACGCCCACCGCAAAGCCATCACCAGCTCCTACTGTATCAATAACTTTTTCAACTCTATAACCAGGAACTAAATAACTCTCACCTTCTACTGTTTTTACAAAGGCTCCACTAGCACCAAGTTTAACAATAACAATTTTTGTAATATGACTTTGAGAAAGATAAAAATTGGCAATCTCCTCTGGGTCCTCTGACCCAACTAAAATCTTCCCTTCACCAATTCCTGGCATTACAATTTCACCAAATTTTGCTAATTCATTGAGGGTATCTCGCATCTTGGCCTCAGATTCCCAAAGTGCAGGCCGCAAATTTGGATCAAAAGTTGTATGTATACCATTTTCTCTGATTCTAATTAACAAGCGTTTAAACATTTGTAAAGCTTGTTCTGAAATTGCTGGGAATATTCCTGAAAGATGCGCCCATTTGACATCACTCAAATCAACTTGATCAATAGTTTCCTCTGAAATATGTGCTGCTGCTGAACCCTTCCTAAAGTAAAATGTTTTTGGATCTCCTTGATTTGTAAATTCTTTCAAATAAAAACCTGTCCAATATTTTGAATCTTTACCAATATAGGAATTACCAACACCCTGTTTTTCAATTTCTTTAACCGTAAATTGACCAAATGGATCCTCACCCACTTGAGTAATATATTCCGTTGAATGTCCTAAACGTGATGCACCAATCATAACATTTAATTCCGCACCACCTAAAATCTTTGAAAAAACTGAGGTATCAACTAAATTTTTGTTTAAATTTTCAGAAGCTAGTACCACTAGTGGTTCGCCTATTGTAATAATATCTGTCATGATAAAGTCTCCAAATATGTATTTATTGTTTCCAAATCACTATGAATGTCTTCATTATTTTCCATTGGATACTCAATGGCAAGGGGATAATCACTTAATAAATCTCTAAGTAGTTTTCTCCAATCTAATTGCCCTTTGTCAATTCCAACAACAGTAAGTTCCGAATTACTTGTTTTTTCAATATCTTTTAAGTGGATATATCTTGTATATGTTTTCAATTGTTCCTTAGCCGTTTCAGGAGATTCAGAAACGAATAGCCAATTTCCAATATCATATACAAAACCAATATCTAATCCTTCATTACTTACTTTTACAAAGAACTTCTGAATAGGTGCTATTGTCCCATTTTCTTTTGATTGGTCATTTTCAACATTAACTTCAAACGAGTTATCAAGTATGAAAGATAATTCTTCTTTCATATTTCCTTTAAAATTTTGAAAATCGCCAATATTACATTTAATTTTAGAAACACCAAGATCTTTAGATTCAGAAATATAGTTTTTGAATGCCTGATTTACTTTACCATCAACAAAAATTTTATCAGGAATACTATAATAAAGTTCAAAATTATTTTTCATACGAAGAGTTTTGATCTCTTCAATTTCTTCATGTATGTTAAAGAAGTATTCTCTTCTAATTTCAATAGCTGAAAAACCAAGTTCTAAAGCCTTTTGAATTAATTCACTTTGTTTCTCACCATTTTTCCACTTATCTTCAAAAATAAGTAAGTTTGCTACAATTTGATTATTCATATTTAATCTCCATTATTAAGAGAACAGTACTACTTAATAGTACTGTTCCAACTCATAGTAGTTATTAGGGTTGTTTTCCAATATATGCCAAAATTCCGCCATCAACATAAAGAATATGTCCATTAACAAAATCAGAAGCCGAGGAAGCAAGGAAAACAGCGGGTCCTTGCAAGTCTTCTGCATCTCCCCATCTTTCTGCAGGCGTTTTAGCGATGATAAATGAGTCAAAAGGATGCCTTGAACCATCTTCTTGTAATTCACGAAGTGGCGCTGTCTGTGGTGTTGCAATATAGCCAGGACCAATGCCATTACATTGGATATTATACTTACCGTATTCTGATGCTATATTCTTAGTCAACATTTTTAATCCACCTTTAGCTGCTGCATATGCGGAAACTGTTTCACGACCTAATTCAGACATCATTGAACAAATGTTAATGATTTTACCACCACCATTTTTTATCATTCCAGGAATAACTGCTTTAGAAACAATAAATGGTCCATTTAAATCAATATCAATTACTTGTCTGAAATCTTTTGCGGACATTTCAGTCATTGGTATCCGTTTGATAATCCCTGCATTATTAACAAGAATATCAATTTTCCCAAATTCACTTTCAATTTCACTTGTCATTTTATTGACTGCATCTTCATCAGTCACGTCACAAACATAACCTTTAGCATTGATACCTGCTTCTTGATAAGCTTTTTCTCCTTTTGAAAGAGCATCTGTATTGATGTCATTAAAGACAATTGTTGCACCAGCTTTAGCAAATGCTGAAGCGAGGGCAAAACCAATACCGTAACTTGCTCCAGTAACTAGGGCAACTTTTCCTTTTAGTGAAAATGAATCTAAAATTGTTTCTTTCATTACTTTCTCCTTAATTAAACTGAGGCTTGCTTAATTGCATTAATCTCTTTTAAATATTCATCTTTTTTAGCGGCTACATTTTCAGGTAAAACATTACGACCCAATCTTCTTGCACGTTTCTCCATGTACATCGTTACAATAGGAGTAACTACAGCTGTGACTAAGACTGAGGTTGCTACGATTGCGGTTGCTTGACCAGCAATTGGTTCATATTGAGGGGCCAATTGTGCAATTGCACTAGGTACTGCGACTGCTGCACCAGCTGTTGATGAAGCCGCCCAGCCAGCGACACCATCTGAACCTGTGATAAAACGATCCAGAAATGACAGAACTCCTCCAGAAATTGCTACTACTGCAACACCCATTAACACACCAATCATTCCTGATTTAAAGATAGCAGTCAAATCAATAGCAAATCCTAGTGTTAATGCAAAGAAGGGAATCATTGCAGGTACTACTGGTGCAAAAAATTTACGAAACTCAATATCCAGAGATCCAAGAATAATCCCAATTGTAAATGGAATTAAAGTTGAAATAAACGCTGTAATTGGAAAGGAAGCCATACCAGCCACACCCATTGTGACCATTGTCATAAATGGGCCGGATTCAATTGAAATAAATGGAAATCCTGCCGCATCTTCATCACGTTTTAATGTCGTCATAATCCCCATATAGAGACCACCGTTGGTTTCATTAAAAGAAGCAATAACAGCAAGTGCTGATAAACCAGCAAAAGCTCCACTTGTAATTCCATTGCCAGGTAGTAATTTCCCAACTATTACACCCAGAAGTCCAGCTAATAACACCTTACCAACTAATAATGTTAAACCTTTTTTAGCAACGTATGCGGAAGTTTTTAAATTAATTGTTGCCCCTACACTTACGAACCAAATAAATAAGATTACACCTGTTCCTGTTAAATAACTTCCAGTAAACCCTGGTAAAAATTCAGTAGGCATTTGCGGATTAGGATAAAATACTCTAATAATAGCACCAATAAACAGTGGAACAATCATCATTCCAGCAGGGATTTTTTCGATAGTACTTTTCAATTTCATTTTGATCACCTTTAATTGTTTGATTGAAAATCAGTTTTATAATGACAACACTACTTCAATTCATTGATAGGCACAATATCCATATCATCATAAGTAATATTTTCACCTGCCATCAACCAGATAAATGAATAGTTACTTGTTGCTACACCCGCATGGATAGACCAACTAGGACTGATTGCACCTTGTTCATTATGCAAAACAACATGCTTTGTAGCATTAGGTTTACCCATCATATGGAAGACTGCATCTTCTTCTGGTAATTCAAAATACATATAAACTTCCGCGCGTCGTTCATGTGTATGACATGGCATTGTGTTCCAAGAAGAACCTTTGGCTAAAGATGTTAATCCCATTTGTAGCTGACAAGATTCAACTTGATTTGGATGTACATATTGATTAATTTTGCGCTTATTCATATGCTCATCATCCCCAGGAGTAAGTGGAATAATATTTGCCAAGGCAATTTTTTTACTTGGGTATTTTTGATGCGCTGGGGCAGAAGCCACATAAAATTTAGCTGGATTTTTTGGGTCCTTAGATTTAAAAATAACTTCTTTAGTCTCTTTTCCAACATAATAACCATCACGATGCAAGACTTCATCTTCAACACCGTCTATGATAACGCTTCCATCTCCGCCAATATTAATAAAACCTAATTCTCGACGTTGTAAAAAGTAGTCAACTCCTAAAACTTTATCCAAAACGATTTCCAACGGCTCATCTAAAGGTTCTACACCACCAAAAATAAGACGATCGTTATGAGTATATGTTAGATGAATCCACCCTGGTTCGAAAATACTTTCAATGACAAATTCATTTCGCAATTCCTCAGTACTAAAATGTTCAATATCATTTGGTGCATGTGTATATCGTGTTTCAAAAGTTTGTTGTCTCATTTTATTTCTCCTAAAAACATTAAAAAATTTATTTTTACCAAAGAATTGTCGACTTTTCTTGGTCAATCGGTTTACGAAACCGGTTTACATGAATATTATAACGCTTACATTTTAAATGTCAATAGTTTTTTTTGTGCTTTTTTACACAATAAAGCATCTCAATTAATGAGATGCTTTATTTTTATATTACCTTTTTATAGCGATTTCCGATTGTTTAACTTAGAATCAATACAGTACAAGTCAATTAGAATGTCCTTCCCAGCCATCGTATTCAATAGAATATCTGCTGCCTTATGCCCAATTTCCACAGGATTTTGTTCTATCGAGGTAATTTCTGGATTGAATAAATCTGTTAATGCTCCATCATCATAACCAACCAAGCCAATTTTATCAGGAACAGGAATATTTTTTTCCTTTAAAAGTCTGATTAACCCATAAAGTAATCCGCCATTGAAGGCATAAAGTACCGTTTTGACATCATCGTAAATATATTGCTTCATTTGATCCCAAATATCAATATCCCTCGCAACGATGTCTTTTATCTCATTAGTAGTAACAATTATAACCTCAACATCATAATCAGCTAGACCATTTTGTAATCCTTTATAACGGTTTATACGAGGAGAGACATTTTTTATTTCTGGAGTTAATATAATAACTCTCTTATAATCATTTTCTGCGATAATTCTGCCCAAATTTTGTGATTGAAGAAAATTATCTGATACTACTGCTGGCCATTTCAATGGTTCAACATACCTATCAATTTGAACAAGTGACATTCCTGACGGAATAAAGTCATATTCCAATGAGGACTCACCAATCGGTTGAATGACAATCCCATCAACTTGTTCATCTATTAATTTTTTAATATTATTGGCTTCTCTTTTTGTATTTAAATCAGAATCCATAATGATAGTATGATAGTCGGTACTATTTAAACGATCCATAACACCTTTGATCATACGCGAAGTATATGAATTCGAGATATCAGCTACGACAATACCAATTATTGATGAGTACTGTGATTTTAAAGCCCTAGCTTGACGACTTGGTCGATAATCTACCTCTTCAATCACTTCTTGTATGCGATTCCTGGTTGCTTCAGACATGCCTTCATACTTGCCATTTAAATAACGAGATATTGTCGTTTTGGAAACTCCAGACAAATTTGCAATATCTGAAATTGTTACTTTTTTATTCATTCTCTTACCTATCTTTAGTATTCAATTTATCTAATTTGATTTTACCACCATATTAGTTCATAAACCATATTACTTTTATAATTTTTTTCTTTCATATTACTTATATTTGTATATTTATAATATAAGTATATCAAAAAATTTAATTCCTATGATATAATTATCTATATTAAACCTTAGGAGAATATTATCTTATGATGAATATGCAAAACTTGTTTCACAATTTTTTAAGTCTTGTAATCGTCAGAAAGGTTGATTTTAAGTCTTTTAAAATTTACTAAGACCAACTAAAATCAATTAAATTTATTACACTAAGACAAAAAATAGACAAAGACAGTATCTGAAAGTACATAAAAAAGTCCAACAAAAAGTTTGGACTTTTTTGAATTATCTTAAGACAGTTAGAATGATTTAATTGATTAGCTACCAAAAACTATCTTGATTGTTGTATCAAGTTATTAATAGCAGTATCGATGTCAAAAACTGTTCCCATACCATCGTACCATCTATCCCAAAAATTAATGGTTGAACTCTTCGGTTCTTCTTTTGGTTTATCTAAATTAATTTTTGTCGGTAGTTTAATAGAATCCCCCACAACAATACATTCCCCAACATCTAAATTGGGTAGTATATCTACTAAACCAATTAAAGAATCTGTCAGCATTGTAGCAACCGCTGACTTATCTCTATCATTTGTTATCTTCAAACTAATAATATTATTACATTGAGATATGATTGTTGTATTCAATTCGGCCGGTCTTTGAGAGACGATAACTAGAGAAACACCATATTTCCTTCCCTCCTTAGCTATTTTTTCAAATATTTCAAGAGATTTTTTTTCTACTGCTTTCATTTTGGATGTATCTTTTGGCATGTACAAATGAGCTTCATCACAAATAAATGCTAATGGGTGTCTAGTTTCACCGGTGGTAGGAGTCATCCAAAATTGTACGTCATAAACTAACCTTGTAACTATTCCAATAACAATAGAAAGCATATCAGATGGAATTTCAGACAAGTCAATTACTTTAATTTTTTTATCATTATTCATAATTTCAGATACAAAACGATTCAAATAATCTGCTTGATTTGTAAATTCTTCATTAAATATAAAATTATATTTTTTATCATCCATTTTAGTCTGAAGGCGGGTAATCAAATTTGTCAATTTTCCATAGTATTGACCTTGCTTTGTCTTTTCTTGTCCTTGTTTATCTCCTGATTTATAGACACCGGTCTTTATTTCTTTTATATTTTCTTCTTCAAGATACTCCTTTAATGCAATTGCGGAAAACGGAACAGGTGTATCAGCTGTAATTATCTCTGAAGAAACAAACTTCATTGACTCTTCAATATATTTCTTTTTATTCTCTAAAATATATTGAATAACAACTGCTCTCTGATTTGATGATGTTCCCTCTGCAGATTCAATAAATAGTGAGTGAATTTCTTCGTAGTTGAAAAACCAAAGTGGGACATGCAGACCACCGTTATCATTTATTTTTATTTGCTTTGCATATGAAAGCTCATTGTATTCTCCATGTAAATCAAAAACAATTATGTTTGAATATCCTAGTTCATTAGCTTTTTCTAAAATATTAGCAACCGTAAAGGATTTTCCACTACCCGTACTGCCAACAATTGATGCATGACGTTGAAAAAATTTATTACCATCCAATATTGCTTCCACAGACTTATTACTAGCATAATTACCTATAGACAAACCTTTGTTACTTTCAATTTCACTATCCAACGAATTCATAATAATAGATAGTGCTTCACTTTCAGCTAGATAAACAGGGCTGTTTATCTCTGGATATGTATTTACAGTTCGTCTAAATATATTTTTTTTGTAGAAGATAATTTAACATAAAAAGTACCAACCAAAGTTACATTACAAAAATTTGATGAAAATAAAGGATCTTCTTCATTTTCATCAAAGTCAAGTCTTTTCTTACTAACTTTCGTAACCATTCCAATTAACTTCTCATCAGCGTTATTCCCCGATAAAATAAGTAAATCATTAATTTTTAAACGGTTAAGTATTTCTTCTGAATCGACACTAACAGAAATTTTTTGTGTATCTACAATTTGAACAGTTCCAACGACTTTTGTTAAATATTCCTCAATATGACTCATAAAAATCTCCTTCAATTAACCTAAGAATTCCTCTGAAAATTTTTCCATATCCCATAAATCTTTATCAATAGAATATTTTTTTCCTCTATGCACCATATAGGAGACTTCATCCTTAATTTCTTCCCCTATTATATTTTTATAAAATATTGTCCAATTACGATTGACTTCTGCTTTTGTAACTATCTCTTGCTTGATATCTTTTGTGAGTACAATAACATTCTTAGTGGTTTTCTCAAAAACTGTATTAAAATGTTGGTCATTGAATCCATAACCATAAATAAAAATAGAAAAACTTGTACTATTATCAGAAATAAGATCATTAAATGTTTCACGATGAATTCTAAAAAGTTCATGAGTAAGTCCATATTGATACTTCATACTTCCTGGTGTAATAATTTCAATATTTTCAGTTTTTGATTTTAAATAGCTAAAATCATTTATTTGAGTAACAATTCCATCACTGTTAACCCAGTTTATAGAGCCGTGTGGCTTAAATATCCTGACTATCGGGATTTCCTTCGTAATATACTTATGTGGATTTCTTAATCTATCCGAATTAAAATTTTGATACAGAGAACCAAAGAAACCTAAATCTATTTCTAATTGTAACTTGTCAGATATTAACTCAATTAATAAATCATAATTTGGAGTCATTATATCAATGATTTTCTCATTTACACTGACTGTTTGTGATAAAAATTTTAACAATTTTTCAAATCCAGAAATACTAGACAATACTCTTTTTCTATTTGTATAGTCAGAGTCTAAAATAAATTCTGCAGTAATTTCTCGTATTTTTTCAACAAATCTTTCTTGATTTGGACTTATATTAAGTAGGGCGGCTTCTAATCCTTCAGAATGTACAGTTTTTTTATACTGTTCCCATATCGGTAAAAATTCAGCATTCTCTTCCTTTTTAAATTTTTCTTCTAATTCACAGGTTAGACCTTGCATTCCAGGAACTCCCAAACTTATTGACAGTCCAGATCCTATAAGTAATTTCGGGAAATTCGCTTGAGATAAGTACCTATCTTTTATATCCGCCGATTGTAAAATTAAGCTAGACAAATAAAAAAGTCATTTGTGCTACACTCAAGATAGTTCCCGCAAAAGAATTATAAGGAGTGAAGACAAATGACCTATACCCATCTTACATCAAATGAACTTGCAATGATAGAGGCGTATTATAATAATCATCAATCTGTAGCTAAAACCGCAGTACTATTGAATAGATCTAGACAAACGATTCATAAAGTTTACCAATTTTTCAAAACAGGGCACAATGCTCTAGATTATTTCAATCAATACAAGAAGAATAAAACTCGCTGTGGCAGACGTCCTATTGTCTTATCAGATGAACAAACAGAATATATTCAAAAGAGGGTTGTTCAAGGTTGGACACCTGATGTGATTGTTGGCCGTGCAGAGTTTTCTATTTCTTGTTCTATGCGTACACTTTATCGTATGTTTAAACAAGGCGTATTTGAAGTGACTCACCTACCTATGAAAGGAAAACGTAAAGCCAACGGACACAAAGAAACTCGGGGAAAACAATCTTTTCGTCGATCACTTCGTGACAGAGGAAATGATTATTCTAAATTCAATCAAGAATTTGGCCACCTTGAAGGGGATACTATTGTGGGTAAAAAGCACAAAAGTGCTGTTATTACCCTCGTTGAGCGATTATCTAAAGTAATCATCACTCTTCAGCCAGAAGGCAGACGAGCTATAGATATTGAAAATCGTTTGAACCAATGGATGCAATCTGTACCTAAGCATCTATTCAAATCAATGACTTTTGATTGTGGAAAGGAATTTTCAAATTGGAAATCAATCAGTAATATAAATGATATTGATATCTATTTTGCAGATCCTGGTACACCATCACAAAGAGGGTTAAATGAAAACTCTAATGGTTTATTACGTAAAGATGGTTTACCAAAGCAAATGGATTTCAACGAAGTTGATGAATCTTTTATCCAATCTATTGCATCGAAAAGAAATAATATCCCTCGAAAATCATTAAACTATAAAACACCAATAGAAGTATTCTTGAGTCACATATGCAAAGAGGAATTGTCTAACTTAATTTGACAATTAATAATCATAAAAAATTTGTTCGAATTTTTCATCTTCAACTTTTATTAACTCATACATTCCTTTATTCTCCTAAAAAATTACTTCACTTATTATTAAACAATTGTATACCTAATCGATAGCGTTTTCAACAAGATGTAACAACTTTTTATAATAGTTTGCATATGGATTCTTTGAAACCATAATCATTAATTTTTTATCCAAACAGGAGTTTTTATACCAATTTTTAGTTAAAAAACAGAAAATGATGCAATTGAAAATGGTTTATATTCATCAGTTATTGATACAAAAACACGCTGATTTAAAGACAAAATTTTTTTAGGATTTCATTAAATCTTGTAATTGTAAGAAATGTTGATTTAAATTCCTTTATCATTATCATAATGAATCCAAAATCACAAAAACTTATTTCAATATGATATAAATAGCCAAGACAGTTTCTTCTATACACAAAAAGAATCGTTTTACTTAACAATGCAAAACGATTTTTGATTGTCTGTAAATGTTCTTATTACGTCTATTTAATAAAGAGACAAATGATAAATTTTATAGAGGATAATTTTTTTCATCTTATTAAATAAACTAAATTTATTAGGATTCGATATTAGCAATATCTGCCACGAAGGAAATGTGATTTTTGGTTTTATTAAATAATACAATTTGAATAGTTTCTGGTATTAGTGGCATTTTTTCAGAATAAAGAAGCTCTGTGCTATAGATAAATTCATCACCCTGAAAGTAATTAATTATTCTTTCAGATAATATTTCATAATCATTCATTGATAATTGAAAATAATTTGGATTGTTATCATTTTCATCGTTGCTTATAAAAGTTACATTATTATTTCTTAGCTCATTAATATCAAATTTAGTGAACCTATTATATAAATATATATCTATCTCTTTTTCATCTAATATATAAGGATTTTCATTATTTTTGTAATTGTTTAAAAATTCTTCCATTAAGTTATTAGCAATTAGACTATGTTCACTTTTTGATATTTCTATTTTTTTGTTATTGACTATACGGGTACCTCCGTTTGCATAAGAAGTACCTGAAAAGGTCAGCCCTTTTGTTTGACCTTCATCTAGTGAAAATCGAAAAGTAATAGTATGTGCTCGTTCCCAAAGATTATGGAACGCTCCATCACTATCATGAAAGCCACGCTGTTTAACAGAATCGTAATACGGAATTTTAATACTTTTTCGTAACTGATTATTTCTTTTAATAATGTTGTTATTAAATAAATCGATATGTTCTTGCAAAATTGCTTTATTAATGGTAACTAAACTTCCTACTGGTCGATGATAGGAGACATCGATAGGTTCAAATTCGATTGAAACCAAATGATTTAAAGGAATGCTTGAAATGTTATTTGTCTTCTCAGTTTGAAACCATTCTCTATTACCAGTAACTATCTTGTGTATATATTTATCTGATATATCTTCTTTTGTTACCTCACTTTTACTAAACACATCATTTTTGTCAGGAATTTCTATGTATCTAGTATAAAGAATTCCTTTTTTTCCCATGAAAATCACAAAAATGGCCCAACTGGCGTATCCGATTATTTTGACTATGATTTTAGTAGATTCACTTGGAGGAACGATTAGAAATTCATCTAAGAGCGAAAATACGATTCCTAATAGAATACCTCCTAACCAAAAAGGTCTATCATAAGGTCGAATCCAATTGATTGATTTTTGCTTTATGGCATAATTTGAATAAATAAAAAGTATTAGCAGTATTAATAAAAACCAGTTGGTTGTTGAAGACCAATAAAGAAAGAAAAAGAAAATTATAATATAAAGCTCTGCCATTTTAAATAACCTATCTATTTTAAATATTTAGAATTAGTATTCCAGAAAATTTGCTAAATTAGAAAGCACTTGTCTTTGCTTTTCATTACTTAACTACCATTTAACTATTTTTTGAAGTTATACAATGTATAGTAAAATGGCATTTGAATGAGGAACAGTTGTTTTATTTGATCATTCAAGGTTAAGTTCGTCAGCCTGTTCTGCGGAAAATCAAGATTTTTTGTTCATATCTTCTTGGTAGTGCTTGTGCTTTAGCTAAATTATCTTTTGCTATGTTAAGATTTGCCAAAGCAGTATTATAAGTGTTTGTTGCCTGAGCAAGCAATTGTTGCGCGGCTTGATTATCAGAATTTGCTTTATTATAAGCGGTTTGTGCCTGTGCTAAAGTGTTAAGGATAGCCGTACTATCATAAGGGTTAGCTAATGCTGTGGTGTTAAATGTTGAACTCGGTCCAAAATCACTTGGAACATTAAAATTCACATGAATTGATACAACATCCCCTCTTTCAGACAGGTCTGCCCCCACATACCAAGCATTTTCTGTATCACGAAGTCCTGTAATCGACTCAGCATGAAGCCATTCTTGTCCGTTGTATAGAAAATCTAGTAACGATTCATAAGCTAATCGTTTTAAATCATCCAATGATAATGACTTATATTGGGTTTTCCAACTATTTAAATCTTCACCAGTATAAACAACACCCAATGAAGTTCCAGCGTTATTTAAAGCATTAATATCATGTCCAATAGTATCGATTTTATTCCAATCCCAATTATCAGATACATAAATATCAGTGACATTATCGCTTATTACCAAAGAACTTGGTGTTACAGTAGCTAGAGTTGTCCCAAATTGTTTACGAATTTGGTTAATCAAATCTGCCATAAACAATGATAAATCCTGACGTGTTGCCGTATCTAAATTGTTTAAATCTGTTTAAATGACAGCTTTATCATTTGGATTGGATTTATAAGTGTTCATCGCTCTAACTGATGCATTGATTTGTTTTAATTTAGCAATGGCATCATTATATTGAGTCGTTCCAGGCATACTATTAGCATACACTTTCATAGCATCAATATATTCCTGAGTAGTCACCAATGTATTGATAGCATTAGCCGCATTTTGAGCACTAGTTAAGGCAGTATTCGCAGTATTTAAAGTTGTTGCTGTTTGATTAGCTACTGTTTGAGCTGTGTTAAGTTCAGTTTGTGCGCTAGAAAGATTTGTATTTGCAATATTTACTAATGTAGTCGCGTTATTGATAGCTGTTGTACGTGCCGCATCAGAGGAAACAGCATTAGATAAATTTGTTTGTGCTGTTGTAACTGCTTGTTGAGCTGAGTCTACAACACCTTGTTGAGTTGCTACTTGATTATTTACGTCTGTTAAATTTGTTTGAGCAGCAACAACATCAGATTGTGTCGGTACTGTTTGAGTTGGTTGTGAACTAGCAGTCGTTGTGCTAGTCTGTGTAGTAGGTGAAGGTGCTGTTGTAACTTGAGCTGCTTCAACTTGTGTTGTTGAAGCAGTTGCTAATGCTACTGCTCCTAGCCCCAAACCAGTTAACAATTTTTTATCCATAATTAAATCTCCTATTAAAAATATATAGAAAAATCACCATAGCTTTATATCTATAGTGATTATTGACGGTGTTTATTTTATATTTTTATTTTTATTTCCTTTAAAATACAAATATCATCAGCCAATAATGTCCTTCGGAATTAAAAATATTCAGATATATAAAAATCATTGATTTAAATATATATTTTTAAATCTCTCCATTAGCTATCCAATTTATCTAAGTTACAATAAGTATATCAAAACAATCCTTATTAGTCTATATCAACTGTCCTTTTGAGGTCTGTTATTTAAATTTAATATCTTTATCCTAATATCTAAAGGAGTAAATTATGACTTTAGATAAATTAGTAGCTAAAAGAATCAACTTATTGCGTAAAGAACTTAATTTAACACAAGAGCAACTCGCTGAGCAGTCAGAAATTGATGTTTCATCAATAGCAAAAATTGAAAGAGGCGAACGTTCAAATATTACGCTCAATACTTTTGAAAAAGTTGTTAATGGTTTAGGAATATCTTATGAATCTTTTTTTAATTTTGATAATACTCTTAACAATCATGTGAGTGCTGATAAACTTCTTAATAACTTTAGTGAATTACCCTTACATAAACAAAATAAATACTTGGAAATATTTAACTCTATACTTGATCTTAATGAAAAATAGTCTTTAAATTTCTTAAACAGGTAAATATTATTTTTAAAAAGAAAAAATCCTCTAAAAACTAAATTATTTAGAGGATTTTTTGAATAGAGTCTATTATTTTTTACAGAGTTTTGGACAGATACTACTTTTATTAACTTTCTGTATTTTTTTTTTGAAAAATTATCTTATGTAGTTTAACAAAAAGAATTAATATCAACTTAGATAGTAAATCCTTTTTTTATTACTTCACGTTGGCGCATTCTACCATTATAGTCAAGAAAAGCTTGAAAAAGATCCTTTTTCAACGGGTCACTTTCTTCTTCAAAAGCTTTTATTAAACTAACCTCATCAAGGCGTTGAACGTCTTCAATAATTTTTTCAAACATATACAGTCCTCCACTGATTAATCTAAAAATGGTAGTTACATATGACTTAAGTAAAATCAATTCTCTTAGAAGTCTCCTCCGACACCTTTGTACTTTTCAACCAGTTGACTGATTTTTTCAAATACCGTTTGCTTTTTGGTTCGATAGGCTGGGTTAAGGGGGCTTAATTTTGGAAGAGTTTCATTGAGTTCTGTTCCGTTTTCACTTGCATACTCGCGTTTTAGTGAGGTTTTGATATAGCGTTTTGCATTTGCTTCGTTGAGATTTTCATCTTTGATAAGCTGTTCCACCTCTTTTGCTTGTTCTTTTCTGGCAAATGCGAAAAACCTTTCAATGATATCTGATTTATCTACAATCGAATCAATGTCCGTTTGATGGATAAAATCAACAATGAGATCTTCTTTAGCTCTATTACCAAGGCTAGCTCGAATCGTGCGAGTTATTTCTTCTATCAAATCAGATTTTGTGGAGACTTTCTTGTTGGTCTCAAGAATTAACTCTAGAATATAGTCTAAATTGATTTCTTGTGACTTAAGCAATTCAACTTCAAAGGTAATCTCATCCCAATTAACTTTTGATTTCTCGTCCTCTTTATTTCGTCTTTCGTTATTATACCAGTCTTTAATATCGTTATACGTTGAACGGTAATCTTGAATCTGTCTTGGTGTTGGGAATGGAGCATCTATTAATAGGTCTAATTGCTCTTTGTCCAATTGATATTTTTGGACAAAAGCATCTAGTTGACTTTGATCTTCCACATCAATTGTTTGTAATACTTGTAATTGTGTGTATTCATCATAATTACGAAGGACGTTATCTAATTTCAAGAATTGGCCAAAAAGCTTCACGAATTCTTTTTTATCAGCTTCTTTGACAATTTCTTCTGGATGTGGAAATCTTTCTTGCAATTCTTTGACAACTTCTAGATAACCACTTTTAGCTTCACCACTATCAGTGTAACCAGTCATGTAATCTTCGAATTTTCGTTCTAAAAGAATTTCAGCTGTTTGCGTTTTCCCAAACAGTTTTATAGCAGCTGTCGTTGCTTCTTCAAGGTCACGGAAGGTAACAATATTTCCAAATGATTTGGTGGCATTATAGATTCTATTGGTTCTTGAAAAAGCTTGGATAAGACCATGATATCTCAAGTTTTTATCAACAAACAAGGTATTCAAGGTTGGAGCATCAAATCCTGTCAAAAACATTCCTACAACAATGATTAAATCAACTTCTCGATTTTTAACTCGTTTGGCTAAGTCACGATAATAGTTTTGGAAGTCATTCCCATTAATCGTAAAAGTTGTTTGAAACATCGTATTGTAGTCGTCGATACAAGCACTTAGGAATTCTTTACTACTTTGATCTGCCATATTATCAGGCGTGAATGTTTCGTCAAGAATATCTCCTAAGGCTGCTTGTTCTTCATTAGCCGCATAAGAGAAGATAGTCGCAACCTTCAAAGGCTTGTCATGATTGCTTTGTTGCTTTTTAAATTCTTGATAATAGAGTTTTGCGGCTTCAACACTAGATACTGCAAACATGGCATTAAACCCATTATTACCTGTACGATGTGTTTTAATGTGATAGTTTTCTAAGATATAGCTAGTAATTTCTGAAATGCGAGTTGGATGAAGTAAGGCTTTCTTATTTTCTGCCGCAGATAATTTTTCCAAGTTCTGTTCCGTCTCAATGGACTGAAATTGTGGTCGAACGTCGTTGTAATCCACCATGAACTTGAGTACTTTTTGATCACGAATGGCATCTGTAATAACATAAGAATGCAATTCATCGCCAAAAACCGATTGTGTTGTTTCAGATCCTAAGGCATTTTCTACCATAATAGGTGTGCCTGTAAATCCGAACTGAGAATAGCGTTTGAATTTACGACGTAGGTTCTTTTGAGCCTCACCAAATTGGGAACGATGGCATTCATCAAAGATGAAAACAACTTGTTGGTTGTATACCTCATGGTTCATTTCAGTCTTCATAAAATTATTGAGTTTTTGAATGGTCGTGACAATAATTTTATTATCTGTTTTTTCAATATTCCGTTTTAGACCGGCTGTATTTTCTGAGCCATTGACCGAATCTGGTGAAAACCTTTGGTATTCTTTCATGGTCTGATAGTCTAAGTCTTTTCTATCAACTACGAAGAAGACTTTATCAATACCTTCCATTTCAGTTGCCAGTCGGGCAGCTTTAAAAGAAGTTAGGGTTTTACCAGATCCAGTGGTATGCCAAATATAACCACCTGTCTCAATACCACTCTTTAGTTTACCCTCAAGTGTGGATTTTATTTTCCAAATGATACGCTCAGTAGCTGCGATTTGATACGGACGCATAATAAGCAATGTATCACTGGTATCAAATACTGTAAAATTAATTAAAATATTCAATAAAGTATTTTTACTTAGAAAGGTTGCCGTAAAATCCTTCAAATCCTTAATGGGATCATTATTTTTCAAGGCCCAATTCATGGTAAAGTCAAAGGAATGTTTTTCTCTCTTTGTCGTATTAGCAAAATAACGGGTATCTGTTCCATTTGAAATCACAAAAATTTGAAGATATTTGTATAGGGAATTGCTTTCATTGAAACTTTCCTTTGTGTAGCGATGCATTTGGTTAAAAGCTTCGCGGATGGCTACACCTCGTTTTTTCAACTCAATTTGAACCATAGGTAGGCCATTAATCAAGATAGTCACATCATAGCGATTAGAACTTGTCCCTATCTGAGTCATTTGATTGATGACTTGGACCTTGTTTCGGTTGATATTCTTTTTATCAAGAAGATAAATGTTTTGGAGGTGGCCATCATCAAAGGTGAAGTCATAGATAAAATCGTCATGAAGTCTCCGGGTACAATCAATTAAGGTATCGCTTGGTTTATTGATGTACTCAACTAATAATCTTGACCATTCATTATTGGTAAAGGTTACTCCATTTAGGTTTTCGATTTGTTTTTTAAGATTAGTTAATAGAGCTTCTGGTGTGATGACATAATTTAAATAGTCATAGCCTTGTTTTTGAAGATCAGCTATTAACTCACGTTCTAAATCAGCCTCTGTCTGATAGGTTGAGGGGTGGACTAACTTGGTATATTTTTCTAAGACAATAAATTTATTGGTTTCAGCAATTGTCGCTGTTTGTGTTAAGTGATCCATTCTTACTTCTCCACTATCTGTAAAAAAGATTAGTCAACCGACAAAAGCTTGTCTCGATAATACTCATATTGTTTCTGACGAAGTTCAATTTCTTTCGGAAGACCATTACTAATATCATTTATAATAGTTTCAAAATTATCTAAAACTTTTACTACTCTATTTTGTATCTCTAATGAAGGTAAAGGTATCATTATTTTTCCAATATCTCCCATATTGATTTTGATCGGGACGGCAGTGTGCAGAATACGCTTATTTAGCTCTCTTCTACCCAATGTACTCTCTATATAGTATTTCAAATAATAAGGATTAATATAATCAGTATCTGGTCTTATTAAAGCTAGCGAAACATAATATGCTAAATCTTCGTCTCTGTCAACCACTGTACAGGTTCCGACATCACCAATTCTTGTCATAAAAATATCATTTATTTTTGGCTTAATTTTGAATTTTTTATAATCATCATTTGAAATATGTTTTAAAGTACTATATAGGTTTTTTATATTTTCAACACTTACAAAAGGAACACCCTCATTTGTATATTTTGGAGTTTGATGTGTTCCATCATAAATTTTACAAATTTTTGACAACTTAACCAGTTCCACTTCTATTTTGTCTAATAAAAGAAGTTTATCTCGATAATAGTTATATTGCTTTTGGCATATGGTCAATTCTGTGGTCAATTCTGTGGTCAATCCTGTAACATAATCAGTGAATTTGTCAAGGATTTTGACGATTTCTTTTTGAATTTCAAGGGGAGGAACTGGGATTTTTATTTTTTTAAAACCACCCATATCTACAGTCGGGAAACTAGAAACACTGGTATTTGTTTTACACCATTCGTCAATTATAAACATATAATAATAAAACCATTTCATGTCTATTTTATTTACAAACTCTTGTTTTAATGAAAGATTGGTAAAACGTTGATTACTTAAATGATCAACAGTCACTAATGCATGTTCCCCAATTGTTGCTGAAGTCGATAATAAAATTGAGTTTGCTGGAAATAATTCTCCTTTAACAGCCTCAATTGTTATTTTTTGAATACTGTAAGATAAAACCGACCCGTTCTCTCTAATATCCTCCATTCTAAACCACGGAATTGACGCTTTTTTTACATCCCAAAATTCTGGGATATTTTTCCTTGGAGTATAACCGTTTCGAATATTAAAGACATCACTAATGACTTTCCACTCAACTCCATTTGGACAAAGTTCTTTGATTAATGTTTCAATCTTATTCATGACTTTCTCCTTATTTGCTTAAATCGAGAACGATTTTGTTGATTTCGAGACGAAGTTGATCAATTTTTAAGACTGTTTCTTTGATTTCATTATTGAGAGCATCAATGTCAATCTTTTCTCTGGTATCTTCTTTTTCCAGATAAGTTGAAACAGATAGATTGTAATCTCCTTCAACAATGGTTTCGTATGGAACGGCTTGAGCAAAATAATCTTTATTTTCCTTATTTTCAATGCTTTCCAAAATTTTATCAATATTTTCTTCTGTTAAAACATTGTTGTTTGTCGCTTTTTTAAACTCAGCACTAGCATCAATAAATAAGGTATCGGTGTTAGTTTTATTTTTGGCTAAGACTAAAATACAGGTTGCGATGGATGTCCCAAAAAATAAATTATTCGGGAGCTGAATAATAGCTTCAACGAAATTATTATCGACAAGATACTTACGAATCTTCTGTTCTGCACCCCCACGGTATAATATCCCTGGAAAAACAACAATGGCTGCTCGGCCTTGTGGTGAAAGGTAAGAAAGAGAATGCATGATAAAGGCAAAGTCAGCTTTAGATTTAGGTGCTAACACTCCAGCAGGGGCAAAGCGGTCGTCGTTAATCAAGGTTGGGTCATCTTTTCCAATCCAGTTGATCGAATAAGGAGGGTTAGAAACAATGGCATCAAAGGGTTTGTCATTTCCGTGCTTTGGATCTGTTAGTGTATCTCCACGCTGAATATTGAATTTGTCGTAGTTGATGTTATGCAAGAACATGTTCATGCGAGCTAAGTTGTAAGTGGTCAAGTTGATTTCCTGACCATAGAAACCATCCTCGATGACATGTTCTGTAAATTGTTTTTGAGCTTGTAATAATAAAGAACCTGATCCACATGCTGGGTCATAAATTTTATTGATTTTGTTGCTTTCACTGCGTCCAAGCATGACAATTTTGGCTAAAAGTTTTGAGACATTTTGTGGGGTGAAAAACTCACCACCTGATTTCCCTGCATTTGACGCATAATTGGAAATGAGATATTCATAGGCATCGCCAAAAAGGTCAATTTTATTGTCTTCAAAATGACCAAAATTTAAGCTAGCAATACCTTCTAAGATATCTGCTAAACGTTTATTTTTTTCAGGAACTGTATTTCCAAGTCGATTACTGGTTGTATCGACATCATCAAAAAGTCCTCTAATATCATTTTCACTTTCATAACCAATTGCACTGGCTTGAATGTCATCAAAAATAGCTTTTAAATCCGTATTTAAATTATCATTAGTCCTTGCACTTTTGACGATATTTGAAAAGAGCTGATTGGGCATAATAAAATACCCTTTTGTTTTAACGGCATCATCTTTTATGTCATCGGTAATGAGAGATTCTGGTACATTTTCATAGTTAATGTCTGGATCGCCAGCTTCCATGTAATTTTTGAAATTTTCGCTGATGAAACGGTAAAATAGGATTCCAAGGATATATTGTTTAAAATCCCATCCATCAACTGCCCCACGGACATCATCAGCAATTTTCCAAATTTTTGAGTGTAATTCTTGTCGTTGTGCTTGTTCTGACATTTTAATACTCCTTTATCCTAATATTCCTATTATAGCATGATTGCCTTATCAAAAGAAGATGGATGAAAGGGAATTCTAGGATTGAGATGAGAAAAACCACTACAATTATCATTGCAGTGGTTTATTTCTAACTAGACAAACTAGTTAGAGGAAATTATTATGATAAGTTAAGTTTATCAATTTTCAATTACATTTGCAAACAGAATACGTCACATTATTTTCTTTATTTTGTCTTTTAGTTATCGTTCCATAAAACTCAAATAGTTTATGATATAATAGTGACATAAAGTTATTTACTTGGTCTGTTCCAAGAGTTAGTGCTAGTCGTCATTTTTTATTAGAAATAATTGAAATGTCTTCCTAGTAGTTCGCTAACGACCAGTCTTTTTTACAACAGTCTCCATGAGAAGTTAAAAAAGAATGCAATAATAGAAGTTGTTTTCATGGTAACAGTGAAACACGATTTGCCACTCGTCCTAGTCTATTATGAAATGACCATTATGTCACGAGCCTTACTATTATGTCCAAGTCTTTTCTGCGGAAAAGCAAACTGCCAATTATGAAACGAGTCTAGAATTGAGCTAGACACCTTGAAAGTAAGTCCTTTATGGACGAGCCTGATACTTGAAAAAATTCGAGTAGAGGGTAGGCTTTTTTGTGGTGTCCTCAATTCTTTTTTGTCTCTTGGTTAGGATCTAGTCGGTAGTTAGACAAGCGCGGTATCGTGCAAAGCTAACCTAACTTAACTACTAAACAAGCGCGGTATCGTGCAAAGCTAACCTAACTTAACTACTAAACAAGTGCGATGTCGTGCAAAGGTAGTAGTCTAAAAATTATGGAAGGCCCTTCATAGAAAAGGAAGGAAAAAAGAGGAAACAATTATGTAAAATAACAGAATATAGTACATAGCCAATATTTTTTTATTATTGGTATATTCTGTAAAATAAGGCAACTATTATGACAATCTAACGGAACGTTGTTCATAGTTTATAAACATCAAAATGGCATTTTTTGATGTAATGATTAAAGAAATTTTTGAGGATAGCAACTAATTTCTTTAGTCATAAAATGTTTTTTTGGTGTGCAATTAAATTATGAATAAGAGAAAGAAGTAACAAGAAATTGTTGCTTTTTTTGTGTCTGAAAAAGAGGAAACTTGTTCTCAACTGATTGTTCTATATTGAGAATGTTATGAATGAACATGATCTATTTAAAAATTGTTGCGTTGAATAGAGTATATTATAAGAGATAATTTTATGATCATCTATGTAAGATCATAAAGCAACAAATTTCAAAAAAGGAATTTGGAACTTTATGAAAAATAGTTTAGATTTTGCTATTTCATATTATCGAAAAAAAATTGGCATGTACATTGAAAGTGAATTTTTAAATTCTTTTAGTGATACCGTAAATTCACTGCTCAGAAATGGAAAAATTCAGGACGGAGGAATTAAATTTCTAACTAAAAATCGCATTAAGCAATTACTTCAATGCAATGAAAATATTGATACTAAAATTATATTTTTTCCCATGGAAAAATTTACAAAAGAATTGCTAAAGCATGTTATTTCTACAATATATTTAGATAATAACTTTATGTCAGATCCAATCAGAAGGAAATTGGAAAATTTAATTGACAATTATATTAATCAAAATTATCCAATTTCCTTATGTCCTGAAGCAAAAGTTTTTCAATATCTTAATGACAATATTGATAAAATGCTGCAAACAATTTATCTTTCAATCAATTGCATTGATGAAACTTATGACTCAAAAAAAGTTGAAGAAAAAGTCATTAAAGAATTTTTTTCATATGATTTATTCTTAATTTAACTATTGTTTACAAGAGTTGCAAGTATTTTGCTACTCTTTTTTTCTTTTTCTATAAAACTTAATATTATATCGAAAACTCTTATAGAATAAGATAGATTATACTAAATACAGTTAAGCGCTTAACAAAAAAAAATTTAGAGGTGCATTTTATGAAAACACACAATCGAAAAGCTGGATATTCTATCAATACTGCAAATGAGTATATTGACTCAAAAAAAGCAATTTTTTGCTTGAGTACAGAACTAATCCCGCAGATCAAATTTGAGGATGGGAAATCTACTGGGGAAATTATCTCTTACAAGGCTTGGTTCTCGCAAGAAGGCTTACCCCCATTTCAGGTGAAATTTAAATCTGTAATCTCACTTCCCCCATTCTTGTCAATGGTAGAACTTGAACACTTAGAAGCATGTGAGGTCAACAATAATGTATACTTCCGCGCTAATAATCTTAAAGTAATTAAATGATGACTGATAAAGATCTAACACAATACCTTTTGCAAAATCTTAACATGGGACTTGGCTCACTTATACAAGGAGAGACTAGTTACACTAACAGCTTTGACATCAAAGTTAAAAGTGATGGTTTCTTATTTATCCCCCGACTACCAGCTGGATATATAATCGACGATAATCTTTATCAGAAGATTTTTCTCATTGCAAACGCGGCTCTTTATCCGCGATACACACTTCTCAAACAAAACTCAGCTTATTTCATACCTTTAGATACGGATGATATTCACGTCCAACGTGCTCTCTTTTTCCCCTGGAAAGAAGGTATTTCTGAAAGACTAATTATTCCCGATTTGGAAATTTTTGCTGCGGCTCAGAAAGAAAATCACATTCCAATCATGAAAAATTTGACACTTGACTATAATAAAGTCACGTCAATTGCAATTGCAGGAAATAGTGGATCTGGAAAATCTTATGTATTAACCTATTTTTTAACTCTATTGCACAATTTTTCAGAGCTAATAATAGTAGATCCTAAATTTGACATACCCTCTCGTTGGGCAAGAGAGAATAATATTCCTGCCATACACCCTCAAAAAAACCGTTCAAAATCAGACTTTGTTTCTGAGATAAATGAAAATCTTAGTTCTTGTCTTAATCTTATACAAGAGCGCCAAGAAATTCTTTATCATAACCCTAATGCTAATTTTAATCATTTAACCATAGTAATTGATGAAATATTAGCTCTTTCTGAAGGTGTAAACAATACTATAAAAGACTCATTCTTTTCTCTGCTTGGGCAACTCAGCCTTCTCGGCCGTTCTTCCAGAGTACACCTGGTCTTAGTTGGACAACGTTTTTCTCATAATTCGATTCCGGTATCAGTGCGTGAACAACTAAATGTGGTTATTCAAATTGGAAATATCAATAAAAAAACTACGCAGTTTTTATTTCCCGACCTAGATCCTGAAGGTATTGTCATTCCGATTGGGAAAGGAACAGGATTGGTTCAAATTATTAACAATGAACATCCCTATCAAGTTCTACCATTATTGTGTCCCACTTACTTTACTAAGAAAGGAATTTTATGACTAGAAGACAAACTTTCTTTCAAATGACTTATTTTATTATTACAAGATTTCTTTACTTAGGTTTTTTCGGGTTTATTTTCAGCCAATTTATTAATCTGATTGAGAGAAAAAATAATAATCACGAATTCCCATTTTTAAAGACTCTTTTGTTAAACCTAAATAGCAAAATTAGTGAATTTGGACATGTTTTGAAATTATTATCTATGACGTTTCTTATAATAGCAACACTCTTAATCGTTTTAGAAATCATCAATCGTTTAATCTCGGATTCAATATGGAATTATTTTAAATCAGTCTATCAAACCATAAGATTACATCAATTCTTGTTACAGGAAGTACAATCAAAATCTATAGCTAGCATTAATTTTCATCAAAAAATTGAAAAATTCAATCCAATTTTGAATACTTTCAATAGTGCAATTTCAAGATGTACTGTTGACGTTCGAAATAATTCAGTAACTGTAATCATCAAGTATCCTCAAAGTCAGCAAGCACAATCTTTATTGAGAAAAATGGAATCCCTCATTAAAGAAGAGATTTCAAATAATAACCCAAATTTCTTCTTCTCTTCAGCTTTTAGGGTTAGAAATAAACTTATATTCAAAGCAACGAGAAGATAACATAAAGGCAGTACATGGCTCACAAAGTGAATGCCATATGTACTGCCTTTTATCTAAACAATTAATTAATGTAATGGGGGTTACTACGACCCCCCATTACATCAATAATCAACAATCAAATTTTTTAACGAGGTGTTACTAATGGTAAAAGATAAACGTTCTAATAAATGGGCTTTCTTGATTTACAAAGAAAGTGTCCCTAGTAATTATTTAGATATTTTAGAATCACTACATATCCCTTTTATTTTAAGTCCTTGGCATGATCAGGATATTAATATAAAAACCGGTGAATTAAAGAAATCTCACAAGCATGGAGCACTATTCTTTGATTCTCTTAAAAGTTACTCTCAGGTATCTGAATTACTAACTGAGAAGTTAAATGCACCAGCTCATGTAGAAGTTGTAATGTCTCCAAAAGGAATGTATGATTACTTTGTTCATGCAGAAAATCCAGAAAAAACACTATATTGTCTCGAGGATATTGAATCGGGTTGCGGCTTTGAACTAGAAAAATTTCTTATCAATAACAACAATGATAAGTTTTTATCAAATGTCATTGACATAATTGAAGAATATAACTTCACAGAATTTAATAAATTAGTTTACTATGCTAGACAAGAAGATTATTTTTTACTGAGTTTCATCATTGATAAGACATACTTCTTTGCAAAATATCTAGACTCAAGACGTCATGATAAAGGGGGAAAATACCATGATTAAATTAGTAAACAAAACCGATATCATGAGATTAACCGGATTATCTGAAAGTCAAACCAAAAAACTTATCCGAGATGCTAAACAAAACCTAATTTCACAGGGATTTGATTGGTACTCTAATAAACGAGTTGGAAAAGTTCCTTTAAAGACCATCGAAGAACTTCTTGGAATTGAGTTATCAAGTGAAAATGATATAATAAATATCGTACAGAAAGATACTGTCTTAAAAAGAGAGGAGTCTCTATGACAGTAACTAGACAAAAAAATAAAAAATGGAAGGTGGATATAAGTGATGGTTATGACCCTGTAACTGGGGAACAGCGACGTCATAGAAAATCTGATTTTAAGTCAAGGCGAGATGCTGAGCAATATGAAGCTGACTATCGTCTAAATAAACTTCATCAAGTATCCTATAAAGATAAAATATCAATTCACTATCTTTATAGTTTAGTAAAATATGAAGATGAAATTCGTGGAAACAAACGAGGAACTATAGACACTCAAGAGTCCTATTTTAGACAATATGTTTCAACTTATTTTGCTAAAGCTGATATGAGTAAAGTTACTATATTTGATATAAAAGATTATAGGGATTGGTTACGTTCCCAACCTAGTTTAAAAGGCGGAACACTTTCAAATAGTCATATCAATCAACAAATGATTTTTATACATAAACTATTTGAAGTCGCTATTAGCAATCAATTAAGGCAAGATAATCCCTGCTCTGGTATACGTCGATTACCTGAAAGACATAAGGAAATGAGCTTTTATACACCTGAACAATTTAAACTATTTGATAGTTTGTTCAATGAGGATGAGTATTCATTTCAATTATTATATAGAGTTCTTATGTATACAGGCATAAGGATGGGGGAAGCTCTTGCATTAACTTGGAATAATGTCAATCTTGTTGAAAAGTATATTGATATTAAATATTCAGCTTACTTTAGAAATAATGAGTTACATATTGGTTCAGTAAAAACTACTCAGTCAAATAGAAGGATTTATATCCATGATTCTTTTGTGACAGAATTAGAAGAGTGGAAAAATGTCCAAGCAAATTTACTTGGGAATTTCACAACAGATTTAGAGAGCTTACAAATTTTTCAAAATACACCTCAAGTGTTAACTACACCAAATGTTTCAAACTTCAGAACGATTTTGAAAAAAAGATTACCTCCAAATTTAAAATTAATTCGTAATCACGATTTTAGACATTCTCACGCAGCATTCTTAGTTTCAGAGGGACTTCGAAATGGTGAGGGAAAGGACTATATCTTCTTTACTTTAATGAAAAGACTGGGACACTCATCAATTAACACAACAATAAATGTATACTCACATTTATTTCCTACACAACAAAAAGAGATTGCATCTGCTTTTGATAATTTTTAACAATAAGGCAGTGTAAGGCAATTATAAATTAACAACAGGGTCTAAACCCTTGATACGAAAGGAATCTTAGAAATCTTATGATGAATATGCAAAACATGATGAAGCAAGCGCAAAAGCTTCAGAAACAGATGGAACAAAAGCAAGCTGATTTGGCAGCAATGGAGTTTGTTGGTAAATCTGCTCAGGATTTGGTGATGGCTACTTTTACTGGTGACAAGAAATTGGTTTCTATTGACTTTAAAGATACTGTTGTAGATCCTGAAGACATTGAAACTTTGTCTGATATGACGACACAAGCCATCAATGATGCCATGACGCAAATTGAAGAAGCAACCAAACAGACACTTGGTGCCTTCGCTGGCAAAATGCCATTCTAAATAGCAAAAGACTCTCAATAAAGAGAGTCTTTTTTAATCAAATAATCCGCCTAAAGCTGCAAAAGGGTTATCCCCCGAACTCATCTTCTCCTCCTCTTGGTGGTCAAGATAAGTCTTATTGTCATCGAATTCCAAGAAAGTTTCATAGACACGAGCCGTCATTCGGGCGTCTTCCAGGCTGTTGTGCCCACGCCCTTTGATGCCTAGGAAGTCCGCCACTGTCGTTAGTTTTAAATTGGCGATGCCGTTTAAGTCGGTGCTACGTCGTTCAAAAGCTTCGTCATAGAGGTCAACTTTGTACTGGCTTGTCAGGTCCAAGCCATTTTCTGCCAAGATAGGCAGATCTGACTTGTGAGAATTATAACCGATGAGGGATAGGTCTCCAACGAAACTTGTAAAGTCCGAGATAACCTGATCAACCTTTGGAGCGCCAGCAATTTTATCCGCTGTAATGCCTGTTAAACCATTGATAAAGCTTTGTAAGGGCACAACGGTGTAAACATAGGTGTCAAAGCTGTCAACTTCTTTGTGATTTTGACACTTGATTGCTGAAAGTTGAATTAGGTGGCTTTTGTCATCGACGGTGTTAAATTCCAAATCAAAGGCAATATAGTTTGCTAGATTTTCCATTTTTTCTCCTTAGAAAAAGGCCCATTTGGGCCTTGCATTACTCATGATTTATTTAGCAAAAAGACGTGCAAAGAAGCCTTTTTTACCAACTGTTTGGTCTTCGACTTGGCTACGCGCTTCGTCAACTTCTGCTTTTGCTTCCTCAAGTTCTAACTTAAGAGTTTCTTTGTCTGCCATTGCTTTAGCAGTTAATTGTTGTTGCTGATCTAATTGTTTATCTTTTTCAGCAATCTGCACGTCTTTTACGTGCATTTGTTCATCTTTAGCAGCTAACTGGTCATCTTTGGCTTTTAATTGGTTATAAAGACGAGTGATCTCAGTGTTTTTTTCGTCAACTAATATTTCTAACAATTCACGTTGTTTAGTTTCTTCACTAATTGGCTCATCATCAAAAATAGTTTTTTTATAAATTTCTTCCAACTTAATAAGGCCACTACGTTTAACCACAGTGACACCCTTGTCATTCTTATCAAGATCCTCATCTGGAAGAGCTTTTACACGATTATTAACGGCCTGACGGCTAACTCCCAAAATTTCAGCTAGCTCACTAACTGTCTTTTCTATTGCCATATTTTCCTCTTTAATATATTCCTGAATATTCTTACAAGAATAGTAACATAATACTAGTATTCTGTCAATTTCACTATATTATTAGAGTATTCTGGATATAAAAATAAAGCCGTTTTACTGTACGGCCAAGACAGAGATAACGGGATCACCTTCCTTTCAGTTTTCAGTCGGTTTCAAGGAAAACACCCTCCAATCTTTGTATTCTATTTTTAGGTAAGAAAAAACCGATGGACTTCTCTTACTACTTCTATTATAACCTTAAAAATTTTATCTGTCTCCTTTTTGCCTATCAAAAATCAGATGTCACTTTAGTAACAATTACAGCCACATTATGATATGATTAAGATATGAATAAGTATGAAACAATTGTAATTGGGGGTGGCCCAGCCGGAATGATGGCAGCCATTTCCAGTAGCTATCACGGCTACAAAACTCTGCTAATTGAAAAGAACAAACGCCTTGGTAAGAAGCTGGCCGGAACTGGTGGCGGACGTTGTAATGTGACTAACAATGGTACACTTGAAGAACTCTTAGCTGGCATTCCAGGCAATGGTCGCTTTCTTTATAGTGTCTTTTCGCAATTTGATAACCATGACATTATTGCTTTTTTCCAGGATAATGGCGTTGCTTTAAAAGAAGAAGACCATGGACGAATGTTCCCGACCACTGATAAATCAAGAACAATCATCGGTGCCTTGGAAGCGAAAATTCAAGCCTTAGGTGGTCACATTTTACCCAATACAGAAGTGATCTCCGTTAAGAAAATTGATGATGTCTTTCACGTCAAATCTGCTAACGAAGAGTTCACCTGTGACAAATTAATTGTAACAACGGGTGGCAAATCTTATCCCTCAACTGGCTCAACCGGCTTTGGCCATGAGATTGCCAGACATTTTAAGCTGAACATCACCGAATTAGAGGCAGCAGAAAGTCCACTCTTGACTGACTTCCCTCACAAGGCGCTCCAAGGCATCGACTTGGACGACGTGACACTATCCTATGACAAACACGTGATCACTCACGATTTGCTCTTCACCCACTTTGGTTTATCAGGACCAGCTGCCCTTCGCCTGTCTTCATTTGTCTCCGGCGGGGAAATTGCTACACTGGACTTTTTGCCCAAAATGACTCAGGATGACTTGGTCCATTACCTAGAGGATAACAGAGATAAGTCTCTAAAGAATGCCCTCAAAGGATTAGTCCCAGAGCGGGTGGCAGAATTTATTGCCACTGGCTACGCGGAGAAGGTCAAACAGTTGTCACCAAACGAATTGGAAGAAGTTATGGATAAACTCAAGAAAATGCCAATTCCCATCACAGGTAAAATGTCACTGGCTAAATCATTCGTGACCAAAGGCGGTGTTGACTTGAAAGAAATCAATCCCAAAACCTTAGAAAGCAAACAAGTCCCAGGACTCCACTTTGCCGGAGAAGTTTTGGATATCAATGCCCACACAGGTGGTTTTAACATCACTTCCGCCCTCTGTTCAGGCTGGGTCGCAGGAAGCCCTCATTATTAATGTAGAAAGTCTTGAAATTCAAGACTTTTTAAAAATGCTTAACTAGTTACATATTTTCTTGATTTTTGAAAATGATGTTGTATAATAGTTATATGTTTCCTTAACTGGTTATGTACCAGTTAAGGAAACAGGGTCTGATAAGCCCAATGATTACAAGAATATAGAAGGAGAAAGCAATGGCAAAGAAATCAAAAATTGCTAAGTACCAGAAGCAGCTCCAACTGATTGATCAGTATGCTGACCTTCGTCGTGAACTTAAGGCTAAAGGCGATTATGAAGCCCTTCGTAAATTGCCACGCGATTCAAACCCAAACCGTTTGAAAAACCGTGATCAAATTGATGGTCGTCCCCATGCTTATATGCGTAAGTTTGGTGTTAGCCGTATTAACTTCCGTAACCTAGCTCACAAAGGTCAACTACCTGGCATCACAAAAGCTAGCTGGTAAGCTTTACCACCTAAGTGATAAGTCATCTTCCCCGATATTTATCATTGTTCGGTAATCATAGAAGCCAATTATTTATCATTTTAAGTCCGGTATGCCAAGATGCCGGGCTTTTTTTACCAAAAGTTGATTATCCTTGGAAAACATTTATTTTCTTAACTATCTTGTTTGTGCATAATATATTACTTTTTTCTCTCTCCTGTCCATGTGAGAAATTATCATTTATGCAGAAATAATAATCAACTAAAAAGACAAAGACTTTAACTTCACCTTTCTTGATATTTTTCCTTATGATTAGTCAGCGCGTTTCTCTCATTTTATTTCACAAGGAGAATTCAGATAATTTATGATATCAAGTTGTCTTTCTATGCCTAAAATATGATTCATTATTTATTATTTGTCTTAATTTATTGCTTGCTTTAAAGACAAGTAAACTAGTATTTTCAGTCCTTAAAGGTAATAATTCTTCAGACTATAACTTGTACAAATAACACTTTTAATATATTCAAATTGAATTTATTTTTACACTTTTCATTTATAATAAAGGATAGTATCTAATCAAGAAAATACCCCCTTAGTTTCTCTAAGGAGGTGTAAATTGTTACTTTAATTCTCTAAATAACTAAAAGCTAAACTTGGTTTGGCGTTGAGATCCATTTGGGCAAAGTGACCTTTGTCGTACTCAACAGCTGCGGCAAGGGCGATCATGCCGGCATTATCTCCACAGAGTCTTAGTGGTGGAATGACCACTTCTGTTTCAGTGATATCTGTGGCTAGGCGTTCACGTAAGCCTTGGTTGGCTGCTACGCCACCTGCTACAACCAACATTTTAGATGGATACTTAGATAAGGCTTTCTTGGTTTTGACAATCAAGATATCAAGGACGGCAGCTTGGAAAGAAGCACAAAGGTCTTCTAAGACCAACTCTTCCCCTTTTTGCTCAGCATTGTGATGCAAATTGATAAAGGCTGATTTTAGTCCTGAGAATGAAAATTCCAAATGGTCTTCTTTAATCATCGCCCTTGGGAAGCTGTAGGTATCTTTACCTTGGTGTGCTAACTGGTCAATTTCTCGCCCGGCTGGGTATGTTAAGCCCATGACACGGCCTACTTTGTCGTATGCTTCGCCGACTGCGTCATCACGAGTTTCCCCGACGATATGGTAAGCACCAGGTTCTGTCACGTAAACTAACTCTGTGTGCCCTCCGGAAACCAGTAATGCCATCAGCGGATAGCTCAGTTCATTCTGCTCACGCGCAGCCATCAGGTGGCCTGCCATGTGGTTGACTGGGATTAATGGGAGTTGGTTAGCCCAAGCAAAGACTTTTGCAGCAGCTATTCCAACCAAAAGCGCCCCAACAAGCCCAGGTCCATAGGTTACAGCAACTGCTGATAGGTCTTTAGCTGTGATGCCAGCTTCCTGCAAAGCGTCTTCAAAGCAGGTCGTTACCACTTCCACATGGTGACGGCTGGCAACTTCTGGCACCACGCCACCAAAGCGTTTATGGCTGTCAACCTGACTGGCAATGATATTACTTAAAAGTTCTCGGTCATTCTTAAGAATTGCGACACTTGTCTCGTCACAAGAACTTTCGACCGCAAGAATGTATCTATCTGTCATTTCTTCCTTCTTTTTTCATTACAACGGCATCTTCCACCGGATTATGATAATAGTTTTTGCGAATGGCTAGTGCAGCAAAGCCACATGACTTATATAGAGCTTGCGCTGCTGAATTAGAAGCACGCACCTCTAGAAAAATTGGCAAGTCATAATCAAAGAGGTGTGTCATTAGCTGTGCTCCGATGCCTTTCCCTTGATATCGACTTTTTACTGCAATATTGGTTAATTCTAACTCACCCACTAATTGCTGGACTGAGAGAAAGCCAATCAATTGCTCTTGGTCGTAAGCAAAGAAGTAGTCGTTATTGGGCGAGCTTAAATCAGCTTCAATTTGCTTGAGATTCCAAGGCGATTGACCCTGGTAGGCATCGTCTAGAATGGCATAAATGCTTTGCGCTTTTTGCATAAGCTTATACCCGTTTTATGTAGTTGTCTTGATTACCTGCTTGATGCGTTTTCAACCAATTTTCTTCAGCTTCAACTTTTTTCAAGTATTCTGGGACAAAGGCATCGACATCTACTGGTACCATCATTTGACCGACTTTACCAATTTGGTAGGCTGATGGTAGTGTCGCTTGAATCTTGGCATCTGGCAATTTTTCTGCTATTTCCTCTGCAAAGGCCTCAACCTCGCCGACAAAACAAATTTTTTGGCTAGGGTCTAAACTTGCTAATAATTCCGAGATAGCAATATGTTGGTCAGGTCTTGCAGATTGGTTATTTTGGTAAAATCCTGCATAAACATTGCGACGTCTTGCATCAATTAAAGGAATAATTAAAGCATCTTTTTGCATAGCTGTTGCAGCTAATGCATAGAGTGAAGATACGCCAACTAGTTCAATTGCTAAACTGTAGGCCAACATTTTTGCTGTGGCTACCGCCACTCGTAATCCTGTATATGAGCCTGGACCTTCTGCCACCACGATACGGTCTAAGTCGCCTGGGGCTATTTCTATAGAATCCATTAAAAACTCGATATGAGGCATAAGGCTGACACTGTGATTTTTCTTTACATTTAAAGTTGATTCTGCCAATAGCTCCTGATCCTCGAGAATAGCCACTGATAGAGCTTTGTTAGACGTGTCAAATGCAAGTATATTCATTTTATCCACTTTCTTCATTGAATTTCTATTCCCAATTATATCATAAAATTGACTGACCAACAAAAAAACTCTATATGATAGGGGTTTCACTCTATAAAATCGTCGGTCAATGCTTTTACTATCGGCTAATATTATGTTATAATTTTAGTAATTGCAAAGAATCAGGTTTAATCTATTACACAAATAATCAATAATACTTAGTTACCATTTTAAGATGGTCTTATTTCTTATTGTTTGGATAATTGATTCATTAGGAAAGGAATTTTTAACACATGATTTTTAAAGTTTTCTATCAAGAAACAAAGAACCGTAACCCACGTCGGGAAAACACTCAAACACTCTACATCGATATTGATGCTGAGACAGAACTAGAAGGTCGCATTAAAACCCGTAAACTTGTTGAAGAAAAAACAAGTTACAACGTTGAATTTATTGAACTTCTTTCAGATAAACACCTAGAATATGAAAAAGAAACTGGTGTTTTCGAATTAACGGAGTTGTAATATGTCAAATATCGATTTAAAACCTAATGAAGTCGGCGTTTTCGCCATTGGTGGTCTAGGGGAAATCGGGAAAAACACATATGGCATTGAGTATCAAGATGAGATTATCATTGTTGATGCTGGTATCAAATTTCCAGAAGAAGATCTTCTCGGGATTGATTATGTAATCCCTGATTATTCTTACATCGTTGACAATCTCGACCGTGTTAAAGCTTTAGTTATTACGCACGGCCATGAGGACCATATTGGTGGGATTCCATTCCTACTTAAACAGGCTAATGTTCCAATTTATGCTGGGCCATTGGCTTTAGCCTTAATTCGTGGAAAATTAGAAGAGCATGGTTTGCTTCGTGATACAACCCTTTACGAAATCAACCACAATACTGAGTTAACCTTTAAAAACTTGAGCGTGACTTTCTTCCGTACAACCCACTCGATTCCAGAACCTTTAGGGATTGTTATTCATACGCCTCAAGGGAAAGTTGTTTGTACTGGTGACTTTAAGTTTGACTTTACGCCTGTTGGTGATCCTGCGGATATCCATCGGATGGCTGCGCTTGGTGAAGATGGCGTGCTTTGTCTCTTGTCAGATTCGACAAATGCGGAAGTTCCTACTTTTACTAACTCAGAAAAAGTCGTTGGTCAATCAATTCTGAAGATTATTGAAGGCATTCATGGAAGAATTATCTTCGCCTCTTTTGCTTCAAATATCTACCGTTTGCAACAAGCTGCTGAAGCTGCTGTTAAAACTGGTCGTAAGATCGCAGTCTTTGGACGTTCAATGGAAAAAGCGATTGTAAACGGGATTGAACTTGGTTATATCAATGTTCCTAAAGGGACAATTATTGAACCAAATGAGTTGAAAAATTACCATGCTAATGAAGTTTTGATTATGTGTACTGGTAGCCAGGGTGAATCAATGGCTGCGTTAGCACGTATTGCTAATGGTACGCACCGTCAGGTTACACTTCAACCAGGTGATACAGTTATCTTCTCATCAAGTCCAATTCCTGGTAACACCACTAGTGTTAATAAATTGATTAACGCTATCCAGGAAGCTGGTGTTGAAGTAATTCATGGTAAAGTAAACAACATCCATACTTCAGGACACGGTGGTCAACAAGAACAAAAATTGATGCTCCGTTTAATGAAACCAAAATTCTTTATGCCTGTTCATGGTGAATACCGGATGCAAAAAGTCCATGCTGGTTTAGCAATGGATACTGGTGTTCCTAAAGAAAATATCTTTATTCTTGAAAATGGTGATGTTCTTGCCTTAACAAGTGATACTGCACGTCGTGCTGGTCATTTCAATGCGCAAGATATCTATGTTGATGGTAATGGTATTGGTGACATTGGCACAGCTGTTCTACGTGACCGTCGTGATTTATCTGAAGACGGTGTCGTTTTAGCAGTTGCGACTGTTGACTTTAAGTCACAAATGATTTTAGCTGGTCCAGACATCCTCAGCCGTGGATTTATCTATATGCGTGAATCAGGCGATCTGATTCGAGAAAGCCAACGTGTCTTATTTAACGCAATTCGAATTGCTTTGAAAAATAAAGAAGCAAGCATCCAATCTGTAAATGGTGCAATTGTTAATGCTTTAAGACCATTCTTATATGAAAAAACAGAACGTGAACCAATTATTATTCCGATGGTATTAATACCAGACGAAGAGTAATTGGAAGCCTGATTGAAATCAGGCTTTTTTTGTTTGAGCAATAAAAAAACAGCCTAAGCTGTTTTTTATTTATTTGAATTTGCTTTGTAAGCTACTGCTTCTTCTTCTGTTGAAAATACGAAGTGACCTGGTGTGATTTCACGCATTTCACGTTCTTTTCCATCCAATTCAATACTTGGATCATAAATTTCCGCAACACGTTGGCGTTCATAATCTGGGTCTGGTTCAGGAATAGCTGATAAGAGACTTCTTGTATATGGGTGAATTGGGTTATTATAAACATCTTCAGATGTCCCAATTTCTAACATTTTACCCCAGTGCATAACACCAATACGATCTGAAATGTATTTAACCATTGATAAATCATGGGCGATAAACAAGTAGGTTAAACCACGTTCAGTTTGTAATTTTTGCATCAAGTTAACAACCTGTGCTTGGATAGATACGTCCAAAGCAGAAATTGGTTCATCAGCAATGATAAATTTGGGTTTTACAGCCAAGGCACGGGCAATACCAATACGTTGACGTTGTCCTCCTGAAAATTCATGTGGATAACGAGTCACATGGTCTTTATTCAAACCAACACGGTCAAGTAGTTCTTGAACACGAGCTTCACGTTCTTCCTTTGTTTTAGTTAAACCATGAATATCTAGTCCTTCAGCAACGATGTCTCTAATTTTCATCCGTCCATTAAGACTTGCTTGTGGATCTTGGAAAATCATTTGTGCATCTTTACGGAAATTATGAAGTTCTTTTCCTTTTAGTTTAGTGATATTTACACCATTGAAAATAATTTCGCCATCGGTAATTTCATAAAGTTTTAAGATAGCACGGCCAACTGTTGTTTTACCAGAACCTGATTCCCCAACTAATCCAAAGACTTCACCTTCATAGATATCAAAACTGACATTATTAATGGCCTTGACTTCGTTGCTTTTCCCTTTATTAAAGGTTAAAGAAACGTTTTTTAGTTCAACTAATTTTTTACGTTCTTCAGTCATTAAATTTGTCCTTTCTTCTTATTCCATTTAGCCCAACGTTTTAAAATTGGTGCAGGTGGTGTTACTTGTGGTGCACGTTCATCTAACAACCATGTTGCAGCGTAATGTGTATCAGAAACTTTAAACATAGGAGGTTCCTCTTCCAAGTCGATATCTAAGGCATACTCATTACGAGCAGCAAAGGCATCTCCTTTTGGAGGATTCAACAGGTCAGGAGGTGTCCCTGGAATAGATTCAAGGCTTCCTTCTTCGGTATCAGTTGTAGGCATAGAGTTCAAAAGGCCCCATGTGTAGGGATGTTGTGGATTATAGAAAACTTCATCTACTGTACCATATTCAACAATTTTACCTGCATACATGACAGCTACACGATCAGCCATACCAGCCACAACCCCAAGGTCATGGGTGATAAAGATAATTGATGAAGAAATTTGTGATTGCAAACCTTTCATCAATTTCAAAATTTGGTTCTGAATTGTTACGTCTAGGGCAGTTGTAGGTTCGTCAGCAATTAAAATTTCTGGATTTGCAGCAAGTGCAATAGCAATGACAGCACGTTGACGCATACCACCAGACCACATATGTGGATAATCATTGATATGTTCTTCCGCATTTGGAATCCCAACTTGATTCATCAATTTCAATGCACGTTCCAAAGCTTCACTTTTAGAAACATTTTCATGGATTAGAATCGCTTCTGCAATCTGCATGCCAATTTTCATTGTAGGGTCAAGACTTGTCATGGGATCTTGGAAAATCATGGCAATTTCTTTACCACGAACTTTAACCCATTCGTCTTCATTAAGCTCAATTAATTTCTTACCTTTGAAATCAATATCTCCAGTGATACTTGCATTCTTAGCGTTTAGCCCCATCAAAGTCCGTGTCGTAACGGATTTACCAGAACCTGATTCACCAACAATGGCTAGTGTCTCACCTTTATATAAATCAAAATTGATATTACGGATTGCCTTAACAGCTCCAGCATATGTTTTAAAATCAACATGGAGGTCTTTGACACTTAATACTTTTTCTTTAGTCATATTAATTTTTCCTCCTAGTCGTTACTTGATTTTGGATCAAATGCGTCGCGCAAGCCATCACCTAAAAGAATGAAAGCAAGTGAGATGAATACCAAAGCCATAGCTGGAAGCATAACTTGGTAAGGGAAGTATTGTAAGTTTTCCTGAGCATCTGTGATCAATGACCCAAGAGAAGCCGTCGGTGGTTTAACACCAAGGTTGATAGCTGACAATACTGATTCATACATGATTGCACTCGGAACAGTCATCATAATTTGAACGATGATAATCCCAGAAATGTTTGGCAAGACATGTTTGAAGGCTATTTTATAATTGCTTTCGCCAAGTGCACGAGAAGCAAGTACGAAATCACGCTCACGGTAAGAGAGAGTTAAGTTCCGAACCTGACGAGCCATTGAGGTCCAGCCAACAATCGCGATCGATATAATAATTGACATAACACCATTACCAAGCAAAAGTCCAAGCATGGTTACAATAACCAAGTTAGGAATTGAAGAAATAATCTCAATAATACGTTGCATAATTGTATCGATTTTCCCACCAGTAAAACCAGATACTAAACCATAGGTTACTCCGATGATTAAGTCAATTATAGTTGCTACAATGGCAATTAATAATGAGATACGTATACCAACTGTAATACGCTTACCAATACTACGACCTAAGCTATCAGTACCCAACAAGAATTTCTGATTCTCAGGAACGCCTTGGTCTGCATAAGCATCATTAGCTTCAGTATTACCAGCATATGTAATGCTACCATTCCAAAATGGCAATGATGAACTAAGTTTAGGTGGTAAGTTACGATAGACACTAACTTGTTTACTATCAAAGCTGTTTGCATCATTTTTAGTAACAATAAAACTAGATCCTATAGCATAAATCAATAAACTTGCTAAAAAGACCATTGCTACTACAGCTAATTTGTTGTGTTTTAATCTGCGCCAAGCATCCTCAAGGAAAGACAATGCCGGCTTTTCAATTTTTTCTTGTGTGTCAGAATTACCTGCACCGACAAGAGTAAAAGTTTTCTTTTCTTCTAGCATGTTACTCTCCTATCCAAGACGCACGCGTGGATCTGAAATACTGATGATAATATCAGTAATCAAAATTGCAACCATCAGCATCACGGCATAAACAATTGTAGTCCCCATAATAACAGGGTAGTCTTTAGTTGGAATTGATGAGACAAATTGTTGACCAATTCCTGGGATTGAAAAGATTTGTTCTATCAAGGCTGACCCAGTCAAAATATTAGCCGCCATTGGACCAACAAGGGTCAAAACAGGAATCATTGAGTTACGGTAAGCATGCTTATTTGTAACTTGACGATTTGTTAAACCTTTGGCACGGGCTAATTGAATGTAATCAGAATTCAAAGTTTCAATCATTTCACTTCGGAAGAAACGCGTAACCTGTGCAAAAACGGGAATCGCTAAACCGAGTGTTGGTAGAATAGTTTGTGCAAATGTTCCCCAACCAGATAATGGTAAAAGACCCCATTTGAAACCAAAATAATCTAATAACAAAAGACCAATGATGAAAGCAGGTACAGAAATACCAAGTGTTGAAACAACACTTAAGAAAGCATCAATTTTATTATTTTTATTACGAGCTGAAACGGCCCCAACTAATAAGCCACCTGTGATACCGACTACTAAAGCCTGAATCCCTAAATGGACAGAAACGCCTAAACGTTGTGCAATCAATTTAGAAACAGATTGATTGATTGATTGGTAAGATGTTCCAAAATCACCATGTAGAATATCTACTAAGTATTTTAGATATTGAGCCCATAATGGTTTGTCTAAGCCATATTGCTTATTCATCATTGCAATCATTTCTTCGGTTAATTTTGGTGAGTTGTAAGGTGTCCCAGGCATAATCTGCATCAGGAAGAAAGATAAGGTTACAACAACCCAAAGTGTAGCAATTAAGATAGCTACACGTTTTAATAAGTATTTAGTCATATTGTTCCTCTAACAAAAGCAAGAACTGGTCCATAACCAATTCTTGCAATATTACATTACTAGTGCTTCAGGTGCTTATTTTTTGTAAGCGTAAGTGAAGTCAACATTCAAACCAGTTGAGTTACGGATTAAGCCTTTGATACTTGGATTTTGTAATCCTTCTCCACTACGGAAGTAAATTGGATTATAGTTAGCCGCTTCATAAAGTGCTTTTTCACCATCTTTATAATCATCAGCTGCTGCATTTGTATCAAGTGCATCAGTTGTTAAAGCTTTTTCGTAGGCTTTATCAAATGTTTCATTTGTAAATTTACCGTAGTTATAAGCTGAACCTGATTTCATCAAGCCATAGAAAGTAGAACCTTCTGGATAGTCACCACCCCAAAGTACAAGTGCAACTTCAAAGTTTTGATTTTTTGTATCTTCTAAACGTTGTTTGAAGGTTACAAATTTTTCTTCAACAGTTAATCCAGGAAGAGCTTTTTCCCAAGTTTCTTTAATATAGTCAATTGACGCTTTGGCAACAGGACTATCAGCATCCGCTGTTACTGTTACTTTAAGACTATCTTTACCTAGTTCTTTAAGACCTTCTTTAAAGAGTTCTCCGGCCTTCTTCTCATCATATGAGTAACCAGGAGCAACATGTTTTGTTAAATCTGTACCATCTTTAAGTTTTGCAAGTCCTGTTGGAGCAATAGCTGTCGCTGGTTTAGAACCAGTATCTACTGCTGCAGAAACAATACCTTTACGGTCAGTTGCAAGATTAAGAGCTTGACGAATCTTCGTATTTGATAAACCTTCTACTTTACCAGTTTGGTTATAAACCATATAAGCTGTAGTTGCTTCTAAAACTGGTGTAACATCTTTATTTTTCTTGTTAGCATTGTAAATCGCTGAAGTTCCTGAAATGTTTGCATAGTCAAGTTTACCTTGTTTGTACATTTGTACAGCAGTATCAGGTTTCTTAACTGTTTGAACGTTGATTGTTTTAGTTTTAACGTTTTTAGCATCCCAGTATTTAGTGTTTTTAACAAGTTTGAAAGTACCACTTGTACCATTCCAATCTTTAACTGTATAAGGCCCAGAGTAAACTTGTTTTTCTGAAGAAGTACCATAATCTTTACCAGCTTTTTTCACAAAATCTTCTTTTTGTGGAACAAAGTTAGCAAATGATAGAAGACTCTTGAATTGTGGAGCTGGTTCTGACAAAGTAAAGATTACTTTATTACCTTCAGCTTTAACACCTAGAGCAGTTAAATCTTTATTTTTACCAGTATTGATATCTTCAGCATTTTTCAAATGTGATTCAGTTGCAAGATAGGCATACTCAGAAGCAGTTGTTGGATCAACCATACGTTGCCAAGTATAGACGAAATCTTTTGCAGTTAATTCACTACCGTCTGACCATTTCAAACCATCACGTAAAGTTGCTGTATAAGTTAAGCCATCTTCTGATACGTCAACTTTTTCAGCTAAATCTGGTTGGAGTTTCCCCTTATCATCAACTCGTAGTAAGTTACTTCCTGAGTTACCAATAGCAAGTGATGAATACGTATCAGTATTTTTTGAAATGTCTAAAGTGATTATTTCAGTTGGTGTGTACCAATTGATTTCATTTTTATTATCATTAGAAGCAGTTGATTTATTTCCACATGCCATTAAAACTGCTGCAGAAGCTAAAGTCAACGTTCCAAGACCAACACGTTTCCAATTAGTGCTTTTTGAACTTGTCATTTGAGAGACCTCCTAGTCAAACATTCTTATTAAGTTTAATACATTAAATTATACCACAATTCAGAAAAAAGGGAACAAATTTATCTGAAAATTTTGATATTAAATTATTATGTACAATGTCTTGTAAAAATGCTGTCAAGTATGACTTTGCAAGTATTTTTGTTAATAAAAACTCAACAATTTTGAATATTTTCATTAAATATTCAAAAAGCCACACTCGAAAGTGCAGCTTTTCTAATCTTAGTAACTATGAATATAGTTATCAATTTCCCATTGTGAGACAAATGTCGCATAAGAAGCCCATTCAATTCTCTTAGCTTCAATAAAATTTGTAAAGATATGTTCACCAAGAGCACTTTTAACAACATCATCTGATTGAAGTGCTTTTAAAGCATTATGTAAAGTTGACGGTAAGTCAACAATACCAGCCGCTTCACGTTCTTCTGCCGTCATTGTATAGATATTAGCCTCAACTGGTGTTGGAGCATCAATTTTATTTTCAATACCATCAAGACCTGATTCCAATAGGACAGCTAATGCTAAATAAGGGTTAGCTGTTGGATCTACTGAACGTAATTCTAAACGAGTACCTTGTCCACGTGACGCTGGTACGCGAATAAGTGGAGAACGATTACTACCTGCCCAAGCAACATAAACCGGCGCTTCATAACCAGGTACAAGACGTTTATAAGAATTAACAGTCGGATTCATAATAGCAGTATAACTGTATGCATGTTTCATTAAACCACCTAAGAAATAATAGGCATCTTGAGACAATTGCATACCGTTCTTATCTTTTTCATCAAAGAAAGCGTTATTTCCCTCTTTATCAAATAATGACATATTACAATGCATACCTGAGCCATTAATGCCAAATTTAGGTTTTGCCATAAAAGTTGCATACAGACCATCTTTGCGTGCAATAGTTTTTACGACTAGTTTAAAGATTTGAATGTTATCACATGCTTTAAGAACATCATCATATTTAAAATCAATTTCATGTTGTCCAACAGCCACTTCATGGTGACTAGCTTCTACTTCAAAGCCCATTTTAGTTAATACATTGACAATTTCACGTCTTGTATTATCAGCCAAGTCAGTTGGTGCTAAGTCAAAATAACCACCTTGGTCATTTACTTCAAGAGTTGGATTCCCATTTTGATCCATTTTGAAAAGGAAAAATTCAGGTTCTGGTCCTAAGTTAAAAGACTTATATCCTACTTTTTCCATATGTTTCAAAGCACGTTTTAAATTGCCGCGAGGATCACCAGGGAATGGTTCACCTTCTGCAGTGTAAATATCACAAATTAAACCTGCGACAGCACCATTCTCATCTCCCCAAGGAAAAACAAGCCATGTATCTAAATCTGGGTAAAGATACATATCAGATTCATTAATACGCACAAACCCTTCAATTGAAGAACCATCAAACATTGCTTTATTTGATAAAACTTTATCTAATTGTTCATCTGTTGCAGGTATTTCTACATTTTTCATGATTCCCATAATGTCTGTAAACATTAAACGGAGAAAAGTAACATTTTTTTCTTTTACTTCACGTCTAATATCTGCTGCTGTGATTGTCATAAAATAGGTCTCCTTATTTTTTAAACCTTTTTCGTATATCAACTAAATACGAAAATTCCCCAAAGATTGCGAGGGAGTTGAAAATCCCCCTTGATTTAAAAGTTCATCATGAAGAATACGACGAACATCAGCATCTGTCAATGTGGCTTGTTTATGCATTGATTTTTCCAAACGGTCAGCATATTCTCTTTTAATAGCAGCAATATTTAAGCCATCATCCAAGAAATCCTTAATTTCAAGTAATCTGTCCATGTCATTTAATGAAAACATACGACGATTACCATCAGTTCGTTCCGGTTTAATCAATTCCTGATCTTCATAATAACGAATTTGTCTAGCAGATAAATCTGTCAATTTCATTACAGTCCCAATAGGAAAAACAGCCATTGAACGTCTGAGTTCTTTTTCTTTCATGAAAACTCCTTTCACCTGTCTATTATATGCTCAATAAAGAAAGAAGTCAAGAAGAAATGTTAGGTTTTCTAACATTGCTTCAATCGTTTTTCTTATTCAACTTGTTTTTTATTATATCAATATCTGTATTAATCAATATGGCAATGAATACACCACAGAAGGTTTCAAATATTCTCGCAAATACATAAGCTATTGTTTCACCCGATGAAATAGATAGGGTGATAATCAACAAAGCTGCGACGGCACCAATAATACCAGATTTATTATTAAAAGCGACATTAAACATAATTGTTAACATGGTTAAAATAGGTACAAAAATTAAGGTAATAATAAAATGATGATTAAAAGCTGCTTGTAATAAAAAGAATATTAAGGAAAAGAAGCCACCAATGCTATTTCCGAGGATTCTTGAGCTACCAAAAGATACCGTCTTATCAAAATCTTCTCTCAAACTAAACACAGCTGTCAGGGCACCAATTTGCAAACCTTGAAAGCCAAAAATATGGAATAACAATAAGACAAAAAAGACAGCTAAGCCAGTTTTAAACGTACGCATACCTAATTTTAATTTTTTAGGATCAAAGTAAAAATTCATAATTTCCTATCTTTCACATCAATATATTTCAGTTTAACATGTTGTGAATAGTTTGTCATGCTTTTACTGATGGTAGTTTATTTTCTAAGCTAAACTGTGTAAAATCACTAAAATATCTGAGTTTGATTCCACAATTTTGACAAGAAATCGCACTTTTCACCTTGTAAATATTTTTTCCTGAGATTCCTAACCAAGTCCTAGAATATAAGAAAAAGGCCACACATGCGGCCTTTTTCGGCTCTATAATTTCTGTAGTGGGTAAATCCACTGTAGAGATTATGGAGCCTTTTTGAGTATATACAAAAAGTCCCATATGACCTATAATGAAAAGTGCTCAAACTATCATTTTAGAAAGACTCATATGGAACAACTAAATCTTATCACAAATTTTCTCAGAATTAAAGACAAAAATATCACTATCACTGATGAATATGATATGGGAACTCACTTAGAACTCCACGGTCACTTGGACTACACAGCCCCTAAATGCCCAAAATGCAAGGGACAAATGGCTAAGTACGACTACCAGAAAACTTCTAAAATCCCCTACTTAGAAACTGCTGGCTACCCTTTACTTATCCGCCTTAGAAAGCGTCGTTTCAAGTGTAAAGATTGCGGAAAAATGGCGGTCGCTGAAACTCCTCTTGTCAAGAAGAACCACCAAATCTCTGTCGCTGTTAACCAGAAAATCGCACAATTACTCATCGAAAATCAAGCAATGAAACATATTGCACACAGGCTATCAATTTCAACATCGTCAGTTATGAGAAAGCTCAATGAGTTCAAGTTTGAAACGGATTGGAATACCCTACCTGAGGTGATGAGTTGGGACGAGTATGCCTTCAAGAAGGGGAAAATGAGCTTCATCGCTCAAGATTTCGACTCCCTAAATGTCATCGCCATTCTCGACGGAAGAACTCAAGCAACCATCCGAAACCACTTTCTTCGCTATCCTAGAAAGGTTAGAAATCGGGTCAAAGTGATTACCATGGATATGTTTAGTCCCTATTATCAACTTGCTAAACAACTTTTTCCGAATGCAAAAATTGTACTCGATCGCTTTCATATCGTGCAACACCTTAGTCGTGCTATGAACCGTGTCCGTATTCAAATTATGAATCAATTCGACAGAAAATCGCAGGAATACCGAGCCTTGAAACGTTACTGGAAATTGATACAACAAGATAGCCGTAAACTCAGCGATAAACGATTTTATCGTCCTATGTTTCGAATGCATTTGACTAACAAGGAAATCCTAGAAAAACTCCTGTCTTTCTCCGAGGAACTACGACAACACTATGTACTCTATCAGCTTCTCTTATTTCATTTCCAAGAGAAGAACTCAGACCATTTCTTTGACCTCATCGAACAGGAAATAGCCATCGTTAATCCTATTTTCCAGACGGTATTGAAGACATTTTTAAAGGATAAAGACAAGGTTGTAAACGCCATGGAATTGCCTTATTCCAACGCCAAACTGGAAGCTACCAATAATCTCATCAAAGTCATTAAGAGAAATGCCTTTGGTTTCAGGAACTTTGAAAACTTTAAAAAACGGATTTTGATTGCATTGAACATAAAGAAAGAGAGGACGAAGTTCGTCCTCTCTAGGTGTTAGCTTTTCATCTACCCACTACAGTTGACAAAGAGCCCCTTTTTCTAACACTTCAGTTTTGTTTCTTTTTATACAAAATCAGGATTTTGCAGAGACTTTCAACAGATGTATATTTATTTCTCTGTTAATGCAGATAACCCTGGTAACTCTTTACCTTCTAATAATTCCATAGATGCTCCACCACCTGTTGAGATCCATGAAAATTTTTCTGCACGGCCTAGGTTAATTGCTGCTGCTGCTGAATCACCACCACCGATGATAGATTTAACACCTGGTTGTTTAACAATGGCATCCATAACACCGATTGTTCCTGCTTGGAAGTCTGGGTTTTCAAATACACCCATTGGACCATTCCATACAACTGTTTTAGCACCTTCAAGGGCTTTTTCAAATTCAACAATTGATTTAGGACCGATATCCAAACCAAGGAAACCTTCTGAAATTGCTTCACCATCAGTATCGTGAACTTCAGTGTAATCAGCAAAAGCATTAGCTTCTTTAGAGTCAACTGGAAGGATTAATTTACCATTTGATTTTTCAAGTAGTTCTTTCGCAATATCGAGTTTATCTTCTTCTACAAGTGAGTTCCCAATTTCAATACCTTGAGCTTTGTAGAATGTGTATGTCATACCACCACCGATAAGGACTTTATCAGCTTTATCAAGTAAGTTTTCAATAACACCAATTTTATCTGAAACTTTTGAACCACCAAGAATAGCTATAAAAGGACGTTCTGGAGTTTCAACAGCTTCTTTAATGTATGCAATCTCATTTTCAAGTAAGAAACCAGCAACAGCTTTTTCTACATTAGCAGAGATACCAACGTTTGAAGAATGAGCACGGTGTGCTGTACCGAAAGCATCATTTACAAAAATACCATCTCCAAGTGATGCCCAATATTTCCCTAGTTCAGGATCATTTTTTGATTCTTTTTTGCCGTCAACATCTTCAAAACGTGTGTTTTCAACAAGTAAAACTTGTCCATCTTCAAGAGCTTCAATAGCTTTTTCAAGTTCTTCACCACGTGTTGAACCTGGGAAAATAACATCTTGACCAAGCTTTTCAGCTAAGTTCTTAGCTACCGGTGCAAGTGATTTGCCTTCTTTATCTGCTTCTTCTTTAACACGTCCAAGGTGAGAGAATAAAATTGCACGACCACCGTTTTCAACAATATATTTAATTGTTGGAAGTGCTGCAGAGATACGGTTATCATTTGTGATAACACCATCTTTTAAAGGAACATTAAAATCAACACGTACAAGGACTTTTTTTCCTTTTAAGTCGATGTCTTTTACAGTCATTTTAGCCATTTGGATAGACTCCTTAATATTTTTTTATACAGACTATTATATCATATTTATTTTCAATAATCTAAAATATGAAAACAATAAATTAATTATTTCACAATTTTTTCATAAAAAAAAGGAAGAGAAATCTCTTCCTTTCATGCTATATAACTAATTATTTAGCAATTTTTGCGAAGTACTCAAGTGTACGAACAAGTTGAGCAGTGTAAGACATTTCATTGTCATACCATGAAACAACTTTAACTAATTGATTTCCATCAACAGTTTGTACTTTAGTTTGAGTAGCATCGAATAATGAACCGAAAGACATACCAACGATATCAGATGATACGATTGGATCTTCAGTGTAACCATATGAATCATTAGCTGCAGCTTTCATTACTGAGTTAATTTCTTCTACTGAAGTTTCTTTATTAAGAACTGCTACTAATTCTGTTACTGAACCTGTTGGAACTGGTACACGTTGTGCAGCACCGTCAAGTTTACCATTTAATTCAGGGATAACAAGACCGATTGCTTTAGCAGCACCAGTTGAGTTAGGAACAATATTGTTAGCACCAGCACGGGCACGACGTAAGTCACCACCACGGTGAGGTCCATCAAGAAGCATTTGATCACCAGTGTAAGCGTGGATTGTAGTCATTAAACCTTGTTTTACGCCAAAGTTATCTTGTAAAGCTTTAGCCATTGGAGCTAAACAGTTTGTAGTACATGAAGCACCTGAAATAACTGTTTCAGTTCCATCAAGGATATCATGGTTAGTGTTAAATACAACTGTTTTCACGTCATCTCCACCAGGAGCAGTGATAACAACTTTTTTAGCACCATTTTCATGTAAATGTTTTTCAGCAGCTGCTTTTTTAGCAAAGAAACCAGTTGCTTCAAGAACGATTTCAACACCGTCAGTTGCCCAGTCAATTTGTTCTGGATCTTTTTCAGCAGAAACTTTAATGAATTTTCCGTTAACGTCAAATCCACCATCTTTAACTTCTACAGTACCGTCAAAACGACCTTGAGTTGTATCGTATTTTAACAAGTGTGCAAGCATATTTGGATCTGTAAGGTCGTTGATGCGAGTAACTTCAACACCTTCTACATTTTGAATACGACGGAAAGCAAGACGTCCGATACGGCCAAAACCGTTAATACCAACTTTAACTACCATTAGTGATTTCCTCCTTATGAAAATCAAAAGATTTATTATACAAGGGATACTCCCTTAACTATATTGTGAAAAGATTAACTTGAAGATATCCCCAGTAACCTTTCAACAGAACTATTATATAACTATTTCATAAAAATTGCAAATGATTAAGTCATTTTCAATAAGCATACAAAGCGGTCTAGCCCCATTTCGCTATAAATAATGTAAGCATTTCCACTGTTATACATCAAGCATTTTCACGCTTTCAAAATGCAAAAAAGACTAGGAAATAAATCCTGATCTTTTTCATATTAATGGTTATTCACCACGATTTTTTTTGATAATTTCTTCTTGAACTGATTTAGGAACATCTTCATAATGGTCAAATACCATCATAAATGTACCACGTCCTTGAGTTGCAGAACGAAGAATTGTTGCATAACCAAACATTTCAGCAAGTGGAACAAATGCACGAACAACTTGTACATTTCCGCGAGCTTCCATACCGTCAACACGTCCACGACGAGCTGTAACATGTCCCATAACATCTCCAAGATTATCTTCTGGAGCTGTAATAGTAACAAGCATCATTGGTTCAAGTATAGCTGGGCTAGCTGATTTAGCTGCTTCTTTAAGTGCAAGAGATGCTGCAATTTTAAAAGCAGTTTCTGATGAATCGACATCATGGTATGATCCATCATAAAGTTTAGCTTTAACGTCTACGATTGGGTATCCAGCAAGAACACCGTTAGACATTGATTCAACAAGACCTTTTTCAACAGCTGGGATAAATTCACGAGGGACAACACCACCAACGATAGCATTTTCAAACTCGAATCCTTTACCTTCTTCATTAGGTGTAAATTCAATCCAAACATCACCAAATTGTCCTTTACCACCTGATTGGCGTTTGAAGAAACCACGAGCGTTTGTAGCTGAACGGAATGTTTCACGGTATGATACTTGAGGAGCACCAACGTTTGCTTCAACTTTGAATTCACGACGCATACGGTCAACAAGGACATCAAGGTGAAGCTCACCCATACCAGCAATAACAGTTTCACCAGTTTCTACGTTTGTTTCAACGCGGAATGTTGGATCTTCTTCAGCAAGTTTTTGAAGGGCAACACCCATCTTGTCTTGATCTGCTTTAGATTTTGGTTCAACCATTAATTGGATAACTGGTTCTGGAACTTCAATAGATTCAAGAATAACTTTTGATTTTTCATCAGTTAATGAATCACCAGTAGTTGTATTTTTCAAACCAACTGCCGCAGCGATATCACCAGAGTAAACTACTTCAATTTCTTTACGAGTATTAGCATGCATTTGTAGAATACGTCCAATACGTTCACGTTTGCCTTTTGAAGTATTCATAACGTATGAACCACTTTGAAGAACACCTGAGTAGACACGGAAGAAAGTTAGACGACCTACAAATGGGTCAGTCATGATTTTAAACGCAAGCGCTGCGAATGGCTCTTCATCTGACGCAGGACGAGTTTCTTCTTCTTCAGTATCAGGATTGATACCTTTGATTGCAGGGATATCAAGTGGGCTTGGTAAGTAGTCGATAACTGCGTCAAGCATCATTTGAACACCTTTATTTTTAAAGGCTGATCCACACATAACTGGGAAGAATTCAACGTTAATTGTAGCAGTACGAATAGCTGCCATCAATTCTTCATTAGTGATTTCTTCACCTTCAAGGTATTTCATCATTAATTCTTCATCAGTTTCTGCAACTGCTTCAACTAATTTTTCGCGGTATTCTTGTGCTTGTTCTAAATAGTCAGCTGGAATATCTTCTTCAAGAATATCAGTACCAAGGTCATTAGAATAAACTTCAGCTTTCATTTTGATTAAGTCAATAATTCCCGTGAAGTCATCTTCTGCACCAATTGGTAATTGAATTGGATGTGCATTTGCTTGAAGTCTATCATGTAATGTACTTACTGAGTAAAGGAAGTCAGCACCGATCTTATCCATTTTGTTAGCAAAAACGATACGTGGAACTCCATATTCAGTAGCTTGACGCCAAACAGTTTCAGTTTGAGGTTCAACACCTGATTGAGCATCAAGAACTGTAACAGCTCCATCAAGTACACGAAGTGAACGTTGAACTTCAATTGTAAAGTCCACGTGTCCTGGTGTATCGATGATATTTACACGATGACCATCCCATTGTGCAGTTGTTGCTGCAGATGTGATTGTGATACCGCGTTCTTGTTCTTGTTCCATCCAGTCCATTTGAGAAGCACCTTCATGTGTTTCACCGATTTTATGAATTTTACCAGTGTAATAAAGGATACGCTCTGTAGTTGTTGTTTTACCAGCATCAACGTGAGCCATGATACCGATATTACGAGTTTTTTCAAGTGAAAATTCGCGAGCCATTAGGTTATTTCTCCTATATTTTTATTTGATATGAATATTATATCATTATTTATAAAAAACGGATAGGCAGGACCTACCCGTAATTACGACATTGTTTAGCGACATTTGATTTAAGCTAACTCAAATCTGAATGTCATAATCCTACCAACGGAAGTGAGCAAATGCACGGTTAGCTTCAGCCATTTTGTGAGTATCTTCACGTTTTTTAACTGATGCACCAGTGTTGTTTGCAGCATCCATGATTTCTTTAGCAAGACGATCTTTCATAGTATGTTCACCACGAGAACGTGATGCATTTACTAACCAACGTAATCCTAAAGTAGTACGACGTTCTGGACGAACTTCAACTGGGACTTGGTAGTTTGATCCACCAACACGACGTGCGCGTACTTCAAGTACAGGCATAATGTTGTCCATAGCTGTTTCAAACACTTCAAGAGCATCTGTTCCAGTAGATTCTTTGATTGCTTCAAAAGCATCATAGACGATAGTTGCAGCAGTACCACGTTTACCATCAAGCATAACACGGTTGATAAGACGTGTTACGATTTTTGAGTTATACAATGGATCTGGTAATACTTCGCGTTTAGGCGCTTGATTTTTACGACTCATTCTTTCTTATCCCCCTTCTATTATCCTTTAGGACGTTTAGCACCGTATTTAGAACGGCCTTGTTTACGATCAGCAACACCTGCAGTATCAAGTGCACCACGAACGATATGGTAACGTACCCCTGGAAGGTCTTTTACACGTCCACCACGGATAAGTACCACACTATGCTCTTGCAAGTTGTGACCAATACCTGGGATGTATGCAGTAACTTCAATAAGGTTGCTCAAACGTACACGAGCGAATTTACGAAGGGCAGAGTTAGGTTTTTTAGGTGTCATTGTTCCAACACGAGTTGCAACACCACGTTTTTGTGGTGCAGAAATTTTAGTGTGAACTTTTTTGTGGCTGTTGTAACCGATGTTTAAAGCTGGTGAATCTGATTTTTCAACTTTAGATTTACGAGGTTTACGTACCAACTGGTTAATTGTAGGCATCTACATTCTCCTGTATTTTTTTATTTTTGGTTGATATAGCGCTTGGTGACAGCCTATATCCGGGTGTACTTTTTGCAACAATTGTCAGCACGTCTCTGTACACTTTTGAGAGACCAAAAGTAAAAAGTACCGTCTACTATAGTAACATAGACGGCACTTAATTGTCAATAATATTTTAAATGATTTTTACTTATTTTTTGCCTTGTTTTCTGAGTTTAAATCCAGTTAAACCGACTGCCGTAAGCATAACGATACCAGCTTTGACAGCTCGTTTTGTGCTTTCATCACTTGCTGCCGTCACTTTACTTACAGTAGTTGAACCATAGTTAGAAGACTCTGAATTATTATTTTCGCTAACACTCTTAGCAACTTTGTTTAAGATACTTTGAGCTGGCATTGTTTCCGGAACAACTTCAACAACCCCTTGAGCAATCTTATTAGCTTCATTTGTTAAAACTTTGTTAGTTTCCGCAATAACAGTTGATGTTGCAGTAGCAATTTTTTCAGTAATAACTGCCTTAATTTCAGCAATTTCTTGTTCCGTTTTTTGTGCAATTAAACTTGTACTTGCAGACATACGTTCAGTTTCAGAATTAATTTGGCCTTTCTCACTTGTATCACTGATTTTTTCTTTAGTAATATCAGCTGATGTAAGATCTGACGAATCTTTCTCATTGTACTCGATTGGTTTAGCAGCAATAGATGAAACCGATTCTCCACCGTGAACTACTGGTGTTTGTACTTTAGTAGGTTTCTGTACTTTACTTTCGTCACCTTTTGTATTAACAATTGCTTTCAAAAGAGAAATTTGGTTTTCAGATAACTTAATTGCATCTTGAAGCTGAGTTCTAGTATCGAACAAATCAACTAGTACTTTGTTACTTACAATTAACTTGGCATTTGTTTCAGCTAAATCCTTCTTGGCTTGAGCAAGTGCTTCTTTTGCTAACTCAACACGCTTTGGATTTTGTTTTAATTCAAGCATTTTTGCCAAGTTTACTTTTTTATCAACTAAACTTGTAACTTGTGCTGCTGCTTGCACAAGTTTTGTTTCAAGTGTTTTAAGTGAACGCTTAGCGTTATTTAAACTAACAAGAGTTTCGTCAAGTTTTGCTTTTACATCTGCTTGAATAGTCTTAGCTAACGCTAGTTGAATTTGCAAGCCATCTTTAGATTTCTTGGCTTGGATTGCTTGTGTTTCAAGTTTAGCAAGACTTTGTTTTGCTGCAGATAGTTTAGTATTAAATTTAATTACCTGTGCTTGAGCTGTTTTAACAGCTTCTTCAGCGGAAAGATTATTCAAACGTTTTTCAATAGTAGTAATATTCCCCTTAATAGAAGAAATACCCGATTTCAAACTTTGAATTTTTGCTGAATTATTAATTGTTGTCTTACCAGCAGAAACAGCTTTGGTACTAAATAAAGTTTTATTTTGAATATTTGATTTTGGAATTAATAGGAAATGCGTATCTAAGCCACCAACAGATTCTGTTGAGAAACCAAGATAAATAGGATTACTTGCATTCGCTTTGTCAGTACGTAGAAAGTTAACCGCATGTCCCCAAGTATTGCCATGTAAGTCATCGGTGAACAACATATACTTAAGAGTGTTGTAAATACTTCTCTTAATACCATTAACAGTAGGAAGATCATTAAACATACCAAAATTTTCATACATGTTATCATCATTAGCTTTCAAACCAACACGAGTTGCCGAGCTTTCAATGATTGTGCGGTCATGTGGGCCAATTCCGGTGTGTCCTCCAGCACCAACTTGACCATAAGAAAAGTCTGGAATTGTTGAACCGTGAGTTGCTTTATATTGAGTTGTAATTAGACGAGCAAATTGTTGTGATCCTTCAGTTACTTCAATTTTAGACAAGTTCAATTGCGAACGAACAGAATTTAACATTTGAGCTGTAAATAAAGCTAACTCATTTTGGACATCTAGAGATAAGTTGTCTAAATTAACTTGGCGATTTAAATCTTTAGCAATATTTTTATAGCTATTTAGAGTCATTCCAGCGCGAGCTTTTGAACTGATAGCACTTTCAAGTTTATTAAAAGCTGAAATATAGCTCGGTGAACCAATATATCCACTATCCGCTAAACGTTTTAATTCTGCAAATGGGTAGTTTGATGGCAATACAAATGTATTTTCACCAGCAATATTAACTGTCTTTGTAGAAGTTTGTGATTGAGCAGCATTTAGTTCTGCTTGTTTTGCAGTAAGTGCTGTCTTGTTAGAAGCGAGACTTGTTGTTAATGCAGTCTTAGTTTCTTGCTTAACTGTTGCTAAATTAGTCTGTGCTTTTGTTAAGTCTGATGCTGCAATTTTAACGGTGTTTTGAGCATCTTTAACTTGTGATGCAATCATTTCAGGTTGATTAACAACTTTCGTCAAATCTGCTACAGCTTTATCAGCAGATTCTGCTTCTTTAACGAGCGTTTTAGCTGCTTCACTTTGAGTCGCAACAACTTGAGTTTGCTTTTGAACGTCAGAGCTTACTGTTTGTGCACTTGTTTGTGCTTGACTTAGAGCTTTATTAGTTTCAGCTAGTTTAACTTGGTTTTCAGTTACAAGTTTTTCAAATTCTGCATCATTTGAAGTAGAGACTGTAGTTAAAGTTTCTTGAGCAGCTTCTACAGCTTTTTCTTGAGTTACAATTTCTGTTTTCAAATCTGAAACTTCAAGGCTTGAATTTTTGATATCTTTATTAACTGCAATAAGTTCATTTTGTTGACTAGCTAATTGTGTCTCCGCAGTTTTCACTGCTGCAGTGGCATCAGCAACCGTTGCAGTAGTTGGTAATAAAGGGGATTCATTATTTGAGTTTTCAGCTCCGGTTGGTGATAAGTCATCAGCCTGTACTTGATGTGAAACCCCAACACCAGCCCCTAGCAATGCAATTGTTGATGTTAAAGCAATTGTGGTTTTAATGTGGTTTGTTTTCCCGTTTTCCAATTCCATGATAAGTCTCTTTCCTCTCAGTGGTTAATCAAAGATATTCCCTAGTTCAACAACGACGTTGTTGTTTTTGACATCTATTTCAGATACTTTTAACAATGACTTGTAAGCCATTTGTTCTCTCTCTTCTTGCGCATTTTCAGCAAAGACAGCTACACCTACTAAAGTACTGTCGAATTCTGTCAATAGACTAATCATACCTGTAATTGTACCGCCACCTTTTAAGAAGTCGTCCACAATTAAAACACGGCTATTCGGTTGTAAACTTCTCTTTGACAGAAACATTTTTTCAATGCGGTCACTAGATGCACTGGCATAATTGACTGATACTGTTGACCCTTCCGTAATTTTCAAATCACGTCGAACAATTACAAAAGGCACATTCAAAATGTTGGCAACAGCATTTGCTAAAGGCACACCTTTAGTTGCTACAGTCATAACTGCATCAACTTTTTGACCTCTAAAAGCGTTCGCAATAATACGCCCAATATTTTGCAAAGTCTTGGGTGTACTTAGAATATCAGATAAGTAAATGTAGCCTCCTGGAAGGATTCTATTATTTTCTGATAACTGTTGACATAAGTCTTCCACGATGGCAATTGCTTCTTCTTTAGAAATAGTCGGTGTAAAGATAACTCCTCCACTAGCACCAGTTAGTGTTTCTATTTCTCCAATATTAGCCTCTTCAAAGGCTTTTTTTATAATTGCTATATCTTCAGAAATTGATGATTTTGCTGCTTCATATTTTATTGCAAATGTATTTAAACTTGTTAATTTATAAGGGTTGTTTATCAGATAATTTGAAATGACAACCATACGTTCACTACGTCTTAATTTCATATTTTCCCCATTTTAAAGTACTTTTAAATAAGTATAACATATTGAACAAAAAAGACGAACGTTCAGGAAAAAATATGTTCATCTTTTAATATTTAACATATATTTGTAACATAAGCGGATGTTGACTGAATAAAACTAAGGTTTAAGCCTGTTAAATTTCCATTTCGAGAAATTTTCATTATTTAGAAAATTAAAAATCTACTTCCTCAGTGAAGTAGATTCTAGCGTCTTTCTTTTCTAACTCTTGAACCTGCATTATTTGTTGCAAAATCATGTATCTTTTCGTCAGTAATATTTAGCATTAACTCATCAAAATAAATTTTTGGAATATCTTGAAAACGATGAATATATCCATTTAAAAACTGTATCTCAACAATTTCATTTTCCCAACCTATACTTTCAACAAGTTGAGAGGGTATTTTTTCTCTTTTCACTACTCTTCCCCCATATCCTGTCGGTTTATTAATTAAATTAGTTAACACTTGAGATGATGTTAGAATAAGAAATTTTAGACTCTTTAAGTATATCACAGTTTGACAATTAAACTCTTAATATTTTTAATAAATGTACTTCTATATATCAAATTAAATTAATAAAAACAGACCTCGATGAGACTTTCATTGCAGCTCTATATAGTTTTGATGTCTATTGTCTTTAATGTTCGTCGCAAAGCAATTCAAAAAAAACTGACTACAATACAATGTGAAACTAGTTTACTCTTAAGATGTCTCTTAATATTTGGGTTTGTAAAAAGAGCGATTATCCATAGCAAAAATTTTATTGGTCATTTCGCCCTCTGATACACGATTTAGAGCAGTTGTCATCATCATCATATTGGCATCAATATTATCAATCATATGCAAAATTTCTGCTTCTAAAATACGCGGACGTACTGGGCTACCATATTCCAATTGACCATGATGACTTAAAATCAAGTGACGAAGAACAATGACTTCTTCTTTTGTGTCATCAATATTTAGATCGGCTAGGACTTTTGTAATTTCTTCATTTATAAGTGAAATATGTCCAATCAAATTACCTCTAATTGTATACTCAGTATGATCAGGACCAGTCAATTCAATTACTTTTGCCAAGTCATGAAGCATAATTCCTGCGAATAAAAGACTCTTATTTAAGTCAGGATAGATATCGCCGATACTATCAGCTAGTCGCACCATTGTCGCTGTATGGTAAGCTAACCCGGCTTCAAATGCATGGTGATTGGTTTTTGCAGCTGGGTAAGTATAAAATTCTTTATCGTACTTACGGTATAAGGCACGAACAATCCGTTGCCATGTTGCATTTTCAATTTTGAACAGCATTTGCTCCAAGTAATCTTTGACTTCACTGGCACTAACGGGTGCTTTTTCTTTGAAATCTTTGGGATCATTTGGTTCACCTTCGCGAGTCTTGCGAAGAGAAATTTGATTAACTTGTGGGGTGCCATTGTAAACTTCACGACGCCCTTTCATATAAACAATTTTACCAGCAACAAACTCTTCGACATTATATGTTTGAGCATCCCAGAGATTCCCTGAAATTTCGCCAGAATCGTCTTGAAAGGTAAAAGCAATAAAGTCTTTCCCCGCTCTTGTTTTTCTGACTTCTGCAGATTTAATTAGGTAAAAGCCATCAAATAGCTGATCCTTTTTCATTTGGCTAATCTTCATTATAAACCTCTTCTATAGCTGGCATGTTCAATAATGCCTCTGTATCTTTATCTTGATATGTTTCAACTTCGGCTAGTGCTCTGACAATAGCATTTGTTCTAGTTGAGATTAATTTATCTAAAGTTGAATTTGCTGTATTGATTTGTTTTTGAGCTTGAACTAAAATACCACCAAATTTTTCAAATTCTACTTTGACATTTCCTAAAATCTTACTGATATCATCAGCATTTTTTTGTAAATTCAATGTTTTAAAGCCAACTGATAAAGAATTTAATAGAGCGGACAAAGTGGATGGTCCTGCCACAACAATATTATCTTCTCTGCGGAGTGCATCAAAGAAGGCGGCATTTCGAACCACTTCTGAATAGAGTCCTTCAGTTGGTAAAAACATAATCCCAAAATTAGTTGTTTCTGGTGGGTTAAGGTACTTTTTATTAATATCTTTAGCAAAGCGTTTAACTGCTCCTAAGAGAGCCTTACGAGATAAGTCAATTTGAACCTTATCAGCCGTCTCATATGCTTCTTCAAGACGGTAGTAATCCTCCAAGGGAAACTTAGAGTCAATTGGTAAATAGATGTAATCTCCCTGCACAGTACCCGGGAGCTTAACAGCATACTCAACCCGTTCAGTCGAACCTTTGATAGTTGAAAACTCACGTTCATATTGCTGAACTGTTAGGATATCTTCAATAATTTTCCCCAACTGGAGTTCCCCCAAAATACCACGTGTTTTGGTATTGGATAATACCTTGTTAAGGGTTCCAACATCTTTAGCCACATTGCGCATCTCACCCAAACCTTGGTTGACACTCTCCAATTGTTTAGAAACCGTTTCAAAAGATACCTGCAAACGATTTTTTAGGGTTGCTTCCAGTTTTTCTTCAACAGTATGACGCATTTCTTCTAAGCGTTTTTCATTAGACTCTTGCATTTCTTTAACAGAACGACCAAGTTGTTGGGAAATAGATTCTAAACGTTGATCAGAACGATCACGATTTTCGGTCAAGTTTTGATGAAGGACCATTTTCAAGTCATTGAGTTGCTGAAACAAATCAGTCTGTTGGCGATTCATCAAACTAGAAATTTCGACAATTTGATTTTTACTAAAGGTTTCTAGCTGATAGCTGAGCTGGTCAGATAAGTTGTCAGCATTATTTTCTAAGGTCTTGCTAAGTTGATCTTGCAGGTGTTGTACTTTAAAGAAGAGAACAACTGCTAAGACAAGTACTGCAAGAAGAATTAACAACATAAGAATGTCCAAGCTATCTCCTATCTTTACTTTGAATTATAATAACATAGCCACTAGTAACAGTGACTTTTATAGACTGACCGATAAACTCATTACTTGAATATATCTTCTTTTTAAAGAAATTTCCTTCGTTGAGGTCATACTTAGCTCCTGTAATAGTCAAATCTTGATCACCATCAGTCATAAACGAGACATATCTCATATCGGGATTTTCTTCAACCAAATGACTACCGGCTGGTTTAAATGAGATGACATTTTGCCCATCTTTGAGCTCAATTTGTTCCATAAAAGGGGCTAACTCAGGATCGCTTGGCAGAAACAGATTAGACATCAAGTGGTCTAGTCTTCCTCCGAAAGCACCAAAAATGGTAATCTGTGCTTTGGGATATAAAGCAAACACACTCTTTAAAGCAAGCTCTGTATCTGTGTCATTTTTTTCTGCTGGTGACACGATGGTTTTTTTGGCCTTCTCTTTTATATTCGTAAATTCTTGGAGAGAAACAGAATCAAAATCACCAATTGCCATTTCTATTGGTAGCGCATGCTCTAGTAGAAACAAATTACCCCGATCTATACCAACGTAGTAATCAAAATCTGTTTGGTAGTAGGACAATTCTCCCCCAGCAAAAAGAGCAATCTTAGTCATTTAAAGCCTTTCTTAAAGTTTGAACTTGCCTAACCAAATCATCAGCTTTAAATAGATATGAGCCGGCTACAAAGACATTAGCTCCTGCTTGAGCGCATGCAGCAATAGTTTTATCATCAACACCGCCATCAACCTCAATATCAAAGGAATAACCACCAGCTTGACGCAAATCAACGACTTTTTTGACTTTATCTAAGCATTCTGGAATAAAGGATTGACCTCCAAAACCTGGATTAACTGTCATTATTAAAACTTGGTCTACTAATGGTAAGACTGGTTCAAGTGCAGAAACTGGAGTCCCAGGATTAATAACTACACCAACCTTCATACCTGCTGCTTTAATTTTTTGGAGTGCTCCATGAATATGCTGAGTGCTCTCAGTATGAATTGTCATAATATCTGCACCTGCTTGTGCATAGGCATCAACATACCGTTCTGGATTAACTACCATTAAATGACAATCAAAAACCAATTTGCTATGTTTACGCATACTAGCAACCACGTCAGCACCAAAGCTAATATTTGGAACAAATTGTCCGTCCATAATATCAATATGGACGTATTCCGCATCAGTTTCTTCAATGCGTTTCAATTCAGAAGCAAAATTAGCATAATCTGCTGCTAAAACGGAAGGTGCGATTTTGTAACTTGTCATTAGATAGACCTACTTTCTTTTGATTACTTTTTTAAAGGTTTCCCGACGATTTTCAATTTCACTAAGAAATTGTAAAAAATTATCATAACGAACTTGCCAAATGTCACCCGCTTCGACCGCTGCCTTTACAGCACATTGTGGCTCATGTCGATGACTACAAGACCTAAACTTACAGTCATGACTAAAATGCCTTATTTCAGGAAAGGCCTCACTCAAGTCTTCAGCATTATCAATAGCATAGTCTAAGTTGGAAAATCCTGGCGTATCAGCAATTTTTCCACCATTAACATCATAGAAACTAACAGCACGCGTGGTGTGGCGTCCGCGGCCTAAGCTATCAGAAATCGTTGCCGTCTCCAAGCTCAGTTCTGGCGAAATTTTATTGAGCAGTGTTGATTTGCCAACCCCTGTTTGGCCCATAAAGACTGTAATCTTATTGGTTAAATGGGGAAGTAATTGATCCAAGGACAAAGCAAAATCATAACCGATAGCCTTATATTTTTGGCTAATAGCCTCAATCTCAGTTAAATCATCAAGCAAATCTAGTTTAGAAATATAAACAATTGGTTTGATGTGTTTATTTTCTAACAAGACCAAAAAGCGATCTAGGAGATTACTATTGAAATCCGGTTCTTTCGCCGACATAACTACAACAGCCTGATCGATGTTAACAATTGGGGGTCTTACCAATTCATTTTTACGCTCATGAATAGCTAGAATATAACCTTCTGAATTATCTTCTGCAGAAAAATCAACAAAATCTCCAACATATGGGACTTGCCCTTTTTTTCTAAAATTTCCACGCGCGCGTGTTTGAAATACTTTTCCTTCTGACTCAACATAATAAAAGCCAGCTAAGGATTTAACAATTCTTCCTTGCAATTGAACTCCTCTTAACTATAATAAGTTCATTATAGCAAAAATACGACATTTAATCAGTAGATTTACATTTTTTTCATCTCCTACAAACTGGCTTAGACCCTAAAAATTTTTTGAAAAAAGGTACAAAATTCTTGCAGGAGTTTTTCACTTATGATATAGTTCTCAGGGTAACTATTTTATTTTCTGAAAATGTAATGTTGTTTCAGAAAAATAAATATTATGAACAAAGGAGAAAAAATGTCTACAGATTATACTGTTGATATCCACGGCAAGCACTTTAATAGAACCGCAATGGTTATTTTATTATTAGTGGCAACATTTGCCGGGATTTTAAATCAAACAAGTCTTGGAACTGCTATCCCTACACTAATGGATAGTTTCAACATCAACTTAGCGACAGCACAACAGGCAACAACCTGGTTCTTATTAGCTAATGGAATTATGATTCCCGTTTCTGCCTATTTAGCTACTCGCTTCTCAACCAAATGGCTTTATGTTTCTGCCTATGCTATTTTGGTTATCGGGTTATTGATAACTGCATTAGCACCAACATCTAACTGGACACTATTCCTTTTTGGACGAATCGTTCAAGCCATCGCCGTTGGGATTACTATGCCCTTGATGCAAGTGGTTATGGTAAACATCTTCCCAGCTGAACAACGTGGTGCAGCTATGGGGCTTAGCGGATTGGTCGTTGGCCTTGGCCCTGCTATCGGCCCAACTTTTGCTGGATGGCTGTTAAAACATGATGTCATCCTCTTAGGACACAATTTATCCTGGCGCGCTATTTTTGTATTGCCCTTGATTATTTTATTTATTTCATTCCTCTTATCACCATTTTTGATTAAAGACGTCATTCCAAACAGAAAAATGACCCTAGATGTCCCTTCATTTATTTTATCAATCGTTGGTTTTGGACTTTTCCTCTGGGGATTCACCAATGTTGCCAGCGATGGTTGGGGCGATGTCAAAACCGTAATCACACCAATTTTAGTCGGTCTTGTCTTCATCGCAATCTTTATTCACCGTCAATTAATTTTAGATGAACCCTTCCTTGATATCCGAGTTTTCAAGGTTAAACAATTCTCCATCACGACACTTGCCATTGCCCTCTCCATGATGGCTATGATGGGGGTTGAGATGATGCTTCCTCTTTATTTACAAAATGTCCATGGACTTTCAGCGCTTGATTCAGGGCTTGTCCTATTACCCGGAGCATTAATGATGGGATTAATTAGTCCAATTGCTGGAAGTATCTACGATAAAGTTGGTGCTCGTCGCCTAGCTCTCATCGGATTCTCTATCCTAGGAATTGGAACAATTCCATTTGTTTTCCTAACAGCTTCAACACCAGACCACTACATCACTCTTCTTTATGCTGTTCGTATGTTTGGTATCGCTATGATCATGATGCCGTTGACAGCTTCAGCTATGAGTGCATTACCACCACATGAAGCCGCTCATGGAACTGCATCTAATAATACAGCACGCCAAATCGCTTCTGCTATTGTTGTTGCTCTTTTATCAAGTGTGACACAAAATGTGATCAACAATAATAAACCTTCAAAACTGTTACAAGATCAAAATCCATTAGAATATGCTGCTAAAATGTTAGATGCTAGCCTAAAAGGCTTCCACGTCTCATTTGTCATAGGTCTATCATTTGCCATCATTGGTTTTGTAGTTGCGCTCTTCCTCCGCAAAGGAAAAGTTATTGAAGTAGAAAAGGAGCTCTAAGATGATCTTATTCCTTATAATCATTTCAACAATCCTATCCTTTATTACCTGGATGTATATTCAAAAAACAGGCCTTAGATATTTACTAGGAAGTCTTTCTTTACTCTTACTTTTAGCAAGCACCTTCATATTGACAGACCATTTTGTTAATCATACTGGTATGAAAACTGAAACTAAAGTGACTGAGAAAGCTATATACACAGCAGGAGATACTAAAGCAGCTTTTGGACTTCTACTCAATCAAAAAATTGGAAGTAAATCAGATCACCATGTTCTCATTTACAGAGATCAAAAAAAGCAAGAAAAAGCAAAAGCTCACTTTATTCCAAATAAAAAGAAAATTAGTCAAGCTATCAAAAAAACAGCCAACTACAAGATGGCTGACACAGATAAAGCCATCGTCATAACAACTACTAAACGTTATGTTTGGGCATCAGATTTTGCAAAAATGATGTATGGTTTTGGTGATGAGAACCATGAACTGATTTCAGAAAAAGCGCAAGTCATTGTTCCCAAAGATACTTGGTTAGTCTTAACAACAAAACAAGCTAAAAAATTGGCTAATCTTGTACCGCAACTCAAAGCACAGCAAGAAAAAGCAATGAAAGCAAATCCTAAAATGGCTATGCAAATGCAAGCTCTAGCTAAGAAGGATCCAAAAGCATTTACTAAAATGCAAGTTGAGCAATTGAAAAAAGCTCTTGGTATTACAGAATAGAAAATAGCCTTTCCTAAATAGGAAGGGCTATTTCTGAAATAAGAGGTAAGTCATTTATTTAAATAGGAAACTATCCTGCCATCATAACTAGAAAAACTAAAAGTCAACGTCATTTTAAAAAAACAATCTTCTGTTCAATTCAGAAAATTGGTTCCATAAGAGTATTTTTCTTCTATCCCATTATTGAGGTGCAGCACCTCTAGCCTGTCTTTTTTTATTTCGCTTTTGCGACTATTAGTATGGCGGAAACTGTGATCTGTGTGACATCTGAGAAATCAATGGCTTCCTTATTAACATTGAACAGTAATGGGGTCATCTGAATAAAAGCATCACGTTCTTCTGGACTACAGGTCAATGTCGCTGTCAGCTCTTGTTCTTCAACTATCTCAAGTGATTCCTGCAGATGATTAAGGATTTTCTGATTAGAATAGCCATCGCCTTTAAGAAGATGAGCTACCTTGCCTCGCAACTCCTGAACATGTTTTTCAGTCGGCACAACCTTTAGCAAAAGGCCTTGTTCAGTCAAGACACGCTTAAATTCCCCATAGTTGGCCGGTGAAAAGATATCTAAAATACAATCGATGCTTTTCTTTTGAATCGGCAGGTGTACCAAATCAGAAACAAACCATTTAACCAAGCGGCTCTGATCGCTCCTAGCGGCTATCTGGACAGAGTCTTTAGAAATATCAAAAGCCAAGAAATCCTTGTCCAACTGATCAATCAACTGGCGTGAGTAGAACCCTTCCCCACAACCAACATCAAGTACAGAGCCAAGCTCTGAATGAGCTTGCAAAAACGCATGAATTCCATCCAGAATATGGTCATAATAGCCACGTTCCAAGATCAATTGGCGATTTTCAAATGATTCTTTACTGTAATGGTCATCCACTTTTTTACCACCAAGCAAATTGACATAACCAAATTTAGACAAATCAAAAGTGTGATTATTAGCACATTTCAGGCTATTATGGACTTTCTGAAGTGGATTCTGACAGTTAGGGCAGGCAAAAAAGCTGTGACTATCTTCAAAGCGGAGCCTTTTGTCAATCATACTTAAAATCCTACTTCCCTAAGGGCGTCCGCTAATTTCCCAAATTGCTCAATGGATAAAGCTTCACCACGGATGCTTGGGCTAATTTCCGATATCTCTAAGGCTTTTGTTAAATTAGCTTTGATTTCTTCAGTCTTGCCAAAATGACTAGTCAAATTGTTCCACAGGGTTTTACGACGGTGCACAAAGCTAGCTTTGGAAACTCTAAACAAGAAATCCTCATCTTGAACAGCAACCAATGGTTGGTCGCGACGTGTCATTTTTAAAATGGCAGAGTCAACATTTGGCGCAGGAACGAAGACCGTTCTTGGGACTATAAAGGCCACCTTTGCATCCATATAGTACTGAACAGCAATTGATAAAGAACCATAAGCTTTTGTATTAGGCTCTGCGGAAATTCGATCAGCCACCTCACGTTGCATCATGACAACGAACTCTTGGAATGGAATTTTGCTGTCGATTAAGTGCATCAAAATTGGTGTCGTGATGTAGTAAGGCAGGTTAGCTACTACTTTAATTGGTAATTCTGGATTTTTGAAAGCCTTAATCTGAGTTTGTAAATCGGCTTTTAAGATGTCTTGATTAACCAACTGAACATTATCAAAGTCTCTCAAGGTATCTTTTAAAATCGGAATCAAACGATCATCAATTTCAAAGGCCATTACTTCCGCCGCATTCTCAGCTATAAATTCAGTTAAAGCACCAATACCAGGACCAATTTCAATAACATTGACATTTCGATCAATCTCAGCCGTGTCAACAATTTTTTGTAAAATATTGGTATCCGTCAAAAAATTTTGACCGAAAGATTTTTTAAATGTAAAGCCATGATGTTCTAAAATAGCACGGGTTACATTATAGTCTGCAATTCTCATTTAATATTATTTCCCACTAATTTGTTTTCTCTATTGTAGCATAATTACAAGGACTAGCTTTTAAAATTTTGCCATAGCATCTTCAACTTCAGTTAAGCTGATCCCAAAGAGTTCTAGTCTTGACAACAACTGTTTACCGTTACAATAACCAATTCTCAGTGTCTCCCCCAGATATTCTCGACGTTTGCGACTGTCTCCACCCAAGAGCAGTCCAAGTTTAACCAGGTCTTCTTTAGTGATATCAAATTCATTTGGGTCATCATAGGTTTGGGTAACTTTGGACAAGGCTTTTTGTAAGTCTTCAAATGAGGCATGCTCGACACCTAATGAACGCCCTTTTGATTTAGACCCTGGTACGGCTTCATCACGGTTTAAAAAGGCATGGCGAACTGTCGGTACAGCTTGCATGATGATTTTACGAATGCGTTCGCCATTGTAGTCTGGATCGGTGAAGACAATTACGCCGCGCAGCTGATTGAGGCGGTCAATTCTCTCTAGGTCAGCTTCGTTAATTGCTGACCCTCTTGTTTCATAAGTGTCAACTTCATAGAAACGTCGGAGATTAGCAGTATCATCCTTACCTTCTACAACGACGACTTCTTGAATCTTAATTTTTTTAGTCAATGTTAAATATCCTCTTGGCATTAGCTGTCGTTACTGCTGCAACTTCTTCAGAAGTCAGCCCACGTAGCTGGGCAATTTTATCAACCACGTAACGGGTATAGGCTGTATGGTTCTCGCGACCCCGTTTTGGAACCGGCGCAAGATAGGGCGCATCTGTTTCAACCAGCATTTTATCTAGGGGAATGGCTTGCGCAGCCTCTTGAATATCGGTTGCTTTCTTAAAAGTTACTACACCAGAGAATGAAATCAGCATTCCCAGCTCGATAAATTTTTGTGCCATGTCCAAGCTGCCACTGTAAGAATGCATGATGCCTCCGCAAGGTCCTACGCCAACTTCTTTAATCACCTGATAAGTATCTTCCAAGGCATCACGAGTGTGTACAACAAAGGGAAGATTGTAATCTTTTGATAATTGAATTTGACGTTTAAAAACCTCTATTTGGACTTCTTTAGGATCTTCCATCCAATGATAGTCTAAGCCAATTTCACCCAAAGCAATGACTTTTTCATTTTCCAAATTAGCAATTATCATCTCTTCAATGTCTTTCGTATAGGAACCAGCCTCAGTTGGGTGCCAACCAATGGTGGCATACACCTCTGGGTACTTGTTTGCTAAAGCTAAGGCGCCTTCAATTGTCTCTTTGTCAAATCCAACAACATTGTGAGCCGTCACCCCCATTTCCTTAGCCAAGGCTAGCTCTTCATCTTCTTTACCAATGAAATTCTCCACATTCAAATGGGTATGGGTATCAAATATACTGATCATTTCTGGCATCCTTTCATTCATCCTTCCTCTGTTTGTTTCTTGGGAATGGCTGTGCTCTAAAGCAAAGCTCTGTTTTGGGAAGGTTTCTCTCGGCTCTTATTATACCATATCTAGATTGGAATCACTGCGATAGCAATTGAATAAGGCCAGACAGTGTCTGACCTTATTCATAGGAGGATAGAAGACTCAATAGTTCCAGGACATTTTTGGTTTGACAGAGTCGTTCGAGTAAGCGACTGTCTTTTGCAATGTAGTGAATCAGGGAGAATAATTTTTTGAATTCCTTATCTTTGAGTTGGTCTTTGGTAACAGCAATCATAATTACGAGAGAAATTGCTTCACCATGCCAATCAATAGATTGAGGTAAGCTAGCAATTGAAATAATCGACTTTTTAACATAGTTGGGATTGGCATGTGGCAGGGTAATAAATGGTGCAACACGGGTACTCGAAACCCTGTCTCGTGACAAGAGTTCATCAACAAATTGAGCTTCTGTATAGCCATTAGCCACTAAATTGTTTCCTAAAAAGGTTAATATGTCCTCTGGATTTGTCAATTTGAGTTGGGGATAGATTAAAAATGGTTGGGTGAAGCGGGCGATATCAAAATTTTTCTTTTGTTGGCTAGGACTGTTCTCAAGCATATACTTTTCAATCGCTCTTAGGTCTTTATCACTAATCATCGGCGAAATGGGTAAAACAGCTACTTCTGGGTGAGAAAATGGGACTGTTGACAAGATAAAATCAATCCCCGTAAAATCTCTTTGAGGTGAGAATTCTTTATATTGAACTAATTCTTTGACCTGTAATTCTGGTAACTCTCTTTGTAAGCGAGCTTCAATAAAGGTAGCCATTGCTTTAGAGTACTCACTAACTAAGACAACTTGGTAATTTCTGTGCTTACGATATTTTTGTCGTTCAATTGCTGATTGAAAATGAATGGCTAAGTAGGCAATTTCTTCTTGTGGAACAAACTGTTTACGTTGTTTAAAGTAATCATCCAAAGTCAATTGAATTACTAAGAATAATTGGGGAAAGGCTCTAAAGACATCTTCTGTTAAGGGATTGGTAATGGATAAGCCATAATTCAATCTGAAATAGGTCGATGATAGATGAGATAAGAGATTTTTTTTGAGTAGGTCATCTTCTTTTAACTGGTAATTAAACATCTCATCAACTTGGCCAACAAGATAGTCCATTAATTGAGTTGCTTCAGCATCAAAGGTAAATGCTGATCTAACCGACGGAATGGTGCTAGCTATTCTAATAGCTAGATAATTTATTTCGCCTGGAGAGAAATTAATGGGATAAATGGTGGTTAATTTAGCTAAGACTTGGCTACTTAATTCTTGCGCTTTACTATCCTCAACGGCTTCAATTTCGGACTGACTCAGTAAGATATCACGTTCCAATTTCATCCGTTCTAACATAAAATAGATGTGTATTTCAATGTTGGACAAATCACTGACCATGTCAACCTGATTATCAGTTAATACTTCTTTCAAGCAGTCTTGAATGACCTTAAGTCGGTCCTGTTTAAAAAACTCTTTTAAGCTAGGACTTTTTGAGCCTGATTGTTTGATATTAGCTAGGGTCTTGACGAGAAGCCTACGCTTGTCTTGTTCTTTGCCAATGACTTGAATTCCAACACCTGGTTTTGAAAGTAATTGTAAGTGGTACTGTTCAAAATAACTTCTTAGTACCTTAATCTCATCTTGAATGACTTTCCGATTAACAAATAGCTGATTGGCTAAGTCTGTCAGACTTATTTTCTCATCTGGAACCTGTAACATATGGAAAATTAATAAATCTTGTAGTTCTTGATTAATCATTGAGTTAGCCTGATTTTTCAAAAGAATCTGCTGGAACTTTTCTTTATCGTAGGACAATCCTCTGAATAAAATTCCTGTTCCTTTTTTTCGATCAAGGCTAATTGGCAATTTAGTGTCTTGCATCATCAACTGCAGATGATTTAAGTCCTTTTGCAAAGTTCGCTCAGAAACTGCTATTTGTTGACTGAGTTGACTAACAGTCAGATAGCCTTCTGCTCTAATTAAAATTTCTATCAGGTTAAGCTGTCTTGAATTAATCACTTTACTACTCTTTCTATACTTGAAAATCGATATGCTACTATTTTAGCATATCGATTTTGCTTATAAACTATTTAATAATGCTTTGACGTCTTCTTTAGTTGGCGCATCTAGTAAAGACTGACGGAAATCGTTATCCATCAATTTACGAGATAAACGTTGAAGAATTTTTAAATGAACATCATCTTTATTATCAGCTGGAACTGCAATCATAAAAACTAAATGAGCTAGCTCATTATCAAGTGATTGCCAGTCAACACCTGCTGTTGAACGTCCAAATGCTAAGGTTGGTTTCTTAACATAGGTTGATTTAGCATGAGGTATAGCAATTCCCATACCAATACCAGTTGTACTTTCACCTTCACGACCATAAATATCAGCTTCTAGTCCTGCTTGCTCTGTCACATTTCCAGTTGATACAATACGACTTGCAAGATCTGAAATAACTGCTTCTTTACTTGTATTCGGTAAATCTAAAGTAATTGTTTCATCTGATAATAGTTGGGAGATGTCACCGAGAGTTGATTCTGACATGTCTTCGTGTTTTTCTTGGTTGGCTACTGGCTCAGCAGATACAGAGCCTACACCTACTGGAACCACTTGAAGTGTTGGTTTTAAGAAGTGAAGCATGATCACTGTCACTGCAATTCCGACAAGGACAGCAACGAAGAACATTAGGACATGGTCAACGGCTCCGAGTACAGCGACAATTGGGCCCCCGTGCGCAACGTGGTCAGTAACACCTGACAACATGGCAACAACGCTACCGGCCATTGAGCCTACGACGATACTTGGTATAACGCGAATTGGGTCAGTTGTGGCAAATGGAATGGCACCTTCGGTGATACCAAATAGTCCCATTGCAAGTGAGGCTTTACCAGCTTCTCTTTCAGCTTTGTTAAATTTGTTTTTTAGAACTATTGAGGCAACACCTAGCGATAATGGTGGGATACAGATAGCTACAGCAATTGGACCCATAATTTTATAATTACCATCTGCAATTAAGCCTGAACCAAAGAGGAAAGCAACTTTGTTGAATGGACCACCCATATCAAAGGCAATCATCGCACCTAGAATCATTGCTAAAATAACTTGACTACCACCTTGCATGCCTGCAAGGAAGCTTGTTAACGATTTAAAGAGCCAAGCTACTGGTCCGCCAATGACATAAATGAATAAGAAACCAACAATAAAAGTTGATAAAATTGGTATAACAATGATTGGCATAATTGATTGAATAGTTTTGGGTACTGGCCATTTTTTAATCCAAAGAGCTACAAAACCAGCTAGGAAACCAGTAATAATCCCACCAATAAAGCCAGCATTAGCAGTTCCACCATATAAAGAGGCATTAGCAGCTAACATCCCACCAACAAAGCCAGGAACTAAACCGGGACGGTCGGCAATACTATGTGCAATAAAAGCTGATAAAACTGGAACCATCAAGCCCATTGCTGCGCCACCAAGTGTTAATAAAGTCGCCCAGAAAGTACCTGGAGGAACTTGCAAACCACTTGCTGTAGGTTTGCCACCAAGTGAAAGAGCAACGGCAATCATCAACCCTCCAGTTACAACAAATGGTACCATATAAGATACACCATTCATTAAACTTTTGTAGACTTTCTTACCAAGTTTTTCTTCTTTTTCTTCTTGAACTTCCAATTCTGCACCAGTTGCTACATAGGCTTTTGCATCCTTATTAAGAATTTTTTCAATCAATTCTTTACTATGATGGATGCCATCTTGGACCCCACGTTCAACCAATAATTTACCAGCAAAACGTGACTTGTCAACATTAGTATCCGCCGCAATGATTACACCTTCGGCTTCAGCAATGTCAGCAGCAGTCAATTCATTTTCACGACCAATTGAGCCATGTGTTTCAACCTTAAGTTCCACACCAAGTTCTCTACCTGCCTTTTCCAAATTTTCCGCCGCCATGTAAGTGTGGGCAATCCCCACCGGACAAGACGTAATAGCAACAATCTTTTTCATCTGTTTCTCCTTTTATGAGATATTCATTACTATTTAAGTATAGCAAAGCCTTTACATGAAGTTAAGAGGAAACAAGTTCCGTTATAACGGAACTTTTTGACATAAGTGGACTATAAACACATATAAATTCTAATAAATTTGATATAAGCTGTAAGAATTACTAAAACGGTTACTTTTTATGATATGATTATTTTAGACTTTTAAATTCCATAAAAAGGAGCATGCTTATGACTAAAAAACTACAAATAAAAGCCAAGATTGAAGATGCTTTCTCGCAAATGACACCTCTTGAGATGAGTATTGGTCACTTTTTTATTGATAATGATTTGGACGATGCACACATTTCATCGCGTCTGATTGTTCAACGTCTGCATGTCTCACAAGCCGCTCTGACCCGTTTCGCCAAGAAATGTGGCTACTCGGGCTATCGGTCCTTTACCTTTGACTATCTCCAAGCAATCCAAGCTTCCGAATCAACATTCCAAGACATCAACCGCGACGTCACTAAACGCGTTCTGGTCGACTATGACACCCTCATTAATAAGACCTATAGTTTGGTCGATGAGGAAAAATTGCAGAGCTTGGCCGAACAAGTTGACCAGGCTGAACGGATTTATTTCTATGGGAAGGGTTCCTCTGCCTTAGTGGCTCAAGAAATGAAGCTGCGCTTTATGCGTCTTGGTATCATCTGTGATGCCTACTCTGACACCGATGGATTCACTTGGGCCAATAGCTTGGTCAATAAGAACTGTCTAGTGATTGGTTTTTCTTTATCAGGAAATACCACCTCAGTTATCAAAGCTTTGGAAAAAGCAGCTGCTAATGGCGCCAAAACAACCCTCATTACCACGCGCAATCAGAAGTACTTTTCTGATCAGTTAGACATTATCAACGTCTCTTCGACCCATCAGCTCAACTATGGCAATCGGGTTTCACCGCAGTTCCCCTTGTTGATTATGATGGACATCATCTACGCTTATGTGCTGGAAATCGATCGAGATAAAAAAGAGCACATCTTTGAAAAAACAATCATCAATTAAAAAACTCCCAAAATCAAATTTTGAGAGTTTTTTTGTTTAGGAGGAATGTTAGTTGGTAATTATTCTTCACGATTTAATAATTGGTTTATTTCTTGACTATAGAGAATAGCTTTACCACCATAGATAGCCTGTATGCCATTTTTAACATCAAGGACAGCTGTAGCTCCAATTGATTTCAAAGTTTCTTTATCAACTTTACTACTGTCTGCTAAAGAGACTCGTAATCTTGTGGCACAAGCAGTCACATCTTCAATATTACTATCACCACCTAGGGCTTTAATAATTAATAAAGAAAGATCACGTAAATTACTTGATTTGCCTTGTTCATTAACTTGGTTATCAGAATTTGTTTCAGTTGTCATTTCCATCCCTGGAACCAGAACATGAAATTTACTTACACAGAATCTAAAAACAAAGTAATAAATAAGGAACCAAATAATACCAACAGGAATAACTAGCATCCAATTTGTATGCGAATTACCTTGCAAAACGCCAAAGATCAGAAAGTCAATCAAACCTCCAGAGAAGGAATTACCAATCCGAATCTGAAGTAAATCAGCAACTAGGAATGAACAACCATCTAAGAAAGCATGCACAATATATAACCAAGGGGCAACAAACAAGAAAGCAAATTCAATTGGTTCAGTAATCCCTGTTAACAAGGAAGTTAAAGCACTACTTGAATAAAAACTACCTACTTTTTTACGGTTGATTTTTGGAATTGAATGGTACATAGCAAGACAGGCTGCTGGTAAACCAAACATCATTGTTGCAAAACGTCCTGCAAAGAAACGTGTCCCATAAGTAAAGAGACCAGTATGATGAGAATCAGCTAGTTGAGCAAAGAAGATATTTTGAGCTCCAACAACTGTCTTCCCAGCAACCTCTTCACTACCACCTAATGAGGTATACCAAAACATGGGATAAATGGTATGGTGAAGTCCAACTGCTCCAGTTAAACGTAGAAAGAATCCATATAAAAATGTTCCAAAACTGCCCATAACAGCAATTTTTTCTCCTAGAACAACAAGTCCATTTTGAACTGGTGGCCAAATAATATAGAAGATTGCTCCAATTGCAATTGCTGTAAAAGAAGAAATAATTGGGATAAAACGAGAGCCTCCAAAGAAACCTAAGAAGGCTGGCAATTCAATTTTTCGATATTTATTATGTAAACTTGCAACTACTAGACCGATCACCAATGCACCCAAAACTCCTGTGTCAATTTTAGCATCTTTTGCTGAATATAAAGTTAAAAACCCACTAATCGTTGCAGTGAAAACTAAGTAAGCAACTCCACCAGAAAGTCCAGCTGTTCCTTTGTCAGCATCAGCTAGCCCAACGGCAACACCAATAGCAAAAATTAAAGCAATATTAGCAAAGACTGCATTCCCAGCAGTGCTCATTATAGTGAAAATTGCTTGTAACCATGGTTGGTCTAAAACAGGAAACTGAGCAATTGCGTTGGCATTAGAAAGTGCACCACCAATTCCTAACAATAAACCTGCCACAGGTAAGATTGAAATTGGTAACATAAATGCTTGACCTAATTTAGAAAATTTTTTAAAATCCATATCATTAATCTCCTTTTCTCACTGCTTCAATAAACCGTTCAGCGATTTCTTTTGGCCGAGTGATGGCGCCTCCAACAACAATACCAAAGACGCCTAAATCCTTGATGGCTTTGGCTTGTTCAGGATAATGAACCTTCCCTTCAGCAATCACGTCAATGCCAGCTTGGCACAATTGATCAATCAGCTCTAAGTCAGGTCCATCGGATTGCCGACTATAACTAGTGTAGCCTGAAAGGGTCGTTCCAACAAAATCAACACCGGCCTCATAAGCTTCTTTTCCTTCCTCGAAAGTCGAAACATCAGCCATCAGTAGTTGATTGGGGTACTTGTCTTTGACTTGCTGAATGAATTCACGGATGGTCAAACCATCATAGCGGGGACGCTTGGTACAATCTAGCGCGATGACTGCAATCTCAAGCTCAGCCAGCTGGTCAACCTCGGCCATGGTCGCTGTGATAAAGGGCTCTTGAGGTGGATACTCTTTCTTAATAATTCCGATGATTGGCAAAGCCGTCACAGCTTGTATCTCTTTAATGTCACGAACGGAGTTAGCTCGAATCCCAACAGCTCCCGCTTCCTCTGCAGCCTTGGCCATCAGGGGCATAATGCCACCACTGTCAGAATACAAGGGTTCTCCTGGCAGAGCCTGACAAGAGACGATGATGCCATCTTTGAAGGCAATTCGCAAATCTTCTTTACTTGTTTGATGTAACATGTGTCATCCTTTCTTTTGCTTTGTTTCTTTCTTAACAATCTTCATTATATCAACTATAAAATCGTTTTCAATAGGTTGTAGCCATTTAGAATTGACTTTCAAAAGCAGCAAAAATTGGCAGCTTTTCTTAAAACTAGTTTCAGAGCATACAAAAAAACCAAGAGTCTCGAGCACTCTTGGTTTTATTTGTTTGTATTCGTATCAATTGCAATTAAGCTGATAATACTTTGCGTCCTTTACGACGACGGCTCGCAAGCACGCGACGTCCGTTTTTAGTTGCCATACGGTGACGGAATCCGTGTTTACGTTGACGACGGATTTTACTTGGTTGATAAGTACGTTTCACAGTGAATACCTCCTCATAGATTTTCGTATTCGTTTAGCCGGCTATTTTTGTGATATCAGTTACTAAACATACCTTAATATTCTATAACATATAGGGTGGCTTGTCAAGATAAATTTAAAATATCTCGAGTAGTTCCTCTTTTTCAACGATCTTATAAGATCATTGAAAAAATCCTCCCATTGGAAGACTTTTTCTGTGCTAAATAAATTCTATTGTTTCTTCACACGCTTTTCTTTCAACTTTTTATTAATTGTATTGCTTGTACTATAGTTGAGATAGAAAACGATGGCCCAGATAATTAGATAAATAATGAGAAACTGGATGAAAAAACCAAGATATTGATTAGGGTTCAACCAACCATTGTAAATATTCATTAAGTAAACCAGACTACTGATACTAATTAAATGAATCAAACTTTTATATAGAAAGGGGAGTTTTTCTATATCATAAATCAGTGATGCTAATCCCATAAAGCCACTGATAAATAAACAAGAGACAATGTTTGAAATAGTTTGCGAATTTACATCACTAAAGAGTAGTGATAAGGAATAAATAATCCCTCCAATACCAATCCCATAGATATAAGTATTTATTATTTTTTTCATGATTTTTCCTCCTAAAGTCCCAGACTTTTTTCTAATTCTTTGACGTAGCGACGACTAATAATCACTTTATTTTTTTGACTTAAAATAGCAAGCATATTTCCAGAGAAAGAAGCTTCCAATCGGATTAAATGATTAATATTAATCAGACTTTGCTTTGAAACCTGGATAAAATTACTGCTTGGCAATTTCTCCTTCAGTTTATATAAGCGTTCCCTCGTATGATATTGCCCTTGGCTCGTCATGATATCTAAGTAATCACCGTCAACTTCTACAGCAATAATTTCAGTTAATTTAAGCAGTTGAATACTATCTTCTATTTTAACTGCTAAAACATCAGCTTTCATAGCTTTAAATCCTTGTAAATAATCCACTAGGGCAGCCACTTCTTGATCATAACTTTCTTTAGCAATGACAAGTTCAATCTCTTCTTTATTAGGATTTTCCTTAAACAACCATTTCATTTTGATACCTCATGCTTTATTTCTTTACTTGTATCATATCAGAAATGATATGGCTTGTAAGCAGAAACTTGGTATCAGGTAAGATTATGAGGATAAGTGGTCTCAATCAGTTAATTTATTCTTTCTTTTAAGCATCAAGATGATGGCTAAAATAAGTAACTGCCCTGCAATAATTGCTAAAACAATCTGATAATCCTGGACTTTCGTTGTTAACTTATCCCACTCCAAGCCAATACCCATGAACTTGCTGAAATGAATTCCCGCTTGACCAAAGCTCTCAACTTTAGCATCCAGCAAGATGTGACGGAACAATGATGCAACATATGCACCAGGTACAAATTTGACTAATTGCTGTGCTGAATCTGGTAGGACACCTATTGGCATATAAACCCCAACCAAGAAACCGGAAGCCGTTCCAACCAAGGTTGAGAGGCTACTTTCGAGGGACATTTTGTTGACAAATTGCAGAACAGTGGTCGCAAACAGAGAACCTTGAAGACTAGAGAGTAAGGCAACCTGTAAGAGTTGAGGAATCAATTTTGTCGATATGACCAATCCGTCTTCCTGCTTGAAGTAGAAAGCCATGACCAACCCAACTAAAATTTGCATTATGAAACTGATGAGGCTGGCGCTGAGGATATAACCCAGTGTGATACTTAACGGACTAACATCTGTTAGAATCAAATCCTGCCAAACATGACGTTCTTTATCTGAGACGATCCGAGAAAGGGCAGCCCAACTGGTTGTAATGCCTGTTACAGTAAGTACACCCCCCATAATCCAGAGATCTAAGATTTTTTCAGGTTTGGGCATACTATCTTTCCAACTGATAACTAAGTTGTTTTGGAGAAATAGAATGTAAAGAACGAAGGCTAGTAAGGCCCCAAGTAAGGAGAAGAAGACTCCTACTTTACTACTAAAATATAATTTCAAGTGACGCTCAATTGTTGCTTTCATGCTTGGATTTCCTTTCCTGTCAGAGTTAAGAATGCTTCGTTCAAAGTGCCTTCTTGGAAACTGAAGCTACTAATTTCTTTTTGGTATTGATTGAGTAGGGTGATAACTTCTTGTGTTTTTAAACCTTCTATAAAGTAACGGCCCGGTTCTAGCTCTATAAATTCTTGCTCAGGCATTGCTTCAGCGCTAGTCATTTCCAAAATCAATTGCGATTTGGCATAGTCCGCAATTAATTGACTAGGTTTGCCACTAGCTAAGATGTTTCCATTGTCAATAACATAAACTTTGTCAGCTGTTTCCGCTTCTTCCAAATAGTGAGTTGTTAAAAAGATAGTTAAACCTTCTTCTTTTTGTAAAGTATTAAATAAATACCAGATCAATTCACGGCTTTGAATATCCAATCCTGTTGTTGGCTCATCTAAGAAAAGGATATCAGGCTTATTAATTAATGCTCGAACAATGTCAACCCGTCTTTTTTGACCACCTGAGAGACTTTGATATTTTTGCTTTAGGATTGGTTGAATCTTGGTGATCTCAATCAAATGCTTAAGCCAGTCCTTATCTGCTGCTTTGTACATATGCAATCTATTTTTTAGGTTGGCAGCGACACTCAATTCACCATCAAGGACACTATCCTGAAAGACCATCCCCATTTTAAGGTGTTTATCTCTAATGACTTGTCCTGAATCTAAAGCCAACAAACCTGATAAGATATTGATAGTCGTTGACTTGCCTGCACCATTGGTTCCTAAGTAAGCAACCATTGACCCTTTTTCAATTTCCAGATCTAAACCTTTTAAGACTTGTTTTTTGCCATACGATTTGATAATATTTCTTGCTGTAATTAACATCTTTCGTCCTCCTTGGTACAAACTAATCTTACCAAGGAAAAGACTACCTGTGACAACTTTTATGCTTAGTGGTAAAAAAAGGACGCTAAGAGGTGAAATCGTAGTTGGAATAGATTTGCTGAGAATCCCATGCACAGCTGAGCAATCTTTTTCTAAAGTTCCAATTTTAAAAAGTGCCCTTGTCATAATTGCCTCATCTTGTTAGAATAGACTAATGAACAAGAAATTATTACCGACCGAAACTGGTTACACATTAACATTAACATATGACATTAAGGGTCATATCGACGACTTCTGGAGCTTATTAGCCACTACTTCTGGTTTGCAGAAATGGTTCCCAGAATTGACTCGGCAAGAGAATAGCTTGCGCTTCTTAGCCGGCCAGTCTGATGTCAGCTTAGCTATTCTCAAAGAAGAAAAAGCCTCAGCTTTCGCTTTTGACTGGTTTGGTGCCACAATCACATTTATAATCAGTAAGAATGACACAATGAACTGCCATCAAATTTCCTTTACAGAAGAAATACCAAGCACATTTGAACATGCTTCAAGAGATTTAGCCGGTTGGTATAACCAAAACCATCGTTTAATGATTTATGCCAACACAGGTCACTTACCTAATATGATGGCCCTTTACCAAGACTCACAAGATTGGATTAATAACCAACTACGCAAAAAAAGATAAGCTCATTAGCTTATCTTTTTTACTAGAAATAGAATATAGATTCATACATAAGAAATCTAACTATCGGAGCTTTAAATGATTAAAACTCGAGAAAAAGAATTAAAAAAGAGAACAGATGAAATCTGTCTTCTTTTTTTAATTTTCTAAACTGACAACGACGTAGCGGTTTGGATCGTTTCCTTCTGAATAACTTGTTACGCCTTCGATTGTAGAAATTGTTTTGTGGACAATTTTACGTTCACTGTTACTCATTGGGTCCATAGTATAGTCTTCTTCACTTTCCAGAACACGATTGGCCACTTTTTGTGTGAAGTCAATCAAAGTTTCTGTGCGGTGTTCAACGTAATCATGGACATTCAAATTAACAGCAAAATTTTTTGAATAATGATCATGTAGAAAGTTTTGAGCTAATAATTGTAATGATTTCAAGACTTTTCCATGGTAACCGATTACACGTCCTGCTTCTTGTGTCTCAACTTGAATGTTGATTTGACGACGATTATAACTTGTCTCTAGACTAGCCTCGATATCCATTTCATAGATAATCTTTTTAACATAGTCAGTCACATCTGCTGAAGCTTTTTCAATATCTTTACTGATTGTATCCTCAGTAAATTCTTGAGCTACAAATTCTTCAAATGACTGTTCTTTTGTTGGTTCTTCACTAACTGCTGATTCAGAAATCTTTTCTTCAACGACTGCTTCTTTTTGAACTGGTTTACTTGGGTTGACAACTGGTGCATTCTGACGGTTAATTTCGTCGGGCACGCCACTGACAGCTTTTTTATCAGCCTTGTAGACTGTCCTCTCGTTAATCCCTTCAATATCAACCTGTGCTAACTTTTTACCAAAACCTAAAAAGCCTTTTTTTTCTTTTGAAATAACTTTAATATGGGCTTTTTGGCGTAGCAATTGCAATTCTTGAAGCCCCTTTTGGATTGCTTCTTCAACAGTTTTACCTGTATACACTACCATAATTAACTCCTATTTCTTTTGTCTACGCGCTTTTTTACGGGCACGTCGTTCTTTACTTTGTAATAGTTTTTCTGCTTCCGCCTCACGTCTACGCTCTTCAAGAATCTTGAATGGATTATTTAAAAGCAAGAGTTGGAAGACTTGGAAAGCATTGGACACAGTCCAATATAAGACAACCCCACTAGCCAAGCTAATTCCCATGAAGAAAATCATTAAGGGCATTGCATAGGTCATCATTGTCATCACCATGTTCTTTTCCTTAGCGGCAAGGTTAGTTAACCATGTTGATAAGAACGTGAACAAAGCGGCCAGAATTGGCAAAATAAAATAAGGATCTGCTTTTGCTAATTCAATCCATAAGAAGGAACCTTCTCTTAAAAAAGGAACACGTGACAAGGCTTGGAATAAAGCAATCATCACTGGCATTTGAATTAATAGTGGGAAAATACTAGCATAGGGATTAACACCGTTACGCTTATAGAGAGCCTGACTTTCCTCAGCTAAGGCCATGCGGCTTTCTGTGTCTTTCCCAGCATACTTAGTTTGCAACTCTTTTAATTCAGGTTGCAAATCTTGCATGCGCTGACTTGATTTAATTTGAATATTAAATAAAGGCATCAGCAAAATTCTGATAATTAGGGTGAAAAGAATAATCCCTACACCAATACTACCATTAAAGGATAGCCATTGGATGGACTTTCCAAAAAAATAAACCAATTGGTCCCATCCATTAGATGAGTTGGCTGAGACATTACCTCTTCCACAAGCAGCTAATAATAGTGCTAAGGGAACGAGACTTGCAATTTTAATCTGTTTCTTCACTTTCAAAACCTTCCTCGAGCAAATGTGCTAGTTTTAAGACATGTTTTAGATTTTGTCTAACTTCCTGATACTCTAACTCTTCTACGCCTTTGCGGGCAATGATGACAAAATCGGTTGGCTTCAGACTTTCTGAAAATTCCATGATGACATGTCGTATTTTTCTTTTAACAGCATTTCGTGTTACCGCATTACCTAGGCGTTTGCCTACTGATATACCTAAACGAAAATGGTTTTGGTCTTCTTTTTCATTTAAAAAATAAATGACAAATTTACGATTTGCCGTACTTTCTCCACCATCAAAAATGGCTTGAAAATCTTTCTCACGCTTGACACGATAGGATTTCTTCAAAATTTAACTCCAACTATCTATATTATTACTATTATACCATAAAAGTGAAAAAAGCCTCAACCTATAGAGATTAAAGCTTTCATACTAATTTTCAAGTTCACTTAGAGCTTTTTTAATTTGTTCTGTCACTTGACTAAATGCTGTTCCACCTAAAGACGTTCGACGAGCGACAGCTTGTTTGGAGCTTAGTTTGTCGTAGATGTCTTCTTCTATAACTTCCGATATCTTTTTATAATCATCAAGAGTTATATCCTGCAGGTAGTAACCACCTTTTGTAGCCTCTAAAACTAGTTTCCCAACTATCTCATGGGCTTTTCTGAATGGAACTCCCTTAGACGCCAAATAGTCTGCTAGCTCAGTCGCATTTGAGAAGTCCTTCTGCGTGGCGCTAGCCATTTTTTCCTTATTAACCGTCATCGTTGACAACATCCCAGCCAGGATATCCACGGCCACCGTAATTGTCTCTGCCGTATCAAACATGCCTTCTTTATCTTCTTGTAAGTCTTTATTGTAGGCCAATGGCAGAGCCTTCATGACAGTCAACAGGGAGAAGAGATTGCCATAAACCCGTCCTGTTTTCCCCCGAATTAGCTCTGCCATGTCGGGATTTTTCTTCTGAGGCATAATTGAAGAACCCGTAGAAAAAGTATCGGAAAGGGTGATAAACTGATATTCAAATGAGGACCAGTTAATAAGCTCTTCACATAAACGACTCATATGCATCATCAAAAGGCTAGAATTAGATAAAAATTCTAAAATGAAATCACGATCTGAGACAGCGTCTAGAGAATTACTGTAGATTTTCGAGAAGCCCATCAAATCAGCTGATAGTTCTCTTTCGATTGGAAAAGTTGTGCCTGCTAGAGCAGCCGCTCCTAATGGAGATAGATCTGTATGTTCCATATTAAAGGCAAACCGTTGACTATCTCTGGTAAACATTTGATAGTAAGCCATTAAGTGATGCCCAAACGATATTGGTTGGGCATGTTGCAAGTGCGTATAACCTGGCATAATGGTTTCCACATACTCTTGGGCAAGTTGCACCAATACTTGTCTTAGCTTCTTCAATTTGTCGTCCACTTGTTTTAACATATCTACTAAGTACAGATGCATATCTGTGGCTACTTGGTCATTACGTGAGCGAGCAGTATGCAATTTGCCCGCAACTGGTCCAATTTTCTCAGTCAGTAAACTCTCAATATTCATATGAATATCTTCGTTACTAATATCAAAAGTAAGTTGGCCAGATTCAAATTCTTTTAATAAGGCTTTTAGACCTTCTTTTATTTGACTTGCTTCATCTGAAGATATAATATCTGTTTGTCCCAACATGGTAACATGTGCAATAGATGCCTTAATATCAAAAAGTGCTAATTTTTGATCAAAAGAAATTGAAGCTCCAAAGGTCTCAACCCACTTCTCCAGGCCAGCTTCAAAACGTCCACCCCATAATTTATTATTGTTTGTCATTATTACCTCTATTTTTGTATGAAAATAATAAGCATTGCCTTATTCTTTATTATTAATTTGGTTCACTTGTGCATTCACTTGAGTTGGTAAGCCCCATAATTTAATAAAGCCAATTGCCGCATCTTGATCAAAGCTATCCGCAGCTGTATAAGTAGCCAAGTTTTCATCATATAATGAATTTGAAGATTGACGAGCCACAACCTGCGCTGAACCTTTATATAGTTTGACTTTAGCTATACCATTAACATTTTTTTGTGTTTGTTTAATATAAGCTTTGATAGCATCAGTTGCTGGATTAAACCAGAGACCATTATAAATAAGGTTGGAAATTTCATTTTCCAGAATTGGTTTAAAGTGAGATAATTCGCGAACCAAGGTAATATCTTCAATTTCTTTATGTGCCGTCAGCAAAGTAATCGCTCCGGGGCACTCATATATTTCACGAGACTTAATACCGACCAAACGATTCTCAACATGATCAATACGACCAACGCCATGAGCACCAGCTATTTTATTTAATTCTAAAATTAAGTTGGCCAAAGGCATATCTTGCCCATTAATAGCAATTGGTTTACCTGCTTTAAAGGTAATATCAACAAATTCCGGCTCGTTTGGTGCCTTTTCAGGAGAAGTTGTAATGCCAAAGGCTTCCTCAGGAGCTTGATTCCATGGATTCTCGAGAACACCACATTCATTAGCACGGCCCCATAGATTTTGATCGATTGAATAGGGACTGTCTAAATCAGCAGGAACCGGTACACCATTTTCTTTTGCGAAATTAATTTCTTCCTCACGCGACCATTTCCATTCCCTCACCGGAGCAATAACTTTAATATCCGGGTCAAGTGCAGCAATAGCTACCTCAAAACGAACTTGGTCGTTGCCTTTTCCAGTACAACCATGAGCAATTAAACTTGCATTTGTTTGATGGGCAATCTCTACTAACTTCTGAGAAATCAATGGACGACTTAAGGCTGAAATAAGAGGATATTTTTGTTCGTAAAAAGCATGTGCTTGCAATGCTGGCAATACAAACTCTTCTGCAAATTGATCTTTAACATCAATCACAAAGGATTCGACAGCACCAACCATTAAGGCCTTATCATGGATAAAGTCTAAGTCTTTTCCTTCACCAACATCCATACAAACAGCAACAACATCATATTTTTCTTTTAACCAAGCAATGGCAACAGAAGTATCCAAACCACCTGAATAAGCTAAAATTAGTTTTTCTTTAGACATAGCATTTCTCTTTTCTAAATAATATTAGTGTTTATACTAATGTATATTTATTTAAATGTCAATAGTTTTTGGTATTTTTATTCTAAAAAATCATAAATATGTCCTTGTAACCGTATTATTATTTCATTTACCATTTTTATACGTCAGCTTAGTGAATATTTTTACGCGAAATAATGTATTGTTATACAAATATAGGCAAAAAAAAACTCGGATGGGAGGCACTGCACCCAATAAATGAGACACAAGAAAAACACTCCTGTAGAATTCTAGTAAAATAGAATCAGGAGTGTTTTATTATGGTCAAAAAAGCTTACTCGTTAGAAACCAAATTAGCCTGTATTGAAATGAAGAAATCAGGTAAGCCCGAAAAAGTTATTATGGATAGACTTGGTATTAAAAATAAAAGCCAGATATATACATGGTGGCGCTGGTATCAAAAAGGAGAAACGTATCGTTTTCATCAACCTGTAGGTAAGCAATATACTTACGGTCAAGGAATGGAACAGTTATCAGAAGTTGAGCAATTAAAACTACAAGTTGAACTTTTAAAAAAGTATCAAAGCTTGATGAGAAAATCGATAAAGTAACACTCATCAAGCTTGTTGATTACTACAGATATCAGTATCCATTAGGTTTTATTCTGGACTGTTTTAAGGTCTCACGCTCAACCTATTATCGGTGGAAATCTAATATCAAGCCTCCTATTCATGATAGTCTTATCGAAAAAGTTGAAGAGCTCTGCTTAAAATATAAGTTTATATATGGTTATAGAACCATTACAAGTCTTCTAAAGAAAGAGTTTGGGATTAATGCCAATGTAAAGAAAGTCTATCGTATCATGAAGAGCAGAGGGTGGCTATGTCGCACTAGAATAAAGAAGTCCCCTAAATTAGGTAGGCCATACTACGTCACAGACAATAAGCTAGACCGTGACTTTAAGGCAACCAGACCATTACAAAAACTAGTTACAGATATTACTTATCTCAACTTTGGAAAAACTACCTTATACTTGTCATCTATTATGGACCTTTATAATCGTGAAATTGTGGCCTATACTATTTCAGATACACAGGACAATGATCTTGTACTTGATACCCTTAATCAACTTGATTTAGAATCAGGAGTCCTATTACACAGTGATCAAGGATCTGTCTATACATCACATGCTTACTATCTCGCTTGTATTGAAAAAGGCATTACCCGCTCAATGTCTCGAAAAGGGACACCTGCAGATAACGCCTGTATTGAATGGTTTCACTCCGCTTTAAAGACTGAAACCTTTTATCTCCAAGATAGGAGAAAACACAACAAAGTTAGTATAACAAATATTGTTAAAAATTACATAACATTTTATAATGAAACTAGAATTCAACGTCATTTAAAAAACCAATCTCCTGTTCAATTCAGAAAATTGGTTTCATAAGAGTGTTTTTCTTCTGTCCCACTATTGGGGTGCAGTGCCGGATTCCGAGTTTTTTTACTGATGTAAAAATCAGTCAATATGTTATCCAAACAAAGACAACTGAATTAATCATTAGTTTCAGAAGAGTCAGATCAAAAATACTATTTGTTTATGGAGAGAGAGAGAAAACAATATTTTGATTGAATTGGGGATTGACTCTTATAAACTAGTGACGTTAAGTCTTTATTTACATTATTTATTATAGCCAATATTTCTCAATGTGCATGACTTTTTCCTGAAATGTTGATTTTTCATCCTAAAATGTTATTTTTTTGTATTTTTAGTGTAATTCTTGCCATTTTTCAATTAAACTTTTCATTTTGAGTCGTGAGACCATAACATCATCACCATTTTCAAAATAGACTAATTGATTAAATTTATCAATTCGAACAACATTATCAAGATTAATCAAGTAAGAACGGTGACAGAGAAATAACTCTGGTGCTACTTCTTGAATTTCAGATAATTTACCATAAAACTCGAGTCGTTCTGTTTGTGTCCACAAACAAACTTTATGGGGTGTTGTTGAAGTTGCAAAGTAAAGGATATCCTTTAGTGGCATTTTTAGTCTAGTTTGAGGTGTCTCAAAAATAAAGAGATCTTCTGGTTCGTTTTTTGACATCATCTCATTCGTGTAAAAAATACATTCTTGTATTTGTTCCTTAAATTGCTTAGTATCAACCGACTTATCAATAAAATCAAGTGCTGACACTTTATATTTATAGGAAATTGGAGCAAACTCTGAATGAGTCGTCACAAAAACAATAACTGCATTTGGATCTTTTTGACGAATTTCAGTTGCTAATTCCAAGCCCTTGCGTGATTCTCCTTGAATTTCGATATCAAGGAAAAAAATCTGATGGTCACCTTTTTCTAGGATGGCATCATACAGCTTTTGGGGATTTGAAAAAACTTCCATAAATTTGCAGCTTATATTATTTTCTTTGAGGATACTTTCAATTGCTGATTCTATTCGAGTTTGCTGGATAAAATCATCTTCTAATATAAAAATGTTCATTACTATAGTCTCATTTCTAAGATTTGTCGGAAGCGATAATGATTGCTTCTTGTTGAAAAAGTTGAGGCTGGATAGTCATTTAGAATAGCTACAAAGCGTGATAAACTCTTTTGGTAACTTTCCATATCAGTTGATTCACTAGTATTATATAATTTTGACATATCAACAATTTTATTTTTACTAGCGTTTTCAATAATTAAAAATTGTTGGTCCCCTTCTTCAAACGTTGCAATTGAAATAAAGGGGCGCAAACTACCTTTAGCTGTTTCAATAGCATTATCTAATAAAATTGAAATCAATACAACTAAATCTAGTAATTTAATGTGATAAGAATTAATTTTATCTGGAATTTCTAAATAGACTTCCATTCCTAGATGGTGTGCTTCGTAGATTTTAGCATTTAATAAACTTCGTACAACACCTTCTTCAATATTTTCTAAATCTTGATAGCCTGAAGATAGATCCAAGAATTGACGAGCAGATTGTTGAACCACTGTATGATAAACTCTTTCAATTTCTTCCTTACTACCTTTATCAATACTATCTTTTAAACTTATTAAAATATTTTCAGAGTCATGTTTTATCGTTCTGATTTCTTGATAGAGGCCCTCAATATAATTATTGTAGTTCTCTAAATTGTTGATTCTTTCTTGCTGAGCCAGCTTTAATCTTTGATGAAGCTGTTGTTTTGCAAAGCGATCCAGTTGCATAATAAACCAGATAAGGACTATCATGTATACTAAAGTAATGTGTGTACGGTAGGTTTGGAAAACCTCTGGTAAAATTCCTAGTTCTTTAGGAATGAAATTGACGATAATCAAGTATGAAAACATGATGAGATTCATTCCAACTACAAATTTTGAAAATCGTTCATTATTAATATGTTTAATTAATGTGATATCTACATTGAAAAGATATGATACTAGGCTAAAGACGGGTAAAATTGCTAAATAAACAACCACTTTTATCCAGAGTTGGGCATTAATTTCAGATAAGGTTATTGAAAATAAAATTGGCATAACTAACAAGGCCATGAGCCTAAATATGATCTCACATAAAATAATCGAAAATAAACCATAAAAAATATGATGTGACCATTTTTTATCTTTTCCGCAAAAATATGAAAGAGCTATAAAAAATAATTGATTGAAAAGTATACTATTATTGAAAGTAACATTTAAAACTAAAAACATTATGTATGTTAAAGCTAGTTCCCACCAAGATTTGGAAATGCCCGATACTATCGAAAAGAAAAACCAAACATCAAAAAAAATCAAACTATATAAAACAAGGGTTGGTAATAATTGTTGCATTTAAACATCCCCATTCTCTGGCAGTGTAAGCACGTGACTAAACAAATAGGCTGAGCTTTTTGTAGCTAAAATCACTAGCGGATATTTCTCCAAGATCTTTTCAACATTGGCCAAACCGATTCCACGTCCTTGTCCTTTAGTTGAAAAACCATCACCAAAGATAGTCGTAATATCTACTTTCTCTTCCAAAGTGCTATTTTCAATAACGAAGTATTGCTTTTCATCCATCGTGAAATAGGCGATGGATATTGTTTTTCTTTTGGATAATTGCGCTGCTTCAATGGCATTATCAAAAAAGACAGAAATTAATAGAAGAAAGTCTAATTCTGAAATATTGGAATGCGTGATATAATCTGGAATTTCTAAGGATACTTCAAGACCTTTATCCTCAGCTTCAATAATTTTTGCTGAGAGTAAACTCTTTACAGAAGAAATCGAGATAGCTCCCAATTTAGAGATGTTATAATGCTTCTGATCCCAATAATGATTAGCCTTCTCAACAATCTGATAATAAACAGACTTGACATGATCTAGGTCATTTTCTTTTAAAGCATAGCCTAGTTTATTTAATCGGGCTAAATAATTTGCTTGAAATTCTTTGCCATCTCTATATAAGGAATCTAAGTGATGGCCGTAAGCCTCTAAATTTTGAATATACTCCTCTTGTTCTTTTTTTAAGTCTTCTTCCATATATTCCTTTGATTTATAATTAAAATATGACAACATATAAAGAAATAATAAAGTAAAAGTAAAGAACAAGATTTTATAAGAAGGTTCAACCTTCATAGGATGTTTATAGTAGATAAAAGGATCCACAATTCCCAATACCAAGAAAATATCAACATAATAAGCCACCATGAAAATGATGAAGATATTATAGAAATTTTTTGCCCGATCGGTATTTTCCATTCGAAAAATATGCCTATAATCATTACCTGACGTTAAGTCAAGTTTTTAGAGTAACAAACGTAGAATTTTAATCTATTTATTTTAAGCACTTACCTTTTCAAATTGATTAGGTGTAAGATACCCTAAACTTTGATGGATTCGTTTTGAATTATAAAAGGCTTCGATGTACCAGAAAATACTCTGATAGGCTTCTTCAAAGTTCTTATATTTAAATTGATACACCCACTCTCTTTTTAAATGTCCATGCCAAGATTCAAGACTGGCATTATGATAAGGGTATCCCCTTCGACTGAAAGAGTGAGTCATCCCATAATACTTAAGCAACTCTTCATACTCTAGACTCGTATACTGGCTTCCTTGGTCAGAATGAAGAATAACAGCTTCTGGATAGTCTTGTGAGTTAATGGCCTTATTTAAAGTTCTTTGCACTAATTCTACAGTCATTCGCTTGCCCAAATCCCAAGCAATGACTTTTTTAGTATAACGATCCATAATGGTTGAGAGATAAGCCCATCCTTGTTGAGTAGGAATATAAGTAATGTCGGTTGACCAAACCTTATTTTTCTTTGTAGGTTCAGTCTGTATGAGATTTTTTCGATTGATGTGATCACTTAGTGAGTATCCAGGCTTAAATTTCTTAATGACTGCAGACTTGAGTTGAAGTTGCTTCATTAGCTTCTGTACCAGTTTTAACCCGACTTTTTCCCCTTGTTTAAGTAGAAGATGATGAATTTTAGGAGCACCATAGATTCCTCGGTTAGCATTGAAGAGTTGAGAAATTTTGAGTGACAGGTATTGTCTCCTTAATTGAGTTTTAGATGGATGTCGGTTAATCCGTTCATAATAACTTGATTCAGGAACATCAAGGAGTTGACAGCTTAGTCTGACATTGAGTGCTAAAGTTTGTATGGTTTGAGCCATATCCGCAGCACTCACTTCTTTTTCTCGGCGAATATGGTCAATACTTTTTTTAAGATGTCTCGTTCTTCCTTAACTTTAGCCAGTTGTCTTTTTAATTCTAGAAAATCAGCTTTAGAGACGGAGCTTTCATTAGATGTAGAGTAGAGGTCTATCCATTTATAAATTGTTGCAGGGGCCACGTCGTATTCTTTAGACAGCTGGGTGACGGATTGACCAGAATGATAGAAGGCGATAAGGGTTTCTTTAAATTCTTTTGAGTAGCGTTTTTGCATGTTTTTGTCCTTTGTCTAAATTATACAATAGTGACTCTAAGATTTAAGGATAACATCACCCTTCGTATCATTTGATAGTCAATATGAAGTAAGTAGTGAACTAAATAATAAAATGGAAAAACCAAGATATAAGTCACAAAGAGATAGCGGTAATCACTAGATATAGTGTCCGTACTAACTTGAAAAATAGTCGGTAGTATAACATAGCCAAGTGTACGAGATAATAGTTCCACAGTAGTTACAGCATAGAAACTATAAAAAACATGATGGATTATTGGTGAATTTCTTTTAGTGAAAAAAGAAAAAACAATGAGATAAACTGGATCAATCATAATTGTAAAAAAGTCTAAGACATAAGTACAAAGCGACCCTATGACAAAATAAGATAGAACAGGTAAAACTGTAACTTTCCGATTAGTAATTCTTTGAAAAACAAATAAGTAGGCTGATAAGACTAAAATGTATACTAAAAATGAACGAATCAATTCCATCTTATTTACCCCCAATCTTTTCTAGCGGTTCTATAATTACTTGCTGAACAATCACACGATCAAACTGTTTGACCCGGTAAGTAAGCTTATCATATTTTGCTAGCAAACTTATAAATGTATTCCGGACTTGTTCGATTTGATCCAGAACTTCCTTACGCTCTGGACAAATAATTTTTCAGCTCCAGTTTCTATTACTAAATTAATACCTTCACTTTGTGTCAAATCATAACGAACCTTAATTAAAACTTCTTGCGTGTCTTGAACAAGGTTAATAGCTAAATCACTGACAGCAGATAATAGGACCATATCATCTGCACTATCTAGAAAAGGAACATCTAAACTTCCAGAAATATCAATTTGAGTGTCTATTCCAATTTGCCTTGCTTTATAAACTTTTAAAGCTAAAAGTAACCTTAAGTTGAAGTCTTTTACTTTTGAAAATTCATTTAAGCGCAAAGATAAATCATCATCCATAATTTTTTCAACTTTATTTAAAATTTGAGTATAGATTGTTTGAATTGTTTCAAAATCTCCACTATCAATACTTCCAGATAAACTAATTATGATATTGTCATAGTCATGTCTAAATGAGCGAATATTTTTATAGAGTTTTTCTAAATACCGATTATAATCTTCCAAGAGTCTTAAGTGATTCTCTTCTTCTTCGCGAATCCGATTTTTACTCGTTTGGATAAAGTAATTATTTAAAAAAGAAAGCAAATACAAGAAAATAAAAAACGCAATAATAATTATTAGTTTTTTAAAGCTATGAATATCTTGGAAAAAATTAAGATGACTATATATTAAGATATAATAAATGATAAAAGTGACTTCCGTAAAAATGACAAAACGGTTAAAAACTCTTGTATTAAATCTAATAAATTTAAAGTCGTCTATGGAGAAGACTTTGGACGAAAAGTTCAAAACTGGCATAACTAAAAGATAAGCTAAAATCAAATAATAGTAATTTGAAACTGTCTCAGACATACTCGAATTGCTAAGGAAAGGTATGACAAAAAAGAGCATAACCTTGGAAATTAAATCAGTTGCAACAACAGGAAATTGTGAGAAAAAAAATGATGTAACATTTTGTCATGAGGAAATTTCATGTAATGATAGATAAACATCAAAAGCGGCTCATTTAGCAGGTACCAAGGTCCGACAAGACCAATGATTACCATTTCAAGTACGACAAATAGCCCTAGCGTTAGCCAAGGCATTTTATTTTTTTCAGAGTCGACTGAATACTCCATGTCAAAAAACATGAACCAAGCCACCCCAAAACGTACAATAAAGATTATCATTATTAATAAAGAATCAGTCATTCAACGTTCCCTCTCACAAACCGATTTCTTATAAATCATACTATACCTATCTCTTTTAATCAACGACTTACCATTGAAATTTTTCACAATTAAATTTTAAATCCCCCAATTGTTACACACAAAAGGGGGATTTAAAATTAGGCTCTATAATTTCTGTAGTGGGTAAATCCACTGTAGAGATTATGGAGCCTTTTTGAGTATATACAAAAAGTCCCATATGACCTATAATGAAAAGTGCTCAAACTATCATTTTAGAAAGACTCATATGGAACAACTAAATCTTATCACAAATTTTCTCAGAATTAAAGACAAAAATATCACTATCACTGATGAATATGATATGGGAACTCACTTAGAACTCCACGGTCACTTGGACTACACAGCCCCTAAATGCCCAAAATGCAAGGGACAAATGGCTAAGTACGACTACCAGAAAACTTCTAAAATCCCCTACTTAGAAACTGCTGGCTACCCTTTACTTATCCGCCTTAGAAAGCGTCGTTTCAAGTGTAAAGATTGCGGAAAAATGGCGGTCGCTGAAACTCCTCTTGTCAAGAAGAACCACCAAATCTCTGTCGCTGTTAACCAGAAAATCGCACAATTACTCATCGAAAATCAAGCAATGAAACATATTGCACACAGGCTATCAATTTCAACATCGTCAGTTATGAGAAAGCTCAATGAGTTCAAGTTTGAAACGGATTGGAATACCCTACCTGAGGTGATGAGTTGGGACGAGTATGCCTTCAAGAAGGGGAAAATGAGCTTCATCGCTCAAGATTTCGACTCCCTAAATGTCATCGCCATTCTCGACGGAAGAACTCAAGCAACCATCCGAAACCACTTTCTTCGCTATCCTAGAAAGGTTAGAAATCGGGTCAAAGTGATTACCATGGATATGTTTAGTCCCTATTATCAACTTGCTAAACAACTTTTTCCGAATGCAAAAATTGTACTCGATCGCTTTCATATCGTGCAACACCTTAGTCGTGCTATGAACCGTGTCCGTATTCAAATTATGAATCAATTCGACAGAAAATCGCAGGAATACCGAGCCTTGAAACGTTACTGGAAATTGATACAACAAGATAGCCGTAAACTCAGCGATAAACGATTTTATCGTCCTATGTTTCGAATGCATTTGACTAACAAGGAAATCCTAGAAAAACTCCTGTCTTTCTCCGAGGAACTACGACAACACTATGTACTCTATCAGCTTCTCTTATTTCATTTCCAAGAGAAGAACTCAGACCATTTCTTTGACCTCATCGAACAGGAAATAGCCATCGTTAATCCTATTTTCCAGACGGTATTGAAGACATTTTTAAAGGATAAAGACAAGGTTGTAAACGCCATGGAATTGCCTTATTCCAACGCCAAACTGGAAGCTACCAATAATCTCATCAAAGTCATTAAGAGAAATGCCTTTGGTTTCAGGAACTTTGAAAACTTTAAAAAACGGATTTTGATTGCATTGAACATAAAGAAAGAGAGGACGAAGTTCGTCCTCTCTAGGTGTTAGCTTTTCATCTACCCACTACAGTTGACAAAGAGCCTAAAATTAGAGCATATTATTAATATGTTCAATAGATTTTTCGCGGCCTAAAAGATAGATGGTGTTAGGTAATTCTGGACCATGCATTTCACCTGAAACAGCAATCCGAATTGGCATAAAGAGATTTTTCCCTTTGATACCTGTTTCCTTTTGAACAGCTTTGATTTGTGGGAAGATATTGTCAGGCTGGAAATCTTCATCTGACATAGCTTCTAATTTTTCTTTAAAGGCTTTCAAGACAGTCGGAACTGTTTCACCAGCCATTACTTCTTTTTCTGCCTCAGTCAATTCAGGGAAATCAGCAAAGAACAAGTCTGTTAGTGGCACAATTTCATCTGCAGATTTTAATTGAGGTTGATACAATTCAACTAATTTTTCGGCTTTTTCGTTTAATCGCCCTGCTTCTTCCAAGAAAGGTTTACAGAGAGCAAAAACAGTTTGGAAATCGGCATGTTTAAGGTACTCGTTGCTCATCCAATCCATTTTCTTCTGATCGAAGGCAGCTGGAGATTTGCTAAGACGAGTTTCGTCAAAGAGGTCTATTAATTCTTGGCGGCTGAAAATCTCATCTTCACCACCGGGATTCCATCCCAGCAAAGCTATGAAGTTGAAAACTGATTCTGGAAGGTAACCTTTTTTACGATAGTCTTCAATAAATTGAAGTGTGTTAGTATCCCGTTTAGACAGTTTTTTCCCAGTTTCAGAATTGATAATCAAAGTCATATGTCCAAATTCTGGTGCTTCCCAGCCAAGTGCCTCATAAATCATCAATTGTTTTGGTGTATTAGCAATATGGTCATCCCCACGAATAACGTGTGAGATCTGCATATCATGGTCATCAATCACAACGGCAAAGTTGTAAGTTGGGTAACCATCTTTTTTCTGGATAACCCAGTCTCCACCGATGTTGCCACCTTCAAAGCTGATGTCGCCTTTAACCATATCAGTCCATTGGTAAATACCAGCTTCATTAACAGCAAGACGGACTGTTGGTATAATACCAGCTGCTTCACGTTCAGCAATGTAGTCTGCTTTTTGGTCTGCAGACATACCAATAAATTCATTAATGTAACGAGGCGTTTCACCAGCTGCTTCTTGGCGTTCGCGTTCAGTAGCTAGTTCTTCTTCTGTTACATATGACTTGTAAGCTTTACCATCAGCTAATAACTGATCAATATATTTTTGGTAGAGTTCTAAGCGTTCAGATTGACGGTAATTTTCATGTGTTTCCGGACTTTCATCCCAATCCATTCCCAACCATTTTAAGTTTTCAAGCTGTGAACGTTCACCATCTTCAACATGGCGTTTGCGGTCAGTGTCCTCAATACGAATGATGAAATCTCCACCATGATGGCGAGCATAAAGGTAGTTAAATAGGGCTGTACGGGCATTCCCGATATGTAAAAGTCCAGTTGGACTTGGTGCGTAACGCACACGAATTGGTTTAGACATTCTTCTTCTCCTATTACAAAGTACATTAAGAAACCTGTGGCATGAAAAACAAGCAACAAATTGCTATTTGAGCTTGCTCCAACCAAATTAGTTTCCTATAAAATCTTACGATTTAAATCTTTATTATTATAGCATATTTTACAGCCTTAGGCGAAAAAAATCAGCCTAGAAAGGCTGATTCTATGTTTATCTTATTAATTTGAATTTGTTGGTAGGTAGCGTTTAAGGGCACCAGCAAATTGTTCAAGGTTTAAACTTTGAATATAAACTTCTCCGTGACCTCTAAAGGTATTGACAACACCTTCACCAGTTCCAATTGACTGCATAAAGCCATTTTCTAAATGAATATCATAGTCAAGTTCTCTACTCCATGCTACTACATGGGCATTATCAATAGTCATTGTACCACCTTCGAGGGTAATTTTCTTAATTGAACCAAATGAGTTAGCTAATAAGGTTCCTTGTCCATCTGTGCTCATTACAAATAATCCACCTTGACCACCAAACAGCGCTTTACCAATATTTTGGCGTTCCATTTTGTACTCAGCTGAACCATCTAAGGCTAGAAAAGCACCATCATTTAGGCGGTATTGTTTTTCGCCTAATTCTAATGCAACAACTTGTCCTGGAGTATTTGGAGCAAGTGCTAGCTTTCCTTCACCATTGGAAATAGCTTGTGTGATAAACATTGACTCGCCTGAAACCATCGAACGACCAATAGCTCCGACTAATTTTCCTAAACCAGATCCCTTACCGTTCAATTTAGTATTTAGGGTCACATTTTCAGTGTGATAGACCATACTACCTTGTTGTAAGTATACTGATTCCCCATGTTCCAGTTCAATCTCAACTAATGGAAACTGCATGTCTTGATCAATCGTAAATCTCATCCTATTGTCGACCATCTTACTCTCCTTATTTGTATGAAAGACTTGATACAATTATTATAACGCTTTCCTTATTCTTTGTCTAATATTTTCAGTAATCTTTAAAAATAAAAAAAGAGCTGAATTCAGCTCTGCAAAAGGTTATGAATTATTCCATTACTTGCGTCATTCGGCCACTGTCAACATCATAGACCGCGCCATTGATCACAACATCTTCAGGAATTAATGGTGATTTTCTGAGAATAGCCATGTCCTCGCGGACGCTATCTTCCACATTTTCAAAAGGTAGGAAGTCTTGACCGCTTACATCGACACCTAGCTCTTTGTGAAGGTGAGCAGTGAAACTTTCATTGGTAAAAGTCTGTGCACCACAGTCTGTATGGTGCAGAACAACAATTTCGCGGGTCCCCATCTGCTGTTGCGAGATTGTTAAAGAACGAATCATATCATCTGTAATCCGACCACCGGCATTTCTTAAAATATGAGCATCCCCAAGGGCAAGTCCTAGTGCTTGCGCTACGTGGAGACGAGAATCCATACATGTGACTATTGCTACCCGCATTTTTGGACTATTTGGCAAATGTGTAGTCCCATGAAGTTCCACATAAGCTTGATTGGCTTTCAAAAATTGTTCAAAGTATGACATAATTCCTCCTAATTGTTGCACCTAAGTGGTTTGACTATCAGATTTCTTTTAGTTTATCACGATTTTTATAAAAAATCAGTTGTCCAAACTGTAAACTTTACAATGTTCGGAAAATAAGAACCATCCCAAGAGATGGTCTATTTATTTCGAAAATACAGCATTTAGGACTTGTCCTACTGTTGCTACCCCAATAACTTCAATACCACTAGGAATTTTAATCCCTTGTAAAGAGTTCTTAGGCGCATAAACCTTCGTAAAGCCTAATTTGGCTGCCTCATTTATCCGCTGTTCAATTCGCGTCACTCGACGAATCTCTCCCGTCAAACCTATCTCACCTAAGAAAGCTTCTTGAGGATTAGTCGGCTTTTCCTTATAGCTGGACGCAATGGCTACCGCTACAGAAAGGTCAATAGCTGGTTCATCAAGCTTGACTCCCCCAGCAGACTTGAGATAGGCGTCCTGATTTTGCAGGAGAAGTCCACAGCGTTTTTCCAAAACAGCCATAATCAAACTGACCCTGTTAAAATCCAAACCCGTTGTCGTCCGTCTGGCATTACCAAATACGGTTGGTGTTACAAGTGATTGCACCTCTGCAAGAATTGGCCGACTACCTTCCATTGTGACGACAATGGCAGAACCAGTAGCTCCATCCAAACGTTCTTCTAAGAATACTTGGCTAGGATTAAGCACTTCTACTAAACCAGCCGATTGCATCTCAAAGATACCAATTTCATTAGTCGACCCAAAACGATTTTTGACAGCTCTTAGGATCCTGAAGGTATGATGCCTTTCTCCTTCAAAATAGAGAACCGTATCCACCATATGTTCTAGCATCCGTGGACCTGCCAAAGTCCCTTCCTTAGTTACATGACCAACAATAAAGGTGGCAATGTTATTAGTTTTGGCTAATTGCATCAATTCAGCAGTCACTTCTCTTACCTGACTAACAGAACCTTGGATACCAGAAATTTCTGGACTCATCATCGTTTGAATCGAGTCAATAATTAAAAAATCAGGCTGAATCCGTTCCACCTCTACACGGACATTTTCCATATTAGTCTCAGCATAAAGATAGAATTCATTATCAATGTCACCAAGACGTTCACTACGGAGTTTAATTTGCTCTGCCGATTCCTCACCAGAAACATAGAGAACCGTCCCCTTGTTCGCTAACTGGGTCGATACCTGTAAAAGCAAAGTTGACTTCCCTATCCCAGGATCACCACCAATTAGAATCATGCTCCCAGGAACAACACCACCACCAAGCACACGATTAAACTCATCCATATCAGTCTGAGTGCGAGCATAGTGTATATTATCCACATCTTTCAGTTTAATCGGTTTCGATTTCTCTCCAGACATGCTAACACGCGCATTCTTGACTTCCTTAACTTCAACTTCTTCAACAAATGACGACCAAGACGAGCAGTTAGGGCAGCGACCCAAATACTTAGGCGACTGATAACCACACTCCTGACAGACAAATGTTGCCTTTTTCTTTGCCATCTTTAGGCCTTTCCTTTTTAAGAATTGCTGCGCTGATACAACTTAACGACCTGTTGACCCAAATCCACCTGTACGGACGCCATCAGCTTGATCGCCATCAACAAGTAAAAACGGTACAAAAACAGCTTGGACAATGCGTTCTAGAGGTTCAAGAACAACTGATTGGTCGCTGATGTTCTTCATCTGAGCGAAGATGTGCCCCTCATTGTCCGGATTTCCGTAGTAATCACCATCAATTACACCCACAGAATTAATCAATACTAGTCCTTTTTTGCGAGGATTTGATGAGCGGTCAAACAAAAAGAGTACTTCGCCAGCTTGCATATAGGCTTTGACACCAGTTGGGACCAATTTAATCTCACCTGGTTTAATAGTAACAGGCTCTGCTACTTTCAAATCATAACCAGCAGCATGTGTTGTTTCACGTTTTGGTAATAAATTCTCATCTGTATATGCACTAACTAATTCAAATCCACGATTTTTCATTTTAATACTACCAAGTCACCTTTAAAAGGGGACCTTTTCCTTTTCATTTTTAACAATGTCTCTATTATAATTTATTCGAAAAAGAATAGCAAAAAATGATGACAGCTTTGCTATTCTCATAAAGAAAAAATCCCAACCAGAGTTGAGATAAATTATGACTAATTTCCAGGTACGAACTTAAATAGGACAACTGACATGATTGCTGTCATGCCAAAGAACAAAATCTTCATCCATACGAACGGAGCAAAAATAATAGATATTCCCATTAATATCCAAACTTGGATACATATTTTCTTTTTGCGGTCCCTAGCAATTGTCCGCGTTTCTAAATAGTCACCGACGTAGTATTTATAAACTTTTGTGTTGACCAACCAACTGTTAAAACGATCTGAACTTCTGGAGAAACAAAATCCTGCAAGTAACAAAAGGGGTGTTGTGGGTAAAATTGGTAACGGTATCCCAATAATTCCCAATACGAAACTTATTAAACCAACCGTAATATATATTATTTTTTTCATGATAATCCTTTTTCTTAATTTTTTACCATTATATCAAATTAAGAGAAAATCTCTTGGTTATTAGAAAAGAGGAAATACTATGAAACTGATTAGTATCGTCGGAACTAATTCAAAAAATTCCACTAATCGTAAGCTTCTCCAATATATGGTTAATCATTTTGCGGATAAGTGTGATATTGAAATAATTGAAATCAAGGATATACCAGTCTTTAACAAGCCTGCTAACAAGGTTGTCCCTGAAATAGTAAAAGAAATCGCATCAAAAATTGAGGCTGCTGATGGTGTCATTATCGGTACACCTGAATATGACCACTCTATTCCTGCCGTACTGATGAATGCACTAGCCTGGTTATCCTATGGAATTTATCCACTGTTGAAAAAACCAGTCATGATTACTGGTGCTTCATATGGAACTCTCGGTTCTTCTCGTGCACAACTACAATTACGTCAAATCCTAAATGCACCAGAATTAAAAGCAACTGTTATGCCAGATGAATTCTTACTATCTCATTCCCTTCAAGCATTCGATAATGATGGTAATTTATTTGACCTAGAAACTATTCAAAAATTAGATGCCATCTTTGATGATTTTCGTATTTTTGTAAAAATTACCGGTAAGTTGTCTAATGCTCAAGATCTTTTGAAAAAAAATGCTGAGAACTTTGACTGGGAAAGTTTATAAGAAAAGAGGAAGTCAAATATGAAATTTGTAGGTATCGTCGGCTCAAACGCTGAACAATCATATAACCGTATCTTACTTGAATTTATTAGACGTCAGTTTAAAACAAAATTTGATCTTGAACTATTAGAAATCAAAGATATTCCTATGTTCAACCAAGATGACACAAATCAGTCAAATGAATTTGCGGTGCAATATATGTACAACAAAATCACTCGTGCTGATGGTGTAATCATTGCCACTCCTGAACATAATCACACCATTACACCTGCTTTGAAGAGTGCTTTAGAATTGATGTCTTTCAGTCTTCATCCACTTGAAAATAAGCCCGTTATGATTGTGGGAGCTTCTTACTATGACCAAGGAACATCACGCGCTCAGGTACATTTACGTAAAATTCTGGATGCTCCAGGTGTCAATGCTTACACATTACCAGGAAATGAATTCTTACTGGGTAAAGCTAAAGAAGCTTTTGACGACAAAGGAAACATCATTAACGAGGGAACTGTGAAATTCTTAGAATCTTGTTTAGATAACTTCATCAAATATGTTGGTGTCGTTTCTGCTTTAAAAAAACCTAAAGCAATTATGCCTGAAGATTTAGATGCTAGTAAACCAATTGCTACTACGATTACTGAAATCGATCCAGATGATCCAGATTGGTTAGAAAAAGCTTCTAAAGTTGTCAATGCAGTTGAAGGGGACACTTATGTCAAACTTGATAATGGTCTCTTGACAGTTGATCAAATCAATATGTTCTTGAAAGCTATGCCATTCGAGCTAACCTTCGCTGATGACAATAATCAATTCCTCTATTACAACAATGCCCACCAAGACCCAGAAACAATGTATGCTAAACGTGTGCCTGCACAAGTTGGGAACCGTATGTCGACTGTTCACGGAAGTCTTCCTCCAAAACGTATGAAGAATGTTGAATGGGTTATTGGGACACTTCGTAACGGTAACCAAGAGTATGTTCGGACAATTGTACCTGGTTCCCCAGCAGAAATCATTAATACACACAACTACCAAGCAATGTACTATCCTGATGGATCTTATGCTGGTATTAATGAAATTGTCTTCAACTTTAAACCATGGTTAGACTGGTACTTAAAAGAAACAGGCCAACATTTAGCCGGTGGTAAAGCAAGTGCAATGCCTGCAGCTGCACACGCTCATGCCGATGCTAGCTCAGGTGCTTCAGACACCGGAGATGCTGCAGCTGTTGTTGCTGAAGCAGATGCAAATTCTGGTGCTTCTGAAAGCTAATTATTTGAACTTAAAAAAAAAGACTCGATTTTAAAATCGAGTCTTTTTTTACTCAAACACAAACTGGTTGTGGTAGAGTTCTGAGTAGAATCCTTTTTGTCTGAGGAGCTCGTGATGATTTCCTTGCTCGATGACTTCACCGTCTTTTAAGACAATAATCTCATCAGCATTTAATATCGTTTTTAGTCTGTGGGCGATAACAAAGCTTGTTCGACCTGCGACAATAGCTTCCATAGCTTTCTGAATCTTACTTTCTGTAACAGTATCAACGTTTGACGTTGCTTCATCTAAGATGAGAACCTGTGGATCTGTTAACAGGGTCCGGGCAATTGAAATTAATTGCTTTTGACCTGTTGAGAAGATGTTTTCATCATCTGTTACTAGTGTATTGTAACCTTCCGGTAAAGACATGATAAAGTCATGAATATGGGTTGCACGCGCAGCTGTTTCAACCATTTCTTGACTAATGGAATCATCTCCAAATCGGATATTATCTGTAATTGTACCTGAGAAAAGGACTGATTCTTGTAATACAATTCCGACATTTTTACGAAGGCTATCCAGATCATAGTCACGAATATCAATACCATCAAAAGTAATTGAGCCAGCATCAACATCATAGAAACGGTTAATAAGGTTCATAATAGTTGTTTTACCAGAGCCAGTTGGCCCAACTACGGCTACCATTTTACCTTTTGACGCAGAAATTGAAACGTTCGATAAAACTTTTTTATTTGGTAAGTAGGCGAAATCAACATTTTTTATTTCAACGCCTTCTTTTAATTCTGAAAAGACAGGTCCATTCTCTGGACGGACTTCTTCTTTTTCATCGAACATTTCCTGTATGCGGCTAGCTCCAGTAAAGGCTAACTGTAACTCCCCCCATGAAGCTGCAATTTGCATGATTGGTTGATAGTACTGTTGTGAATACTGAACAAACATCACGACCAAACCTAAACCAGCTGCCATTGAAATTGACTTATCGTCTAGGACAATTTTCGAACCAAGGAAGATAACAATGGCTGTGTTTACGAGGCTCATCCCGTTCATAACAGGGAAGAGTAGTCCTGAGAAGAGGCGCCCTCTAAAGGTTGCTTGACGAACTTTTTCATTATGCTCTAAGAAACCATTAATCGTTTTTGCCTGAACACCTTGGACAATAATAGCTTTTTGACCAGAAATTTTTTCATCCATGTAGGCATTTAATGCTGAGACTTCTTTTTGTTGAATATTAGTGTATTTGCGAGCTAAACGGATAATGATAACTAAGAAAATCAAAGCGACAGGTGTTGAGGCAACAGTTAACCAAGCAAGACGTGTGTCCTGTCTAAACATCATCCATACTAAACCAATATACAAAGCAACGTTAGTTACAACCTGTACCAAAGATTGATTAAGTGAGTTTTGAATATTATCAAGGTCACTAGTGAAACGAGATAAGATATCACCATCTTTATGTTGATCAAAGAAAGCAACTGTAAGACGTTCCAATTTCCCAAATAACCCTTTTCTCATACGGTTCGTTGAGTGAGCAACGATTCTTGTAAAGAGTAAACTATAAACAAGGTTAGCAAGAGCTGTAAAGATATAAGCTAAAAGCAATTTCCACATTACAGCCATAAAATCTGACATATCTGGTTTAAAACCAGTTTGCCCAGCCATTTTTGCCATATAGTATTTTTGACCAATTTTACCCATTTCAGTTAGGGATTCCCCTAAGAAAACAGGTGCTTTAACTTGTAGGTAAGTGGCTAAAATAATAGCTACAAAGATAAAGAAAAATGATAATTTAAAACGTTTAAAATAAAACCAGAAAAAGCGTGCTGTTTTCATTAGTCTTCCTCCTTACCTTTCTGTGTATCATAAATTTCACGGTATACTGCATTATTTGCTACTAATTCAGCATGGGTTCCTTGACCAATTAACTTACCTTCATCTAAAACTAAGATAGTATCGGCTTTAACCACTGACGAAATCTTTTGTGCAATGATAATTGTTGTTGTATCTTTCAAGTCCTTGTTTAAAGCTTCTTGGACTAGTTTCTCTGACTTAGCATCTAAGGCTGACGTTGAATCGTCCAAGACTAAGACCTTGGGATTACTGATAACCCCACGAGCAATGGACATCCGTTGTTTCTGACCACCAGAGAAATTATTTCCACGTTCTTCAACTTCACTTTCGTAGGCTAAATCCATTCGGTCAATAAATTCTTGAGCTTGCGCGATTCTAGCAGCACTTTCCATAGCTTGTAAATCAGCTGTTAAATTTCCTTGGCGAAGGTTATCTGCAATAGTCCCCGAAAAGAGAATAGCTTTTTGCAAAACAATTGAAACTGTTTCGCGGAGTGTTTGTTGGCTGAGTGTTTTTAAATCTTTACCACCAATTGTGATTGTACCCTCTTGTGGGTCAAATAAACGAGGAATTAATTGAGCCAAGGTTGATTTTCCGGCACCTGTTGCGCCAACGACACCAACCATTTGCCCAGATTTAATAGAGAAGGAAATATCTTTTAACATAGCATCTTCTTCATTTGGATATGAGAAAGATACATGATCAAAAACAATATCGCCATTTAAATCTTCAACTTCTTCAGTAGCAAAAGTCATTGCAGGTTCTGTCTCTAAAACTTCTTTCAGACGACCAATTGAAATAAAAGCACGACTAGCTTGCATCCCCATGAATCCAACCATAATAATTGAAAACATGATTTGCATCATATAAGTCATGAAGGAAGCAATACTACCTATAACTGTTGGATCTGTTTTTACCATCTTGGAAACTAATAAGAGTGATACAAAAACAGCTAAATACGAAACTAGCATTAAAGCTGGTTGCATCATTGAAAAACCGTACCCAATAAACATATTAAGATCTAATAGTTCATTTGATGTCTCTTTGAATTTAGCATATTGTTCTCTTTCTTGAACGAACGATTTAACGACACGAACACCACGTAGATTCTCTTTAGCAATACGATTAATTTTATCCATCAAGGTTTGGAACTTCCCAAAACGTGGGCCCATTTGACTCATAACAAGGGCCATAATAATAGCAATTAATACAACCATCAGGATAATAACCCACCATAGTTTTGGTAAAGTGTTAACCGCCATAATAAAGGCACCTATAAATAAAATCGGTAAACGGAGCAAGACTTGGAAAATCATCATCACCAAGTTTTGGATTTGGTTAACATCGTTGGTCATACGAACAACTAAATTACCAGCATTAAATTCCTCAACATTAGCATATGAAAAACTTTGGATTTTTCTAAATACCTTCTCACGGATATCAGCTGATACACCTTGAGCTATCTTAGCTGCTAAAATGGTATTGACAGTACCGGCAATTAAACCAACTCCTGCAATAATCAATAATATCTGTCCAACTTCTGTAATTTTATCTGTGTCATTTTTCATGACTGCACTTAGCACATCTTTCAGATAATGAGGTTGTAACAATGCACTTGCTACAACTGCTATGATCATTAAGACAGAACCTAGGGCATACCATTTATAACGCATGATGGCATTTTTAAGCATTTTTCTCTCCTTTGTATTCAGCAATATTTAGTTTTAGCTGGTCTATGACATGCTTGACTGTCATAAAGTCATCTTTTGATATTTCCTTGAAAAAATAATTTTCGATAGCCTTCCGGCATTCATGCAACAAAGGAATCTTTTCTTTTCCAACCTCTGTTAATACGACTTGTTTAAAACGTTTATCTGCTATTGAAGGAACTACTTCAATAAAACCATTTTTTTCCATGCGTTTAACTAAATTACTGGAAACTGATTTTGAGATATTTAATGTTTTTTCAATATCTTTAACAAAGATTTCTCGGTCCTGATTTCTTTCCAAGAAAACAAGTACATGGCCTTGAGGCCCAGCTAACTGGTCAATATGGTAAGCTTGCGCAATTTCTTCAGTGATTTGTTCAATTTGATGAGTCAAATCACGAAGATCAGCAATAATACGTGACATATTTTTCCTCCTTAGTTCTCATGGTGACTATTTTAGTTCTCTTGGGAACTATTGTCAATGAAAATAGCTTATTTTTTTCAAAAATTTTAATCTTTTTTATGAAAATGATTACATTTTTGAGCCCATGTATGCCTTTTCTATTAGATGAATAAAAGCATCTGTGTTATAATAAAATTGACTAACTCTAAATTACGAGGAGAAAAAGAATGAATAAACAAAAAGTTGCAATTTTAGGTCCCGGTTCTTGGGGGACTGCTTTGTCTCAAGTCTTAATTGATAATGGACACCAAGTTATCCTTTGGGGAGACTCAGAGCAACAAATTACTGAAATCAATACAGAGCATACAAATACACGTTATTTCAATGATATCGTTTTAGATGAACGCATTACTGCGACTACTAACTTGAAAGAAGCTTTAGCTGAGGTAGATGCAATTCTTTTTGTAGTGCCAACAAAAGTTACTCGATTAGTTGCCAAACAAGTTGCTGAAGTTCTGGACCATAAAGTAACTATCATGCATGCTTCTAAAGGTCTTGAACCAGGAACCCACGAAAGACTATCAACTGTTATCTCTGAAGAAATTCCTACCGAGCTACGCAGTGACATTGTCGTTGTATCAGGTCCTAGTCATGCGGAAGAAACAATTGTTCGTGATATTACCTTGATTACTGCAGCATCAAAAGATTTGGATTCTGCTAAATATGTCCAAAGTTTGTTTAGTAACCGTTATTTCCGTCTTTATACCAATTCTGATGTAATCGGAGTTGAAACAGCTGGTGCTCTTAAAAACATCATAGCTGTTGGTGCTGGTGCCCTTCACGGTTTAGGCTATGGTGATAATGCCAAAGCTGCTGTCATTACTCGTGGTTTAGCTGAAATTACTCGTCTTGGGGTTAAACTTGGTGCTAATCCATTAACTTACAGTGGTTTATCTGGTGTAGGTGACTTAATTGTTACTGGTACTTCTGTTCATTCACGAAACTGGCGTGCTGGTGATGCGCTTGGTCGTGGCGAAAAACTGGAGGATATTGAACGTAACATGGGAATGGTCATCGAAGGAATTTCAACAACTAAAGTTGCATATGAAATTGCACAAGAACTTGGTGTCTATATGCCTATTACAAGTGCTATCTACCGAGTTATCTATGAAGGTGCTGAAGTTAAAGCAAGCATTCTTGAAATGATGTCAAATGAATTCCGTTCTGAAAACGAATGGCACTAATAAGTAATACTGGAGGCACAAATGACTAAAGTAAGAAAAGCAATTATTCCTGCCGCAGGACTTGGAACAAGATTTTTACCAGCCACAAAAGCACTAGCCAAGGAAATGTTGCCTATCGTTGACAAACCAACAATTCAATTTATTGTTGAAGAAGCATTAAAATCTGGGATTGAAGAAATCCTGATTGTTACTGGTAAAGCAAAGCGTTCCATCGAAGACCACTTTGATTCCAACTTTGAATTAGAGTATAACCTAAAACAAAAAGGGAAAACTGAACTCCTCAAATTAGTTGATGAAACAACTTCAATCAATTTGCATTTTATCAGACAAAGTCATCCAAGAGGCTTGGGTGATGCCGTCTTACAAGCGAAAGCTTTTGTTGGAAATGAACCATTCATCGTTATGCTTGGTGACGATCTTATGGATATCACTGACAACTCAGTAATTCCCCTAACAAGACAATTAATGAACGACTTCGAGACAACCCATGCGTCAACAATTGCCGTTATGAAGGTTCCTCATGAAGATGTTTCTTCTTACGGGGTAATCGCTCCGCACGGTAAAGCTCACCATGGTTTGTACAGCGTTTCAACTTTCGTAGAAAAACCAAAACCTGAAGATGCTCCTAGTGATTTAGCTATCATTGGACGCTATCTCCTTACCCCTGAAATTTTTGAAATCTTAGAAAATCAGGCACCAGGTGCAGGTAACGAAATCCAATTGACTGATGCTATTGATACATTGAACAAAACGCAACGCGTCTTTGCTCGTGAATTCACTGGGAATCGTTATGATGTTGGTGATAAATTCGGCTTTATGAAAACTTCTATCGACTATGCTTTGAAACATGAGCAAGTTAAAGATGATTTGAAAAAATACATTATCCAATTAGGTAAAGAATTGGAAGGAAAAACAGAAACAAAATAAAAAGTGCCTAGGGGCACTTTTTTTATGTTAGATAAGTATAAGTTAGGATTGCGACTACAAGAAAGACATATAGAGCTAGCGATGCTAATCGATATTGTCTCTCAAATTGATTTTCTGGTGCTTGGCTAGGCAAGAAAAGTGCTGCTAAAGCACCACCGACAATCCCACCAATATGTCCTGCAATACTAACATTAGGCATAAAAATATTCATCAGTAAGTTGACAAAAATTAGTGACTGGTAAGACTTAGATAAAGCTTTTAATGATAAATTTTGACTAAAATAACCCAAAACAGTTATGGCCGCAAATAGTCCAAATAAGGACGTTGATGCACCTGCAGCTACGGTTGAAGGTGTAAAAGCTAAAACAAATAGGTTACCCATAATACCAGATAAGAGATACAAGAGCAGAAAATGACGTGCTCCCCACAGTTTCTCAGATAACTGACCAACAAATACCAATGTTAGCCCATTGAGTAAAAAATGTTCCCAACCAATATGAACAAAGATGGCACTAACTAGACGCCATAACTGAGAAGGTAGGGCTTTTACAGCAACTCCATACATGCCACCAAATTGGTAAATAGCCTGAACTGATCTAGCAAACTGACCATAAAATACTTGCATGGCTAAAAAAACCAGTGCGGTCAGAATTAATAATGTTAATGTAACTGGATTCTTTCGCAAATCATATATCATAAGGCATAAACCACTTCCACTGCAACATCATGTGTGGCAGGTTGAAATTGAGCTTTTTGACACTGATAAATGGTCGAAAAAGTATGACCCTGGTAATAACTTAGATAACGATCATAATAACCGCCACCATAGCCAATCCGGAATCCTTCTTCAGTAAAAGCAACTCCTGGCACATGAATCAGATCAATTTGATCTTTTGTCACTTCCTCTTCGCTTATTGGCTCCATCAATCCATAAGACGTTCTTTGTAAGTCTTTTGGATTATAGTGTACAAAAATCATTCGACCTTTCCCGTATGTTTTAGGGACGACAATTATTTTACCATCAGCCAATGCACGCTTGATGAAAAGGGTTGTTTTGTATTCATGAGGCATGCCTAGATAAGTCGCAACAATTTTGGCATCTTTGTATGCTTGTGAATCACAAACTAATTCTAGTAACTGCAAGTCTTTTTGACTTTTTTCTTTTTTATCCATCTTTTTCATAGATGAAATTACTTGTGTTCTTAATTCCTTTTTTTCCATATGATAAGTTTACCACAAAAAATGTCATTTGCCTTTTTTGGATAGTTATTGCTATTTGTTATGACAAAAGTTAAAATATAAAAGAATTTACAATTTTTTTATGGAGTTTAGGATGCAAAATTTAACAAAAGGTAACCCTTTAAAAGTTATCTTGATTTTTACCCTACCTTTACTAATAGGTAGTTTTTTTCAACTTGCTTATAATTTCGCAGATAGTATTATCGTTGGTCATACTTTAGGACAAGATGCCTTCGCAGCTGTTGGAGCGACAGGAAGTATTATGTTTCTGGTAGTCGGTTTTGCGATGGGGCTGACTTCTGGGCTGACTATTGTCACCTCACAGCGATTTGGTGCCCAAGATTTTATTGGAGTCAAAACTAGTTATGTTCACGGACTATTTTACTCTGTATTAGTCAGTTTTATCCTTACAGTCATTTCTGTAGTTTTCTTAAAACCACTACTCTATTTAATGCAAACCCCAGAAAACTTAATTGATAATTCCTATCAATTTCTTCTTGCCATGTTTTCGGGATTAATCTTCACTATTTTATTTAATTACTTATCAAATGCAATAAGAAGTCTAGGTAACTCTCGAACACCATTAGTTGCCTTAATCTTGGCTAGTATCCTTAACATCTTTTTGGAATTTCTTTTTATATTAGGTTTTAAGATGGGCGTTTTAGGAGCTGGTATTGCAACCATTACAGCGCAAGCTTTTTCAGTTGCTTACCTATTCTATTATATCCACAAAAATATTCCCTTTTTCAGATTGACCCGAGCAGACTTGGTCATTGATAAAGATAATCTTAACCAACACGGACGACTAGCAATTCCAATGGGCTTTCAAGCCAGTATTATTGCTATTGGTGCCATCACCTTACAAGTCACAATCAATAAGCTAGGAACTCAGGCTATCGCAGCGCAAGCCATTGCTAGCAAAACTGACCAATTAGCCATGTTACCAATGATTAATTTAGGTTTGGCCGTTTCAACTTTCACTGCACAGAACTTTGGTGCAAAAGAATTTAAGCGTATCTTTGAGGGACTCAAGAGTTCCCTTATCCTGGGAATAGGATGGGCAGTCTTTTTCGCCATCCTTCTCATTTCATGCCACCATTTCTTTTCTTCTTTATTTATCGCTGATGCAGACCCAGAAGTTTTCCATTTAGCATTACTTTACTATCTGATTAATGGGTCTTTCTACTGGCTCTTAGCAATTCTCTTTATTCTACGCAGCTTTATTCAAGGCTTGGGTTACGGATTTGTACCAACGGTTGCTGGAATTATGGAATTGGTGATGAGAGCTGGTGTAGCTATTATTGGTTTAATTTATTTTGGCTTTGCTGGTATTGCCTCAGCCAATCCTGCAGCTTGGATTGGCAGCGTCCTAATCTTAATCCCTTCAACTTTTATTTTGTTAAAACGACTTAAAGAACAAGAACTACAAGAATTTCTGTCAGTTAAGGAAATTTTAAGCTAAGTGTATTATCATAGTTATATCCTAAACAACGGTTTACCCAGACCGTGGGGTAGAAAGAGTAATCTGACCTACCCTTTTCATAAATCTCCAGGACACCTCCCTCATAGGTGTCCTATTTTTTTACAAAAAATTAATCAATTCCGAAAATATCTCGCGTATATACTTTATGGCCAACATCAGCTAATGAACGATCAAAGCGATTAGAAACAATGATTGTAGATTCTTTTTTAAAGCTATCTAAATTTTTAGTGACCTCATAGTCTAGTTCCTCTTCCAACATTGGTTCATAAATTAGCACTCGGATTTGATAAGAACTTAATAAATCCATCACGTCTTTGATAGCACTTTCTCTAAAGTTATCTGAGTTACTTTTCATAATTAAACGATGAACCCCAACAGTTGGTTGCTTGTCATTTTCATCTCGATCCTTTAGCAGTTCCTTAATCCGCTCGGCAATAAACTCCTTACGTTTTTGATTTGAAGCAACGATGGCAGATATTAAAGCTTGCGGTGTATCTTTGTAATTAGCTAATAACTGCTTAGTATCTTTTGGTAAGCAATAGCCACCGTAACCAAATGATGGATTATTATAATGTTCACCAATTCGTCTATCGCGACAGATACCTTCAATAACACGTTGTACATCCAAGCCTTTTGCCTCAGCATAGGTATCTAATTCATTGAAGTAAGAAACTCGCATAGCTAAATAAGTATTGGCAAATAGCTTAACCGCCTCGGCCTCATCAGTTCCCATAAAAAGAAGTGGGACTTCCTTAGTTAAGGCAGCTTCTTTGAGAAGCTTTCCAAATTCTCTAGCAGCTTCTATTGTCGCAGCTGAATCCTCTTTCTCATAAGAAACAATAATTCGACTGGGATGTAAATTATCATGTAAAGCTTTTGATTCTCTTAAAAATTCTGGACTAAAAATAATTCTATCTGTCTTAAATTGTTCTCTGACTTGTTTGATAAAGCCCATCGGGATGGTTGATTTAATAACAATAATTGCTTTATCATTGACTTTTAATGCCTGTGAAATAACGGCTTCAACATGTTTTGTATCAAAGAAATCAATATCACTATTGTAATTTGTTGGTGTGGCAACAATAATTAAATCTGCTTGGCTATAAGCCGAATCACCATCTAAGGTAGCGGTGAGAGATAAAGGCTTTTCAGCTAAATAACTTTCGATTTCCTTATCTTGAATTGGTGATTTTCTTTGATTAATTAATTTTACTTTTTCTTCAACAATATCAACGATGGTTACGGGATTAGTTTGTGCAAGTAAGACACCTAAGGATAAACCAACATATCCGGAACCGGCAACAGTAATTTTCAATTCTTTTTTTCCTTTCTACGAATAATTAAGTAAGAGATTCTTTTTTTCGAGTTCCCCAGTCAGCATTTCTAATGGTTAATAGTGAATAGAGCTTAAGTGGCTGCAAGACAAAAAGGTGAAGCAAGCCATAAAAAGGTGATAATAGAAATGCAAGAGGGTGCTTAACCATGTAATGAACGTTTCGGCACAGGGCGACAATAAAAATGATTAGTAGAAAGGCTAGTAATTTTTGCCATGAAAAAGCTTGTACTTCACCAATCACTAAATTACAGATTGAATAGATCAACATGATAAACATTGATACTTCAACAGTTGTCCAAACTGCGACCAGTGGACAAGATAATAGTTTTTTAACTGAGATTAATGATTCTCTAAAGAAAGATTTATTCCAACGATTCTGTTGTTTTAGGTATGTTTTGAACTGATGAGGAACATCTGTATCGCAACGAGCAGTTGATTGATAAACGGTCTTCCCTAAGTCAGTTGCATAATTGGTTAGGCACCTGTCATCACCAATGCTCACCGGAACACCTAAGAAAGTTTGACTGGTATAACGTTTGATGTTAGGAACAACAACTTGGCGACGATAAATACTTAAAGGCCCCGAACAAACTAAGATATTCCCTGTCACAGATTGAGCCGCACGCTCGACACCAAAGGCATTGTCATAACGGATATCTGTTAAACGTGTTAATAGGTTAATATCTCGATTACGAGCGTTTAGATGCCCAGTTGCTGCATAAACTCGATTATCATTGAAGGTCTTTAATAGCTCTTCTAAGGCATTTGGATAGATATAGGTATCTGAGTCAACTGTTAAGAAAACATCTGCTTTTGATCGTTCAAAAGCCCAAGACTGAGCATGACGCTTCCCAACATTTTGTTCCAGTCGCTTAACGATAATTTTATCAGCTTTATTGTTACTATTTACATAGTCTTCAATCTTACTTATTCCTGATATATCCGCACTTCCATCATCAATCACATAAATTTCTCTGATTGGGTAATTTTGCGCCTCAACACTTTTCAGTGTTTCAAGTAAAGATTGTCCATCTTCATTATAGGAAGGGATAATTGCCGCCACATGATACTGACCAGCTTGTCCTTTATAAGGACGATAGAGAAATGATAGACCCATCTTAACAGAAAGATAAACCATTAAGACTATACCATAAACAGCTAGACTTCCTTTTGTCCCAAAAACAAAGACATTGAGCATTATTAAAAGCGTCCACAATACTATGAAAGTGACGAAAGTAATTGCATTTTTAATTTTTTCCATTGTTACCTCTCTTTATTTATTTTGACTCCATCAGCAAACGAAGTCACAAACTAAAAATTATTATAGTAAAGAGACAGGCGACTTTCAAACCAAGTTTTGATGTAAAAATTTAGAACTTGACCTTGTCATTTTTTTAAAAAATAATATAAAAAACTACCTAGTTTGATATAACTAGGTAGTTTTTTTCATTATCCATTAATTAAGTTATCTAGAAATGCACCTACTTCTTTGACCGCAAAAGTAAGGGCCTCTTCGTTTGGACTCATCTTAGCATGGTGCAGTGGAAAAGGGGTTTCAACACCGAGCCAGAACATCACTCCTGGAATTTTGCTCAGTAAGAAGCCAAAATCTTCACCAGTCATCGCTGGTAAACATTCAATTAAGTCTACAGATTCACGTTTTTTGAAAAATGCCATCAAGTTCTTAGCTAACTCCGGATTGTTTTCAACTGGGAGATAACCTCCTTGTTTTAATTCAATCTGAACTTCCAAATTAAAGCTGGCTGCAACGCCTTCTGCTATGGTCTGAATTCGTTTTTGTGTTAATATACTCATCTCTTGCGTTAAGGTACGGATTGTCCCATGTAAGTCCGCCCGTTCAGAGATAATATTGTTGGTCGTTCCTGCATGCATTGATCCAAAGGTCACTACAGCGCCTTCGATTGGGTCAACGTTGCGACTAACTATGGTTTGAACTTGTGTCAGGAAATATGCGGCAGCGATTAAGGCATCATTGGAATGATGAGGAAATGCTGCATGCCCCCCTTTTCCAAGAAAGGCAATTTTTACTTCACAGGTTCCCGCAAATAAAGTAGATGTATTAGTCGCAATTTGCCCAACTTTAAGATCTGGTCTAACATGGAGTGCATAGCATTCATCAGGAATCCACTCGTTTAAGGCACCATCTTGATACATAAGCATCCCTCCAGCCTCATTTTCTTCAGCCGGTTGAAAGATGAAAAGCATATTATTTTTGGGTTTATATTTGGATAAGCGTTCAAGTAAGCCTAAGGCTACTGTCATATGGACATCATGTCCACAGGCATGCATATTGCCTTCATGTTGGCTAGAAAACTCTAACCCCGTCTCTTCTTTTACAGGAAGGCCATCTATGTCAGTCCGCCAAGCAACTGTCTTTTCAGGATCGTAGCCACACAAATAGACTAAAATTCCGGTCTGCCAGGTTTTAATCGTAATAAATGGCTTATTATCACTAATTTCCTTAATAATGTTCAGTAAAAATGCCTGAGTTTTAACTTCCTTTAGCCCAATTTCTGGAATCTGATGTAAGTGTCGTCTCGTTGCTAGCAAATCTATCATATCGTACTTCTCTTTCTTAGATTAAACGGAGTGCCTCTTCTAGTGCTGTTTTTTGTTGGGTTTGGGCATCAATTTCTTTGATGATTCGCGCTGGGACACCAGCAACAACAACGTTTTCTGGTACATTTTGGGTAACAATAGCTCCCGCAGCAACGACTGAACCGTCACCAATTTGCACACCCTCGATGATAACAGCGTTTGCACCTACTAAAACGTTATCACCAACTCGAACAGGTTCTGCCGAGGCCGGTTCAATAACGCCTGCTAAGACAGCACCAGCACCGATATGACTATTTTTCCCAACAGATGCTCTTCCTCCAAGAATGGCACCCATGTCAATCATCGTTCCTGCACCAATCTCTGCACCAATATTTATAATTGCACCCATCATGATAACGGCATTGTCATCAATCGTAACTTGGTCACGAATAATCGCCCCTGGTTCAATCCGTGCATTGATAGCTCGTTTATCTAGTAAAGGAACCGCAGAATTACGACCATCTTGCTCTAGAACGTAATCTTTGTTCTCTGTTAAGCCAGCTAGTAACGGTTCAACATCTTTCCAATCACCAAATAAAACATTACCTAATTGTAAAACAGATTCTGGTAGTGGAACTGCCAATTGGCCTTGATAAGTTACCTTGACTGATGTTTTCTTTTCTGCGTTCCCGATAAATGCAATAATTTCCTGTGCTGTCATTTTTTGTGCTGTCATATTTCCAACTCCTCGTGCTTAGTTTTCTTATTATAACAAATTATCAGAAAATTTGGGAAATAAGTTATTTAACTTCTATAAAAAAACTAAAAACCTACAGGTCTATTTTCGACCTGTAGGTTTTTAGTTCAAATCTCGGTAAAAGTATTGTTTCTACTAACAGTCTATTTGAATTATTGATCCAATTTCTAAATGCGGACTATTGACTCCTTTTACATGCAATGTGCCAGGTAATGAAGCCTCTTCACTCCCATCGAAGGAAAGTGTAATGTGACCTAGACTTGATAAATTTTTTTCAACAACTTTTCCGACTGCTGTGATGGTATACTTTTCTTCCCCGATAATTACCTTACCATTCTTGATGATGGTTCCAGTCAATTCTTTATTATTAATTGTAAAACAAAATTCTGATAAGTCAGCTGGAGCCCCTTCACCAAATAGAATTAACATATTTGTGTTTTCAATCATATTTTGAGCCTCTGACCCAATTTCCAATACTTTAGTTTCAAATACTTTTACCATTTTATTTTCCTTTTCAAATTTTATTTTATTATACTTCTTTTACTGATAAAGTCCAATACTTGCAATCCAAGCTACCACAACACGAGGTACCCCATTTAAGAAACGAGAATAAAGTACAGAAGGTACACCTACTTCAACTGTCTCAGCATCTGCTTCAGATAAACCTAAGGCAACTGGAATAAAATCACATCCATTTTGTGTGTTAATGGCAAATAGTGCAGGTAACGCCATCTGTGGTGGAATATTACCTTTCCCAATCTCAACACCAATTAGTGTTCCAATAATTTGTGATATTACTGCCCCAGGCCCTAATAATGGTGATAAGAATGGCAATGAACAGATAAAACCAATTAAAATTAATCCCCATATATTTCCAGCAAGTGGAATCATTAATTTAGCTAACCAGTTACCTACCCCAGAACCTTGTATAAAACCAATTAATAATGATACAAAAGCCATAAATGGAAGAATTGTATTGATGAGTGTTTGAATAGCTTCTCGAGCGGCCTGATTAAATGTTGCAACAACTTTACCAGCGCCCATTCCAATCCTAGCTACAAAACTGCTTTCAGCTCGTTGCTCAGTGATTTTTTTACTAGTATCAAAAGTTGGTTTTTTCTTTTCTTCGATAGTACTAATATTTTCAACTTTACTTTCTTGCGTAGAAGTAATTTGATTCATACCTACAGAAGAAACATAAATATCTTCATTAATGTATTGTGCTAATGGGCCACTTTTTCCTGTAGCGACTATGTTGATCGTTGGAATTCCTTTTTTGGGATAAATGCCACAACGTAGTGTTCCACCACAGTCTACAATAGCTAAAGCTACTTCTTCATCTGGAATCGATGTTTTAAAACCATTAACAGCTTCCATGCCAGTTAATTCAGAAATTTTATCAACAATTTCCGGTTTTTCGCCTCCACCAGTAATATAGATAAATTTATGTTTTTGTTCAGTTGGTGTTATGATTAGTGGTCCACCATATCCGCCACTTCCTTTTTCAACTCGAATACTTGAATATGTCATTTTAAAATCCTCACTTATCTAATTCAATTGTTTTACTTAGGGTAACACCTTGTTGCTTAGAAACATAAGCTGTCGTAAAATCGGTCACCCAACCACTGACAAAGTTCATGATCAAACCTACTAATAAGTATCTAATAGCAAGTTCCATCTGACTCAAACCTAATGTCTTTATTCCTGAAGCAATTCCCATCCAAACAAATAATTCTCCTGGATTGATATGAGGGAAAACACCATTTGATGTGTGACAAAATTGCATTTGAGAGGCAACATAACTTGGTTTGTAGTACTCTGGCATAAATCGTCCCATACTAATAGCCATCGGATTCCCTAGCATAAATGCTGATATAAATGGTAAGATCATATAGCGACTAATTGGATTTCGTGCAGATACCTCAGCAAGTTTATTTACTTTTTCTTCTCCCAGTAATCCTATAAGCGCGTTCATAGCTACTAATAACATCAATACTACAGGTACAATTCCTGTCATCCAGCTGACAAAGGTTTCTCCACCTAGTTGAAAAAGTTTCATAAAACCTTCAGCAAATTTAGTAATATAGTCCATCCTTAACCCCTTTTATTTATTAATTGTAATTTTAGTCTTGTAATTAAACCTTTAACGTGCAAGTTCATATCAAATGCTGATCCGTATTTAGACACGTCTTCATATGACCCTGCTTCCGTTCTTAAGAACAACTCCTGTGCGTCTTTAATTGCTGCTTGTAACAGTTTGTTTTCTTGTCTAACCAATGGATTATGATGATCCAGATAATGGATATCTTGCCCAATATAGTTTGGCATATCTTTAAACATAGAAATTATTGTAACACCTTGCATTCTTTTAGCTTTTAAAACTTTTCCACTATTATCAACTGCAAACATAACAATAGTTCCAGCCTTTATTTTTCCAGATCGTTTTCCAATAGCAACTTTTCCAGCTTTTCTTAACTCAGAATAAGTTTCATTGAAGTTTTTTAATTGTTTTAATCCAAAAATTATTTGAAGAATATATGCAATTACCATTACTAAACCAAGTATTATCATATTACTCATTAGAATACCTCTCTATCTTTTGTAAAACTAATAAAGCTTTCTTCATTATCAATTTTTCTTAGTTCATTTTTTAAACTATCACTACCTGCAATCCTAAAAATATCATCATAAAGTTCAAGTAATTCCGCTTCTTTTATGCCTTCAATTGTTTTTGGAATTGCAAGCATGAAAATAAATTCTACTAAGTTGTTAGTTCCCTTGAAAGGTTCCTCTAATAAACCTAACATTAGAATAATATTACCGTCTATGTGGTTAATAGTATGCGGAAATGCAACAAGATTACCAAATTGAGTTGTCTGTTTTTCTTCTCTTTTTAGAATTCTATCTTCAAATTCAAAATCAACTAACTGAGTCTCTTGTAAATGTTTAGCCATTTCTTTCAAATAATCTTGATAAGTTTCTCTAGGCTTTAACCTTAAAAATTTAAAGGTGGTCGTTTCCAAATTTTTCTGATGAAAATGGTTGACACGTTGCCATTCATTCTGCAACCATTGATCGTCAAATAAGTTTGTAATTTGCACTACTGGAGATTTTAAGTTTGCAAATTTTAATGGAATGGTTGTAAAAATGGCAAAATAGTTATCATCTAATTCAGGATTAAAGTCCTCTTCAGAGAACTGAGAAATAGCTATGTCCCTTCCCAATACTTGAGTTAGTCTTCTACAAATCATATTCGCAGTCCCTCTACCTGTTGTACAAACAACTGCTATTTTCTTTGTGGTGGTTTTAATAATTTCATTCTTTTCCCTTAAAACCATTTCAAAATATAATGCTAAGTAGCTTCTTTCAGAGAGTTGTAAAAGATAACCAAATTCTTCTTCCAACACTTCTGATGCTACATTAGCCATTTCAAAAGCTAAAGGGTATTTATATCTGATTTCACCATGAAAGATATCATTGATTTGAAAATGGAAAATCAGTCTATTGATTAAGTACTTTAAATGTGATTGAATATCAGAAAATAGTATCTTTTCATCAAAATTAATGTATAGTTTACTTTTTACTCTTTCCACTGCTTTATGATAAATTGAGAACAGCTTATCATCATAGTAATCACTATAACTTAGCCCCTCAATATACTGAACATTCAAGGGGAAATTAATGAAATTTTTTTCAAATTGACTTAACGAAATCTGATAATTCATTTCTAGGTAAAATAATAACTCTTCCATCAATTCGTTAGATTTAACCTCATTACTATAAAGTGAAATTGGTTTATCAAAATGATGATTATTTTTTATCCTAAGGATAGCTACTGAAATTGATTTTGTTAACAATTCTTGAATCTTTTTGGGGATTTTAAATGTCGCCGATTGTAAAATTAAGCTAGACAAATAAAAAAGTCATTTGTGCTACACTCAAGATAGTTCCCGCAAAAGAATTATAAGGAGTGAAGACAAATGACCTATACCCATCTTACATCAAATGAACTTGCAATGATAGAGGCGTATTATAATAATCATCAATCTGTAGCCAAAACCGCAGTACTACTGAATAGATCTAGACAAACGATTCATAAAGTTTACCAATTTTTCAAAACAGGGCACAATGCTCTAGATTATTTCAATCAATACAAGAAGAATAAAACTCGCTGTGGCAGACGTCCTATTGTCTTATCAGATGAACAAACAGAATATATTCAAAAGAGGGTTGTTCAAGGTTGGACACCTGATGTGATTGTTGGCCGTGCAGAGTTTTCTATTTCTTGTTCTATGCGTACACTTTATCGTATGTTTAAACAAGGCGTATTTGAAGTGACTCACCTACCTATGAAAGGAAAACGTAAAGCCAACGGACACAAAGAAACTCGGGGAAAACAATCTTTTCGTCGATCACTTCGTGACAGAGGAAATGATTATTCTAAATTCAATCAAGAATTTGGCCACCTTGAAGGGGATACTATTGTGGGTAAAAAGCACAAAAGTGCTGTTATTACCCTCGTTGAGCGATTATCTAAAGTAATCATCACTCTTCAGCCAGAAGGCAGACGAGCTATAGATATTGAAAATCGTTTGAACCAATGGATGCAATCTGTACCTAAGCATCTATTCAAATCAATGACTTTTGATTGTGGAAAGGAATTTTCAAATTGGAAATCAATCAGTAATATAAATGATATTGATATCTATTTTGCAGATCCTGGTACACCATCACAAAGAGGGTTAAATGAAAACTCTAATGGTTTATTACGTAAAGATGGTTTACCAAAGCAAATGGATTTCAACGAAGTTGATGAATCTTTTATCCAATCTATTGCATCGAAAAGAAATAATATCCCTCGAAAATCATTAAACTATAAAACACCAATAGAAGTATTCTTGAGTCACATATGCAAAGAGGAATTGTCTAACTTAATTTGACAATTAATATGTTTTAAATAAGTTCAATAAAAACGACAATGTTTCATGATTAATATTTTCAATTTCAAAATGACTATACACTTTATGAATATAGATTAATCTTAAGTTTAATTCTTCTCCAGAAATTTCAATTCCCCTATTAGGTTTACTCAAAATTTCAAGTGAAAAATCTTTTGCTATCTGTTTTACTATTTTTAAGTCCTTATTGATTGTCCCTCTACTAACAGATATCTCTTCAGCTAAATCATCAATAATTAATGGTTTTATACTATCTACTAGACGTTTTATGATATAAGCTATCCGTTTTGTCGAAGAATTAAAATCACTTGTTTTTCGTAAACTGCCCCCTAAAATACTTTCAAGTCTAGAATAATCATAAACTCTAAGTTCAAGTAAATTTTTCTTTTGAACGATTTCAACATCGTTATCTAGAATGTCATTTAATTGAGCTACACTTTTTAATAATGTTTGTTGACTGATATCTAGTTCCTGAATTAATGTATCAATTTCGACTTTATGTTGCGCCACCAAAATGTCTATAATTTTATACCAGCGATTAACTAATGTCACAACTCTCTTCTTTCTTTGTTTATTTATCCTCTCGTTTTACCACCTGCTACATTAGTTGTAATTCCGGTAATATAACTTGAACGATCAGATATATAATAAGCTACCAAATCTGCAACTTCTTTTAATTTTCCACTTCTACCAAGAGGTGTAGTGCTAGTTGAAGCATATCCTGCTCTTATTTCTTCAACTGTTTTCCCTCTAGTATATCCTAATGATTCTTCATAAGCTAATGTTCTCAGACCTGTTGCTTCCATTATTCCTGGAGCAACACCAACTACACGAACACCATGTTTCCCTAGTTCTTTTGCCCAAGAACGCGTGTAACTATAGACTGCTGCTTTCGTTGCCGCATAGGCACTTTGACCTTCAGAGCCTTCCAAACCTGCTTCTGAGGCCATATTAACAATAACACCAGAACCTTTTTTTACTAATACTCGTCCAACCGCTTGACTGACTAAGAACAATCCCATTTGATTAATCATCGTAATTTTTTCAAATGTCTTGTCATCTAATTCATATTGTCCATGTGGATCATTTGGATCAACTAGAAGGCGAGGAACATTAATACCAGCATTATTAACAACTGCATCAATTGTTCCAAAAGTTTCGATAATTTTATCAACCCCAGCTTCTACTTCTTTTCTAGAAGTGACATCTACTTTTACAAATAAATAGTTGGGATGTTCTAAATTATTATCCGCAATATCAAAATTGACGACATTAACGTTTAGTTCTAATAGTTCATCCACAATTGCCTTACCAATTCCAGACGATGCTCCGGTAACTAAAACTGTCTTACCTGAAATATTTAACCAATCAGTCATTTGTTTCTCCTTAAATCTTTATTTTATAAGGCTAGTTTAAAACGCTTTCACTTTTTAATTAAGTCAGTCTTTTTTTGAATTGACATTATAAAACTATACTAATCACCTTTTGATTTAAAAGAGAACCCAAAAACAGACTATCAAATAGATAATCTGTTTTTTTTATATGTTGTTTAAATTATAAACGAGCGTTTAATTCCGCGCTTAATTCTTCAAAACCTGGTTTACCAAGTAATGCAAACATATTTTTCTTGTATGCTTCTACACCTGGTTGGTCAAATGGGTTGACACCATTTAAGTAACCTGACATGGCGATTGCAATTTCAAAGAAGTAGATTGTGTATCCAAGAGTAAATTCATCTTGTCCTGGGATAGTTAAGAAAGTGTTTGGAACGCCACCATCTGTATGGGCAAGTAAAACACCATCAGTCGCTTTTTTGTTAACAAAATCTACATCTTTTCCTTGTAAGTAGCCAAGTCCATCAAGGTCAGCTTCTTCAGTTGGGATTGTAATGTTTTTGCGTGGGCTTTCTACACGAATAACAGTTTCAAATAAGTTACGGTAACCTTCTTGGATGAATTGACCAAGAGAGTGTAAATCTGTTGAGAAGTTAGCTGATGTTGGGTAGATTCCTTTTTGGTCTTTACCTTCAGATTCTCCGGCTAATTGTTTCCACCATTCACCAAAGTATTGTAGTGATGGTTCGTAGTTAGCCAATACTTCCGTGACGTATCCTTTACGGTAAAGGATATTACGTAATACAGCGTATTGGTAAGCTTCATTTTCAGCAATTTTTTCTGAAGAGTAAGCGTTACGAGCTGCATTAGCACCTTCCATCAATTTAGTGATATCAGCACCTGATGCAGCAATTGGTAATAAGCCAACAGGTGTCAATACTGTGAAACGTCCACCTACGCTATCTGGAACAACGAAAGTTTCCCAGTTATTAGCATCCGCTTCAACTTTAACGGCACCTTTAGCTTTGTCTGTTGTTGCGTAGATACGACCATTTGCTTCTTCTTGTCCATATTTTTCAATTAATAATTCTTTGAAAACGCGGAAAGCGATAGCTGGCTCTGTAGTTGTTCCTGATTTAGAAATAACATTAACTGAGAAATCTTTATCTTTAACATACTCTACTAAATCAGCAAGGTAGTTTGAAGAAATTGAGTTTCCAGCATAAAGAATTTGTGGTGCTTTACGTTCGTCAGCAGTTTGTAAATTTACAAATGATGAACTTAAGAAATCAATAGCAGCACGCGCTCCTAAATAAGATCCACCAATCCCAATAACAACTAGGACTTGGCTATCTGATTGAATTTTTTCAGCTGCTTTTTGAATACGAGCAAATTCTGCTTTGTCGTAGTCTTCTGGTAAGTTTAACCAACCAGTCATTTCAGCACCTGGACCAGTTGCTTGACGCAAAGCAGCATCTGCAACAGAAACATGCATTTGCATATAGTCCAACTCATGTGGTGCAACAAATTGACCTAATACTTTTGAATAATCAAATTTAATGTGTGACATAATTTACCCCTTTTATTTTTTCCGTTCACCTACTATATTAACTCTTTGCAAGCTTTTTTTCAATCATTTTGAATAATCTTTCACAAAAAGGAAAGGAATTTTCAAACAAAATTGAATTTAGTAATCAGTTGGTTATTCCTATTATTTCGCGATTTGTAGCTATATTTCATCTTTAAAAATCAATTTCTAAGTAATAAATCGTTTATTTTCAGAATTTATCATTTCTGAAATATGCACATTTGTCAAAACTACACTTTAAGTGTATAATGGTTTTCTTGAGAAAACGTGAGGAGAAAACATGTCAATTTTAGCAGAAAAGATCAAATTTTTCAGAAAAAAATGTCATTTGACCCAAAAAGAATTAGCTAACTTATTAGAAATCGCACCAACTGCTGTTTCTGCTTGGGAAGTCGGGCGAAACAAACCCTTAGTTGACCATATTGACCAAATGGCCAAAATTTTTCAGATTAAGAAATCACAATTGTTAGGAGAAGAGTCTTCTCCCAATGTGGATTCACAAGTGTTTACTCAGAAAGATCAGTTAACTGATCTTTTTAAAAATCTCAATAGCGAAGATAAAAATAAATTATTAGAAATGGCCCAAGAAATGCAAGAAGATACAAGTGAATATTATGAAATAACCGTAACAACAAAATTAGCGGCTGGTATCGGCTATGCTTTTAATGATTACGATCAAGAAAAAGTTATCGTAGGAAATCGACCACCTCGCTATGATGTTGCTTCTTTTGTCTTTGGTGACTCCATGGAGCCCAAATATCACAGCGGTGATATTGTCTATCTTGCTGATCGGGGCCTCTCAAGTTATTCTGGTGAAGTTTGTGCTGTTGCTTATGAAGGCAAAACATACATTAAAAGACTTTATACAGAGGCAGGTTACTTGCGTCTGGAATCCTTAAACCCAAAGTACGATGATATCTTTATTGATTTTCCACCTCAAGATGGGGGTTACATCAAAATTTACGAGGTCATCGGCTCAGATACTTCAATTCCTGCTTAAAAACCCAGTATATTTAATTAAATAAAATAAGCCCTTATGACAAAATCTCACAAGGGCCTTTTTGATACAAAAAAATAGAGCACACACCTGAAATCGCTTAGGGCTGCTGGATTCCTCCCCTGACCCACTTCACGCACAAGTGTTGCTCCGAATTATATTGTAACATAAATTGGTATTATTGCAAGTTAGGACTTTTCAGCCTCTTGGGCTAGTCGTTTAGCTTCCTTTTTGCGCAAGCGATTTTGCCGAAAGAAAGATTGCATAATGGCTGCACAGTCAGCTTCTAAGACACCTGTTTCAAGTTCGACACGATGATTAAGACGCTCATCGGTCAAAATTTGATAGAGACTTTGCGCACCCCCGAATTTTTGATTTGCAGCACCATAGATGACCTTAGGAATTCGCGCCAGACCAATAGCACCACTACACATGACACAGGGTTCAATGGTCACAAACATGGTCGTCTCAAGCAGGCGCCAATTACCTTCGTGAGCATTTGCTTGACTAATGGCCATCATTTCGGCATGCATAATGGCTTGATTTAACTCCTCACGCGCATTATGCCCCCGGCCAATGATTTGCCCATCCTTCACAATCACACAGCCAATTGGAATTTCCTCCTTAGCTAATGACTTCTCAGCCTCACGAAGAGCCTCACGCATAAAATTTTCTTTTTCTTCTAGACTGTACTCCATTACTTTAACGACCCCAAATCCCATGACAGATGTGGCATGGCCAAGTCAACAGGAATAGATCCAGCATATTTCACTGTTTCAGCCTTTAAAAGGGCCAAATGGTTTTCGGGGTCAATCCCTTGCGGTGCCACAGGGGGCATATGGGTTAAAACAAGTTTCTTAACCCTAGCTTGCTGAGCAATTTGCCCTGCTTCTTTACTCGTTAGATGAGCGAAATGATTCTCATTTCCTTCATATAGATAAACATCTGCCAGAAATAGATCCGCACCTTGAGCAAAGTCAGCTAATTCATCAAAGTAACCTGTATCACCCGTGAAAACAAAAACTTGGCCAGTTTTACGCTCAACAATCCGGAAAGCATAACAAACAACTGGATGAACCGTTTTGATAAAAGCAATATCAAAAGGACCAATTGATTGTGTCCCTGTAACATCATAGGCAATCCCAACAGATACCTCTGGCAACGTTAATTTCGCAAACTCAAATTGATCTTCATTATGACCATAAATGGGTAAGGCTTTGGGTTCCCACAAATGCTTTGGATACAATTGACGGTAGTGTCTGAGCACCCCTAAATCAGCAACATGATCCGGATGATAGTGGCTGATGATGACCGCATCTAAGTCCAATGGACTAATTTCTTTTTCTAATTCATTTAAAGCTCGGCTCCCAGCATCCATCAGCAGTTGAAAACCATTGTCACCAGTAATTAAATAAGAGGTTGTCCCACCATCTTGATAGGGATAGCCTCCCCAAGACCCTAAAGTTGTCACTTTCATCTGTCTACCTGCCTTCTTCTTTTCCTCATATTATACCAAAATCTGATAAATTTTGGTTTTGAGGAGACAACTAGGCTAAGCTTTTTTTAGGACTTGTTGATTCTACCTTGACGCGACTGGCTACTAAACAGGCCAAAATAGCTTTAATGGTGTCCCCAGGTACAAAAGCTAAGTTAGATAATAAGGCTGTTTTCAGTGGCATGCCCAGTTTGAAGGCTAGGCCAATTGACCCCAAAACGTCAACCCAAAGAACGCCGGCAAGAAAAATAGCTAAGAAAATCCAAACTGGTTTTTTTGTTGGTTGATTTGCTGTAAAGAGGCTATATAGGATTGGCACAAAGAGCCAAGAAAGGACATAGCCGACAGTTGGTCCAGCAAGGACTGGCAGCAAGGTGTTCCCTCCTGTAAAAGCTGGAAGGAAAACACTAATGATTAAGAAAAGGAATATTGAGATACTTCCTTTTTTCCATCCTAATAGCAGGGCTGCCATCATAATCCCTAAGTTTTGAAGAACAATTGGGACAGGGATAAAGCCAAGTGGGATAGGCGGGATAAATCCCAAGACAATAATCAGGGTTGTCATCAAGGCAATTTGAGTCAGTGTGCGTGTATCTTTCATGAAGTCTCCTTTTGAAAATAGATCGATTTGTGAAGTTGACATTTGGGATTGAATTGACTAAGGCAAGAAGGGCAGTACCCCTTAGCATAACTTTCTTGAGACAAAGGTGTTTGACAGATGCCACAAAAAACTGGGAACCATTCCGAACTTGGATTAGCTTGGAAAAGATGGTCCTCTAAGCTATCATGACATTTGTAGCATGCATAATACTTTTGACAGCCGTGACATTTTAGTGCCACAATATCTTGCTCGGTGTGATAATGCTGGCATCGTCCTGCAGCATCTAATTGCAATCCATAAATAATCATCACTTCTCCTTACTTTGTCAGTTTAAAAAATTTTAGGTATTCTGTCAACCCAATTTTTCAAACAGGTTAACAAAAAGACACTAAAAAAACAGAGACTAGCTCTGTTTAAAAATTACGACTTGATTTATTATAACCATAACGTTCCAAGAAATCTTCACGGAATTCTAGTAAGTTATCATCCATGATAGCTTGACGAACTTTTTTCATCAAGTTAACTAGGAAGTAAAGATTATGATAACTTGTTAAACGGATGCCAAAGGTTTCATCTGCTTTTAGCAAATGACGGATGTAAGCACGTGTATAATTTTGACAAGTGTAACAGTCACAATCATGGTCAAGTGGGGTAAAGTCTTCTGCAAACTTAGCATTCTTAACCACTAGTCGACCCTCACTCGTCATACAAGTTCCATTTCTGGCAATCCTTGTTGGTAAGACACAGTCAAACATATCAACACCACGAATAACGCCATCAATCAGGCTATCTGGTGCACCAACACCCATTAAATAGCGTGGTTTATTTTCTGGTAAAAGCTGTGTTGTGAAGTCCAGTACAGCATTCATTTCATCATGGGTTTCACCGACAGCAAGTCCACCAATTGAATAGCCAGGGAAATCCATTGACACTAAATCAGCTGCTGACTGACGACGCAAGTCTTCAAAACCAGCTCCCTGAACAATCCCAAATAAACCTTGGTCATGTGGGCGACGGTGAGCATTTAAGCCACGTTCTGCCCAACGACTAGTCCGCTCAATTGATTTCTTAACATAATCATATGGTTGGTAGAACTGAGGGCACTCATCAAAACTCATCATAATATCTGAACCCAAATTATTCTGGATAGAGATGGCTTTTTCTGGAGAAAGAAACATTTTTGAGCCATTCAAATGGTTTTTAAAGGTTACACCCTCTTCAGTAATATTTCGTGAATCTGCTAATGAATAAACCTGAAAACCACCTGAATCGGTTAAAATTGGTTGATCCCAGTTCATAAATTTATGGAGTCCACCAGCTCTAGCAATTAACTCATCACCAGGGCGGAGCCATAAATGATAGGTATTAGATAGGATAATTCCTGAACCCATTTGCTTCAATTCTTCAGGAGATTGTGTTTTAACCGTGGCTTGTGTACCAACTGGCATAAACATCGGTGTTGGGAAAGTTCCGTGTGGTGTGATGATCTCACCCAGACGAGCACCAGTTCGTTTGTCTTTTTTGATTAATCTGTATTTAATTGGATAATCTGTCATTGTTTCCTCGCTTTCAAGATAAACAGTCTTGAGCATTTATTAATTAATTGGTAAAGGCCAAATATCTGTATCGTATAGCCTTATTATTCTACCAAATTTACATCAGCTTGTCATACGTTCTGACAAAATTTTTACAAGTCAGAGTCTATTTCTAATCTGATTAGACTGTGTTATAATGATTTAAAGGAGAAACTATGTCAATTTCACAAATAAAAAAAGAAGCAAAACAAGCTTTGAAAGGACTTCCTGGGAAAACAGCCTTGTTCCTTGTTCCAATATTAATCCAATTTGCCTTAATTTTCATTCAAGTCCGTGAAGGGATACTTCAAAGACAAGGGGTTGAACCAACTTTTGCAGCCTCCCTCTTTCCATTGATTCTCAATATTATTTCGGCATTCTTCATTACTTCTGCAGCATTTACCATGCTACAAGTTCTCAGAGGCCGTCGCACTGAAGTTTCCTTTCAAGATGCTAGTATTACACTTTCTAGTCAACTTGTCTGGAAATTGATTGGCTTGTTCCTTTTGCGTTTCTTACTCTTATTACTCTGGATCATTATTTTCATCGTTGGGTTAAGCATGTCAATCATCGGATACACTATCTTAACAACTGAGGGAGCTTCTGCTATGGCAATTGCCTTGCTCTTTATTGGGGTACCAATTGCGCTTGGAGGCCTATATCTTTCTATCAATCGCCAACTGGCTTACGCTATGGCAGAATACGTTTTATACGACCAAACAGTCACAGAAAGTTACCAAGGTGCAGTATCTGCTATAGATAAAAGTAAAGAACTAATGAAAGGTTACAAATGGAAATTCTTCCTCTTGCAATTAAGTTTCATCGGTTGGTATATCCTAGTTTTCTGTAGTTTGGGTCTTCTATACTTCTACGTTACACCATATTTCACAACTGCATGCGCTAATTTCTACCGTCATCTAGATGATAAACTAGTAGCCGTCCCAGTTGAAGAAATAACTGACAAGGAAGAGAAAACTGACCCTATATATAAAGAGCCCAAGGTCGATGTCTTACCACCAATCGAACCCAAAGCTGACTCAGCAAATGCTCAAGAAGAAAATTAGGTTCAACATAAACCAAAAACACTAGATAAAACTGAACAAGAATATAAAGAGTCATCTAAAAAAGAGCCTATCATTTTGTTAGGCTCTTTTAAAATAGTCTTTTTTTAGATTTTTGACAATCTGGACAAATTCCATAGGCAATGATTGGAATACGTGTTATTTGGTAACCAGTTTGCTCATGGGCCTCTTTAGAGACATCCATTACATCCACATCCATAAAGTCAGCAATTTTACCACAGACCTCACAAACGACATTTACGTGTTGGTGCCCCATAAAGTCATAATAAGTTGTTAAATCATTTGAAATTTTAATTTCAGACACAAATCCTTCATCAGCTAAAACTTTCAAATTATTATAAACAGTTGCTAAACTCATATTAGGATAGTCATCTTTTAGATCACGATAGATTCTATCTGCACTGGGATGTTCAGTAGACACAATCATATAGGAAATAATAGCCTTACGAGTTTCCGTAATTCTGATGTGTTTTTCGCGCAAATGCTCTAAGACATTTTCGAACATGTCCAAAGCTTGTTGATTATGTGAGTGAACGTCCATTGGCATCTCCATTTCTATCGATTATTTTCGATTAAAAGAATTAATCTAATTGGTGCATTAGTGAGCGGTATTCAATTTTAAGGCATTTATTCATGACAACATTATGACGATTTGCACCACGAAGAATAGCTTCAGCATCTTTATTTTCTAAGCCTAACTGTGCCCAAAAAATCTTAGCATCAGTATGAATAAATTCTTTAGCCACTTGTGGAAGAGCTTCACTTGGACGGAAAACATCAACCATATCAACTGGGAAAGGAATATCAGCTAAAGTCGCGTAAACTTTTTCACCAAGAATTTCTTGGCCAACCATCCCTGGATTAACAGGAACGATTTCATAGCCCATAGCTTGCATGAATTTTGCCACACTATAAGAAGCCGCTTCCGGTTTACTAGATAAACCAACCACAGCAATCTTATGTGTTTTTCTTAAATAATCAGCGATGACATCATCACTTGGGTTCTTAAATTGATAAGTCATTGAAATCTCCTTTGTCTTGCCTTTTCGATCTCATTTGTTTCTTATTATAACACAAAAACATTAAATCAAAAAGATTTCCTTAATCTACTTAGCTTCATACCAAGTTTTACCAGTATTTTCATCAGCCAATAATGGAACAGCTAAATCAACAGCACCTTCCATCGTTTTCTTCACTAAAGCCTTAATAGCCTCTAATTCGTCATTTGGAACTTCCAACACGATTTCATCATGAACCTGAAGTAACATCTTAGCTTTAAATTGACCTTCATTAAGCGCTTTGTCCAAATTAATCATTGCGATTTTTAGGATATCAGCTGCGCTACCTTGAATTGGCGAGTTAATAGCTGTCCGCTCCGCAAAAGAACGAATGTTGAAATTACGGGAATTGATATCCGGTAATTCACGACGGCGATTAAAGAGCGTCTCAACATAGCCAGTGTCTCTGGCATCACGCACAACAGTTTCCATATATTCTTTTATGCCTGGATAACGTTCAAAGTAAGTTTCAATGTAGTCTTTTGCTTTTTTACGTGTAATCCCTAAATTATTTGACAAGCCAAAATCAGAGATGCCATAGACAATTCCAAAGTTAACTGCTTTGGCATTACGACGATCATTTGGCGTAACATCTTCTTCTTTTTCAATACCAAAAACACGCATGGCAGTTGAGGTATGAATATCAGCATTTTCTTTAAAAGCAGCAATCAAGTGTTCATCCCCAGAAATATGGGCAAGCACACGTAATTCAATTTGTGAATAGTCTGAACTTAACAAGACCGCATCTTCCGAGGATGGCAAGAATGCTTTTCTAATTAAACGGCCTTGTTCTAAACGAACTGGAATATTTTGCAAGTTAGGGTCTGAACTAGACAGACGACCTGTCTGGGTCAAATCTTGAATGTAACGGGTATGAATTTTCCCGTCAGACATGATGTAGTCTTGCAAACCAATGACATAAGTCGATTGTAATTTACTGATTTGACGGTAGTCTAAAATTTTTGCAACAATTGGTGCAATTGGAGCTAGTCGTTCCAAAACATCAACAGCTGTCGAATAACCAGTCTTTGTTTTCTTAGTCATCTCTAGTGGCAATTGCATTTTTTCAAATAAAATTGAACCTAATTGTTTTGGTGAGTTTATGTTAAACTCTTCGCCAGCCATCTCGTAAATTTCTTCTGTTAGGCTTTCAATGACCGCTTTATTTTGCTCAGCCATTTCTTGCAGGGCTGTTTTATTAACCGTGATCCCTGCAATTTCCATCTTGGCTAATACGTTGGCCAGTGGCAACTCAATATCAAAATAAAGGTCTTCTTCTTTATTAACTGCCAACTTATCTAAGATGACCGCTTTGCTATCAACCAAAACCTGAATCTTCCGAGCTAAATGGTCAAACAAAGCCTCATCTTCAGGGAAGGCCCGTTTAACACCTTTTCCGTAAACCACTTCATCGGCTTCCATATTTAGATTGGTGTGTAGGCGCGCAATAGTCGCTAGCTCATTGTCTTCAATGTTTGATAAGAGGTAATTGGCTAAGCGAGCATCATAATTAGCTTGAGGCAAATCAATTCCTAGGTGACTAAGGAGCACTTTACTACGCTTAAAATCATAGGTTGCAATAGGTTCTGCCAGGCGTTTTGTGAAACTTGGACCAGTCAATAATGCAGAATCTTTGGAGACGTAGATATAGTCACTATTGCCCCATGCAAAAGCATGGATATCTTCTCTGTGATAATTATCTTTGAGAATTTCAAAGTAAAAGAGGTCTTGGTCAGTAAAGACAATTTGGTCTTCACTAGTGACAACTTCAAAAGAAATTTCAGCCTTTTCTTGTGGCACTTCTGTTTCAAGTCCAGCTTTAAGTTGTTTAAAGTCCATTTCATCATAGAATTCCATTAAAACTTGAACATTGGGTCCATGATAAACTAAATCTTCTAACCCTATCGTGATAGGAGATTCCGTATTGATTGTTGCTAGAGTTTTAGAAAGGAAGGCTTGTTCTTTATCGTTAATCAAGTTTTCTTTCATTTTAGAAGCTTTGAAGCTATCGATGTTTTCATAGATACCTTCTAGACTGCCAAACTCATGAAGTAGTTTCAGTCCTGTTTTTTCACCAATTTTGGTTACACCTGGTATATTATCTGATTTATCACCCATCAAGGCTTTCAGGTCAATGAATTGCTCCGGTGTTAAACCCATTTTCTCCATCAAATAAGCTGGCGTAAATTCTTCAAAGTCAGTTACACCCTTACGAGAAATTTCAACAACTGTGTTAGCATCGGTCAGTTGGATTAAGTCTTTGTCTCCACTAACTATGGTAACATCAAAGGGAACCTCTGTTTTCTCAGCCATTTTATCCAAGGTTCCAATTATATCATCAGCCTCATAGTTTGCTAAATCATAAAAAGGAACACCAAGTGCTGTTAACATTTCTCGGATATAAGGGAATTGTTCTCTGAATTCATCTGGAGTCTTTGCACGCCCAGCTTTGTAATCAGCAAACATTTCTGTTCTGAATGTTGTTTTGCCCGCATCAAAAGCCACTAAAATATGAGTTGGCTGTATGCGTTTCATCATATGATCCAGCATTAAGTGGAAACCATAAATAGCATTAGTATGGAGGCCACTTTGATTTTTAAATCGATCAATTTGACTATATAAAGCAAAAAAGGCACGAAAGGCTACTGAAGAGCCATCAATTAATAATAATTTATTCTTCTTTTCCATAGTCCCATTATAACACAGTTGTTGTTTATTGCTTCAAAGAAGGCGCTCCATGATACAATAAAAACCCTCGTCTTGAGACGAGGGTTTTAGGAGGTCAATTCATTATTTATTTTGTCCACTCAGCAACTTTTTCTGGATTTGCTTTAATCCATTTTTTAGCAGCGTCTGCAGGATCCATGCCTTCATTCATATCAAGCATGACAGACTCCATATCTTGAGTTGTCCAATTAAACTTATCAACAATTTTGTAGAGTTTTGGTTTGTCTTTTTTCAAACCAAGACGAGCAATTGTGTTAATATTTTCTGAACCACCTAAGGTTTTCTTAGGATCCTTCAAATACTTCAATTTATATTTTGAGAACATCCAGTGTGGTGACCACCCAGTAACAACAATTTCTTTTTTATTTTTGTAAGCTTGATCAAGAGATGTTGTCATTGCTCCTGTTGACGAAAGGATAAGTTCCCAATCTGACAAGTTACTATAAGACTTCATTGTTTTTTTAGTGGCTGATGTAATACCAGCACCTGGTTCAATACCAGTAATTTTTTTCTTCGCTTGATCAGATAGATCTTCAATGCTGTTCACATCTTTCATATAGGTTGGAACGACTAATCCTAATTTAGTACCTTTTAAGTTAGGTCCTAAATCTTCTAGTTGATCTTTATATTTCTTCATATGTTCAGCTTGTGTAACTGGTAACCAAGGACTAACTGAAAAGTCAGCATCGCCATTAGCGACGGTTTGCCACATAACGGCATTATCTAATGGTGTTATTTCAACTTGGTAACCTTTTTGTTTTAAAAGTTCAGCAATAACATTTGTTGAGGCAATTTCAGAGTCCCATTGCATGTATGAAATTTTAACCTTTTCACCTGTTTCAGTCGAACCTGATGCCATATTAACAAAAGTGTGACCTAAAGCCGCAATGACAAATACAGCAATTGCAGCAAGACCAACAAGTTTGTTCGTTTTACCTGACTTAGCTTTGTCCTCTTGATTAGTATTAAAACTTTGTGTCGTACGGTCTAATATAATTGCTAAGATAACTAAGGCTAAACCTGAAACAAATCCTGTACCAATATCAGCATGTTGAAGGGCAGATAGTACTTTACGTCCTAAACCTGGAGCTCCAATCATAGACCCTGTTACAACCATTGAGAGGGCAAGCATCATGGTTTGGTTAATACCTGCCATGATTGTATTTTTAGCAAGTGGTAATTCTACTTTAAATAGCTTTTGTTTACTTGTTGAACCAAAACTATCTGCTGCTTCTACCAATTCAGTCGAAATTTCACGAATACCTAAATTTGTGAAACGAACAGTTGGTGGTAGGGCGAAAATAACTGAGGCAAAGACCCCAGGTACCATCCCAATACCAAAGAAGGCTACGGCTGGAATCAAATAAACAAAGGCTGGCATGGTTTGCATAAAGTCCAATATGGGATTGACAATATTTCTCACAGTGGAATTCTTAGCCATCCAAATGCCTAAAGGAACACCAATCACAATTGAAATTAAACTAGCAACAACAACTAAGGTGAAGGTGTTAATCAATTCTTCCCATAAGCCTTGATTATAAATAAACAATAAACCAAGGAAAGTAAAGACTGGCAGTGGCCATTTTTTCTTTGATAAAAAAAATACAGCAATAGTAACCAATAAAATGAATAATAAGGCCGGTATGAATAACATGGTATTAGTCATCCAATCCATTAGATAACTACCTACTTTTTGCATCAAATCAAACAGACCAGAGAATGTGTTAGTTAACCATTCTGTTAATTTTTCAACCAGCTGTGCAACTGGTAATTTTGTTTGTAATAAATTCTCCAAAATATCTTCTCCTTCTGATTAATTTTGTGCTTGTAGTGCTTGTAGGGCTTGTAATTCTTGTTGCTCTTGTTCAAGCTCTTTAGTAACCCCTGAATGTTCACTTACTGGATCATTGTCATCTTCATCAGAAATATTTGCTAGAGCTTCAATCACACGACCACGGATAATAACACCTAATAATCGATTATTCTCGTCAGTAACAGCAATTGGTGCTGATGAGTCATAAATTAATGGCATAATATCTGTAATGACCGTATCTTTGCTGACTGTGCGAACGTCACGATCAATAACTTCTGACAGTGGCAATGCTTTTTTACGAGCTTCTAGTGCTGCATCGGCAGTTACGGTACCAACTAGTTGGCGACGACGGTTTGTTGCCATCAACATTGAAACTTCTTCGGTGTGCATACGATTAAGAGCCACTTGTGGTCCGTCAATTTCAACATTAGCCGTAAATGGCTTGATCATAATGTTTTGTGCGGTTAAGACCTTCGATCTGTCGACGTCTTCAACGAACTCACGAACAAAGTCATTAGCTGGATTAGTCAGAATTTCTTCACCTGTGCCAATCTGCATAATTTCTCCATCTTTCATAAGAGCAATGCGGTCACCAATGCGAAGAGCTTCGTTCAAATCATGACTGATGAAAATGATTGTTTGTTCAGTTGATGCTTGTAGTTCAACCAGCTCATCTTGCATATCACGACGAATTAATGGGTCAAGTGCTGAGAAGGCCTCATCCATTAAAAGGATTTTAGGTCCGTTAGCCAATGCACGAGCTAAACCAACACGCTGTTGCATCCCACCTGACAATTGATTTGGATATTGGTCTTTAAAATTAAGTAGACCAGCATTGTCCAAGGCTTTTTCTGCTCTTTCTTGACGTTCTTCTTTTGGAACACCTCTTAATTCAAGACCAAACTCGGTGTTTTCGAGAATGGTTCTATGTGGAAAAAGGGCAAAGCTTTGAAAGACCATGTTAATATCATGGCGTCGAACTTCTCTTAAACTTTCTGGATTCATTTTTGAAATGTCTTTCCCAGATAATTGAATTGAACCTGCTGATGGCTCGATTAACCGGTTAATCATTCGAACCAAAGTAGACTTACCTGAACCAGACAAGCCCATAATAACGAAGATTTCACCTTCTTTAACATCAAAACTTGCATCATAGACACCAACCGTGGCACCTGTTTGTTTTAAAATTTCTGTCTTACTTTTTCCAGCTTTAACAAGTTCTAAAGCTGCTTTTTGTCTTTTACCAAAAATCTTTGTTAAATTTTTGACTTCTAAGATATTTGCCATCTGTATTTTTCTCCCAATCTGTGTATTTCCTACTAAAAAAACAAGGTATTTTCACTTGTTTAGGAATCATTTTTAATTATGTAAAATAATTTTTCTAACAGAACATCTCTATGATATCACGTGTGGTCACTTTTTGTCAAGGATTTTGCAGTGGCAAAACCCATTTGAATCAAGGAAAACGATATCATTATTATCTATTTAGTGGAAATTTTAGAAATATACTACGCTATTTTTCTACAAAATAGAAAAAAGAACAGCTCTAAAAACTGCTCTTATTTTTTAATCTTTTTTACAAGTATAAACTTTAATATGTCTTGGAAGAATGGCAATTGAGACAGGTAACATATCTCCTGGATCCCCATCTACATTTGTTTCTAAGTCAGCAAATTTTACAGAAATATTAACCTTTTTTGCACGTTTGTAAGATACTAAAGGTTCATCTGTCTGTTCTTTTTTCAATAAAGCAGGTAATGCTTCCAAAGTTTCCAGGAAGTTTTTATCCTTGGTTAAGATTAAATGTAAGTAACCATCATCTACCTTAGCGTCTGGAGTAAGATTATTGTAGCCACCGATTGAATTTGTTAGCGCCACTAATAAAAGTGAACCTTCTACTCTGCTCCTCTTGCCATCATGAACAACTTGGAATTCATAGCTTTTGTTGGTTAGGGCATGTTTTAATCCTGAAATGAAATATGCCACTGGACCAAGCTTCGTTTTTAACTTATCATCCACATTATTGATGGACTGAGGAATATTACCTATAGCTACAACATTAGTAAAGTAAGATTGATTAACTTTACCAATATCTAAGTCTTGTGTATTATCAAGATTCATATTATCAATTGCTTCTTGGGGATCAACTGGAATACCTAGCGCTCTAGCTAAGTCATTGACTGTCCCTAATGGGAAAAAACCAAAGTTAGGTTTGTATCCCTGCTCTGCAATTCCACTAATTCCCTCATTGACAGTGCCATCTCCACCCATTACAAAAATACTGTGGTAACCTTCTTCAGCTGCTTGGCGAGCAAATGCTTGACCATCACCAACTTTCTCAGTCAACTTAACATCAACTTGATCAAAGTGACTATCTAATTTCTTTTTAGCTGCTTCTTGATAAGACTTTGCCTCTTCTCCACCTGAAGCAGGATTAACAATCAAAAGTGCATTTTTCATAAAATATTTCCTTTCTCTCATTCTATTATTGTTTTAATTTTAGCACAATCATTCCTATTTTCAGAAAACAAACCTCAAAAACTAAAAAATACCAAGTAAACTTGGTATTTTAACTTATTCTTATAATAGTGATTTAAATTGAATATTTGATTCTTCTAGGAAGCAATCATCAAATCCTCGTGGGTGATGGTATTCAATTCGATCTTGATCTTGTGGGTAGGTATATTTGCCACCGACTTCCCAAATAAATGGATGGAAATCATATTGAAGTCTTTCCTTACGCATTTTCCATAGTTGAAGAATTTCATCTGTTGAAGCCATGAAGTTTGACCAAATATCATAGTGAACTGGAATAATAACTTTTGCTCTCAAATTCTCCGCCATACGGAGTAAGTCAATTGAAGTCATTTTATCTTGAATCCCTAATGGGTTCTCACCATAGTTATTGATAGCAACATCGATTTTATAATCACGACCATGTTTAGCAAAATAATTTGAAAAATGCGAATCTGCCCCATGATAGATTGTACCACCCGGTGTTTCAAAAATGTAGTTGACAGCTTTTCGAGCCATTTCATCATCTGAAATAGCTAAACCAGCCAATTCACTATCATTTTCCTCTGCTCCATCAACAGGAAGTGTTACTAGACAAGTACGGTCAAATGATTCGACAGCAGTGATAGTCATGTCTTTAATGGTAAATGTCTCACCAGGTTTGATAACCATGATACGGTCCTCTGGGACTCCCCATTTTTTCCAAATTTCACCACATTCATAAGGACCTACAAATTTAACATGATTTAATTTTGGATTATTAATAATAGCTGCAGCCGTATTGATATCGATGTGATCACTGTGAAAATGAGATACAAGATAATAATCCAGTTCATTAATTTTAAAAGGATCAATAACCATTGGTTGAACGCGTAAATTAGGTTGCAATTTTCTGACACCAGCCATATTAGCCATTTGATGACCACGAACCATGTCTTTAACTTTTTTAGTTGATTTGCCTCGATTTGACCAAAGGTCCATGACAATATTTGCTCCACCAGGTGTTTTTATCCAAACGCCACAATTTCCTAACCACCACATTGCAAAATTATTTGCAGGAACGACTTCTTCTTCAATTTCTTCATTTAACCAAGTACCCCATTCAGGAAACGTACTTAAAATCCATGATTCACGTGTAATATCTTGAACCTTTGCCATTATTATTCCTCCGGTATTAATAAGTATAGTTTTAGTATAGTCCCATCACAAGCTGATTAAAAGACCAAGTCTCACACAGCATTGTGTTCAAAAATGGATATATAACTAAATTTTCATTCAGACACTAAAAATCCCCAGCATGGCATTGATTGCTGAGGCCTACACTTATTGATGTGGGTGATAAACTTGGATAGATGTGACCAATTCATCCCACAGAAGTTTTTCAATTTGATTTTTTATGGCGAATTGCTCCGCCTCACAAAGGTTTAGTGGTGCTACAATTTGATTGATTTTTTCAGAGAAATCCAAATTATCAACCTGGGATGCTCGGTTAATCGTGTTCACTAAATGGACAATATTATCATCTGTCAGAATTGGATTAACAACGATGCTCGATTCATTACTATCTAAGTCATCATTAGTCGTGATAATATAATCAACTGAAAGCAAATCCTCGATACTCTTATATTGTTCCGTTGTTAGCACGGCGTCAATCTGACTATTAGTTAAAAGTTGCTGACATTGTTTATAGAGTAACTTTTGAATACCAATCCCATCATCTGAAATAATGACTAATCGTGTAGGCGGTGTCAAACTTTTACTATTTCTTAATTCACCCCCTAAGTGAATCGTTATATAGGCAATGTCATCTTCAGCTAGACTAAGTTGCCAAGCTTCCTCTAGAATACTGGCTGCCGAATGGCAGCATTGATAAAGGTCGGCATATTTTTCCTTGATATGCTTAGTCATCGGATTTACTGAGGAAATACCATAATGTTTTCTATAAATCAGAGCTTTACAGTGTCTGATTAATTGTTTGACAAGTTCTTGTTCATGGGTAAATTGTAAGTGGTGCCGATCTTCGAGCACTTTAATAAAATGATATAAGGTTACCCTCATCTCATCATAATCAGGACTGTCAACATGATTATCCTTATCTTTTCTAAAAGATAATAAGAGCATCGCGACCAAACCTACTTCAATATCATCCAAAAATAACTTGAAATTTATAAAAAGTTGATGGGCTAGATCCTTTGCAATGTAGTACTCTTTTCTCTTCCAGATTAAACTAAAATCTTTTTCAAGAGTCTCTTTTACTTGCTTACCATATTGCATATTACGGTAACTTAGTAAAACAAAGGGAAGGATTTGAACCATAAATTGACTATCTGGACGAGTTAACTTTTTTCCTAGATTAGCTTGAGAAATAGGTAGATAATTCCTAAAGAAATCCTGCACTTCCTGAGAAAAATAGGTTGTTGTCCCTAAAAAATGATTTGTTTTCTTATCAAATATCTCGATGAAAGTGGTATTAGTACCCCTGTAGATATCATCGAGCAAGGTATGTAAGAATTGAATATAAGATAGAGGATGACAGTCAAAGTAATAGCCTTTGGCTTTTTTTGACAGCAAAGATATGGAGTAATCTTTTTGAGAAAGTTGTTCCCTTAATTCATTCAAGTCATTTAAAACCGTGTTTCTTGAAACATCTGTCAACTCCATTAAAGTATCAATCGTTACCCGTTGAGTAGATGTTGCAATACAGATTGCTGATAACTTCATCCGCTCGTCACACTTCAAAACATAGTAATAATCACTGACATTTTTCAATAAATCCTTACATGATTTAACTTGGGTCAAACTGAGTTGAATGCCGACTCTTGGGATAGCTACAATTTTTGGAACAGTCTCTGGAAGTGAATCATTAATTTTCTCAAGATGATAATAGATTTTTCGACGTGATTGGTCCAGATTTTTTGAAATTGTCATTATAGTCTCTGGTTTTTCAAGCTTGATAAGGTAATCTAATAAATCATAACTCTTTTTATCTAATAGCATGTCATCACCTCTATTTTTTTAATATCTTTTAAAAAAATATTAAATTTTATATTTAAACATTATATCAAAAAATGCTTGGCGTATCCAAGATACCCCAAACATATACTATTTTTGCTTCTATTTTGAAATAATTTTAAGATTGTTGCCCATAATAAGCATTCGGACCATGCTTTCTCAGATAATGTTTATCCATTATGTAAGAAGGTGCTGGCTCAACCCGAGGATTGATTTGTTGGCTCTATAATTTCTGTAGTGGGTAAATCCACTGTAGAGATTATGGAGCCTTTTTGAGTATATACAAAAAGTCCCATATGACCTATAATGAAAAGTGCTCAAACTATCATTTTAGAAAGACTCATATGGAACAACTAAATCTTATCACAAATTTTCTCAGAATTAAAGACAAAAATATCACTATCACTGATGAATATGATATGGGAACTCACTTAGAACTCCACGGTCACTTGGACTACACAGCCCCTAAATGCCCAAAATGCAAGGGACAAATGGCTAAGTACGACTACCAGAAAACTTCTAAAATCCCCTACTTAGAAACTGCTGGCTACCCTTTACTTATCCGCCTTAGAAAGCGTCGTTTCAAGTGTAAAGATTGCGGAAAAATGGCGGTCGCTGAAACTCCTCTTGTCAAGAAGAACCACCAAATCTCTGTCGCTGTTAACCAGAAAATCGCACAATTACTCATCGAAAATCAAGCAATGAAACATATTGCACACAGGCTATCAATTTCAACATCGTCAGTTATGAGAAAGCTCAATGAGTTCAAGTTTGAAACGGATTGGAATACCCTACCTGAGGTGATGAGTTGGGACGAGTATGCCTTCAAGAAGGGGAAAATGAGCTTCATCGCTCAAGATTTCGACTCCCTAAATGTCATCGCCATTCTCGACGGAAGAACTCAAGCAACCATCCGAAACCACTTTCTTCGCTATCCTAGAAAGGTTAGAAATCGGGTCAAAGTGATTACCATGGATATGTTTAGTCCCTATTATCAACTTGCTAAACAACTTTTTCCGAATGCAAAAATTGTACTCGATCGCTTTCATATCGTGCAACACCTTAGTCGTGCTATGAACCGTGTCCGTATTCAAATTATGAATCAATTCGACAGAAAATCGCAGGAATACCGAGCCTTGAAACGTTACTGGAAATTGATACAACAAGATAGCCGTAAACTCAGCGATAAACGATTTTATCGTCCTATGTTTCGAATGCATTTGACTAACAAGGAAATCCTAGAAAAACTCCTGTCTTTCTCCGAGGAACTACGACAACACTATGTACTCTATCAGCTTCTCTTATTTCATTTCCAAGAGAAGAACTCAGACCATTTCTTTGACCTCATCGAACAGGAAATAGCCATCGTTAATCCTATTTTCCAGACGGTATTGAAGACATTTTTAAAGGATAAAGACAAGGTTGTAAACGCCATGGAATTGCCTTATTCCAACGCCAAACTGGAAGCTACCAATAATCTCATCAAAGTCATTAAGAGAAATGCCTTTGGTTTCAGGAACTTTGAAAACTTTAAAAAACGGATTTTGATTGCATTGAACATAAAGAAAGAGAGGACGAAGTTCGTCCTCTCTAGGTGTTAGCTTTTCATCTACCCACTACAGTTGACAAAGAGCCGATTTGTTCTGTAAACCGGTCCATTTTAGCTACTTCTTCCAATACTACAGAATGATAGACTGCCTGTTCTGGCGTTTGACCCCATGTAAATGGTCCATGATTTCTGACAACAATTCCTGGCACCGCTGATGGGTTAATTCCACGGTTATTAAATTCTTCAAGAATAACTGTCCCAGTTTCTTTCTCATAAGCTATTTCCACTTCATTAGCCGACAAAGATCTAGCACATGGTATTGGTCCATAAAAATAATCAGCATGAGTTGTCCCATAAAATGGAATATCTCTGCCAGCTTGTGCCCAACCAACAGCTTCCGTCGAATGGGTATGTACAATTGCTTGAATATCTTCCCATGCTTTATATAATTGAACGTGAGTAGGCAGATCCGATGAAGGATTCAAATCACCTTCCAGGATATTACCGTCTAAATCTGTCACTACCATATTTTCAGGCGTTAATAACTCATAGTCAACCCCTGATGGTTTGATAACAATACGTCCTAATTCCCGACAAATCTCAGAGACATTACCCCATGTAAATTTGACAAGACCATGGTCAGGCAATGACTTATTTGCATCACACACCCGTTGACGCATTTCTTCTAAATTTTTTGGCATTTAGTTTAACTCCGCTTCTTCTATCAGTGGATACAAAAAGTTTTGTGCTTCTTTAATAGCAGTTTTTGTTTCCTCTATACTGTTACAATTTTCAGTCCACATTTCGATTAAGAATGGCCCCATATATCTGGTTTCCTTCAGAATTCTAAATAATTCTTTCCACTCAACACAACCTTTTCCAAATGGAACATCCCTAAATTGGCCACTACATGTCTCTGAAACTGCATAGGTATCTTTTAAGTGGAGCGCAGCAATTGACCGGTGGCCTATATAGAACTCACTCCAAAGATCATTGTGCCAAGCTGAGAGATTGCCAGTATCTGGATAGACGAACAAGTAAGGAGATTGAATTGCTTTTTCGACGGCCAGATACTTTCCGATTGAGTTGATAAACGGATCGTCCATGATTTCGATGGCTAAGACGACTTGAGCTTCTTCTGCCCAGTCACAGGCTTGTCTCAAATTTTTGAGAAAGCGTTGACGAGTCTGAGGCGACTTTTCTTCATAGTAGACGTCATATCCTGCTAATTGGATCGTTCTGACTCCTAAATCTTGAGCTAATTCAATACACTTTTTCATTAATTCCAAAGATTTTTCTTCTAAAATAGGATTATTTGACCCAAGTGGGTACCTACGATGACCTGAAAAACAAATACTTGGAATTCGTACACCAGTTTGATAGATTGCTTTAACAAGTTCTAAACGTTCTTCCTTTGACCAATTTAGCCGTTCTAAGCGGGCATCAGATTCATCAATTGACATTTCAACAAAATCAAAACCCAGTTCTTTGGCAAACTCCAGTCTTTCTAACCAAGAAAACTGTTTTGGGGTTGCTTTTTCATAAATTCCAATTGGTCGTCCCACTGACTTACCCCCAGATACGTTTGATTTCATCTTTAAATTCACGCGCAGCCTGAGCTGGATTGTCTGCCTCAGTTATGCCACGGCCAGCTATAAAGGTGTATACATCTACCCCTTCAAATAATGATAAAGTCTTAACATTTAAACCACCAGTAACTGAAACACGGAAACCCATCTCAATCAAGCGTTTAACTTTATTTAAATCTTTTTCACCCCAAGTTTCCCCCGCTAAGAGTGCATCTCGTGATTGATGGTAAATAGCTTGTGAAATACCAGCATCTAACCACATTTGAGCCTGTTCAAAAGTCCAATCCCCGTATAACTCAATTTGGATCTCACCCTTATCTCCGCGTTCCTCTTTGATGGATTTTAAAGCTGCCTTCATTGTTGGAATTGTTGCACAACAAATACATGTCATCCAATCCGCACCACGTTGGGCATTATTAGCTGCTACCGTACCTCCAGCATCCGCACATTTGGTATCTGCAACTAGTATCTTGTCAGGGAAAAGATTTCTTAAAATCTCCACTAATTCACTACCAACCTGCAATAAGCAAACTGTCCCTGCTTCAATAATATCTACTTCTTGACCTACTGCAACTGCAGCTTTGATTGCTCCTTGCATATCAGAGTGGTCTAATGCTACTTGTAAATTTGGAATTGTTCTTGACATATTTTCTCCTATCATAACCAATCGATCCGATTAACTGTTTAAATCCATGCCTTCAAGGTAAGGACTATTTTTTGACTCATCAACTAAACTTAGGACTTCTTCAATTGTTTGACAAGCAACTAAACGTTCAATAGCATTCTCTAAATCAAATAAGGCAATAATTTGAGGAATGGCTACAGATGCATGTATAGCTGAACTAGTTGCTGCAAGTGCTAGTAAAACTTGTACTGGCTTACCATCAGAAAAAACTACAGGTTCTTGTAAGGTAATTAAAGAAAAGGCATCTCTAATCACACCTGCTTCTGGTCTTGCATGTGGCATCGCCATACCTGGCATTAATATATAATATGGTCCATACTCTTCAGTCGAGTCAATAATTGCTTGATAATATTCATCTTTTACTGCACCACTTTCAATTAATGGTTCTACAGATTTCTTAACAGCTTCCTGCCAACTGTCAGCAGTTTCACCAAGACGAATTGAATTGTTCTCAATAAAGGCTTGTTTTAAATTCACGTCGTTTTCTCCTTATCTTGAAAAGGTACCAAGAATAGTTATTTTTAAATTGAGAGTTGTCACAATGGCAACTCTCAATGGATTCTTATAATACCTTTTGTAATTTTTCTTTGATTTCTTTGTCATCCATCAGATTATCTAAGCCCACAAGATGACCTTTTGTTCTTCCCTCTAGTTCATGAATTAAGTGATTTGAAGCAACCACAATATCATAACCAGAAGCCAAACCTTTTGCTTCACCAACAGAACAAGATGCTGACTGAATATCTGTTACTCCTAGTTGACGAAGTGCATTTTCAACTTTCATTTTGATTACCATTGATGATCCCATGCCATTTCCGCATGCTGTAAGAATTTTAACCATTATAGTCTCCTTTTATAATCGATTGTGTTTATTATTGTGCTTCACCACGATAATATGCTTCTTTATCTTTTGCGCGAGCAAATTGTAAATGTGGAATAGCTAGGAAGAATAGGCAAACAAGTGCATAACCTGCTATACCAAGGTATTTGAAGAGATAGCCGAATGCTAACCATGGGAATTCAAAGTCGATATTACCATGATAACCACCCGCTAGTCCAAGTAAGCCAACAGCTACTGCTCCTAGAGCCACCTGTATTACACCAGAGATAAAGGATAGAGCGACTGCAGCTTTCCAACCACCCCGTTTATCGGCGAAGACAGCGATAGCAGCATTATCGAAGAATACTGGAACGAAACCAGTGATAATCAAAATTGGATTTTTAAAGATAACTAATAATGTAATTGTCAACAATTGACCAATTAATCCAAAGGCAAATCCAGATAGAACGGCGTTGGAAGAACCAAAACCAAAGGAAGCTGCAACATCGACCGCAGGGAATGAACCTGGTAACAGTTTGTTTGAAATCCCTTGGAAGGCATTGGTTAATTCAGAGACGAACATCCGAACCCCTTGCATTAAGATGAAGAGATAAACTGAGAAGGTAAGGGATGTTTGTATTATATACATGAAGAAGGCTTGCTTAGCTGGTACATAGGCACCGGGTCCAATCAATTCAACATTAGACATGATTTCTGGGCCAAGGACAGCTAAGATACCACCAAAGAAGACCAACATTAAGGTCGCTGAAGCTACAACTGTATCATGGAAGATACTTAAGAATGAAGGTAATTTTAAGTTGTCTAGGCTTTCTTCTTTCTTACCAAAGAAAGGTGCAACTTTGTCTACAAACCAAATCGCAAATTGTTGTTGGTGTCCAATCGCGAATCCGCCACCACCAGTTAAGCGTTGGGTTGCTTCTACTGTCATGTTAGAACTAACAGCCCAATAGAGACCACAGATGATACCAACCGCCCATGCACCAAAAGCATTTTGGAATTGAGGAATTAAAAACAAAACAAATACTGAAATGGTTGCTGCTTGTTGAACCATAATGTGTCCAGTAATGAACAGTGTCCGAATTTTAGTCACCTTGCGAAGAGCAACCAAGAGAATGTTCACCCCAAAACCAATCAGTAAAGCTGTAGTAGCGACTGAAATGAAGCCCATGCCTTCTAATTTCGCATTTGCAGCTGCAAGACCAAAGTAAGGGTCAATAACAGCAGCCTTTAGTTCAAACTTCTTAGCCAAGGCAACTAAGATTGGACGGAAAGTATTTACCAAACCTCCTGCACCGACATTTAAAATTAAGTAGCCGACAGTTGCTTTGATAAAACCTGCAAAAACCTCATGGAAAGGTTTATTTAAAAGAATGTAGCCTATTAATACTAATAGACCGACGAAGAAAGCTGGATTTTGCAAGATATTTTGCGAAAACCAGTTAAGTGGCACTAGGAAGAATTGCATGATAACTACCTCATTAAGCTTTTTATTTATAATTCAATTATAGGTTTTGAAAACGCTTTAAAAAAGACCAAGTATCACACAGCCCAGTGTTCAAAATTAGACTTGATAAAAAATTGACAAACAAAAAAAAGCTAAGTTTAACTTAGCTTATTTCTCTTTCTCAATTAAAAATGCTCGACCTTCTTGTCACATAAATAGTTCAGGTCCATGGGCGATTTCTTCTTCATAGGTTGCTTTTGCCTGATTGTTTTCTGCGATCAATCTAATTTGATCAGAACTGAAACCATGCTTTTCCTCAGCAGTATTATCTGAATATAAATCAATTATGAAGAGTTTTCCTTCTGCATCCTATGCTGTGAGTAATTGACTTAGGACATCTTCGACATCTGGTATATGATGTAAGACCAAAGAAAGTGCTAAATTACCCGTTCCTCCTCCAAAATCTAAAAGACGATCCAGATGTTAATCAGCTAGTTGTTGTGCAATTGCCTTGCTAAATTTGTCAGCTAAAGTTATTTGATGCTCTGAATCATTAGTGACGGCTTTGTCATCAAATTTATTATGCTTTCCCCTTACTCCCTCCAGTAGCGTGCCTTCATGATATTCGTCATGGTGCGTTCTAAGTTAGACAGAGTTTTCTCTTTGAACATGGCTTTTCTGAGGTCCAAAAATTCTCTTTGAATTGGGAAAGTTGCTGTAAACAGTTGATCAAGTTCTGGGCTATCTTCAATGGCACCACAAATAGCTATGGTTGGTTTATTGAATTTTTTAGCAAGACGGCTGATGGCTACAGGCACTTTCCCAGCCTGACTTTGAGCATCCAAATTCCCTTCCCCAGTGATAACCAAATCCGTTCTATTGATTGACTCTTCTAACCTAATCATTCGGGCAATGGTCTCAAAACCTGGCTTTATTTCTCCGCCAAGGACGGCAATGGCTGCGCCAAGTCCACCAGCAGCCCCTGCGCCAGCTATGGATTGTAAATCCAATCCCCTTTGCTCTTTGATTCTATTAGCAAAAGCGCAAGCTATATTGTCCATTGCTGCAATTTCCTCTTGATTACCTCCTTTTTGCAATCCAAATGTTGGAGCAAAGCCATTTGGACCATAATAAGGATTAGACACATCTGCTAAGCCAACTAAGGTTAGCTGACTAAAGTCAAGGTCTGACTCCAATTGGCAAGTGTCGGGGTTAAAACCAAGGCTCTTCAGGAAACCAAAGCCCCCATCAGAGGTGCCCGTTCCACCAAGACCAATAAAGATCTCAGTGCAGCCACGCGCCACTGCATCTTTAACCAATGCTCCCAGCCCATAGCTACTGGCTTTGACAAATGTCTCAGGTGAAGGTGTGATTTTATCCAGACCTATAATCTTAGCCGATTCAATAACAGCTAGCTTATCAGCTAATAGGTAGTCGGCCTTTATTTCCTGTCCTATCAAATCGACTGTTTCTACGGAAACCAATTGCCCATCTAAATGCTCAGAAAAGGCGTCAAGTGTCCCCTCACCTCCATCAGCTATCGTAAATGTTTCAACCCATGCTGAGGGCATAACTTTCTTAATAGCCTTTAAACTTGCTTCATTTAAGGCTTTTGAACTTGCAGATCCTTTAAAAGAATCAATGGCCACGACTATTTTCATCTTGCTCCCCCTTGCTTGACGGTCATGATAGCAAAAAAACACATAATGTGTTTTTTTGCTTATTTTACTACTATGTTGACTAATTTGTTTGGTACTGCAATAACTTTAATGATTTCTTTTCCAGCAATTTCTGCTTGAACTTTGTCATTAGCTAAAGCAATAGCTTCCAATTGGTCTTTCGAAAGGTCTTTGGCTACAACTAACTTAGCCTTCACCTTACCTTTAATTTGAACGACAATTTCCACGTCATTTTCAATAAGTTTTGTTTCATCCCAAATTGGCCAAGCCTCATAGGTCAATGATTGACCAGAGCTCGTTAGGACCTGCCATAGCTCTTCACCTAAATGCGGTGCAAATGGCGCAATTAATTGGACGAAGCCTTTGGCATAGTCTACAAATAATTGATCTTCCTTGTTGGCTGCATTAACAAAAATCATCAACTGTGCGATAGCAGTATTAAATTTCATGCTATCAATTTGTTCTGTCACTGCTTTGACCGTTTCGTGGTAAACCTTGTCAAGGGCTCCGCTATTCTCCGCAATAATCTCTTTGCTTGTAATCAAACGATAAACGCGATCAAGGAATTTGCGACTACCTTCGAGTCCTTCTTCTGACCAAGCAATTGAAGCATCGAGTGGTCCCATGAACATTTCATACACACGAAGGGTATCGGCACCATATTGTTCAACCACATCATCAGGATTAACTACATTTTTGAGTGATTTAGACATTTTAGCTGGCGCTTGTTCTAGCTCTTCACCTGTTTCAATGTTAAAGAATGAGCCGTCACGTTTTTCAACTTTGTCACTTGCAACCAGTGCACCACGGTGGTCACGGTAGCTTGTCCCTAGAATCATTCCTTGGTTATACAATTTTTGGAATGGTTCCTTAGTTGGCACCACGTCTAAATCATAAAGGACTTTGTGCCAGAAGCGAGCATAAAGCAAGTGAAGCACGGCGTGTTCTGCACCACCGATATACATATCAACAGGCAACCACTCTTTGAGCAATTCTGGATCTGCCAAGGCTTGGTCATTATGTGGATCAATATAACGAAGGTAATACCAACTTGAACCTGCCCATTGTGGCATTGTATTGGTTTCACGACGGCCTTTAACACCATCTTCACGAACAACTTCTAACCAGTCAGTAAGGTTAGCTAATGGAGATTCACCAGTTCCTGAAGGACGAATGTCTTTTGTTATTGGAAGAACAAGTGGTAAATCTTGTTCAGGAACAGCCGTTGATGTTCCGTCTTCCCAATGGATAATTGGAATTGGTTCACCCCAATAACGTTGGCGTGAGAATAACCAGTCACGAAGACGATAAGTAACTTTCTCATTACCGACTTGATTTTCTTCCAACCATTCTACCATTTTAGACATGCCTTCAGCTTTATCTAATCCGTTCAAGAAATCAGAATTAATATGTAGACCATCTTCAGTGTAGGCTGCTTCTTGAACATTTCCACCTTCAAGGACAGGAATAATCTCAAGATTAAATTGTTTAGCAAACTCCCAGTCACGTTCATCATGAGCCGGTACCGCCATAATAGCTCCAGTACCGTAGCTTGCAAGGACGTAATCAGCAATCCAAATTGGCATTTCTTGACCATTAACGGGGTTAATCGCATAAGCACCCGTCCAAACACCAGTTTTTTCCTTAGCCAAGTCAGTACGTACTAAGTCAGATTTTAAACTTGCCTGACGTTTGTAGTCAGCAACAGCTTGTGATTGCTCAGGGCTGGTAATTGTATCAACCATGGCATGTTCTGGTGCTAAAACAGCATAAGTAGCTCCAAATAAAGTATCAGGACGAGTCGTGAAGACAGTAAAGTCTTGATCAGTGTCTTTTACTTTAAATGTAACATTTGCCCCTGTTGATTTACCAATCCAGTTACGTTGCATATCTTTAATTGATTCTGGCCAATCAACTTCTTCTAAATCTTCTAATAATCGTTCTGCGTAAGCAGTGATTTTCAACATCCATTGTCGCATAGGCTTGCGCACAACTGGGTATCCTCCACGTTCAGAAGTACCATCTGGTAGGACTTCTTCATTGGCGATGGCAGTCCCTAATTCTTCCACCCAGTTGACTGCTACTTCAGCTTCATAGGCTAAGCCTTTTTCATAAAGCTTTGTAAAAATCCACTGTGTCCATTTATAATAATTGGGATCAGTTGTATTAACTTCACGGTCCCAGTCATATGAGAAACCGAGGGCGTTAATTTGACGTTTGAAGTTAGCAATGTTCTCTGCTGTAAATTCAGCTGGGTCATTACCTGTATCCATAGCATATTGCTCAGCAGGCAAACCAAAAGCATCCCACCCCATTGGATGAAGGACATTATAGCCTTGTGAACGTTTGAAACGACTCAAGATATCCGTCGCTGTGTAACCCTCTGGATGTCCCACGTGGAGACCTGCTCCTGAAGGATATGGAAACATATCTAAAGCATAAAATTTTGGTTTACTTTTATCTGTTCCAGTTTTGAAATTTTTGTTAGCTGCCCAATAGGCTTGCCATTTAGGTTCAATTTCTTTGTGATTATAAGTTGTCATGTGAATTCTCCCATGTAAAAAAGTCTAGTCTTCTTATTATAGCATGATATCAAGCTTTTAGGAATGTTTTATCACTGTAAGTTCCACTCATTTCAGGATAAAACAAAAAGATGAGACAAGTCTCATCTTTTTGGAAAGTGACATTTTAATTTTCTTTACGTTTGGTAGAATATGCCACCATACCGGCAGATGCAATGATACTTAAAGCAACTCCTGTAAAGAATGGATTTACTTTTTCACCAGTTACCGGCAAGTGTTGATCCGCTTTTTTAGTTTCTTCAGCTTTTACAGGTGTTTTTTCTTTAGTTGCTTCCATTGCAGTTTTTTTTGCATCTGTTTGCACAAATGGTGCCGATGCTTTTCCTTCAGTGTCTGCTAGAACAGATTTGCCTGTTGCTTGTCTTTCAACATCTTTGTCAGTGTTAAGGATTTCACTTGATTCAGTGTCTGTCTCAACACCTTCTGGCATTGGATTTTCAGAACCCATTGGTGCTTCTTCAGAAACTTCCGGAGCAACTTGATCTGCTTCTTCTTTTGAAAGAGTTGCTTCTAATGATGGAGTTGCTTCTGCCATTAAGGTACGAATATCTTCAACTGTTTTAGCATTTTCAACTAATTCTTTCAGATGATCAGTTGCACCAAGTTTTTCTAATTTTTTAAGCGCTGCATTTTTAGCATTAGTGAGAATAATATCCTTGACTGTATCTTCTGCAGAACGTTGTGATTTTAAGAAATCAGTTAAGCCACTTGTAGCTTTAACTTTCATTGCATGTTCAAGACTAGGACGTGTGATAGCCATAAACTCTTTGATGCCTTCTACTGTTTTAGCTGTTGAGACAATATTCTTCAAGAGACGACCTGCACCAAGATGATCTAACTCAGTCAAAGCAGTACTTCTTTCTTTTTCAAGTCGTTCTTTAGCAGCTTTTGCTTCACGTTCTTTTGTCTCAGCCATCAATTTATCACGCATTGCTTGACGAGATTCTTTTGTTTCTTTTTCTTTTGGACTTGGAGTAATGTTGATTTTTGGATCTTCTTTATTACCCTCATTTTCGTCTACAGAATCTTCTTCTTCATCCTCATTTTCGTCTTCGTCTTCTACTGCATCTTCATCTTCGTCTTCTACTTCATCTTCGTCTACTTCATCTTCGTCTTCTTCATCTTCGTCTTCTTCATCCTCCATATCTTCCTCAGCATTAACATCGGCTTCAGCATCACTTTCCTCAGACACAGTTTCTACGTCGTCTTCCTCAGCATCTTCTGTAGTTTGGTCTTCATCTTCAGAAATTTTTGATTTTTCTGCATCCTCTGCTGCTTTAAGCCATTCAGCGTCACTGCTTTCATCAGTCATAGAAATACCACTGTTATACTCTTCACTTGCTAGGATATGTGCATGATTTACTGCTGCTGCGATAGCATCCAAGGTTTTAGCTTCTGTCAATTCTTTAATAGCAGCTTCTAATCTTGTTGGATCATGAAGTGTTTCTCCTAAACGATTAATTTCTCTATAAGCTTCACGGTCTGCATCCATAATTTCAACACCTTGAGAAGCTGTTCTTGTAGCCAAAACATCACTGTTAGCTAATACTGCTGTATAGGCGTCCCTATTTGCTGAATCACTTTCTGATAATGCTTTTAAGGCATTATCAACTTCACTAGTTGTCTTTAATCCTGACAGTTTTTTCATCAGGTCATTACTATCAACTTTATCAATATTATCCGCGATTGATTCAATATACTTGTTTGTACTTGCTTCATCAGCAGATACAAAACTTCCTCCGACAATAAATGCTGCAGATACTGATGCTAATCCAAAGATTGACTTTCTGAGAAAGTACTTCATTTGTTTGTTTTCTTTCATTTTTACTCCTTTATATTAAAGAATGTCTTTTTCGGCAATATCGATTCCCGTCAACAATAACTTTATTATATTTTAGCCATTAAATTAAGTCAATATGATAAATGCATTAAATTCAGTTCATTTTTTGAAGTGATTATATATATTTTGGATATAAGTCTGCACAAAAAAAGACCACATCTGTGATCTTTTAATTTAATTATTAAAGCTCTGCGATTTGATACAGTTCAACTTCTGCAATTGTTTCTGAACCAAACATGTTAAGCATAAGCTTAACTTTATTGTTTTCGATTTCAACAACGCGTCCTTCTTGTCCCATAAAAGCACCATCGATAATTTGGACCACGTCACCTACTTTAATATTAGTGTCAAAGACATCAACAGTTTGACCCATTGAAAGGAGGATAGCTCTAATTTCATCTTCTAATAGTGGTGTTGGTTTTGAACGGTTTCCATGAGATCCGACGAATCCAGTAACGTTAGGTGTGTTACGTACAACGAACCAAGCTTCATCTGTCATAACCATTTCAACAAGGACATAACCTGGGAAGCGATTTTCTTCAATTTCTTTACTTTGTCCATTTTTCTCAACATTTACTGTTTGAGTAGGAATTTCAACACGAAGAATATTGTCTAACATGTTATAAGTTTGGGCACGTAATAATAAATTTTCTTTAACTTTGTTTTCGTAACCTGAGTAAGTTTGTAAGACAAACCAACCTTTATCAAAAGAGTCTAACATAAAATTTCCTTTCATCAGAAAAAAGCCTTCAGCGGCTTTTGGAATGGTTTTGTTAGTTTCATTATAATCGATGAACCTAGGTCTGTCAATCATTTGTAAGTTGGACTACAAAAAAAGACCTAGTCTTTGACTAGGTCTACTTTTTCAGTTTAGAAATAATTAATAATGCTTAAGATACCTTTTGATAATAATTGGTCAAAGATAAAGATAATAACTGTAAAGAAAGCTGTATACTCAAGTACTGAGATAAAATCTTTCCAACGTTGTTTTTTATTTGGCCAAGTTGTATCTTTTAAAACTTTAAAAATACCACCAAAAAATCCCATCAGGCTCTCCTCTAACGTGTTTCTTTATGTAAGGTATATTTCTTACAATGTTTACAAAATTTATTAACTTCTAGTCGTGTCGGTTTAGGCGTACTACTGACCGAAATCGAGTAGTTTCGGCTTCCACAATCCACACACGCTAGGCTTGCTTTTTTCTGTGCCATAACGCCTCCGTAGAAATTATTCTAACACGATTCAGGGAAATACGCAAGTTATCTGAAGTAGTCTATAACACCATCCCAGAGGTTCTTAGCTTTTTCCTTGAGACCATAATTATCAACTACATCTGATATTGATTTAGAAGCATCTTCTGCTTGTTTGCGAATGTTATCGATAATATCTTGCGAATCACGCGCAGTCTCCGTATTGGTCTCATTAATACCATAAACTGCTGAAATCCCATTTTGCGCATATGCATTATCAACCTCGAACTGACTTCCTTTTGTATAAGGAAGGATATAGGAAGCTTGAGTTGAGAAAATGGTTGAAGCCGTTCCTGCACTAGATCCAGTTAAATAGTGATTTTCATCTGTTTTATTGAAACCAATCCATTGACTAATAACCACATCCGGTGTGTAACCAATAACCCATTGGTCGCTAGATAAATCAGGGTTAAAATCTGTTTCTGTCGTACCTGTTTTACCAGCCATTGTATAACCATAGACATTAGCATTCACAGCCGAGCCATTTGAAAAGGTTCCTAGCATCATACTGGTCATTTTATCTGAAACAGATTGACTAATGACACGTTTTGATTGATCCTTATGTTCTTTAATGACCTTACCACTTGCTGTTTCAATTTTAGTAATAAGATGAGCTGTGTGCATGACACCGTTATTGGCAAAAACAGAATATGCTTGGGCCATCTCAAGTGGGTTGGTTGTGACACCTCCACCTAATGCAATCCCTAATTCTTTTTGTGCGGCATCCATATTAAGCCCAAATTTATTTCCATAGGAAACGGCCTTATCGATTCCTAATTCTTTGACAGTCGATACTGCTGGTATGTTATAAGAATTGGCCAATGCCTGATACATTGGGACGTCTTCAGACTCAACGTTACCATAGTTGTGGGGCTTGTATCCATCAAAGTCGGTAACAGTATTTGGTAGTGTTTTATCAATTGACCAGCCTGAAGCAATAGCTGGAGTATAGGCAATCAATGGCTTAATTGTCGAAGCCGGACTACGGCTAGCTTGAGTAGCATAGTTAAAACTCCTAAAGCTTTGTTCTCCATCACTATTAACCCGTCCAACTAGGCCTCGAACACCCCCCGTTTTAGGATCCAAAGCAACACTTGCCCCTTGAGCAGATGTGCCATCTTGCTCCGAAACAGGGAAAAGACTAGCTGTATTAAAGGTCGTTTGCATGCCGGTTTGGTAATTCTGGTCAAGTTCTGTATAAATTTTATAACCATTGTTAACAATATCTTTTTCAGAAATGCCATAAGTAGTCGTTGCCTCATTGATAACAGCATCAAAATAGGAAGGAAACTTATAATCATCTGATTTTCCGACATAGGTATTGTCTAATCGGTCTCCCATCCCAACAAGCTCAGCTTGACTTGCTTGATCTTTAGTAATTTTACCAGCATCTACCATGACAGAAAGAACTGTATTGCGACGGTTTGTAGCATTTTCAACAGAATAGTAGGGATTGTATATCTCTGGCCCTTTTAGCATTCCGGCTAGGGTTGCCGCTTCATCGAGAGTCAGATTAGCTGCGCTAGTCCCAAAGTATTTTTGACTGGCATCTTCAACACCCCAGACTCCATTTCCAAAGTAAGAATTATTGAGATACATGGTCAGTATCTCATTTTTACTGTACTTCTTGGTTAACTCTAAGGCTAAGAAAAATTCTCTTGCTTTTCGTTTAATGGTCTGATCTTGTGATAAATAGGCATTTTTTGCTAATTGTTGGGTAATCGTCGATCCGCCACCAAACTTACCTAATGTTACAACAGCAAGTAAAAATCGTTTAATATTAATACCATTGTTACTATAAAAAGTTCTATCTTCCGTAGCAATAGCAGCGTTCTGCATATTAGGTGAAATAGTATCTAATTCGACATAAGTTCCTTTTTGTCCTGACAGTGAACCAGCATATTCATTTTTCTTGTCGTAAATAACCGTCGTTGCTTTTAATGCATTTTGCAAATCTGAAACCTTGGCTGTTTTAGACAAGTAAAAAAGATAGGAGCCAATCACCAAAACCACCAAACTGACCATGATTAGGATAATTTTCCCAATATGATAACGACGCCAAAAGCGTCTAATCGGATGTTGTGGTGATGGTAAAATAGCTTCTATTTTTTTTAACCATGCTGGTTGGTTTTTGTGTTGCTTTTCAGTATCGTGACTTCTTTTAAAGCGTGAAGTCGTTTGTTCCGAAGCATCTTGACTACTAGCTTCTGTAAAATGACTTCGATTTTGAAAAGCTTGATGATTCTCAGCAAATCCACTTTGTTCTTTTTTTTGTTGTTTCTCCTGATAACGTTTGGGAGTAAACTTTTTTTGCAATAATTCTAAAAATGTCATAGAGATATTATACCACTATGGTAATTTTCCTGCTATTCACCTGAAATCACGACTGGTTTTGAGAACGCAATACCATCAACTTGAAAGAGAAGCCCTTCTGAGCCACCTTGGTGTGCAAATTCAGTTTGAATTGATTTTCTTGCAGGGTATTTACCATTAAATCTTTCTTTAATTACTTTTTCCATGATTGGCAGATTCCACACATCTCGGAAAAGGCAGTCCATTTTGACAACTGCTTCTAATGTTAATCCAACCAAACCTAAACGGCGCTCCATTTCATCAAAAGCCCCATTGATTTGATCTTCAATTGGTGCTCCAATTTCGCCAACACAATAATTGAGAAAATAAAAATCGCCAGCTTCTACCAATCCTGTATGAGCCCATTCTTCATTCACATCATAACGTCTAATACTTTTCATTTCTCTTATCCTCACCTAAGATTTGATTACACCATATTATAGCAATAATTTCCTAAAAGCTATACAAAAAAAATGTAATTTTTAATCTAGCTGTCACTTTGTAAAGATTCTCATTTTTAGAGAATTAGACTGACTATCCCAAATAGTATATCAAAACCAATTTTGCCATCAAAAAATGGTATAATAACAATATCTTGAAGGATTTATCTTAAGTATATTTAAATGAAGAGGAAATAATATTATGAAAAAATTTGATGCTTTTAAAGAAACTTTATCTGCTGAAAGCTTGAAAGCTATATATGACGAAACTCGCTTGGAAGTTGCTAATGATGAACGTGAAGGAACTGAAGCTTTCTCAGCTGCTTTAGCAACTCAGATGGCAATTAATTTAGTAGAAAAATACCATGATTGGCTTAATGAAAACTAAAACCACCCCAAACAAAGGATTTACTGTATCATTTCCGAATCCCTATCCCGATACTAGTGTCAAAACTTTATTAGAAGAGCACCTCTTGATCCCTCGCAAGATTAGACATTTCTTGCGCACTAAAAAGAATCTACTCATCAATAACGAGAGCATCAATTGGCAAAGCCCAGTAAAAAAAGGCGATCTAATAACACTTGACTTTGATCCAGATGATTATCCCGAGAAATCCATTCTTTTGGGTGATGCTACTTTAGTGGATTGCCTTTTCGAGGATGAAAACATTATTGTGGTTAATAAGCCTGAGGGGATGAAAACCCATGCTAATCAACCTGAAGAATTAGCTTTGCTCAATCATGTTAGTGCTTTTTGTCAGCAAACCTGTTATGTCGTGCATCGTTTGGATATGGAGACCAGTGGAGCCATTGTCTTTGCTAAAAATCCATTTATTTTACCAATTTTGAATCAGCTTTTAGAAAAGAGAGAAATTCATCGGGATTATTGGGCCTTAGTTGGCGGACAGATTCCTCAAAAAAGTTTGGTTTACAAAGATAAAATCGGTAGACATCGTCATGATCGACGCAAGCGAGTTGTTGATCCCAAAAATGGTCAGACTGCCATTACCAATCTCACGCGACTAAAAGTCTATCCTTCTAATCGAAGTTTGGTTAATTGCCAATTAGAAACCGGTCGGACGCATCAGATTAGGGTTCACTTAAGTTATCACGGTTTTCCTATCATTGGCGACCCTTTATATCAATCTCATCCAAATAAGGAGCGGTTAATGTTGCACGCCCATCAATTGCAACTCGTTCATCCTTTAACTTTAGAATTGATAACGGTCCAAGCCAAATCAACCAGCTTTGAAGAACTACTTAAATAAAAAAAGTTAGGAATAAATCCTAACTTTTTATTGTTTCTTCAAGGTTAATCCTGGAAGTGGTTTACTGAAATCAAATTCAGAATTCATAGCCGTTTGCCATACAACTGGTGTCAAACTGTCTCCTGAGAGATTGAAACCATAAGTATACTGGATACCTGCTCCTCCAATACCGCCGCCAATTACCATAATACCACCGTCAGTTGGAGTTGCGAAAGTTAGATGATAATTGCCATTTGATTTATCCTCAGAATTGGTAATTTTGGCAACCTTATTTTCATCTGGTTTCTTCGGATCTTTAAAATCAACTTTACGTGTAACTGTGCCATCTTGAGCAATTGTTAAAGTATAGGTGATATCATCTTTTTCACCTTTCCAAGTACCAACTACGCCATCTGGCAATAAGGCAGGTTCCTTAATTTGGTTCTTCTCACTAGTTACACTTATGTTTTTAGCTCCTTTTTGGCTAACAACATACCCATTTCCAGATTTCTTTAAGACAAGTTCTCCAGTTAGCTCCTGTAGGATATGACCAGAAGAACCTTTTTCCTTATCCGTTTCCTTATTATAGGTATAGTCATACGTAGCAGCAAAATCAACTAAAAAGGATTCTTTACCTACTTGCGCTAACCCATTAAGGACGATATTGGGAATTGCAAAGCTGGAAGCCAGACGTTTATCGGTTTCCATTTTTGATTTGATACTTTCTTTCAACCCTTTATAAAAATCATTATTAGCTCCGCCTTCAAATATAGTTTCTAAATTAGCAGGGTCTTGTCTGTTAGAATTATAAATCATCAATTGGTCAAAAACAGATATTAAATATTGTCCTGCCTTAGCTTGATCCAACTGATTTTCAAAGTCTAGTGCGACCTTATCATTCTCTTTTATGTCTGATAGTTTAACTTTTTTTGAAGTAACATCCCCATCAGCAAATGATTTTTTTAAATAAACATCTGCTATTTCTGTCATCGGATAATCTTTGACATCATAGGAACCATCTTTAAGCATACCAATTGGGCTCTCGTTGACAAACAATTCACCCTCTTTTGAATTACTTGTTACAGAGAAATTTTTAAAGACTACCGTTAAATCAATGAGTTTTGAAGAACCATCATAGGTTTTACTCACTTTTATTAAACGATTTTTATATTGCCCATCCAAACTAGCTACATAATTAGAGACTGGAATACGTTCCAATTTAGCTGAAAAGTTTTCTGAATTAGATGTCGTTACCAACTTCTTATTCAGCATAATATCTACCGATGGAACATTTGTTTTTATTTCTAATTGAATAGGTCTTATGGCAATCCGATAATCTGGGAAAATGAGAAATTTACGGCCGACCGACTTGACATAATAATCATCCTCAGCTGTCGCATTTTTTAACTTATTTTCCTGACTTTTTAGCTCATTACGATCAAACTTTTCGAAGTTAGCATATTGTGCTTGGTCATTGGTTACTTTTTTATTGGTATCTGCCCAAACTAGATATTCTTTGATATTTTCAAAAGCTGCCCCTTGCTTATTACTTCTTGCTGATACGTAATTATGAATCACTGCAGATTTTGAAGTAAAATAAGCACCAACAGCCACTAGTACAAGCATTAAGGTTACTAAAATTGCTGAAGTTACCTTAACCCATTTTTTCTTAAACATATTGCTCATATCTAATCACCTCACCTTTTTCATTATTATTATATCAAAATTTAATCATCGGAACTGTGGAAAATGTGAGGTAAATAATAAAAATAGGTTTTAAAATTTAGATAATTTACAAAATGAAATAATTTAAGAAGCCTATTGAAAAATAAACTAAAGTGTACTATAATAACTATGGAAGCGCTCACATATTTTATTTGGAGGTTTATGATGAACACGAGAAAAATAACTTTAGGAGCTGTAGCATTATTAACAGCATTCACTTTGCAAAGTTCAGTAGATGCCTGTACTGGTTTCATCATTGGTAAAGATTTAACCACAGACGGCAGTACACTCTATGGTCGTACGGAGGATTTAGAACCAAATCATAATAAAACTTTTGTTGTTAGAGAAGCAAAAGATAATAAAGATGGTGATATATGGAAAGATAAGTCCAATGGATTTGAATACCCATTACCAAGTCATTCTTATAAATACACTGCTGTCCCTGATGTTACTCCAAAATATGGTGTATATGATGAAGCTGGTATGAATGAATTCGGTGTATCTATGTCAGCTACTGTATCCGCATCAGCAAATAAAAAGATTCAAAAGAAAGACCCATATGTTGAAGACGGAATTGCAGAATCGTCAATGCCAAGTGTGATTTTACCAAGCGTAAAAACCGCTAAAGAAGGTATTGAATTAATTGCTAAGATTGTTGATGAAGAAGGCTCTGCCGAAGGTAATATCGTAACTATCGCTGATAAAGACGGTATCTGGTACATGGAAATTTTATCTGGCCACCAATATGTAGCGATGAAATTCCCAGACGATAAATTCGCAGTATTCCCTAACACTTTCTATCTAGGTCATGTTGATTTAACTGATAAAGAAAATGTCATTGCTTCAGCTGATGTTGAAAAGCTTGCTAAAGAAGCTAAAACTTATAAAGAAGTTGATGGTCAATTCCATATCTCTCAATCATACAATCCACCAATGGATGATGCAAACAGATCACGTACCTTCTCAGGTATTAAATCTCTCGACCCAGATTCTAAAGTAACCTACAAAGATGATAATTTTGAATTACTTCAAAGTACTGATAAAAAATTCACATTAGAAGATGCCATTAAACTTCAACGTAACCGTTTTGAAGGTTTAGAATTGAAACCTTTAGATCAAATGGAACTTGATGGCAAAGGAAAACCTAAATCTAAAGAGGCTGTCAAAGGCTATGCTTATCCAATTTCAAATCCAAACGTTATGGAAGCACATGTTTTCCAACTTAAAGATGGTATTCCAGCAGAACTAGGTGGTGGTGTTATGTGGTTATCAATTGGTAGCCCAAGAAATGCACCATATCTTCCATACTTAGGAAATATCACTAAAACTTATGAAGCATATCAGGAAACTAGCACTAAATACAATAAAGATTCTTGGTATTGGACAATTTCACACATCAATGATATGGCTGCTAAATATCCTAAAAAATTCGGCACATCAGTTGTTGATGAAATGAAGGAATTAGAAAAAACTTGGATGACTGAACAAGATCAAATTAACAAAGAAGTTAGTGATTTACAGCAATCTGATCCAACAGCCGCTCAAGAAAAAGCAGACCAATCTTCAATGGACCGTGCTGAAAAAACATTCAAACGTCTAAAAGAAATTGAAAGCAAAATGAAAAAACAAGTTCAAAAAAAACATAAAGTCAAATAAAAAATAAACAATAAAAGCCCTTAAGAATTCTTAAGGGCTTTTAAGGAGGTTATGAAATTTTTCTCCTTGGTAATGCAAGAAGAAATAGAGATAACCTAATTATAGGCAGACTGACTTAAAGTTAGCTTAAACTTTTAGTTTCTATCTTTTTTTAATTTTTTTGATAAAGCTAAGCCGGTAACCAAGAGAATTGAACATGAAACAATTGCAGAGAAACTAGAAGCTTTGTCTCCGGTTGTTGGAAGCTGCGCTTCTTTAACAGGAGTTTTCTCTTTTGGAGTTGCAACTGTTAGAATTTCCTTCTTAGTATCTTTCACAACCACAGGTTGAGGTTTAGCTTCTGGTTTTGAAGGCTCTGCTGGATTTTCATCTGGTGTTTCGGGAGCAACATAAGTTCCTTCTTCAATCATTCTATTTTGAGCATCAATAATTACAGGATTACCATATTGAACATTAGTAAAATGGCTATTTGCTCCATCTTGGATGAAATCATAAGATTGAACAGGCTGAGTAGTTTGACCATCTTCACCAGGAGTCACAACAACTTGTGTACCTTTTAGTAAAGTTGGATTATCACGATACTCTGTTTGGTAAGCAATTGCTGTTACTTTATCAACACCAACTAATTTATTAAAGAGACTAGCAAAGTAGAATTCAGTAGCTGCAAATGGACTATAGCCTGTCCCATTACCTGGATCATATGCATCACCAGTATATGGATTTGGAACATAAGTAGCATATGGTGAACCAAATAGACGGTGCATAATATACTGACTTAATCCTTCAGCAAACGCTTCAGAACTATTATCTCTATAGTAAGGCCAAACATCACTACGATCAAAATAGGTATGGTAGATATCTAAAAATTCTTGTGTATCAGATAAGGCCGGAACAGTGTCAAGAGTACCATCAGTATTTCTATCACTTGTCTCAACATATAAACCACTCTTGAAGTCGATAATATGAGTCATTTCATGGAGAACAGTTTCCATCAAACTAGTATTGCTTGCCTCATATTTCAAAGCAATTGATTGGGCAGCTGAATTTGCTAAACCTAAGGTTCCCGTACCCATACCTGGAATTTCATTGTCATAAATTACCAAGTCAGCAATGATACGCTGTAACTCCTCAGGGAGAGCATGAATTCTGGCTTCAAAATCAGCTTTTTGTGTATCAGACATCATTGTCGTATTACTGTAATCAATTGACGTAGAAATACTGCCTTTATAATTATTATAGCGACGTGTTAATGAATTGAACTGGTCAGTAATCATATTCATATCTGTCTGCTGTTGAGTTGTCCATGAACCAAGTGCTTCTAACTCTTGTTCAGCTAGTATGGCACGTTGATAATCTGCCTTGATATCAGCATAAAAGGCATCATTTATAATATTACTGTTATCATATCTCAAAAAGTCATCTGTCGATGTTGATAAATCTTCTGGTACCATTTCTATACCATAGTCTTGTGCAGATGCTGTCCACATATCTTCTTGAGCTGTTGTCAACAAACGTGAATAGAATGCCGCATCATCTGTCAAACCAAGCAAACTACGTAATTGTGTATCTGTTGGGTCTAACATTTCAGCCGTGATTGTTCTAATATATCTTGTTTGTGTAGTTGTTCCATCAGGATTGGTTACTGTTAGATACTCATATATATAGTTCTCACTGTATTGAGCAAGTTCACGAACAGTTGATTCAGTTGTACTATAATCAGCTGTCAACGGAGGTCTATCCACAAACAATGTATCAACAACAATCCGATCACTTGGTAATGTCTGAGTTGTATCAACATGATAGAAAGGTTGGTCTATCCATTTATAACTATCATCATAGACAGCCTGGCTGGCTGGAGCTGTTGTTTCTGTTTGAATAATATTAGTTGTTGTAGTTGTTTTAGTCCCATCTTGGCCAGGAATAATTACATCGGTGCCAACTGGTTTTGTGACATCAATACTATATTCAGTTATAGCTGGTGCAATCACCTCTGTCGTTGTTGTTGGCATTATCCCCATCACAATAACAGTTTTCTGTAGGCTCAATCCGTTGGACTGTAGACACGCCATTTACTGTAGTTGTAATCAATTTTCCATCAGTTCCTTGAGTCTGTACTGCTTGGTAACCTACAGGCTGAGTATCATCAGATACATAACGAATAGGACTAGCAATGACCGTTTCTGTAACAACTGAATCACCAACTGCAGCAGCTGTAACATCTGGACTAAGTGTTGTAGCTGCCGAAGTATCTGTTAGGGTAGTTGTTGCAGCTTTCTCAACTACTTTAGTGGTTATTGCAGGCGCCTCAGCGACGAGGGATGGGGTGGTTGCTACAGTAACGTCTGCAACAGTTTCCTCAGCGGCTATCACTTGTGTTGTTAGCATAACACCTAATAAAACACTTCCTACTCCAAGAAGCGTTTTTCTAATGCTAAAAATTTGTTTTTTATCCCTAAACATGGCGGTCTCTCTCCATTTTTAATTTTTCTATTTATTCACTTTGATTGTAGCACATACCACTACCCTTTACAAAATAATTTAAAAATAAAATTAAAAAGAAGTCGCATTGTGCAACTTCTTTTATTATAGTAATAAATTCTTATTAGATACTACATCATTCCACCCATCATATTAGGGTCCATTCCACCTGGCATAGCTGGCCCAGCTGGCTCTGGTTTAGTAGCTACAACTGCTTCAGTAGTAAGAATAAGACTGGCCACTGATGCTGCATTTTGTAATGCAGAACGTGTTACTTTAACTGGATCAATAATTCCTGTCTCAATCATATCAACCCATTCACCATTGGCAGCATTGAAACCAGTTCCTTTAGGACTGTTTTTCAAACGATCAATGACAACTGACCCCTCATAACCTGCATTATAAGCAATTTGACGAACTGGTTCTTCAAGGGCACGAAGGACAATGTTACGACCAGTCGCATTATCACCTTCAAGTTCTAGAGCTTGCACTTTCTCAATCACTGAAATAAAGGCAGTTCCTCCACCAGCTACGATCCCTTCTTCAACAGCAGCACGAGTAGCATTCAAAGCATCTTCAATGCGGAGCTTCATTTCTTTCAACTCAGTTTCTGTCGCAGCACCAACCTTGATAACTGCCACACCACCCGCTAACTTAGCTAGACGTTCTTGCAATTTCTCACGGTCGAACTCAGACGTTGTTGTTTCTAATTGGGATTTAATTAGGCCAACACGATTGGCAATAGCATCCGCACCGCCAGAACCTTCAACAATAACTGTTGAATCTTTATCCACAGAGATTTTAGCTGCTTGGCCTAGCGCTGCTATTGTCGCATCCTTAAGCTCTAAACCAAGATCTTCAGTAATCACAGTTCCACCTGTTAGAATGGCAATATCCTCTAACATAGCCTTACGACGGTCGCCAAATCCTGGTGCTTTAACGGCAACAACATTAAATGTTCCGCGAATTTTATTTAAAACTAATGTTGGTAAGGCTTCACCATCAACATCATCAGCAATAATCAATAATGGGCGGTTTGTTTTTAAGACTTCTTCTAAGAGTGGAAGAATTTCTTGAATGTTTGATACTTTTTTATCAGTGATCAAAATAAATGGATTTTCTAAGTCAGCAACCATTTTTTCGTTATCTGTTACCATGTATTGAGAAAGGTAACCACGGTCAAACTGCATTCCTTCAACTACTTCTAGCTCAGTTTCCATTCCACGTGATTCTTCAATAGTGATGACACCATCATTGCCAACACGTTCCATGGCTTCGGAAATGTACTCTCCAACTTTTTCTGAACGTGAAGAAACAGCCGCAACTTGCGCAATGGCTTCTTTTCCTGTAACTGGTTGGGCAATTACTTTTAGTTCTTCGACAGCTGTCGCTGCAGCTAATTCAATCCCACGTCGAATACCAATTGGATTGGCACCTGCAGTAACATTCTTTAGTCCTTCACGAACAATTGCTTGAGTCAATACAGTTGCAGTTGTTGTTCCATCACCAGCAATATCATTGGTTTTTGAAGCAACTTCTGACACCAGTTTTGCTCCCATATTTTCAAAATGATCTTCTAACTCAATTTCTTTAGCAATTGTAACACCATCATTAGTGATCAATGGTGATCCAAATGCCTTCTCAAGAACTACATTACGACCTTTAGGGCCTAATGTAACTTTGACAGTGTCAGCTAAAATATCGACACCTCTGACCATTGCTGCACGCGCATCTGCTGAGAATTTAATATCTTTTGACATAATTATCCTTCTTTCTTATCCTTATCTATACTGTATATTAGTCAATAATGGCTAAAATATCTGATTCACGAATAACAGTTACAGTCTCCTCATCGAGGATAACATCCAAACCAGGATTCTCAACTAAAACTTTGTCACCAACTTTGACAACTGGAGGAACTAAATCACCTGTAATGGTTCGCAATCCTGTCTCACTAACAGCAAGAACCGTAGCTTTTTTAGTTGATTCTTTATGAGCTCCAGCAAGAACAAAGCCGCCAACAGTTTGTTCTTTTTCTTCTTCAAATTTCACGACCACGCGGTCACCTAAAGGTTTTATCATGTGTATGCCTCCTATTAATTACTAGAAATTTAGCACTCTCGTATAGATAGTGCTAACTTACTCTATTATTTTATCACTTGGTCAAAAATAGTCAAGAAAAAAATACTTAGTTATAAAGCAAAAATTTCAATAGTTTAAATATTTTGGTTTTTCCAACTAGACAAAAAGACTGAGTGTCATCCTCAGCCTTTTATTTATTCTATGTCAAATTTTAATTTGCCATGGGACATTCCTATTTTCAACTGGTGTCCACTAGATAAGTCGCCAGAAAGAATCAATTCTGACAGTTTATCTTCAATATGCGTTTGTATCGTTCTTCGGAGTGGTCTTGCCCCCATCTCCACATCATAGCCTTCCTCTGAGAGATAGTTGAGGGCCGATGGTTGAATTTTCAGACTAACGCCTTTTTCCGCCAAATTAGTAACTAATGGTTTAACCATAATCATCACTACTTCTTTCATATCCTCTTGACTGAGGCTATGGAAGACTACCTTCTCATCTATCCTGTTAATGAATTCTGGTCTGTAGGATTTCTTCAATTCTTCCAAAATTCGTTTTTCCATGGCTTGGTGGTCTTGAGAAATATCTTTGGCACCAAAACCAACTGTTTTATCATCACGTAAGGCCGTCGCGCCCAAGTTACTAGTCATAATAATAATGGTGTTTGAGAAATCAACGCGACGCCCGCGACTGTCTGTTAACATCCCATCATCTAGAACTTGCAATAGGACATTAAAGATATCCGGATGGGCTTTTTCAACTTCATCAAATAGTAGAACAGAATAAGGTTTATTTCTAACCTTTTCTGTCAGTTCGCCACCTTCTTCATAGCCGACATAGCCTGGAGGTGCCCCATTTAATCGACTAGCTGCAAATTTTTCCATATACTCGGACATATCGAATCGAATTAGTGCTGACTCATCATCAAAGAGAACTTCTGCTAAAGCTTTTGCTAATTCTGTTTTACCAACTCCCGTTGGCCCTAAGAACATGAATGAACCAATAGGTCGTCTGCCTGTTCTAATTCCTGACTGATTGCGACGAATTGCCCGTGATATTGCTGATACAGCATCTTCTTGACCAATCACACGCTTATGCAATTCTTTTTCCAAGTTAAGATATTTTTTGCTATCTGCTTGGGTTAGTTTTTCAACAGGAATTCCTGATAACTTGCTTAGTGTAGACATGATATTATCTTCAGTCACTAGTGTAGGCTTTGCAGATTTGTTATTAACTTGAGCTTTCAATAGTTTTGAAACTGTTTTGAAATCCTTCTCTAGAATTGCTTGATCAATTGGTGTTAAGATGGAAGCTTTTTCTTTTTTGACTAACCCTTGAACCGTTGCACTTGCTTCATCTAATAAGTCAATGGCTGAATCAGGAAGATTTTTACTGGTTAAATAGCGATGAGCTACCTTAACAGCCGTCTTGACAGCTTGGTCTGAAATTGAAACATTATGGAAACGTTCATAAGATCCTTTTAGTCCTAACAAAATTTGATAAGCATCTTCCAAATTTGGTTCTTCGATAAGCACTTTCGCAAAACGACGAGATAAAGCTGCATCTTTTTCAATATGTTTTTGATACTCTTCTTGTGTTGTCGCACCTACCATATGGAGCGTTCCACGTGATAAAGCAGGTTTTAAAATATTTGCTGCATCTAAAGTACTGTCAATCCCACTACCAGAACCCATGATTGTATGTAGTTCATCAACAAAAAGAATAATCTGACCATCCGTCTCAATATCGTCGATGATTTGATTCATTCTTTCTTCGAAGTCCCCACGGAAACGTGTACCCGCAACAACACTCATCATATCTAATTCCAAGACCCGCATATCTTGCAATTCATAAGGAATTGATCCATTGGCAATCCGTTGAGCTAGTCCATAAGCTAAGGCTGTCTTACCAACACCAGCATCTCCAACTAGTACAGGATTGTTCTTGGTTTTACGACTGAGAACCTGAATCATCCGTGTGATTTCTTTATCTCTGCCGATAACTGGTTCTAATAGTCCTTGGTTGGCCATTTCCGTTAGGTCTCTGGTGAAATCTGACAAGTCTCCAGCTGTACTAGCCGGCTTCATCATGTCAGAAAAAGATCCAGCACCTTTGGCTTTTTTAGGTTTTCGTAACTCATGAATAGCTTTAATTGTTTCTTTACTATATGCCGCCTGTATTTCAATAGCTTTTCTGAGATCAGCAAGCTTTGGTTGTCCTTGTCCATCATCCTTAATTTTGAAGCCAGCCATCTCTAAGAGTCGGGCAGCCATAATATCTGGATTTAACAAAATTGCAAAAAGAACATGCTCTGAACCTACTTCAGAAGCATTTGTAACCAAACTTATCATTTCAGAAAACTTAAGAATATTGGTTAAAGTCTTGGACTGACCTAAGAAATGTACTTCTTTAATATCATCTTGAGGACTTTTTCCCACGGCCAAAATTGCAGCTGCTTCATATTCTTCTTCTGAAATTTTATTATTAAATTCACTAAAAACTAATCCTGCTAGGGAACCTTCTTCTTTCACCATTGCTAAGAGAATATGCCAGGTCTCCAAATGCGAACTGCCAAAGCGAGCTGCTTGGTACTGGGCCTGTTTAAATATCTCTTGCATCTTTATTGAGTAATCAATCATTAATGCTTCCCTTTCTATCAATACGACGTAACAAACGATATAGCATCTTTGCACGGATGCTTGGAGCATCTTCACCTAATACATCGTCCGTCGCCATAGCAAGAACAATGTTTCCTTCTCGCTCAGTAATAAGATTTTCATCAAAAAGCATTTGAATCGAATCTGTAAACACTTGTTGGCTAACGCGTTCACCAAGCATTGCATTCATGGAACCAATTAATTGGTGCTTATCTGAAAAATGCACCTTGGCAATACGAATATAACCGCCGCCACCGCGTTTGCTCTCTACTTCATAACCACGACTTTCAGTAAAGCGCGTTTTGATGACATAATTTATCTGACTAGGTACAACCTGAAAAGAGTCAGCTAATAAAGACCGTTTAATTTCTGCAATCCCAGATTGCTCCAGAAGTTCTTTGATATACTCTTCAATACTATCCGATGTGTTTTTACTTGGCATAATCTCACTCCCTTAATTAATACTTACTCATTCACAAGGTTGTTTCCCTATTTGACTAAAACTGACTTTAATTATAACAAATTGCTATCCTTAAAAGCAAATGGAAATATCTGACTATATTAAACAAAAAAATGAGCACCAGAAGGTACTCATCATTTATGCATGTTTAATTGTAAATTACAATTTAACGATGTTTACTGCTTGAGGGCCACGTTGACCTTCTTCAACATCAAATTCCACTTTTTGTCCTTCATCTAAAGATTTGAAACCATTAGATTGGATAGCTGAAAAATGTGCGAAGACATCTTGCCCGTTTTCAGTTGAAATAAAACCGAAACCTTTTTCAGCGTTAAACCATTTAACTGTACCTTGTGCCATAATCATCTACTTCCTTTCCATAAATTCTTGTGTAAAAATAGAGAGAAACGATGATGTGGAACACATATACTAACTCACAAACTAATTTACTAGTCAAGTATATCAAACTGTTATAGTAAAGTCAAGAAAAAACATTAAAAGCGCTTTTAAAATAAAGTGAATAGAAAACGCTTTTTTATTTTGCTAGAGTTTTTTCTTGAGTTAATTTATTTTCTAGGCTAAAATGTGTCATAAAGAGATTAAATTTGTTTTATTTTAAAAACAAGTTATTATCTAAAATATATTATAGTTATAAGGAACAGAAGATTGTTTCTAGGGAGTACAAATATTGACAGAGTCAAATATTATTAGTCTTGTTCAAGAAATGCGTCAAAAATACCTTTACGATAAAATGGAAACAGCTGACTGCGGAGATTTCACTTGCAAAGATCTTAAAAAAGCTAAGAAAATCAAGAAAAAATTGATTGGCTTAGAAAAAGAGCGTTGTCACAAACTGATTGAGCATGAGGATATTTCATTAATTGATCAAAAGATTGCTTTGTTAAAAGAAGAATTCCGCAAAGAAAGTAACTCTAAACAAGGTCAGGACACCCCTTAATATGTCAATTCCAATACTGGTCATTACCTTCCTCCTTTCGCTCATTTTATCAAATGTGATTAATCGGATTTTTCCACAAATCCCCCTACCTGCCATTCAGCTCTTTTTCGGAATCCTGTTTGGCATTTTTAATAAAGGTCACCATTTAATCATTGATCCAGAAATCTTCTTAGCCTTTGTCATTGCCCCCCTTAACTTTCGAGAAGGTCAGGAAAGTGATGTCAAAAGCTTTATCCGTTCAAGAGGTTTAGTTCTCTATTTAATCTTACCTGCTGTCATGATTAGCACAATTGTTATGGGTTATGGTATCAAAACCTTACTTCCGGTCGAATTACCATTAGCCCTCTGTTTTGCCATGGGAGCGGCCCTAGCGCCAACCGATGCCGTAGCCTTCCTATCCTTGGCCAAACGCTTCAAATTCCCCAATCGGATAAAAAACACCTTAACTTCTGAGGGTTTGTTGAATGATGCTAGTGCACTTGTTGCTTTTCAGTTTGCACTAACAGCCTTGGTCACAGGCTATTTTTCCCTAGCCGATGCAGGCTTAAATCTACTTTTTTCAATTTTGGGTGGAATTGTTATTGGTTTAATCTTTGCTCTACTCAACAGAATCTTTCTGTCGGTGCTTGAAAAATTTGATGCAGCAGACGTGACTGGTGCGCTTCTGTTAGAATTAACTCTCCCATTTGTCGTTTACTTCATTGCACACATGCTTCATGTCTCAGGTATCATTGCCGTCGTTGTAGCCGGTGTGATGCAAGCAAATCGGATTAAAAAAGTTACCCTCTTTGATGCGCAAGTTGACCGCGTCACAAATATTATCTGGGAAACCATTAATTTTATACTAAATGGTTTAGTCTTCATTATTTTTGGCGTCGAACTAACCCAATTTACTGGGCCCCTTTTAGCTAGTCCAAGTTATAGCAATGTCTACCTACTTTTTATCGTGGTTATTTTGACAGCTTTGCTATTCCTTATAAGATACCTAACAATTATCATTTACTTCTTTTTCAGAAGTCGTAAGTACCACAAAGCTTTTAAAAAATACTTACCTACTGTTAATCTTCTGACTTTTTCAGGAGTTAAAGGGAGTGTTTCTTTAGCGATTATCCTTTTAATTCCGCAGATTGATACTTACAAAAATTCATTGACTTTGTTTACAGTCGGTGCAATTACATTGCTTAGTTTTTTGATTGGCTTACTGGTTCTACCCCGCTTAGCGCCTGTTGCTCGGTCGACAGAGAACTATTTAACTAAGATTGATATTTTAACGTCAGTTGTCAAAAAATTAGAGACAGAAGGACAAAAAGCTCAAGCAAATCAAGCTGGATTATACTATGTCTTAGATGCCTATAACCGTCGGATTGAGAATCTAATCTTGGAACAAGAGCCAAATAATGTCAAGGAGGAATTAGCTGAGTTACAACTGCTGATGCTTGCTATTGAAAATGAAGGACTAGAACACGCCTTTCGCCACAAAGATACTACAATTTTTGAGTATCGGATTTATCAAACCTACATAAAATCAATGGAACGTCAAGTTAACCGAAGTTTTATCTCAAGTTTTAATTATTCCTTTACCATTTTGCTCCGTGTTATTCGACATGTCATTCATGAGATGTGGTCTGTCGGTAGCGACTTGAAATCGAGTTTGACCAGTTTACAAAAAGCTAGAATCCGTTTATCTGAAGAAAATCGGGACCATTTGACGGATTTATATTTAGCTAATACAGAATTAATCCTCGAATCACTGGAAGACTTAGAAGGCTTTTACAATTCGTCATTAGTTAATTTTTTACAGAATCAAAGGATTCAAAATGCTGAATTGATGAAGTCTGGACTTTTTGTTGAGCGGGTGATTGCTAACTTTATCCCAGATTCTAGCGGTGAACGGATTCATGGTTACTATCTGGAACGACAAACGATTCATGAATTTGAAGTTGCTGGTCATATCACAGCTAGAGAAGCACAACAACTTCGTGATGAAGTTAATGAATTAGAAAGCTATTCTCTGCGTGATAATTCACCAAACTTTGTCTACGATATCATAAATTATCGACACCAATTGAAGTAACTTGAAGTTACTTCTTTTTTTTGATGAGCAAATCTTTTGTTTTATTACTAATTAGTGATAATATATAGGTAGAAAAAAGATTTGTTATATTAGGAGGTAATATATGACTCAAACAAACTTACTTGGCATCCATCATGTTACGGCGATGACCAATAGTGCTGAAGCAAATTATCGTTTTGTGACGGAAATTTTAGGAATGCGTCTGGTCAAAAAGACTGTTAATCAGGATGATATTCATACTTATCATACATTCTTCGCAGACGACATGGGTTCAGCTGGGACAGATATGACTTTCTTTGATTTTCCCAATAATCCAAAGGGCGTCCGTGGTACAAACGGAATTACCCGGATTGGACTTCGAGTGCCAAATGACGCAGCACTAGATTATTACTTAAATCGTTTTAACCAGTTTGGAGTCAAACATGATGGTATCATCGACCTATTTGGTCATAAAGCTCTCCCATTTGAAGAAGAAGATGGCCAACGCTATCAATTAGTTTCTGATCAACACAATTCGGGAGTTCCTGCTGGTCAACCTTGGAAGAATGGTCCCGTACCTTCGGATAAAGCAATCTACGGCTTAGGACCAATTGAAATCACGGTTTCTTACTTTGATGACTTCAAAAACTATTTAATCCAAGTCTATGGAATGCGTATCCTGGAAGGTGAATCAGATTACGCTATCTTAGAAGTTGCCCAAGGTGGACATGGCGGGCAAGTTATCTTACGTCACAAGGAAAGTGACCAACAAGAAATGCAAGGTTATGGTTTGGTCCATCACGTGGCCTTCCGACTTGCTGACCAAGAAGCTATCAAACATTGGGCCGAAAAATATAATGCCTTGGGTATCATGAGCTCAGGACTAGTTGATCGCTTCTATTTCCAAGCCCTCTATTCGCGAATTGGTCATATATTACTTGAGCTTTCTACTGATGGACCAGGCTTCATGACAGATGAACCCTATGAAACTTTAGGCGAAGCCTTATCACTTCCGCCATTTTTAGAACCAAAACGTCATTTTATTGAAGCGGCCATTAGACCCTTTGATACTAAAAGATCCTAAGTAGGCAAAGGATGCCCACAATCACATCAATTCACCATATTAGTGCCATGGTTGGCGACGTTAACGAAAACATCCACTTTTACAGAGACTTGCTCGGCCTAAAACTGGTCAAACAGACCGTCAATTTTGACGACCCTAGCCACTACCACCTCTATTACAGTAGCCCCCATAACCACCAAGGTTTGCTAACTTTTTTCCCTTTAGGAAATAGCAAAGCTGGTCAAATCGGTAGTGGACAAGTCGGACGTATTGCTCTCAGTGTTCCCAAAAATGCATTAGATTTTTGGCGTCAAAAATTGAAGAAGGCTAACATTGCTTTCCAAGAAAGCCAATGGGGAACGAAGCCTGCCTTGTTCTTTAGTGACCTTGATAACCTAGATATAGCCCTAGTAGCAACAAGCGACAAGAGTCAGAATCCATCAATCACCGGACTCCACGGTTCCTATTTACTCTCATCTAACTATAAAGCTAGTCAAGAATTTCTCCAAAAAAACTTGGGGCTTGCACCTGCTTTTGAAGACGGTTTAACAATATCATTCACCTTTAAAAGTGATTCTGAACGGGAAATCATTATTCCCAAGGTTAATTATCAACGAGGAGAAATGGGACCAGGAACCGTTCACCATATTGCTTGGCTGGTCAATGATTTAGAAGAGCTGAAAGCAAAACAAACGCAACTAACCGACCAAGGTTTCAATGTCACTGTTATCCGTGACCGCAAATATTTCCAATCCATTTACTTAAGAGAACCTGGTAAGGTAATCTTTGAATTCGCCACAAAAGTTCCAGGTTTGACAGTTGATGAGGCTGTCGATTCTTTGGGTCAAAACTTACAACTGCCATCTAGACTTGAGCAGAAGCGCCAGCAACTGATTCAGAATTTGGAGCCACTTGATTTATAAACTTAGAAAGGATCCTTATGATTTCTATTGAAGCATCTCAATTATCAGCCAAAGATCAATATAAGATTTTGATTGGTAGTGTCATTCCTCGGCCAATTGCCTTTTTATCAACTCTCTCTGCTGAGGGGATTGTTAATTTGGCTCCTTTTAGCTTTTATAACATTGTCTCTTATGATCCAGCTATCTTATCCGTCAGCATTCAACGCAAAAATGGTCAACCCAAAGATACCACTATCAATATACTTGAGCGTGGCGAAGCTGTTATTCATAGTGTGTCCAGTCATAATTTAGAAGCTGTCAATCAGGCTGCAAAAGAGCTGGCGCATAATGAAAGTGAACTTAATCTAACTGGCATGACCATGATTGACTCCTCGACAATTAGAACGCCTGGGGTTAAAGAGTCAGCTATTCGTTTTGAGACTAAGCTTTACCAACACGTTCCAATCAAAGGGGCGGATGAGCAGATTATAGCGGACCTCCTACTACTGTCGGTTCAAGCTTATCATTTAGAAGATGCCTTATATCAGAAAACCCACGTCTTAGCTGATCAACTCGATCCTATCAGCCGTTTAGCCGGAAATGACTATGCCAAGCTTGGTCAAACCCTGACCATCCCACGACCCTAGGAGGAATTTTGAAATCACTCTTCAAATCTGGACAACCAAATCAACCCACCTTAGTGCTCTTGCATGGAACAGGTGGTGACGAAAAAGATCTATTACCAGTTGCCAACTACCTCAATCCTAATGCTACGGTCCTCTCCCTGCGGGGCGATGTTTCGGAGAATGGTGCTCTGCGCTTTTTTAAACGAAAAGCGGAAGGACAGTTTGATCTGGATGACCTTGAGATGCGAGGGCAAAGCCTAACAGAATACATTATCACCAAAAGCCAAGAAAAGGATTTTAAACTAGATAACCTAGTCCTCGTCGGCTTCTCAAATGGTGCAAATATGGCAATTAATTTATTATTGCAAGAAGATAGTCCTTTTAGACAAGCTATCCTGATGGCTCCCATGTATCCACTGGAGCCCAGACATAGCACGCCCTATGTTAAAAAAACACAAGTCTTCATTTCAATGGGTCAAGATGACCCTATTGTTTCACTAGCAGACAGCCAACATGTAGTCGATCTTTTTGAAGAAAGACAAGCTAAAATCATTAGTTTTTGGGTTCGCAGTCACCAAATCACGCAAGCCAGTTTGCAAGCTGCCAAAGAATGGCTAAACAAACTATAAAAAAGTCTGGACTTAGGGGTCCAGACTTTTTTATTCATTTAAGGAATGATGTTTGCCTAAGCTGATAGCATCTGCTTCTTTCATCTCAACAACATTTTCAAGTTTAGTTGTTGACGGCATGCTTTCTTTATAATACCAATAAGCATCTGAAGTCCCATGGCTAGCTACATAGACAATTCGATTTGGATCTTGAGCTGGTGCTTGTGCTTCCAAACTAGATGAAGGCTGAGCTGGAACAGTTTGATTTTCGACCTCTTGAGCTTTTGCGACTAGGCCTTGGGCCTTCCCATCAACATAATTAATGGTTGCATTCGGAGACTGATTTTCTAAAACTACTTTTGTAATGCCGTAAGCATCCACTGACTCTTTGTCGCCACCTAAAGAAATTTGTAAAAGCTGGCCCTCCTGATCAATCCCAACATACTGCAACTCAACTTGACGCGGAATTAATTCATCTCCTTGATAAATAGCCTTAACCTGGTAGTCTAACCAATAATTAGGGTGATTAGCTAACCAGCTGTCAAGAAGATTTTCATAATAGAGAATCCCATCCTCATTGCCAGAATCCATGCCCGCATAATTCCCCGAATTGAGCCAAGCAGTCATTGGTACGAGATTCTTACCATCCTCTTCTAAGCCACTGAATTGATAACCCACTAAGTGCCCACGATTCATTAACCAAGCTTCCTTAGTTCCATCACCAAATGGAAATTTAAAGTTATGCCAGCCAACTGGATTATAAGAAATGCGGTTCTTACGTTTATTCACCGGCTCATCAGCATCCCGTAACTGAATGTGCCCCAAAGTTGCACGGCCCAAGCGATCCAATGGAGCTAAATAAAGCTGTTTTTTCTTTGTAAATTCTAAAAGGCCATTACTTTGGAATTGACTCGCGCTGATTTGACTTTCTTCTTTATTTATAGAAGACGAACTAGTATTTAGCTGACTAGAACTAGTGGCAGTGCTAGTAGAATCAGTAGAGCTACTTTCAGGCTTACTACTACTAGAAACTAGGTTTGACTGATTCCAATCCTTATTCTTGCCTGAAGTTGTTTGAGAGTTTGACACTAATCCTGTCAGAGCAAAGCAGCACAAAGCTGCTACCAAGACAGCGCCTGCTCGCTTCCAATTTTTTTGAAACAGCGCAAAATAGGTACTTGCGGCTAGGCCAATCGCCCCTAGAAAAGGTAATAGTACAACTAAAAGAGACAATAAAAAAACCCAAAGAATAATTTTCCCAAGTCCTAACTGTGATCTCCCTGATTTTCTTTTCATAATCTAACTTCCTAATAAATAATAGAAAAAATAAAAAAAAGCATCCCGACGGATGCTTGGATGAAGGCGGTAGACGGATTTGAACCGACGATCAAGCTTTTGCAGAGCCGTGCCTTACCACTTGGCTATACCGCCACAACAGTAATAATTTTACCCTAAATTCCAGTAAAGGTCAAGATAAATTTAACTTCAATATAGGATCAAAAAAACTTTTGGAATTTTTTTCTAACCTAGTCCAATATTTTTAACAATTAGAATCATTCTAAATATTGCAACAGTGCTATTTAAATTATTTCTAATTTAAGAACAATCTCATACCAATAGAATTTTCTGATAATTGCCCTGTTTTACTAGCTTTTTTCAATAGACTTTTATTATTTCTTTGCCTATAATACAAGTATAAAAAAGAAGGAGGACTTGTAAATGTCTTTAGTCGGAAAAGAAATTCTTGAATTTTCAGCGGACGCATATCATAATGGCGAGTTTATCACTGTTACTAGTGAGGATATTAAAGGGAAATGGGCAATTTTCTGTTTCTACCCTGCAGATTTCTCTTTTGTTTGTCCAACTGAACTTGGTGACTTACAAGATCAATATGCATCTCTTAAATCATTAGGTGTTGAAGTCTACTCAGTTTCTACAGATACTCACTTTGTCCATAAAGCATGGCATGATGACTCTGAAGTTGTTGGAAAAATTGAGTATACAATGATTGGTGACCCTTCACATAAAATTTCAGAAGCTTTCGAGGTCTTATCAGAAGACGGCTTAGCTCAACGTGGAACATTTATCATTGATCCAGATGGCATCATCCAAATGATGGAAATCAATGCCGATGGTATCGGACGTGATGCAAGCACTCTAATTGACAAAATCCATGCTGCTCAATATATTCGTCAACATCCAGGTGAAGTATGTCCCGCTAAGTGGAAAGAAGGATCTGAAACATTAACTCCAAGTCTAGATTTAGTTGGTAAAATTTAGTTAATTTTTTTCAATAGATAAGGAGGGAATTTATGTCGCTTACTCCAGATATTAAGAACCAAATCAAACAATACCTTGATCTATTAGAATCTGATATTGTCTTTCAAGTAAACCTTGGTGATGATCAAAATTCTAAAAACGTAAAAGAGTTTTTAGAAGAAATAGCAAACATGTCTAGTAAAATTACAATCGAGGAAAAATCACTAACTCGACAACCCAGTTTTAAAATTGCCCAATTAGATAAAGAAAGTGGTGTTGAATTTGCTGGTATTCCACTCGGACATGAATTCACATCATTTGTTTTAGCTTTGTTACAAGTTTCTGGTCGACCACCAAAGATTGAACAAGAGCTGGCGAATCAAATTAAAGCAATTGATAAAGAGCTTCATTTTGAAACTTATGTTAGTTTATCATGTCATAATTGTCCTGATGTAGTACAGGCATTTAATATCATGTCAGTCTTAAATCCTAAGATTTCACACACCATGATTGAAGGTGGCATGTTCCAAGACGAGGTTAAAGAAAGAGGAATCATGGCCGTCCCAACGGTCTACCTAGATAACCAAGTCTTTTCTTCAGGACGTACCACTGTTGAACAGCTATTGGAAAAGATTACCGGCCCAGCCTCTGCTGACAATTTTTCAGAAAAAGGCGTATATGATGTCCTTGTCATTGGCGGTGGCCCTGCGGGCAATAGCTCTGCAATCTACGCTGCGCGTAAAGGACTGAAAACTGGCCTTCTAGCTGAAACTTTCGGTGGACAAGTAATGGAGACTGTCGGCATTGAAAATATGATTGGTACTCTTTATACTGAAGGTCCTAAATTAATGGCCCAAATTGAAGAGCATACAAAATCTTATAATGTTGATATTATCAAAGTTCAGTTAGCTACTTCGATTGCTAAAAAAGAAGATTTAATTGAAGTAACACTTGCTAATGGTGCTGTATTACAAGCTAAAACAGCAATCCTAGCCCTTGGGGCAAAATGGCGTAACATCAATGTTCCAGGTGAAGATGAGTTCCGTAACAAAGGGGTGACCTACTGTCCACATTGTGACGGACCACTATTTGAAGGAAAAGATGTTGCTGTTATAGGTGGCGGTAATTCAGGTATGGAAGCTGCTTTAGACTTAGCTGGTTTATGTAAACAAGTAACTGTCTTAGAGTTTTTACCTGAAGTAAAAGCTGATCAAGTCCTTCAAGATCGCGCTGCAAAAACAAATAATTTAACCATTATTACTAATGCAGCAACGAAAGATATTGTCGGTCAAGATCATGTAACAGGTCTCAACTACACTGACCGAGAAAGCCAAGAAGAAAAGCATATTGACTTAGAAGGTGTCTTTGTCCAAATTGGACTTGTACCGAATACCCAATGGCTTAAAGATAGTGGAATTGAATTAACTGACCGAGGCGAGATTGTCGTTGACGGCCATGGTTCTACAAATATTCCTGGTATCTTTGCTGCTGGTGATTGTACAAACTCTATTTATAAACAAATTATCATTTCTATGGGGTCAGGAGCAACTGCTGCCATTGGCGCATTTGACTACTTAATCCGTCAATAATAATTCAAACTACTCTTTAACTAATCACAGTTTCTGAGTAGTTTTTTGTTTTATTAAAGTGAGATTGACTTGCATAAATTGAATATTTTTGATAGAATGGTCATGTCGTTTGTGCGACAAATACTCATCTTAAACCAATTGTTGACTTGTTGCCCTTTGGGTTAGTCTGCAAGCTGAAGTTTAAGAGAGGAAAAAAACATTATGAAGGAGAAACTACTCATGGCAGTAATTTCAATGAAACAACTATTAGAGGCTGGTGTTCACTTTGGCCACCAAACTCGTCGCTGGAACCCTAAGATGGCTAAATACATCTTTACAGAACGTAACGGAATCCACGTTATCGACTTACAACAAACTGTTAAATTAGCTGACCAAGCTTACGAATTTGTTCGTGACGCTGCAGCAAATGACGCTGTTATCTTGTTCGTTGGTACTAAAAAACAAGCTGCTGAAGCTGTTGCAGACGAAGCAACTCGTGCTGGTCAATACTTCATCAACCACCGTTGGTTAGGTGGAACTCTTACTAACTGGGGAACAATCCAAAAACGTATCGCTCGTTTGAAAGAAATCAAACGTATGGAAGAAGAAGGAACTTTTGAAGTTCTTCCTAAAAAAGAAGTTTCACTTCTTAACAAACAACGTGCACGTCTTGAAAAATTCCTAGGTGGTATCGAAGATATGCCTCGTATCCCAGACGTAATGTACGTTGTTGACCCACATAAAGAACAAATCGCTGTTAAAGAAGCTAAAAAACTTGGTATTCCAGTTGTTGCTATGGTTGATACTAATGCTGATCCAGATGATATCGATGTTATCATCCCAGCTAACGATGACGCTATCCGCGCCGTTAAATTAATCACTGCTAAATTAGCTGACGCTGTTATCGAAGGCCGTCAAGGTGAAGATGCAGACGTTAACTTTGAAACTGAAGCTAAAGCAGATTCAATCGAAGAAATCGTTGAAGTTGTTGAAGGCGACAACGCTTAATTCACTTAAGATTTTGAATGATTAGTCTTTGACAATCGAAAAACCAAACGGGGCAGAAGCAAACCGCTCTGTTCCGTTTTTTTAAATTGATAAAAAATTATTTTTGGAGGATTTTACTAATGGCAGAAATTACAGCAAAACTTGTAAAAGAGTTGCGTGAAAAATCTGGTGCCGGCGTTATGGACGCTAAAAAAGCACTTGTTGAAACTGACGGAGACATGGACAAAGCAGTTGAATTACTCCGTGAAAAAGGTATGGCTAAAGCTGCTAAGAAAGCTGACCGTGTTGCCGCTGAAGGTTTAACTGGTGTTTACGTAAATGGTAATGTTGCTGCTGTTGTTGAAGTTAATGCTGAAACAGACTTTGTAGCAAAAAATGCTCAATTCGTTGAATTAGTTAACGAAACAGCCAAAGTTATTGCTGAAGGTAAACCTGCTAACAACGAAGAAGCACTTGAATTAACTATGCCTTCTGGTGAAACATTAGCTAATGCATATGTAAATGCAACTGCTACTATCGGTGAAAAAATTTCATTCCGTCGTTTTGCACTTATTGAAAAAAATGACGAACAACACTTTGGTGCGTACCAACATAACGGTGGACGCATTGGTGTTATCACTGTTATCGAAGGTGGCGATGAAACTCTTGCTAAACAAGTAGCAATGCACGTTGCAGCTATGAAACCAACTGTTCTTTCATACACTGAACTTGATCCTCAATTTGTACACGATGAATTAGCACAACTTAACCATGCTATTGAACTTGATAACGAATCACGTGCAATGGTTGATAAAGCTCCACTTCCATTCTTAACTTATGGATCAAAAGCTCAATTATCAGATGAAGTTATTGCTAAAGCTGAAGAAGATATCAAAGCTGAATTAGCTGCTGAAGGTAAACCTGAAAAAATCTGGGATAAAATCATTCCAGGTAAAATGGATCGTTTCATGCTTGATAACACAAAAGTTGACCAAGCATACACACTTTTAGCACAAGTTTACATCATGGATGACAGCAAAACTGTTGAACAATACCTAAACTCAGTAAACGCAAAAGCAATCTCATTTGCACGTTTTGAAGTTGGTGAAGGTATCGAGAAAAAAGCTAACGACTTCGAATCAGAAGTTGCTGCTACAATGGCTGCTGCTCTTAATAACTAAGAACCACAAAAACCTTGAACTCAACTGGTTCAAGGTTTTTTTCTCTCATAAAAAAGGTTGAGCTTAGGCTCAACCTTTTCTATTACCAAATAATAACCCTATCTTCAGGACGACGCCACATAAAGTCTCCTTCAGTTACGCCGAACTCTTGATGGAATTCATCAAAGTTTGTAAGCGTAACATTTGTACGCCATTCTCCTGGTGCATGCACATCAACTGTCGCCATCATTTGCATAAATTCAGGGCGAGCTTTCATCCGCCAAATACGAGCAAAGTTAACAAAGTAATCACGCGCTGAGAAGTCAGCCTCTTTTTTGGCAGCTTCCAAAGCACAAGCCACACCACCAAGGTCTGCTACATTTTCAGAAACAGTTAACTTACCATTAACCTTGGCTCCATAGGAATCCAAACCTTCAAATTGGTCAACAACCTTATCAGTTCTTTCTTTAAAGGCTGTGTAGTCTGCCTCAGTCCACCAATCTTTCAATGATCCATGTTCATCGAAGGAAGCACCGTTAGTATCAAAGGCGTGTGAAATTTCATGGGCAATAACAGCTCCAATACCGCCATAGTTGGCTGAAGAACTTTGTTCTAATGAGTAGAAAGGTACTTGTAAGATGGCCGCAGGAAAGACAATTTGATTCTGTTGCGGATCATAGTAAGCATTGACCATATGAGCAGGCATATGCCATTCTTTCCGATCAACAGGTTGATTCCATTTACTCCAACTGTGAGCGATTGAAATAGCCGCTAATTTTTGCGCATTTTCAACTAATGATAGACTCTCATCGATAATTTTCTTAGCATAAGTTTCAGGTAATTGTTCCGGATAACCAATGTGTGGTGTAATCACATTTAGTTTAATAATCGCTTTTTCACGTGTAGCTGGTGCTAGCCAATCAGCGGCTTGTAAACGCGATTTGTAAACATCGATCATCGTAGCAACTTTGTGCTCCACATCAGCTTTCGCCTCAGGTGAGAAGAACTTATCAGCATACCATAAACCAATTGCTTGACTGTAAGGTCCTTGTGCGAGATAGTAAGCAGCTTTTTTCTTATTCATGGCTTGAGGTGTTCCTGAGAGCGCACGGCCATAAACACCAGATTCAACCCTAATCGCATCTGTTAAATAGGAATTATAGGCATTGGCAGCACCAATGATTAAATCAGCTTTCAACAAGTCCCAATTTGCTTCAGAATAATAGCGAGAAGCAAATTTCGTCCAAAAGCGTTCCTCAGGAACAATAACCTTATCTGGAACCTGACCTAAGATTTGCGTAAAGATAGCATCTAATGGCAATTCTGGAGCTAATTTGCTAAAGTCAGCCCATTCGTATGGATGATAAAGCTTAACATATTCAGACGCTTCTTCTTGCGAAAGAACATACTGTGCCAATTGCTTATCTAGTTCAAGTGTTTTATCTAATAAGTCCGAAATTTCTTCGTCTGAAAAATTAAAGTTCCGCAGAATTTTTTCTTGTGACTGACGCCAAACCTGACGCAATTCATCAGCTTTTTCGTGCCCTTCTTCATAATAAGTTGTATCTGGTAATAAAATAGATGGTGCTTCTGCCCAAAGCACATTTAACTGAGCATTCATAAAGTCAGGTGCTACACCAAATGGGAAGAGGTTTGGTTTACCTGTCATTTCGAATTCAGCAATCTTAGAGGCAAATTCTTCAAACGAGTTTAAATTTTGGTATTCTTCAATCAAAGGTAAAACAGGTTGTACACCTACTTCTTCACGTTTAGCATAATCTGATGTCATTTGGTGAAACTTAATAAAGTTTCCTAAAATAGCATCTTGAGGTTGTTCTTGCCCTGCTAACCATTTGTCTGTTGTCTCTAACATGAAATTTTCAATTTCATCAGCTAAGTCTGAAAATCCACCAGTTCTAGGTTTATCATCAGGGATTACAGCTGTTTCAGCCCATTTACCATTAACAGCGTGATAAAAATTTTCTTTATAATCGACCATTATGTCTCCTCCTAATAGTTACTGCTATTACTTATTAAAAAGCAGTGTAATCTCTTACATTGTACCAAATTTCTAGTAAAAAAACTAAGAATATTCAGCTTTAAACACCATTTTAAAAAATGAGCAGCTTCGTATAAGCTGCTCATTTTTTTCATAAGGACATGACTGTTTCAACAATGTGATTAGTAGATAAGCCATAAACATCAAGTAGGTAATCACTTTTTCCGACTTGACCAAAGGACTCTTTTACACCCATTCGAGTAACAGATGTATTTTTCTCTGTTGATAGTGCTTCACAAATAGCAGACCCAAGACCACCAATTTGATTATGATTTTCTACAGTAACAATTGTTTTCCCAATAAGATTAGCTATTGATGATTCCGGTAATGGCTTAATTCTAAAGAGGTCAACAACTTCAACTTCTTTTCCTTTTTCTGATAAGAGCTCTGCTGCTTCCATTGCTTTTGCGACCATGATACCAGAAGCAACAATTGTTGCATCCTTGCCACTACGAAGAACTTTGTACCCTTGTGAGAAATCTTCGCCAGCTTCATATATCGGAAGTGGTTTTTTACGAATCGTTCTAATATAGGATAGTCCTTAAATACTTAATGTTTCTTGCAAAACAGCCTCAAATTGGATGTCATCACTGACTTCATAAACAGTAGCTTTTGGAACCAAGCGGAGTAATCCTAAATCTTCAAATGGCATATGTGTTCCACCATTCATCTCAGCACTCACACCTGCATCTGAACCAATAATTGTCGCTTGTAACTGTGCGTAACCAAGGGAGATAAATAGTTGGTCAAAAACACGTCTAGAAGCAAACGGACCAAAAGTATGTATATAAGGATGGTAGCCTTTTACGGCTAATCCGGCCCCTAATCCAATCATCTGCGCTTCCATTATTCCCAAGTTGACAAAACGTTTGCCTAACCTCTGAGATAAGTTGTTAGTAGCCATTGAACTTGATAAATCTGCTTCAAGTGCTGCTACTTGAGGATGACTATCACTCACTTCGGCTAAAAAGTCACGATAAACATGGCGCATTTCTTTTGTTTGTCTAGTCATTAGTCAACCTCCAATTCTTTTCTCAAATCATTTGCTGCAGAACTTAAAGCGGAGAGTTGTGCCTGATCTGGTCTTAAATGGTGGTTAGAAGTCATATTTTCAATTAATGATACACCTTGACCTTTAATTGTATCTAAAACAATGCACTTAGGTTTAGAACTATTAGATAATTTTAAAGCTAATATTGCATCATAAATTGCTAGAATGCTACTACCATCGACACGGACAGCTTCAAAACCAAAAGCTTCAAATTTTTGAACATAATCACCTGGTTGACAGATTTCTTCAGTCAAACCATCCAATTGTTTTTTATTGTCATCGACGAAAACAAATATGTTTGATAATTTTTGATGCGCAGCAAATTGGAATGCTTCCCAACACTGTCCCTCATTCAATTCACCATCACCAACAATTGTATATGTGAAGTGGTCTGATTTTTCAATCACTTGGGCATATGCAATACCGGTGGCTACACTCACACCCTGTCCCAATGACCCTGTTGTCATGTCAACTCCAGGTGTTAAATTTTTATCAGGATGTGAAGGAAGTCGTGTTCCATTTGCATTTAAAGAATGAAGAAACTCTTGATTAAAGAATCCTTTTAGGTACAAGGTACTATAGAGGGCCGGCCCAGCATGGCCTTTTGATAAAACAAAATAATCACGATCTTTCTTGCTAAAAAGCTCTGGGGTCATTGGCATGATTTCACCATAGAGAACTGCCAATGTTTCAACAATTGACAAACTTCCACCATAGTGACCAAAGCCCAAATGGTTCAGCGTTTCTAATATATTCACTCTAATCTCTAGAGCAAACTGTTCTAGTTCTGCTAGTTTTGCTTCACTTAAGGTCATTCATTACGCCTCCTTAGATTGTTTTCCTACAAACGAGAATGCTACGAGGGTTACTAAAATAAGAACAAGTCCAATAGCAATAGCAGTCGCACCACCGATTTTATTAAGCATGCCAAGAACGATACCTGATAAACCAAAGTCTGCATCAGAGAAGGTTGTTCCTTTAAATCCTAGTCCACCAAGTACTGGCATCAAGAAGATTGGAAGATAACTAATTAATACCCCTTGCATAAATGCACCTACAGTTGCTCCTCTAACACCACCTGCAGCATTACCAATAACACCTGCAGTAGCTCCACAGAAGAAATGAGGGACAACTCCTGGTAAAATAACTGTTGTACCAGTCATAATCATCACAGCCATACTTACTAACCCACCTGCAAAACTTGAAATAAAACCAAGTAATACTGCGTTAGGTGCATATGGATAAACAATTGGACAATCCAAAGCAGGTTTTGAATTTGGAACCAATTTTTCTGAAATACCTTTGAAGGCAGGGACAATTTCACCCAAAATGAGACGAACCCCTGCAAGAATTACAAAGACACCTGCAGCAAATTGTCCAGCTAATTGAAGAGCAAACACAAGTCCGTGTGTTCCATTACTCAATTCTTTAGCAATCCATCCTGGTCCAGCAAAAATCGCAACAATCAAGTAAATTATGGTCATTGAAATAGTAATACTTACTGTACTATCACGTAAGAAAGATAAAGATTTTGGAAATTTAATATCTTCAGTTGATTTAGATTTGTCACCAACTAAACCACCGATAGTTCCACTTAGCCAGTAGCCAAGTGAACTAAAGTGCCCCAAAGCTACTTTATCATTACCTGTCAATTGAATCATAAATTTTTGAACAAATGCAGGAGAGACACTCATAATAATACCTAATGCTAAACCGCCAAAGATGATAAGTGATGCTGACTTAAATCCAGATACACTCATTATCACAGCAATCATACATGCCATATAAAGCGTATGGTGACTAGTTAAGAAAATGTATTTAAACTTTGTAAAGCGGGCAATAAGAATGTTGAAAATCATACCTGCAAACATGATTAGAGCGGTTGCTGAACCATATTTTGTCAAAGCAACAGCCACAATTGCTTCATTATTTGGTACTACGCCTGACAGATGGAAGGCGTGTTCAAACATTGTTCCAAATGGATTTAATGAACTTTGTACAATACCGGCCCCGCCAGATACAACAAGGAAGCCAACGAAAGTTTTAATACCACCCTTGACAATATCAGGTGTTGCTTTTTTTTGAAGCAAGAGACCAATAACCGCAATCAAGGCAACCAAAATAGCTGGTGTACTGGCAATATCAACTAAAAATTTCATTTCTCTCTCCTCCTAGATTAATCCTTTTTCCTGACAGATAGCTGTAACCAATTCTCTTAATTCATCCATATCAATAATACTGTTCAGGATACGAACATCCCCAAGGTGCCCAGCAGAATCTTCTAGGTCACGTCCCAAAATCCATACATCAGCTGCAGAAGGATCTGCGCCTCCTAGGTCATAATGCTCTACTTCAACATCAGTGACACCAAGATCTTTAAGAATAGATTCGATATTCATTTGTACCATAAAACTTGAGCCCAACCCTGAGCCACATGCTGTACCAATTCTTAACATTATATTACGCCTCCTGATTAATAATTTTTTTTATTTCCTGGTAGTTACGTGAAGCAAGTAATACCTTAACATGCTCATTATCTCTTAAAATTGTGGTTAATTGTGACAAAGCCTTTAGATGGGTTTCATTATCCACAGCAGCGATACAAATCAGTAAATGGATTTCTTGCTTGGGATCATCCAAAAGGTAAATTGGCTGTTCAAGGACTAACATGGACATACCCACATCGACGACACCATCTTCGGGTCGGCATGTGGAATGGCTATCCCTTTCCCAAGATTGATAAATGGTCCAAATTCCTCCACCTTTTCAATCATTGCTTGGGAATAATGGTCCGTAATTTTTCCTTGATCAAGCAATGGCTGAGCAGCCAGTTTGATTGCTTCTTTCCAATCTAGCTTTTGTGAGCTGGTTTGATAAGTCTGTTCTGTAATTAATTCGTGCAGCAAGGGTCTCACGTCCTTTCTTAATAAATCTTGTTTCAATATTTTACGCAATGCAATCCGTAGTTCTTTTTCCTTAGTCACTGTAGCGTAATGCTTAATAGTAGTAAGTATTTTTTCAACTTCTAAATCCTCATCAGCAAGATTTGGAAAATCTTGACAAACCAAGTCAACTAGTTGAAAAGATTGTTCTTCGGTCATTATCATTGGTACTAAGTAACATGGCTTTTTTCTATCCAAAATGATAGTCGAAAAAATCATGTCATAATCATTTGGGTCGATACCATCTAACTGATCAACTCGTGAAATACCTTGAAAACTGAGCTGAGGAAAAAGGATTTTTAAATTTTCCTTAATGATTAAGGAGGAACTAACCCCATTAGGACAGATAATGACTGCCCGATATTTGCTTTCAACGACTGATTTTTGCTGGTGTAAGTAGCCACCAAAATGTAAGACAAAATAAGCAATTTCACTGGATGGAATTGGATAACCCACTTCTCTTTCAAGTGGTTGCAAGGCTTGCCGAACCATGGTAAAAAGCTCTGGGTAATCCTGCTTAATCCGATAAGCATAATCATTTGATGAAGATAAACCAAATTGCAGTCGATAATAAGCTGGAATCAGATGACGCTTCATGGTTGCCAACATAGCTCCCTTATCTTCAAAGCGCAACAATGATATGCCTTCCAACTGATTAATGATTTCTAATGTCAACTCACTAAAATAATAGTCATCACTATCCTGGTCACCTTCAAAAGACCCCAAAAGCAAAAGTCGCAGATAGTTTTGTTGAGGATCTGTGAGCTCTAAATCGACCTTCTCCTCTTGCTTAACCTCATTTGCCACCAAACTAATCAGATCTTCTATTTCCTTGGAAATCGGTGTCCGGTTATCTTCGATTCGAATAACAGAACGCTGATAACGACTAAGGATAAAGATAATAATGTAGAGACACTCTTTCAAACGATCGAGAATTGGTGTCATTTGGAAAGTCTGATAATAATCAGTGACTTTCTGCTCCAGTAACTCATAAGAAACCTTATAATCCCACTCAGATAGAATGTAGTCAAGGGCCCATCGTCCATTGGCTGATTGAATCAAATCCGTGATTATCTTGATAGCCATCCGGTGTTTATCTTGTTCTTTGCCTCTTAAGGTATAGCCAAGTTGACGAGAGTAGATTAACTTCAATTGGTAACTGGCCATTAAGGAACGTAAAGCCTTGATATCCGTTAAGGTCGTATTTTTACTGACTTTCAAAAAATATTGATAGTGAGTATTGGATACAAAATCTTTCCGACAAAAGGTATAAAGGTAAATAAAAGCTATTCTTTCTTCTTGTCCAAGAAAAATATGCTGTGAATTTAATAAGTTAAAAATTAATTGTGACTTATTTTCTAACTTTTTTGAAAGGCTGTAGTTGCCATTAGAGATGACAAGTTGGGGAAATTTATTTGCTTCTAACAACTGATTGATTGTTGCTATTTCATCTTTTAAAGTTTTTATGGAAAACTTTGTCTTTACAGATAATTCATAAAGAGAAAGTTGTTGATTTCTAATCAACGTCATCAATATTACTAGTGATTTATTATCAACCATAACCTTACCTTTCCTCTTTCATTTTAGACTATTGACTGAGAGCTTCCTAGTCCCTATTGGGCACAATTTAATCTATCTATTATTTAAAATACTTTGTGCTAAAGTCAGATAATCCTATTATACAATGCCTCTAAGCAGATGAGAACACAAAAAAGCCTAAGCAAAACAGGTATCATCTACCTCTTTCCTTAGGCTTATATTTTTATTTCTATATTATTTAGCGAGAATTGCAATTGTTTGATAAGCTTCTAAAGTTAGATTTGTACCAACTAAGTCGACCTCATAATTACTAATTAACACTCGTCCATTTTGATACTCAATTGGCAGTTCAACTTGAGCTTGATCAGAATAGAAATTATTTAGGACTAATAATTTTTGTCCATCCAACTCACGTTCAAAGGCATAAATGCGCTCACTATCTTTGAGAGCTGCTTTATAATCTCCCTCAGAGATTAATGGCATTTCTTTACGTAATTGAATTAATTTTTGATAGAATGGGAAAATCTTTCCATTCTTCTCTGCTTCAACATTAATTTCTTTGTAAGTCTTACCTGATTTGAGCCATGGAATTCCAGTAGTAAATCCAGCATTTTTACTGGCATCCCATTGCATTGGTGTACGTGAATTGTCCCGAGATTTTGCACTAATAATTGTAAAAGCTTCTTCTTCAGTCTTACCTTCATCTAGAAGCATTTGATAGGCATTTAAACTTTCAATATCAACGTAGTCAGTCATGGTATCATAATCAGGATCAACCATACCAATTTCTTCACCCATATAAATATAAGGCGTTCCACGTGATAAGTGAATTGAAGCAGCAAGCATTGTCGCACCTTCCTCACGGAAGTTTTGGATATCTACAAAACGATTCAATGCACGTGGTTGGTCGTGGTTATTGTAGAATAAAGCATTCCAACCATTACCAACACTCATTCCTTCACCCCAAGAATGGAAAAGGTCACGCAAGGTAATAAAATCAAAATCCATTAAGGTCCATTTTTGACCATCTTTGTAGTCAACTTTTAAATGGTGGAAATTAAATGCCATTGATAATTCTTCCCGTTCAGGAGCTGTATAAAGAATACAATTTTCAATAGTCGTTGCAGACATTTCACCAACTGTCATAAAGGAATCATCTTTACCAAAGCTGGCATTATTCATCATCTTTAGGTATTCGTGCGTAATTGGTCGGTCAGTGTAAGCAGGTTTACCATCATTGATAGCACAATCTTCTAAGACTTCATCTTTACCAATCAAGTTAATAACATCAAAACGGAAACCTTTTACGCCTTTATCTTTCCAGAAATTAACAACTTTAAAGAGTTCTTCGCGAACATTAGGATTTCTCCAATTCAAGTCAGCCTGTGTCACATCAAATAAATGAAGATAATATTTGCCAGTATCACCAAACGGTGCCCATGCATTACCACCAAATTTTGATAACCAATCTGTTGGTTGATCTCTTAAAATGAAGAAATCTTGATAGTATTTATCACCAGCTAATGCTTTTTGGAACCACTCGTGTTCCGTAGAACAATGGTTTAACACCATATCTAACATAAAGTCAATCTTATTTTCCTGACCAACTCGGATTAGTTCTTCAAAATCTTCCATAGTTCCAAAATCAGGGTTTACAGCAGTGTAATCTGCTACATCGTAACCATTATCTCGTTGTGGACTTGGATAAAAGGGATTTAGCCAAACCATGTCAATTCCTAATTCACGCAAATAAGGAATTTTTTCAATAATGCCACGTAAATCACCTACGCCACTTCCATCAGTATCTTTATATGATTTTGGATAAATTTGATAGACAACTTTTCTTTTGTCAATAGCCATATCTCTTCCTCCCTAGAAATGGAGACAGGAACTGCCTCCAGTTCCTGTACTCTCTATTTGAATTCTTTTATTTTTTAACAGCAGTCATTAATGGTTGTTTACGAGAAATCTCAGATGGCAAAGTAGCATCTACAGTAACATCGTAAGCATCTTGATTTGTGACAACAAATGGTGTTTCAGTTGGATATCCAGCAGCTTTAATTGCTTCCATATCAAATGAAATTAATTTGTCGCCAGCTTTAACAATATCACCTTGGTTAACGTGGGCTGTGAAGCCTTGGCCATCTAGGTTAACGGTATCCATACCAATATGCATTAAAATTTCAACGCCATCAGTAGAAACAAGTCCTACAGCATGTTTAGTTGGGAACAATACTGACACTTGTCCATCAACTGGTGAAACTAATTCACCTTCGGTTGGTTGGATCAGAACACCTTGTCCCATTACTGCTTGTGCAAATACTGGGTCAACAGCTTCACTTAAAGGTTTTACTTGACCTGTAAGTGGGCTAACCATTTCAACTTTAGAACCTGAAGTAGCAACAGTTGATGTCGCTTCAGTAGCAACAGGAGCCGCTACTGCTGAATCAGCTAAACGATCAGCAATTGCTTCATCTTCAGCTTTAGTCATGATGTTTGATTTACGGAAAAAGAAAGTTAAGAACATTGGAATTGCAATAGCAACTGCCATACAGATAAAGAATGGAATCATTGATTTAACGTGGATTGCCATGAAACCTGGAAGTCCACCAACACCAATAGAGTTAGCTTGAACGTTCATTGTTGTTGCAAGTAAGCCAGCAACACCAGAACCAATCATACCAGCAACAAATGGATAAACATATTTCAAGTTAACCCCAAATAATGCAGGTTCAGTTACACCTAGGTAAGCTGAGATTGTAGCTGCTACAGAAACTTCTGCTTCGCGCTCATTATGACGGTTCATTAAGTAGTAAGCAAATACAGCAGAACCTTGTGCAATATTTGAAAGTGCAATCATTGGCCATAGACCTGTTGTATGAGTTGCAGTATCTGCAATCAATTGAGTATCAATGGCATTTGTCATATGGTGCAAACCAGTGATAACAAGTGGCGCATATAAAGCACCGAAGATAGCACCGAACAACCATTTCACTGGACCAGTTAAACCAGCAAGTACTACAAATGAGATACCTTTACCAATTGTCCAACCTAAAGGACCTAAAACCGTATGGGCTAAGATAATTGCTGGAACTAATGATAAGAATGGTACAAAAATCATAGAAACTACTTCTGGAATACGTTTACGCCAGAAAATTTCAAGATAAGCTAATGTTAAACCGGCAAGTAAAGCTGGAATAACTTGAGCTTGATAACCAATACGGTTAATTGTGAACGATCCAAAATCCCATACCCAGTTTTTAGCAATTTCAGAAGCTGGAGTGCTTGCAACTGCATAGGCATTAAGTAATTGTGGAGAAACCAAACAGATACCTAGAACGATACCTAAGATTTGAGTTGTCCCCATTTTACGAGTTACCGACCAAGTGATACCTACTGGTAAGAAGTGGAAAATTGCTTCCCCTGGTAACCATAAGAATGAATCAACACCAGCCCAGAATTTTGAAACTTCTACAATTGTTTTCCCATCAAGGAAACTCCATGGAACACTATCAATAACGTTACGGAATCCTAAAATAAGACCCCCAACGATAATAGCTGGAATAATTGGTGTGAAAATTTCAGCCAACATTGTCATAACACGTTGGAATACATTTTGATTACTTTTGGCTGCCGATTTAGCAACTTCTTTCGAAACGCCTTCTACACCAGAAACAGCTGTAAAATCATTATAAAAAATTGGAACATCATTACCAATGATAACCTGGAATTGACCAGCATTTGTAAAAGTTCCTTTTACAGCAGAAATTTTTTCAATTTCTTTGACATTAGCTTTGCTATTGTCATTCAAAACAAAACGCATGCGGGTTGCGCAGTGTGTAACAGCTTTGATGTTTTCTTTACCGCCTATGGCAGAAAGAAGTGTCTTAGCTTCATTTTCAAATTTTCCCATTTGATTTCCCCTAGTTTTTCCATAATTAAAACCGACTGAATAATTCAGTTGCTTTCAATGAATAAGTGATGTAACAGACCAATATTAAATTAGCTTATACTTTAATTGTAATCGATTCCAAACTTGTATGCAAGTTGTTTGCTTGAAAATCAGGATATTTCTGTTAAAATAAGATAGGTTGTCCGTAAAAAAATAGACAAATGAAAGAAACAATTACGATTATGAAAAAATATGAACGCATTTTCAAAGATTTAGAAGAAAAAATTGCCAAAGAAATTTATGCTATTGATGACTTTTTACCAACTGAAATTGAACTCTGTAAAGAGTATGATGCAAGTAGAGATACTATTCGTAAGTCACTGAACCTTCTAGCGAAAGCTGGACTAGTTAAAAGCCAACAAGGTCGTGGAACTCAAGTCATCAAACACCATCAAATATTATTCCCCATTTCTGAATTAACGAGTTATCATGAGTTAGTTTCCTACTTCAATATGGATTCGAAAACAAATGTTATTGCTATTGATAAATTAATTGTAGACAAATATGTTTCAAAATTAACTGGCTTCAAAGAAAATACAATTATCTGGCGAATCACCCGTCAGCGTGTTGTTGATGGCGTTGCCTCAGTTTTAGACATTGATTACTTGAATAAGGATATAGTCCCTACAATCTCAAGAGAAATTGCTGAAGTATCACTTTATCAATATTTGGAGAAAGAACTCCACTTACCAATTGATTTTGCCTTAAAAGAAGTTACAATTGACCAAATCAATGATCGGGATAAAATTTTACTAGATTTAGGATCTGACAAACATGTTGTCTCTGTGAAATCAAAAGTCTATTTGTCAAATAATGAACAATTCCAATTTACAGAAAGCCGGCATAAATTAGAAAAATTCAAATTTGTTGACTTTGCCAGACGAAATCCAAAATAAAAAAGAGGTGCCTAGCACCTCCTTTAGTTAGTCAGATATTTTTCTTGGTAGTTTTGCCCCCAAGCTAGCATTGAATCGATGACCGGTTCTAGACTAAGGCCCGTTTCAGTCAGTGAATATTCAACACGAGGTGGAATTTCTGCAAAGGCTTCACGGTGAACTAGACCATGGGCTTCCATATCACGTAATTGACTGGTTAAAACTTTTTGACTGACCTTGCCAATTGATTTTTGCAACTGACCAAAACGCATGGTCCCCTTCAACAAATCCCTGAGGATCAGAATCTTCCACTTATCCCCAATTAAGGATAAGGTAGTTTCCACAGGGCAAACTGTATTTTCTTCTGACATGGGGGTACCTCATTTCATTAGTATCATTTTGTAACTTACTTTACATTATATCCTAAAAAACTTTTTGTGACAAGTAGGTTAAAAACACTTAAATTACACATTTGTTACTTATAAGTAACTTACTTACTAAATTGTGCCTACTTTTCATTTAGAAACTAAGGCGATAAAATATACTTATTACCAATACAGGAGATTTTAAATATGACTTACACATACAATTCAGCTATTCGCTTAGGAATGGTCTCACTAAATGTCAAAGACCTGACAAATATGACTAACTTTTACACAGAAATTATTGGCTTATCCATTCTTAGTCAAGACGATAACAAATCATTACTAACTTTTGACGGCAAAGAAGCCATTATTGAACTTCGCTTAGTTAACTCCGACCAAGAAGCAACTTATGGACTTTACCATACTGCCATCTTAGTTCCAAATCGTAATGCTCTCGGCCTTGCCTTACGGCAAATCTTGGTTACGCAAGCGCCACTTGATGGTGCCGCAGATCATGGTTACAGTGAAGCCATTTACATTAGCGACCCCGAAGGAAATGGTGTCGAAATCTATCGCGATAAAGATGTTTCCGAATGGGATATTAAAGAAGATGGGCAAATCATCGGTGTGACAGACCCAATGGATGGTCAAAGTATGCTTGATAACTTAACTGAAATTCCTGAGGTTTACAAGTTAGACCCAGCAACAATAATTGGTCACGTTCATCTTAGTGTCCATAACGCCTTAGCGTCGTCTCAACTTTATCAAAAAGTTTTCCAAATGGGCAACAAAATGACGATTCCAACTGCCTCATGGATCGCCTCAGGGCAGTATCACCACCACCTAGCCTTCAATAATTGGGGTGGACCTAGCTTGCAGAAACATCAAGAGAGCAATCTTGGCCTAAATTACCTAACAATTGAGTATAGTGATCAGATTTTTTTTGATGCGACATTTAAAAAAGCTCAGCTTCATGGCATGATCGTCATTGAAAAAGAAAAGAATAATTATCTTCTTGAAGACTTGGATGGGATAAGAACACACGTTACTTTAGTGAAATAATTCAGATAGTCCACTCTTGACAAGTGGGCTTTTACTTTACTACAATGAAGTTATGTTAAAATTCCTGATTCCAACGGCCAAGGAAATGAAAGTGCCAACAGAAAGTTTTCCACCACTTATCCCCAAGTTCAGCCAGCCAATTATTGCAATGATGGCAGAGCTGACTTTGGAGGAACTTGCCTCAGTTTACAAAATTAAGCCTGAAGCTGCGCAAAAAGAATTAAATCGAATCAGGGAAATCCACCAAAATCAGGCCCTAACTTATCCCGCTTATAAGCTCTTCAATGGCTTAATGTACCGTTATATTAAACGCGAAAACCTCAGTAAAAAAGAGGAAAACTATTTAACCAAACGGACTTATATTACTTCATCTTTATATGGTATTATCCCCATGGATTTCCCAATTGCAGAGCATCGACTTGACTTCCAAACGAAAATAAAAATCAATGGTCAAAATTTAAAAACTTATTGGCGTCCACGTTACGACCAATTTTTATCACCTGAGGATGTTTATATCTCTTTACTTTCTAGTGAATTTGAGGATATATTCTCCACAGATAAACGAAAACTGTGGATAAGTATCACCTTTTTAGAAGAAAAAGACGGCATTCCCAAAAGCCATTCCACAATTTCCAAAAAAGCTCGAGGCGCATTTTTAACCGCAGCCATGAAAGCAAATTGCCAATCCTCATCACAGTTAAAATCCTTGAAATTCAATGGTTTCAGCTATTTTTCTGATTTATCTAATGCTGATCATTTTGTTTATATTAAAAAAGAGGCCTAGGCCTCTTTTTAGTTTATTCACATTTTTTATGACTTATGCACAAGCTGTGGATAAGTTTGAGGATAAATTGAGGAAAATTGCTTCAGATCCTTTGATAATCTCATTCTCAAGATTATTTTAAAGTAAATGATCCCGACTGACTTGCTCAAAAGATGCATCACCATCATTTAGCTTATCCCATATATGAACTTGTCCTTGGGCCAGTGATTTTTTGACATCAATAATTCGCTGATTTGAAGAGCCACGAAATTGTAGCATTAAATTTTTCTTACTAATATCAAATCGCCCATCGACAAGAATATCAATCAAAGAAAGCATCTCTAATTTATCTTCTGTCTCTTGCATCATTTCTTCCCAAGTATATCCAGTCCAGGACCAAATATCTTTTTCTGGCAATTCTCTTTTAATTCGCTTAATAAGTGGTAATAAGAAACTTGTATTTAAAAATGGTTCCCCGCCAAGGAGCGTTAAACCTTGTACATAAGGTTGAGCTAAGTCGGTCATAATTTGCTCTTCCAATACGTTGGTATAGGGTATCCCTGCTCTAAAAGACCAAGTGGCAGCATTATAACAACCTTTACAGTGAAACATACAACCTGATACATACAAAGAATTTCGAACACCCTCACCATCAACAAAATTAAAAGCTTTATAATCAATCACTCGTCCTTGGCTAAGTTCTTCACTTTTCCATTCTTTAGCTTTAGGTGTATTCCATGTTGTTTCTTCCATTATTACCTCACTTTTTAAGTAATCCAATACCGTTCTACATGATTACGGATATCTTCTAATTTACCAAAATTAGCCATGATAACTGCTCGACTAGCCGGATTATTGTCATGACATGTTATTAGGACATCTTGGATATTTTTTTGCCTAGCAACTTTTATCCCCTCTTTTAACATCGATTTTGCAATGCCATTATTCCTCTGACTTGGTCTGACAGAATAACCAATATGACCACCTAATTCTATAAGGTAGGCGTTTAAACGTAATCTCAAACTGAGAAACCCAAATGCATTTCCATTCTCATCAAAGGCTACAAATTGAATCGAGGGAACCCTATTTGGGGGTAAATTTAATCCTACTTCATTATCATAGTTTTGCTGTAACCAATTTGAATAATCAAACTCCTCATTTGACCAAAAACCACCATCATGTGCAGAATCATGTTCTTCAAATTCAGCCATCATTTCCATGACAGAATCCTTATCATCTATATCAGGTCTTCTTAATTGCATCTTTTAACCTCAACATTGGTAAATTTATGTCTAACTCTCCAAAACTCATTTCTGACTTATTGATTTGGTCACAAATCCAATGACTTAAGAGACTAGTCTCAGGTGACACTGGATTTTGTTTGCTTTCGAGCGCCTCTATGAATTCTTTGATAATTGACTCAAAGCCACGTTTATAAAGCGTTGTATCCCATGAAGTAAATCCTATCTGATGACTATTGGTTCCTTCAAAGACGGTTAGTTCATCTAAATTTTCCAGATGATATGTCTGCTCTGGTGATTGAACTTCAATGACTTCTCTGCGACTACCTGAGCGAAGATTCATGCCAACATGTATAATTTCATTGCTTGTCACAAGATTTACTGCAACTTGACAGATTTGATTTTCTTCTCTTTGAACAATAAAATTACCATGTAAGAGTTTCCCATCAGCTAGAAATAAAGCTGTGTCTAGTGGATGAATAAAGAAATCAAATAGTTTAAATGTAGTTTGGCCAGGCCTATTAATATCATTCTTCTCAACATAAACTTTACACTTATTTGACAAGGTTGACATCTCCTTGACACGGGGTGCAAAGCGTCGATTAAAGCCAGCCATTAGAAAAGTCCCATTGTCAGCTGCCATCTGATAGAGATCTTTACTCAATTGATAGTCTTCTGTCAATGGTTTATCCATATAAACAGGAATGCCTTTTTCTAAGAAAACTTTAGCAATCTGATAATGTGCCGATGTTGCAACATGGATAAAAACTCCATCCAATTTTACACTAGCTAAGTCATCAAGGTCAGAATAGACAGAGGCATTTCCAAATAAATTAGCAACTTCCTGTCTAACTTGTTGGTTACGAGTTGATAAATGCCAGTGAATATTTGGTAATTGACGCATATAGGGTAAATATGCTTTCTGAGAAATCCCACCTAGTCCTACAATTCCTATTTCCAACATAATAAACCAACTTTCTCAGTTCTTTATTTTTTCGCAGCTTTTTTAGCTTTTTCAAAAAATTGAGCTTTCAAATCTTTTCCTGCTAATTTTTTTGATGCTGTTTTAGTTGAATTTTTTTCATGAAATCGTTCAACTTGTTGCATCCCTTTATAGTCTAATTGAAATTTTCCCATTGTTTTTTCCTTTTCTTGATAAATAAAAGATTGCTTGCTATAAGCAACCTTAATATCATAACATCTTTTATCAGTTATCCAAAGTTATTTTATAGGCCTGGATATTTAATTGTTGAGCCATTCATATGTTTTACACGTGATGTAATTTCTTTATGACGTCCATGAACCATTGGTCGTGCTTGTGGATTACCTAAATAACCACAGGTTCTTTTAACAACGTCAACTGTTTTAGGATCATTATTACCACAGTTAGGACAAGTAAAACCACGTTCGGTAGCTTCAAAATCACCTTCAAATTGACACTCATAGCATCTATCAATCGGAGTATTGGTACCAAGATAACCAACTCGGTCGTAAGCATAGTCCCATACAGCTTCTAAAGCTTTTGGATTTTGTTGCAATACTGGGTATTCACAATAATGAATGAAACCACCTGAGGCTCCAGATTCTGGATATACTTTTTCAAAGTCTAATTTCTCAAACGGAGTGGGATTTTTACGAACATCATAATGGAATGAGTTGGTGTAATATTCTTTATCCGTAATGTTTTCAATTTTTCCAAATTTTTCTGTATCTAGACGACAAAAACGATCAGTTAGGCTTTCAGAAGGAGTTGAATAAACTGAGAAGTGGTAACCATACTCATCCGACCAATCTGCACAAGCGTCTTTCATTGCTTTAATGATTGAAACTGTGAAATCTTTAGCTTCTTGATTATCTTCCCATTCGCCGCCATAAAAGACAGAAGCAACTTCATATAGACCAATATAACCTAGTGAAATTGTTGCACGGCGATTTTTAAATAAATCATCGACATTACCATCTTTATCAAGACGTTTGCCAAAGGCACCATATTGATAAAGAATTGGTGCATTAGCTGGTGTAGCTTCTTTGACACGACCTACTCTATAAACAAGAGCATCTTTCCCGATTGATAGGCGTTCATTAAACAATTCCCAGAATTTTTCCATGTCGCCATTTGATTCCATGGCAATACGAGGTAAATTCAAGGTTACCACACCTAAATTCATACGACCTGAATTGACTTCAACCCCGTTTTCATCTTTCCAACCTTGAAGGAAAGAACGACAACCCATAGGCGCCTTAAATGAGCCTGTAAGGTCGATAATCTTGTCATATGATAACATATCAGGATACATGCGTTTAGTGGCACATTCCAATGCTAATTGCTTAATATCGTAGTTTGGTGAATCCTCTTCTAAATTCAATCCACGTTTAACAGTAAAAATGAGTTTAGGAAAAATTGCTGTACGATGTTCACTACCCAAACCTTTGATCCGAATTTCCAAAATCGCTTTTTGAATTTCACGTTCAAACCATGATGTTCCTAAACCAAAACCAAGTGACGTAAATGGTGTTTGCCCATTTGACGTAAATAAGGTGTTGATTTCATACTCAAGGGACTGCATTGCATCATAGATGTCTTTTTGAGTTTTTTCATAAGCATATTCTTCTTGCTTATCTTCAACAACCCATTTTTCAGCATCGGCCATATGCTTCTTATAATTCAATTCGGCATATGGGGCTAAAAATTCATCGATGCGATCTGCTGTACAACCACCGTACTGACTAGAAGCAACGTTGGCAATGATTTGGGAAATCTGAGCTGTCGCTGTTTGAATTGATTTAGGACTTTCAACCTCAGCATTACCAATTTTGAATCCATTGGCTAACATTCCTTTAAAATCAATTAAACAGCAATTAGTCATTGGTGTATATGGACTATAGTCCAAATCATGGTAATGAATATCCCCTTTTTGGTGGGCATTGGCCACGTGAGGTGGTAACATCTTCAACCCAATTGATTTGCCGACAATCCCTGCAGTTAAATCACGTTGCGTATTAAAAACATCACTGTCCTTATTGGCATTTTCGTTAACTACAGATTGATCCTTATTCAATAATTGATCAATTGTGAAATTAATGTCAGTTGCTTGAGAGCGCGCAAAATCACGTTGGGTACGGTAATTAATGTACTCCTTAGCAATAGCATATTCATTAGCTGCCAACAATTCATGTTCTACGATATTTTGAATTTCGTATATTTTAATATTATTTGGGAAACGGTCGCGGATTTCGGCAATGACACGCTCCGATATTGCTTCTAATTTTGCTTCAAGTACTGGTGACATTTTCGTCACTTCCACACTTGCCTTTAATAGGGCGCTATAGATTTTAGTGGTGTCAAAATTCACGAGACGACCATCACGTTTAATTACTCTTATATCTGGCTGTTCTAAAACTTTTTCTTGTGTCATTAGTCTAAATCTCCTTACTTGAACTATTATATCACCCAAATAAAAAAAATCAATATCTTGTGTTATCATTTTTTTGAAAACACAAGATATTGATATTGGCTATTTCTTTTTGTAGATTGCAAAGCCTGATAGATTAACCTTTTCATCTAATTTCAGATTTTTTCTGAGAATTTTTTTTACTTTTTCAGGAACTTTTAACTTTTTATTGACAATTATGTATTTTGCTTTGTTCTGTAATAATTCATCATAAAGCATCTGTTTATTTTTCAGATTATTAGTATTTATTACAGGGGAAGCAAAATGTGATGCTGATTTTGCAACTGTTTGCTGATAAATGATTGAATTTGTATCCCAAACATAAATAGCTTGACCTGGTTGGATTTTTTTCTTCAGAGTTTGAACAATCTGATGACGTTCTTTATTGGCAGTTATTTCTTTAGAAATTGTCATATATTGGAAAGTCAAAAGTCCAACTAAGAGCAATATTGGCAAGTAAAGACACTTTGTAAAGTAAAATTGTAATACTGGTCCCATTCCTTTTTTACCACGGCTTCTGCGATGATTCCCTTGATTCAATGAGATATTAAATTGATGTGCAATCGGCACTGCCGTCAGAATTAAACCAAATGGTAATAAGAATAATTGGTGGTAGGCAATGACATCACCAGATAGCACAGCCATTAGCAAATAAATCAAGATCGAGGCTAAAATGACCCATTTAACCATCGCATCTGCGTCACTCTTATGTTTTTTCATGAAATAGATAGGACCAAATAAGAGTCCCGATGCCAAACAAATAGCAAATTGGACAAGGATTCCTATCACTAGTGGATAGGTACCAAGATTAAAGTTAGTAAATTGATAGACAAATGCTTGTTTAAAATATGGGCCGAGAATTTGCAGATTTAAGATAAAATAGCCGGCAATATAAAAGATAAGCAGCATTCCAAAAAGGGCTGCTAGTAATTGGTAAAAACCTCTTGCCAAATGTCTGTTCTTACTATTAAAGACAATAACTGCAATACTTGATAGGACAAAATAGACCAGTGTCTTTGGTTCAATTAACATGGCCATAGCACCAGCTATTCCTAATAAAATAAAGGCTTCATCTTTAATCAATCCTGCAAAGTATTTTGTTAAATTCCATAAAGATACTAAGATTAATGGCATTGCAAACTGGATTGGATAAAGTCCTCCAAAACCAAATACAAGATTCATCACAAAAAAGAGGAATGTAAATGTTGCTGCAATCTTTTGGCTACTAGCAAAATAATTAACTAATTTATAAAAATAAACCCCAGCTAGGTAAAAGCACAATACTTCTACTAATACTAGCCAAATCGTTGATCCTAAAAAGTAGCTTAAGGCAATCATCACAAAATAGAGCATCCCACCAGTGGTAAAAATGTCACTATAAGGAATTTGTCCTTTTGTCAACATCATTCCAACATAGAGATTTTGTGATTGCAAATTATTCGCAAATTCTGTCAAAAAAGGCGTTGCTACACTGAGTAAGGCCACAATGATGCTATAGAAAAAAATATGAAATTTATGTAAACTCGGTACTTTTGTTTCATATTTAGTAGTATGGAGGGTTGACCCATCATAGGCATAATTATTCCCTAATCCATTGTTATTATCTGTTCTAATTTGGCTCACGCAACTTCTCCTTGAAATGTCATACAAACAGTATAACAAAATCTAACCTAGAGTTAAATATCCAAATTCTTTTATCCCAATTATTTCATTCGTTTTTTGCATAAATAAAAAAGAATAGCCACTAGCTACTCTTCTTATATCTGATTTTTTATTCTTCGTCTAAAAAGCTATTGAAGACTTCTTCAATCATATCCCATTCAGCATCTGAATCTTCAGGGATTGGTTGTAAATCTCCTTCTGTACCATCTTCATTTTCTGTAAATGAATAAGCTTGAATTTCAATTTCGCCAGCTTCATCTTCTTCAGACCCAGCAGGTACTAATAATACATAGTTTTTACCGAATTCTTCACGTCCATCAATTGTTAACAAGATATCGAATAAGGATTCATTTCCTTGTTCATCAACTAATGTAATTACTTCACGTTCGTGGTCATGATCGTGATCATGTTCATGATTTTGTGCCATACTTTTCTCCTTAATAGATTCTATCTAAATAATTTTGTAAAATTAATTGGGCGGCTAATTTATCAATGACTTTTTTTCGCTTCCCACGACTAATATCTGCTTGTTCAATTAACATACGCTCTGCTTGTACAGTCGTCAAACGTTCATCCTGATATTCAACAGGAATATTGAACTGTTCTTGAATAAGGTTTCCATATGCCTGACTTGCCTCAACTCGCGGACCACTTGAATTGTTCATATTCTTTGGTAAACCAACTACAAACTTATCAACTTTATACTGATTTACTAATTCTTCAAGTCTAGCTAAACCAAACTCTTTCTTATCTTCATCAATTTTGATAATTTCAAGTCCTTGAGCAGTAAAACCAAGTGGATCACTAATGGCTACGCCAACAGTTTTTGAACCAACATCCAGTCCCATTATTCTCATTTAAAATCAATTCCATTTCCTTGCAAATAATAGCGTACAAGTTCTTCTACAATCTCATCACGTTCATATTTACGGATTTGATTTCTAGCATCGTTGTAACGAGGAACATAAGCTGGGTCGCCACTTAATACATAACCTACAATTTGATTTATTGGGTTATAACCTTTTTCCTCAAGGGAATGGTAAACCGCAGTAAGGGTTTCACTAATTTCCTTTTTATCACCATCATCTAATTTAAAGCGAACTGTTTCATCTGTAAATCCCATACTTACACCTTCTTTCTAACTTTAGTGCTATGCTTTATTATAGCATAATTTAGAATGAATTAACAAGAATACTAATTAAGACATTATAAAAAGCCCAAATAAATTTGAGCTTTTTATAATGCCGCGCGCAAACGGGCTTCGGTATTTTCAATATTACGGATTGAACGAGGTAAGAAAGCACGAATATCATCTTCCTTGTAACCAACTTGAAGGCGTTTGTCATCAATTAATATCGGACTTTTAAGAATACGAGGATTGTCCTGAATTAAATCAATCACTTCACTGACACTGAGTTCATCGATATTGCAGTTTAAAGCTTTAGCATAACGATTTTTGGATGATACAATACTTTCAACACCATTTTCTGTTTTAGAAAGAATGGCAATAATTTCTTCTTTTGTTAGTGGTTCTTTACCTAAGTTTTGTTCTTTATAAGGGAGCTTGTGACCATTTAACCATGTTTTAGCCTTTTTGCAGCTCGTACAACTTGAAATCGTATAAATTTTAATCATGTTGTTGTCTCACTTTCTATTTCGTGATATGTATATATTGTAGCATAGAACATTTTTAGGGACATAGGTCTTCGGACCTATTTTTGATAATTTTTAAGCGATTTTATAAATTTGTAGTTCTCTGCAAACTCTTCAAAACACTGATATATCGGCGTCCGCAGAGATTATGTAAACTGACCATATTTGCTTAAAATAATGTTGTCTTTTTTTGTAAAAACAAATTTTTTTGTCATATAAACAGGTTTTTGAATGTCAAAACGATAAATTTCTTCTTAAAATAATAACCCAACGGAACTCTATACTCACTCTCTTGTTTCTAAGATCGTGAAAAAAAGACCCACTGGGTCTTTTTTTTAATCTTCAATTTCAATACCGTTATCCAAATCAAGGACTAGGTTATCTGATTCTACTTCTTCTTGTTTTTCTGGTGCTTCTTCTGCTTGGTCATCTGCAATTAAACCAACTTGTACACGTACTTTATGGTCAATTTCATCAAAGATTTCAGGATGATCAGCTAAGAATTTCTTAGCATTTTCAGACCCTTGTCCAATTTTCTCACCATTATATGAGAACCATGCGCCAGCTTTCTGGATAATGTCTAAATCAGAGGCGATTTTTACTAATTCTCCTGTACGAGAAATACCTTCACCATACATGATTTCAACTTCTGCCACTTTAAATGGTGGTGCAATTTTATTTTTAACAACTTTAATTTTTGTTTCTTTACCGATACTACTGTCTTTTTGATCACCAGTACCTTTAATTTGAGTATTCCCACGAACATCTAAACGAACAGATGCATAAAATTTCAAAGCACGTCCACCAGGAGTTGTTTCTGGATTACCAAACATAACTCCAACTTTTTCACGTAATTGGTTGATGAAAATAGCAATTGTTTTGGTTTTATTAATTGATGCAGACAATTTACGCATTGCTTGACTCATCATACGTGCTTGTAGACCAACGTGACTATCACCAATGTCTCCATCAATTTCTGCACGTGGAACTAAAGCTGCTACTGAGTCGATAACTACTAAGTCAACAGCACCAGAATCAATTAATTTACCAGCAATTTCAAGTCCTTGTTCACCAGAGTCTGGTTGTGATAATAGCAATTCATCAATATTAACACCTAGAGATGCTGCATAAGCAGGATCCAAGGCATGCTCAGCATCGATAAAGGCAGCAATTCCACCTTCTTTTTGTGCTTGTGCCACTGCGTGTAGAGCAACAGTTGTTTTACCAGATGATTCTGGTCCGTAGATTTCAATAATACGACCTTTAGGGTAACCACCAGCACCTAGGGCAATATCCAATGCAAGACTTCCTGAACTCATGACTTGAACTTTTTGTTCGGCACGTTCGCCAAGACGCATTACTGCACCTTTACCAAAGTCTTTCTCAATATTTTTTAAAGCATCATCAAGCGCTTTACGACGATCATCACCAAATTTTTTTGTGATTTCTTCTGTTTTTTTAACTTTTTTTGCCAATTCATTCTCCTCTTTTTGGAAGTAATTTAAAACCAAGACATGATTTTTATCTAAAGACTATTACTCCATACGTATTACATTATAACAAATTTTGGGTATTTAATAAAGTTTTTCGGACTAGGTTGAAGGCATGTAAGCAAGCTATATATCTGACATCTGAGCGACTCCTGCCGCCAATTAGTACCTTATATGATTCTACTTTTTCTTTTGTCGAAATACCAATAAAAACTGTTCCTGCTTGTTGTCCTTCCAAGAAATCCGGACCAGCAACGCCAGTTAAGCTAACACCAATATCACTTTCAGTTAAGAGTCGTGCTTGATTAGCCATTTGTTTAGCAGTATAATCACTAACAACACCTTTTCGTTGTAAATCAGCAAATGGAATCTCTAACATTTTTGCCTTTTCTTCGATACTATAGGTAACAAATCCACCGTTAAAAATACTGGATGACCCTGGAAAATCAGCAATTTTAGATTGGAATAGCCCTGCTGTTAAACTTTCTGCAGCTGTAATTGTCTTATCTGCTTTTTTTAACAACTGGAAAGTCTCACGCGCCAGGCTATTATCCTCACCATATCCATATAATAAGTCTCCTAATAATTGTCCATCTATAGTTGAAATGGCCTTAATCTGACTTTCTAATTGATCCAATTTTTGATAAGCTAGCTCTTGAGAATCAGACTTAGTTGACAAGCGCAATGTTACCTCGCCGATTTTGGCATAGGGAGCAATTGTTGGGTCTGATTGATTTGCAATAAGATCAGCTAAAATAGTAACTAATTGGCTTTCTCCAATTCCAAAAAAACGTAAAACACGAGAGTAGAGTTTAGTTTCCTCATTCAGCAACAGTGGTAGTAGATACTGATTAACCATTGGTTTCAATTCACTAGGCGGTCCAGGTAAGACGACATAAGTTACACCAGCTTTTTCGATTAAACCACCAACAGCTAGACCTGTAATGTTTTGAATAGGTTTGGACCCTTCAATCAACTGTGCTTGCCTCTCATTATTTGGAGTTCTAGAACTCTCAGACCGAGAGGAAAAAAATTGGTCCAGTTTTTGACTAGCTTCTCTGTCAAAGACCAATGACAGACCTAAAAACTTAGCTAGCGTTTGTTTAGTAAAATCATCCTCAGTAGGTCCCAAACCGCCACATAATATCACTAAATCACTACGTTTACTTGCAACTTCAAGGATATTTAATAATCTGATTTCATTATCGCCTACTGCTGTATGATAATAGACATCAACTCCAATCTCTGCCATTTTTTCTGATAAAAACTGTGCGTTCGTATTAACTATTTGACCGGTCAAGATTTCTGTTCCGACTGCGATTAATTCAGCTTTCATTTTGCCCCCTACTTACTTATCCGATATATTTCTACATTTTATCAAAATAATCTTTATTTCACGAATAAAATAAGGATTTTTCTTTTCTCTTACTGACAAGTCTACAATGTCAGTCTTAGTACATTGGTATCAGTTCTTTCTTTTTGAATGAGATAACTACTTCACCTCACTTTATCATTCGAAAAGACATACCAATTTTTACCTAAAAAACGAAATTTATGAGATGACAATTGTTCCTAAATGATTTAAATAACTATAATTCAGAAAATCCGAGTCTGCACCTATACTATATCCTATCCTATTTTCAAAATCAAGAACATCTCTGTCACAAAAAAAGTCATATGTCTTCTTATAGTTAGCCTGTAATGCTGGACATATAACATATTAATTATTTAAAATGGCAAGTACTTTCATGATCATTGACCATGCCTGAAGCTTGCATAAAGGAGTAGATTGTTGTTGGGCCTAAAAATTTAAAGCCTCGTTTTTTAAAATCCTTTGCTAATTTCACTGATAAGTCAGTTTGAGTTGGAACTGTGTGCTCTTGGTTGACGAGGTTGTCAATTGGATTTCCACCAACAAAGCTCCAAAGATAGGCATCAAAACTTCCAAATTCAGCTTGAACTTTTTGCACCGCCTGAGCATTGTTGACAGTTGCTGACAGTTTCAACCTATGGCGGATAATTTGTGGATTCTGCAAAGCGGAAGCCATTTCCGCTTGACTAAACTGAGCGACATAATCAATGTCATAGTTATGGAAAACAGCATTGAAGGCCGGCCTTTTCCTTAAAACAGTCAGCCAAGAGAGGCCTGACTGATAGGACTCTAAACAAAGGAGCTCAAAAAGAGCTTGGTCATTATGAAGAGGTTTCCCCCATTCCAGGTCGTGGTAATTACAGTAGAGGGGGTTATCTAGAGGTACCCAAGAACACCGTTTCATCATTTAACCTTTCATCAACATTTTAAGAGCTGATTTAATATACTGCTCAGCTGTTTCATCTGTTCCTTCAAAGAAAGCTCGAATTTTCTTCAATTCTGTTGCTTTGTAGCCCAGTGCAAGTAGTGCTTCAATAGCTTCATCGAGTTGTAGATTGCCACCCGCGTTTGCTTTACTTGTTGGGGCACTATCTTTAGGTGCCTCAACAAACTTACCAGCTAAGTCTAAAATCATTTGTTGAGCTGTTTTCTTACCAATTTTAGGGAATTTCATTAAGTACTTGATATCACTGTTGTCAATGGCCATGACTAAGCCTTCATTATCGTCGACGGCGACAATCGCAAGCGCAGTCATAGGACCAATTCCAGAAACTGAGATGAGTTTCAAGAAGACATCTTTTTCCTCTTCTGTATGAAAACCAAATAAGAGGTGAGCGTCCTCACGAATAACTTGGTGTAAATAAATAGTGACCTGTTGATTGACACTGTCAGAAAAACTATAAGGATTAGCAACATAGATAATATAGCCTAAACCATTAGCTTCGACCACAATATATTTAGCAGTAATTTTAGTTAATTGACCTTTTATATAATCAAACATGTTAAACCTTTTTCTTCATTTTGGCTGAGAGGACAATTAAGTAAAGTCCTAAAGTGGCAATAATAATAAACGCAATTTGGACCCCTAAACGACCCGTAAAGTGACTGATGGAAACTGTAAAAGCAGCTAAAATAGCCCCTAATGGTTGAGCCATCGAGATAAATCCTGTATAAGAACCAATTTTCGACTGGTCCATCATTTCTGCCCGTAGGACTTGATTGGCCGGAACATTTATCATTTCTCCAACTGTAAAAATAAGGACTGCAATCCAGATCCAAATAAACTGGTTAAAAGAGAATGATAGTAACATGCCAAACGAAAATACCAAAGAACCAATGATTAGTTGTTGTAATAAATCCCATTTTTCTGTCAATTTATTAACAAAGGCCATTAAAGTAACTATTAAGACAGTGTTTGTCAGAACCATCAAAGACAACATCTTAGCACTTGTAATGGTATAGCCAAAAATTGCCGTTGGCTGGAAATATAATTTGAGGTGTACTGGGACATAGTTATCCATCTGCATCCAGATACATGAAAAGAGAATTGACCCTAAGGTGAAAACTAGAAAGGCTTTGTCAACTAGCACTTGTCGATAATTCTTAAAGGTCCCAACAATACCGGTCTGATGCTCAAATTGCTGGTCAGCTGGCTTAGTCTCTCCAAATTTATAGTAGGCAATAAAGAAACATCCCAAATTAACAATAAAGAGTGCTATCAATAATTCCCAAAAATAGTGGTCATAGAATAATCCGGAAATTCCGGCTCCAAACATGACCGCAATATTAATGAACCAATAGTTTATGGTATAGACAAAACGTCGGTTACTAGCATCAGTTAGGTCAATAAGCATGGCTTCATAGGCTGGGGCATAAAAGGCAGATGATAGCTCTACCAATAGGATCCCAACAAATGTGATCCAAGGGAAAGGATGCCCAGGTACATTAGCGATGATTGTAAAAAGCCAACCAATCGTTGAACCAATTGATCCGATAATGACAACCTTTTTACGGCCAATGGCATCAGATAAATGTCCGCCATAAAGACTGCCTACGAAACCTGTCAAACTAGTCACCATCATCAAAAGCCCAGTCCAGAAGGTTCCAAAATAGGTCGTGTAATACATGGCCATAAAAGGGAAGATGCTGCTACCCAAGGTTATGGTGATAAAACGGACAAGCTGCCTAATCTGAATATCTTTTGGCAGTTTGAAAAAATCTTTCATTGTCTTCTTTCTAATATTTTCCTAAATCTCTCAAGCTAGTATGATTTTCTTGTATCCGTCGGAACATTTTTTCCATATCCGCTTTACTAAAATTAATCAAGACAGGTCGCCCATGTGGACAGTTATATGGATTTTTACATTGTGCCAGTTGCAATAGTAATTGCCGTGCTGAATAGTCATCTAGACTATGATTTGCTTTAATTGATCGTTTACAGCTCATCATGATGGCTAACTCTGCACGATAAGTTTTAATGGACACATTATTTGTCAACAAAAGCATATCACACATTTCATAGACACCAGATTCAATTTCATTTTCCTTCATCCAAATTGGATGTTCGCGGAGAATGAAGGTATTTTGTCCATATTCTTCTAGATAAATGCCAACTTGATTTAGTAAATCCATCTTTTCTTGCAGATTAATAAAATCTGACCCAGAAAATTCAAAGAGATAGGGAACTAATAATTGTTGCAAACTATTGTCGACCTGACCAATTTTTTCTCGATAATACTCATATTTAACACGCTCTTGAGCAGCGTGTTGATCAATGATAAACAATCCACCATTCCCCTGAGCAAAGAGATATGTTCCATGCATTTGCCCAAAGTAATCTAACTCTGGGAAAACCGAAGTTTCTTCGTTCTCTAAATTTTCAATCAGTTTTGTTAATTTTTTCTGATTAGATAAATCCAAATCTGGATGATTGGCATCATCCACATCACTTATCGTGCGACTAGCATGCTTGACAGAGAATGTTGGACTTGTCTCTTCAACTAAAGGCTGTACTTGGTCACCTATCTTTACACCGCTGTCAACTATATTACTTTGACCAGGTTGGTTAGAGGGCTCTTCTTTTCTATTATCAACTGTAAAGAAATCACCTTTTTCTTTATCATAGTAAATTTTATTGGCTTGTAAAGGTAGACTTGTTTGTTCAAATTTATTATTGTTTCTTGTCGTTGACTTGGCTAAATTTTCCAAGGCATCAGGAATCAAATCCTGTAAACGGAGACTCTCTGAAATTGCTGAACTAATTAAACTCATTAATTCACGTTCTTTTGAAATCCGCACTTCCTGTTTAGTTGGGTGGACGTTTACATCAGCTAAATAAGGATCGATTTGAATATCAATAACGACAATTGGAAAGCGTCCAACCATTAATTTTGATCCATAACCATCTAAAATTGCCCTGTTCAAGAGAAAGTTTTTGATATAACGCCCATTGATTAAAATAGTTATGTAATTTCGATTTGCCCTTGTTAATTCGGGTAAACTAACAAAGCCCGAAACCTCAAAGTCTAAATCTGCCGTTGAAATCTCGACCATTTTCTTCGCAGTGTTAATACCATAGATACCTGCAATAGCTTGTTTTAAATCAGCAGTTCCTGAGGTCTTAGTTAACTCCCTTCCATCACAAATCAATGTAAAGGCTACTTCTGGATGAGCTAAGCTAAGACGATTGACCACATCGACAATATGCGCAAGCTCAGCTTGCAGACTCTTCATGTATTTTAAACGAGCAGGCGTGTTGAAAAAGAGATTTTCAACTTTTATCTTTGTTCCAACTGGCGTTGAGACTGGTTCAATTGATTCAACTTCTCCACCCTTGGAGATTAGTTGATTGCCATAGTCTGCTTCAGCTGTTGCTGATTTAATTGTCAGTAAACTGATAGAAGCAATTGAAGGTAAAGCCTCACCACGGAAACCCAAAGTTCTAATTCTGAAAAGATCACTTTGATTTTTTATCTTACTGGTTGCATGACGTAACAAACTAAGGGGTAAGTCTTCTTTTGACATCCCATCCCCATTATCAGTTATAGTAATTGATTTAAGCCCTGATTCTTCAATCTCAATTGTAATTTGACTGCTTTTGGCATCAATAGCATTCTCGACCAATTCTTTCACAACACTTGCTGGCCGTTCAATAACTTCACCAGCCGCGATCTGATTGGCGAGAACCTCTGGTAATTCTACAATCTTTTGCATATATTTTGTTTTTATCCTCTCTAAACGCTGATATATCAACATATATGACTATTTATTTTTAAGTGTAAATATCGATTAATCACTTTTTTTGTAACTTTATAAACCATTCATGGCTTTTTCGAAGTAGGAAACTGCTTCTTTTTCTTTGTCTTTTGACAAATGAGAATAGATATCTAAAGTCATAGAAATATTTGCATGACCTAACCTATATTGTAATTCTTTATAACTGATACCAGCATTCAATAGTAAGCTAGCATGAGTATGTCTGAAAGCATGAAAAGTAAATCTAGGTACTCCTGCTTGACCACACATTGTATCTAAAGCACATTGTCTAGTAGCATTATCGAAATACTCTTTAGTTGGTGTTGATAACACGATTCTAGGACTATTTGAGCCTAGTTCACTGAATAATTGTCTTTGTCGTGCTTTATAAAGCTTCATAAGATTCACTGTATCTTTTCCGATACTAATTATTCTATTACCAGATTTTGTTTTTGTGGTACTGATTATTTTTAAGCTCTTATTAAAAGTTTTTGTAACTGCTATTGTACCATTTTCTAAGTCAATATCAGACCATTCCAATGCACAAGCTTCACCAATTCTTAAGCCAGTTGCTAATAGGAGATTATATAGAACGTAATCAAAATATAAACCATATCGACCATAGCTTTTCTTTTCGATATGATCTAAGAATTTCTTCAAGTCTTCCTTTTCAATAAATTTTACTTTATTATTTTCTGTTTTCTGTTTTCTTGGCAAAATAATATCTCTTGCAGGATTGCTTGGAATCAAATTTAACAAGACGCCTTGCTGAAGTATTCTACTAATTATAGAACGTATCATAACAAAGCTATCTTGCTTTCTAGATAAATCATTAATAAAAACTTGAATCATACTAGCATTAATCTTATTAAGCTTCATATGGCCAAAATAAGGCCGTATATGGCAATCTATCTTGCTGATAGTGTTCTTATAACTTTGTGGCTTAACGGTCAGTTTGTAGCTCTCTAGCCATAATTCTGTTAGTTCATCGAAAGTATCTATATTTACTGATTTATAAATGGTTGACCCATTTTGTTTAAAATCATACTTCTTTTGAGTGGCAAGAAGTTTCACTTCTTTTTTGGTTCTGGCACTTACACTTGTTTTTACTTTTTTACCAGTAACAACATCGATACCTAAATAAACTTGCGAACGGTACACAGTTGCACCGTTTTTCTTTTTGTATTCTGTAATTTTCATATTAAAACCTTTCTAACATCAGCAGGCAAGCATCAGGGCGTTAGATTGGTTTTAGTTTAATGACAGTTAAATCGAAAAAATTATCTTAGAACGGTAATGGACCATGATGCCACTCTTCGACATCAGTTTTTAAAACAAATTTTATTCTGTGCTTATCACTATGCACATCAAAATCTAAAAGTTGAGAAGAAACTGTAGAATTTTTTTTAAAAGTAAACTCATCTTTAAATGTTTCTGTTAAATTTGTTTTGATATACAAACCTAAAACATTGTTGATTTCATTTAAAACAATATTTTGAAAAGGTGCTGAAAGACCATAGAATTCGTCACACTTTTCTTGATCGTTATTAACTAAATAAAACTCAACAAGTACTTTTTCAACACTAGTGTAATTATCTTTTATTTTTTCAATTGTTAAATCTTCCAAAAATTCAGGTTTATCCATATTTACATAGTAAGAAGCATCTCCAGAAAATTCAAGAGTACAGATTTTTATGTCGTATTTTAAAACCTTAAAATAAAGAAAAATTTTATCAGATTCTTCGTCTTTTAAACAAGAAACTTCAAAATCAATAGGAGAATATTCAAAAAAATCCTCTGGTGTAATTCTTAAGTTATTGCATATTGTATTGATAGTAGAGTAATCAACTTGTTTAGATTTGTTTGAAGTAATCTTTGAAATTGTAGATTGGGCAATTCCTGTATCTACCGCAAATCTAGATCCACTCAAAGACCTTTCCGCTAGTAATACTGACAGTCTATTAATTAACATATATTCCTCGCTTATTTTATTTAATTACTATTATAGCGTATCAGCTAAAAAAATGGAACATTAAACTAAAAAGAATATTGTTGACACCATAATATATTTTTGTTATCATAAATATAAGTTAACGTGATTACGCTATAACTTATATCAAAACAAGAAAGGAATATATCGTATGGTAAAAAATTATTTGCGCTTGCAGATGGCTAAAAAAAATTATAATTCTAAAAAAATTTCATCATGCACTGGTATTTCAGAATCAACTATTTCAAAGTTTTTGAATGATAAGACTGATGTGAAATTATCTACATTAATAAAAATTTGTACATTTTTAGATTGTAATTTATCGGAATTAGTTGAATTCATTCCATCAAAAAAGTGAGTGAAGTAAAATGTTCCAAAAAAAGCCTAAGCAGACGGCAATCAGCAAGGCTTTTAATCACAGAACACTAAGCACAAAATTTTGCAGGCAAGCGAAAATTAAGGGCGTTAGTAATTTTATTTATATAGTAATTGTACTATATATATCACACAAAGTCAAGCTACAACGGGAGTTTGCCAGTATCTCATAACTGGTTACTACAATACAAAAATGGAGAAATTAAAATGAAACAAGAAAAAAATGAAGTGTTATTAACTACAAAAGACCTAACCAAGCTAGGTGCTGAATTAAATGAAATCATGCAACAGATAGATATGGTTAACATTGCCATACAAGGACTAGAGTTTGCTGAACGTAAAGACGACTTAACTTTTCAATGGATAGCTAGACAATTCTTTACTACTAATTACACATTAAACGAAAACATTTCAAAAAAGCTAGATGAAATTGCTTGTTATCTTTTAAATGCTGACAATGAAAAAGAATTAAAGGTACTTAAAAATGATTAATGAATTGAATCTAACACCCTCTCAAACCGCCATATTCTTCATTATAAGCGCAGTTATCTTATTGGTAATGATATTATCCAAACAAACCATAGACTTTGTACAGGACTTCAATAAAGCTTGTGACGACAACGAGAAAGCATGTGCTGACTTAATCAAGGCTAATGAAGAATTGAGACAAACTATAATTGCAAGCCGTCAAGGCGCATATTTACAAATTGAGCATCATTAGGAGGTGCAGTATATGAACTTATTTAGCAACGAAACAGAGCAAGACTTGAAGATTCAAATTGCATCTATCGTAAATAATGCAGTCGATAATTTACAAAAGCCTGAACCTAGATTATTAGGTTTGATAACTAGAAAGCAACTCAAAGAAGAATTAGGGATTTCAACTCCCACCATTGAAAAATTTGAGAGACTTGGACTGAAAGTCTATCAGCCACCTTTAGAGGATTCAAGAACTAAATTTTATAAAGTTACTGACATACTCTCTTTTCTTGGCGTGGAGGGTTAGCATATGCAGATGATTAACTTACAAATAAATGCTGAAGTACTGCCAGCTTTCTCATTCTTGAAAGACAACCCAACACGATTGCTACAAAAAGATAACCATTTAATGTTGACCTATTGGAAACCTCCTAATGTCGAATTAGTCAATTATTCCTATAAAGGAGTGAAACTTGAGATAACAGAACATGATCAGATTGAAAAATTGATTGCAGATGGTTGGGAACAAATCAGGCCATTTAAAGTTTCTGCTGCTAAAAGAGAGTTAGTAGAAGCATTAAATCAAATTGAAACTAAAATATTAGCCAAGTCAAGGGTTGGTTCTGGAATTGTCATTGATGGACTCGTTTTTAATTGGATAGCATATGGAATTAGAGAGCCAAGCGATGTTATTAATTTTGTAAAACTGTTCTTCATCTGTGGTTATTCTTATGAGGAAGTTGTCCAACTATTTACTAATTTAACGATACCAAACAAAGAATTATTAGCATTATTTTTAGAGAGGATGAATCAGATGTATGGAATTGGGGAATAAAAGCATAAGTGTTTTGGATGCACTAGATGAATTAGTACCAGATATTGGAATAATCGGAAGTGAGATGGAGAGAGAACAGACTAAGGAAACTGTCCCAGAATACCGAAGTATATTTAAAAATTATAGACAAGGAGGATACTAGTTGGGAAATGAGTACTATGACATCAAACAAATAATTTATAAAATTTTTAGATCCAATAGGTGGGGAACAACGAAGTATGGAACATCCTCCTATAAGGCAGAATATCGGCGTAGCATCAGCTACTTACAACCACTTGACCAAGATTACAGAGTCCCAATCAAAGAGGCTGAATTTACTGGCGCAATTGCTGATAGTGATATATCCTACATAACAACAAATGGATTGAAAACTTATGAGTTCGCTTTTGGCTATCTTCAAGAAAACAAGAAAACTAAAATAAAAGAATTTGTATCAACCAAAGTTAGCCATCCTCCATTGCTTAAATTGATAGCAGATTATATCATTGGATGCTTTGCTATTGTTGATGGAAAGATTTTTGATATCAGTCAAGAATCAATTTCTGAATTAGATGACTACAGGCTTCAATTGAGATATGACTTGAAAGGTATTGACCATGCTAGAGAGTTATTGCTTGGCATCCATGATGAGTTTAATATAAAGCCAGTTAAGCAGATGGAACGCTACATTATTGCTTGTAATGACTTTCTGATTGATGTCAAGAACTCATGCATCATTGATCAGATGGCAGATAATAAAGTGTGCTATTTCAAGAGATTGAATGTCAGTAAATCTGATGTTGAACCATCAAAAGAAATTGCAGATAGATTTTTAAAGATGGTTACCAATGATGACAATAGTTATTTCAATGCTACACTTCAAACGTGGTATATGATGCAAGTTGCATCTGGAGTTAGAGCAAAAACCAATTTCTTTGTTTCAAAATCAAAGGTAAGGACTGGTAAAGGTTTAAGACATATTGCATTACAAGCGTTATTTGAATGTGTACCAGTTGAATTAGATGTCCTAACTGGTGGCAGTTTTGAAGCTATGCAAGGCTGGTCATTGTTCTCAGGTGGAGAGATGGCACTAGCAACAGAGCAGGGTGATATTCAAGGATTAAAGTTGGAACGTGTCCTTAAAATCATAGCAACTGAAAAAAGTCATGTTACCCGAGGGATTGGGCAGAATATTTCTAAAGTAAATCTTACCGCAGTTCTATGCGTTGACACAAACCGAACCGTTGCTTTGTCTGATGAAATGAATGGACGTAAAGTGCTGATTCAGTTCAGAGATAGACCAGACGGCGAGACGGATATCCAAAGGGAAGATATTTTTAGACCATTTTGGGAGGCATTCACAGATGATGATAAGGAACCATTAATTTATGGATGCATCGGATTTCTGTTAAACGCTATGGAGTTATTCCAAAAAGAAAACTATCAATATGTCTGGCGTGAAGTTGAGCTTATCAATGAGTTTGAACTAGATCCAGTTCAACTGCAACTTGTACAATTACTTCAAAAAACTGATTATATTTTGAGAAACGATGATATAGCTATCGACATACAAAAGACTTACAAAACCACCAACCTTTTTGGCAAAGCAATTTCAGAAATTGGTGTTGGAGCATACAAGAAAAAAATAGATGGAGAACCAAGACAAGCTTATAAAATTGTAAATAAAGAACGATTTAACAATATTGTAAGTCAATTTGAGTAACTTGGTAACTATCAAAGTAACTAAGTAATGATGTTTGAAAGTTACCGTTAGAATGCTATAAAATCAACCGTTTTAAGCTAAAAATACTAAAAGGTAACTAGGTAACTATCAAATTAAGGGGTTGAACTTCTAGATAAATATAAATAGTATTGCTCTCTAGTATGTGTTTTTGATAGTTACCAAGTTACCGTTCGGTTAAACCCCTTGGGAGAGTAAGAACAAAGCGGTAACTAGGTATGAAAGTTACCACAAGTTACCATAAAGGAAAATTAGGAGAAAAAAACATGAAAAACTTAGAAGAAAAAATTGAACCAGTTGTAATTATCCTCGATGAAGAAGATGATTTTGACTTTGAAGAAACAGATGATGAAATCCAAGCTCAATATGAAGCAGAGTGTTTAGAAGATGATACCCAAGATGTTATCAATTGGATTAACGAAAGTAATACACTTGCTGAATATGTCTCAATGGAATTTGAGAACATGAATCAAGACGACTTAGGAGCTTCTCTTGAAAATGCTAGTCAGTGTTTAGATGCTATTGTTGGAATGTTAGAAAATGGGACTTTAGCCCTAGCAGGTGGCAAACATGAAAATTAAAACATTTTATCAATACAATAATGAATCACCAGAAGAATTTGATACTAAGGTAAATCAGTTTATTCAATTAGTTAGAGTATTAGATATTATTTCAAGCTCAGCGTCTGGAGGTAGTTCTGACTGCTTAGCACCTAGAAGCACACTAACAGTAGTTTATGAAGAAAAGGACTACTTCAATAGCAGCCTCATTGGTAGAAAATATTGAGGTACTAGATGCAAGTTAAGACAAAAATATTCACTACACTCTTAGCTAGTTACGATGACAATATCAAATTAGATGAGACGGTCAATAACTTCATTGCTAACAAGGACTTTGTGTCGGTGGACTTCCACATGATGCTCGTAAGTTCTCCAATGGATTGCATCAGGTACACTGCTTTTATTACTTACCAAGAATCAAGGTAAGCTCCATAAATTGAAAGGAGTGATGCCATCGATCTAATAAGCAAGTACAGTGGGAAGCTAGTAACCCTATCACGAGGTAAAACGTGAGCCAACTGGTAGGGTTGCATTTAAACGTTAATATAGAAAGTAAAATGCAAATGAAGTTACTAACTGAGTGCAATAAACAAATTGAAGAACTTGTGTTCTTAAGGATGAAATCATGAGTAAACATAAGAGTATCCAAATTTATAGAGATAACAAATCAGTAATTACAAAAAATAAATCTGAGACATTTGAGAAAAAGAAAAAGCAAGAACGGGTAACCCGCTTCAAGCGAATTAGAAAGCGCCGTAAATGATTTTGATTACATAGTTAACTAGAGAAATACGAAAGTCTAAATTAGTTTTCAGAACAAGAATAATAAAAAACAAACAAAAGAATTGGAGAAACAAAGTATGGTAGAAATTAAAGAAATCAAACAACAAATCGAAAAAGTGAAAAAAGAACATGAAGATTATTCTATTTACACTTTTCAAATAAAAAAATTACAAAATGAATTGGATGAATTAAACAACAAAGAAGACAGCCCAGGGAAAAAAAGTAAGGTTCTTAGACTTCAAAAAGAAATTGCTAAATTAGAAATACAAGAAACTGAGAATGCTATGGAAGCTTATCAAGAATTGGTTTCCAGTTTTAACGCTATTCCCTCATTAATAGGCATCTACTTTTCCGAACAATTGAACAACGACAAAGAAGCCCAGAGGCTAGGGCAAGAATACAATGAGACAAAGGAAAAGCTTATTAATCTGGCAGTTGAACATAACGTAAGATTGAAAGAAAAACTAGACCAACTAAAAAAAGAAATTGTAGCCACAGGTTTCTATGAATTAGATAGAGAAATCTCAGATAATAAAATTGTCGGACAACTTGGCTATCGTACACCTGAAACAAATTATATTAGGTTCTATAAGTCAGATGATAAAGAGCTACGCGTCCCAAATCAGCTACTTGGATTATATGAAGAAGCATTGCGAAAACGTGAAGCTGTTAAATGTAAAAAGCCAAAGAGTGGATTATTAAGTAAATTAATGAAGTAAGAAAGAGGGATAACATGAAACGAAAATACACAGTTACCACTAATAATGCTGAAGTAACAAAGCAATTGAGAACTGCACTTGATGGCTATATGATAGGTACATATGTGGACCCAGTGTTTAACATTAACTACATGGATAACAAGGCAGGCTTAACCATAGAGTATGCAAGTAGCATGGACTTAACCGAAGTATTCGATAGGATAACTAATCCATATCTTCTAAAGAAACCTGAAGCAATTGCCAACTCAAAGCTAACAGATGACGAAGTCAAAGAAGCTGTGAACTATTACTCAAACAATATCATTTAACTATCAAGGGAGTGACTTCGGTCATTCTCTTTTTAGTTATCTTATTAACGATATGAAAGATGTTTGTTGTTAGTAATATAAGTTATCACATTAACTATTGAAGTGTCTTAGAACGCAAGTGAGAACGTCTCACAGTGTGTGAACAGTAATCTTATTCTATTGAAATGATTGAAGCTTGTATATCGGAAATAATCAGAATTGTTTTGTATCATATAAATAATACAATAGTATTAGTTTGGCTACTATTTAACCAGTTTTTAAATGAGCGTTACATACGATAATACCAGAGTACCCCCGTCTTATTTTAACGGGGCTATGATTAAGTTTAAACAAAAGAACGCGCCCTCTTTTGTGCAAAAAATTCCCTTTTTGAAGTTTTCAAAAAAATATAAAAGCCTATAATAAAGGCTTTTGTGAGACTTTTACAATCGATAACCTACCCCAAAGGATAGCAAAAAAGCCGCATGGATAACCACACGGAAAAAAATTGGGGTAGTTACAGCTTTCCTAAGTTGTTTTGGAGTGAGAAATAGAGAGAAACTGAAACTTCTTTTTTCTGAAAGTATACTACTTCCTTTGTTATCTGTAAACACTTTATAATTTCTGTCTAGGTTAGTGTAACCTATTCAAAATTTGAAGAGTTCAAAAAATTAAATAGAGATTGTAATGCAGAAAAAAATGAAAAATGAGTACATAATAAACAATTGAGGTTTATGAAGGCACATCCTTGAACTCTTTTGGCCGAAAAAGAGGTATTGTATAAATTTAGAGAGTGACTTAGATCGCTTTCGTTTTATTTCCTGATTTCATCGAGAAAATAGGGCGATTTGAAGCACAGTTCTTTTAAGTAATATAAACTATCAAGACTTTAATTAAAAGTCGCTTTGCTTTTGAAACTAGCAAAGTTCAAGTTTATTAAAAAAAAGCAGGCACTCAATGCTTGCTTTTTGCGTTTACTATTCTCTAACATTTTCTACCCAATAGTTATAATTTGAAACAAGCCCGTTATCCGTATGGCCGGTTGGTGCTACTTGTCTTATCCATGACAAAAATGCTCTAGAATCATCCCCATCAACTAATACTTGTTCTGTTTCATTCCCATTTGTATATTGTGCAATTACTTCATTTGGACTTACCCAAGCTGGAGAGACATAAAATCCATCACGATATTGTTTCATCATTTCGGGGTTTTGTACAGATGGCCACAATTCACTAGGATATGGCTGATTTGTTAATGCTGGTTGAGCAACCGCCGGATCAGCGGATGATGGAGTAGTGCCTGTTTGTGTAGATGATTCTGTACTACTCGTTTGAGCGCTTGACTTATCAGAACTAGAGGCACTTTCAGAAGAACTTGAACTTGATTTTTCTACACTTGAAGAACTCTTAGAAGTTTTAGCAATTTTATCTTTACTACTAAAATTTTTATCTGTAGTATTTTTGTTCCCATTAGAACATGCAGTCAATAAGATTAGTGAAGATAAAATTATAAGTGATTTCTTTTTCATTATGAGTACCTTTGGTTTTATTATTTATTGATTTTGTTTTAACTATGAATATATTTTACTACTTTATTATTTAAAAGGCTATACTAATTAGTTGTATTAAATAAAAAACAAGTTTTAAAAGTTGCCTACAAAATGTAAAAAACCATTAACTTTTGGTGGTGGTTTTTGTATATTAAAAAAGCGCCCCACGAAAGAGCGCCATTGGTATTAGTTCGTAACTATATTATACCATAAGGAGACATGATGAATAGTGTAAATGCAGTCAGAAAGTTAAATGAATTTAGAAAATGGCAAAACATAAGTGGTAGATTTGAAATAAAATATGATAGCAATTTCATTTTAGAATTGAATTGCAACTCAAATCCCCCATATAAGCGCAGGAATAAGCTTTCTATTAATCGTGAGTGTGCACTAGAGGAACTCAACGCAATCATGCACGCTATTAACTGCATTAGTGTAAGAGCACTTAGGCAAATACTGATCCTGAACTATCTGATTTCAGACAAGCTAAAAAATTACGACATCTATTCCATGATGAAAAAATCTGAATCGTGGTATTATCCAAAGAAGAAACAAGCACTTGAAGAATTTTCAAAGCATTATAGGGAGTCTTGTTTGATGGATAATTAGTAATCACTTAAATACTTTACCTTAGCTTAGAATGGCAATGTCAGCACTAAAGAGGGATAATCTTTTCATTATTTTTTCATTTCTAATGAGCTTATAGCTGAAAAGAACGCAACCATTGACAAGATATATAATCTAAAGGACAATGAGCAAATTAAGGTTATGCTACTTAGATATAGCGAGGATATGACTTGGGATGAGGTAAGCCAAGAGATTGGACTATCTAGGAGCAAAGTTTTTTAAAGTACATAAGCAAGCAATGGCTAAGCTAAATAACTAAAAATCACATAATAGATTTAATAAATTCAAAGTTTATTTTACATATATTAATTGTCAAATTAAGTTAGACAATTCCTCTTTGCATATGTGACTCAAGAATACTTCTATTGGTGTTTTATAGTTTAATGATTTTCGAGGGATATTATTTCTTTTCGATGCAATAGATTGGATAAAAGATTCATCAACTTCGTTGAAATCCATTTGCTTTGGTAAACCATCTTTACGTAATAAACCATTAGAGTTTTCATTTAACCCTCTTTGTGATGGTGTACCAGGATCTGCAAAATAGATATCAATATCATTTATATTACTGATTGATTTCCAATTTGAAAATTCCTTTCCACAATCAAAAGTCATTGATTTGAATAGATGCTTAGGTACAGATTGCATCCATTGGTTCAAACGATTTTCAATATCTATAGCTCGTCTGCCTTCTGGCTGAAGAGTGATGATTACTTTAGATAATCGCTCAACGAGGGTAATAACAGCACTTTTGTGCTTTTTACCCACAATAGTATCCCCTTCAAGGTGGCCAAATTCTTGATTGAATTTAGAATAATCATTTCCTCTGTCACGAAGTGATCGACGAAAAGATTGTTTTCCCCGAGTTTCTTTGTGTCCGTTGGCTTTACGTTTTCCTTTCATAGGTAGGTGAGTCACTTCAAATACGCCTTGTTTAAACATACGATAAAGTGTACGCATAGAACAAGAAATAGAAAACTCTGCACGGCCAACAATCACATCAGGTGTCCAACCTTGAACAACCCTCTTTTGAATATATTCTGTTTGTTCATCTGATAAGACAATAGGACGTCTGCCACAGCGAGTTTTATTCTTCTTGTATTGATTGAAATAATCTAGAGCATTGTGCCCTGTTTTGAAAAATTGGTAAACTTTATGAATCGTTTGTCTAGATCTATTCAATAGTACTGCGGTTTTAGCTACAGATTGATGATTATTATAATACGCCTCTATCATTGCAAGTTCATTTGATGTAAGATGGGTATAGGTCATTTGTCTTCACTCCTTATAATTCTTTTGCGGGAACTATCTTGAGTGTAGCACAAATGACTTTTTTATTTGTCTAGCTTAATTTTACAATCGGCGTAACAAAATACTCGCTGAATAGCTTTATATCCACGTTCTTAGACTTGTTAGGATTTAATAATCGATATCCCCACTTTAAAATAATAGGTAAAATAATAATCCTTGAAACCGCTGGAGAGGGTCGTCTAAAGAAAAAATATTTCTCTTACACGTAAGGGGATAAAAAATACCTCTCATTTAGAATTGACATTTTATAGAATTAATAATACAATATATTCAAAAATAAATTTGAATGAGGTAAAAATGATAAATACAATAATTACTGGAATAATTCTTTATACAGGAACTGCAGTTGATTTATTAATTATTTTAATGATATTTTTTGCTAAGCTAAAAAAGAAAGATGAAATTAGACAAATTTATTTAGGACAATTTCTTGGATCTGGATTTCTAATTTTTTTAAGCATGATTTTCGCATATCTTCTCCATTTTGTACCCAATAAAGAACTTTTAGGCTTATTAGGTTTAGTTCCAATTTTTTTTGGGCTAAAAGTACTTTTAGGTGGCGAAGAGGGTGGCGAGGAATTGGCAAATGAACGCCTAGAACAGCCTAAAAAGATCAATATCGTTTATACTTTAGCTATGATCACAGCAGTAAGTTGTGGAGCTGATAATATTGGGTTGTTTGTTCCTTATTTCATAACTTTAAATTTTCAAAAACTAATTGTAACCTTAATTACTTTCTTTGTTATGATTTTCTTGCTGGTTTATTCGGCACAAAAAATAGTTAACTTACCAAAAATCGGAGAATTCTTGGAAAAAAATAGTAGGTGGTTTATTTCAATAGTATATATTGTTTTAGGTATATTCATTCTAATTGAAAATAACTCCATTGAATTATTTAAAACCCTATTTTAAAAAAGGAAATCACTAATGACTAAAGAATTAATTTGCGAAAATATTGTAATCGAAGAAGAAAAAGTTAACAGAGTGTTAGATTATTTTGAAATGGATTCTTCTAAAAGATATTTGAGAATACTTTCAAAAATAAGTGATGAAAAGAAAGTAAAAATAATACTATCACTAATAAAAGAAGAAAAACTTTGTGTTTGTGATGTAGCCTTTCTTCTAAATATTAGTATAGCTTCAGCGTCACATCATTTACGAAAGTTATATAAACAAGATGTTTTAGATTTTTCCAAAGACGGTAAAATGGTTTACTATTTTATAAAAGATGATGAAATAAAAGATTTTTTCTCATAAGAATGAATTGAATTTTTTTGAAAAAATAAGCACCACTTAAGGTGCCATTTCTTGCCTGCTGAACTCATTTTTAGTGACTTTTTATATAGTTTTGATTTTGTTTTATTTTCATCTAACTGTAAACCAAATCATCACAAACGCTTATATATCAATGAAGTTTACTGTAAATTTACACTGTTTAAATGCTAGGTTTAATTCTACAATCTTTTGCATCTTCCATTTTCCTCGCATTCTTATGGTCTATTATAACATAAAGCAAAAGGGCAATCTCCTCTCAGATTGCCACTTTTTTATAAGTTCTTTTTCAGTTCATAGAGGGCAGTCATAGCCTCCATTGGGGTCATATTGATAACATCCATGGCTTTCAATTGCTCAATGACTTGGTTCTCCTCAGCATCTGGGGCAAAGAGTTCCAATTGTTGATTCTTGTCGGTCTGTGCTTGTTGGGATTCCTCTGCATTGGCAACTAGTGTCAACTGAGTCGATTGGTTCTCTAATTTTTGGAGAATGGCATCCGCACGTTGTAAGAGTTCTTTTGGCAGCCCAGCAATTTTGGCCACGTGGATGCCGTAGGATTTATCCGCCGGTCCTTGGGCAATCTTATGAAGGAAAGTCACTTCGCCATTTTCTTCCAAGGTTGCGACATGGACATTTGTCAGGCTTTTTAGGCGGCTTGACAGGTCTGTCAACTCATGATAATGGGTGGCAAACATTGTTTTTGCTCCCACGTGGTCATGGATAAACTCAATAATTGATTGAGCTAGCGCCATGCCATCATAAGTAGCTGTTCCTCTTCCTAATTCGTCAAATAGAATTAAAGACCGTGGGCTTGCGCCTTTGATTGCTTGGTTGGCCTCCATCATTTCGACCATGAATGTCGATTGTCCAGAAATCAGGTCATCTGCTGCGCCAATTCTTGTAAAGATAGCATCAAAAATGGGAATTTCTGCAAGGTCTGCTGCCACATAAGAACCAAGTTGGGCCATAATACTGGTTAAAGCTAACTGCCTCATATAAGTTGATTTACCACTCATATTAGGTCCTGTAATGAGCTGGATATTCGTTTCTTGACTAAATTGAATGGTGTTGGGAATATATTCTTTGACGCTCATCACTTTTTCAACCACTGCATGGCGACCATTAATGATATTAATTTCTTGATGGTCGGTGAAACTTGGTCTGATGTAATGGTTTTTCTCAGCCACAACTGCTAAACTTTGGAGGACATCGACGGCAGCAATTGATTTGGCAAGTTGTTGAAGGCGATCAATATAATTTTCCACTCGTGAGCGCAATTGCATAAAGATATCATACTCAAGAGTTGAGGATTCTTCTCTAGCTTCCAACATTTGTCCTTCAATTTTAGCTAATTCCATGGTTCCATAACGCTCAGAATTTTTTAAGGTTGCTTTCCTAAAGAAATGGTCCGGAACAAGGGATAAATTAGAGTTTGTGACATGGAAATAGTAACCATCTTTTTTATTGTAATCAATTTTAAGATTGTTAATACCACTTGCTTGGCGCTCTTTCATTTCAATATCTGCTATCCAGCCCGTGCCTTCTTTCATGACCTTCCGATAATGATCCAATTGTTTGTCAAAACCAGTTTTGATGATATTACCTTCACTAATTGTTGCAGGCGCATCTGGATCAATAGCTGATTGAATTAGGTGTTCTAACTCAAGGATTGGGTCGATACCAGCAATGAGTCCCTCTAAGTGAGGACTATCCATACTTTCCAAAATGGCTTTAATTGTTGGCACTTGAGCTAAGGTATGTCCTAGTTGCAATAAGTCTTTGGGATTAACCTTACCGAAAGATACACGACTTGAAAGTCTTTCAATGTCATAGACACCTTTTAAGCTATCACTTAAATCAGAACGCTCAATGAAATTATCAAGTAAGACTTGAATAATTTCTTGGCGCTGGATTACAGCTTCTTTACTAATTAGAGGACGGTCAATCCAAGCACGCAGTAGTCGCATCCCCATTGCTGTCTTGGTTTGATCTAATAACCAGTATAGACTGCCATGTTTTTTCCCGGTTCGAGCATTTTCTAGTAGATCTAAGCTTGATTTAGTAGCATAAGACATTTGTAAGTAATCGTTTATCTCATAGTGAACGACTTTTTGAAGGTGAATTAGGTCGCGCATTTGCGTATGGTGCACATAAGCTAATAACTTACTTGCGACCATTTTTTCAATGATTGACAAATTATTATCTAAAAGTTTACTGTCATCAATTTCTTCCTTTTCATAAGATAGTAATAGATTATATTGTTTTACTAAAATTTCTTCTTCTTGGCCACTTAAGTCATATCCAACAAGAACTTCTTTAGCTTTCAAATTTAAGATTTCACTGCAAATACTTGCGAAATCCTCCAGAGCTGTCACAAAGAATTCACCAGTAGCTAGGTCCATATAAGCCAAACCATAATTGCTACCATTATAATCAATCGCAACTAAGAAATTATTTGAACTGGTTGGTTTAGCTGAATCGACAACAGTTCCGGGAGTAATCACTTGAACCACTTCACGTTTAACAACGCCGACAGCTTTTTTAGGATCTTCCATTTGTTCAGCAATGGCTACTTTATAACCTTGCTCAATTAAAACATCAATATATTGTTGTGCTGAATGGTGGGGCACTCCCGCCATGGGTATTGGGTTTTCAGCATTCTTGTTGCGACTGGTTAAACCAATTTCTAATATTTGAGCTGCTTTAACAGCATCGTCATAAAATAATTCGTAAAAGTCACCCATCCTAAAAAGCAAAAAAGCATCTGGATAATTTACTTTTATGTCCAGATACTGTTGCATTCCAGGAGAAACTTTAGGCTCTGTCATCCTTTATCTCCTTATTAATTTTCTCTTCAATGGTTTTAGTTACATATTGAATTAAATCACTGGCATCTTGCATTTTTTGTCTATAATCATTAATTAATGGCTGAGCTTCTAAACTGTCTTGCAATTTCCTTGCCTCTATGTTTGATTGTTTAGCAGCGTTTGTTTTTTCAAACTTTTCAAACAAGAGAGCATTCTGTTGATTTAGTTTCATTAAATAAGCATCGTTCTTATATTTTTCTAAAAACTGATTATTTTGACTAATAGCTTTAAAATCCTTGATACTGCTATGATTTTCAACGGCTTCGATCAATTGCTTTAAAGATTCTTGACAATGTATCATAAGCTGGCAGCCAGATCTTTTTCATACCTTTGGGCAATTTCTTCATTACGACAGATTATTAATAGCGTATCTGCGCCAGCAATTGTCCCCAAAACATCTGCTATATTATCACTATCTACTAGATTAGCCAAGACATCTGCCTCTCCTAAACTAGTATGTAAGACCAACATAAATCCTGCTCGGTCGACACTTTGAATATAGTACCGGACATCAGGGCTAAAAGGTGTCGCCATAGGTTCTGATAGACTATAATATAATTTTCCCTTTTCATCACGCAACTTGAGAAGTCCAATCTCTCTTAAATCTCTAGACAGTGTTGCTTGAGTAACATTAATTCCATCATTCTGAAGGAAAGTTTTAATGTCTTCCTGGGTTCCAATATGCTGAGCTTGAATAATCTGCTTTATATGATTTTGACGCTCAATTTTATTCATAAGATTCCACCCCAATTGTATAATTATCCTCTAGATTATATCAAATTTCTTACTTTATATCATCCAAATCCATCACAATTTTAGAATTTATGAATAAAATTTATAGATATAAGTCCCTTTTTTATCTCTTTTTTTAAAAATATTTATTTTTTTAACTAATTTATTAACTTTTTTTAAATTGACTGTTTTACCTTTTAGATTTATGGTATAATTTCTCAATCGAACTCTCGTTTATTTTGTTAAAATGTGATAAAATGAAATGACAAACTATTTTAGGAGAAAACAAATGGATACTAAAACACTCGTTGCAAATGAAATTGCAAAAGTTGTTCCTGAGTTGGAACAAGATACCATTATCAATTTAATTGAAACACCAAAAAATTCTGAAATGGGTGACTTAGCCTTCCCAGCTTTCAGCTTGGCAAAAGTCCTTCGTAAAGCCCCACAAATGATTGCTAGTGACCTTGCTGAAAAAATTAATGCTGACCAATTTGAAAAAGTTGTTGCTATTGGTCCTTACATTAACTTTTTCCTTAACAAATCACTTATCTCTCAAGATGTAATGAAAGACGTTATTACTGAAAAAGCTGATTTTGGTCAACAACATATTGGTGATGGTCAAAACATTACCTTAGATATGTCTAGTCCTAACATCGCAAAACCATTCTCAGTTGGTCACCTTCGCTCAACAGTTATTGGTGATTCTATTGCTAGTCTTTACTCTAAACTAGGCTATAATTTATTCCGTATTAACCATTTAGGTGACTGGGGTAAACAGTTTGGGATGTTGATTGTTGCTTACAAACTTTGGGGCGATCCAAAGGCTGTTGAAGCTGACCCAATTGCTGAACTTTTGAAATTATACGTCCGTATTAATGCCGAAGCGGAAGAAAAACCTGAACTTGATGAAGAAGCTCGTCAATGGTTTAAAAAATTGGAAGATGGCGACAAAGAAGCTTGGGATTTATGGCAATGGTTCCGTGATGAAAGTCTTGTTGAATTTAACCGTATCTACGAAAAACTAAATATTACTTTTGACCATTACCATGGGGAAGCCTTCTATAATGATAAGATGGATGAAGGTCTTCAAATTCTTGAAGATAAAAACCTTCTTCATGACTCTAAAGGTGCTAAAATTGTTGACCTTGAAAAATACAACCTTCCACCAGCACTTATCAAAAAATCTGATGGTGCTACCCTTTATATCACGCGTGATATGGCCACAGCAATGTACCGTAAACGTACATTTGACTTTGTTAAAAATATTTACGTTGTTGGTCAAGAACAATCACATCACTTCAAACAACTAAAAGCAGTTCTTAAAGAAATGGGATTTGACTGGTCAGACGATATGGTTCACGTTTCATTTGGTCTAGTTACTAAGAATAAGAAAAAACTATCAACTCGTAAAGGTAATATCATCTTACTTGAACCAACTTTAGACGAAGCCGTTTCTCGTGCCCTTACGCAAATCGAAGCAAAAAATCCTGATTTAGAAAACAAAGAAGAAGTTGCTAAACAAGTTGGTATTGGTGCCATCAAGTTCTATGACTTGAAAACAGATCGTGACAATGGTTATGACTTCGACTTAGAAGCAATGGTTTCATTTGAAGGTGAAACTGGTCCTTATGTTCAATATGCTTATGCTCGTATTCAGTCAATTTTACGCAAAGCTAATTTCACTCCAGATGCTAGTGCTAACTATTCATTAAACGATACTGAAAGCTGGGAAATTATCAAGTTGATTCAAGCCTTCAGCAAAACTATCCAACGTGCGGCTGAAAAATATGACCCATCAACCATTGCTAAGTATGCAATCCAATTGGCTCAAGCCTTTAATAAATACTATGCACACACACATATCCTTGATGAAAGTGACGAGCGTGACAGCAGATTAGCATTATGCTACTCAACTGGTATAGTCCTTAAAGAAGCCCTTCGTCTACTTGGCGTTGAAGCTCCTGAAAAAATGTAAATATATAAAAAAACAGTTCCTTGGGCACTGCACCCAATAAATGAGACACAAGAAAAACACTCCTGTAGAATTCTAGTAAAATAGAATCAGGAGTGTTTTATTATGGTCAAAAAAGCTTACTCGTTAGAAACCAAATTAGCCTGTATTGAAATGAAGAAATCAGGTAAGCCCGAAAAAGTTATTATGGATAGACTTGGTATTAAAAATAAAAGCCAGATATATACATGGTGGCGCTGGTATCAAAAAGGAGAAACGTATCGTTTTCATCAACCTGTAGGTAAGCAATATACTTACGGTCAAGGAATGGAACAGTTATCAGAAGTTGAGCAATTAAAACTACAAGTTGAACTTTTAAAAAAGTATCAAAGCTTGATGAGAAAATCGATAAAGTAACACTCATCAAGCTTGTTGATTACTACAGATATCAGTATCCATTAGGTTTTATTCTGGACTGTTTTAAGGTCTCACGCTCAACCTATTATCGGTGGAAATCTAATATCAAGCCTCCTATTCATGATAGTCTTATCGAAAAAGTTGAAGAGCTCTGCTTAAAATATAAGTTTATATATGGTTATAGAACCATTACAAGTCTTCTAAAGAAAGAGTTTGGGATTAATGCCAATGTAAAGAAAGTCTATCGTATCATGAAGAGCAGAGGGTGGCTATGTCGCACTAGAATAAAGAAGTCCCCTAAATTAGGTAGGCCATACTACGTCACAGACAATAAGCTAGACCGTGACTTTAAGGCAACCAGACCATTACAAAAACTAGTTACAGATATTACTTATCTCAACTTTGGAAAAACTACCTTATACTTGTCATCTATTATGGACCTTTATAATCGTGAAATTGTGGCCTATACTATTTCAGATACACAGGACAATGATCTTGTACTTGATACCCTTAATCAACTTGATTTAGAATCAGGAGTCCTATTACACAGTGATCAAGGATCTGTCTATACATCACATGCTTACTATCTCGCTTGTATTGAAAAAGGCATTACCCGCTCAATGTCTCGAAAAGGGACACCTGCAGATAACGCCTGTATTGAATGGTTTCACTCCGCTTTAAAGACTGAAACCTTTTATCTCCAAGATAGGAGAAAACACAACAAAGTTAGTATAACAAATATTGTTAAAAATTACATAACATTTTATAATGAAACTAGAATTCAACGTCATTTAAAAAACCAATCTCCTGTTCAATTCAGAAAATTGGTTTCATAAGAGTGTTTTTCTTCTGTCCCACTATTGGGGTGCAGTGCCTTGGGAACTGTTTTTTTATACTGGTTTATCATAATTTTTGCGACGTATTTTAAAGTCCGAACTAATTACTTCGTCAACATCAACAATTGAGATAAAGGCATCTGGATCAAGATCAGCCAAGATTCGTTTGACTTCACGGACCTCATTAGGACTTAAAGTGATGTACATAACATTGTACTCATTACCAGAATAAGCTCCCTCACCTCTCAAGTAGGTAACCCCACGATTGATTTCAGTTAAAATCTGTGCAGCTGCAGCTTTTGAATGCTTAGTAATGATAATCATACCACGAATTGTGTAACCACCATTTTGAACAACTGTAATGACTTGACTAAAAACAAAGGAAGCTACTAAGGTGTAAAGCATATGTTTGAGGTCAATATAGGATAAAGAGGCAATTAGAACTAAAGCATCTATAAAAAGCAACGTTTGTCCTAACTTAATGCCCAATTTTTCTTCAGCAATTCGACCAATGATATCTGTTCCACCAGTAGTTGCACCATATCGAAAAACAATTCCACTACCAAGACCGGCGCATAACCCCCCAACAACTGCCACTAACATCATATCGTGTTCCAGTCCCATGGCAATAGGAACCTTCTGCCAAAGCCAGATAAAAATTGACATTGTTACAGTGCCATAGATTGTAAGGAATAGCGACCGCTTACCAAAAATTTTCGCTCCCAAGATAAATAAAGGAATGTTTAGAATCAGAGAAGAATAGGCTGGGTTAATCCCTATCATTGCATGGAGTATTAAAGTAATTCCAGCTACACCACCTTCTGCCAATTTGTTTGCCATATTAAAATTTACAAAACCAAAAGCATATATTGCTACCCCAAGAGTAATGAGGACTAATTCTTTTAGCCTATTTAAACGTTCTATATTGTTCATCATTTCACCTCATTCTTTCACAAAAAACTAGCCGCTTCATGTAGAAGCAAACTAGCTATTTTTTCTTTTTCCGATTTTTCGGTTTATTAATAAAGAAATCAGGACTATTAATTTCATCCATATCAAATATTGAGATAAAGGCTCTCGGATCAATTTCATTAGCCATTGCTTTCAACTCGCGAACATCCGTTCGACTTAGAGCGGCATAAATGACTTTCTTTTCTCTTGCTGAATAGGCTCCTTCACCATTCAAATAGGTTACTCCTCGCCCTAATTCCTCCATGATAAATGTTGCAATATCAGAATAATTTTCTGAAACAATAATTGTTCCTCGAACAGAATAACCACCATTTTGCACCAAGTGAGCAATTCGACCATACATAAAACTTGCTATTAAAGCATACATCATATCAGGCAGTGAAATATAAGTTAGGGAAACAATCATTACAAAAACATCAATCCCTAATAGTGCTTGGTTTAATTGTAAACCAAATCTATTTTCAATCATTTTTGCAATAATATCAGCTCCACCAATTGTTCCACCAGTTCGAAAAACGATGCCCCCGCCAATACCACCAATGATACCAGCCATTAACGACACTACCAGACTATCATGGTCTAAATCGATGATAAATGGAATTTGTTGGAAAACCCAAACAAATAAATACATGGCAACAATTCCTGTGACAGTGTAAACTGTTGATCGCTTACCAAAATATTTTACTCCAAGAAAAACTAAGGGCAGATTAATCAAATAACCTGTGATTGTTGGATTAATATTAAAGAGTGCTTTGGCAACTAATGTTAAACCTGCTAAGCCATTTGCGGCAATCCTGTTTGCCATATAGAAATAAACAAACGCAAAAGCATATATACCTGCTCCTAAAATAATGAAGAAGAAGTTTTTAATTTGTAGTTTATTATCTATGGGCATAATCCCTCCTGATTTTTCTAATCATCCTCAACGAATCGACCAATGATTCGAACATTTTCTGCAACTGATATAAAAGCTTTCGAATCGGCCTTGGCCATAATCCATTTAAAATCATTGTATTCTTCCTGGGTTAAAATGGTAATCAGGACAGACTTATGTACATGTTTATAGGTTCCTTCCGCATCATTAATACAGGTTACCCCACGATGCAGTTTTTTATGGATTGCTGCAATAACACGATCTGGATGCTCCGTTACAATCATGGCTTGGATTTTCTTCTGTTTCGTATACAGAGCATCTGTCACACGACTAGATACAAAAATAGAAACCATTGAGTAAAGAGCATATTGCCAACCAAACAGAAGTCCAGCAATCGTCAAAATAACCCCGTTAATAATTAATGCAATAACTCCAACATCTTTACCAGTGGATTTTCTTAAGGTTAAACTAATTATGTCAGTCCCACCACTAGAAATTCTTGAGCGTAATGAGTAGCCTATGCCGAGACCCATAAACAGACCACCAAAGATAGCATTAATCAAGGGGTCAGTCGTTAAGGTAATCTGAGGCATCAATTGGATAAAGAGAGAGCTCATTGAAACCGTTATGAAGGTAAAGACTGTAAATTTATGCCCAATTTTATACCAAGCTAATAACATCAAAGGCATATTAATAAGGTAGTAGGCCACTGATATAGGGAAAACAAAGCCAAAAAAGCGATCTGATAGGGCAGATATAATCTGTGCTAAACCAGTTGCTCCACTGGCATATACATGCCCTGGCTGATAAAAAATATTAACAGCTATACTTGATAATATCCCATATAAGAGTGAAGCAGATATTTTCTCTCCATACTTGTCTCTGGAAATACTTCTCAACGTGTTTAGTAAACCGACACGTTTGGCACCTCTACCGATGACATACTTCACTCGTTTTTTATAGGGACTTTTCTTATAATCAGGTTTTTTATAAGCAGGTTTTTTAATCATGATCTTGTATTTGTAGACTCAATTCCTCTAATTGTTTTACTGAAACTGTACTTGGAGCTTGTGTCATTGGATCTGACGCTTTATTATTTTTAGGAAAGGCAATAACTTCACGAATATTATCTTTACCTGCTAGCAACATGACAAAACGGTCGAGTCCAATTGCTAATCCACCATGTGGCGGGAAACCATAATCCATTGCTTCTAACAGGAAGCCAAATTGTTCTTTGGCGTCTTCTTCTGTAAAGCCTAAGGCTTTGAACATGTTAGCTTGCATATCTTTTTGATTAATCCGAAGGCTACCGCCTCCTAATTCATAACCATTAAGAACGATATCGTAAGCAACGGCACGAACTTTGGCAAGGTCGCCATTTAAGTATTCTACTGTCTCTTCAGTTGGTAAGGTGAATGGGTGATGTGCTGACATATAGCGATTTTCTTCTTCAGACCATTCAAACATTGGCCAATCAATAACCCATATGAAATTGAACTTATCAGCGTCAACTAAGTTTTGCTCCTTAGCAATGCGTGTTCTTAAGGCGCCTAAAGTATTGTTAGCAACTTCTAAACTATCTGCTACAAAGAGAATTAAATCTCCCTCACCAGCATCTAAGTGACTTGTTAATTGATCAGTAATTGGCACTAAAAATTTAGAAACAGGACCAGTTAATTGCCCATCAACAACTTTGGCCCATGCTAAACCTTTGGCACCAAATTGTTTAGCATACTCTGTCATTTTATCAATGTCTTTACGTGAGTAGCTATCTGCTTTACCTTTGACAACAATACCTTTTACTGTCTCTGCTTGAGAGAAGACTTTAAAGTCAACTTCCTTAACAACTTCAGTAAGATCTTGTAATAGCATCTCGAAGCGCGTATCTGGCTTATCAGATCCATATCGGTTCATTGCTGTATCATAAGCCATACGTGGGAAAGGAAGTGTCACTTCAATTCCTTTCGTTTCTTTCATAACTTTAGCAATCATGCCTTCAACAATCTCTTGAATCTCATATTCATCAAGGAATGATGTTTCTAAGTCAACTTGGGTAAATTCTGGTTGACGGTCACCACGAAGGTCTTCGTCACGGAAACATTTAACAATTTGATAATAGCGGTCAAAACCTGAATTCATCAACAATTGTTTTGTGATCTGTGGACTTTGTGGTAAGGCATAAAAATGTCCTTGACTGACACGACTTGGTACCAAATAGTCACGCGCGCCCTCAGGTGTTGATTTAGTTAATATTGGTGTTTCCACATCAATGAATTCTAAGTCATCAAGATAATTACGAATTGAATGTGTTACTTTAGCACGTAATTTAAAGTTTTCTAACATCTCTGGACGACGCAAATCAAGGTAACGGTAACGTAACCGTGTTTCATCACTAACTTCTACTTGATCTTTAATTTCAAATGGCGTCGTTTTAGAAGTATTCAAAATTGTTAAGCTTGTTACTTTAAGTTCAACTTGACCAGTTGCTAAGTTGTCATTGGCTTGTTGACGAGCCTCAACTTGACCAGTTACCTCAATCACATATTCACTACGTAAGCCTTCAGCCATTGCCATGAGCTCACTTGATACTTCTTCTGGATTAATAACAAGCTGCATGATCCCTTCACGATCTCGTAAGTCGATAAAAATAAGACCACCTAAGTCTCGACGACGACTTACCCACCCTTTTAGGGTGATTTCTTGTCCGATATGTTCAGATCGGACACGTCCTGCATACATGCTTCGTTTCATTCTATTACTCCAATACTTTTTTAGTCCCTACCATTATAACAAAAAGGCCATAAAAACCCCACCTTTTGTGAGGACTTTCTGAAAATCGCTGAGAAATTTTGGGTCAAAATTTCAAAGATAGGAAAAGACGTGAAAGTTTCCACGTCCTATTCTTTTAGTTTAATTTTGCTAGCACAGCTGCAAAGTCATTTGTTAGTTCTTCAAAAGTCACTTCTAACTCTTGGCGCGTTTGATTGTTTTTGATGGTTACCTTACCTGCTTCAACTTCACTTTCACCTAAAGTGATAATGGCTTTAGCTTTAAAGACATCCGCAGACTTAAATTGCGCTTTAATCTTACGACCAAGATAATCACGTTCTGCTTTGAATCCTTGACGGCGGATAGCTTGAACAAGCTCTAAAGCTTTGCTATTTGCTCCATCCCCAAGAACGGCCATATATAAATCAAGATTTTCTTCAATTGGAAGCTCAATCCCTAATTTTTCGATAATCATCAAGAGACGCTCTAAACCTAGACCAAAGCCAAATGCAGCAGTTTCTGGCCCATCAAAGTAAGTGACTAAGCCGTCATAGCGACCCCCACCACAAACGGTTAATTCAGAATCTTCAATTTCGGTAATGACTTCAAAAATCGTGTGATTATAGTAGTCCAAACCACGAACCATGTTGGTGTCAATTGTGTAGGAAATTCCTAACATATCTAACATGTCGCGTACCCCATCAAAGTGAGCTTGACTTTCTTCATCCAAGAATTCCAAGATTGATGGTGCATTTTTTACAGCCTCGATATCTTCTTTTTCTTTAGAGTCTAAGACACGTAATGGATTTTCTTCTAAACGACGTTGGCTATCTTTTGATAACTTATCTTTTTGTGGTGTTAAGAAGTCGATTAGGGCTTGGCGATAAGCTGCGCGACTTGATGGATTTCCAAGACTATTGATTGACAGTTTCAAATTCCCAATTCCAAGTGCATTAAATAAATCATAAGCCATAGCAATTGTTTCAACATCTATAGCGGGATTGGCTGAACCAAAGCACTCTACCCCAATCTGATGGAATTGACGAAGGCGACCTGCTTGTGGACGTTCATAACGAAACATTGGCTCGATATAGTACATTTTTAGTGGTTTTTGCACTTCTGGAGCAAAGAGTTTATTTTCCACATATGAGCGCACAACAGGAGCTGTTCCTTCTGGACGTAACGTAATGTGACGGCCACCTTTGTCATTAAAGTCATACATTTCTTTGGAAACAATATCTGTTGTATCACCGACTGAGCGGCTGATTACTTCATAGTGTTCAAACATTGGTGTTCTAATTTCACCATAATTGTACTTTTTAAATGTTTCACGTGCAACATGTTCAACATACTGCCATTTGGCAGCTTCAGCAGGAAGAATGTCCTGAGTTCCCTTTGGTTTTTGTAATTTCATTTGATAAGATACTTGGAGTCCTTTGGTTTTCATCAGTTATTGGTTAATAAATTTTTGATATAAAATAGCTAGGACTCTATCCTTTCTTTAACATTTAATCATAACTATTTTACCACAAAAAAGATTGACTAGCATTTATCACAGCTAGTAAATTACGCTTTCATCAACTGAATTCTTGCTTTTTGTTTTATGTAGAAAATAACTTTTGAAAAAAGTGTCAAGTAACTTTACTTTACAAAAAAGATATGATATCATGTTAAAGTTGATGAAAATCACGTAAACTAAAAATGAATCAGGGTTGCTAGTAACTCAAAATTCTCATGAACCTTTTTGATTCAGAGCATTTAAATCGCTACTACAATAAACCCTACATAATTTAATCGGAGGATAGAAAAAATGGCAGTTCCTGCACGTCACACGTCTAAAGCTAAAAAGAACAAACGTCGTACACACTACAAATTGACAGCTCCATCTGTACAATTCGACGAAACTACTGGAGATTACTCACGTTCTCACCGTGTATCACTTAAAGGATACTACAAAGGACGTAAAATCGCTAAAGCTAACGAAGCTAAATAATAGAAGGGAGATACCATGCGCGTAAATATTACACTTGAACACAAAGAATCTGGTGAACGCTTGTACCTTACTTCAAAAAACAAACGTAACACTCCAGACCGTCTTCAATTGAAAAAATATTCACCAAAATTACGTAAACACGTAACTTTCACTGAAGTTAAATAATTAAAACAAAGAAGAGCCAATGAAATCTAATTCATTGGCTCTTCTTTGTTTTATCTTAATCTATTTTTACCCTTCTAAAACCTTTTCGAATAGAATAGTTTCTTTTACTACCATTTCAATTATTCTCTAGATTTTTTATTAATGACATTAATAATTTATCGATTGCCACACTTTAAGTGTTTGACTATATTCTTGATTGAAAGCTTGTCTATTTTTCTCAATAAAACGTTGAGCATTTGCCTCTTTAATACTCCCCTCAAAATGATCAAAATGAAGGGCATTATCTTTTCTAATTTCTGATTTTTTAAGTTTAGCCAAAAAATGAAAATCTTTAGGCAGTTCCAGCGTACTTCCGTCTTTATTATACTTATCATTTTTGTAGACATTGATGTATACGTAATCACCAGTGATATGTATATTAAAGGGAGCTTCTCCTTCTGTGGAAACATTGATTGTTCTATTTTTTAAACCTAATAGATAATCTATCTTGTTAGCCGTATAATGTAAGCCCCCCTTGTTTAATTTATAGATGTTATCACTTTGCTGCCAACTATTTAATTTTGTATTCTTAGGATATATCACCATAAACCAATAAAGATTATATAGGCAAAATAGTCCTACCAACATTAAAGTTAACTTTTTAATAAATCGATAATGTTTTAAAGCTCGTCGTTCAGTTTTAATGTTTTTCATAATTTGTGGATCCTCTCTTAGTAATTGATCTAAGGAGAGTTGGTAGAGATCAGCAAGATTAATCATTCTCTCGATATCTGGAAAGGTTCTACCAGTCTCCCAACTTGACACAGTTGTACGAGAGACATTTAATCTTTTAGCCACCTCCTCTTGGGTAAAGCCTTGTGTTTTTCGATATGTTTTTAATTTCTCACTAATAGTCATACTTTTCTCCTTACCGTCCATTCTATTGTGATTTCTAAATTATGCTAGCCACAATTTGTAACATTATGTAAATACGACAATTCATCACTTTATAATGTCCATCATATCATAATCTGAATGGACAATACTCGTGAAAAATAATATTACATGCTATAATTTATCAATATGATAAATTATAAAAAGAGGTATTCCAGTGAATAAATTTTGTCAAGAATGTGGGTATGAATTAATTGAAAAAGAGCTTGAACATGAAGGACTTGCGCCTTATTGTCTCAAGTGCGCTACTTTCCGTTTCCCCATGTATAATGTGGCAGTGAGCATCATTACTATCAACAAAGCCAATGGAAAAATTCTGCTGATACAACAGTATGATCGTCCTAAAAAAATTCTGGTTGCAGGCTATGTTAACCATGGTGAACGTGTTGAAGACACTGTTCTTCGTGAACTGAAAGAAGAAACCGGCTTAAGTGCTAGCTTAATTCAATTCAACCAGACTCATTTTTTTCAACCATCAAATACACTCATGTGCAACTTCACAGCTTTTGTTGAAGATGACACTGATTTCTCACCCAACCATGAAATTGATAACGCAAACTGGTACAGCCCTGAAGAGGCTAAGGTTAATATTTTTCCAAATAGCCTTGCTGAAAAGTTTTTGACCGCCTACCTTAATCAAAACATGTAAAAGAGACCAGAACTGGTCTCTTTTTTTGCTGTAAACTTGAGTTGATTCTATTCATCTTTGTGCTCTTTTTCTAAACTTAATTGATAGAGGCGGTAGCTAAGGTAACTGACAAATAGTGCTGCGCATGCTATATAGAAAACAGAATCTTTAAGGGACTTAAGATATAGGACCAAAAGCAATGTCAGAAGACACTTAATCAATAAAGTTAGGCGCTTATCTTTGACTTGGTTGAGATTAAATAGGCCATAGCGGAGCAGAAGAACAGCTGGCGACAAGAGTAAAACTAATGCAAGCCTGACAGCTTGTTCCTTGCCAAACAAACTCTGTGTTATGGTCTTTTGTGTTTCTGTTTCTATATGAAGTTCCTTATATAGCAGATTTAAGGAAACCTGATCAGGGATGCTTTTGCCCAGTTCCCATTTCGAAATGGTTTGTCTGGTCACATAAATCTTATCCGCTAGGGCTTGCTGTGTCAGGCCTTTTTTTGACGGGATGTTTTAATTAATTCTGAAATTTCCATTCTTGCCCCAATAATTTGTTTTTTGTTTTTGCTAAATCATACGCTATAACTAAAATTATTAAAAGATCTAAAAGTATCAGATGTGGATTGTAAATCATGGTTGCTAGTATCATACCTATAACGATGATACGGCTTAATCTTGGATATGCATTCATAAATTTAACTAAATAATCAAAAATTGAAGAAATCACTACTCCAGCAAGTCCAAATAAGATAACCCAAATAAGATATTTTTTGTTTACTTTAATAAATTGTAACATAATGTAAAACCCCTTTCCTATGCTTAAGGCAAGTATAGTTTAGATCATTCAAAAAATCACGCAACGTAAGAGGAAATAGGCGCAACAGTTACAAAATACACAATTTTATTACCATTCAGAATCTATTTCGATCATTTGAGAATTTTCAATAAATCATATAAATTTTCTGTTAGAGTATATTTATGGGTGCATCCCAAAATTTTTGGAGGAATCTCAATGGAAACACTAAAATCTAATAACGATTCAGTTCTCTCTTCTGATTTTTAGAATCAATTATTGGAGGAAAATGGACAAGTGATGGAGGAGCCACACCGGCAACTCCACAAATCTTTTATTACTTTTGTCTAGGTAAAATACTTATCGAAATATTTTTAAGAATATGCTAAATAGAAGAAAACTGATTCTAATTACTTACCCTTTCCTCCTTTTCATTATACATTTCTATGGCAATGGCTAATTAATTCATCTTTTGTTACCACTATTAGATAAGACATTCTCTCAATTTAATATTGCCGGACTTGTTTTGATAAATTATTTAGTAATATGTTAAATTGGATTAGGTATCTTTTGTCTCAACGAAGTGGAAAAAGATACATTTTTAATTAACAAAATCTATTTTTCTCCATACCATTGTTCACATGACAATCAACCTAGTATCTCCAAGGAAGTGATTGTATATCTTTATTATTGTTTTTTATATTCGATAAATTAATAGTAATTTATTATCACAATTGTTTCATCTAACAATAACTGTTAGTTTGAGCTCTTAAATGAACTATATAAGCTTTTATGTTACAATAAATTTATTATTGTTTAGGAGGTTTACATGGGTTCATTTTTAGGTCGTTTAGTTAAAGGGATGATTATTGCTCTAGGCTTTATTTTACCAGGCGTTTCTGGTGGTGTTTTAGCTGCTATTTTAGGTATCTATGAACGCTTGATTAACTTTTTAGCGCACATCCGTGATAATTTTATGCAAAATTTACTCTACTTTCTTCCTGTAGGGATTGGTGGCATCATCGGGATTGCTCTTTTTTCATTTCCAGTGGAATTTCTCTTAAAACATTTCCAAGTTCCTGTACTTTGGGGATTTGCCGGAGCTATTGTTGGGACTATACCAAGTCTTCTTTCTGAGTCCACCAAAAAATCAAAACGAGACACAGTTGATATTATTTGGTTCATCGGCACTTTTGTCATTTCAGGGCTCTTGCTTTATTTCCTAGATGATATAGTGGGTACCTTACCTGTCAACTTTATTACCTTTATGCTAGCCGGTATATTAATTGCTTTAGGTGTCCTTGTTCCTGGACTTAGTCCATCTAATCTACTACTTATTTTAGGTATCTATTCTCCAATGCTTCGTGGGTTCAAATCTTTGGATCTTCTAGGAACCTTCTTTCCAATAGCAGTCGGTGGAGTTATTGCAATGGTGGCCTTTTCAAAAGCCATGGATTATGCCTTACAAAACTATCATTCTAGAGTTTATCATTTTATCATCGGTATCGTATTATCAAGTACTTTACTCATTCTCATTCCCAATACTGGAAGCAGTGAAGCAATTTCATACGCGGGTGCTGGATTCTTAGCCTGGGGAATGGCTCTGCTATTATTCGGACTTGGAATCTGGCTCGGCCTATGGATGAGTCAACTGGAAGACAAGTATAAATAAATAAGTAATAATTAATTGATAACAAAAAAAGAGCTTGGACCAGATCCAAGCTCTTTTAAAATAGCCATTTTATTACAAATGCTGTGAGCACAACCATAGTAACTGAAAATAAGGCAAATCCAAAAACAATCAGTGGCTTCTGATAAGGAAATTTTGCCTTTTCCTCTGCTCTTTCAAGCTGACTTAAAGGAATCCCCTGATCAAAAGCAATTAGTTCTTTAAAGGTTCTTATGTTATTCGCTTTCTTAAATTTTTCAACCCGATTTGCATATATCATTGCAATTCCCCAAAGAAAAGCGAAAATTCCGACGCCATACCAATCCCAAAAATGAAATAGGGGATAGGCAATTATAGGTAATCCTATTAACAAGACAGAAAAAATAAGGCTATCTTTCTGGTAATGTCCAATTTCTACTTTATTAACTTCATTCTTCATTTCTGCAAGATCTCCTTGAATTAGTTCTTCAAGTGACATATGAAACAATTGACTCAGCAATAACAAGCTTTGGATATCAGGATAAGTTTTGTTAGTTTCCCAGTTTGAGATGCTTTGTCGACTCACAAATATTCTATCTGCCACTTGTTCTTGAGTTAACCCCAACAGTTTTCGACGCGTTGCGACTTGTTTCCCAAGTTCCATAAATACCTCCTTTCCTATATCATATAATTCAATGATGATATATTCTATCAAAGGTCTTTGACATTAGCCAAATTGGGTATTTCCAATGTATTTGTCACTGTAAACTCTCTGTCAAGTTTACTCAAAAACACTCTGTCCATAAAGATCAAAAAGATGATAAGCAAGTATAAGATTAAATTGATTTCGCTGTTGATTAATATCCATTTGTAGTAAATCAGAAATTTTTTCCAGCCTGTAAAGCAAAGTTGATCGATGAATAAATAACTGAACAGCACTTGCTGTAATTTGTCCTTGATTTTCCAGATACACTCTGAGAGTTTGGAATAAGTCAATTGATTGATTTTGTGACTGTTCCCACAGGAGACCTAATTGTGCTTTAACAAACAATCCAGTCTCGTTATTTTGAGTCAAAGTATGCAGTAAAGAATAAGATCCCAGTTCTTCAAAACTACCGTAGTGTTTTTTAAAGCCAGTATTTTGCATGACATTTAAAACATGCAAAGCTTTACGATAGCTATCCCGATAGTCAACTATCTTGTCAACTTTACTTCCGACAGCTAACCAAATTTCAATATCACAATTTTGAGTTGACTTGACAAAGGTGTAAAGATTCCCCCAATAGTCTGTCTGCCCTTGTTCCAAAGGTTTAAATAAGACTAATTTACCTTTAAAAATTGCAGAAATTAAATTATTATCAAAGGACGCTAATTGATAGTTTATCTCATTCATGATTTTATTACGTTCAATCCGTTGGTTTATGATATCTTGTGGGTTGACAGCTTGGCTGTATAAATCAATTACAGCTATCATATGGGAATGATAGATGTCAAAATTAAAATAGGCAGCATAATCAATGATTTGATCCATCTCTTCTCCAGCTTTACTTGATAATAGGGCCCCTACAAAGTTATTCTTTAATTGGTTGACAGCATTTCTTTCAATCTTATATTTCATAAAGAAAGTGGCATAAATACTAATTGCCATGGAAATAGCTAATGAAAAGTTTTCAAGCATATCATTACTATCAGATTTTAGATAAACTAAGTAGCCCAATACATCATGTCCACCCTCAATTTTATTAAAGACAAATTCTTTGCCATCAACAACTATTGAAAAGGGACTGACCTTTTTAACATATTTAGTTTTATGAGCTATAACTTGCTTGACAAGACTGTCAACTATCGTTTGATTACTTTCATTACCATGCCATGAATGAAGATTTAGCAGTTGGTCAAATACTAATACATCACTAGAAATATACTCAGATAACACTTTGTCCATATCATCAACATTAACCTGATTAATAGATTTTTTAATTAAATCATTTTGTAGATTTAGTAAATCTTCTAGTGCTTTACTTCGGTCATGTTCTCTTTTTCTCAGTGAAAGATTCTCATACATAGCACTGAAATAATTAGAATAGGTTCTCAGTAATTCAAAATCTTTTTTGGAAAAAATTTTCTCTTCTGATTTTTTACAAACCATCACTCCTACTAACAAATCATTAATAACAATTGGCAAAGAAATTTGAGAGAACCCTATCTGTTCAACGTGAGGAAAATAATTTCTTAATTCATTCCCTTTGTGTAAAGGAATGTAACTGTCCATGGTCACATAACCAAAACTTGGCTTTTGTAATAAGAGGGCGTCTCGTTTTTCGTCTAGTAGATATATGCCTGAAAAATGTGTTTTGATTTCTCTACCAGATAAAGTCACAACATTTTCTAATAAATCATCAATTGAATTTTGCATCATTAATTGATGTGCTGAATGTGTAATTATCCTAAGGTCTTTTTGATTACTCTCATTTTTCTGAATCATGTCAATTGCAATTGCAATATATTCACCCAATTCCTTAAAAACTTGTCTCATCTCATCAATAAATGGACGCCCATCATAGTAACCGGCAATAATAATTCCAAGATTAGATCCATTCTGAGTGATAGGGATTGTAAACCATGAGTCAATCTGGCGATCTTCAAAATATTTACTGAGAATCGAGTTCGTTGCTAAAGCATTATCATCTGATTTGATACTCTGGTGATATAGAATTTGATTAACTTCTTGGGAAGGATAGGGGAAGATTGAGCGTAATTCTTCTTCACCAGACAAGTATTGTGGTTCTAATAAATCTTTACGATTTAAAGCAATACAAACGAAATCCGAATACAATATCTCCTTGAAGCTTTGCCCAACTATGGTCAGAATTTCTTCTCGAGAATTCATATTTAAAACCTGACGCGAAGTCGACTTCAAATGTTTTTCAATTTTTTTAATAAACTCATTGGTATCTTTTTTTCCGATTATTTTTTTCATATCATTAATCCTATCTATTCCCTTCTATTGTATCCAATGAAAGCTGTTTCAACAACTTTTGTGCATTAAAAACCATAGATAATAAATATCTACGGTTTTATCTTATGCTTGCTCTTTAGAATCAATAATATTTGCTAGGCGACCCCATTCTTCACAGAAGATACCTTTATCCATTTCTTTCAAATCCTTAGAAATCATTGGTTCAAATTCCATTTGATCCAGAATATCTTTTTGCAACTCTACACCGGGGGCAATTTCAATTAAGCGTACTTTTCCTTCATGGAGGTCAAAGACTGCTCTTTCTGTAACATATAAGACTTCTTGTTCAGACTCTGTTGCATATTCTCCAGAAAAGCTAACTTGCTCAACATCTTTAATGAATTTAGGTCCTCTACCTTGGTCATCAATGACTAGTTTTCCTTCTTCACAGTGAACTTTTCCACCAACAGTGAAAGTCCCAATAAAGACTATACGCTTCGTATTTTGAGAAATATTAATAAATCCACCAGGTCCAGGTACTTTGGGTCCAAATTTCGTAACATTATTATTTCCATATTGGTCAATTTCACCTATTCCTAATACTGTTAAATCAAGTCCATTACCATCATAGTAATCAAATTGATTTGTCATTGGAATGGCTGCCTCATGATTAACAGCAGATCCAAAATCATTTCCTACTGCTGGAATCCCACCCCATAGTCCCATTTCAAGGGTAGCATGGTAACGATCACTAACACCTTCTTCAGCAGCTACTTGTGCCACCATATCTGGTGAACCAAAGCCAAGGTTAATCGTATCACCAGGACGAAGTTCCATTGCTGCACGACGGGCTGTAATTTTTCTCGTATTAAGTGGTGCTGGTTTTACTTTCCCATGGTTAGTCGGTACACGAATATCACCACTAAGTTTTGGATTACTGAAGGTACCTACTGTTTGATAATGGTATTTATCTTCAGCAAGAACAACATAGTCGACTAATCCAAAAGGAATTTGAACATTTTTTGGATGAATCTGCCCATTTTGAACAATTTCTTTAACTTGACAGATAACAATTCCACCTGAATTTTTAGCAGCCATAGCTAACTCTAATTGTTCTAATTTACATGTTTCATCTTTAAGACTGATATTACCATTTTCATCAGAGTAAGTACCTCTGATAAAAGCAACATCAATATTTAAAGTTGGATAATGAAGCCATTCTTCACCACCAAATTCTACTAGGTCAATAATATCCTCTGTTGTTTTCTTTGTCGATCTAGATCCAGATAAACGAGGATCTACAAATGTTTTTAATCCGACTTTAGTTAAATATGGTTTTCGGCCAGCAATTGCACGATATAATTGTGTAATAACACCCTGAGGCCAAAGATAAACTTCATACTCATTATTTACAATTTTTTCAACCATACCTGGAGATGAACCTACATGCCCTGCAATAACACGTTTAACTAATCCAGGTGCAATCATATGGTCAGCACCACGACCATATTGACTGTTCCCAATACCACAAGACCACATAAATGTAATGTCTTTTGGATGTTGTTCCTCAGCATAACGTTCTTCCACACCCACTAATAATTGTTCAGGAAGTCCTCCTAGACCAAAGGTTAGGGTTGCTAACAAGTCACCATCTTTAACTAAATTAGCTGCTTCTCTATAAGTAATTAATTTATCCATATATCTATCTCCAAGGCTTCTATTCTTTTACATAATGATTTGTAAAGCTTTCTCTTCTTCTTGATGTTGAGCTTCTTTTTCACGTGCCATTTTCTCTAATGCTTTGCGATCAATTTTACCAATTGGTGTTTTTGGAAAATCATTTAAAAAATAATATCTTTTTGGTGTTTTATATCCTGCTAAATTCTCTTGAACATGAGGTTTTAAAGAGTCAAGAATCTGAGGATTGGCTTCTTTAAGAATAATTGCCGCAACTACACTTTCTCCCCATTGTGCAGTTGGTAAACCAAAGACAACGGAATCCATTACTTCAGGATGTTTATTCAAGACGTTCTCTACTTCACTTGGATAAACATTTTCACCACCAGTAATAATCATTTCCTTACTGCGACCAACAATAAAGTAATCCCCATCTGGATCCTTTTTTGCTAAATCACCAGTGTAAACAAAATTATCAATAATTGCCTTATCAGTCTCTGCTTGATTATTCCAATAGCCACTAAAACGTGCCTCACTATTAATAATCAATTGACCAACTTCACCATCTGATACTTCTTGACCATTTTCGTCAACCAATTTGACTGTGTTAAATAATATTGGTTTTCCAACAGCAGTTGGTTTTATACGCTGTATTTCTGGTGTTATAAAAAAATTGTTTGGACCAACTTCAGTTAACCCGTAAGAATTAACTAATGGTAAACCTTCATCAGCAAACAATTGAAAAATATTTTCTGATAGTGGGGCTCCCCCAGAAATAATAAATTTCAACGATTTAAAATTCTCTTTTTTAAATAATTTTGAATCTGCTAACATATAACACATTGTTGGGACAAAGAATGCTTTTGTTGGTTTAAAATCACGAATTATTTCTATCGTTTCGTCAGTATAGAAGAAACGTTGAACAATAATCTGTCCACCAGCCATCAGAATTGGAATAGTGAAACAGAATAATCCAGCAGTATGAAACATTGGTGTTGTTGTCATCCCTCTATCTGATGCACTAATATTCCAACTTGGTATACTAACTAAAGCATTGTGACGGATTGCCTTATGACTAATCATTGCTCCCTTAGGCTTACCAGTTGTTCCACTCGTATATATTAATACAGCAGTATCTTCATCTGGAAAATCTCTAATTGGAATACTTTTTGAGGTCTGACTAACTACAATTTCTTGGTAAGCCTCAGAATCAATATCTAAGTCAAATAAATTTTCATCTATTAAGGTCAGTCTCGTTTTATGTATTCTTGAGTAAGCTAGTAATTTAGGGTCCGCATCCTCAACTATTTGCTTAATTTCTGTATCTCTAAGTCGCCAGTTTAATGGAATAAAGATTGCTCCTATTTTCGTGCAAGCAAAGAGATAGTCAAAATGTGCAATATCATTTGAAGAAAACAAGGCTACGCGATCACCCGCCTTAACACCACGTAATAGTAAATAATCAGCTAAATTGATGGCCCTTTGATTCATTTCTTGAAACGTCCATTGATGACCTTTTTCAGCTTCGATGATTGCTGTTTTTGAGCCACTTAGTTTCGCTCTTTCAGATAACCAGTCGTTTTTCACATTACTACTCCTTTAAGGTTTCGATAGGTAGTAGCCTAATTCTCTTAAGCTAATTTACTGTAATCAGGACGTTGTCCTGCAAGGGAAGCTTCTAAACCAATCAAAGCTTCTTTCTTTCCAAAAGTTTGATTTAGTAAGCCTAATTCATAAGCAATACCTTCATCCAAATTCATGTTTGCTTGTTGATTAATCATTTCAGGAATTTGTTTGCTAATACTAGGGGCTTTATAAGAAATTGTTTTACCCATTTTAGCAGCAAACTCTGGACTGACACCTTCTGATGGTAGCCCATTAATTGTATTGTTGAAGTTATCATCAGAGAAGGCAACTTTCACTTCTTCAAATTTAGCTGGAACAGCACGTTGACGATATTTATCAGGACGGCCTTCTTTAATTAATTCTTCAATACCTTCATTGATATGTGCTGAATCTACTAATTTGGTTACAATTCCTAAGTCATGTGCATCCTTAGCTGAAATTCCACGTCCTGACATGACAAAGTATTTAGCTAATTCTTTACCGATTTGGTGATTTGTACGAAGCATGCCTCCAAGTCCTGGATAGATTCCAAGGCCACTTTCTGGGAAGCCCATTGATCCTTTCTCAGTTGCAATAATTGCTTGACAGGCTAAAGCTAATTCTGAGCCGCCGCCTAGGGATAAACCATCTAACAAGGCAATAGTAAATTTTTTGCTCAATTCAATACGACGGAGCAATCGATGTCCACCCGCCGTAAAGGCATAGTTTTTATCTAAGCTATCAGTTTTGATTGCATCGACGAAGAATTTCAAGTCAGCTCCAGCGACAAAGGCTTTACCAGCTCCTGAGAAGACAATAGCACGAACGGCATCATCAGCTTCAGCTTTATTGAAGGCTTCTTCAATTTGGCCAACAACTGTTGGATTCAGAGCATTCATAGCTTCTGGACGGTTAATGCGAATTTTAGCAATTCCATTTGAAATACTATAATCAACAAAGCTAAAATTAAATGCTTTATCTAAATCTGCTTGATTTTTTAATGTTTGACTAACTTCAAAACCAGGACGTTTCTCAGCTAAAGCTTCCGTCATTTGATAAGCTTTCTTAACTCCTAATTGATTAGCTAATTGGAAAGGTCCAACTTTCCAACGCAATCCAACAACAGCTCCTCTGTTGACATCTTCGATTGTAGCTACACCTTCATCGACAAGTTTAGCAGCAATACTGATTACTGTTGCTAATAGATGTTCTTGAACCGCTGGGAATTTACTCTCATCAATTGGTCCATCTTCGATATTCCATAATTCTTTAGACTCAACTTGTGCTTTGAGAAGATCAGATGGGTAATAAGAGTCAGATACTTCACGTCCCAATGTATTTGCAGAATGGTAAGCTACTGGGATACCTGTAGCATTCATCAAGGCAAATGGACCCATACCAATTTTGAAAGCAGCACGCGCCGCTGCATCGATTGTTGCTTTATTAGCAACTCCTTCTTCAAAAAGTTTAACAGCTTCAGTTAACCAAGGAACGAAGAAACGGTTTACCGCAAAACCAGGAGCATCTTTAACAGTAATAGCTGTTTTACCATGCATATCAGAGAATTTATTAGCAATTGCGACAGTTTCTGGACTTGTTCCTTCATGCGAAATGATTTCTAATAAACGGTTTTTAGCTGGGTGGAAGAAATAGTGCATTCCAATAAAACGGTCTGGACGGTTAGTGGCTTTAGCCAAGTTTTTAATATAGAAACTTGATGTGTTTGAACTTAAAATTGTTTTTTCATCACAAATTTGATCCAGTTTAGCTAAAACATCTGCTTTTACTTTTTCATCTTCAAAGACGGCTTCAATGATAAAATCAACTGATTTTAAATCTTCGTAATTTGTTGTTGGGATTAAACGAGCTAATGTATTTTCTACAAATGTTTCTGTAAATACTTTGCGTTCTTTACCTTGATCAAGCATTCTTTTGATAATACTCATACCACGGTCAACTGCTTCTTGGCTTACATCAACTAAATAACAAGTAATTCCTTCTTGAGCAATTTTTTGAGCAATACCAGAACCCATTGTTCCAGCGCCAATCACGGCAACTTTAAATTCTTCATTCATAATCAGTCTCCTATTATTTTCCTGTGTAATAACCATTTTCTAACAATAGAGCAATTCCTTGTCCGCCACCGATACATGCTGAAGCAATAGCATAACGTTTGTCAGGGTTATTTTTAAATTCATATAGAAGTGATGTAATAATACGTGCTCCAGACATACCAAGTGGGTGTCCTAAAGCAACTGCACCACCGTGTGGATTAAATTTATTCTGATAGAAGTCAGTATCCATATCAATTCCAAGTTCAATTAGGCAACCAATTGTTTGACCTGCAAAAGCTTCATTGATTTCTAATACATCAATATCTTTAACTAAATCCATTCCTTGGCGTTCTAACAAGTCATTAATAGCAAATACCGGACCAAGTCCCATTGTTTCAGGAGCACAACCAGAGATTTGATAATCTACAACACGCGCCATTACTTCAAGGCCTTTTTCTTTTGCAAGTGACTCAGTAGTGAAGATTTCAAATGCTCCACCATCATTTAAACCAGATGCATTACCTGCAGTTACAGATCCATCTTTCTCAAATGCAGGTCTTAGTTTAGCTAAGCTTTCTAAGGTTGTATCTGCACGTGGATGACCATCTTTTTCAACAATAGTAACTTTACCTTTACGTCCTGGAACTTCAACTGGTACAATCTCTTGAGCAAAGCGACCATTATTCATCGCTTGAGATGCTTTCATTTGAGACTCATAAGCAAATTGATCTTGTTTTTCACGAGAAATATTGTATTTACGAACAACATTTTCTGCTGTATTTCCCATGTGTTCAATGCCAGAATCACGACCTGATGCAGAACGGTGACCTTCTAAGTTAGCATCAATTAATTTAACATCACCTAAACGGAAAGCTTGGTAACGAGCACTGTCAGGTAATTGATAAGGTGCACGTGATAGTGATTCTGCACCACCAGCTGCGATGATTTTTTTATTAGAATGAAGTAATTCTAAAGTTGCTGAAACTGCTGACTGAATACCTGATCCACAAATACGGTTTACAGTCATCCCTGTTGATGTTTCTGGTAAACCACTATTAATACCAATAACATTTCCTAAGTTATTTGTTGTTTGTGATCCTGTAACATGACCGACAATAACTTCGTCAATATCGTTTACAGTCAAGTTAGCACGTTTTACAGCTTCTTTTAAAGCTACTTCCCCAAGAACTTCAACTGGTACAGTTTTTAAATCACCAAGAAATGCTCCAACAGGAGTTCTAGCTGCACCAACAATAACAATTTCTTCTTCTTTAGTATGTAACATTTTATTTCCTCTTCTAATCTTTCCTTATCATAAGATTGGTCGAACCCGAAGGCCCGACTCAAACCTTTTCTTAAATAAATGCTGAAATTCCAGTGTAATGTCTTCCAATAATTAATGAATTAACTTCGTGAGTTCCTTCATATGTATACATACCTTCGATATCAGCGAAGAATCTTGGAATATCATATTTCAACAAGATACCATTTCCACCACCAACTTCACGAGCCAAGGCTGCTGTTTCACGGGCACGGAAACCGTTATGCAGTTTAGCCATAGATGATGCTTCTTCACGGTAAATACCTTGTTCTTGTTGTTCAGCTAGACGAACAGCGATAGCCAAAGTTGCTTGAGCGTTCATGGCCATACGTGCTAATTTTTCTTGAATAAGTTGGAAGCTTGCAATAGGTTTACCAAACTGTAAACGTTCACGTGTGTAAGCTAGAGCTGCTTCGAAAGCTCCCGCAGTCGCGCCAGCCAATAACCATGCAACATCCGAACGTGTGTTACGTAAAATACTTGCACAATCTTTCCAAGAATTCACATTTTGTGCACGTTGTGATTCATGAACTCGAACATCTTTGTAAATAATTTCTGCATTAGGCATTGATCTAAAGAATGCTTTTTCAGGTGTTACAAATGTTTCTACCCCTTCAGATTCACGCTCTACGTAGAACAATTTAACTTGATTATCATCAACGTCGCGTGCAAAGAATGCATGCCATTTTGCAAGAGTTCCTGCACCAATCCATTTCTTATGACCATTTAGAATCCAATAGTCGCCATCACGTTTTGCAGTCGCAGCCATTCCCCCTGCAATATCCGAACCATGTTCTGGTTCAGTCATAGCGAGTACGCCTAAGCCTTCCCAAGAATAAACACCTGGCATTAATTTATCAATTTGTTCTTGACTTCCACCTATTCGGACACATTCATGGAAAAGTCCACCATTTGCAGTATAGAAAGTTCCTAATACTGGGTCAGTTTTTGCAAGAGTATAAGCACGGAATCCTCTAAATAATTCGGAGATACGACCATCTTCGCGTCCTTCTAGTAAACGTGGGTCATCCATTAAATGTAAATCAATAACTTTTTTGAATTGCTCTAATGGGAAAGTTGCATTATGCCAATTTTCAGCAAGAACTGGTTTTAAATCATTTTTTAAAACTTCTTCCAATTCTTTTAAGACTTCTTTTTCCCCTGCAGTTAATCCATCTGCAAAATTATATAAATCAGAAAAATACATTTCACCTTCATTAAATAATTTATCTGCTCTTGATTCTTTAACCATTATGTATAGCCTCCGTTAGGTTTGATTTTTTTATGTATTATTTATTTTTTATCGTAGTCGTAGAAACCTTTACCAGATTTTTTACCATTACGACCAGCACGAATCATGTTTTTCAATAATGTTGGTGGAGTCCAACGGTTATCCCCAAATTCTTTTTCAAAGTAATTCATTACATGGTAACCAATATCAACACCTGCATAGTCTTGTAGTTCAAATGCTCCCATTGGATGATTCAAACCATAACGCATTGCTTTATCAATATCTTCTTTTGAAGCAATTCCTTCTTCAAGAACTTTAATCGCTTCAATAAATTGAGGAATCATGATACGATTTACAATAAATCCTGGAACGTCTTTTTTAACAATAACAACTTCTTTACGAATGCTTTCAGCAAGTTCTTTAACGATAGCGATTGTTTCATCACTTGTTTCTAATCCATAAATGATTTCACATAATTTCATTACTTGGGCTGGATTGAAGAAATGCATTCCTGCAAAACGCGATGGATTTTTTAAAGCACTTGCAATTTCAGTAATAGATAAAGAAGAAGTATTTGTTGATAAGATAACATCTTCACGAACAATGCCTTCTAATTCTTTAAATACTGATTGTTTGATATCCATACGTTCAATAACGGCTTCAACTACGAAATCCACATCTTTAAAATCTTTTAAATCTGTAGTTGTTGTAATACGTGCAATTGTTTCGTCCATTTCTTCTTGACTTAATTTTCCACGTTTAACACTACCTTCCATAAATTTTGTGATGCGTTGCATACCAGTGTCGATGAAACGTTGTTCAACGTCACGAAGGATAACGCGATATCCATTTTGTGCAAAAAGATTGGCGATTCCGCCACCCATAGCTCCTGCTCCAACTACACCGACAGTTTTAATGTTAGTCATTTGATTTCTCCTTTGATGATTATTAATCTTTATGTGTCCATTATACAAATTTAAGTAAACGTTTTCATCGACATAAATAAGGAAAGAAAATAAAATTTTCCAACATTATGTAGGACAACAAAAAAAAAAGACCCAGTCCTAGTGAGTCTTTCCTATTAAAAATTTTCGGCAATAACTTCTTTTACCTCATCAACTGTTAAAACTTTACCATATGAAACAACATCTTCATCTAAAACCAAAGCCGGTGTTTGCATCACGCCATAGGCAGCAATCTCTGAAAAATCTTTTACATACTTGATGTTGACGAGTTTATTCATTTCTTTACAAGCTTGTTTTACATTTTCCTCTAAAGTTATACACTTCTTGCATCCTGATCCCAAGACTTTAAAGGTATGGTCAGATCCCTCAAGAATGTTATCTTGTGATGCTTTACCACATTTGCAGTTTCCACATTGACAAGTCTTTTCTTCTTTATTTCCAAATAATCCCATTTTTTCTCCTTTATACTATAAATGTTTGTAACATATTAAATAAATATCCAATTACAATAATGCCGACAGTGCATATTCCAATAAATAATCCGAATAATTTCGGTTTGACTGCTTTTTTCAACATAATCATGGAAGGTAGGCTCAAAGTCGTAACTGCCATCATAAATGCTAAAACCGTTCCTAGTTGGGCTCCTTTTGTTAAAAGTGCTTCCGCTACGGGGATTGCACCAAAGATATCACCATAGATTGGTACCCCAATCAAAGTGGCTACTATCACACCCATAGGATTTTTAGTACCTAGAATACTTGTAATCAAACTTTGAGGAATCCAATTATGAATGATTGCACCAATCCCTACACCGATTAGAATATATGGAAAGACCTTTTTGAAGGTATCTACAACTTGCCTCTTTGCAAAAGCTATCCGGTCTGCCACCCTTAACTCTTCACCTTCCAAAGCAATAGGTTTGGCACTCTTGATAAAATCTTCAATATAAGCTTCCATCCTGAATTTCTCAATCAGACTACCACCTAAAATTGCAAGAACTAATCCAAGTATGACATAAACTAGAGCTACTTTAAGCCCAAAAATACTAGTCAAAAGTACTAAACTTCCCAAATCAACCATCGGAGATGATATTAAAAAAGAGAAAGTAACCCCAATAGGAAGACCTGCACTTGTAAATCCCATAAATAATGGAATTGAAGAACATGAACAAAATGGTGTTACTGTACCTAGTAAGGCTGCAACTATATTGGCCCATATACCATCAAATCGACCTAGTATTTTCTTACTTCTTTCAGGTGGAAAAAATGACTGAATATAGGAAATGAAGAATATCAAAAAGCAAAGCAAAAAAGTAATCTTCAAAACATCATAAATAAAAAAATGAAGACTAGCTCCTATCCTATTACCAATATCAACTCCAACAGATTTCAGTAGTTGTCCTATAAAATCATTTAGCCACTTCATCCCCAGTACTTGATTTTGGATAAATAGGCCAATTCCGTTCATATTATACTCCTTTACACTGATAGCTTGACAGTTTATTTACAGAATGAAAATATTTATCAATCTTACTTTGTAATTGCTCATTAGCATTATCATTTAACTGATAATGTTTCCATTTTCCAACCTGTTCACTTTTTACAAGTTTAGCCTGACAAAGAATTCTCATATGATATGACAAGGCTGTCTGGGGAATTCCAAGATTATCAGATAAATCACAAGCACAAGATTTTCCTTTTTTTAGGTAGTCAAGGATCCTTAATCGATTTGAATCTGCTAAAGCTTTAAATACTACTAAATCACTTGAAATATCAAGCATCCTAGTCTCCTCATATCAAAATATTTTTATATGTTTAGGATACACCTTTGTGCACTTTTTAGCAATTAGAAAAACAAAAAATAAAATATATAAAATTTTTATATATTAGTGTTGACAAACCGAATTTTTAATCTTATACTTAATATGTAAAATATTTATATATAAAATTTCTACACATTATTAATCAGGAGGCTCCTATGTATTTTCCTACATCAGCAACCTTGATTGAGTATTTGATTATAGCTATTGTTAATAAGGAAGATTCTTATGGTTATGAAATTAGTCAAACCATTAAATTAATAGCAAATATTAAAGAATCTACACTTTATCCTATCTTGAAAAAATTGGAGAAAGAAAACTACCTGACAACCTATAGTCAAGAGCATCAAGGCAGAAAACGTAAATACTATGCCATCACAACAGAAGGCAAAGAACAATTTAACTATCTAAACCAGGAATGGCAAACCTATACAGAAAATATCACAGCTATTATACAGGGGAGATTAAGACATGACAAAGACTGAGTATCTCAATCAACTAAGTAAATACCTCAAAAAGCTTCCACAAAGTGATTACGAAGAAACTATGGAGTATTACACTGAATATTTTGAAGAAGCCAATCCAGAGAATGAAACTCAAATAATTGAGGAACTTGGCTCACCTAAGGAAGCAGCTAGCGAAATATTATCAAAGTTACTTGATGAAAAAATTTACCAAAGTAGTAAAACTCCAAAATCAACAGTGACTATCATTTGGATAACAATATTAGCACTATTAGCAGCACCTCTTGCCTTACCAATTGCTATATCTATCTTGGCTTTAATATTTGCTGCTATTATCTTAGTTGCAGCACTCATCTTTACCTTGATTGCATTAGGATTAACTTTCCTTATCAATGGAGGATACATGATTATGGATAGCTTTTCATATCTGTCTACCTCTTTATCAAGCACATTGTTAAGCTTTGGAATTGGCCTAGCCTTGGTAGGAGGATCTTTTCTTTCTATTATGTTAGGTTTTGATGCAGTAAGGGAAGTTATTCAAGCTAGCGCACGCGTAATTAACTGGTTGATTAAGAGAGGTAGAAGATGATGAAAACTTGGAAAAAGGTAGTATATGGTTCTTCAATTGTATGTCTTATTTCAGGAATAGCATTAGGTACATATGGCTATCAAACTGGGGGGATGGATCATGTTGCACAATCAAAAATTGAAAAAAGCAATATAAAAGAAAAATTTAAAACATTGGATAGTGTCAACCAGATTGACATCACAGCAAATGTTTCTAGTGTGAAAATTGTAGAGACTAATGAAAAGAAACCGAGTGTTCTATATTATTCTGATAAAAAGGTCCCAGTTGAAGTTACCAATACTGATGGCACTTTATTAGTTAAAGAAACATCTAAATTAAAACATTTCAAAGGAAAATTTAACTTCATCAACTTGAGAGATATTGCTAACTTTACAGGAGAGTTTACAATTGGGATGGACAGTCCTTATCACATTACCGTAAAAATTCCCAAAGATACAAAATTAAAATCATTAAAAACAAAAATTGCATTAGGCGAACTTTACCTAAAAAATATAAGAAGTCAAGTAAATAGTCTCAGTTTAAATGTTGGTGAATTAACTCTTACTAATTGTATACTTACAAATGGTGATGTTGATCTTAAAGTAGGAGATGTCAATGTAAATGACTGTCAACTAACAGACTTAAACTTTACACAACAAACTGGTGACGCTTCAATTTCCGATTCCCAATTGGATAATACCACCTATAAACTCCAAATGGGCGATTTTGATGGTAGTGCATTAACTTATCTCAATAAAAATAGTCTAAAATCTCAAACCGGAGATATTTTCATTGCATTAGACAAACTTGATTTGACTGTAAATCTAACCAATACAGTCGGTGATACAAGTATAACCCCTAGTTTGAAAGATAGTTCAATTAACAAACTTGATATTAAAGCACAAGTAGGGGATGTTGAAGTCCAATAAAAAACAAGGAATAATTTCCTTGTTTTTTACAATATTAGTAAACTAATTAATGCTAGTATTGCAAATCCACCCTGTTTAACGAGTATCTTATAGTCTACAGTGATAGCACCATAAATAGCTGCTAGAATAACATTTATCAAAAATAGTGCAACAATTTCACCACTATGAGCAAAAAACAAACCATATAAAATAAATGCTCCTATGATGCCATTGTAGATTCCCTGGTTCATAAAAAGTGAAACTACTGTTTCATTAGCAATTTCTTTCTCAGATAAATTAAAAACTCTTTGTGTAGCTTTTGACTGCGTAGCAAACGTTTCGATATACATAATATATAATTGCTCAACAGCAGCAAGACTTGCTAAAATAATTGTTATAGTTGACACTATATTTCCTCTTCCTAAATTATCTTTACCATTTCAATAAAATTAAGAAAAAAGAAAAGACAATAGATATGGTAAAATATATTATACTAGGAAGTTAAAAGATAGCAAGTAAATTGCATTAAAAAGACAACTAACCACAGTATTAACAAGTTTAAAGGAGATCCCCTTGTCAAATAGAAAAGAAAATACAAAAAAAGCACTACTTGATGCGATGGTTGAATTACTCTCAAAAGAAAGTTTCGATGACATTACTACTAAACGACTTGCTGAAACTGCTGGTATAAGTCGATCAAGTTTTTATACACATTATAAAGACAAATATGAAATGATTGATTCCTATCAACAAATGCTTAGTCATAAATTGGAGTTTGTTTTTGAGAAAGACTATGGTAATAGAGAGCAGATATTCCTTGAAATATTTAAATTTTTAGCGAGAGAAAAGTTATTATCTGCACTAGTATCTGCAAATGGAACTAGGGAGTTGCAAAGTTTTATCATTAATCGTGTAAGATTGCTAATAAAAACCGATTTACAAGAAAAGATTACCAACCATAATATGACCGAACAAGAAAAGGATTATCAAAGTATATATCTGGCTTATGCATTCTTTGGAACCTGTCAAGCATGGGTTGCAAAAGGAAAAAAAGAAAGTCCGGAAGAAATGACACAATTTGTATTAAAAATGTTATCTATAACTGATTAAAAGGTTGACAGTTTACAATTCTGTCAACCTTTTTAGATTACTTTATACATCGTAGCAGATAATTCAAGTAAGTCCCCTAAACAGTCATTGTGTTGACCAATCAAATCGAATAATTGATTTTCATCTAAAACATCAAGTCGATTGTTCTCGGTTGTTTCTTTGTAAAGAGATTGCCATTCGTCACTATCATAAAAAGTACGCAACTCTCTATAATCCTCATATACTGCCTGTAAACCTTCGATACTCTTCATCAATTTTTCAATTTTTTTTACTATGTTTATGTTTTTTTTATAAATCATTCATTTCTGATTTATTATATAGTTTCATCCAGAACTCCTTTACAACCTTAGATAGAAGGTATTGTTTACAGTCTTGTCAATCAAAATAGACTTCCCAATTAATATTATTTTTAGTTTTGAAGCATAATTCAATTTGTTTAAAAGTATTTTTTTCCGTAGCTAATTTTGGTAACTGATTTATAGTAAAATATTCAGATTCAGTCGTTTCACTATTAGATGTAAATTTACCGCCAAGAACTTGACTCTCCACAAAGACTTTTGTAACTCCATATGGGTATAAAGGTTGGTTATGTTTAGCACGATCCATTATAGCGATAATTCTATCAGCTTGGACATCCATCTAGTCCTGCTTCTTCTTTAACTTCCTTAATTGTACTTTCCATAATGGATAAATCTACATCTACCCAGCCACCTTACAAAGACCAAGTTCCATTATTTTCTTTAACCAGAAGAATTTTATCCCCTTCAAAAATAACTGCTCGTGTATCAAGCTTTGGAGTTTGGTAGCCAATCTCATTACAGAATAAATCGGAAACTTTTTCAGGTGATAAATCGGTTTGATTTACAATCATATCTCTTGCTATATCTCTAATAGCTTGATAGCGTTCCAAATCAAATTCTTCCTTACTATAATATAAGCCCGCTTGTGCGATACTCTGTAATGAAATGGCCCAATCTACCCATCTATTTTTTTCCTCAGTCATATACTTCACTCCAAGAGAAATTATCCGATACTGTCAACTTGACAGCAAAAAAACTAATTTAATGGCATTAATAGGTTTACAGTTTACAAATTGACATAAGACTCTTAATTAATTATACGTAAAAATTACCATCTGAATCGGCTGGTTGCAAAATAGCCATTATTCCCTCAATAAACCCAATAATACCAGGTATTGCTGTCCAGCAGAAGATTAAGTATAATATTCCAGTTGATGTTTTTCCAGCATAAAATTTGTGAAGCCCAAATTCTCCTAAAAATAAGGCTAATAAGACATAAATAACTTTATTTACTTTTCTCATAGTATTCTCCTTTAGTTTGTTATATTAGTTCTTCAATTGACCTTATTATACAACAAAACAATCAAATTTCCTTAAATAAAAATTCCACAAAAATTAGTGGAATTTTTATTTTTATAGTTTATTTTTCAAATCTTCCACAGGTTCTTTTTCTTTACCAAGTTCTTTTTCAATTAGACCTTCGACTTCTAATTTTTTATCACCAAGAACTTTACCAGCTGCTTCTTTAGCTTCCCCTTTGACTTCTTCAAACTTAGCTTGTTTTTTATCTTCAGTCATACAAAATCCTCCTTTTTCTATATATTAACACCATATTTAGGAGTAGACAAATATTAAACACAATTTATAGAGGCTTTTTTTTATTTTTAAAAAGCTGATATTGTATTATATAAAACAAAAAAAGCCTATTAAATAGACTTTTAAAGTGTTTAATGTAAGAATTAAAGAATTTTGTTGTAGAATTCAACGACAAGTGCTTCATTGATTTCTGGATTGATTTCATCACGTTCTGGAAGGCGAGTTAATGAGCCTTCAAGTTTTTCAGTATCGAATGAAACGAATGCTGGACGTCCAAGAGTAGCTTCAACAGCTTCAAGGATAGCAGGTACTTTCATTGATTTTTCGCGAACAGAGATCACTTGACCTGGATCAACGCGATATGAAGGAATATCAACACGTTTACCGTCAACAAGGATATGACCATGGTTAACGAATTGACGTGCTTGTCGACGAGTAGTTGCTAAACCTAAACGGTAAACAACATTATCAAGACGACGTTCTAAAAGAACCATAAAGTTGAAACCTAGAGTTCCTTCTTTAATTTTTATTGCCTGAACGAATAAGTTACGGAATTGTTTTTCACCTAAACCGTATGAGAAACGTAATTTTTGTTTCTCAGCAAGTTGCAAACCATATTCAGAAAGTTTGCTACGGTTGTTAGGACCGTGTTGACCAGGTACGTAGTTACGACGTGCCAATTCTTTACCTGTGCCTGTAAGTGACAAGCCAAGGCGACGTGATTGTTTCCATGATGGACCAGTATAACGTGACATATTTAATGTCCTCCTCTAAATTTTTGAGGAAATAACTGTTTAAAAAATCCTGATTCGTGCAGGGGGTTTTCGCCTAAACAGCAAAGGTTACTTGATTAGATAACCACCTGTTGACGAGCTTCATATTTTTCTGCTGTTATTTCGCACAAAGAATATTATAACATAGTATTTTTACTTTGTAAATGTAATATTTGATTAAACGATAAAAGTAAGCTGTGTTTACTTTTATCGTTTAATCAAAATAGCGGATTAATGTTTTTTCAGTTAATATATCTGAATATGTATAAGATTCTACATATGAATTACTAATTGCTCCTGGTTGATCCGCCCTGTCATTGTATTGGATGATAAATAATGAAGGATAAACTTCGATTAGACGACCAATCTTAGTTTTTTCACGTTTTCTACCATTTTCTAGAGTCAATTCAACTAATTGACCTTCATGAGATTTAATATCTTCTTTAATTTTCTTCATTTTTGCTACGTCTGCAAATGCATCACTCATTATTTATACTCTCCTATTTATCCTTCATCAAATTGTGCAATTGTTGAGAATTTATTATATTCTTTTTGAAACATTAATTTAACTGTTCCACGGGCACCCGACCGGTTTTTTTCTAAAATTACTTCAATTGTATTATCTTCTACAGCATCCTCTGGATCTTCACCTTCTTTACGGTAGTAATCATCCCTATATAAGAAAGCAACAATATCAGCATCCTGTTCAATTGATCCTGATTCGCGAATATCTGAAAGAACTGGTCTTTTATCCTGACGTTGTTCAACACCACGTGAAAGCTGACTGAGGGCTATCACAGGCACCTTCAACTCTTTCGCTAAAATTTTTAATTGTCTTGAAATATCTGAAACTTCCTGTTGTCGATTTTCAGGCTTTGTACCAGTTATCAATTGGAGATAGTCAATTACAATCAAACCAAGTCCATCAACTTCTTGAGCTAATTTTCTTGAGCGTGATCGGATTTCGGTAATTTTTATACCAGGTGTATCATCAATATAAATTGGGGCTTCTGCCAAAGCACCTTGAGCAATGGTCACATTATTCCAATCTTGTTCGGTTAATTGACCAGTTCTTAAACTATGAGAATCAACCATTCCTTCAGCTGCTAACATCCGGTCAACTAAACTTTCAGCTCCCATTTCTAAAGAGAAAACAGCTACTGGTTTCTTTTGTTTAGTTCCAACATTCTGAGCTATATTTAAAACAAAAGCAGTTTTACCAACAGCTGGTCTGGCTGCAAGAATAATTAACTGATCAGGGTGTAAACCTGTTGTAATTTTATCAAGATCTCTAAATCCTGTCGGTAAACCAGTTACATCACTTGTTTGTTTTGAACGAACTTCTAGATTTTCATAGTTAACTTTTAGAACATCTGAGATTTTTCTGAAACCACTACGATTACTATGTTCATTAATCTCAATCAAAGATCGTTCTGCACCAGCTAAGATATCCTCGGAATCATTTGCACCTTCATATGCTAAGTTGACAGACTCTGTCAACCTAGAAATGATATTTCGAAGCATAGCTTTTTCGCCAACAATCTTAGCGTAATACTCAGCATTGGCACTAGTTGGCACACTGTTGACAAGTTCGACAATGTAAGATAAACCACCGATGTTTTGTAAGTCACCTTGGTCATCTAATATAGTTCGAACAGTTGTTGCATCAATTGCATCATTTCGGTCACTGAGGGTAATCATTGCCCGAAAAATAATTTTGTGAGAATACTTATAAAAATCATCTGGGCCAATAAATTCTCTGACCGTGATCAGTTTATCAGGGGAAATAAAGATTGACCCTAGAACAGATTGTTCGGCAAGTAAATCTTGGGGTTGAACGCGTAGTTCTGGAACTTCAGGCAAGTTTAACACCTCCTTTATCATTTAATATATACAATTAGGCTTGATCAATTTTTAATTTTATTTCAGCAGTGACTTCTTTGTGTAATTTTACAGGAACCTCAATTAACCCAATTGCTCTAATTGGGTGATCAAGAACAATATGTCTTTTATCAACTGTAATTCCAAATTGTTTCTTCAATTCTTCTGAGATTTTCTTAGCAGTAATTGATCCAAAAGTACGACCGTCTGGTCCAACTTTTTCTATAAATAAAACACGAGTTTTTTCTTCGTCTAATACTTTTTTTGTTGCTTTAGCATCAGCTAAGATTTCTGCCTGCGCTTTTTCTTCAGCTTTTTGTTTACCTTTTAATTCACCAATTGTTTGAGTAGTTGCTTCTTTAGCTAGATTTTTTTTCAATAGGAAGTTTTGAGCATAACCAGTTGGTACTTCTTTAACCTCGCCTTTTTTTCCTTTTCCTTTAACATCTTGTAAAAAAATTACACGCATTTATTCTACCTCACTTGTTTCTTTCATTGTATTTTCGATTGTTTCAATTAACATTTCTTTTACATCAAGTAAACTATCATTGTCAATTTGACATGCAGCTAAATTAAAGTGTCCACCACCGCCAAGTTTTTCCATAATACGTTGAACATTGATTTTACTTCTACTTCTTGCTGAAATAATCACTTTATTTTGTTTTGTTTTGACAATAGCAAAGCTAGCTTCCACTCCTGCCATCAATAACATGGTATCTGCAGCTTTACTAGCAATGACATTTGTGTAAAGCGAATTGTCAAGTCCAGTTGCTACCATGATAGTATCATGTAGACGATTTGCTCGCAAAATAATTTCATTAATTTGACGATACTCATCAAAGTCTGTAGCTGAAATTTGTTGAATTTCAACACTGTCACTACCTTTATTGCGCAAATAACTTGCCACATCAAAGGTACGACTAGTAACCCGAGTTGAGAAATTTTTTGTATCTAACATGATACCAGCCATCAAGATACTTGCTTGAATTTTACTCAAACGTTTCTTAGAATTTTGGAACTGAATTAATTCTGTTACTAACTCGGCAGCGCTACTTGCTCCACTTTCAATAAAAGTTAAGATAGCATTTTCTGGGAAATCATCATCACGTCTGTGATGGTCGACGATTATAACATCCTTAAACATTTTGTAAAACTCTTCTGATAATGTTAAAGAAATTTTTGAGTGATCAACTAAAACTAAAATCGATTTAGAAGTTACTAATCTCATTGCATGATGAACACTAATTAAACGAGTTTTCCCATCTGCTTGTAATCGCTCAATGGCACGTTCAATATCTGGTCCTAGTTCATCTGGGTCATAGACAACATAAGAATTTTCAATAATATTTGAAGCAAAGAACTGCATACCAACAGCTGAACCTAAAGCATCCATATCTAACTTCTTATGTCCCATAATAAAGATATTATCAACAACTTTTATTCTATCTGAAATAGCGGTCATCATGGCACGTGTTCTTGTCCGTGATCGTTTTACTGTTGATACCGAACCTCCACCGAAGTATACGGGATTTTTATTCTCATCGTTTTCACGAATTACAACTTGGTCACCACCTCGTACTAAAGCAATATTAAGGTTTTCAAGAGCAACTTGTCCAATTTCATTATGATTTTTTAAACCATATGAAATCCCCATACTTAAAGTTAAGCGCAATTGTTTTTCTTGAGCTTGAGTTCTGAATCCTTCTAAAAAGGCAAACTTATCATCCATCAAATCTTTTAGAGTGTGAAAATCGGTAAAGAAATAATAACGATCCATATTAACTCGTCTATAGAAGATATGCTTAGATTCCATGAAATCAGCAATGAAATTGGCTACAAAACTATTAATAGCTGATACATCTGCGTCTGTTAAATTATCTGTAATGTCATCATAATTATCAATTGAGATAATCCCAACCACTGGTCGCAACATGCTTGAATCAACAGTTTGACGATTGCCTACGTAAACATCAAAAAAGTAAAATATTCCATTGGCTTCATCAATATAAGAAGAATAACGATTCCCCGATATTTCGAAAGTTTGTGAAATGTTACCTTCAAGCTTTTCATCAATTATCTTTTCAATAATATGATTATCGAAATTGCCATTTTCATCTGTAAATATTAATTCCGAATAAGGATTATACCAAAGGATTGCTTTAGTTTCTTGGTCGTATTGAATAACCCCAACAGGCATTTTATCTAACAAAGTTTTAAGATTATTTTCTGTTTGTTCATTCAAAATTTCTATGTGATCAAAATCTGACAATTCATAAACTTGTTTTTGATACCAAAGTAAGGCAACAATAAATAAGAGTACCAGAAAAATAGCTACTAAAATTAGTACCTTTGATTCCATTATTCTTACACAAAGGGCGAGTAAGCCAAATAATATTAATCCCATCATAATTAAATGAATGGTTTCAAAACGAAATCTTTTCATCTTTTAACCTCTTAAGCAATTATTATACCACAAAACAGCCCTGAAAAACAGAGCTGCATTGTCCTATTGAGGTTACATTTTCATGACCTTTTAGATTTTTCTTCTAGCTTTGCCATTTCCCTCAATGTAGACCATTAAGATTGAAATATCAGCTGGATTGACACCAGAAATTCGACTGGCTTGACCAATTGTTTCTGGATTAATTTTTTTGAATTTTTGACGAGCTTCTGTTGCAATTGAATCAATAGCATCCCAATCAATATTTTTAGGAATTCGTTTTTCTTCCATGCGTTTCAGCTTAGCAACTTGATCCAAGGCCTTATTGATATATCCCTCGTATTTAATTTCCGTTTCTAACATATCAATGATTTTTGGATTTAAATTTTCTGCAGCAGGACCGACGAAAGAAACAGCTGTTTGATATGAAATTTCAGGCCTTCTCATGAACTCTTTAGCCGTCATTGCATCAGTCAAAGGTTTAAACCCTAAAGCCTGAACTTTTTCGTTTGTTTCCTTGATAGGTTTCAGCTTAATACTATCTAAACGTTTTAATTCATTTTCAAATTGATTTTTTTTAATTTGGAAATTATCCCAACGAATATCATCAACTAAACCGATTTCGCGTCCAATCTCTGTTAAACGCATATCTGCATTATCGTGACGTAAAATTAAACGATACTCTGCTCTCGAAGTTAACAAGCGATAAGGCTCTAATGTCCCTTTAGTCACTAAATCATCAATCATCACACCGATATAGGCGTCACTTCTCTTCAAAATTAGCTCTGGTTTTCCTTGTACTTTTAAGGCTGCATTAATCCCAGCGACTATTCCTTGTCCAGCAGCTTCTTCATAACCAGAAGTTCCGTTTGTTTGACCTGCGGTAAATAACCCTGAGATAAGCTTAGTCTCAAGTGTTGCCCTTAATTGATGTGGTAAAACAATATCATATTCGATGGCATAGCCTGTCCGCATCATTTCTGCATTTTCCAAGCCTTTGATTGAATGAATTAAATCCTTCTGAACATCCTCTGGTAAACTCGTTGACAAACCTTGAACATAAACTTCTTCAGTATCTCTACCTTCGGGTTCTAGGAATAATTGATGTCTTTCTTTATCAGCAAAGCGCACAATTTTATCCTCAATCGATGGACAATATCTTGGTCCAACGCCTTTGACAATACCTGAAAACATTGGTGCCCTGTAGAGATTTTTATTGATAATATCATGACTGGTACTGTTTGTATATGTCAACCAACATGGAATTTGATCCTGTAAATAATCTTCATCTTTACTTAGGAAAGAAAAATGGTTTGGAGCTTGATCACCGGGTTGAATTTCTGTTTGATCATAATCAATCGAAGAAGCTTTAACACGAGGTGGTGTTCCAGTTTTAAAACGACCAATTTCAAGTCCTAATTTTTTTAAATTATCTGCTAAGGTAACGGAAGCTAAACTGTTATTTGGTCCAGATGAATATTTTAATTCACCTAGAATGATTTCTCCGCGAAGAGCTGTACCAGTTGTAACAACTACAGACTTAGCAGAAAATTTTTGTTTTGTGGCAGTTAAAACACCTACAACTTGACCATCCTCGACAAGAATATCATCAATAATAGCTTGACGGAGTGTTAAATTTTCTTGTTTTTCAACAGTATGTTTCATCTCACGAGAATACAAGTTCTTATCTGCTTGAGCTCTTAAGGCACGAACAGCTGGTCCTTTACCTGTATTCAACATTTTCATCTGGATGTATGTTTTATCAATGTTTTTGGCCATTTCTCCGCCTAAAGCATCAATTTCCCTTACCACTATCCCCTTAGCTGATCCACCAATTGATGGATTACAAGGCATAAATGCTAACATATCCAAACTAATTGTCGCAAGTAATGTGTTACACCCCATACGACTAGCCGCCAAAGCTGCTTCAACACCAGCATGACCGGCCCCAATGACAATTACATCATAGACCTCAGTAAATTCATGTTTCATCTTATATTTCCCTTTTCCTACTTAATTTCTTTATTAATTATATGCTTAAACTGTCTATCCCAAATAGGAAGCTCCTGCTTCAAAAACTCGGGAAATAAATTAATATTCTTTCATGCATCAAAAGCTATCCATTTACATTGTCGTACTTCACCTGATTCATTCATTTGTAATGAGGGTTCTTCAGTAGTATTTACAATATAATGAAATTCAATATTATGCCATTTTTGCCAATTTATACTAAAATGTTTTCCACAATGAATGCTAACTGCAGATTAAAGACATCGATTCCAATTTCTTCCCTTGTTTCACGTGAAACAGTCTCAATAGATGTTTCACCAAATAGCAAAGCCCCGCCAATAGTATAGAAATTTTCGTCTTGCACAACTAAAACTATTTCTCAATCCCTAACGAGTAATACAGAACTTCTAACTTCCATTGCATAATTAGAATTCACAGTCAGAAAATCTGGTGTCATATTAATCCCCTAAGATAGAAAAAAGTCAAAACCCGAGGAAAGTGTATGTCAAAAAGACCTACAATCTCCATGAGCTTTGACCATCATGATATTGTTAAATTAATTCTATCAAAAATATTATACTTGTCAATATCAATTGTACTGACTCGTGTCAACTATAGTAAAGATGATGTAAACATAATTGACAACATCTTTACAGAATCAGCCTATTAAGGCCATATATTCAATGAGATGTCAATTAAATATATTGACAAGGTTGACCGTTTTTGAAAGCCATATCGATAATTCCCCCACCAAGACATTCTTGTCCATCATAGAAGACTACAGCTTGACCAGGAGTAATTGCTCTTTGTTCCTCGTCAAAAATTACTTCTGCTTTATCACCTTTTACATGTACTGTAACTTTCGAATCTGGTTGACGATAGCGGAACTTAGCTGTACATTCCATTGTAAATTCTTCTGGCATTTCCTTTGTAAAATGAATAGTTGATGCATCAAGGCTTGTTGACATTAATGATTCATGATAAAATCCTTGACCAACATATAGAATGTTTTGTGATAAATCTTTACCAACTACAAACCAAGGTTGGTTATCTCCACCATGTTGACCACCAATACCAAGTCCACCACGTTGGCCAATTGTATAGTACATTAAACCTGCATGTTCACCCATATCACGCCCATCAACTGTTAACATGCGTCCTTTTTGAGCCGGTAAATATTGACTTAGAAATTGTTTAAAGTTTTTTTCACCAATAAAACATATTCCTGTAGAATCTTTTTTCTTTGCTGTTGCCAAGCCTGCTTTTTCAGCAATCGCTCTCACTTCAGGCTTTTGCAAATGTCCGAGCGGAAAAAGTGTTTTTTGTAATTGCTTTTGAGATAATTGACTTAAAAAGTAAGTTTGGTCCTTACCATTATCAACTCCACGTAACATATGGACTGTGCCATATTGATCACGTTCAATCTGAGCATAGTGTCCTGTTGCTACATAATCTGCTCCTAAAGTCATAGCATAATCTAGAAAGGCTTTAAACTTAATTTCTTTATTACACATGACATCTGGGTTTGGGGTGCGTCCTGCCTTGTATTCAGCAAGAAAGTACTCAAAAACACGATCCCAATATTCTTTTTCAAAGTTTACAGAATAGTAAGGAATTCCAATTTGATCAGCTACAGCTGCTACATCCTTGTAGTCCTCAGTTGCAGTACATACACCAAGTTCATCGGTATCATCCCAGTTTTTCATGAAAACACCGATGACATCATAACCTTGCTCTTTTAAAAGCAACGCTGTTACGGAGGAGTCAACTCCTCCACTCATTCCAACCACAACGCGTGTGTTTGAATTGTCCATAATTAATTTCTCCCATCTTTTCGTTAAACGTACAATTTGAAGGTCGTCGTTTTATCAAAAGTCGATTTGAAGGTCGATTTTGAAATGCATTTTTAATGCTCACCTATTATAACAATTTCTCTATAAATTGCCAATAAATTCAATGTGACGATAATTTTTTATCATTGCAATAATTTTTTATCTTTTTTTACTGACATTTGACATTTTTCTGTTATAATAAACTTATATTATAAAAATTGGAGTTGCATATGAAAACACAAAAATTTCAATCTGTGTTCGATATTATCGGACCTGTGATGATTGGTCCATCTAGTAGTCATACGGCAGGAGCTGTTAGAATTGGAAGAGTGGTCCATTCCATTTTTGGGATAATCCCTGATGAAGTGACTTTCCATCTCTATAATTCATTTGCAAAAACTTATCAAGGTCACGGGACAGATAAGGCTCTTGTTGCAGGAATTATGGGCATGGATACAGATAATCCAGATATTAAAAATTCTCTTGAAATTGCTCATCAAAAAGGAATTAAAATCTATTGGGATATTTTGAAAGACAGTAACGCTCCACATCCTAATACTGTAAAAATTTCTGTAAAGAAAGATGACAAAGAGATGAGTATCACTGGTATTTCTATTGGTGGTGGAAATATTCAAGTTACTGAACTTAATGGTTTCTCAGTTTCGCTATCAATGAATACACCAACAATTATTATCGTCCATCAAGATATTCCGGGTATGATTGCACATGTAACTGATATTCTTTCAGACTTTGATATTAATATTGCGCAAATGAATGTAACACGTGAAGCTGCTGGTGAAAAAGCAATCATGATTATTGAAGTTGATTCACGCGACTGTCAAGCAGCAATTCAACTTATTGAAAAAATTCCACATTTACACAATGTCAACTTCTTTGACTAGAAAGAGAATTTATGTTTTATACTATAGAAGAGTTAGTACAACAAGCTGAAGAACAACACTATGGAAATGTAGCAGAATTAATGATTGCTACTGAAATTGAAATGACTGGCCGTTCGCGTGAAGATATTGTTAGTATCATGGAACGTAATTTACAGGTCATGAGAGAGTCAGTTGTCAATGGATTGACGCCATCAAAATCTATTAGTGGATTGACCGGTGGGGATGCACTCAGAATGGATAACTATATTCAAGCGGGGAAAACTATTGGTGATACAACAGTCTTAACTGCTGTTCGAAATGCTATGGCTGTAAACGAGCTTAATGCTAAAATGGGATTAGTTTGTGCAACACCAACCGCAGGAAGTGCTGGCTGCTTACCTGCTGTATTGGCGACAGCCATAGATAAATTAAATCTCAATAAAGAGCAACAACTAAATTTCCTATTTACTGCTGGTGCATTCGGTCTGGTTATTGGTAATAATGCCTCCATTTCAGGAGCTGAGGGGGGTTGTCAAGCAGAAGTAGGTTCAGCCTCAGCAATGAGTGCGGCTGCACTAGTTAAAGCTGCTGGTGGAACAGCCTATCAAGCTAGTCAAGCTATTGCTTTTGTTATCAAAAATATGTTAGGATTAATATGTGATCCTGTTGCAGGTCTAGTCGAAGTACCATGTGTAAAACGGAATGCTCTTGGCGCAAGTTTTGCTATTGTAGCTGCAGACATGGCTCTGGCTGGCATTGAGTCTCAAATTCCAGTTGATGAAGTTGTAGATGCAATGTATCAAGTTGGCTCTGCTTTACCTACTGCTTTTAAAGAAACAGCAGAAGGTGGCTTAGCTGCAACACCAACAGGTCAAAAGTATATGAAACAAATTTTTGGAGAATAAACTCCAAACATTTTTGGAGGAAAGATGACAGCTATATTATTTGATCTAGACGGAACATTGGTAGATTCAAGTCAAGGAATTGTAAATGCCTTTACACATACTTTTACAACCTTAAATATCACACCACCAGACATTACTACACTGTCAACCTATATCGGTCCACCATTAGAAACAACATTTTTAGACTATTTTCAAGAAGCTAGTGAAGTAGAAGAAGCTATTAATCATTTTAGAGCTTATTATAAAACGAATGGTGTTTATCAAGTTCACCTTTACAAGGGTATCAAAGATTTATTAAATGAACTGATTAATTTAAATTATGATTTGTATGTTACAACTAGTAAACACCAACCCATGGCAGAAGTTATGTTAAAAGAATTAGACATCTATTCTTCTTTTAAAGTAGTTTATGGTTCTGAGAAAAACCGTTTCCTAAAAGTAGATGTTATCAAGGCCTGTTTAAAAGAAAATAATATTTCCTTAGATCAAGCTATCATTATCGGAGATACAAAGTTTGATATGATAGGTGGTAAAGGTGCGGGTATAGATACTCTAGGTGTTACTTGGGGTTTTGGTAGCAAAGAAGACTTACTATTAAATGGTGCTAACTTAATTGCTGATACACCAAAAGAAATAATTAAGCTATTATCAAAATAAAGACAAAAAAGAAAAGAGCTAATAAAAGCTCTTTTCTTTTTTGATTAATAACCCCAAGCAGACATCCCTTGGGTATTGTATGCTTTAATTGCTGAATTAACTTGATCTTGTACTGTTGCTGTCGAACCCCAACCCGGCATTGTTTGGAATAGTCCTGATGCACCAGATGCATTTGCTACATTTGGATTACCATTAGATTCACGTGCAATGATTGTTTCCCATGTTGCTTGTGGGACACCAGTTGCTGCTGCCATTTGAGCTGCTGCTTGACTTCCAACAACACCAGCTGTGTTACCGTTTGATGGGTAAGCTGGAGTAGAAGCGTATTGTTGTACTTGTGTAGCTTGAGCAGGAGCTACAGGTGCTTGAGCAACAGGTGCAGCTTGAACTTGTTCAGCTGGAACAGTTTCTTCAGTAGCTGGTGCTACCTCTGCTGGAGTTGCAGCAGTGGCTTCAATTGAAGAAGATTGTTCTGTTTGACTTGAACTTGCTTCAGGTTTCTTTTTTTCAGAAGAAGATGATGACTTTTCAACTTTTGATTTAGTAACTTTTTTCACGACTTTTGTTTCAGATTTTTTAGCAAATGATTCAGTATCTACATTTTTACTTGAAAATGTAAATACTAAAGCTAACAATCCAATTGCAAATGCTAGAACCCCAAAACTAACATAACTTTTTTTCAAATTTTTAATTCTATACATAAAAATACCTCATTTTCTCTAACTAACATATTAACCTAAGTATATTACCTAAATATATAAGTTATATTAAAAATGTTACAGAGATATTTTATTTTATAAGAAATTCTGAAATTATTAGTCTATATCTAGTTGATATCTGGATTTTTTAACAAAAATAACACTATACCTAGGATGAGAATTAATAATATTGCAATTGTATCCATTGTTTTCCACTTCAAAAGACGGAATTTAGTTCTGCCGTCACCACCTCGATAACCACGAGATTCCATTGCTATGGCTAAAGCGTCAGCTCTTTTAAAGCTTGATGCAAACAAAGGAATCAAAATTGGTATAATCGATTTTACTTTTTGCAGAAGATTCCCTTCCCCAAAATCAACCCCTCTAGCCTTTTGGGCGTTCATAATGCGAGTGGTATCATCCATTAAGGTTGGAACAAAACGTAAGCTAAGGGACAACATTAGTCCAATTTCATGTGCTGGAATTTTGAGAGGCTCAAATGGTTTCAAAAGAGACTCAACGGCGTCAGATAAACTGAGTGGAGTAGTAGTTAAAGTTAGTAGGGTTGAAAAGAAAATAATCAACACAAATCTCATGAAGATTAATAAGGCTTGGCTTAAACCAAAATCTGTTATCTTAATAATCCAAAATTGAGCCAATACATTTCCGGATTGAGTAAAAAACATTTGAAATAGTGTCGTAAATAGAATGATTCCAATCATTGGTTTCACACCATTTAAAAAAAATGAAAAGTTGATTTTTGAAAGGAAGACAATTGCTAATGTAAAAGTTAGCATAGTCAGATTTGTCACTAGATTATTAGCCCAAAAAATAATAATGATGTAAACAATCATAGCCAATAATTTGCTACGAGGATCTAATCGATGAATGATTGAATCCCCAGGAATATAGCGTCCAAGAATTAGTTTATCCATGATTAATTACCTCCCTTAACTCATTTAGAGTAATTGGTAGATAAGGTAAATCTAATCCTTTTTCAACCAAATTTTGAGCAAATTTTGTTACTTTTGGAACACCTAATTGTTTTTCTTCAAGTAATTTGACATCTTGAAAAATATTTTTGGGCAATCCACTTGTAATGATTTTACCAGACTCTAAAATATATACAAAGTCAGCAAAATTTGCCACATCATCCATTAAATGAGTAACTAAGACAATTGTCATTCCTGAATGATGAAGTTTTTTAAAGAGTGACATTAATTCACGTCTTCCTTTAGGGTCTAACCCTGCTGTTGGTTCATCTAAGACTAACACTTTAGGCTCCATGGCTAGGATACCAGCAATGGCAACTCGTCTCATTTGCCCCCCCGATAGTTCAAATGGATTTTTTTCAAATAATTCTTCTGAAATACCAACCATTGTTAGTTTTTCACGCGCGAGTTGTTCAGCTTCCTCTTTAGATACTCCAAAATTTTGAGGTCCAAACGCTACATCCTTCAGAACAGTTTCTTCAAAAAGTTGACTTTCTGGAAATTGAAATACTAAACCTACATGCTTTCTAACCATTTTGATATCTTTATTTTTGGATTGATGTGTAATTTCTTGACCATCTACAATTACTGTTCCTCTACTTGGAACTAATAAACCATTTAACAATTGCATTATTGTTGATTTTCCAGATCCAGTATGACCAATAAAAGCAGTATAAGAACCATCAGTTATCTCAAGGTTAACGTCAAAAAGAGCACGCCCTTCAAATGGTGTCCCTTCCTGATAAGTATAGCTTACATTTTGGAAATTAATTGCCATAACTGATTTTCTAATTCCTTTTCTGAAAGATAATCGCCTTCAATGGGATAATTTTCTTCTTTTAATAATTTAATTACAGAATTTGAAAATGGAACATCAAGTCCTAAATTCAATAAATCTTCACCACGAGAAAATAATTCCACTGGACTTGAACTGGACTCAATCTGACCATTTTTCATAACCAATACTCTATCACTCAAAGCAACTTCATCTAAATCATGCGTAATCGAAATTACAGTAAGATCATATTCATGTCTAATTGATTGGATTGTTTTAATGAGTTCTAGACGACCTTTTGGATCCAACATACTAGTTGCTTCATCTAAGACAATTATCATTGGCCTTAGAGCAACAGCTCCCGCTATGGCAACTCTTTGTTTTTGTCCACCAGATAAGCGAGCAGGCTCACGGTCTTTAAACTGACTCATGCCTACTAAATCTAATGCTTCTTGAACCCTAACAACCATCTCAGCATGATTGACACCCTTATTCTCTAGACCAAAGGCGACATCGTCCTCGACAGTAGCTCCAACAAATTGATTATCAGGATTTTGAAAGACCATTCCAATCTTTTGACGAATTTCCCAAACGTTTTTTTCAGATAGTAGGTCACCGTCAACCACAATTGTACCAGATTCAGCTTCTAAAATACCATTTAAAAGTCTGACAGAAGTTGATTTACCTGAACCATTATGTCCAATAATAGATAACCATTCTCCACGTTTCACGTGAAACGAAATATCATTTAAAGTGTAATATTCCTGTTCCTCATGGTATTTAAATTTAATATGTGATACTTCAATAATATTTGTCATGATTACTTAAAGGTGTCTTTGAATAAGAAACCAGCTCCTTTAAAGTAGTCATATCCTGAATAAATCGTAAAGAATAAGGCGATATATAATAGAATATTGCCAATAAGCGTTAAATGACAGAAAAGAAAAATGATAGAGAACATTTGTGACATGGTCTTGATTTTTCCAGGCATAGCAGCAGCAAGAACTGTACCACCAGATTCAACTAGAAGCAAGCGTAAACCTGTCACTGCTAATTCACGACAGATAATGATTGCAACAATCCACGCTGGTGCTAATTCTGCACCGACTAACATAATGAAAGCACTCATAACAAGCATTTTATCTGCTAAAGGATCGGCAAATTTACCAAAATTAGTAACTACTTCCCACTTTCTAGCTAAATAACCATCCAAGTAGTCTGTCAAACTGGCTATAGCAAAAATAACTGCAGCAACAATGTGCCATGTTAAAGACTGCGATAAACTTGTAATAAGCAAGAAAATTGGAATCATGATAATTCTAATTAGGGTTAATAAATTTGGTATATTTTCTTTTTTTGTCATTTTTATTCCTTACTATTGAAATTTCAAAGTGATATAACTTGTATCTGTAACAGTGATAGGACTTAAATCAAGTGGTTCCCCATCGATAGAAACAGATAAGCCTTTGGTTATTCCTAGCGTTAATAATGCTTCGCTTACATCTTTATCAAGTGTTGCCGTGTAAGTTGGGGTTTCTTTAGTTAGTGTAGTCCCAGCTTCGCCAATATCTGAATTTGTAAGAGAAATCCAAGCACTTTCAGCATCCGTTAAAGTGATGGTCACATCAACCGATTCATTTGCCTTTTTAACAGTTGCTTCTAAATAATTATCTTGTCCTTGACTTGTAATTTCTGTTTTTGGCTGACTGCTACTTGAAGTATTTGTCTTACTTTTAGAAGTTGTTTTGTTAACTTGACTTGTTTGGACTTCTTTTGCTTTATTTTCTTTGTTCATCTGTTTCCAAACAGCAAAAAACATAAAGACAAAAATTAATAGAGCAATAAAGGTTAATAAGACAATGATGAAAATAGATTTTGATCTTTTTTCATTATGACTCAGACGACTATGTCTCGAACTTTCAAAATAAAACTCATCATCTTCATCTTTCGAATTATCAACTAAAAAATTAGCTTGAGTATTTTTTTTAGTTGAAGTATTCTTTTCTTCTTCATCGAATGATTTAGCTTGTCTTGAAAAATTAACTTTATCTTCAACACGATGACTTAATTTATTTTCAACAATTTGAGTTACACTTGGATTTTTATTTTCCATTTTTGTAGACATTTGTTGATTATATTTATTTTTCAAATAATGAAATTCTAAACCAACAATCTCGCCATATTGTTTCAAAAACTGATCAATCTTATGCTCTGGAATAATTTTATATTGATCTAATTCCATTGCTAATAAATAATGCGAAGATATACCACTTTTAGTTTCAATATAATCTAATGTAATATTCTTCTCTATGCGGGATTCACGTAAAATCTCACCAAGACTTTTATCTCTCATACAGGTACCTCGAATTTAATGTAATAAATCAATTATAGCAAACTTTTAACTATTTTGGAAAGACAGTAAAATCTGATTTTTCAGCTTGTTTAAAAAAGTTATCCGCAATAGATAAAACTTCTACTAACTGAATTTTTTCTAGAATATCGGGAATATCATAGTAAGTATCTTGATCAGTTAGAAATAGATTGAATTGACTAGCAACCTGTTCCACATTATCCAAACTTTGTAAAAAATCTCCATACATTTCTCTTTTTAAAATAGAAAAATGTTCTTGGTTAAAATCATCAGAATTACTACAGTTTTTGATTTTTTTTCTGATTTCACTTGACATCCCAATTGGTTGATTTGTATCTAAACTTATAAGAACAAAAGAGAAGTTGGAATTAATTTCAATTTCAATATCAAAGGAATCATCAATCTTTCCTTGTTCATACCAAGATTGATATGTTCTTGATGTCCAACCTAATAACATTGACATAGCAAGTCGTAAAGCAATTTTGATTTTTAATAAAGAAATATCATTCTTAATCTTTTGCCCTCTGTATCCAACTACTAATTTAGAATTTGTGACTTCCATGCTTTTTGAACTAGATTTAACTACGGGATTGTATGAAATGTCATCAATTCTTTCAACTTGCTTACGAGCACGGTATTTTTTTTGATACTTTTCAATAACTGTAAAAGTTTCACCTATGTCGACATCACCAACAATAATTAAACTCATGTTGTTGGGTTTATAAAAATAACTATAATTACGCTTTAGTATTTTTGGAGTAATTTGATTGATTGAGCCCTTACTACCAGCAATATCATCAGCTAGACTTGTATCTGCAAACAGATTCTGTAATATTCCAATATAAGCTTGATAGTCTGCATCATCAGCATACATATCAATTTCTTGTCCAATAATTTTCTTTTCTTTATTGACCGAATCTTCAGTAAAGCTAGATGACATAACTAAATCTTGTAACAATATTAAACTTTCCACAAAATTTTCTGATGTTGAAAAGTAATAAGATGTTTTGTCAAAAGTTGTAAAGGCATTTACATCAGAACCTAATTCTGTAAATTTAAGTGAAGCATCTTGTCCTAAATCATCTTCGAAAAGTTTATGTTCAAGAAAGTGGGCTATGCCTTCAGGGTTATCCCATAGACGATTTCTTTCTGTAAACTTTTTGTCAATCGAACCAAAATCAACTGTCAACATAGCTGTTTTTTCTTTAAATCCTGACTTAGGTATTATAAAAATATCTAAACCATTTTTTAGACGAGAATAATGAATTTCTTCATCAAATTTATTAAAAGAAATTTTTGTTAATGGAGTCATTATTTTCCCTCCAAGAAGTAAAGTGCTTGTAATTTCAATAAGTTTGCCGCCTTGACAATATCTCGTTTCGTTACTTTGTCAATAGTGTCAAGCCATTCAGTTAAATGGTAATTTTCATTAACATAGTCGACAATATACAACCTGTCAATCATTGCTTTACAATTATCTTGTGATTGATTTACAGTGTTTATGATCATTGATTTTGTTTTTTTAATTAAACTACTTGGAAATCTGCCCATTTTTATGTCATTCATTTCTTTGATAATGAGCTGTAAAGTCTTTTTACGGTCATTATTATCAATTCCAGCAAATATATCTAAATATCCAGTATATATGTCCATTCTACTCCCAATACTGTAAGCAATGCCTTCTTCCTCACGAATTTTGGTAAATAACCGAGAATGGGAAAAAGAACCCAATAAACCATTAAGAACGATTAATGCATAATGGTCCTTTGTTCCAAAATCAACATTAAAATGATAAACCATTTCTAAAATTGACTGATTGACATCTTTTACTTCTTTTTTATCTTTTACAATATTGACATAATCTTGTTTATAATTGAATATCAAAAACTTTTCTCTATCAACAAATGGATATTGATGTAATTGTTGGACAACTCGGTACTCTTCGAAATCACCAACCAAATAAATGTCAATCAAATCTTCCATCAACATATGATGAAATTCTTGATAGCTTGTGTAGGCTGTTTCTTTTTCAACAAGATCAACCGTACCATATTTTGAAATTTGAAGATTTTCATCACTAAAAAATATTTCTTTAGCTTTTAAAGAACTATAATAAAACGAGTCTTCTTTATCAGTCTCTAAATATGTAATTAAGTTTGCTTTTTCAATTTCAAATACCTTAGGTTGATATTGCGCAACAGAAAGAAGAGGAGAAAATAGGATTCCCCTCAAAAATTGAATAATCTCATCAAGAACACTTTCCCCATTGAAAGCATATTTATCTTGAATAAAACTTACATCAATATCAACTATGTGTACTTGCCCTTTATTAGAAACAGTAGTGGATAAACTCGCACCATATAATTGAGCTAGTTTTTCCCTAAATGCTTTTGCTGTAGGGTATTCTTCATTTGCTGTTGCTAACATTTGAGCAACTAGAACACGTTTAGCTACTGTTTTCTGATTTAAATCACCAGAAAATCTAAATGTGATATGATTCGATTTAAATTGCTTCGTCTTAATAAAGTGAAGTTGAACTCCTTCAACAATTTTCATAGTACATCCTTATATAAATATATGTTTCTCTAAATTATACCATTTTTAGCTGCGTTATCTGTTATATTGACTTAAATATTAAAAATTTTAGTTAGTAAAAAAAGTCGAGTATACTCAACTTATTTTTATATAATCCTTTTTTACAAAAAGGAAAACATTCACTAATCAGCGAGGTCATGGATGTTAGAGTTATCATTGATTTTATCAATGGTAACTCAAGTTCATTATACACTCTTTTATAAACATGTCAAAAAAATGAGGGGTTATTAAATAACAAATTACATTTAGATTTTTAGTAAAGTTCAAATTTCTAGATAATAATTATTATTTTCAAAATATGCTATAATAATGTGACTTGAAAAATGGAGAAATACTTATGGAATACAAATTATTTAGTGAATTTATAACTTTACAAGCCTTACTTAAAGAACTTGGAATCATTCAAAGTGGTGGTGCAATTAAAGGATTCTTAGTAGAACACACTGTGTTATTTAATGGTGAGGACGAAAAAAGAAGAGGTAAAAAGATTAGAATTGGTGATATCGTAACTCTACCAGAGCAAGATTTATCAATAACTATTGCTGAACCTAGCCAAGAGGAACTTCTGGAATATAACCTTGCAGAAGAAGAGAAGCAACGTGTAGCTAAAATAGTTAAAGAAATGAATCAATCACTAAAAAAGCCAGCAAAACAAACTCCTAAAAAAACAAAGAATAGTAAATTTAACACTAGACCAAGAAAATCTGGTAAAGGTCCAGCAGTTAAATTTCCTGGTACATAATAATGTGGTTAAAGGAATTAACACTAAATCACTTTAGAAATTATAATGACTTAAATATAAATTTTTCAGAGGGACTAAACATCTTTATAGGAAACAATGCCCAAGGAAAAACGAACATCTTAGAAGCTATCTATTTTATTGCCTTAACTAGAAGTCATCGCACAAGAAGTGATAAAGAATTAATCCAGTTTTCAACTGATCGTTTATCTATTGAAGGAAAATTAAATCGCCTCTCAGGTAATATCAGTTTAGAAATTAATTTATCTGATAAAGGTCGAATAACAAAGATTAATTCATTAAAACAAGCAAAACTTTCTGAATATATAGGTACAATGATGGTAGTACTCTTTGCTCCTGAAGATTTACAATTAGTTAAAGGCGCTCCTAGTCTTCGAAGAAAGTTTATTGATATTGATTTAGGTCAAATTAAACCTGTTTATCTATCTGACTTATCGAATTATAACCATATTTTAAAACAAAGAAACGCATATTTAAAAGCTGCTAGAACAATTGATTTTGACTTTCTAGTAGTTTTGGATCAACAATTATCATATTATGGTAGCCGTGTTATTCAGCAAAGAATTCAATTCATAGCTGATCTTGAAAAAGAAGCAGATGCTCATCATCAGGCAATATCAAATGAACTAGAAAGTTTACAAATTAAATATATTTCTAGCATTGATACAAGTCAAAGTCAACTTATTCAAGAAAAATTCATGGAGCAACTTGAAAGAAATCGTCAACGTGATATTTTTAGAAAGAATACGAGTATTGGCCCACATAGAGATGACATTGAATTTTATATAAATAATATGAATGCAAATTTTGCAAGCCAAGGTCAACATCGAAGCTTAATTTTATCCATAAAGATGGCTGAAGTGAGTTTAATGAAAATCTTGACTGGAGATAATCCAATACTACTGTTAGATGATGTTATGAGTGAATTAGACAATACAAGACAAACAAAATTAATTGAGACTGTCATTCAAGAAAATGTTCAAACTTTTATTACTACTACTAGTTTGGAACACCTCTCGCAACTTCCAAAAACTTTAAAAACTTTTCATGTAACTAGTGGAACCATTAAGGCAGACTGAGTCTGCTTTTTACTTTACAACTAACTTTACAATAAATTGACATTATGTGTTTGACAATTACTTAAATTATAGTGTTTATATAATTTTTTTACACAAATATCAAATTATTTTTACACTTACTTTACACTTGTTTATAAAATAGTAAAGCAAAAAAGAGATAGGTAATCCTAACTCTTTTTTATTATTATTAATGAACTGAATAGTTTGGTGCTTCATTTGTAATTTGAACATCATGTGGGTGACTTTCAATTAAACCAGCACCTGACATCTCAATAAACTGTGCTTTATTGTGAAGATCATCGATGGTAGCTGCTCCAACATAGCCCATACCAGAGCGGATACCACCAAGCATTTGAAAGACAATATCAGAAGCGGCACCTTTATAGGCTACACGACCTTCAATTCCTTCTGGAACGAGTTTATTTGCTTCATTAACTGAACCTTGGAAGTAACGATCACTTGACCCTTTTTTCATTGCTGCAATTGACCCCATACCACGGTATGTTTTAAATTTACGACCTTGGAAAATTTCAGTTTCACCGGGCGCTTCATCAGTTCCTGCAAACATTGAACCAAGCATTACTGCATTTCCACCTGCAGCAAGAGCTTTTACAATATCACCAGAGTATTTAATACCACCATCAGCAATAATTGTTTTGCCATATTCACGCGCAACAGCGGCAGCGTCATATATTGCTGTAATCTGTGGAACACCTACACCAGCTACAACACGAGTTGTACAGATTGAACCTGGTCCAATACCAACTTTAACAACATCTACACCAGCATCATACAAAGCGCGTGCTCCTTCAGAAGTAGCAATATTACCAGCAATCAGAGTTTTATCTGGGAATTGAGAACGAATTTCAGCAATTTTTCTCAAAACACCTGCGGAATGACCATGGGCTGTATCAATAACAATAGCATCTGCTCCAGCTTCAAATAGAGCACCAGCACGATCAAAGGTGTCAGAAGTAACACCAACAGCTGCCGCTACTAATAAACGGCCAAAATCATCTTTAGCAGCGTTTGGAAATTCAATTACTTTTTCAATATCTTTAATTGTAATAAGTCCTGACAAACGACCATTATCATCAACTAATGGAAGTTTTTCAATACGGTGTTCATGGAGAATTCTTTCAGCTGTTTCTAAATCAGTACCAACTGGTGCAGTAACTAATTTTTCACTTGTCATATGCTCAGAAATCAGTGAGTCGTAATCACTAATAAAACGCATATCACGGTTTGTAATAATTCCAACGAGTTTACGATTATTCATTGTTTCAACAACTGGAACTCCAGAAATACGATAGCGTTGCATTAATTCTTCAGCTTCAGCAACCTTATGATTTGGTGTTAGGAAGAAAGGATCAATAATTACCCCATTTTCTGAACGTTTAACTTTACGAACCTCCTCAGCTTGTTCAGCAATTGACATATTTTTATGAACAACACCAAGTCCACCAGCACGCGCAATTGCAATGGCCATTTTACTATCAGTTACAGTATCCATTGCTGCAGTAATAATAGGAATATTTAATGTTAAATTTTTAGCTAGCTTTGTTTGCATGTTTACTTCATTTGGTAGTACATGACTTTCAGCTGGAATAAGTAAAACATCATCAAAGGTATAACCTTTTTTCAAAAATTTTGTTTCCCAATTTGACATTAAAATGATCCTCTTTTCTTTATTGTAATAGGGAATAGCAACCCAGTCTATTTTTTTATTGTTACTATCATATCATGCTTAACAAATTTGTCAATAAATTAAAAATTATTTTCTATTTTTGCCTTATAAATACAAATAATGTTCGTAATTATATAATTATTTTATAAAATCATCTGATATTTCAGAATAACGTTCGCAAATAAAGGGAACTTCAATAATTATTGAAGTTCCCTTATCTATTATTAAAAGTAATTTATTCCCATAGCGCTTTTTACTTCTGAAAGAGTCTGAGCAGCAACAGCTTGTGCACTTTGACTTCCTTTTTCCAACATGCGGAATACTTCACCCATATCGCTAGCATATTCTAAGCGTTTTTGACGAATTGGAGCCAACTCACGTTCTAAGATTTCTAGGAGATAACGTTTTGTTTTGACATCTCCTAATCCACCCTTTTGGTAGTGTTCCTTCATGGCTTGAATATCTGCTTTATCACCATCTTGACCAAAAATATCTAGATAATGGAAGACCATATTCCCTTCAATTTGGCCAGGATCTTCAACACGAATATGATTCGGATCAGTATACATACTCATTACTTTTTTTTGAACTGTGTCTGCATCATCAGATAAATAAATACCATTTCCTAAAGACTTAGACATCTTTGCATTTCCATCTAGACCTGGTAAACGACCTGCACCTTCGTTGTCTGGATAAAGGCCTTCTGGTTCCACTAAACAATCGGTATTGTAAGCATTGTTAAAACTTCTCACAATTTCTCTTGTTTGTTCAATCATAGGTTTTTGATCGTTTCCAACTGGAACTAAATTAGCCTTGAATGCTGTAATGTCAGCAGCTTGAGAGACAGGATAAACTAAGAATCCACTTGGAATACTTTCACCAAATCCTTTTTGTGCAATTTCTGTTTTAACTGTTGGATTGCGTTCTAAGCGAGCTAGTGAAACAAGGTTCATGTAGTACATTGTTAATTCAGCAAGTTCAGGAATTTGACTTTGGATAAAAATAGTTGATTTATTAGGGTCTAATCCTACAGACAAATAGTCTAAAGCTACATTTCCAATGGAATCGCGAATTAATTCAGACTCTTTAGCATGATCTGTTAAAGCTTGCTGATCTGCTAAGAAAACAAACATTTTAAATTTATCTTGATTTTGCAAGATAACACGATTTTTCAAAGAACCAACATAATGGCCTAAATGTAGTTTTCCTGTTGGTCGATCTCCTGTTAAAATAATTGGTTTTGTCATTTCTTTCTCCTTATTTATAAAGAAAAACCCTCACGCAATATGCGTGAGGGCGTTATTACAATTGAATACGCGGTACCACCTCAATTAATACCTCTATCTTGGTATTATCTCATCTTCTCTATTAAATAAGAAGTTGCACGATAAGGGGTGCCAATCCTGAGATGTATTGTTTGATCCCATTTTATACATTAGTCCATTCATCTATTAATTTTGTTAGTTTACAGCCCCACTAACTCTCTGAAAAAATTAAATAAATTACTCTTCTAATTAGCTTTCATTCTATGAAATTTTCACAAATTTGTCAAGTTTAGCAAAATATAGGAAAAAGTTCTTGACACAAGACTAATTCATAGTAGATAATGGTATTATTTTCACGATAAGGAGTATAAATAAGGATGACGAATAGATTAAAAGATATGGTATTTGTAACCGTTGGAACATTTATTACAGCTATAGGTTTTAATACTATGTTTGTTGATAATCACATTGCTGCTGGTGGTATGGTCGGTATTGCAGTGGTAATGAAAGTTCTATTTGGTATTAGCCCATCTTTATTTTTAATGCTTAGTAATATTCCACTTCTTTTATTATGTTATTTTTTCCTAGGTAGACAAAATTTTGTTAAAACTTTGTATGGTTCTTGGATTTATCCAATAGCAATTAGAATGACTAATTTTTTACCTAGTATAACGCATAACCAATTATTAGCTGCTATTTTTGGTGGAATAATTGTGGGAATTGGTATTGGTATGGTTTTTTGGGGTAATTCATCAACTGGTGGAACAGGTATTCTAACTCAAATCTTACACAAGTATTCTCCTTTAAGTTTAGGTATTGCAATGACTATTATTGACGGTATTAGTGTTGCAATGGGATTTTTAGCTTTATCTGCTGATGATGTTATGTACTCCACAATCTGTTTATTAACTATTGGGTATGTTATTGCTATTATGGAAACTGGCTTTAATTCATCGAAGAATGTCATGATTATTTCAAAAGAATATATTCAAATCAAAGAATATATTCATAAAGTTATGGATCGTGGTGTTACTAAAATTCCTATTAGAGGTGGATATACAACTAAAGAAAATGTTATGTTAATGGCTGTTATTTCAACTTATGAATTTCCATCTTTACAAGAAAAAATTAATGAGCTTGATGATACTGCTTTTGTTGTAGTTATGCCAGCTGCCCATGTTATTGGTCGTGGTTTCAGTTTAACCAAACAATATAAGCGAGAAGATGAAGATGTCTTGCTACCAATGTAAAAAGTATAACCCCTTTTCTGATTGAAAAAAGGGGCTTTTTCATGTACAATGAAAAATAGATAAATAATATGAGGTGAAAAATTGCTTACTGTTTCTGACATATCGTTACGTTTTAGCGATAGAAAACTTTTTGACGAAGTTAACATTAAATTTACTGCTGGTAATACCTATGGCCTAATTGGTGCAAATGGTGCTGGTAAATCAACATTTTTAAAAATTCTTGCAGGGGATATCGAACCAACAACTGGTCATATCTCATTAGGTACTGATGAACGCCTTTCAGTATTGCGACAAAACCATTTTGACTACGAAGAAGAACGTGCTATTGATGTAGTCATCATGGGAAATGAACAATTATTTAACATCATGAAAGAAAAAGATGCTATCTATATGAAAGAAGATTTTTCTGAAGAAGATGGTGTTCGTGCTGCAGAACTTGAAGGTACATTTGCTGAATTAGGTGGATGGGAAGCAGAGAGTGAAGCATCACAATTACTTCAAAATTTAAATATCCCAGAGAGTCTTCATTTCCAATCAATGAGTGAATTAGCAAATGGAGATAAAGTGAAAGTTCTCCTTGCTAAAGCATTATTTGGTAAGCCTGATGTGCTATTGCTTGACGAACCTACCAATGGATTAGATATTCAATCAATTGCCTGGTTAGAAAATTTCTTAATAGAATTTGAAAACACTGTTATTGTTGTTTCCCATGACCGTCACTTTTTAAATAAAGTATGTACTCACATGGCTGACTTGGACTTTGGAAAAATCAAACTTTACGTTGGTAACTATGATTTTTGGAAACAATCTTCAGAATTAGCTTTGCGTTTACAATCAGACCGTAATGCTAAAGCAGAAGAAAAAATCAAACAATTACAAGAATTCGTTGCACGTTTCTCAGCTAATGCCTCTAAATCAAAACAAGCAACATCTCGTAAGAAAATGCTTGATAAAATTGAATTAGAAGATATTGTACCTTCTAGTCGTAAATATCCATTTATCAATTTTAAAGCAGAACGTGAAATGGGAAATGACCTATTAACAGTTGAAAACCTTTCAGTTACTATTGATGGTGAAAAAATCATTGATAATATTAGTTTCATCCTACGTCCAGGTGATAAAGCAGCCATCATTGGCCAAAATGATATTCAAACTACTGCACTAATGCGTGCTTTAGCAGATGACATTGATTATGAAGGAACAATTAAATGGGGAGTGACAACTAGTCGCTCGTACCTTCCTAAAGACAACAGTAAAGATTTTGACACTGATGAATCTATCTTAGAATGGCTTCGCCAATTCGCCGAAAAAGGAGAAGACGATGATACTTTCTTAAGAGGTTTCTTGGGACGTATGTTGTTCTCTGGTGATGAAGTTAAAAAATCTGTTAATGTCTTATCAGGTGGTGAAAAAGTTCGTGTAATGCTATCTAAATTAATGCTATTAAAATCAAATGTTTTAATTTTAGATGACCCAACTAATCACTTAGACTTAGAATCAATTTCAAGTTTGAATGATGGTATCAAAGATTATAAAGAATCAGTTATTTTTGCCAGTCATGACCATGAATTCATTCAAACAATTGCTAACCACATTGTTGTCATTTCAAAAAATGGGGTTATTGATCGTATTGATGAAACCTACGATGAATTCCTTGAAAATGCAGAAGTTCAAGCTAAAGTTGAACAACTTTGGAAATAAAAAAGATAAGGCGGAAACGCCTTATTCTTTTTTTCAAAATAGAAAGAATAAGCATATGTCCGCAAAAAAAATAATCTTATCTCTTATATATTATATTCTTAGTTTTTTTATTCCATTCTTTATTATGTTTTTTGTTCTATATTCAAAAGACATTTATTACGGTGGTCCTAAAACTATTTTAGCAAGCGATGGTTTCCATCAATATGTTATTTTTGCCCAAAATTTGAGAAATATTTTACATGGAAAAGATAGTCTCTTTTATACATTTACAAGTGGATTAGGTTTAAATTTTTATGCACTCATTAGTTATTATTTAGGAAGTTTTTTATCACCTTTATATTATTTCTTTTCTCTTAATAATATGCCAGATGCTGTCTATATCTTTACACTCTGTAAATTTGGATTGATTGGACTATCTTCATATTTTTCATTCAAAAGAATTTATCCTAAAGTCCAGTCTTTTTTCATTCTTTCCTTATCAATTTCCTTTTCACTTATGAGTTTTTTGACAAGTCAATTAGAAATAAATACTTGGCTAGATGTCTTTTTGCTTGTTCCACTGATTTTATTAGGTTTACACTCTCTAATTAACAATGGAAAATTTTTACTTTACTATATAACATTAACTATCCTATTTATCCAAAATTATTATTTTGGTTACATGATGTCAATTTTTCTTTTACTTTATTTTATTGTACTATTGATTGAACTTGACAGTTGGAAAGAAAGATTTTATCCTACAGTAAATTTTATTTTTATCTCTTTACTTGCTGCTTTATCAAGTATGGTAATGATTCTTCCTGCTGTAAAAGACTTGTCAAGTCATGGCGAACAATTAACACAAGTAGTCAAATTATTTACAGCTAATACAGACTCTCTAGACCTGTTTGCTAAAAGCTTAATTGGTACTTATGACACCACTAAGTTTAATTCGATTCCAATGATTTACAGTAGTTTACTTCCTCTTTTATTAGCAATTCTTTACTTTACATTGTCAAGTGTAAAATGGCAAAGTAAAGTAGCTCATGGATTATTAATGATAATAATCCTGACTAGTTATTATATACAACCAATAGATTTATTTTGGCAAGGGATGCATGCTCCTAATATGTTTTTATATCGATATGCATGGACATTTCCTTTGTTATTAATCTTAATTTCAGGAAAAACCTTAACCTTATTTGAAAAAATAAAACCAATAACAATTGGAATTATATTTGTTATTTTAAGTAGCTTATTAAGCCTTCCTTATTTTATTACTAATAAATATGAATTTATTACAATTCCATTATTACTTTTAACTTTAATATTTGTGACAGCATATACTTTATTATTTGTTAGTCATAAAGAAACTAAATTATCCTTTATCTACATCGCCATCTTTACACTATTATTTACATGTGTAGAAAGTACTGTCAATACATACTACATGATTTCTGGATTAGAGAAAGAATGGGGTTTTCCTTTAAGAGAAGGTTATAGTAGAAATTTAAATGAGGTTGACACCCTTGTCAAGAAAACTGATTCATTGTCAACTGACTTTTTTAGATCTGAACGGATACTTCCACAGACTGGTAATGATAGTATGAAGTTCAATTACAATGGTATTTCTCAATTTTCTTCAATTAGAAATACTACTTCTAGTAAAGTTCTTGATCGACTTGGTTATAAATCAAACGGAACTAATTTAAATTTACGTTATCAAAATAATACCATTATTATGGATAGTATTATGGGTGTCAAGTATAATTTTTCTCAGACACCAATTCATAAATTTGGATTTGAATCCTATGCTAATAATGGCCAAACTAAGCTCTATCAAAATAATTTTGCATTAGGCCTAGGAATATTAACAAATACAAAATATAGGAATTTACCATTTACAGTAAATACCCTTGATAATCAGAAATTCTTATTAAATCAGTTAAGTGGTTTACAATATAATTATTTTAAGGAAGTCCCTTATCAGGTTGAGGAAAATACTACACATCTTAATCAACGTGTTAATGCGAAAGCTAAAAATGAATCTCTCGACACAATAGTGACTTATCATATTCAAGTTCCAAGCCATACTCAACTTTATATCAGTATGCCAAATATTGTATTTTCAAACGAAAATTCAAAATCAGTAATTTCTAGAATTGGAAATGTTAGACAAGAATATACAACAGACAATACTTTTACCTTTTTTGATTTAGGGAATTACCAAAAGCAACAACAACTAACTATTGATTTTATTTTTCCAAAAAATAAAAGTATATCTTATCAACAACCCCATTTTTATCAATTAGATACTCTTGCTTTCCATAGGGCAATAGCAGAGCTTAAAGATGATGATATTAGTACAAAAACCAAGGGAAATAAAGTTTATAGTAAATTTAATGCTAAAGCCGATGCTTCTGTTTTTTATACCATACCATATGACAAAGGTTGGTCTGCTAGAATAAATGGCAAAAAAGCCAAGCTGAAACAAGCTCAAAATGGCTTTATGACTGTTGATGTTAAAAAGGGATCTGGTAATATTGTTCTCACCTTTATTCCAAATGGATTAATAGAAGGGTTGATAATATCTGCTTTGGGTGTAACATTGTTTATTTGTTATTTCTTTATTAAACAAAATAAAAAGCCTGTCTAAAATAGACAAGGCTTTTTTGTACTCCGGCAGTAGGACTCGAACCTACGACATCATGATTAACAGTCATGCGCTACTACCAACTGAGCTATGCCGGATAAAAAAAATTGCCAATAAATGACAATTCATTATAGTCCGTACGGGATTCGAACCCGTGTTACCGCCGTGAAAAGGCGGTGTCTTAACCCCTTGACCAACGGACCAGAAGCTGTTTTGGAGTAATATCTCCGTAACACTCTTATTATTATATCAGAAGATTTTAGTTTGTCTACACTTTTTTTTGAAAAAATATAAATTTTTTTATTTTGATGTTTAAGTCAGACTACATACTGCTTGAAAGCAAGTCATTGACTAAAAAGGGATTGACAAAAACCCTTTATTTCTGATAGAATAATGGAGTTAAGGTCTCATAGCTCAGCTGGATAGAGCATTCGCCTTCTAAGCGAACGGTCGCAGGTTCGAATCCTGCTGGGATCAAAATAAAAAGCCAAAGATAATCTTTGGCTTTTTTTGTTCCACGTGAAACTCTTTTATTTATGATATGGACTACCTTCTTGAATCATAAATGCTCGATAGACCTGTTCAATTAAAACAAGGCGCATTAACTGATGAGGCAATGTTAATAAGCCAAAACTAATCAACAAATCTGCTCGTTTCTTGATTTCATCAGATAATCCAAGGCTACCTCCAATTATAAAGGTGATGTCTGAGTAACCATTTAAAGTCGTTTGGGCTAAGGTTTGGCTGAATTTTTCTGATGGTAATTGTTTTCCTTCAATAGCTAAGGCAATAACAAAATCTCGTTGACCAATTTTTTTAGAAATTCGTTCTGCTTCTTTCTGCATAATTTTTACATTTTCTGCATAACTTGCTTTATCAGGTGTCTTTTCATCAGGTAATTCAGTCATTTCAAACTGACAAAATCGACCTAGTCTTTTTTGATATTCAGCAATACCATCTTTTAAATACTTTTCTTTTAGTTTTCCAACTGCAATAATTTTTACTTTCATATTCATATTGTAACATGATTTTTTCTTATCTTCTTGACAAGATATAGATATCTTTATTATTCTCGAAAAAGCTTTGATAATATTGATTTATCAATAGTTTGAGACTGTTTTCCACAAGTTGTGAATTTCTTTTCTTTTTCTATATTTTAAGGTATAATTAAGCAGAGTTTTATAAGATAATGAAAAAGGTTGGAGGTAAGCTTGTGTCAAAATTAAAAAGTGTTCTGAAAGTATTTCTTTATTTGTTAGCTGGATTTATAGGGGGAGTAATGGCGTTCTTTATCATGAATTCTATTAAACCAACGCAACAATCAGATAATGATAATGTTTCAAAAACAACCAGCACAAGTAAAGTTACCTATAATAATACGACAAGTACTACTAAAGCAGTTAAGAAAGTTCAAGATGCAGTTGTTTCTGTTATCAACTATCAAAAGATAGATACTGCTTCATCTGATAACTACAATAGTCTTTTTGGAGATAGTAGTGAATCTAAACAAACTGATGATGGTTTAGCAATTTTCAGTGAAGGATCTGGAGTTATCTACAAAAAAGATGGTAAAGATGCTTATATCGTTACCAATAATCACGTTATTGATGGTGCAAAACGGATTGAAATTTTACTTGCAGATGGCTCTAAAATCGTAGGTACACTCATCGGTTCAGATACTTATTCAGATTTAGCAGTTGTAAAAGTGTCTTCAGAAAAAATCAAATCAGTTGCTAAATTTGCTGACTCAACAAAAATTAATATTGGAGAAGTTGCCATTGCAATTGGTAGCCCTCTTGGAACAGAATATGCAAACTCAGTTACTGAGGGGATTGTTTCAAGTTTAAGTCGTACTGTTACCTTGAAAAATGAAGAAGGTAAAACCGTTTCAACAAATGCTATCCAAACGGACGCAGCTATTAACCCAGGTAATTCTGGAGGAGCACTTATTAATGTTGAAGGACAAGTAATTGGAATTAACTCAAGTAAAATTTCATCAACAAATGAAGCTGGTGGAGCAGTTGAAGGTATGGGATTTGCAATTCCTTCTAATGATGTTGTCAAAATTATTAATCAACTTGAAGAAAAAGGTGAAGTTATTAGACCAGCCCTTGGTATCTCAATGGTAAATCTTGGTGATCTTTCTACAAGTGCTTTATCGCAATTAAATGTACCTAAAGAAGTTACAAGTGGTATCGTCGTAGCAACTGTTACTGAAGATATGCCTGCTACTGATAAACTTAAACAATATGATATCATTACAGCTATTGACGGTGAAGAAGTTAAAACAACAAGTGATTTACAAAGTGCTCTTTACGGCCATGATATCAATGATGAGGTAAAAATCACCTTCTATCGTGGTAATGAAAAGAAAACTGTTACTGTTAAATTAACTAAAACAACTAAAGATTTAGAAAAATAAGTATCAATCTTATTGACAAGCGATGTTAAATACCTTTACAATATTGTAAAGGTATTTTTCTTGTGAAAGGTAATTATGACTGAACATTTAAAAACAATTCCAATTGCTGATATTGTAGCTAATCCTTATCAACCTCGTTTAAGTTTTGATACTAAAGAATTAATGGAATTGGCTCATTCTATTAAAATGAATGGCTTAATACAACCTATTATAGTAAGAAAATCGGATATCTTTGGTTATGAGTTAATAGCAGGTGAAAGAAGACTGAGAGCTTCACAATTAGCTGGTCTAACTACCATTCCCGCAGTTATCAAAGATATTTCAAATAAAGATAGTATGCATCAAGCGATTGTTGAAAATTTACAACGGTCTAATTTGAATCCAATTGAAGAAGCAAAAGCTTTTCAAAATATACTTGAAAAAGAGGAAATGACCCATGATCAACTAGCGCAGTATATGGGCAAATCTCGTCCGTATATTAGTAATAGTCTAAGACTGCTACAATTACCAAAATCAATTAAGGAAGCCATTGAAAAACATCACATTTCCTCAGGGCATGCGCGTGCATTATTAGCTGTAACCAGTAAAAAAGAGCAAGAAAATTATTTTAAACAAATTATTAGTCAGAATTTGAGTGTTCGACAAACTGAAAATTTAGTAAAAAAGAAAACAAATAAAAAACTAAGTAAAATAGAAAAAGACATTTTTAATCAAGCTATTGAAAATGAGATAGCAAAAAGCCTTGGTTTACCAATCCAATTACATAAAAAAAACGATGGAACTGGTCATATCAAATTAACTTTTTCAAATACTGAAGAATTAAACAGAATTATCAACAAGCTAAAATAAGTTGTTGATAGTCTGTTTTTTTCTTACAGCTTTTTCCACAACTAAAAAGTATTTTAAAACCTTATTAATATTGATTTAATTTAAATATCCACAAGTTGTGGATAACTGTTAAACACATTGTTAATATATTATCCACAGCTTGTGGGTAACTTTAAAAATTAGCTGATAAGACTGTGGAAAACTATTCTATTTTGTGTTAGAATAGTCCTAGTATTTATGACTAGAAAGAAGCTACC
>NZ_JBBOYF010000002.1:0-14760 GCF_038007985.1 Streptococcus sp. FSL R7-0212
AAGCTGTTGCGAATCAAAAAATGGAGTCTGCCATTCAAGAACAACTCCATCGTTTAGAGGCAGAAAACTTAAAAGCGACCATACTGAAAGACATTCAAGTTGAAAAACAAGCATTACTCGCTTTGAAAAAAGAACTGAATGAACAAAAAGAGCAGATCAAAGCAGATCGCAAACGTGAGATTGTCGAACGTTACGGTATTCTGATTGCGAACATTGTCTGCCTGTTCTGTTTCTTAGTTGTCGGTATTCTCATCGGACGATGGATTTATAAAGGTATCTGGGATGGTTGGGGGTTGCATATTTTGTATGACACAGTGATGGAAATACAGCCTAAACATCCTTATGGGGCAGTCGTTCTTGGATTAGGTGGTTTTGGTTTAATCGGTGCTGGAATCTATGGCAGTTTTCGATTGATGTATGAAGCTTCAACGACTTGGTTAGATAAACGTCCAAAAATCTTTAAAAGAATCTTTCCGAAAAAATAGAGAGTGAGGTAATCCTGTGGTTTTAGAAAATAAATTAGGCTTAACAAATTCAGCAGAATTAGCTAAACAAGAAGAGTTATTAACGAAAACAAGAGCCAAAGAATTGTTTGAGTCTGGCAAAATAGAGAATCTGGAAATTGGGACGTTTCAAGGCTTATCTGATATTCATCAGTTTTTATTCCAAGATATTTACGACTTTGCGGGAAAAATTCGAGAAGTGAATATTGCGAAAGGAAACTTTCAATTTGCGCCACGTATTTTTTTAGCGCAAACACTTGAATATATTGATAAATTACCTCAAGAAACATTTGATGAAATTATTGATAAGTATTCGGATATGAATGTGGCGCATCCTTTTAGGGAAGGCAATGGACGAGCCACTCGTATCTGGTTGGATTTAATTCTTAAAAATAAACTACACAAAATTGTCGATTGGAATCAAATTGATAAGGATGACTATTTAAATGCCATGATCCGTAGTACAGTCAGCACCAATGAATTAAAATATTTGATTCAAAAGGCTTTAACCGATGATTTAGGAAAAGAACAATTCTTTAAAGGAATTGATGCGAGTTATTATTACGAGGGCTATTACGAAATTAAAACAGAAGATCTATAAACACGTATAAACACGATTTAAAGAAACAGACTGCTCAAGTTTTATATTGAGCAGTCTGTTTCTTTTTTTGGATGATTTTGACCTTTGGTTTTAAATTTTTGAAAAAAATAAAAATAGGCGAAGCCTATATTACATTTATCTTATATATTTTAATCTTTTGTTCTTTTGCGTGGAGAAAAAGTCAGTCAGAATAAGGCTTTCCAGATTTTTATAGCTACTAAAAACTGTGTATATAGCTACTAAAAACTGTGTATATAGCTACTAAAAACTGTGTATATAGCTACTAAAACATTGAGAAAGTAGCTATAAAATGATATAATAAAAGCATAGAGAAAATTCACGGCAAAATGACTTTCTCTATGCCTATTTCAAACACGCAAAGGAGCGTATTTTATATGTCTAGTATAACAGAAAAAGCAAAAAATCAAAAGCAGGTGCTAACCTTGAACGAACTCTCAAAACGTAAAGTCGTCGAGCATAACAGCTTGATAACATCAATCGCTAAAATGGATAAAACGCCCTTAAAAATGTTTGAGTTGGCGGTATCTTGTATCAATACCGAAGAACCACCCAAAGACAATACCGTCTATCTTTCAAAGGCTGACCTTTTTGCTTTTTTTAAGGTATCCGACAATGACAAGCATAGTCGCTTTAAACAAGCAGTACGAGCTATGCAAAAAGAAGCCTATTTTGAAATTAAGGAAGAAGCAGGCAAGGGGTTTAAATTTAAAAGCATTGTTCCTATCCCTTACGTGGAATGGACAGATTATCATGATGAAGTAAAAATTGAATTTCATCGTGAAATTATGCCTTACTTAATCAATCTTAAAAAGAATTTTACACAACACGCTTTGTCAGAAATTTCTGAATTGAATAGCAAGTACAGCATTATCTTATATCGTTGGTTATCCATGAATTATAACCAATATGAGCATTACAGTGTCAAGGGCGGACGGAGAGCCGAACAAGTAGAAAGCTACCGCAATCCCTCAATATCGGTTAAAGAACTAAGGATAATGACTGATACCGTCAATGAATATCAGCGATTTACCAATTTTACTAAAAAAATATTAGATATTCCCTTAAAAGAAATCAACGATAATACGACTTTTAAGGTGTCCTATGACAAAGTCAAAAAAGGACGGAGCATTGACTCTATTGTCTTTCATATCGAGAAGAAACGGTGTGCAGACGATAATAGTTACAAACTCAATGATAAAATGTATCAAGCAGAACAAGCAAAGAAAGAAGAAACAGAAGATAGGCTAGCTATTGAAGCAATGAAAAATAAATATACTAAGCTATTACTCGATAATATGCTTCTAAATTCTTATGAAATGACCGATACGTCACTTATGGCAGGATTGCAGGCGCACGTGTACCCTCTCTATGACGAACTGAAAGAATTACGAGGCTTGAATGGTGTCAAAGACCACTTGTCTTATGTGGCTGCTAAACAAGAAGCCTATTCAAAACGGAATATTGCTAAATACCTTAAAAAAGCGATTGAACAATACCTCCCAACAGTTAGAGGAAGTGAGATAGAAAATATGGCAGACCTATTGAAAAAAATAGAGGGTAAAGCATGAGTGAAGATTTAAAAACCATAAAAGAACTTGCTGAGGAGTTAGGGTTTATAAAGCAAACAATACAATATCACGTAAAGTTTTTGCCGACTAAAAATCGACTAAAAAACTCTAGTGGTGCTATTGTCTTAAACCTTGAAGAACAAAGGTTTATAAAAAATAGGCTAACTAAAAATCGACCAAATAACGACCAAAAATCGACTAAAGAACCGACTAAAAATCGACCAAAAAAAGATAAAGAAATATCTATAAATAATGTTTTACTGGAGCAACTAAAAACAAAAGACGAACAAATAAAAAGTTTAGTGGAAGCACAAAAACAAACTCAAAACCTCTTAGACCAACAGCAACGCCTAGCATTGCAGGATAAAAAGTTACTTGATGAGTATAAGTCAGAAATCAATGACTTAAAAGCTCTTAAAATGCCTACACAAGATACAAAAGTGGAGCAAGTGAGTAGCAAACAACCACAGGAAGTAGAAAGCGTGGCGGAAGAACCAAAGAAAGCACCTAGAAAGTGGTGGGGACTATGGCGAAAATAGATGATTCAGTTAAAAAGAAAGTTCCAGAATTAAGGTTTCCGGGATTTACGGATGATTGGGAAGAGCGTAAGTTGGGAGATTTAGCTACTAGTTTCGAATATGGACTTAATGCATCAGCTAAAAGCTTTGATGGAACCCATAAATATATCCGCATTACAGATATAGACGATTCAAGTCGAAAATTTAATAGTCAATCTTTAACTTCTCCAGATATAGACTTAAGTTCGGCAGATAACTATAAATTAAAAAATGGCGATATTTTATTTGCTCGTACTGGTGCAAGTGTTGGAAAAAGTTATATATACGCTGATTCTGATGGATTAGTCTACTATGCAGGGTTCTTAATAAGAGCTAGAATAAAATCTGGAGTCGACTCAAATTTTGTATTTCAACATACACTCACAAGTTCTTACGAAAATTTTATTCGAGTTACCTCACAACGTTCAGGACAACCTGGGGTAAATGCAAAAGAATACTCTACCTTTGAAATAAGTGTTCCCAGTTATGAAGAACAACGAAAAATCGGCTCATTCTTCCAACAGTTAGATGAAACTATCGCTCTTCATCAGCGTAAGTTAGATTTGTTGAAAGAACAGAAAAAAGGCTACTTGCAAAAAATGTTCCCTAAAAATGGTGCCAAAGTTCCTGAATTGCGATTTGCGGGGTTTGCTGACGATTGGGAAGATCGTAAGTTGTCCAGTATTGCAGAACGTGTTACTAGAAAGAATAAAAATAATGAATCGACTCTTCCTCTTACTATATCAGCACAAGATGGTTTAGTGGATCAAAATGATTATTTTAATAAACAAGTTGCTAGCCGTGATGTTACAGGATATTTTTTAGTTAAAAATGGTGAATTTGCCTATAATAAAAGTTATTCAAATGGATATCCATGGGGAGCTATTAAACGTCTAGATAAGTATGAAATGGGTGTGCTATCAACCCTTTACATTGTATTTAAGCCAACTGCTATTAACTCACAGTTTCTAGTTTCCTATTATGAGACGACAAGGTGGTATAGGGAAGTTTCTAAAAATGCGGCGGAAGGGGCACGTAATCATGGTTTGTTAAATATCTCTCCTAATGATTTTTTTAATACGTTGTTAACTATCCCAAAATCAGCAGAAGAACAACAACAAATCGGATCGTTCTTTAAACAATTAGACGATACTATCGCTCTTCATCAACATAAGTTAGATTTGTTGAAAGAACAGAAAAAAGGCTTTTTACAAAAGATGTTTGTTTAGGGTCTATAATTAGATAATAACCTCTATACAACGCTATTAAAACAACCCCCGTTATCTATTGGACAGGTAATAGGGGTTGTTTTTATGTTTTTTTAATATAATAGAACCAAAGATGGAGGGATTATTTGGGATGGTAGGCATGCTTTTACTAGCAATCATGTTCATTTTTATCCCTGTTTGTTTTCTTATCGTAAACTGGGAGCAATTAAAAAGTTGTTTTCAAAAAAATAACAGATGAAACCCTTGCTACAAGCGGATGTGCAGAAATGAGACACCGACAAGAAAATAAATAAATAATTTAATTATTTACTTATTTTTTTGAAAGGAATATATGATATATGGTTCAACAGATTGTTTTACCTATCAAAGATTCAAATATCTTACAAATGGTGCAGGATACACTACTTGATAGTTTTCGTGCTGGTCGTATACCCCCCCATTTTTCCAAATTCCAAATTTTTTTCAAAAATTTTCCAGCGCTACCGCTCGGCAAAATTGCAAGCAATTTTAAAACCATGAGGGAATTTCATTCCCTCAAACTCCCTTGGGCCTCCTCCGACCGAAATAAACGCTAAAACGTCTCAGAAACGATTTTGAGACGTTTTAATAAAAAATCGATAAATTATATTGGCAAATTATAAAAATGCCGTAGAACGAAAAATAGAGCCCTTAAAAAGCAAATAAACTCCAATAGCAATAAAAAACAAAACCAAAACCCAAAAGATGAAAAATAAATACAACAGCAAAAATAAATCATAGTTCGATTTTTCGAACTATGCGCACTTACACATCACTTTAAAAAGTGATGAAATTGCGTGCCATTTTTCATGACAATGTTCATGACAATGCGCACTTACACACCACTCCAAAATTGGGTGGTTTTTGTGCTTAAAAAAATGTATCAGAAGTCGGCTAGCCGACAACAAATCCTTGAAACACCTGAAAACGATCCTAAACGATCTTTTAGACCAAAACAAAACCGAAATCGCGAAAATTCAACACGAAATGAACCAGAACAACCACCAATTAAGCGAGATCAATCAGACCATAACCGAGACCATGGACCAAGTCTTTAAGCAGTTAAACGCTGAAATCAAGCGAACCAATCAAAAATTAACCTTAGAAGTGGTGGAAATTTTAGAAATAATCAAAGTATCTAAGATATCTATGCTATCTTAGATACTTTTTTCGTGAATTTATCTAGATATCAAAAAACAATGAATTCTTGAAAATATTGTCTTAAAGTTAGAAACCTAAACGGAAGTTCAACAATGTTTCGCTAATCTCGTCTTCATTAATTCCGATATAGCGTTTAGTAATTTTCTCACTGCTATGACCAAATATTTCCATTAACGTGGCCACATCTTTGGTCTTTTTGTAATAATGATACCCAAACGTTTTCCGCAGCGTGTGCGTCCCAATATCGTCTCTTCCTAACAGCTTAGCGACCTTTTGAAACATCTGATAGACTGTATTGACTTCTACATGGCCCCCTTTGGTACTGGGAAACAAATAATCCTCTGGCTCCAAGTCTTTCGTGTAGTCCTGGATCAACTCCTGCAGGCTACTTAAATATAAAATGCGTGTTTTCCCGGTTTTTTGCTCCACAATACGTGGGTTTTTCGAGGAAATCACGTCTTTTTTCTTTAATTTCACGATATCAGACATGCGCAAACCGCTGTTAATGCCGATCAAAAACAAAAAAACGTCGCGTTCGGCATTTTTGTTGCGTCTCAAACAGAATAAAAAGTCGTTGATTTCTTGCTGCGTTCGTAATGGTTGTACATTATAACTCATTGAAATGGTCTCTCCTCTCACAAAACAGATACATGATTTCGTTCATTATACCACGAAATCATGTATTGGACACCGGTATAAAAAAAGAACCCTATAGATATAGGATTCTGGATACACGATTTTATCCAATTTCATGTATTTATTTAGACTTTAATAATCGAAGACCATTTAATATCACGACTAAGGTACTTCCTTCATGAACAATCACACTAATGGCTATATCCGTTAATCCTACTAAGCTTACGGTAATTAGAAAAGCGACAACTACCATTGAGAAAATAATATTTTGCCAAATAACTCGATTCATTTTTAAAGAAATTTCATGAGCTTTTACCAATTTAGACAAATCATTTTTCATTAATACTAGATCAGATACATCTACTGCAACATCCGTACCTTCTCCCATAGCAATTCCAACATCTGCCTTCACAAGAGCAGGTGCGTCGTTTATACCATCTCCCACCATAGCGGTTATACCATAGGTTTCTTTTTGTTCATTGATAATGTTAGATTTATCTTCTGGCATGACGTTTGCAATTACTTGATCTACTCCTAATTGTTTACCAACAGCTTGCCCTGTCATTTCAGAATCCCCAGTAATTAAAGTGGTATGGATACCACACTTCTTAAAGTAATCTATAGTTGCTTTCGCATGTTCACTTGGAATATCCATTAATGCTATCAGGCCGATTACTTTTTCATTTTCTGATACATATACAACCGTATTACCTTCTGAAGCCCATTCTTTATTCAAACGTGTATAGTCATCCGATACAGCCTCAAAAGAAGTTGGTTTACCTATACGATAAGTGTTTTCGTTATAATCGCCTATTAAACCTTTTCCAATCTGATTTTCCACTTCAATAGCTAGTTTATTTTTTGGTTCAAACTTGTCTAAAATAGCACTTGCTAACGGGTGATTTGATTCTTTTTCAAGAGCCACTACGATATCAATCATATTTTCCTCGTTCACAGAATCAGAAAAGTAATAATTGGTTACTTCCGGTTTCCCTTTAGTTAATGTTCCTGTTTTATCAAAGGCAATGGCTTGAATATCCGCTAATTGGGACAAATAGGCACTTCCTTTTGAAAGTACGCCTCTTTTTGCTAGATTAGAAGTGGCTGACAATGTTACGGATACGGTAGCTGCTGCTAAAGCACACGGAGAAGCTGCGACTAAAAGGACTAATCCTCTATAAATACTTTGTGACCATGTCAAATCAAACAGCATAGGAGCAAGTAAAATGAAGAGTGGGATTGCAATTAAAACAAATTTAACATACTTAGGCTCAAACTTTTGGATAATACTAGACGCTTTTGTTTGATTCTCTTGATTTTGATTCACTAGTTGTAAAATCTTTGAAAAGACAGTATCGTTAGTTTCTTTTGTGACTTCCATAGTAAAGGTACCCGTTCCATTAATTGTACTCCCAAAAACTCCGTCTCCCTTTGATTTCTCTTTAGGTATACTCTCACCATTAATAGAAGATTCGTCAATCGAAGTAGAGCCTGATACTATTACTCCGTCAATCGGTACTTGGTCACCGTTTAACACTTGAAGTTGATCTCCTACTTTCAACTCACTAACATTAACGATTGTTGTATTGCCATCTTGCATGATTAGCCTAGCTGTTGTTGGATTCATTTCTAATAACTTGGTAATTTCTCTTTTACTTCTTCCTTCAGCATAATCTTCAAGAAAATGTGCTCCAGAGAAAATAAGAACCAATAACGTTCCTTCCCAAAAATTTCCTATCAGAGAAGCACCTATTGCAGCTATTCCCATTAAAATATGAGAATTAGGGGTAAATTTGTGTTGTCTTTTTGAGTTTTCAATCGTTTCTCCAATTCCTTCAAGAATAATGACATGATAACCAGCACTAATTGAAGCAATTGAAAACAAAGTGTTTTGGATTAAATTATTTTCTCCGTTTACAAATAACGCAATGAGCGACAATGCTAAACCAATAAAGTACAAAATAATTGGCATTTTCCCATGATCGTGACTATTATTTTCGTGTGAGTGTTGCTCTTGAATCTCTTTCATTTCTATCACCTTTCTTAATAAAACTTTTTTTTAGAAATCGTAATGCTTACGAATTACGTTTGAACGAACATTCATATGTCTATATATTCATTTTATATCGCTCTATCTAATTTGTCAAAAAAATAGTTATCTTATTTAGGTGATAAAAAAAATAGGACTCTAAAATAGCTACCCTTATACAAAAAATCTTGCTTTATAAAAATATTATGATAATCTAAATGTGAATAAACAAACATATGAAGGAGAGAAATTCTTATGAATTCATTATCAACTTCTCCATTAAAAAATGAATCTATCCAAGAGGTAAGTAAAATATTTAAAATGATCAGTGACCCTACCCGACTTTCAATTTTATTTCTTCTGCAGAAAGAAGAACTTAGCGTTGGAGCTATTGCGCATTCTTTGAGTATGGAACAATCAGCAATTTCTCACCAGTTAAAAACTTTAAAGACTTCAAGATTAGTAAAATCAAAAAGATCTGGTAAAAATATGATTTATAGCCTTGACGATCTTCATATTTTTAGTATTCTTGAGCAAGTTTCAACTCATATCGAAGAACAAGAAAAAGAAAAATAAAGACAAACTACAAGGTTAAAATGATTTTACAATTCATTAGTTCAAATAAAAAAAGACAGCGAGTTAAAATCTCGCTGTCTTTTTTTATTTGAACTTCACTATCGTAGTTGTTTATATAAAATTTAATAGTGTTTGAATCGTCCCATTTTCTATCAAAATATAAATTCCTAAGCCAATAAACACTATAGGAACAAGGATTCGTTCATATTTTTCTAAGGTTTCGGAAACAAAAGAAATCTTGGCTAATTTGTAACTGATATAGCAAAGAACCGCAACAGAAATAGCAAATACGATTAGAGCGGTGACAATCTCTGAAAAAGATAACGAGGCAAAGTAAGGAATATAAATCCCTAAGTTATCGCCACCAGAAGCAATTGTTATTAAGGCAACGGTCCAAAAGAAGCGGTTTGTTCCTCTTGATTCAAGCTTTTCAACGACTTCCTCTTCTTCTTCCTCCTCTTCGCCAACCAATGCCACTCTGATTCCTAAGAAAATCGGAATTAGACCGAGAAGCCCAATGATCCAATCTTGCGGAATGAAATTCAGCACATATGCTGCAAATAAACTTACGGCTACTAAGATACCTGTTCCTAGATATTGACCCCAAAAAATCTGACGGAGCCCTTTTTTTGTATGACTTTGAGAAAAAATAATCAGCAAGATAAATAAATAATCAATGCTGGTAGAAACGTAAACAGCGAGAGCTGATAAAATACTTTGTAACAAAATAACTTCCTCCAAACTAAATTTTCATAGATCTATTTTCTGACAACTTTAGAAAATCCTGCACAGCGGAAAGTATCTCTTCATTCGCTAAAGAATAATAAACTACTTTTCCATCTTGACGTGATTTTGCTATTTCGTTCTTTTTCAAAAAACGTAAATGGTGTGACGTTGTAGCAATACTAGCATTAAGTATCGCCGCTAAATCACAAACGCACATCTCCTTATAAGTTTCTAAAGTATAAAAAATTTTAATCCTAGAAGAATCGCTAAAACATTTTCCTAATATAAGTAAAGTTGAAAGGTCTTTATCTTTTAAATTGTTTTTAACACTAGCTACTTTTTCTTTATGTATACTGTTAGTTGTACATACTTCTGCGTTCATTAATTTAACCACCCCCATTCAAACGAACGTTTGAATGAAGTATAGCTATCTAAGCATTGTTTTGTCAATAAGTAGTTAATCTGTAGACAATTCAAATAAATTCAACATTGATAAAACAAGATTATTGATAGACTATTTTAAGCAATTTCATGTATTTATAAAGCAGAAACTGAGTTTGTCACATTAAGAATTGAGTAAAACTGGTGAGAATATGATTAGAGAAAAAGAGGTGGAAATGATTAAAATCAGTCAAGTACATATTGGAATATATATTTTAGGTGCTTTTGTCTTATTAGTTTTTATTATAATTATCCAATATAATAAAGATATAAGAAATTCATATGATAGACTTAATAATTATAAAACTAATAAAATTAGTACTGAATTCGGTAAGATGACTTATATGGATGAAGGTATTGGAGAGGCAATACTAATATCCCATGGTATTTTTGGAGGATATGATCAAGCTTATAACTCTTTAAAAAGCTTTGTAGAAGATAACTATAGGAAAATAGGACCATCACGATTTGGTTACCCTGGATCTGATTTACCAGTAAAACCAACACCAGGAAATCAAGCGAAAGCTTTTTTAAACTTATTAGATCAACTTGGAATTGAAAAGACATATATTATTACAACTTCTGCTGGAAGTGCATCAGGCATTAAATTTGCAATCGATTATCCCAAACGAGTTAAAGGTTTAATTTTACTTTCATCTGCAGTTCCTAATGTAAAAAAAACAAAGGATGAAATAGAGGGAATGACAGGACCACCTAAATTTCTTGTTAATGACTTTCCAATGTGGTTTTCTACAAAATATTTTGGGTTTATTTTTAAATCAATGTTTGGCTCAGAAATAGATAAAACTATTTATAATACCATGCTACCAGTAAGTCCTCGTAAAAAAGGGATAGAAATTGATGGGAAAATAACGAATATAGATATGGATATTAATTTTGAGAATTATGAAATCAAAAAAATAAAAGCACCTATTTTAGTCCTTCATGCTAAAGATGATCCCATGACAAAATACGAGAATATGGATAAATTTATTAAATTAACAAATGCTCAAAGTGCTATTTTTGAAACTGGAGGACATTTAATAACGGGACATGGAGATGCAGTTTCACAAGCAATTAAAAATTTTATAGAAGATGTTAAATGAATTTACAGATATATAATATAATCCAATTTGTATTAACTTCAATTATGTAAAACCCACTAAAACTGTTATAAGTATTGATATAAAAAGGATAGAGCAGATTTATTACTCTGTCCTTTTTTATTTTTCTTCTTTGAACTTGTCTTAAGGATTGATTCGGGTGTCAAAAGTAAACTAAATTTCTTTCTTCCTCCCTTTGAGAGCGGTATAATGCTCCCAAAGGGAGGGATTTTTATGTCATTCCGAGAAAACCCAGCGCATCAGATGAACTTGTTGGATGATCGTTTTGTTTGCACAAAATTTTGTTATAATAGAAAAAAGTGAGAAAGGATGTTTTCGATGAAAGTTCATACCACAAATTATAGAGATACCTTTATTGAAATTCCTCAAAATAGTCCCATCACAACAGCCGGTATCCCTCCAGAAAGAAAACAAAAAACGATTGCTCGAAAGCAATATGAGTTGTTGATTAATCAACCCTATCAACTCACGTCTGATGAAGTCTTGTATACCACAACTGCTGCCCATAAAGGCATTTCCAAAGAAGAATTTTTTTCAAAAGGACAGCCTTGTTTTCGAGCATCTCCCTTAGTAAAGCAATATGGCTGGGGTGTTCATTTTAATCATGAAGAAAAAATGGCGATTTATCCAATGGAATCAGAGGAATATCAGCGTTTTAAACAAGATTCTAGCTTGAAGCATATTCAATCCATGCGCCAAAAAAGATAACTATCATGTACCAATGGGGTGCATGATTTTTTGCATTCATATGAAATTCATATCCATAGTGTTTACTAAAGATAGAGGAGGCAACGGAATGGCTCATATTTTATATTTAGAAGACGATCGTGTCATTCGCGAAGTTGTATGTGAATATTTGTTGTTGCAAGATTATGAAGTCGATTTAGCTGTTGATGGGCAGGAAGCTCTAGTGACATTAACACAAAAAAAGTATGATGTAGCGATTCTAGATATTATGGTTCCTTTTGTATCAGGTTTAGAAGTATTGGAAGTTATTACTCAAACACAACCGCAATGTGCAACCATCATGTTGACGGCTTTAGGGGATGAAAGCAATCAGCTTGAAGCATTTAATCGTCTGGCTGATGACTATATCATCAAACCATTTTCACCACTTGTTTTATTGAAAAGAATTGAAGCCGTTTTACGTAGAACCAGGAATAAACCGGAATTAACGAATGGTTTGGAAGTGCGTCAAGAAAATTTTCAAGTGTATTATAATCAGCAAGCAATGACTTTAACATATCTTGGATTAGATCAAGCTAGTCGAGAAACGATGTTAGACCAAATTGATTTTGGGTAATGAATGTTTAGAACTTAGTAGTCGTCCAAAAACGACTACTTTTTTTGTTGAATCGTCCAAGGATGATTCGATGCTTTTGACTTGTAAGAACAGGATTGAATGAAGCCATACTGTTCGCATATTTTTAGTGGATGAACAAACAAAATACGAGAGATTTTTTGTTCGTTCATCCATGGTTTTAGAAAAAAGAGGGACGCTTTCGGAAGAAGAAAATCGTCTCTTTTTTTTCTTCTTTTTGTATGACAAAAAGAAAGATCTTTTGCCCATTTTATTTTTATAAAATGGGTAGGTGGCGTTTGCGTAAAGCAAATCGACACATTCCAAAGGGGATAAAAGGGGAAAGTGAAACTTCCCCCTTTTCAAGCCACATTGTAATACAAGAACGAAGTGCTTTGTATTACAATGTGATAGCTTGCAGTATTTATGGTTTTATATGGTCTATTTTGTTATAATGATTGTAACCGAATAGGGCGCAATGCTTATTACAAAATCAATGACAAAGGGCGATTGAGGAATGAGCGCTGGGGCATTTTATCTTTGAGGAGGCTATTTATGGATCAGAAAGAAGTATCACAAAATCAAACAAAGTACATTCAATTTAGATTATCTGAAGAACAATACAATAAGCTGAAAATTTCAGGAGAAACATATGGACTCTCTCCGAATCTCTATGCGAAAAAATTAGCACAAAAATCTCATTTAAAAAAACCTTATCTCGAACATGACCAAGCGAAAGCTTTATTGCTAGAACTCTCAAAACAAGGAACCAATTTAAATCAAATCGCCAAGAAACTGAATCAATTCGATCGAATGGACAACCAAGATAAAGAGCTGATCGAGGCTTTACGCTATACATACGGAGTACTCGCTCAAGCTCAAAAGGGGTATAAAGAGTTATGGCAACAATTGCAAAAATAAGCAATGGCGCAAGTGCAGCGAGCGCCATTAATTATGCTTTAGGTCAAGACAGACCCATGCATGAAAAAACTGAACAGTGGCTACAAGACCATCAATTGGAACGTCCTGTGGAGCTGACAAATTGTCGGGCAGTTGCCGTGGGTGGAACCAACGGGATTGATCCCTTTATCGCCAAAGAACAATTTGATGTCGTTCGACAACTTCATAACCAAACCAAAGAATCCAATCAAGTCTTGCGTATTACCCAATCTTTCGCCTTAGATGAACTGAATCCGAAAGTTCAAAAAGACTGGCAAAAAGCCAACGATTTAGGCGTTGAGTTAGCAGAAAACCTTTATCCTAACCATCAAAGCGCTGTTTATACGCATTTAGACGGAAAAAATCACGTCTTACACAACCACATCATTGTCAATAAGGTCAATTTAGAGACAGGAAAGAAATTAAGAGAACAAAAAGGAGAAAGCGTTCAACGAGCACGAGAAATGAATGATCGACTCGCTTCTCGAGAAAACTGGCACATTTTAGAGCCACCAAAAGAGTGCCAAACAGAGACAGAAAAAGAACTAATCGCCAAAAATGAGTATTCTTACATGGATGATTTGAGAGAAAGAATCAATAAATCGCTTCAAGATGTCTCTGTGAGCTCATATGAGACGTTTAAAGAGCGCTTATCCGATAATGGTGTAATTCTATCAGAAAGAGGCCAAACGTTCTCATACGCCTTTTTAGACGCCAATAACAAGCAAAGACGAGCACGAGAGACCCGATTGGGTTCTGATTTTGGAAGGGAGACCATTTTACATGAGTTGGAAAACCGAGCAAGACAAAACGAATTTAGCGCTGTTGAACAAGGAGAACCAGCGATTACTCCGCTTGAGCGAGACACTCAACAAAGAGAATCAGAAATTGTTAGCCTTGAACAAGCAATTGAACCAAGAAAATCAGAAGCTCTCAAGCGAGAATCAACAATTAATCGATTTATTGACACAATCAAACAGTTTGCAGGACGAGTACCAGAACTTACTCAACGCGTTACAAGAAAATTAAAGCAAACAAAAGAGAAAATCCTCGATGATTTTGAACGTCGCTTTTCAAAGGACATGAAAAATTACGAGCAAGAACAACAGAAAAGCCTAGAAAAACAAGCGAATAGAGACGTACAGTCCGAAAAGAAACCAACAAAAGATCATGATCGGGGGATGAGTCGATGAATAAAGATGAACAACTCGTTGTTCAAGTATTAAATGCTTATAAAAATGGCAAAATTGATTTCAGTAACGTTCCAGAACTAGACCGCTTAGTCCGTCAAGAGGTCAATAAAGAGTTTCGGGACTACCAAGAAAAAATAG
>NZ_JBBOYF010000003.1:0-3461 GCF_038007985.1 Streptococcus sp. FSL R7-0212
AATCGCTTAAAAACGAAATTAAGGGCATTTACAGAGGTTTTAATCAGTTTATGGAAAATACCCTTGGTGCAACTGTTAGACAAGCTGAAAAGCTCATGAATAACCTTGTGAGTGAAATTAAAGAGTTTGTAAAAGGTGGAGAGTTTGAAAAAATTCATAGAAATGAAACTCGAACACGAGATAGAGATGAATTAAGTCGTTAGAAGCTCATATTTGCGTTTTAAGGCGTTTTAAATCAATTCGAGTATATTTACACCTGTTTGGTCTTTTCGTCGGCATAAGCGTTAAAAATGGCAATAGAAAAAGCAGCAAGGGCGAACGTAGTGAGTGCATTTACCCTTGCAGCTTTTTTTGTTGTCATTTAGCTTTTGTAAACCGACAGAAAAGCCAACAGGTATGACTGTTTACTCACTTTTCAGAGGCATGATCAAACGCATTGCGTTTGTCAGGTGTGGGCGGAAGCCCACGGTTTTTAAAAGGGTTCCGAGGCTCAACGTCAATAAAGCAATTATGTTATTGATTTTAAATTTTTTATATCAAAATGGTCTTTTTCTGTTAAATCATAACCAGAATGAAAAAGAAGTTGAGCTTCTTTTGAAATACATGGTATTTTTCGACCTTTGTAATTAGTTTCTGAAAACCAGTCATTTTGGAAAACATAATTACCACCTTCTGGGTTTGCTTGGGTAATTGATCCATCATCATTTAGATTTATAGGATGAATATCTAAATACCCATATTCTTCATGCTTGAGTTCCATACGTGAAGGCATCCAATCAACTTCTATTTTGTATCCGATATCTTCTAATTTTTGTATAACTTTTTGAGTGTGTTGAGCGTCAAAATCTATATCTATATCTCTGTGTTCTCTTTGTTGTTTTCCAGTTAATACATCTACCCCCCAGCCACCATCTAACCAATAAGTTACTTTCATGTGTTCAAATAAATCTAAAATATAAAATAAATCTTTTTCTGTTACATTATTATTTTTCATTTTATCCCTCCTAACTTGGGAATTTGAAACGAGTTGAAAACGAGTTTCTTCTTGTCTTGATACTATATAGAAACAACTACATTTTTATAATAACTAAATAAATGCTGATATAACAGTGTTTTTAGATGTTTTTTGTTAAAAAAGGTTGAAAACAAAAAACTCTGGGGGAGATTTTGAAAAAAATCGACCAACTTCTGGGGGGTACTACGACACCCCCCAGGAGTTCAATGTGCTATGTGCAGTTTCGCAGAACGTTGTTATAACAAGGTTTTAGCTAATTTTTGATGTAGATTTTTGATATTTTTTTAAAAACCATATTTAAAACTATTTACAAATATGTGGGGTTTGAATATAATAAAGGTAGTTTCGCATGAAATATAGGATTTAGGGGGTTGAAAAATGAGCGAAAAGGAGAAGAAGAAAAATATTACTTTGTCAGTGACAAAAGACACAGATGAAAAAATAAGTGAAATGTCTAAGAAGTATGGAATGACAAAGTCAGGCTTGATTACTTTTTTAGTTCAACAAGCTAATGAAAAAGGAATTTTTAGATAAAAAAAGCCCCTTCTGCAAAAGGAGCTTTAGTAAAAAAATAATGTATTTGTCTACTTGATTGTGAGGTTATTATAACATGAGTGAAAAGATTATAAAAGGCAGAGACTGGGCATTTATCGTGTATCCAGAGAGTGCACCAGAAAACTGGCGAGAAATTTTAGATGATACGCATATTCGGTGGATTGAAAGTCCATTACATGACAAAGATTTTAATCCTGATGGCACGATCAAAAAGCCACATTGGCATGTAATGTTATCAGCGGATGGACCAATTACGCAAAAAGCAGTTGAAAAAATTATTGAGCCTTTAAATGTACCAGCACCTCAAAAGGTTGGTTCAGGACGTGGAATGGTTAGGTATTTTATACACCTAGATAATCCTGAAAAATACCCTTATTCTAGAGATGATATTGTTGGGCATTGTGGTGCTGATGTGGAGAGTTATTTTGAATTGAATAAAACAAGTAAACTTACAGTTATGAAAGAGATTGTTACTTATATTTACGATAATGAGATTGATAATTATGCTGATTTCTTGATGATTTGTATTAAACATTCTGATGATTGGTTTGACGTAGCGATTAACTACAACACGTTAGCGATTAATAAGATGATTGACGGTATGTGGTTAAAAAAGAAAAATGAAATTAGATAATAAAAGCCCCCTGACGAAAGTCGAAGGGGGTTTTTATTTTAGTTTGAGGTTTGCATACCTACTGGAAAAGTAGGGCAGCAAATCGTCAAACAGTTATCAGCTAATTGCACCATAAGGGTGCGCTGATACTCGGCTCAAAAGAGCCGACAGAGCCGTCTGCAAGACCCCTCGGCGAGCCCACCTTTACGAAGTAAAGTATAGTGGGTTATACTTTACATGGAAGCTGTACCGAAGTTAGGAGTGTTTATATGTCATTTGTAGTGGCGAGAATGCAGAAGATGAAAGCTGGCAATTTAGTCGGCATAGGTAATCATAATCAACGGTTAACTGACAATCATTCAAACAAAGATATTGATACGGAACGCTCGTATTTGAATTATGACTTAGTCAATCGCACAGACAATTACAAAACGGATATTCAGCAATTTATTAACGACAACAAATCGAGTAGTCGTGCTGTCAGAAAAGATGCTGTATTAATAAACGAATGGATCATAACTTCTGACAACCGATTTTTTAAAGATAAAGACGATAAAGAAATTAAAGACTTTTTCGAACAGTCGAAAGATTACTTCGCTGAAAAATTTGGTGATGAGAATATCCGCTACGCTCAAGTTCACTTAGACGAAACAACACCGCATATGCACTTAGGTATTGTGCCTTTCAATGCGGAAAAGCGGTTATCAGCAAAGACTCTTTTTAATCGTCAAGCTTTACAGGCGGTACAAGACGAATTACCAAAGTATTTAAATGAGCGTGGTTTTGAGCTTGAACGTGGCGAAAAAGGTTCAGAGCGTAAAAATTTAACGGTGCCTGAATATAAAAAGGCAAAGGACGAATTAAAAGAGATGACTACCACGCTGGAACAGCGAAAGTCAGAAGTTTTAGCGTTATCGAACGATAAAACACCAACAATCAACAAAGAAAGTTTAGATTTAAAAGACGAAACGAAAACGGTCAAAGTACCAAGTGGCGAAACGATTGGAATTGGTAAGTTACGTCATGAATTTACGAAAAATGAAGAACGAAAAACAGGAAATGTGATTATCCCTGAAAGTAAATTAAATGCTTTAATACAAGGCTATGAAGATTTATATAAATCGAATGAGCAACTAAAAAAATATGCAGAAACAGATTTACCAAAAAGAATTGATTACGTAAAAGGCAAATACAAAGAGGTAGTGCGTGATTACAATGATTTGGCAGATAGATTTAATAATAATTTAGAGAAAATTGATTCGTTGGAGAAAGAGAATA